>CAZDGU010000003.1:91598-332568 GCA_964505215.1 uncultured Balneola sp.
GCGTTACCGGACTGCGATAATGCAAACCAAAAAATCAGTAAATAAATAACATAAAAGTCGGGGAGACAAGATTTGAACTTGCGACCCTTCGCTCCCAAAGCGAATGCGCTACCGGACTGCGCCACTCCCCGTTTCGAAACAGATTCCAAAGATACGGGATGAATAGTCTTATGGCAAATGATTTTACCGAATATTTTGTAAACTTTGGTTTAAGTTGTGACTAAAGGTTGACCAAGAGAGCTCTTTTTTGAGTTTAGAGAGATTAGAGCCAATTTGATGCTTAGTTTCCGGTTTAGAAAAAAAATCAGAAAGTATTTGTTGTAACTCATTTATGTTTTCTGACTCAAATATAAGCCCGGTTTCATTGTGCGAAATATGTTCTGTGAGCCCGGGGTGGCTCGAGACTACAGCAGGGAGAAGGAAGTTGAGTGCATCATTAAAAACACCGCTTTGGCTGGCACTTTTGTAGGGAAGAGTGAGTATATCGGCGATAGTAAAAATCTCATCTGCTTCTTCCTGAGATACAAACCGGTCGATTATCACATAGCGTTCTTTGTGTTCCGGTTTTATGAGATTTAAAAATTTCTGCTTGTCAGTGTAAAACTCTCCTACAATAAAGGGACGGATATTGTGCTTTTCTAAATCCATGCCGTTGAGTGCTTTTATCAAAATATCTAATCCTTTGTAGTCGCGTATCAACCCAAAAAAAAGTGGAATTTGCTCATCTTGTTTGATTCCATATTTTTTCTTCAATTCTTCTTTAGAGGCCGCAGGAAACGAACGGCTATATACGGGATGAAATAATTTAACGGCGGGTGTAGAAACTTCAATCCGGTTAAATTCCTGTTGGGTTTGATCAGATAAAACCACAACCAAATCATTTTTTTTGAAAAACGAGCGCATTAAGTTTCGTGCAAAGGGAAAGCCTTCGTGGGGTGATACATTGTGCGCTATTGTGCAGATTTTAGTTTCCGGGCTGATTTTTTTAACCTGAGAAATAATGCTGTTAAATGACGGAATAAAAAACGGATGCCAAAATGAAAACAACAGAACCTCCGGCTTCAGCACCGCTATTTTGTTAGCTGTAGTTTTCCAGTTCCAGGGATTGTAGGAGTGCAGCACCCGCCGGTTGTATTTAGATGAAGGTTGTTCCTGAAATTGAGTTTTACCGGGAAAGAGCACCTTTGGATATAATCGCTTGAAATTAAATGCTTCTACCTCATCAGTTTTACTGAGATGAGTAAAAAGGTAATCACTGAAATTTGAAATTCCGCCACGGTAAGGCGGAAACACACTCATAAAGCTAATCACACTGATGTCCGGTTAAATGGAAGTTGGAAAATCTTTCTAATTTAATAGCTAAAGCTAAGTTAAGAGTACAATACGGCTGTGAAAACAGTAATTTAGAAAAAAAGCATTTCAAGGAAGAAATATTCTTGAAAAATCACGTTCTTTGGTCTGCATATAATCCAAAAGTACTTATGAAATATACGATTCCATTTATTGTTTTTGCATTAACATCCTCATTGGCGTTTTCACAATCTATTCAGATTTCTGAAACTTCATCAACCCGAAATAATGCGCCCAATCAGTTTACTGTAGCCGGGCATCCGGTTTCTTTACAAAACGGTGCGTTAGGGCATGCAGGCTCCTCTCAGTCATCGGCTTTAAATAGCTTAACGGCGCTTTCCGGAGTGTTAAACCGGTCAGGTATTTCTATTTATGGGGGAGCGGGAGCAAGGCTTTACAGCAGCGACTACACGCTAATTGATGATGATAAATCTGCCAAAGTGTACGTAAAGCCCAACGGTGGCTTTGTGGTTCGCGAAAATATTGCCAACTTTTTGTTTTATGATGCTTTAGGCAATATTGAGCACTCTATTTCTAACAGCACGCAAAGCAGAGAGGGGGAAGCCGTTTCTGAGCTGGCGCACGACCCGGCTTTTAAAACCGTAGTGTTATACAACCCACTGGTTGTGCGAAATGGAGTGAGAGGTTCCGAAGCAAGCGTGGTAAAGCCAAATGGAACCACGGATGATATATTCCATAACAAAAACCGGGTTATTAATTTTCTGAACGTATCTGACAATGGTCAGTTTATAGCGGTGGTTTCTGCGAAGGCGGGAACCGATGATGAAGTTCTGGTTATGGATAGATTTGGTAATAATTTTGGAAGTTTTACCTTCAACCAAAATATTGCTGATGTCAGGTTTACTGAAGATGGAGAATACGTAACCATCCGGTCGGGCAGCAGAGTTGCGGTTTACTCCGTATTGGATGGCAAGCGTGTGGGAAGTACCAGCTTTCGGGCGGAACTGCATTTTGCAGATTTTATAGCTGAAGACAATGTGATTTTAGCCGTTACCGGAGAGAAGCAAGCTGATGTACTGAAGGATGTTGAGCTGCACGCCATCAATATTAAAGCTCGGAAAATTGAGCGTAAAGCCTATGGCAAAACGCTGGGTATGTCAGGTTTGCTACAGGTGAATGCAGAGCGCACGAAAGCAAATGAGTACATAATAGACGGCTTCAGTAAATCTCTTATAGCCAAAGTGAGATTTTAAAAGGTGAATTTTACTAAAGCCGGATATTTATAGAACAGGATGATTCCCGATCATAAAAAAAGCCTCGTTTAAAAGTTTAAACGAGGCTTTAATTTGGTAACCGTTAAAAGGTGTTTTTATGCTTCTTTCGGTTTTTCTGAAGCACTTTCTTTAGCAGGCTTTTCGCTTTCTTCTTCCTTTTCATCTTTGGAAGGTAAAGCTTCTCCTTCTTTCCAATCAAAACCCAATCCATCTCTGGAGTTATTCATTTTGATTTTTATGAGGGAGCCTTCCGGATGCTGATGTTCCAGAATTTCTTCTGCCAACGGATCTTCAATATACTTTTGAATAGCCCTTTTCAGAGGTCTTGCCCCATATTTAGGATCAAACCCTTTGTCGGTAATGAACTCTTTAGCAGCTTTGGTGATCTCGATTTCGTAGCCGATATCTTTAATCCGCTTAAACAGTTCCTCATTCATCAGATCAATGATTTGATAAATGTCATCCTTCTCGAGCGGGCGGAAAGTAATTACATCGTCAATTCGGTTCAGGAACTCAGGGTTGAATACTTTCTTGAGTGCGTCATGAATGGTTGATTTCATTTTAGCGTAATCAAAAGCCGTATCATCTATATCAAAACCGATACCTTTACCCATATTTCGGATATCACGGGCGCCGATGTTTGAAGTCATAATAATGATGGTGTTACGGAAATCAACGCGGCGGCCTAAGCTATCAGTCAAAATACCGTCGTCCAGCACTTGCAGCAAGATGTTGAATACATCAGGGTGTGCTTTTTCAATTTCATCCAGCAAAATTACGCTGTAAGGTTTACGTCGCACTTTTTCAGTCAGTACGCCGCCCTCTTCATATCCAACATATCCCGGAGGCGCTCCCACTAAGCGAGATACAGAGAACTTCTCCATGTATTCACTCATATCAACGCGGATAAGCGTATCTTCTTTATCAAAAAGATAGTTAGAAAGCACTTTGGCCATTTCGGTTTTACCAACGCCGGTAGGTCCCAAAAAGATGAATGAACCGATAGGTCGGGTAGGGTCTTTAAGTCCTGCACGGGTGCGTTTAATAGCTTTTGTCAGCTTCACAACGGCTTCGTTCTGGCCAATCACTCTTTGAGATAATTCTTCTCTCATTTTGAGAAGTTTGCGACCTTCACTTTGGCTGATTTTGTTAACCGGAACGCCACTCATCATGGCAATTACGGAAGCTACATCTTCCTCAGTTACATCATAAATAATGTGCTTCGACTCTTTTTCCCACTCACGCTGGGCTGAATCCAGGTCTTCAATCAGCCGTTTTTCTTTATCACGCAGGCGGGCAGCTTCTTCAAAACGCTGCTTTTTAACCATCGAGTTTTTCTCAAAACCGGTTGCCTCAATTTGTTCTTCCAGATCAATAATTGCTTGGGGAACGGTGATATTTGAAAGGTGAACGCGTGCTCCGGCCTCGTCCATTGCGTCAATGGCTTTATCGGGCAGGAAGTAATCACTCACATAACGATCGGTAAGTTTTACACAGGCATCGAGGGCTTCATCTGTGTAGCGAACGCTGTGATGAGACTCGTATTTAGATTTAATTTGATTGAGAATATCGACGGTTTCTTCCGGAGTAGTCGGATTTACCATAATTTTTTGGAAACGGCGTTCCAGTGCTCCGTCTTTTTCAATAAACTGGCGATATTCGTTTAACGTGGTTGCTCCAATGGCTTGAATGTCGCCACGGGCAAGTGCCGGCTTCAGCATGTTAGATGCATCCAGTGAGCCGCTTGCGCCACCGGCGCCTACAATGGTATGAAGCTCATCAATAAACAGGATAACGTCTTCTGTTTTCTCAAGTTCGGTCATCACGGCTTTCATGCGCTCTTCGAACTGTCCGCGATATTTGGTTCCTGCCACCAGTGCGGCAAGGTCAAGTGCAATTACCCGCTTATCGTACAACACGCGCGATACTTTCCGTTCAATAATTCGGGAAGCCAAGCCTTCAGCTATGGCCGTTTTACCCACACCGGGTTCACCAATGAGAACGGGATTATTCTTTTTGCGGCGGCTCAATACCTGAGCTACACGCTCAATTTCTTTCTCTCGCCCAATTATTGGGTCGAGGCGGCCTTCTTCGGCCATTTCTGTTAAGTCTCGGCCAAAATTGTCGAGCACGGGAGTTTTTGATTTTTCCATTTTCTTTTCCCTTGAACTGCCAGGCCCGCTGCCTGAACCTTTGGATGTGGAAGCACTTGCATTTACTGAGGATGAATCCTGCTCTTCCCGGGATTTTCCGGAAATAATAAGGTCAAGCTCCTCGCGTACCGTGTCGTAAGAAATGCTGAACTGTTGCAGTATTTGCGCTGCAATATTCTCGTCATCTCTCAGCAAAGACAATAGTAAGTGTTCGGTGCCGATAGTGTCACTTTTGTAAAGTTTAGCTTCTAAATAGGTAATTCGGAGCACTTTTTCAGCTTGTTTGGTAAGCGGAATGTTGCCTACCTGAACCGAGCCGCCGGTTCCTCGAACCGTGTCTTCAATGGTTTTTTTAAGTTTGAAGAGGTCGCATTTCAAATTTTTAAGAATGCGAACGGCTACTCCGTCTCCTAAGCGTACAATTCCTAATATTAGATGCTCTGTTCCGATATAATCATGCCCTAACCGCAAAGCTTCTTCACGGCTGAACTGAATTACATCTCGAACTTTACTTGAAAAATTTCCCTCCATCTGATGAGTTCCTCAAAAAATTATAAATAAATACGAAAAAATTACTGTGATTATCTAAGTTGAGAAAACGTGATACACACAGCTTTAGTTCATTACAACTCGAAGGTAGTAGGGCGGAAAAGTAAATGCAAACTAAATGCGAATTGAATGTATTAAAATAACGGTTTGCCCGTCATTTCTTGTGGTTGCTGTAAACCCATGAGCTTTAACAGCGTAGGAGACACGTCCGCCAATATTCCATCGTGCATAGTAATTTTATCCGGATAATTGACAATAATTGCGGGTACCAATGCTGTGGTATGTGCGGTGTGCGGACTTCCGTCTTCCTTAATCATTTGGTCGGCATTGCCATGATCGGCAATAATAAGCGAGCGATATCCGTGCTCGTTCGCCGTTTCTATCACTTTTTTGAGCTGCTCATCAATAGTTTCAACTGCTTTGATGGCAGCTTCCATTACTCCTGTATGGCCAACCATATCGGGATTGGCAAAGTTAAGAACTACAAGCTGTGCTGATTCTTCCTTCAGCTTTTCAACCAGGGTATCGGCTACTTCAACCGCACTCATTTCGGGTTGAAGATCGTAAGTAGCTACCTTCGGGCTTGGAATTACCGTGCGCTCTTCACCGGTATTCGGAGTTTCTACGCCACCGTTAAAAAAGTAGGTAACGTGCGGATATTTCTCAGTTTCAGCAATGCGGAACTGTTTAAGTCCTTGCTTGCTCACCCACTCTCCAATGGTGTTTTTGAGTTCTTGGGGTGGATATGCTACCCGGGCGAAATCAAAAGTTTCATCGTAAGAGGTGAAGGTGGTGTAATGTAAATCCAGCTCTTCCGTTTCAAAAGAATCAAAACCCGGATCATTAAGCGCCCGCGATATTTGGCGAGCCCTGTCACCGCGAATGTTGTAAAAAATAACAACATCACCCTTTTGAATGCGCGCGTTGGCAGCGCTATCTAATACAATAGGTTTAATGAACTCGTCGGTAACGCCTGCTTTGTAAGAAGCAGTAAATGCTTCTTTTGCTGAACTGAAGGCGTCTCCTTCACCATGAACCAGTAAGTTATACGCCAGTTGAGTGCGCTCCCAGCGGTGATCTCTGTCCATGGCGTAATAGCGACCTATAACAGAGGCCAGGCTGCCAACTCCAATTTCATTGGCTTTGGCTTCAAATTCTTTAGCGTATTGAAGTCCTCCATTGGGGGAGGTGTCGCGGCCATCAGTAAAAGCGTGCACATGCACATTATCAATGTCATGATTTTTGCAAAGCTGCAGCAGTGCGTACAAATGCTCGTTATGGCTATGCACACCGCCATCCGAAAACAACCCCATAATGTGAATGTTATTCCGGGGCTTAGCTTTTTGGATAGCTTTTAAAAGCGTTGGGTTCTCGAAAAAGGAGCCATCATCAATGGCTTTATTGATTCGAGAAAGTTCCTGCCACACAATTCGGCCGGCACCAATATTAAGGTGTCCAACTTCCGAATTGCCAAACTGTCCATCGGGCAAACCAACGTTTTCGCCGCTGGCGGATAGCTTGGCATGCGGGCAAGACTGGAAAAGTGAGTCTATAAAAGGCGTATCAGCTTTATCTACTGCGCTAACGGATGGATTTTCTGCCAACCCGAAGCCATCTAAAATTACGAGTAAAGCTTTTGAATTAAACTGAGCCATTCGGCCGCCGTTTATAGATTGTTAACGTATTTTGTAAGACGTGCTTTTTTGCGTGCGGCGTTATTTTTGTGAATGATGCCTTTTACGGTCATACGGTCGAGGTATGATACGGCCTCTTTAAGAGCCTTTTCAGCCTCGGCTTTGTTTTCGATAGTATATACTTCTTTCACCAATTTTCTCATTCTTGAACGACGAGAGCGGTTGTGAGTCCGGTTTTTTTCCGCCTGGCGAACACGCTTTTTGGCTTGTTTTATAATGGGCATTTCGAAATATGCTTTTAAATTAATTGTAACTCGAATCTTTTCGAGAAACCAAAATTAAGAGTTATCAAAATATTAAACAAGAAATGATTGAATATTTAACAATATAAGTTTAATTTAACTGATCTGTTATGATAGTGGTAATTGATGGACCCGCAGGATCGGGAAAAAGTTCGACAGCAAAAGCCGTAGCGGCGCACCTTCAGATTCAATTTCTTGACTCGGGAGCGCTGTATCGTGTGGCTGCGTTAGTATATTTGAACGCCAATAAAAGATTACCTGTGTTCTTTGAGAAGTTGGAAAAAAGCGAAATTTCTTTTCATTTCAAAAAAAATACCTTTCATGCTTTTTTAAATGGCCGCGATGTAAGCGAGTCTATTCGAAGCATGGAGGTTTCTGAAACTGTCAGTGAAGTGGCCTCTAATCCGCGTGTACGTAATTTTGTAAATCAACTGATGCGCAATGCTATAGAACATAAAGTTTATATAGCGGATGGGCGAGATTTAGGAACCGCTGTTTTTCCGGATGCTGCATTAAAGTTTTACATGATTGCAGATTTGGAAACAAGAGCAAAGCGCAGATTCAAAGAAATGCAAGCCCGGGGCAAAAAAGTAACCTTAGAACAGGTGAAACAAAATATTGCCGAACGGGATAATAAAGATACAAACCGAAGCTCCGATCCGTTGAAAAAAGCTGAAGATGCTATTTTGGTAGATACCTCAGAAATGAGTTTCGAAGAACAAGTCGCTTTTATCAGTTCAAAAATAGAACCCCTTATATCAAAACAGAAAAAACAATAATTCTAACTTATCCCATTACTGAAAGTCAGTTTTGAGGTAAACCAATAACTAAACATAATGTCTGAAGAAACAAAAAAAGAACAAGTTGAACAGGAAGTAACCGAAGAAAAGGTTGATCAAGTATCAGAATCTGCTCAAGAAGAAGATAAAAAAGAAGAAACTGCACCTGAAAGTGAAGCAGTTGAAGAAGAAGTGCAGGCTGATGCAGATGCAGAAGAAGCTGCTACAGAAGAAGAAACCGCAGCTGCAGAAGAGAGAGCCGAAGCACTTACGCAAGTGTACTCCGGAGATGTTGAAGGTGAAGTATTCAAATTAGAAGACCTTACCCGCCCATCTGACGAATACTCTGATGATGAGTACAATGAAATGGTGGGTATGTATGAAAATACCCTGAATGAAATTGAAGAAAAAGAAATTGTACAGGGTCGTATTGTTTCCATAGACGACAAATACGTTGTTGTTGATATTGGGTTCAAATCTGAAGGTATTATTCAGGTTAACGAGTTCTCTAACGAGGCTTTAGAAGAAATGGAACCCGGCGACGATGTGGAAGTATTTCTGGATCGCGTGGAAGACAAAGAAGGCCAGCTGATTCTATCGCGCCGCAAGGCCGACATCCTTATTGCATGGGAGAAAATTGAAGCTTCTCATGATAAAGGCGAAATTATTGAAGGTTACATCAAGCGCCGCATTAAAGGCGGTATGGTTGTTGACGTGCTTGGCATCGACGCATTCCTGCCTGGCTCACAAATTGATGTACGCCCCGTTCGCGACTTTGACGCATACGTAGGCAAAACCATGGAATTTCAGGTAGTGAAATTAAACATGGCTGCCGAAAACGTAGTTGTATCTCACCGCGTGCTTATTGAGTCTGATCTGGAAGACCAGCGAGAAGAAATTCTTGAGTCTATTGAAGCCGGTCAGGTTCTGGAAGGAGCCGTTAAAAACATCACCGACTTCGGTGTGTTTATTGACCTTGGTGGCGTAGATGGACTGCTGCACATCACCGACCTATCTTGGGGACGTGTAGATGATCCAAACGAAATTGTACAGCTTGACCAGCGCCTGAACGTTGCAGTTATTGACTTTGACGAGAAGAGCAAACGTGTTTCTCTTGGATTGAAGCAGCTGCAGCCACACCCATGGGATGGCATCAACGAAAAATACCCGGAAGGCACCAAAGTACAGGGCCGTGTGGTATCTATTGCTGATTACGGTGCATTTATTGAGCTGGAAAAAGGAGTAGAAGGATTGATTCACATTTCCGAAATGTCCTGGACACAGCACATTAAGCATCCATCACAATTAGTTGAGAAAGATGACATTGTAGAATGCATAGTGCTGAATATTAACGAAGAAGAGAAGAAAATTTCTCTTGGCGTTAAGCAGCTTGAGGAAGATCCTTGGGCAGACATTCTGGAGCGCTTCCCGGTTGGCTCTAAGCACACCGGCGTAGTCCGCAACCTCACCAACTTTGGAGTGTTTGTAGAACTTGAGCCCGGAATTGACGGCCTGATTCACGTTTCTGACCTTAGTTGGACAGAAAAAGTAGATCATCCGAATGAAGTGGTTGATAAAGACCAGGAAATCGAAGTTGTTATTCTTGGTGTTGACTTTGATAACCGCCGAATTACCCTTGGCCACAAGCAAGTGGAAGATAACCCTTGGAAGAAATATGCCGAAGAGTACGCTCCCGGTAATAAAGCAGAAGGGGAAGTTGTTAAAACAACAGACAAAGGTGTATTCGTTAAGCTTACCTTAGGTGCCGAGGCGTTCTTGAACTACAGCAAATCGGTAGAAGCTGAATATAAAGAAGGCGATAAAGTAGAAGATGCATTTGTACTTAACTTTGATGAAGGAAGCAAAAGCATTGAGCTGAGCCAGTTAGATTCAGACAAAACACAAGCCAAGAAAGCTAAAGAGAAGGTAGAAAAATCTGACCTTGCAACCGGTGCTCCAACACTGGGCGAAATGTCTGATTTAGCCGCTCTTAAAGCTGACATGGAAGAAAAAGAACGCGAAGAAGCGCAGAAAAAAGCAGATGCTGCCAAGGCTAAGAAAAAAGCCAAAGACGAAGCAGAAGCTAAAGCGAAAGAAGAAGATTCAGACGAAGAAGAGTAAACACTCGTTCTTACGTTAAACAAACTAAAAAGCCTCGTTCATTAATTTGAGCGAGGCTTTTTTTTTGATGCCAAATGGGGATGATTTTCATTCATCTGAAACTTCTCTTCCTCCTCGTCCCCAACCTCCGGTTGGGTGATGCCTGCCTGAACCTCCGGTTCAGAATTGGAGTAGATTGATAGGTAGTCCGTGTTCGCTGTGGGGGAACCGGAGGTTCCTGCATGCGTCACGAACGGGACGTTCGTGACGAGAAGAAGGAGTGCTTTCTTTGTGACAAGAAGACAAGCTTTTTAGGGTTTGATTAGTTAACAAGTACACTGTCCAGGCTGCCAACAACGGTTTCAACACAGATTTGGCCGCTGTTTGCCCTTTCAATATTATTTGATTAATAGAAATTCCGAATTATAATTACATTACCTGTCAATAAGGCCCAGCAGGTAAAACCGCAGGCCGTCATTCACTTAAACTCCATCATCACCCTGCTTATGAAAGTTTCTTAGCGTTGGTTAAATTACAGTTGTTAATTAAATCTATGTGCCATGATTACAAAAGAGAAAGTAAAAAAAGAAATAGACCGGCTTTCTGATACGGAATTGGAAAAAGTATATCTGTATTTGTCTTCTCTCAGAAAGACAAAAAAACCAAACCAAATATTCGTTCTTTAAAACTTAAAGGAAAACTGGATAATAAGAATCTGCGATCTGTAGCCTATGAGTAGAGTACTTATTGATACAAACATCTTTCCCTCGTCCCCAACCTCCGGTTCAGAATAGGAACAGATTTGAGTATAGTCTTTACTCTCTGAATGGAACCGGAGGTTCCTGCATGCATCACGAACGGGACGTTCGTGACGAGAGCAATGGAGTTTTGAAGGTAAGCGAAGGCTCCATCATTAAAACCATTCGGAAGCATTTTGGAATAACCTTCAAACAAAAAAAGCCCGAATGAAAGTGAATTCATCCGGGCTTTAAATTTGGATTTGAATGTGCGTAAAGGCTTAGAGCTTCAGCGCATCTTCAATAAGCTTGTCTTGCTCAGCTTGGTGAATTTTCTTCTGTCCGGCGGCCGGTGATGCAGAAGCCTGACGGCCTACATAACTCAGTTTTTGGCCTTTCTGCAGCAGCTCCATAAAGCGAGGTGCTACAAAATGCCAAGCGCCCATATTCTTAGGCTCTTCCTGGCACCAAACAATGTCTTTTATAGACGTGAAGTCTTTCAGCTGATCTTTGATTTCATCATCCGCAAACGGATACAACTGCTCAAGACGAGCAATAGCTACATTTTCGATCTCGTTTTCCTGACGATATTTCATCAGATCGTAATATACTTTTCCGGAGCAGATTACTAAGCGCTTCAGCTCTTTTGGATCTTTATAGTCTTTATCTATAATGAAAGGCTGAAATTTGCCATTTGCTAAATCATCGCGGTTAGAGGTGGCCATCGGATGGCGGAGTAAGCTTTTCGGGCTCATTAAAATGGCCGGTCTTTTTAGCTTTTGTAATGCCTGGCGGCGCAGCATATGATAGTACTGAGCCGGCGTGGTTAAGTTCATAACCTGCATATTATCTTCGGCACACAGCTGCAGGAACCGCTCTAAGCGGGCGGAGGAGTGCTCCGGACCCTGGCCTTCATAACCATGCGGGAGGTTTAATACCACGGCTGATTTTTGTCCCCATTTTGCCTCGCTGGATGAGATAAACTGGTCGATAATAATTTGGGCTCCGTTGGCAAAATCACCAAACTGAGCTTCCCATATTACCAAAGCATCTAACTTCTCAGCGCTGTAGCCGAATTCGTAGCCAAGAGCCGCAAATTCGCTTAGCAGACTGTTGTGTACGTGAAACCGCGCCTGATCTTCGGAAAGATTGTTTAGCGGTACAAATTTTTGATTGGTTTCGGTTCCGTGCAGTACGGCATGGCGGTGTGAGAACGTGCCACGCTCTACATCTTGCCCGGTTAGGCGGATAGTAGTATTGGATTTTAGCAGCGAACCGAATGCCAACAACTCAGCAAAACCCCAATCAATTTTTTTCTCATTGTTGCTTACTATTTCAGCACGTTTAGCCAATTGTTTCAGCAGCTTGGGGTTGGCGTCAAAATCTTTTGGAACGGTGTTTAGTTTAACCGCAATTTCCTCCAGCTTCTCGGCCGGATAGGTGGTATCCGGGTAAGCATCCCATTTATCTTGTGGGGTTTCTTTACGATCAATCAGATTGTCGGTAACTTCCACATCGGGTGCTTTTTTGGCATCTTCAAAAGCTTCCTGAAGCAGCTGTTCAAACTCGTCAAATATTTGCTGCGTTTCTTCTTTCGTCAGCTCGCCATTTTTCACCAGATTCTCGGTATAAATATCGCGAACCGGAGAATGATCTCTGATTTCTTTGTACATGCCGGGCTGGGTAAATGCCGGCTCATCACCTTCGTTATGGCCATGCTTGCGGTACCCGATTAAGTCAATCACCACATCTTTGCCAAACTTCTGGCGGTAATCGAGAGCGCGACGAATGGCATACACAGCAGCTTCCGGGTTATCTCCATTTACGTGGAAAATTGGCGCTAAAATAGTTTTAGCGATGTCAGAAGCGTATTCCGTAGAACGTCCGTCTTTTGGAAGCGTAGTGAAACCAATCTGGTTGTTAATAATAATATGGATGGTTCCGCCGGTATTATATCCCTCTAACTGAGACATATTCAGGGTTTCAGCAACCACGCCTTGTCCGGCAAAGGCTGCATCACCGTGCATAAGCACCGGAACTATACGCTTCTTAGGCTCGTCTTCGTGATGATGATCTTGCATGGCGCGTACAGCACCTTCTGTAACAGGGTTCACCGCTTCCAAATGAGAGGGGTTGGGCATCAACTCTAATTCAATTTCGTGCCCGCTTGCTGTTTTATGCAAGCCTTTAGCACCTAAGTGATACTTCACATCACCGGAGCCCTGAATGGAATCCGGATCAATATTTCCTTCAAATTCGGCAAATACGCGGTGATATGGCTTGTTCATAATGTTAACAAGCATGTTCAGGCGACCGCGGTGAGCCATTCCAAAAAAGAACTTCTCAACTCCGTGCTCTCCGGCTTTCTCAAGCATAAAGTGAACCATCGGGATTAATGAGTCGGCTCCCTCTAAAGAAAACCGTTTGTGACCGATGTATTTTTTATGCAGAAACTCCTCAAAAGCCATAGCCTGATTCAGCTTATGCAGAATTTCCCGCTTGTCATCTTTGGTAAGCTGTGCGTTGTTGCCGGAAGATTCCATCACTTCGCGCAGCCAGTCGCGCTCTTCCAGGTCTAATAAATGCTTATACTCAACCCCAACATTTTCGCAATAAGTATCGCGCAGCAGGTTGAGGATTTCTCGAAGCGTTGCACGTTCTTTGCCACCTAAACCGCCGCAGTAAAACTCGCGGTCTAAATCCCAGAGAGAAAGACCATAATAGTCTAAATCCAATTCCGGATTTTTGCCTGGCTCTTTGTCTAAAGGATCAAGATCGGCTAATACGTGCCCGCGCATGCGGTACATATTTATGAGCCTCCAAACGCCAACAACGCGTCGGTCGTGCTCAATTTTATCCGAATCGCCGGAAAAAGGCCCGGTGTAGTTATCGTCGCCATAAGGCAGCGGTTCGTAAAGGATGTTTAAATCGGCGAAAATTTGCTCATAAAAATCTTCCTGGCCGGTTAACAGGTCATCCATTTTCTTTAAAAACATACCGGATTCCGCGCCTTGTATAATGCGGTGATCGTAGGTAGAGGTTACAGTCATAACTTTACTGACGCCCAGCTGATTCAGTACCTCGGGAGACATAGCACGGTATTCGGCCGAGTAGTCAATAGCACCTGTGGCAATAATAGTACCCTGATTTTGCATTAGTCGTGGAACAGATGAAACGGTTCCAATAGTACCGGGATTGGTGATACTGATGGTAGTTCCGGCAAAGTCATCAATTTCGAGCTTGCCGTTTCGGGCTTTGTCAATCAGTTCTGCATAGGCGTGCAAGAACTCTTTAAAATTCATTTTGTCAACGCCCTTAATGTTGGGGACTACCAAATTTCGGGAGCCGTCTCTGCTTTCTAAATCAACAGCAACGCCTAAGTTTACAGAATCAGGAATTACGCGATAATGGTTTCCATCTTTATAGAGGTAAGAGCTGTTCAGGTTTGGAAACTCTTTGAGGGCTTGAATAATAGCCCAGGCAATAAAGTGCGTAAACGAAGCTTTGGGCTGATTTCTTTTTAATAGGTGATGGTTAATAATGGCTCTGTCTTCAACCATCATGCGCACCGGCAGTACGCGCAAAGAAGTAGCCGTAGGCACCTCCAAACTGTCGTCCATGTTTTCGACAATTTTTACAGCTACGCCTTTAATTTTCTCGAGCGTGGCGTTTTTAGGAGCTTTTACTTCTTTTTTGGCTTTCTGGGGAGCAGGCTTTTTGGTTTGAGTTTCTTCTCCATTAGATTTTGAGATGGGCGCAGCAGTTTGCGCAGGCTGCAAATCCTTTGGTTCGGAAACATCTACAGGTTTACCTTCCAGTTCATCAAAATAGCGCTTCCAGTGATCAGGAACCGATTCCGGCTCATGCTGATATTGGTCGTATAGTTCTTCAACAAGGGCGGAATTAGGGCCAAATACGGCTTCAAGTGATTTCAATTTTAACCTCTAAGAGATTTTGGCAGTGATTTTTAAAAAGAGTATTCAATTTATTAAGTGTTGCTTTTAGCAATGTTCCAGCAACTATTTAGTAACATCAAAATTAAGGATAACATTCTTAAAAAACGATAATTTCTATAAAGTCTTATTTGATAGAATTTATTGTTTTTTTTCTTACATAATTAACCGCCGGATTTTGCAAAGCAAGCTTTAATTCGCTGTTGGCAAGCCCTATATTCCATGTCTTAATTTTATCAAGCAGCAGACCAAAAAAACAGGAATGAACAAAACATCAGAAAAACAAAAAACCGGTGCCGAGCAAGTGCATTGGGATCTAAGTGATTTATATACTTCTAATAATGACGCCCGACTTACGGAGGATAAAAAAGAAGTTGTAGCACAAGCCGCAGATTTTAGGGAGAAATACCGGGGTCAGCTTCAAACATTATCACCAAAAGCATTTAAAGAAATGCTGGATGAGTATGAGGCTATTTTAGATTTAGCCGGAAAAATAGGCTCATTTGCATACTTGCAATGGTCCACCGATACCGGAAATACCGAGTATGGAAAGCAGGTGGCTGAGACCAATGAGCTGTCTTCAGAAATAAGCCAGAAACTGGTTTTTGTTGATGTGGAATGGCTTCAGATTTCTGATGAAGCAGCCCAAAAGCTGATTGCAAGCGAGGAGTTGGCCAAGTACAAACACTACTTGGAAAGCTCGCGGCGTTACAAAGATCACGTGCTGGAAGAAAAACAGGAGCAAATACTGTCGGCAAAGTCAACGACGGGGCGCAGCGCGTGGGTTCGTTTTTTTGATGAAACGCTGGGAGCCGCCAAGTTTGAGCTGGACGGCGAACAGCTGAGTGAGCAAGAGGTGCTTTCTAAACTTCATGAAAGCGACCGGGATTTGAGAGTGCGTGCGCATCAATCACTCACAAACAAATTCAATGAGCTCAGCCACTCGCTCACGTTTATATTTAACACCGTGCTGGCCGATAAATTCACCAACGATAAGCTGAGAAAGTATGAGAGCTGGATAGATTCCCGAAATTTAGCCAATCAAACCGATCGGGAAACGGTTGATGCACTGGTTGAATCGGTTACTTCCAACTATGCATTAGTTCAGCGCTATTACAAGCTGAAGACAAAGCTGCTGGGCCTGGATGAAATGAAAGATTATGACCGATATGCGCCCATCATTAAAAATGAGGCAACTATTGGATGGGAATCGGCCCGCGAAATGGTAGAAAATTCCTATACCGACTTTCATCCCAAAATGGGATCCATCACTAAAAAGTTTTTCGAGAATAACTGGATTGATGCCGCCATTAAACCTGGAAAAAGAGGCGGGGCATATTCGGCCGGAACGGTTCCCTCGGCACACCCATACGTGTTTATGAATTTTGACGGAAAAATTCGGGATGTGCAAACGCTGGCGCACGAGCTTGGGCATGGTGTGCATCAGTATCTGTCGCGCCAGCAGGGAGTGTTGCAGTCTTCTACTCCGCTAACTACGGCTGAGACGGCATCCGTATTTGGTGAAATGCTGGTATTCCAAAAGCTGATGAAGGAGCTTGACGATCCCAAAGAAAAATTAGGTCTGCTGATGGGTAAAATTGATGATACCATTGCTACTGTTTTTCGTCAGATTTCTATGAACCGGTTTGAGGATGCCATTCACAACGCGCGCCGCGAGGAAGGCGAATTAAGCAAAGAACGGTTCTCGGAGCTGTGGATGGAGCAACAAAAAGCATTGTATGGGAATTCTGTAACGCTAACGGATGAGTACAAAATCTGGTGGAGTTATATTCCTCACTTTTTACACACGCCCGGCTACGTATATGCGTATGCTTTTGGCGAGCTGCTGGTACTGGCTTTGTATGAAGAATACACGCAGCGCCCCGATGGATTTGCGGATCGATACCTGGATTTACTGAGCGCAGGAGGTTCGGAATGGCCACATGATTTAGTGTCAAAAATGGGACTGAACATCACCGATCCAAACTTCTGGAATAAAGGCTTGGCTGCATTCGAACGCATGGTAGAAGATGCAGAGAAAATGGCTGAAGAGTTGGAAGCCTAAATTCATTATATTCATAATGCTAACAGACCTACTAAAGAATTTCTAAAAACACGCGAATGTCCTTAAATCGACAAGAAAAAGCTCTTCGAGAATACAAGCAGATATTGCAAGATCTGGTACATTTATTGCAAACTTCAACCCAGGTTCAGCTATCCTATTTGTGCTGGGTGAACCGGGCACGGCAGCAGTTTGTGTGGGAAACCAACAGCACGCAGTTATCTAACGTTATGTTTCAGGATAGAGTGGCTTTTGAAAACCACTTTTTGAATGAATTTAAGAACGCCGATGAAGTTATACAGTTAGTGGTTGGCGAAGATATCTCAAAAGCGGAACTGATCCATTATTTTGATTTTGTTGAGGCCAAACACATTCTCATCATTCCCTTTATAAATAAAGGAGAAACAGTGGCCTTAACCGTACTTGAAAGCGACCGTGAAATTGATCAGGAGTTAATTCAGGATCGCGTAATATCCTATAATAACGCCTTGGTTAACGTGCTGGACACCTATCTGGAAGTAGTTGATTTGCACGAGCAGCAGGATGAGTGGGACCAGTACGAACAGTCTATCGCAAAGCTGGATTACCGGGCCCATCGTGTTGAGATTTTAGGGAATATGCTGGAGGAAATTCAAAAATATATTCCTAACGGAGGGACGGTGCTGGTGGCTCCGGGTATGGAATCCTGGAATGTGGTGTTGCGGGCCAAACGAGCCGTGCAGCCGCCGGTTATGGGCCTCCAGCTGGAAGAAAAAAGCGTGGCTTACGATGCGCTTGAAAAAGGAGAGCCGGTATTTGCTATGCACTTTAATAATAATCCCCGACGCATTGCCGCTGCAGAAAAACGCTCGGAGGGAGCAACGTATGCCATTCCGGTGATGCTATACGACCGCCGCCAGGGCGTGGTTGTTTGTTATGATAACGATCCACTTACTTTCAAAGAATCGACCAAGCATAAGCTTGCAAATTTAGTGCGTATAGCTGCGCTTAGTATTCAATCATCCGTTAAAAAATCCGGCGTAGCGCATGAGCTGCTTACTCAAAATTTCGGAGCCTATATGCCCGAATTATGGGAGATAGCACTAAATAACGAGTTGCTCAGAATTCAACAAGGCGCCGCAACGCACACTTGGTTTGGGTTGGTTACACCCAATGATGTGTCGGCCCTTCGCACCAAATACCGGCTTGAAGACCTTCAAAAAATTCAAACAGACTTTATTTCTGTGCTAAACCCCTCACGGTATGGAATTTCGGGGATTATGGGCTACAATTCAGATTATGTGTATGCGGTGATTATTCAAAGTGCCGATGAAGAAGCCGTTGCAAACTGGATGGAAAAAGTAAAAGGGAAGGCAGAATCGGGCTTAAACCTTTCGATTGGGGGAATGATGCGGCCGCAATTTAAAGTGGGATATACTCAACTTACCGAGCAGACGGTGAACGTTTATCAGGTAATGGAAAAAGCTAAAAAAGCATTAACAAACGTATTAAATACGAACGAAACAGATTTAGTGAGAGCATAATGGGAAACGCATATATTATTGTTATTGATGGTTTAGGGGTAGGAGCACAAGAAGACGCCGCTAAATACGGCGACGAGAATATGAATACCTTAGGCCACGTTTCGGAAGAAACGGGAGTGAAGCTGCCAAATCTGCAAAAGTTAGGGTTAGGCAATATTATTCCGTTGGCATCGGTAGCGCCCAATAAAAAGCCTTTGGCAGCGCATGGAAAACTGCGGGAAGTTTCGGCCGGTAAAGACTCTACCACCGGGCATTGGGAGATTGCAGGCATACAATTGGAGCAGCCTTTTCCTACTTACCCTGAAGGTTTTCCTCAGCAGATTTTGGATGATTTTTGTGCAGGCATTGGCGTGGAGAATGTGTTGTGCAATAAACCGTACTCCGGCACGGATGTAATTCGGGATTATGGAGAAGAACATCTCAAAACAGGAAATCCCATTGTTTACACTTCTGCCGACAGCGTGTTTCAGGTAGCCTGCCATGATGAGGTTGTGCCGGTAGAAAAATTATATGAATGGTGTGATTTTGCGCGAAATAAGATTTGTGTAGGCGAACATGAAGTAGGGCGGGTAATTGCGCGCCCGTTTACCGGAAAACCCGGGAATTTTGAACGAATTACGGATCAGCGAAAAGATTACTCATCCATTCCGCCCGAGAATAATTTAGTGCAGGTACTGCAAAAAAAAGGTGTGAAAACGCACTCAATCGGCAAAGTGGTAGACTTATTTGCAGGAAAAGGTTTTACGGAATTTCAGCACACCAAAAGTAATGCAGAAGGAATTACGGAGCTTCTGAAACTCATGACTTCCGGAATGGAGAATAGCTTTGTATTCGTAAACCTGATTGATACCGATCAACTGTTTGGCCACCGTTTAGATCCGGAAGGGTATGCCGGCAGTTTAGCAGAGTTCGATCAAACCATACCGGCTATTTTAGCCAATATTAAAGAAGATGATTTGCTGATTATTACCGGAGACCACGGCAATGATCCATGCTCAGAAAGTACCGATCATTCACGCGAGTTTGTGCCGTTGTTGGTATTTCCAAAAGCCACGGCAATTTCCGAAAACCTTGGTACAGGTGCTACATTTTCGAATATAGCGTCTTCAGTAGCTGCTTTTTTTAGGCTCGATCATTCCTTTCCGGGAGAAAGCTTTATAAAATCACAATAAATGTGAGCGGTTCCTTCATTTGATTTCGTACATAAGTTATGAAGAGAGTATAGAACTGTATCTGATACCTTAAACCACGATGCAGTTTCTTTTAACCTAAACAAACTATTCAGCTATGAAATCAATGAGAACAACATTCTTTATTCTATTCTTCTTTTTATCCGTTCCCTTAATTATCAGTTCCTGTAAAGATTCTTCTACCGGCGCTGATGATGGTAATGGAGATGACCCGGGAAAAGTTGATCCCGAAACCATAGAGCTAAGCGGAACCATTTCTGCTGACTCTACACTTGCCAATATCTTTACCGATCCTTCTATTCCCGATTATTTGGTAGTGGGAGATGTAGATATTGCAGCAGAGCTGACCATTGATCCGGGAGTTGTTATTTACGTTCAGGAAGATCGTGGGATTTCAGTAACCGGCTCAGGAATTCTGAAAGCCGATGGTACGGCAGACAGCCTGATTGTAATAACAGGAGAAGGCCAGTCTGCCAATGGATTTTGGAGAGGAATTAACGTTCACTCCAGTTCAGTGGAAAACTCCATTAGCTATGCAGAAATCAGCTATGCCGGAAGTAAATCGGCCGGAACCTATTTTGATGCTTCTGCCATTATGGTTGACAGGGCTAAGATTTCGTTATCCAACACTACCATCTCGAACAGTGGAGGTTATGGAATTCAAACCCGCCGTGATGGATCTGAATTTCCTATGAGTAATATGGAGTTCAAAGAAAATGATTTGGATCACGCAAATGTACATACCAGTCAGATAGGATACTTTGACAACGGCAGTACTTTTGACGGTGGACATGTTGCGATATTTGGTGGGGGAACCGACGCAAATACAACGATATCTGCACTGAACGGAGCTGCATATAAAGTAAAAAGCTCTATCGACTTTGAGCACGATATTGTTATTGAAGAAGGTGCACGATTTGAGTTTACTTCTGATGCACGGCTTAATATAGCAAGCGGTTCTTCCATCGTAGCCCAAGGAACTCCTGGTAATGAAATTGTATTTACCGGTACAAGTGCGGCACCCGGCGCATGGAAAGGTATTTTTGTAAGCTCAAGCTCAGTAGATAATATTTTTGAACATGTAGATATCAGCTACGGTGGAAGCAGTGAGATAGCTACCTACTTCGGTAAAACAAACATGGCCATTGACCGAGCTAAAGTTACCCTCAAAAACGTGAAGTTTTCGGGCAGTGCCGGTTATGGAATTCAAACCCGCCGTAATGGATCTACTTTCAGCGTAGAAAGCAGCACCTTCAGCGATAATGCTAATTCTGACATGCGCATTCATCCCACACAAGCAGGTTTTATTGATAACCAAACCGACTTTAACGGCGGTGATGTAGAAGTATATAAAGGAGATACTGAGGGAACCGGAAGCGCAACCTGGAGTAATTTAAACAATGGTGTGTTCTACTTTTCCGAAACCGTAACTATAGATAATGAAGTGAGGATCGAAAAAGGTGCGGAATTTGAGATGGGTTCAGATGTGTCGTTAGTGGTATCCAGCTCTACGAAAGGTGGCCCAAGCGTTATTAAAGCAATAGGAACCGCAAGTGAGCCCATTCTGTTTACCGGCCGCTCTAAAGCAAAAGGAGCCTGGGCAGGTATTCTCATTTCATCCGGTTCAATCGAAAATGAAATGGATTATGTGAAAATTGAGTACGGAGGAGGCAAAGATTTAGCCACATATATGGATGCAGGCAATTTGGGCGTTTATAATGAGGGCGCACTTACCCTAACAAATTCATCTATTGAAAATAGTGCAAGCTATGGCATTATTGTGCGAACCGGGCGTAACGCAGTATTAACAAAGCAAAATATATCCTACTCCGGCAATACCAACTTAGATTTTTATACTTACTAAACAGCTCATAAAGTGGCAAAAAAGCCACAAGTTCTTAATATTATTACAGGCATCATCACAACTGATGCCTGTAATTTTTTTAACCGGAGTTAAAAATAGCAGGGAATAAAGGGAATAATTAAAGTGATTTAATAAGCTCATTATTTTTAAAATTATCTAAAGAATTGCGTATATTGCGGAATTGTAATTTTACTTAAGCACAGACGCAATATTTAAGCAGTTCACGCGTGATTTAACTAAGCTTATTTATAATAGCTATCTGCGCAATCGCGTACGCAAACATTCATTAAACGGTATTTATAGTGGCAAAAAGTTCTGGAATCTCTACTCGTGAGTCAGAATCCTTAGATCGTTATCTGCACGAAATTGGTAAAGAGAAATTAATTACTCCGGATGATGAAGTTCGGTTAGCCAAAGAAATTCAAAAAGGCAGTCAGAGAGCGCTCGAAGATCTCACCAAAGCAAACCTTCGTTTTGTGGTTTCTGTGGCAAAGCAGTATCAAAATCAGGGGCTATCTCTGGGTGATTTAATTAACGAGGGTAACCTCGGTTTAATTAAAGCAGCCAAACGCTTTGACGAAACCCGTGGATTTAAATTTATTTCTTATGCAGTTTGGTGGATTCGTCAATCTATTCTGCAAGCTTTGGCCGAGCAGTCTCGGATTGTACGCTTACCGCTTAACAGGGTAGGTGCGCTCAATAAAATTGGAAAAGAGCTATCTAAGCTGGAGCAGGAATACGAGCGTGTTCCTTCCGCTCACGAGCTGGCCGAAAGTTTGGAAATGACCGTAGGAGAAGTAGCCGATACGCTCAAAATTTCCGGACGTCACCTTTCAATGGATGCGCCTTTTGCACAGGGTGAAGACAACCGCCTGCTGGATGTGCTTGAAAATGAGGAGATTCCAAATCCCGATTTCGATTTAATGGGAGAATCTCTGAAAGTGGAAATTGAGCGAGCACTTTCAAAGCTAACTACACGCGAAGCAGAAGTTATTCGCCTGTATTTTGGAATTGGACGCGAACACTCTCTTACTCTTGAAGAAATTGGAGAACGCTTTGACCTGACCCGCGAACGTGTGCGGCAGATTAAAGAAAAAGCACTTCGAAAATTACGTCATCACAACCGAAGTGCAGCTTTAAGAGCGTATCTTGGCTAATCATTTTTAATCGTGAGTAAAAATCCCATACTTGTTCAACAAGGTGGGATTTTTTTTGTTCATAGGTTTTCGAAAGGGTGTACTGCAAATTTTTTAAAAGCAATTTTAACGATAGCCTGTTTACAAATACATTTTATGGGCGTCAGCTTTTATTACAGATAATTCACTGAACTATTTAAACTTAAAACCTGTATTATTCGCCAAATCTCTATAATTGAGAGTAAAATTTTTAATACATGAACAATAAAGTGGCAGCATTTAGTGAACCTATAAAGGAAGGATTGGTTCGGATTTTACTTCGGGTTGATGCTGTTGAATGTGTTGTGCAGAACGATGCGCCCGATTTTGTAAATCCTTATGAAGACAACCCCGTGCTGTCTGTTGTTCCCGAAAATGATCTTTCCACAATAACTGATGCATGCATAAAAAAATATCCGTTAAAGCTGAACAAAAGGAAATCAAATCAGGACAATATGGTTTGGGAGATGGAGTCCGGCGGCATTTGGTTTGATATGGAAATGGATTTTGTAAAGGACGTATGGATGTCTGAGTTTCATTTCTTCCTGGAAAGTGAAAAGCCCCGATATCTTAGATACTATATACAAGACGTGGCTCATAATATTGAATGGCTTCAACACGATATGGAAACCGGAGAAATTCGGTCGCTCAGTAATTATAGGAAAAAGTTCACGCCTCCACCTATTTCTGAAAAAGATACATTTTCCGGTGCCGAAGTCATCAGGTGTACCGATATGCTCAGCCGCGCTATCAAAAAAATTGATATGCGCACCAAACAGGCCTGGGTAAAATTTAATACAGACAATGGCAGGCTCGAATCTTTGATAGTAGGCATGGCGGCCCCGCTTGGATATAAAATTGCTCCGCTTGAAAAAGAGGTTATTGCCGAAGAACGCAAAAAAGGCAATAGCGTAAGCCATTTAATCAGTCTTAAATAGCTGCTATTTTTTTCAGATGCTCCCATAAACAGAGGCTTTTTGTTGCACTCTGTAAATACATTATAAAAAAGCTACAGAAAGCATAATTACTGTTCAACAAGAGCTTTTTTGAATTCATTTTTCCTTATTTTGGGGGATACATTTTTTAGCTGAATTGGCTGATAATTACTGCTATTCAGCTCTACTCAATTCCAACCCATTATTTTCTGACTTAGATGAATATCAATTTTGAGAAAGAAGTATTTGCAGATCGCCATATTGGCCCAACGGCCGAATCAACTAAAAAAATGCTGGAGGTTATTGGAGCAGATTCATTAGATCAGCTAATGGATGAAACCATACCGGAAGGCATTCGGTTGCAAAAGCCGCTGGACTTGCCGGAAGCACTCAGCGAACATGATTTTTTGAATGAATTCAGAACCTTAGCTAAAAAGAATCAGATACATAAATCGTTTATAGGGCTGGGATATTATGATACGCTGGTTCCCAAAGTAATTCAGCGGAATATTTTAGAAAACCCGGGTTGGTACACCGCTTACACTCCGTACCAGGCCGAAATTGCACAGGGCCGGCTGGAAGCACTTATAAATTTCCAAACTGCGGTAACCGATTTAACAGGAATGGAGCTGGCTAACAGCTCGCTGCTGGATGAAGGAACGGCTGCTGCAGAAGCCATGAGCATGCTGTATGGCCAGCGTAAAGGAAAAAAACGCAAGCAGGCGAATGTCTTTTTTGTTTCAGAGAATTGTCTGCCTCAAACTATACGGGTGCTGCAAACCCGTGCCGAGCCTATTGATATTGAAATTGTGGTAGGCGATCACAAAAATATTGATATAGAAGATGAGAAGCTGTTTGGGATGCTACTGCAATATCCCGGCGCCGATGGTACAGTAGAAGATTTTACCGCGCTGATTGAAGCCGCCCACGAGCATGATGTGTTTGCCGTAGTTGCAGCCGATTTGCTGAGCCTGACGCTCCTGAAAGCACCCGGCGAAATGGGCGCTGACGTAGTGGTCGGTTCAACCCAGCGCTTTGGCGTTCCGATGGGTTATGGCGGACCGCACGCAGCGTACTTTGCAACGGATGAAAAATTTAAGCGAAAAATACCGGGACGTATTATTGGGGTGAGCCAGGATGCCGAAGGAAAACCGGCGTACCGAATGGCGCTTCAAACTCGCGAACAGCACATTCGCCGTGAAAAAGCGACTTCTAATATTTGTACAGCGCAGGTGCTGTTGGCGGTAATTGCCGGCATGTATGCGGTGTATCACGGACCGGAAGGGCTGAAGAAAATTGCTTCTAAAATTCACGGGCTCACTAAACTTGCCAAATCCGGTTTAGAAAAACTGGGAGTAGAAGTACAAACCGAGCACTTTTTTGATACGCTTACGGTAAAAGCTGATGCGGAGCGTTTGCGCCCAATCGCCGAAGCCAATGAAGTCAATTTCCGATATATAGATGCTGAAACCGTTGGACTTTCGTTTGATGAAGCAAAAAATCTGGAAGACGTTACTTTGGTACTCGATATTTTTGCTGAGGCACTGAACACTCCTCAAAACTTTGATGTGGAAGCTGAAGCTGAAAAAACTCAGGTTGATTATCCCGAAAATGTAGCTCGTAAAACATCATTTTTAGAACATCCGGTATTTCACCTATATCACGCCGAGCACGATATGCTTCGGTATATGAAACGACTGGAAAATAAAGACCTTTCTCTGGTTCACTCCATGATTTCGTTAGGCTCGTGTACCATGAAGCTGAATGCAACATCCGAAATGATTCCACTAACCTGGCCCGAGTTTGGACAAATTCACCCCTTTGCTCCTCGCGAACAAGCCGAAGGATATACGCAACTATTTAACGAACTGAATGAGTGGCTGTGTGAAATTACAGGATTTGCAGGGATGAGCTTGCAGCCAAATTCGGGTGCACAAGGTGAGTATGCGGGACTAATGACCATTCGTGCCTATCACGAAAGTCGCGGCGACTCGCACCGAAATGTGGCTCTGATTCCGGCTTCTGCGCACGGAACAAATCCTGCCAGTGCGGTGATGGCCGGCATGGACGTGGTGGTAGTCAAAACTGATGATCACGGAAATATTTCCAGCGAAGATCTGGCTGCCAAAGCCGAAAAATATAGCGACCGTTTAGCTGCCCTGATGATTACATATCCATCTACGCACGGAGTTTTTGAGCATAAAGTGAAGGAATTTTGTGCAGTGATTCATAAACACGGCGGACAGGTTTATATGGACGGCGCAAATATGAATGCGCAGGTCGGGCTAACCAGTCCCGGAGAAATTGGGGCTGATGTTTGTCACCTCAACCTGCATAAAACGTTCTGTATTCCACATGGCGGCGGTGGACCGGGAATGGGTCCTATTGGAGCCGCAGCACATTTAGTGCCTTTTCTACCTTCGCATCCTATTGTCAAAACCGGTGGTGAAAAAGGCGTGCAGGCCATTTCTGCCGCACCGTGGGGGAGCGCAAGTATTCTAACCATTTCCCACGCATACTTGAAAATGATGGGTCTGAACGGCTTAACGCTGGCTACCAAATACGCCATCCTGAATGCAAACTACCTGAAAGATCGTTTGAAAGATCATTACGAAGTGCTTTACACCGGAAAAACCGGCCGTTCTGCACACGAGTTTATTGTGGATTTGCGTCCCTTTAAGCAGTCGGCAAATGTAGAAGTGGCCGATGTTGCCAAGCGCCTGATGGACTATGGATTTCACGCTCCAACTATGAGTTTTCCCGTTCCCGGAACGCTGATGATTGAGCCTACCGAGAGCGAATCTCAGGAAGAGCTGGATCGTTTTTGTGATGCTATGATTTCTATCCGTAAAGAAATTCAGGAAATAGAAGATGGCATCGCAGACAAAGAAGACAACGTGTTGAAACATGCTCCGCACACCCAGCGTGTAGTGATGGCCGAAGAGTGGACCCGAAGTTACCCGCGCGAAAAAGGTGCTTTTCCGCTCGAAGAACTCAAGTTCGACAAGTTCTGGCCGGCTACTTCTCGCGTGGATGATGCTTACGGAGATCGAAATTTAGTTTGCTCCTGCATTCCTATGGAAGCGTACGAAGAAGGAATGGAAGTGATTGAAGACTAATCATTTTTGGTGATGAGGCTCAGCTTACAAAGGCTGAGCCTCCTTTCATTCATTCCTTTTCAAAATCCTTTACTCCGGCGTAAATAGGAAAATCCAGCCAGTTTTCTTTGGGAACCAGCGGACAGGAATATTTGACATTATACACGCAGTACGGATTATAAGCCTGATTGAAATCGATAACGACTTCAGTGCTATCGGGAATCCATAGTTCTAAATAGCGCCCACCGCCGTAGGTTTCATTGCCGTTGGTTTTGTCCCGAAAAGGCAGGAATAGGTAGTTTGCGTATTCTTCGGTTTCCCTGAGTTTATGGCTCTGATATACGTTAAGAACGGCCTCATTTCCGTTTAGCTGAAAATGCAGCTCGCCAAACTTTTCGTAGGTTTTGAACTCATCGGTGGTGGTAGCCATTTTAAATGAATTCTGGTTAGGAGTTCGTTTAAATTTAGCTTTAATCCGGTAATCTAAGTTAATGGGAAAGAAATCCAGCTCAGAAAAGTTTTCAAAATCGGCGGGAGTGAGTGGTGTTTCGTCCGGATTTTGGAAAACGAGATTCAGGGAATCTCTAAACGCTTCATTCCGTTGAATAGCGGCCTGATTTGAAGGCTGAGCGCACAACAGCAGCGGCATTAAAGCAATTAGAAAGCAAGCAGTAAAAAGTTTCAGGTTCATATTAAACAATACATGGTGTTAAGGGTTGATGGCAGATAATATTGATAAAACAGCAATGTCGGATCACTTTTCACCAAGCGTGCTATTGATGGTAATGTCTGACATTAAGGTGCGATGAACGGGACATCTTTCAGAAATTTCTAAAAGTCGGTTTAGCTGTTTTTCAGACAAATCGCCTTCAATAATCAGTTCTTTTTCAATGACGTCGATTTTACTGGAATCTTTTTCACAATTCTTGCAGTCTTCAGCATGCTGTTTGCTGTGGCGCAACTCTATATACATATTTTCTACCGGCCATCCTTTCCGGTTTGCATACATTTTCACCGTCATGACGGTGCAGGAGCCTAAACTCATCAATAAATAATCATAGGGATCGGGACCTTGGTCTTTTCCGCCTTCAACATGCTCGGGTTCATCGGCAATTAGCTCGTGCTTGCCGGCGGTAAGGGTGGTTTTGAAAGGCTCGTTTGCGGGTAAGTAAATGTGAAGAATTTTTTGGGAAGAATTACTCATGGTATTCTGTTTTTTGGGGTGAATACGTAAAATTAACTACTGTTTTGGACAGCTTTAAATTTGAATAAAAATGTCTGTTTTGTAAAGCTTATTCCGGTATATAATCAAAATAAAGCTGTTGCTCAATGTTAATAGTACGAGAAGTTGCCCCGAAATTTAATTCGGTTTTTGGTTTCACGCGGTGTTTCGCTGAGGCACTGCTAAAATCAGCGATTCATCTGCGAGACTTCGCGAGAAATAGAATGTGGCCATTTCTATTTAATTAGTATATAAACGATTTGGTTTATGAACACTTAGCAGTTGCAGAATGAAAATTTCGGGCTAACTTCTCTAAAAGTACGCATTGTGCAGAGATGTTTCGGGATGAGCGTCCATTCCCTAAAAGAATATTATTTTCAGACTGTTTAGTCTCAGCATCACCCCAAATTATTTGTATGGAATAAGCTACATTTTGCACAAGGTTTTATCCTGCTAAAAGAACGGATGTCAGCTTTGGATTGTTAAGTATATCACATTTAAAATCAACGGATAACAGATTATGCAATATAGATTTTTAGGGAAATCAGGACTTAAAGTTTCTGCTCTTTCATTCGGTTCGTGGGTAACTTTCGGTGAACAGGTTGATACCGATTTGGCGTATCAACAAATGAAAGCGGCTTACGATGCCGGTGTCAACTTTTTTGATAATGCGGAGGCCTATGAAAATGGGAAATCGGAGCAGATAATGGGAGAGGTCATCAAAAAAGCGGAGTGGAAAAGATCTGATTTAGTGCTTTCCACCAAAATATTTTGGGGCGGTGAAGGTCCTAATGATCAGGGATTATCCTTCAAACACATTAAAGAGGGAACGGAAGCTTCACTCCGGCGCCTTCAAACCGAATATGTGGATTTGCTGTTTTGCCATCGCCCCGATAAGCACACGCCAATAGAGGAAACCGTGTGGGCTATGCATCAGATGATTGAGGAAGGCAAGGCTTTGTATTGGGGAACCAGCGCGTGGAATGCCCGGCAAATTCAAAAAGCTTATGATTTTGCCAAACAGAACCATTTGCGGCCACCGCTGATGGAGCAGCCACAATACAATATGTTTGCACGTGAGGCCGTAGAAAATGATTTACTGCCTTTATATGAAGACATTGGATTGGGAACCACTGTTTGGAGTCCTTTAGCCAGCGGCCTGTTAACCGGAAAATATAATGATGGTGTTCCCAAAGGCTCTCGTTTAGATTTAGAAAAATATAGCTGGCTTAAAAAGAAACTGCTCGAAACGGAAAGCGGACGGGCAAAGCTGGAAAAAGTAAAAAAGATGGCTCCTATTGCCCAGGAGTTAGATATTTCTATGCCTCAGCTTGCTTTAGCCTGGTGCTTAAATAATCCAAATGTAAGTACAGTAATTACCGGCGCGTCTTCGGTAAAACAGGTAGAGCAAAACATGAAAACCATGGACGTTCTCGATAAAGTGACCGATGAGGTGATGCAGAGAATAGAAGATATTTTGGGTAATAAACCTAAAGGCATTCCGGATTTCAGAGAAAATTAAAATACCCGGACCCTGATAAATAAAAACCCTCCAGGAATTCTGCATTTTTGGAGGGTTTTGTTTTTAAAATAATTTAGCGATCAAAAAATGCACATCATTTTAAGCGCTATCGGAATCTCGGGATGAAGCTCGCGCCCATTTATTTAAAAGGGCAGATCATCGTCTAAGTCCACTTCCTGGTTTCCTTCCATGGTTAGACCGGGAGCGCTGGGCGGAGCGTTTACTTCTCCTTGAGCACGTTCAATTTTCCAAGCCTTCACATCCGTGTACCAATTTCCTTTAAATTCCCGGCTTTGGATATCGATGGAAGCTGTAATTTCATCTCCTTCGTTAACGGCATTTTGGTCAATATTATCACCCCATTGAGTGATGCAAACCTGTTTGGGATATTTACCCTTGGTTTCAAGAATGAAATCGCGCTTTCTCCAAGGTCCGTTTTTGCCCTGGCCTGACTGTTCTTCTAAAATTTTGGTGACTTTACCGGTTAGCTGAAGATCCATACTGAACTGAATGTTGAATTAGTTGTTGAGAGAACGCTGAATATACTCAATGAACCGCTGAACATCGAATATAGCTTTGGTGATTTTTTATGAAGTCAAAAAGCTTTAACAGGAAAAATTTGCGGTAAAAGCTGTTAATGGCGTGAAGTGATTACAAAAATTTGGTATGAGCTGAAAATTTTAAAATTTCTCACATTTATTTGGGCGGATAAAATAACGCTCTTCGTATATATAAAATGGGTATCAATAATAATCACTTTTAAACTTGGCAAGGTACATTATGTTTAAGAATTCAATACAGTCTAAACTTTTGCAATGGAGTACAGCATTATTAATTCTCTGTACGGGGTGTGCAACTACGGTAGAAACCACAATGACTAAAACCTGGGAGAAAGAACGAATCTTTAATTCAGACAAAGATCTGTTGTTCTCCCAAATGTATATGACAGATGACGGCAGTGCCGTATCTGTAGTATCGCCGGGTGGGGTTCAGGCGGTGAATACAGCCGGCGAAACGGTTACGGAATCGGAGCGTGGAAAAATCTTTGAGTTATACATTTCTACTACTCGTGGAATGGAGCGCTTGACGGAGAAAATGACATACATGTACATCGCTCACCGCCATGCATTGCTGGAATTTAATTATGCAAGATTTTCTGAATCCGTCAGTTATATCGATCTGAATGAGCAGGAATTAGAATGGGTGACCAAAGATTTAAAATGGAGTTTGGAGCGGTATCAGGTATTTGCAAGATCCATGGCACAGGGTTTTAATCTTGGAGGGAAAATGGCCACAGATGCTGCATCGGAAGTGATGATGCCTAAACGATTCGTGGGAAATTTAACCCAAATTGTCCCTGAATTGGATGCTTTGATTTTTAAAACGCTGGATGGTCTAAGTCTTATAAACCTTGAGAATGGTGAAGTGATGTGGGTTAATAAGGATTTCAAAGGAGGCTTAGCTGAAGTAATGTATGATGAGGTCAGTAACAGCTTAGTTGCTGTAAACCGTGACGATGATGCATTTGCCTTAGAAGGCTTGCAATTCAATAAGCAGCTTATGCGCATTGATGCTAAAACCGGAAACACCATTTGGGAAAGTGAGTATGATGGAAATATCCGGGAAAAACTGGATGGTGTTGGTATTTGGGCTGACCGGACTATCGATATCCGTTTGGTAGAAGGCAACATTATGATCAACTTTTTGAATGTGGAGGTATATGATTTTGAAACCGGTGAAAAGCGATGGCAAACATCTACCGGCAGTGATCGCATGTTGGATTTGGTAGCACCGGAAGCTCAAATCATGAATTTATTTGCCTTTCCTGAAATTCATAACGGGCAACTGTTTAGAGTTTCTCACGAAAATGTAGGTCTTACCGGCGTGGACGTAGTAATAGAAGCCTACGATTATAACTCAGGTGAATTACTCTGGAAAACAGACAAAATCAGCCGCAGCAAACCGATAAATGATATGATAGTTGCAGATGGAAAGTTGGTAGCTTCTACCGAGGCTTCTGAAGGTATTATTGCTTTTGATATTTCTAACGGAGAAAAGCTTTGGAATTATAAAAAATTTGGTAAAAACGGAGTGCAGTTCAAAATGCAAAGGTTTAGCGGATCCGTTCTTGCTGCCGGTTCAGGTAATGTTGTTTCGCTGGATATTGAAAATGGTGAGCCGATGTATGCCATTTCCAGCTCAGATAATGGGCTTGGAGACTTAAAAGACTTTTCAGTGATTGATAATAATTTAATTGTTTCGGGCAGCAATGGCTTTGGAAGCTTTGCTTTATCAGACGGCTCCAATCTTTCGAAAATAAAAACGCCGACCGGTGGAGTCATGCAAGTGAATTCCGGTGCAAATAAAGTGCTCATTCAACCAAAACCAAATTATAACGATGCTTCATATCCCGTAGATGGTGCTTATCACATTATTAATTTGCAAACAGGAATGCTTATGGGAACGTTGGGAACCAATAACAGTCGGAAAGCTGTACTGGTAGCTCCAGATTACACGCACTTATTTGTACTCACCAATAATAAAATCATGATGTATTCAACAAAATAATAGCATATTTCTTCCAGAGAATACTTTTGGGTAGCAGGACATTATTACGCAAAAGGTGCGCACAAAAAATAAAAAAACCAAAAGCTGTCAGGAGAAGAAGAGGTGCGTACCTATTTTTAAAGCTCGGGTAATGTGGCTATAGTTAGTATTTTGATATCAAAAGCTTAGCAGAATAATCTTTATCCTCAAGTTCTACATTCTGTTTTGGGTAGGGATTTAGTGAGAGAAGTTGAATTTTATATTCAGATATATGAGTCTATTTAGGGTCTGTATAGGTATTTAGATTGGCTTCTGTATCATTCAGTTGAATGACAATTTCTGCATTTCCAGCCCAAACGCAAGTAACACCTTTTGGGCACCTTGAATCTACCAATACCTCATTAAATTGAATATTAATACCTTCTGCAGGAATTGTGAGTTGTTTACCATACTCAATTTCAAATTCTTCTCCAAGATTTGGCTTAATAGGTGAAGTAGTATTTTGACAGCTAAGTGTAAATGATATGAATAGAAAAATTATTAAGGGTCAAGACAACTTAAGGAAATTTAAAATTCCGTAAGTTGTTGTATGCCAATTAATAACAAATATGTTTACCGTTCACGAATTTCAGAGGCCAAATTCAGGCAGCTTTTAAAGCTCTTTTGCCTGGATTTGACTGCCACTCAGATAGCCGAATTGCCCCATTTGAGTCGTAATTCTGTGAATAAGTATTTGAAGGCGATTCGTCAGCGCATTGCTCAGCTTTGCGAGAGCGAATCTCCCTTTAGTGGTCAAGTTGAAGTCGATGAATCTTACTTCGGTGCCCGTCGGGCCAAAGGCAAACGAGGCCGGGGAGCTCGAGGTAAAACCATTGTCTTCGGAATCTTTAAACGTAATGGAAACGTGTATACAGAAATTGTCCCAGATGCTTCGAAAAAGAGCCTTCAGCGGGTTATTAGAGGTAAAGTAAATCCTAATAGCATCATACACTCTGACGGGTGGAGAGGCTATAACGGACTGGTGGATCTGGGCTATGCCAAACACCTTCGGGTTGATCATGGTCGTAATGAATTTGTCACCTCGGCCAGTCATATAAATGGCATTGAAGGATTCTGGGGGTTCGCTAAAACCCGGCTGGTTAAGTGTCGTGGGATGCATCCGTCTACGTTCTATTTGCATCTAAAAGAGTCTGAGTTTCGATTTAATTATCGCAAAGAAAATATTTATCCAAAATTGTTAACATTCATCCGTCAAGAACCGCTTAAGTTGTCTTGACCCATTATTAATTTTTTCATAACGATCCATCTTTTGTAGTGATCAATATAACTGTTTAGCGAAATAAAAATAGTATGCCACCTAACATCACAATAGCCGGGCAGTTTTGCCGGCTTTTTATTTCTCCGGGTTTGATGAGACCATAAAAAAAGCCCAAGCTGAAATGAGGATCATCAGCTTTGGGCTTTTTTGTTCAACAAAGAAAAGCAGTAAAACTACTTTTCACTCAGGAGATATTTATTGCCTGTATTAAACTTTAGCAGGTTTTGTGGGCGTTTCGTTTAGGTATTCCTCCATGGTAAATTCATCAACCTGAATAGCATCATTACGTGCACGCTCGGTTTCCTTTACCAACTCGGCTTCTTCCTGAGTCAAAACTCCTTTTTCAACCGCTAAATCAGCAATATCTAAATATGGTTCTTTTGGAAGTTTTTTAGCTTTAATTGCTTTATACATCTTTTTAAAAGATGGCCAGGCCCGCTCGTTTAGCTCCATGGTGTACTCATACCTTCCCAAGGTTGACTCTTTATCTGTGGGCAGATACATGCCGGAAGTGATGTGATCACGATCAGCTCCTCGGGTTTGCATAGCTTGTGCTACTTTATGTCCCAGTTTATCAGAAGGATAGGTGCCAATCGGATTCAATCTTCCCCAAACGCCGGCAAGTCTGAAAGCCCACGTTAATCCGGGAACCTTAATTTCCCGCATGATGTCTTCAAAAGCCTGCTGCATTCTCCAGAAGCTGTATTCCATAGCCCATTCGAAATAGGGGAGATCCGCTTCTCGTCGTCCTTCGGCTTCAAAGCGGCGCAATGTTCCCGAAGCCAAGTACATAAAGCTTAGAATATCTGCATAACGTCCGGCAATTTTTTCTTTCATTTTTAACGCTCCGCCATACGAACCCAAGGCGATGTCGGTATAAAAAGCGAAGGATGCAGAAGCCCAGGCTAACTTTTTGAAGTATTTGGAAGCCGGACCGCTTACCGGTGAGCTTGCCAATTTACCACGGGTTATGCTTAGTACTTTGCTACGCACAAGGTTTGTTGCAACGTGACCAATGTGCTTCCAGAAGTTATCATCAAACGCTTTGACGTCTTTATTCATCAGCGCGTCAATTTCATTATATGCATAAGGATGGCAGCGAATGGCGCCCTGACCGAAAATCATGAGCGTTCGGGTAAGAATGTTAGCTCCCTCCACGGTAATGGCAATTGGAAGCGCCGTATAGCTGCTGGCAAATATATTTCGGGGTCCGCGAGAAATACCCGCACCGCCCACAATATCCATGGAGTCGTTCACAATTTCGCGGCCTAATTCTGTGAAATTATACTTAGCAATGGCCGTAACTACTGCCGGTTTTTGGCCACTGTCTAAACCGCCGGTGGTAAATCTGCGAGCACCTTCCATCAGGTACGTGTAGCCGCCAATGCGCGCCATGGGTTCTTCAACGCCTTCAAACTTTCCAATATTCAACCCAAACTGTTTACGGAAAGCCGTGTAGGCTCCAATAGCCCGCGTTGCCACTTTCGAACCTCCGGCGCTTTGGGCAGGAAGAGAAATTCCACGTCCTACGGCCAGCGATTCCATCAGCATTTGCCAGCCTTTACCGGCTCCCGCTTCCCCGCCAATAATGCTGTCAACAGGAATAATCACATCATTCCCGGTAACCGGACAGTTATGGAAAGGAATGCCTAATGGGTCGTGTCGGCGACCTAAAACAACGCCTTCTGTATCGGAAGGAACCAGTGCGCAGGTAATGCCTCTGTGTTCTTCTTCGCTCAACAAGTGCTCGGGATCTTTCAGATTGAAGGCAATACCGAGTACGGTAGAAATGGAAGCCAGCGTGATATAACGCTTTTCAAAGTTCATGCGTAAATACAACTTTCCATCTTCTCCTTTAAATACTACGCCCTCCGAGCGCATGCTGCCCGCATCTGAGCCGGCATTAGGTTCTGTTAAACCAAAAGCCGGAATTTCTTCACCGATAGCCAGCTTTGGCAGGTAATGGTCTTTTTGAGCTTCGGTTCCATAGTGAAGTAGTAACTCGGCCGGTCCTAATGAATTTGGAACCATTACCGTGGTGGCTAAGGGGCCGCAGCGAGAAGCCAGCTTTGCCACAATAGCAGAATGAGCCGTAGCTGAAAACTCCAATCCACCATATTTTTTGGGAATGATTAAGCCGAAGAATTTTTCTTTTCGCATAAACTCCCAGGTTTCGTCGGTGAACTCTTTATCCACCATAACGTCCCAGTCGTTTACCATGGCACAGAGTTCCTCCACCGGGCCATCCATATATGCCTGCTCTTCTTCGGTAAGTTCGGGATATTCTTCATCCAAAATGCGTTTGAAGTTGGGCTTCCCCGAAAACAACTCGCCTTCAACCCAAACATTACCTGCTTCAATAGCAGTTTGCTCGGTTTCAGAAATGGTAGGCAAGAAGTTGAGAGCGTCCAGCAGTTTCATTAAAGGAGCGCTGAGCACCACGCGCCGAATCGGTTTGAAACTAAACACCAATACCACAACGGTAAAGGCTATAAAAAGCCATCCGGGTGCATTCAGGCCAATTAATCCTGCGTAACCGGCTATGGCCCAAAGCCAGAGCGGAGCGCCCGTATATCCAAATACGAGTGCGATGAGAACGGCCGAAATAATAGAGGCCCAAAGTGGGATATCACTGAAAAATCCAAGTAGTGAGGTTAATGCTTCCATGATGTCAATACTCTGTTAAATTTATGATACGGTGGAGCGAACTAAAAATCCTTGTACAATAAGTTCAATGGATTTCTGTATAAATTGTTCGCTATTAATGCGGCTGTCTAAACGTCGGTTCAGCACAACAGAAACTACGCCGTGCAGCTGTGCCCAAATAGAGTAGGCAGCCACTAAAGGTTTTTCTACTTCCATAAGTCCTTTCGAAACGCTTTCTTCTATGGTTTTGACTAATAATTCGTAAGCACGCCGGGCTTTTCTGAATTTCTCTTTTGGATATCGCCCCATGGCCTCCGGTCGTATTCGGTAAATGATCTCATATTTCTCGGGGTGATTGAGGGCAAACTCCACATAGCTTTCAATAATTACCTGAAAGCGCTCAATACTATCCGTAATGTGCTGTGCTTTTGCTTCAATAAACTGGCTGAGATCTTCTACGGCCTCTTCAATTAAAGTGTGCAGCAGATGATCTTTATTATCAAAATAAAGATAGATGCTGGTTGCCGACACCCCGGCCTGATGCGCAATCTTACGCATAGACAGCGATTTATAGCCGTTTTTGTACAGCAAATGTCGGCTTATGTCTAAGAGCTGATCTCGTAAAGGGTTTGTTTCGTTCATTCTATAAGTTAGGTTAACACTGTTAACTTCCTTAATGTAATCATTCCCAGCTGAAAATCAACCCTTGGCTGAATATTTGTTTTTAGGGTTGATGAAAGGCCGTGATTTCGGGTCAGCTCAGACATAAAGTTGTTGTTTAAATTTATGGTATCTGAACCGGGTGGTTGGGGACGAGGTTATTTGGTGGTTTGGGTGAGGAAAACCACGCAACGCTCGCAGGTGCTGTGCACGCTGCGAGGTTGGCTTCATCAGAAATAAAGTAGAACCTGCGAGCGTCCGGCGGACCTCGAAGCGTTCGGGGTATAGGTAAGTAAATACTTTTCTATAGATTATTTTCATTCCTAAACCTCGGAGGTCTTTTGGCGAACAGCTATTTCCTGATCATTGGGTTTTAGACCTCCGAGGTTTATTTAATTCAGGAGAGAGCCGGGTGATGGAATGGCTAAAGTGACATGGGCTTAATCTGTCCTATCCATCGCCCCGTATCTTACCGAAATTCCACCAAGTTTTATATGAGGAAACGAAATGATGGATTATTAAGGCAGTTTAGCTCAGGTTACTGCCTGAATGATTTACGAAAGACCGAACGACCGATTTGTGGTAAGTGGCTTTCCTGCTTTTCATCACCCCAGCCGAAACTGCAGGTACTTGATAGCTTTTTTGTTGGCGAGATGTTTTTTTTCGTAATAGGTGATGATGGAAAGTTTGGGATCGTTCGGGCGATTGGCGTGTACATCAGGCTCATCAATAAGCAGTTGAAGGTCTTCTTGTTCAATTATTTCTTTGGTGTATGAGTAAAGTACATCACTGTCTGTTTTAAGGTGAATGAGTCCGTTCGGCTTCATTACTTTTTGATAAAGTTCTATGAATTTGGGAGCCGTCAGTCGCTTACGTTCTTTTTTGATGTATGGATCAGAAAAGACAATCCATATTTCACTGACTTCATCTTCCCCAAAAAACTGATCCAGATGATCGATATACGCCCGGAGATAGCGGACGTTCTCTAATTGTTGCTCAAGAGCACCGGTAGCACCCAGCCACAAGCGGTTTCCTTTAATATCTATGCCCACGTAATTTTTGAGCGGCTCCAGCTGTGCCAGTCCGAGAGAGTATTCTCCTTTTCCACACGCCAGCTCTAATACAATAGGCTTATTATTTTTAAACACATCGGAGTTCCATTTCCCTCTGGGAGCAGGGTGGCCTTCATCAAAATCTGTATAGATAAGCGTGTTAGAAAGCTTGGGCAGTTCTTGCTTTCGCTTTTCTTTTAATTTAGCCATCGGTTAAAATGTGTACTAAGGTGCCAGCCTTTTGATTTCCCAGTGGCTTTCCGAACCCTCATATTTAATGCGGTCATGAAGGCGGCTCCGGCGGCCTTGCCAAAATTCAAAAAGCTCGGGCGTAAGTTTATATCCTCCCCATGTTTCCGGCATGGGAACCGGCTTATTGGCATATTGCTGCTTAACTTTAGAAAAAGATTGCTCCAGAAACTCCCGGTTAGGTACTTCAGCACTCTGATTTGAAACCAAGGCGCCCAGCTGACTTTCGTGCGGTCGCTGTTTAAAATAGGCTTCACTTTCTTCCCGGCTCAGCTTCTGAACCTTGCCTTCAATCCGAACCTGACGTTCCAGCTCCAACCACAGAAAATTAAGAGAAGCATGTGGATTTTGAGCTAATTCACGTCCTTTTGCGCTGGCGTAATTGGTGTAAAACACCAGTCCGCCATCTTCCAAACCCTTGAGCAATACTACCCGGGCGTGAGGTTTTCCGCTGCCGTCAACCGTAGCCAAGGTCATAGCATTAGGTTCGGGGACTTGAGAAGTTATAGCCTCGCTCATCCACTGCTCAAACTGCCGAAATGGATTTTTGTCCACATCAGATTCATCCAGTGAGTTTTTGGAGTATTCTTCGCGAAGCTTCTGCAGTTTTTTATTGTTCATATAAAAATGCTATCCGTAATAATCAGGCTCGTTGCCGGGTTTCCATTTAATGTTGCAGCCAAGGCTGGGTACTTGTTCGTTCTCCGGTATTTGTTCTCCATTCAGCAAAGCATCCAGTGCTTTCCTTAAATCGTTACCGGTTACGGAGACGTCATTTTTGGGACGGCTGCCATCAAACTGTCCGCGATATACCAGTTTTTGCTGTTCATCAAACACAAACAGATCGGGTGTACAGGCCGCTTTATAAGCTTTTGCAACTTCTTGGCTTTCATCGTAAAGATAAGGGAATGGATAACCCTTCTCGGCCATTTTGTCGGGAGCATCTTCAGGATATTTTTCAACATCGTTCGAGCTGATGGCGATAAAACCAATGCCTTTTGAAATATACTCGTTAGCTACGCGCACAAGTTCATCCTCAATATGCAAAACATACGGGCAGTGATTGCAAATAAACATGATTACGAAGCCTTTACTCTGCTTTGCGTAATTAAGTGAAACCGATCCTCCATTTACACTTTGAAGGTTAAAATCCGGTGCCATTGTTCCAATTTCCAACATGGTAGATGGGGTGGAAGCCATAATATTCAGGTTTTACAGTTAGCAATTGTTTATTGAAGGTTTGAAAGAGTTGGTGAACCGGCGGTTATTTTCAAACTCAAAAAGCTTAAACGTATGTATATAAAGAGATTGAGCAAACAGCGGTTGCCATACCTTCCACATAAAATCACTCTCAAAGATATTGAATGATAGCGACAAAAGAGCAAATCAATTATAAAACATGATTATTGATTACTGTAACAGGTATAAACAAGATTTGTATATGCTTAATTCATAGCATATACAAAAGCACAAGTGCGCAGTTTGCGGTAATTATTTGTGAAATGGCTTTAAAACGGAAGACCCACATAATAGATTCAGTTTAATCATTTATTTCATCACGAATTAGTGTGTAATTAAAATCATAAAAATTAAATTTTACAATTACTCTTTCGCTTAAAAAACCTTATCATGGGAGCTTACAAATAGTCTATTTATAAATAAGTAAAATACATGTTCAAGCGGTTATTAATTGTATTCAGTTTTGCTCTTATATCAACTGCAGCAATAGGGCAAAATTTAGGGGTCGATTTTGAGAATTTAAAAGCAGATAACCTTTCTAATGAGCAAATTCTTTCTATTTACGAAAGAGCTCAATCGGAGGGATATTCCATTCAAGAGCTGGAAGCTTTAGCTACAGCAAGAGGCATGGATCCGGCCGAAGTTGCCAAGCTGCGCCGCAGGTTGATGGATTTACGCTCAGGCAGTGCCCAAGAGCAGGCTAAAGAAAGTGTAGAATCTACCGAAAGCCGACTGAGAGAAGGTGCCGATGATACTAAAGATGCTACCGTAAGTACCACATCGGTACAAAGCACGGAAAAACCCATTTTTGGCTCAGAGCTTTTCACTAATAAAAATCTGACTTTCGAGCCCTCACAAAATATACCCACACCTAAAAATTATGAGTTAGGCCCGGGCGATGAGCTTATTATAGACATTTGGGGTGCGGCTGAAAACAGCTATCAGTTAACAATTTCTCCGGAAGGCTCTGTTCAAATAAGCAGTATTGGTCCTATTTATGTGAGCGGAATGACCATTGAAGACGCCAGCGATTTAATTATAAAACGCTTATCCAGTATTTATTCCGGAATTTCCGGTGAAGGCAAAGATACCTTTGTACAGGTATCTCTGGGGCGTGTGCGTACTATTAAAGTGAATATAGTTGGAGAAGCACGGGTTCCGGGAACCTATTCTATTTCATCACTTTCAACCGTTTTTAATGCGCTGTATGTTTCAGGCGGTCCTTCAAAAAACGGTACGTATCGTGCCATACAGGTTATTCGAGGTGATGAAGTTGTGGAAGTTTTAGACTTGTACGACTTTCTGGCTTATGCTGATCAAAGTTCAAACATTCGTCTGCGCGACCAAGACATTATTAAAATAGACACGTATATCAACCGGGTTTCATTAAACGGGCAAGTTAAACGTCAGGGGTTGTTTGAAACACTGGATGGAGAAACCTTTGCCGATTTATTGGAATATGCCGGAGGATTTAATCAGCAGGCTTATACAAAACGTGTTAAAATTCAGCGAAACACCGCTACAGAAAAGGAAATTATTGAAATAAAATATCCCGAAGAAAAAGACACGGTTTTAAAAAGCGGTGATGAAATTTCGGTTGCTAAAATATTAGATCGCTTCACCAACCGGGTGGAAGTTCAAGGAGCTGTATTTCGGGCGGGTGCCTATCAGCTGGAAGAAAATCCAACGCTTTATACACTCATCGAAAATGCCGACGGGCTGATGGGAGATGCCTACATGGACCGGGCTATTATTTTCAGAACGCTTCCTGATTACTCCGTACGTACCATTCCTGTTAATTTGGGTGAATTGATGAAAAATCCGGAGGCTAACGATATTGAGTTAGCAAAAGATGATATCATTCAGATTTCATCCATATTTGATCTTCAGCAAGAATATACGGTTACTATTAGCGGTGAAGTGCTGTCGGGTGGTACATTTCCATATCGGAAAGATATGACCATAAAAGATCTGATTTATATGGCCAATGGCTTTACCGTTGAAGCAGCCGAATATAACATTGGTGTAGCGCGCAGAGTAAAAGATGATGGAAGCGGACGCGTCAGAAATACCATAGCCGATGTTTATAACCTCGAAATTACTGATAAACTCGCACTAAACAATCCCGATACAGAATTTGAATTAGAGCCTTTTGATCAGGTTTTTGTCCGTAAGTCACCTTCTTATGTAGATCAGAAGTCGGTTACTATTAAAGGGCAGGTATTATATCCCGGGACGTATGTGATAGACCGCCGGGATTTTAAAATTTCGGACTTGGTAAATAAAGCTGGGGGCGTTACACAATATGCGTATCCCCAAGGTGCTTCACTAAGGCGAAATTTTACAAATTTGGAAGAATCACCTAATTATGGAGACCGTACTCTATCGCAAGTAGGTATTAAATTAGATGAGGTTCTAAAAAATCCGAATTCAGACCTTGACTTAAAACTGGTTCCCGGCGATGTGTTGGAAATACCCGTTAAAATGCAAACGGTGAATATACAGGGAGAAGTATTATTCCCCATAAATACACGATACGAAGATAGAAAAAGCTTTAAGGATTATATTTCTTCAGCCGGTGGTTTCTCGGACAAAGCCAATAAGAAAAAAGCGTACATCGTATATGCAAACGGCGAAGTGGACCGAACCAAGCGGTTCTTGTGGATTAAAAACTATCCTGAAGTACGCCCGGGAAGTATGATTTTTATTCCGCAAAAAGAAGAGAAAACACAGATTTCTACCCAAGAGCGCATTGCAATTTTGTCCACCATTGTTTCGATGGCAGCTATTGTAACGAACACAATTTTCCAAATTCGGAGATAAGAACTCATCGAGTTAGAGTGAATTTCGTTTTACATCAAATTTAAAAGAGTATTTTTGTTTGATGTAAAACGGATTTTAAAATCACGTTTGCGACGCGCTCTATCTGAAAAAATAGGTTAGAAGAAATAGCCTCTCTACTTAAGCTCTACTACCGTACAGCCCGATCCACCCTGCTCAATTGGAGCGTTTTCTGCGCTTTTTACGTCCGCCCGCGTATGTAAGTAGGCCTGAATTTGACTGCGTAAAATGCCATCACCTTTTCCGTGAATAATTTCAACCTGATTCATATTTTGGAAAACCGCACGGTCTATATATTGGGTTACTTCGTGCAGGGCGTCCTGGGTTCTGTGGCCACGCACATCTAAAGAAGGCTTCACCATTTCGTTGGCCAAGTTACTGTCGCCCACAAGGATGGAAGAACGAGCTCTTGCTTTCTTTTTCTTCTTCTTGGTTTTTTCCACCTTTATCAGGTTTTTGAATTTCGTTTTAAGTCGAAGTCCGCCGGCCTGAACCACCGCATTTTTTCCATTAATTTCTACCAGCTCGCCCGTGGTATTTCCATCTTTAAAGCGGACATGATCTCCTGTTTTTGGTGGATTTTCGGAAACCGACATTCGCTCTTCTTTCTTTTCCTCAATGTGCTCCAGCGAGCGGTCAATGTCCTTTTTCTCCTGCTCTACTTCCTTGCGGATTTCCTTAATTTCTTGTTTATCCGCTTTATTCTGCTCTACTATTTTTTGAACCGCCTGCTCTACTCTTTGGTTGGCTGAATCCATGATAGACTTTGCTTCTTTCAATGCCTTTTCACGGATTTTCTCTTTATCCTTTTCAATAGCCTGAATTTTATTTTCGTACTTTTTCCGCTCCGATTCGGCTTTGGCTTGAAGGCCGGCATATTTTTGTTTGAGACTTGCTGCCTGCTGCGACTTTGTTTCCAATTCGGTAATCAGCGATTCCATTTTGTCTTTGGCTTCACCCAAAAGAATGCGAGAACGATCCAGAATAGCTTCGTCCAGATTCATACGTTGGGCAATTTCAAAAGCATAGCTGCTGCCGGGAATTCCCTTTTTAAACTTATAAGTAGGTGAAAGGCTGGCCTGATCAAACTCCATTGAGCCATTTATGGCGTTGGGATGCTCGTGTGCAAATACTTTTAATGAGCCGTGATGCGTAGTCACAATAATCTTTCCGTTTTTATCCAGCAGCTGTTCTATAAACGCTTGAAAGAGCGCGCCGCCTTCTTCGGGATCGGTTCCCGCCGCAGCTTCATCAATCAAAACCAGGCTTCCGGGTTCAAAGTGTTCTATCGTTTCACGCATCCACTGTAGTCGGGATGAAAATGTACTCAAGTCGTTTTCAATGGATTGATCGTCTCCCAAATCCACAAATATGCCGGGAAAAATGGGAAGCTCTGATGTAGGATCGGCCGGAACGCCATATCCGGTTTGGTGCATCAGCGAAAGAAGCCCAACGGTTTTCATAGCAACAGATTTACCGCCCGCATTGGGACCGGTAATCATGAGGCAGCGCTCGTCTTCTTCCAGTTTCAGGAAAAGCGGAATGATGGTTTCACGATCTTCTTCATTCCTCAAACTTAAATTTTTAAGCCGGAGAATAGGATTATAGGCTTCTTTAATGCTTAAGTAATGGTTTTTGGCAATAATGGGAATATGCCCGTCCAGCTTTTTAGTGAGCTTTGCTTTGGCAAACACCACGTCAATTTTAGCCAAAAAAGCGAGGTTTTGATTAATGTATTCCGAATGTTTACGCACGTGTTTAGTCAGCTCCTTCAGAATACGCTCAATCTCGCGCTGTTCTTCGGCCTCAAACTGCCGGATTTCATTATTCAAATTCAATGCTTCAACCGGCTCTATGTAAACCGTTTGCCCACTGGCAGAAACGTCATGAACAAAGCCTCTCACTTTTCGCTTAAACTCAGCTTGAATAGGAATAACCATGCGTCCGTTACGCAGGGTTGGGCCTTCATCTGAAGCCATGCCGTCTTTACTGGCATCTTTCATGGAGCGGTTGATGGTAGTCCGTAAATCCGTTTTTCGCCTGTTTAGCTTTTTCCGAATTGCTCGCAGTTCCGCACTGGCATCATCCCGTAGCTCTCCGTGTTCGGTAACTTTTTCTTTAATATGCTTTTCCAATTCTTTCATAAGAATCAGGCCTTCTGAAAGGCGATGCATGTTTGGCAGCTCTTCTGAGCGAGCTTTAAAAAAGTGTTTAACCTGACGGCTCATTCCACTTATTTTTAAAATATCTACAAAAGCAGGCAGCGGAATGATGCTTCCCTCAGCTTTGGATGCCGAAAGATATTCTCGCACTTCAGGAAACTCTCCCAACGGAAAAGGGTCGGGAGCGTTTAGCACTTCCAGCATCTCTCCGGTTTGATGGGTAAGTAATTTCACACGCTTTGGGCTGGAAGAAGGAGTAAGGGTGGCAACCAGCTCTTGTGAGCGCACCGATTGCGTGAGCTCGAGCGTGGAGTTGCGGATTTGGTCGAAACCAAGTTTTTCTAAAAGAGAGTTTGGGTAAAGTTTCATGAACGAGTTTGGGATGAAATCACAAAACCCTAAAGATAACGGTAATTAAGAAGGATGTCGAAGCTCATATTTGCATTTCAACTTGTGAGAATCTAATGTATTTGTCTTGTAAAAATCTATTGATGAGGCTTGTTGACATTCAACCCGAAACGACTAAAAGCATTAGAAAAAACTGATCTGCAAAATAAAAAAGCCGACAAATTTTTGCCGACTTCCGGGGATATTAAAAAAAATCAGGCTTAAACTCTGGCCCTTCGTCCAAAAATGAGTGATACCACGAATAAAACAATGAACAGGTAAAACAGGATTTCTGCAATACCGGCGGCGGCTCCTGCAATGCCACCAAAGCCTAAAATACCGGCTACAATTGCGATAATTAAAAAAGTGATGGTCCAGCGTAACATGACGTCTCCATTTATTAATAGTTAATTATTCTAATTAATCTGAAGAAATTATGTTCCAAAAGGGATTCTAAATGCTATTAAAGATTGAGTTTAGCTAATTAAAGAATTGCTGATTATCATTTATGAGCTTCAATACATTCGCGGCTATTTTAGAGGTTGTATCTTACTCCGCCAAGCATCCAGCGGCCGGGCAGGGGAGCTCCTAATATTTCCTGGTATTGAGTATCGGTTAGGTTTTGAACTTCGGCATAAATCCGGAAGTGAGGACCAAACGGGCGGTAGCTTATTTTGAGATTACTTAGGAAATACTGTTTAGGAACTTTGGCATCAATCAGTGCGTCTGCCTGTTCCGAGCGCATGTTGAACTGAGATTGGGAATGAAGGGAAATGCGCTGCATAGCTAAAGTCAGGTTTAGGTGCATTTGGTGTGAAGGATGATTGGCAATATATCGCGAAACGGTGCCTTCCGGCGTAATAGTTTTTATGAAAGTGTAGCCGGCTTCGGTTTTTAACGTACTATTTGAGCCGATTTCAGAACTCAGGCTCGAAATAAATTCAACCCCAAAAACTTCACTTTCTGAGATATTAGAAGCGTAAAAATAGGTTTCGTTTGGTTGTAAATTATCAACATTGGGAATAGAGGCAGAGCCGGTGAGCGCATAATCAATGAGATTGGTTGATGTGCGGTAAAAAACCGTGGGAGAAATAAAGAGTCGGCGGCTTGGAGTCCAGTCAAAGCCAATATCAAAAGAGGTGGATTCTTCGGGACGTAAATCAGGATTTCCAACATTTCGTCCGGGCGCGAGGTTGGGGAGCTGATGAGAGATGTAGCGCTCGGTGAAGTCGCCTTCGCGAATTGCACGTCCGACAGACGAACGAAGCACCAAATTTCCAAACGTATAAGCTGCGCTTACCTGAGGAAGAAGCGAGAGTTCTGCAACGGGGTCAAATTGTAATCGAAGGCTGGAAGTGAGGCTCAGTCCAAAGTCAAAATTCATGCTGTGAATGCCGTACACGCCCCAGGATGTGGAGCTGTGATTTCCACGATCGGTGCTTTCAATGTGCTTATCTGCCAGCTGTGCGCCCAGCATAAAACGGAAATGTTTAAGCGTAGAAGAAAGGCTGGAAAGTTGGTTAGTATCCAGCGTGTACTGATGGGAAAGGTTAGCGTATAGATAACGCGTTTGATGCACGTTAGCGGGAGAAGAAGCGGGGTTGAAGTCGTAGGTGTCTTCCACATGCCTAAACGAACTGCTTAACTCGGTGCGGTGATTTCCCTGCTCGCGCGTAAGTGATGACAGCGCCCAGCGGCTTGAAATCTGCTCGGTTGCAGCATCGGCAATGCTTCGGGTGTAAAAGTAACGTGCATTAAAATCGCGCTGTTCAATTCCTGAGCGCATGTATCCGCTCCAGTAGTTTGCAAAATTCACCGAAGCGGCAGCAGATATATTGGTGAGATCAAAATAGGTCTGGTAGGTTTTATCAGCAGAGCTGCCTTGGGTAAAAGCGGGATTAGAAACTGACTGTCCGTCCGATTGTGCCGTCCGGAAAGAGGTGCTGAAGCGAAAGTTCTTTTTTGAAACACCGGCCGTAGCATCGGCAATTTGTAAATTATGCTGCCCGGCCGAAATATCTGCTTCAGCCCGTGCAACCAGATTTTCAGGAGCCGCAACTTCTTTACGCATGTACGTTTTTGTTTTGATGTGTACAATTCCGCCCACGGCATCAGCTCCGTAAGAAGTACTTGCCGGACCTCGAATCAGCTCAATTTGAGCAATTTCAGAAAGCGCCACGGGAATATTGGTATTAAAATGAGCCGTTAAAGGATTGTTGATGGGTGTATTGTCCAACAGAAATAAAACCTGAGAAAATGTACTTCCACGGATGCCCACATCGGCCTGCACGCCAAAACCCTGCCGCGCGTTGATATTTACTCCCGAAAGGCTGCGAAGTAAATCATCCACCGACTGCACCGGCAGCGCTTGAATATCTTTGTGCGTGATAACCGACACATGTTTCCCGCTCTCAGAAATAGAAGAGGTGATGCGCGAGGCGGTTACGTCTATGGAATCGCGGTGAGAAATAGTTTGGGCAAAAACGCTGTAAGGCACCAGCACGAAAAGAATTGAACTAAGGAATAATTTCATCTGAATGTTGAGATTTATTTACTCATATTTAATGGGTGCCCAAAGGTAAGGTTAATGTTAAAGACGGATAACTTTATTTTGTTAAAATTACCTATTCTAATTTTTCTGAACTCTTACCACAGCTATGAGGTTTAATATTTTGTAGGGACTAAATAACTCTTTAAGACTTTGATTTTATTGTTCTCTAAATCCTCTACATTGTATCTTGAAACAAAATATCCGATTATGAAACTTCCCATTTATCAAGTAGATGCCTTTACCGGAAAACGGTTTGGTGGAAATCCGGCAGCCGTAATTCCCCTTAAAGAATGGCCTTCTGATGAACTGATGCAGCAGATAGCCGCAGAAAACAATCTCTCCGAAACGGCCTTTTTTGTAGCAGAAGGAGGTGGATATCGCCTGCGTTGGTTTACGCCTACTACCGAAGTAGATTTATGCGGACATGCTACGCTGGCTACCGCGCATATTTTGTTTGAGGAACTGGACTATGATGAAGACGAGATTATATTCAAAACGAAAAGCGGCTTGCTTACGGTTGTAAAAGATGACGGCCGTTTGTCTATGAATTTCCCCGCCGTAACTCCGGTGCAGGAAGAAGGCCCCGCAATATTGTTTCAAGGTCTGGGCATCCGGCGAACTTCTGAGGTGTATAAATCGGATGATTACATGGTGGTATTAGAAACGGAGCAGGAAGTGGCCGATATTCAGCCCGACTTTAATTTATTGAATGAAGTGGATGCGCGCGGAATTATAGTAACCGCTCCCGGGAATAACGTAGATTTTGTTTCTCGATTTTTTGCTCCCCAAACGGGCGTTGATGAAGATCCCGTAACCGGTTCGGCTCACACCAAAACCGTACCTTACTGGAGCGAAAAGCTGGGTAAAAATGAGCTGGAAGCCCATCAAATTTCCAAACGGGGCGGACGGCTCACTTGCCGAATGCGTGGAGACCGTATAGATATTTTGGGTGAAGCTGTGACTTATCTAAAAGGGGAGATTTTTCTTGGGTGAACTGTTAGTTCTGCTGGTAATTGGACTGGCGGCCGGAACGTTAGCCGGATTAATGGGCATTGGTGGTGGTATTATTTTCACTCCCGTGCTGTTTTTTTTATTTGAAGCTGAAGGTGTGGAAAATCCTGTTCTGTGGACGGTGGCATCCGGTTTGTTTTGTACATTTGTGGCGGCGCTGGGAAGTACAGTTCGGCAATATATTCAGAACCATATTTTTTGGCCGGAAGGAATAAAGCTTGGGTTATTAGGTGCAATGGGAGTTTTTTTGGGAAAATTGGTGATTACTTCTTCGTACTATAGCCGGACAGAGTTTGTGATTTTCTTCAGTATGATGTTGTTGTATGCTGCTTTTATGATGTTTCGTCGTGGCAATGACAAAGACAGTGAATACGATCGGGAATTTGCGAGTATGGGGATTCAGCAGACATTTATCACTGGCGGATGTGGTGGTTTTGTAGCAGCTTTGGCCGGTGTGGGAGGCGGGGGAATTATGGTTCCCATTATGAACTTATTCTACAAACAACCTTTTCGAAAAGCGGTGAGTGTTTCGCAGCTGGGTATGACGATTATGGTCTGTACTGGATGGGTGCAACTGGCACTGGAACCGGGAGCAATATCAGGTATTACGGAATTCACTATGGGGTATGTAGATTTTGGTGCGGCTCTGCCCCTTTCTATTGGCGGGTTGATCGGCGGATTTGGCGGGGCTTTACTGAATCACAAAATTAACCGAAAATATTTGCAATGGGGCTTTGCCTTACTGGCCGTACTTATGGCTGGCAGACTGATTTGGGGGATTGTTTAGATATCTATTTCTATACCTTGCTTTGTGAGGGTTTCAAGATGAGTATCCTGTAAAAAGAAATAGTTAACACTTTCATCTCCGGGATTTCTCTTTTGAAGCTTGCTGTCTTTAAAGAAATACACTTTATACCCATAGCTTTTCATAATCGAAAAAAGTTCAGCGCTTTCAGAATCAGGCTCGTCAGGATTACCGGAGATTTCAATTAACCAGGCAGGTTTATTTTCATTAAGAAAATTAAAGGCCCCTTTCACAACAGAAAGTTCGTGTCCTTCAGTGTCGCATTTTATGAATGAAATAGTATCTGATTGTCTGGATAGATATGAGTCGAGTGTCTGAGTCTTTACCTCAAAGCTCATGTCCGAACTGACATCGATATTATTAGTTAGTGTAGCTCTGAAATAATTTCTGACACCTGCCTGTATCGGAACTTGAATAATAGCCTGACCGTTAGTGTCAGAAATAGCTGCTTGATGTAATTCAATATTATCCCACTCGAATAATTTTGCGTTATTCTCAAGTATTGAAAAGGTAAACGGGACGGGCTCAAACCCCACAATACGTTTTACTGAAGTAGAGAGAAAATGAATGTACAGACCAATATTTGCACCAATATCCAGAATAGTGTCTTTTGGTGATAATAGTTTTTGCACTACAATTAAGTCTGGTTCATCTTCAATCTTAAATTTTTTTATGGTCTTATAATACCTTGCCTTTTTATAATAAGTAAGTATTGGACTAGGAATAAGTTCTTGTAATAGCTTTTTTAGCATAGATAGAATAATTACATACAATTATTTAATTAAAGTCATAGATTTTTCTAGAACAGTATTATTCATTTTTAATTGATAAATATAAACACCACTTGGTAATTCACTGGCGTCAAAATCATTGGTGTAATTTCCAGATGTTAAATTTGTATTTACTAATACTGCAATTTCCTGACCAAGTATATTGAATACTTTTAAAGTAACAAATGATCTTTCTGGTATTGAATAAGAAATTGTTGTAATTGGGTTGAAAGGATTTGGATAGTTTTGTTTGAGTTCGAAATTCTCAACTAAATTATCTGTGATCTTATTATTAGAATATGTTGGCTTTAATTTATAGAATATACCATCCTCGCCTATAACTACTTTTCCAACAGGAGCAATAATTTTGAGTGGTTTTGAAATTGTAAGTGCTTCATCAAAGTAACTGTGAGTCAAAATAATTAATCCATTATTACTAGCTGAACTGACTGCAGAAGAAAAAGAGCCATATGGTCTAAATATAGAGCCATCAGAATAATATTTTTCAGTATGATCAGCGTCTGCATGCGTTGTATTATTATTGAAATAGCTATTAAGCGCGGTTTCAAAATTGTTGTTCTCTGTAGAGGTTGCGCCCATATTTTCTGATACTGTAGAGCAACTGCTGATAATGCCTACAGCATACTCACTTGAAGGATCCATGACAGGTCCACCTGAAGCACCGCCCTGAACATCAAGTAATACAGTCCAAGAAGCATAATTCCCAGAAATAGATTCACTTCCACTTACTGGACCTATGTCGGTCTGTTGAGTTTTATTATCCTCATTTAAAATACATGCAGAAAAATCATCAAAATCTGCCCCAAAACCTGTAGCTCTTAGGCTTGAAGGGTTTCTATCTTTTGTTCCTCTGAAAAAACTATTTTGCGATTGAGCAGGTAAAAGTCCAGTATTCGAATTTGGATAGACCTCAAATATTGCCCAATCATCTCCACCAATAGAATTTCCTGTTTCAATGCTAGATTGAATAACAGCATACTGATCTGAGGGAGAGGGGTGATTGTATGTGCCATCTTGATTGGAAGAAGGGACATTAAACTCAATATAATTAAGAAAATCAACAGCATGACTTGCTGTTATTAGAACACCATTTGACAAAGTCCAACCTGTACTACTAGTTCCAGAACCACTTGTACTATTTATAGTTCTACCAACGCGTGGATCATTAGAGGAAACTCGTTCATCAGTACTTCCGTAACCACAAGTTGTACAAGAAGAAATTTTCGCTGATGATTTATATTTGTTTCGGATCTTGTCATTGACACCAAATGAAATTTTCTTAGTATTTATGAACACATTTTTATCAGTCGGTGAAACATATAGTTCTAATACTATTTCATCTCCATTAAAAAACGCAGATGTTTTATTCCACTGTTTAATTGAATTATTATCTAAAACCTGATAATAACCATCCTCTTTGGATACTATTCTAATGTAGCTGTTATTTCCTAACTCAAAATCTTCAAAATGTAGCTGTAACCATGGTGCATTAGGTTCTTCTATGACCGCAGTAAAAGTTTTCTCTACAATTTTAGATCCTATATTATTTCTACTATTGATAGATTTGACCTCTAAATTTTTTGGTCCTGAATTTATAGATACTAACCTTTCAGCAATCTGAAATTCTGGAACTATTTGTCCTAAAGATTCAGTGATAAACACTATTTGTATCAAAATGATAGTAATTGCGATAAAGAGGGTGGCAGGTCTTCTTAATAAAATCATATTAGGTCTTTTTTAAAGTTTATTGCAATGAAATTAATACAAGAACAAATCCCTTTTTTCCTTTTTCCAAACCAGTCATAGCTTTACCTATAATTGAACCTTTAGCTTTTTTGTGGTTTACAACTTTCATTGCGTATCCGGGAATATTAGATGTTGTTAAAAGATCGCCTGGCTTTATTTCCTCTTTTAATGATTCAACATAACAATAAACTCTTCCGGTCAATGCAACTGGGAACTCGCCATTGGCAATAGTTTTATTTTGCTTTAAAGTTAATCCAGTTTTTAGGTTATTTGCTCCACTAATAATTCCAGCAACTTTCTTGTCGTATACATTTTCAGAAAGTTTTAATCCTCCTGGATTGTTTGGATCAATAGAGACAACCATACCAGGCAAGAGTTGTGTATCATTTTTATTTATCTGAAAATATTCAGCTAAATCAGAACCACCAGTAATTTCCAAAATTTCTGTAGTGGTGGTACCTCGTACATCTAGTATTGAATTTGGTGAAAGTGTACCTATTCCAATATTACCTGATGATTCTATTAATAAGGCACTCTTCCAGCTGCTTCCATTATTATGTGAGATTAGCAATGAGTTAAGTGGACTTTCTCTATGAATTATTTCCCATTGCTTATCAGTTGATTCATTAGAGGAGAGATTAATGCCACTGAAATTATTACCGTCTCCAGTACCCATAAGTCTTATATAAGCGTCTCCATTGGAGTCTCGGATATCTAATTCTGCCCAGGAAACTGGATAAGCTGTTCCAATACCTACCTGCGTGTCATAAGGACTGAGGTAGATATTTCCAGCTGTTGTGTACCAGCTCTGAGCCTGAGCATTACCCAATAAAAATGAAAAAAATAGTAGTATAATTATCTTAAATAAGAATGAATATTTCATGAGTATATGTATTAAGTAATTTATATTTCTATCTTAAAGAGTAAAAAGTATCTGAATGTTACAAAAAAAAAGAAGCCCTCTATCAAAGGGCTTCTTCTGTGTTAGCAATCTATAGCTTTGGTAAAGCTATAATCCAGTAAAATTCAGTGGCTCTAAGCCATACCATTCCCATGGTATGCGGTTACGAACCGATATTGAAAAATCAACAACTTCTTAGTCCATGATTTTTCGGAGGAAAGCCGGCTGGTCGGTATCATCCTTGCGGATGCGTTCCGTTCGGCTTTGGAAAGGTGCAATATTATCTTTTGCATCCTGACTTTGATCCTCACCTTCGGGCATTTCAATATCCTCGTTCTGCTTGCGAACATTTAGGTCGCGCCGCAGATAGGAGGGCGTATCTAACTTTTTGAGATTATTTTCGCCTTTGTAGTAATCGCCCGTTGTGCGGGGATACTGCTTAGGGATATCCGGTTCTTTGTTGGATGTTTGCATATTGGCTTGCGCATTTTTGGCAGCCGTATTCAGTGATGGCTCACTTTCATTTCCGGCAACTTTTGCGGCATTTCGGTCTTCAGCCAAATCGAAACCGGTGGCAATTACCGTAACACGAATATCGTTTCCGAACTCCTCGTCCAGTACGGTACCCATAATGATTTCAGCATTCTCGCCGGCCTCATCCTGAATAATACTGGTAGCCGTTGTGGTTTCGCGCATTCCAAGTCCTGAACCGGCAGAAATATTCACTAACACATTACGTGCACCGCGAACGCTCACGCCGTCGAGCAGGGGAGAGTTTATAGCTGCCCGGGCTGCTTTTTCGGCTCGGTCCTGGCCTTCTGCCGTAGCTGAGCCCATAATTGCAGCGCCACCGTCGCTCATAGTGGTTCTAACGTCTGCAAAGTCAAGGTTAATAAGACCGGGCATGAGGATTAAATCGCTGATGCCGCGTGTTGCATTATAAAGCACCTCGTTTGCCATAGCAAAAGCTTCCATCAGGGAAGTATTTTCATCGGCAATATCGAGCAGGCGCTCGTTGGGAATTACTATTACGGTATCGCAATTTTTCTTAAGCTCGGTGATACCTTCCAGAGCATATTTTTTCCGCACTTTACCTTCGCACTCGAAGGGAGTGGTTACTATACCCACGGTTAAAATGCCGCGCCGTTTAGCAATACCTGCTACTACGGGGGCGCCTCCGGTTCCGGTACCACCGCCCATGCCGGCCGTTACAAATACCATGTCGGCATTTTCGATGGATTCTTCAATTTCATGACGGTTTTCTTCAACCGCTTCACGACCAATTTCGGGTCGTGCCCCGGCACCCAGTCCGTTAGTAAGGGCTGAACCCACCTGGACTTTTATATCTGCCATGCTGTTTTTAAGAGCCTGTGCATCGGTGTTAAGAGCAATATACTCCACACTTTTGAGGCCCATGTTAATCATATTATTGATGGCATTACCGCCACCGCCGCCTACGCCAATTACTTTAATTTTAGCGTTTTCTTGGCTCTGTTCGTCAAAAAAGAAACGTGAATTGTTAGCCATGATAACTCCTGTTTGAGTTGTTGTATTTACTGGATTGTTGTTGTTTGTAGATGATTGCTTGTGGAATTCCACCTGCCCGATTTTGTGTTTAACCTTTCACCAAAGCATCTAAAGCAACCCGGTGAGCAGGATAAACTCTTACGATTTACTGTAATATTATCGGTTGATTTCATTCCGTCTTCTTGATTGTTTTGTTTTATGTTATGTGTAAAATTTTTGTTTTAAAGTTCTTTGAACCAACTCTTCATGCGATCGGTGATTTTTTGCATCACTTCATCTACGTTGGTTCCTTTGGTTGTGGGCAGCTTACTGCCGCTTGTATTATTGTCTGTTCCGGCTCGTAAGGCATGCATCACCAAACCAACGCCGGTAGCGTAAATCGGGCTGTTTACCTCTTCCTTCAGTCCGCCGGTAATGCCTAAGGGGATGCCAACTTTGGCATCTAAACCCAAAATTTCATTTGCCAGGGGGCAAATATTTCTTATTAGTGAGCCGCCGCCGGTAATTACAACTCCGGCACTTAGCGAGTCTGCATAGCCGCTTCGCTTTATCTCAATGCCCACTATTTCCAGAATTTCTTCCATACGGGCTTGTACAATTTTAGCTAAAATGCTTTTGGTGATTTCTTTGGGAGGGCGTCCCGCAATTCCGGGAACCGTAATTACTTCATCATCCTGAATAAGATCTGCGTAACTTTCGCCTTGTTTGCGTTTCAGCGTTTCGGCTTGGTCGTCGAGCACGCTGAGACCAAGGCGGATGTCATCTGTTACTTTTTGTCCGGCAATGGCAATTACGGCCGTGTGGCGAATGGTATTATCCTGAAAAATGGCCAAATCTGTGGTTCCACCACCGATGTCAACCAGCACAACGCCGGCTTCCTTTTCCTCCTCATCCAGCACAGAATAGGACGAAGCCAGAGGTTCAAGAATTAAATCAGCCACCTGATATCCGGCACGTTCAACACAGCGATACATGTTTTTAGCAGCTGAAACCAAACCGGTAATAATGTGAACTTCAGCCTCCATACGCATTCCGCTCATGCCAACCGGATCGCTGATGCCGTCTTGTCCGTCAACTACATATTCTTGTGGAATTACATGCAGAATTTGCTGGTCGGTGGGCAGCATAATGCGCTGGCAGTCTTCCAGCAGGCGGTCCACATCTTTAGCTGTAATTTCATTATCACGATTGTTAATGGTGATAACGCCTTTACTGCGCATACTTCGAATATGATCTCCGGCAATGCCAACATTTACCGAATTTACCTCAATGCCGGAAGCCAGCTCGGCCTGCCCGATGGCATCTTTAATGGCATTTACGGTTTTGTCGATATTCACAACCACACCACGGTTCAGGCCGTCGCTGTGAGCTTTGCCTACCCCAAGAATGTGAATTCTTTCCTGTTCATCTATAGATGCTACGATTGCACAAATTTTGGTAGTCCCGATATCGAGACCTACCATAATGTTTTCATGTTCTTCCATGACGGTTCGCTGTGTTTTTGTTGATTGCTAAATTTCTTAAGTGTTCTTTCTTCTCGGAAGAAGGTTCGCTTCGTGGAGTTTGTAAGGCCTCTTCACGACGTCTTTTTAAAGCAGAATAAAAGCGGGAAACAGAATCTGTTGCAGATACTTCTTTATCCGGTTTTGTAAGCAGCGTATTCAATAAACTGCCGGCTTGTTCGCTGTGTTTTTGTTGATCCTGCCGAGTTCTTGATTTTTTCAACATAGAATAACCCTGTACGTCGGCAAACGATATGTCATCAAAGTTAAATTTCACGAGTAACCACCTGATTTTTAAATCGAAGATCTATTTGTTGCATAGCTTGAATGCCTCTGGTTTTTACTATCTGCCCATAAAAGGCTTTCCAGTTTTCCAGCTTTGATTCAAAATCGTTGCGACCAAAAAGCAGTTTCACGCCATTTTCGTGGCTTAACGCCACCACGCCGTCCGTTTCATCAAAAACAACCTCGCTGATGGTTATCCATCCAAAGCCATCGGCTCGAGCCGTTAGCAGAAAGTCCCGAACCTGCCGGAACGACTCCGAGCGAATAGTATCCTTGGAAACAGCACTGTATCCGTAAAGCAGAGGCACATTCGGTGTTTTATGTTCAAGTAGCGGTAATCTCACTCCGGTTGCATCTACATACGCGCGGTCGGCTCCATTTATCAATAAAGCAATAGGTTCACGCTCAGTAATATTCAGGTGCAGGCTGCCATTAGGCTCTATATAAGGCACTGCCGTGCGCACGTAAGGCAGTTTACTCACGCGCTGCACTACGCCCTGAAGATCCAGACTGTCCGGCTTGATGCCCTCAGGAACAGCCGCTGCTTGTTTAATTTGTTCATACTCAGTGAAATGCAATGTATTCACCTTCACATCTTGTACAGTTATATTCTGATTCCAATAAATAGCAGCAAGCACAGCAATCCCGCTTACCATTAACACGGTGGTAATCCAGGGTAATAAGCTTTTATTTGGCTTCTGCTTACTCACTTAATCAGTTTTAGGTTGAAATTTTCCGGATTCCAGTACTTCTACAAACTCTTCTCCGAAACGATAAATATCTCCGGCGCCCATCGTAATGATGATATCTCCGGCTTTCGAATGCTTTTTTAATGTCTTAGTTACATCTTCTTTGTTAGGCACATAAAGCACATTTTTATGACCATACTGCTCGGCAGTATCGGCTATCAGCTTTCCGGTAACTCCCTCAATGGGTTTTTCGCGGGAAGGATATACATCGGTTACAATCAGCACTTCTGCATCAAAAAATGAAAGCCCGAATTCCTTATATAACTCCTGCGTACGCGTGTACAGATGCGGCTGAAAAACGGCTACTACCCGGCGATCGGGCCATCCCTGGCGGGCAGCTTGTAAACTGGCCTGCACTTCGGTTGGGTGATGCGCGTAATCATCAATCACCAAACAGCCGTTGTCATACTTTTGCTGAAAGCGGCGGAACACGCCTTCAAATCGCTCCAGTCCTTTTTTAATAAGTTTGAAATCAATATCCAGCTCAATACCGGTGGCTACGGCAGCTAACGCATTTTTCACGTTATGCTCTCCGGGAGCTTTTAAGGTGATTACACCCAGCTTTTCTTCTTCATACATTACCGTAAACGTGCTGGTGAAAGCATCCGAGCGAATGTCGATAGCGCGTAATTTTGCTTGTGGAGTCAGCCCGTAGGTGAGTACTCTTTTTTCTAACTCCGGCAGAATACTTCGCACGTTTGCATCATCCAGACAAACAATTACGGCTCCATAAAAAGGCACTTTGTTTGCATAGTTGATGAAGGCTTCTTTCACATCATCCAGGTCATCATAAATGTCGAGATGTTCGGCTTCAATATTGGTGATAATGGCAATAGAAGGGGTGAGGCGTAAAAAGGTGCGATCAAATTCATCCGCTTCAACTACAATTAAATCTCCTTTACCCACCACGGCATTGGTCTTATCAAAGCTGTGTACTTTGCCGCCTACAATAATGGTAGGGTCGTAATTTCCGGCTTGCGTAACCTGCCCAACCATAGTGGTGGTGGTGGTTTTGCCGTGCGTTCCTGCAACGCCAATGCCGAACTTCATTTTCATGAGCTCAGATAGCATTTCAGCTCGTTTTATAGTGGGAATACGAGCTTCCATAGCTGCTTTGGTTTCCACATTTTCATCAGCTTTTACGGCGCTGGTGTACACAACCACATCGGCGCCTTCAATATGCTCGGCTTTGTGGCCTTTATATACCACTGCGCCCAACTCTTGCAATCGCTTGGTGGTTTCAGTCACAGCTCCATCCGAGCCCGTGATTTTATATCCGCGATGCAGCAGTATTTCCGCCATCCCGCTCATACCGATGCCACCAATACCCACCATGTGGATATGCTTGGTTCGGCCAAAAACAGGTTGTGATTCAATGCGTTGTTCCACGTTAATGCTATCCGTTCGTTTTAATGATGTCTAAAATTTCTTTTGCAATCTGTTGGGCAGCTTCAGGCTTAGCCAAGCTTAAGGCGGCTTTATTCATTTGTGCCAGTTTCTGTTGATCATGAATAAGCGTGTTCACCAGCTCATGCACGGTTTCTTTCATTACTTGATCTTCCAACAATTCAGAAGCGCCGGCTTCAACCATAGATTGTGCATTTTTGGTTTGATGGTCTCCCGCTACATTGGGAGAGGGAACCAATATGCTGGGCGTGCCCGTAATCATCAGCTCGGAGCAGGAGCTGGCTCCCGCCCGGCTGATAACTAAATCGGCTGCTGCATAGGCTTCCGCCATATTATCGAGGAAGGCCGTAAGCCGCAGGTTTTTTAAGTTTTGCGTATCAATCTCTGTAGAAAGTTTGTCGTAATATTTCATTCCGCACTGCCAGATAATTTGTAATTCGGCTTCATCATGCAGTTTTTTAATGTTTGTCTTCATGGCGTCATTAATGGTTTTTGCTCCACCGCTTCCACCCATAACCAGCAGTACGGGCTTAGATTCAGTAAAATCAAAACTTTCCAATGCTTTATCACGATTCGCACTTGTCAGTGTGGCCCGCGTGGGATTTCCGGTTACCACCGTTTTTGTTTCAGGCAAATACCGGTCGGCTTCTTTAAAAGCCGTAAATATTCTGGTGGCAAATTTAGCCAGCAGCCGGTTGGTTACACCGGGGAAACTGTTTTGCTCCTGAATAACCACAGGAATTCCTTTTTTGCCGGCTACCCAGCCTACAGGTCCGGCTACATATCCTCCGCAGGAAATCATAATTTGAGGTTTAAAGCTCATTAAAATGCGAAGACTTTGCACCAAACTGGTAATCACTTTAACCGGAAACAGCAGGTTTTTTAGGGTGAACCGTCGGTGGAATCCACTTATCCAAATGTTTTGGATATCATAACCGGCTTTAGGTACGGCGTGCCATTCCATGTGATTTTTTGTGCCTACAAATAAGATTTCAGCATCTCTGCTTTGTTGCACAAGTGCGTCAGCAATGGCAATAGCGGGATATACGTGTCCGCCTGTTCCGCCTGCGGCCAATAAAATGCGTGGCTTATCCATAGAACAGGGTCCTCCGGTCCCGATGATGTTTCGAGATATTTAAAAGAATGCCAACCATCAGCCCGGTAAATAACATGCTGGTTCCGCCATAGCTTACAAAGGGCATGGGGAGTCCGGTTACGGGCAGAATTCCGCTGGCTACGCCTGCATTCACAAATCCATAAAACACGATGGTAAGCGTGCAGGCAACGGCTAATAAGGAGCCCAAAACATCTTCTGCTTTGCGGGCTATAAAAACAATGCCCCGGAATAAAATGAGCGTAAAAATAAAAATGAGTCCCACAGATCCTAACAATCCATATTCTTCGGCTATAATGGCAAAAATAAAATCATTGTATGGGGCAGGGAGAAAATCTCGCTGGGAGCTTTTCCCGATTCCGACTCCGAAAAACTCTCCTTTGGCAATGGCGATATGCGCCTGCTGCGCCTGATAGCCGCTGCCTTGAATAATGTGGTCGCTTGGAATTTCTTTTACCTGCGTGAGGTACTGCTCAATTCGGCTTTGCCGGTTTGTGGATTGGCCAAGAAGTAAAGCTCCTCCCAAAACTCCAATAGCAACCAGCGAGCCTAACTGAATGACACTTACACGCCCTATAAACATGATTACAAGACAAATACTCATCAAAATAGCTGCGCTGCTGAAGTCTTCCAGTCCAATCAAGCCGCAGGTTAAAATCACCCAAAACATAATGGGCATGAAGGTTTTCTTAAAGTCTTTAATGTAATCCTGCTTTTCACTGAGCAGTACACAAACGTGAATTAACAGCGACACCGAAGCCAGCATAGATGGCTGAAATGAAAACCCGCCTACATTCAGCCAGCGCTTTGCACCAAACTGCTCGGTACCAAAGGCGAGCACGGCCAGCAGTAAAATGAGGCTTACCACCATGCCTATGCGGCTGAATTTAGCAAGCTTGTGGTAGTTTATTTTAGAAGCAAGCAGCATCACAAAAAAGGCAATTCCGAGCTTTACCATGTGCCCGACAATAAGCTGTCCGGCCGTGGTAGATTTTGTTTCTGCAAAAAAAGCAATGGAGGAATACACCGCCAGCAGCCCAAACGTCATAAGAATAACTACCGACATCAATAAATAGCGGTCGCTGCCTTGCTTACGCGTATCTATCTCTTCAGCCGAAGTGCCTATGATATTAGAAATATTGCTATGTGGTGAGGTGTAAATCATGTATTAATAAGAATACTGCTGTTTATAAGTGAATGTTTTACAGTGATTAAAGTTTGTTTACTTCGTCTTTAAAAATCTTACCGCGATGTTCGTAACTGTCAAACATATCGAAGGAGGCACAGGCGGGACTTAACAACACGGCTTCCCCTCGTTTGGCTACTTTTTGAGCCGCACGTACGGCGCCGCCCATGGTTTCTACCCGAACAAAATTGGGAACACTTTTGCCAAGCTGTTCTTCAATCCGGTCTTTAGATTCTCCGATGGCAATAATGGTGTGGACTTTTTTCTGAATTTGACTTTCCAGCTCGCTGTAATCATTTCCCTTATCCCGGCCGCCTAAAATAAGAGTAAGCGGAACCTGAAAGCTGTCTAAGGCAAACCAAACGGCATTTATGTTGGTGGCTTTGCTGTCGTTAATATATTTCACGCCATCAACCTCTCGCACCATTTCCAGCCGATGTTCTACACCGGTAAAGGATTTAAGGCTTTCACGGATAGCTTCATTTTTGATTTCAGCGGCGCGGGCTGCCAATGCGGTGGCCAGGCCATTGCTTAAATTGTGCTTGCCTCGAAGCGCTAATTCTTCTGTAGCCATAAGTGTTTCTTCTTTATTGTTGAATTTGAAAATGATGTGGCCGTTGCGTACAAAAGCTCCTTCGGGCACTTCCTGTGTGCATGAGAAAGCCCAAAGTTGTGGAGCTGTCTGATTTCGCTTCAGCTTTTGAATCTCTTTTTGGATAACGGGGTCATCATAGTTGAAGATGAACCGATCATCAGAAGTTTGATTTTCAATAATTCGGAATTTTGAAGCTGTGTAAGCCACAAAACTGTTTTGATATCTGTTTAAGTGGTCCGGGGTGATGTTTAAGAGCACGCTCACATCAGCCCTGAAATCGTGTATGTGATCGAGCTGAAAACTGCTTACTTCCAGCAGAAAATCGCCGCTGCCCGATTCTACCTTTTCGGAAAATGCCACGCCAACATTGCCTGCCAGCGTATGTTTTCGATTTGCTGTTTTCCAAACATGATCTAACCAGTTTACTACGGTGGTTTTGCCGTTACTGCCGGTTACTGCAATTATTTTTTGATCTGTAAACCAACCGGCTACTTCCAGCTCGGAGTACACTTTTTTGCCTTTATACAAATAGTACTGAACAAGCGGGGCCTCGGTAGGCACACCGGGACTTACCACTACAAAATCAGCTGCTTCAGCTTGTTTGGTATGCCCATTATCCTCAAAGAGAATACCGGCAGCCTTCAGCTTTTCTTTGTCCTGATTACTGATTTCTCCGGCATCGGTCACAAAAACTCGTGCTCCTTTATTGCGAAGAAGGAGCGCAGCTGCTATTCCGCTCCGCGCACCGCCAATAACAACGATATTTCGATCCTTAACTTCTATCATCTGATTTTGAGCGTTAATAAGCTTAGAATTCCCAGCATAATGGTGATAATCCAAAAACGGACTACAATTTTCTGTTCCGGCCATCCTTTCTTTTCATAGTGGTGATGGATGGGCGTCATTAAAAACACCCGGCGGCCGACTCCATATTTCCGTTTGGTGTATTTGAAATACACGGTTTGAATAATCACGGAAAGTGTTTCCAGAAAAAAGATTCCACATATAAAGGGCAGCAGTAATTCTTTGTGCAGCATTAGTCCTAATGCACCGAAAGCGCCGCCTAAGGCCAAAGAGCCCGTGTCTCCCATAAAAACGGAAGCAGGATGGGTGTTATACCATAAAAATCCAATGCAGGCTCCCACCAGCGAAGCGGCAAAAATTGTGAGCTCTCCGGCACCCGGCAAATACATAATATCGAGGAAGCCTGAGAAATCAACCCGACCCGATACGTACGCAAAAATGGCAAACACAATACCGCAAATAGCCGAGATGCCGGCAGCCAGGCCGTCTAATCCGTCCGTCAGATTGGTGGCATTGCTTACGGCTGTAATCACAAAAACGGCCACGCCCAGGTAAATTACCCACCCGAGTGCGTCGCCAAAGTAGGCGTAGTCAATGTTCACGTTTTTCAGAAATGGAACCGTGGTCAACGAGTTGAAGGTTTCAAACTCGGGGTGAAAGTAAAGCGTTGCTCCTACAATGAGGCCAACAATTACCTGTCCGGCAATTTTGAACCAGCCTGCCAGTCCGCTTTTGTTCTTTTTTACTACTTTTATGTAATCATCAATAAAACCTACAATTCCCAGCACAAGTACCACAAAAACAATAAGCCAGCTGTAGATGCTTTCCATTTTCATCCAAAGTAAAGCAGGCACTACAATGGCCAAAATAATAATGACACCACCCATTGTGGGGGTATCACCTTTTGCGAGGTGATTGTCGAGCCCAATGTCTTCCCGGATTACTTCTTTGAGCTGCAAATGGCTGAGCCAGCTGATAATTTTCTTTCCAAAAAACAGGCTGATTAACAGTGAAGTAACCGCAGCTAAGGCCGTTCGGGTAGAAATAAATGCTACCGCACCGGAGCCGGGAATGTCGTAAACGGTATCAAGCCAGGAGAACAGTTCGTGCAGCATCAGTTTCCTCTCTTGGCTTTTTGAGTTAAAAAGGTGCGGGCTATTTCGCGGTCATCAAAGTGATGGCGTTTGCCGTTAATCTCCTGATAATCTTCGTGGCCTTTTCCGGCAATGACAATAATTTCGTGCTCTGAAGCCTCTGAAATGGCTTCCTTAATAGCCTCTTTTCGATCGGTAATGCTTTTTACGTTATCAAGGTTTTCAAAACCGGTCATTATTTCGGCAACGATAGCATCCGGATTTTCAGTTCTGGGATTATCGCTGGTTACAATAATTTTATCACCGAATTCTGAGGCTGCCCGGGCCATTTTTGGGCGCTTTCCGGTATCTCTGTCGCCACCGGCGCCAAAAATTACGGTGAGGGATTGATGAGCTTCTTTTACAGAAGTAAGCGCAGCACATACGTTACGGAGTGCATCTGGCGTGTGTGCGTAATCTACAATTACGGTGGGCATGCCGGCTGCATCAACATTGACACTTTCCATGCGGCCGGGCGCTCCCTTTGCCTCACTTAAAGCTTGGGCAATTTCTTTTGAATCGAGTCCCAAAGCTTTGCAAATCAGGTAGGCTTCACCAATATTATACGCGTTAAAAGTTCCAACCAGCGTACTTTTTATAGTATGGCTATCAATGCTGATAGTAATTCCATCCGAAGAACTTTCAAGAATTTGCGCCTCATCACCCGAAAAACTTAGATGCACAGGCTTGGCCTTGCAATCTGAAAGCATAAACCGGCCGTAGCGGTCATCGGTATTTACTACGGCTGTGGATGTTTCGGGCAGGCCGTCAAAAAGCAGTTTTTTAGCGGCAGCATATTCTTCCAGCGTTTGGTGATAGTCTAAATGATCTTGGCTTAAATTCGTAAATGCGGCTACTTCAAAATCAAAACCTGCCGCGCGGTGTTGGTCTAAGGCGTGAGATGAAACTTCCATTATCAGATATTCTGAACCGGCATCAACCATTGCTTTCATGTCGTTAGCCAGCTCAATCGGGTCGGAAGTAGTGAGCTTACTGTCCACTTCTTCATCCAAAATTCTTTTACTTACCGTACCCAGCAGCGATGCTTTTTTACCACACGCCATCAATACCTGATATACCAACGTGGCCACCGTGGTTTTTCCGTTGGTTCCGGTGATACCGGCCACGGTTAACACGCTGCCCGGATTTCCCGCAAAAGCTTGCGCAACAGGTCCCGCCAGCACTTTGGTGTTCTCCACTTCTAAAATGCACACATTGTCATCAGTATAGAACGATTCCTCACAAATAATCACTTTGGCGCCACGGGCTATAGCGTCTTCTAAAAATAAATGTCCATCAACCTGTGTGCCCCGGATGGCGATAAAGACAGAGCCTTCCCGTACCTCGCGAGAGTCGATGGCGAAGGTCGTAAGCTTCCCATCAACATCTTTGTTCGTGACGTGCAACGGGTTACAAATTTCTATGAGCTTATCTATTGTCAATTATCGTTTGTTAGTTTGAGTGAGCAGTTCAAGTGATTTGGCTTTTCCGCGAAGGGTTACGCTGTATCCTTTTTTAAGGAACTGTCCTTTTTTGGGATACTGGGCGAATATGGTTCCTGAGCCGATAATTTCGGCATTCAAACCATAATCGGTTAATAAGCTGGCTGCCTGACGCATATTCATGCCAATGAGGTCAGGAACTTCAACAACATCTTTTTTAATGCTTGCACTGTCGGCAGCGGTATAAGTTTCTGAAAGAGTGAGAGAAATCACTTCTTTTACGGCGATGGTATCACCGGCTTGTGGTTGTTGTCCGATTACAAAACCGGATTTCCCAATCATTTTATATGGAATACGCAGGCTGCTTAAAAGATTGTCGGCTTGTTTCTTAGAAAGACCTTTAAGAGAAGGAACGCTCACAAGCTGCTCCTCCGGCATCTGAGGATTCCGCATATTTTGTTGAATATCATTATCTAATCCTGCTATGCGTTTAGCTACATTCTGGAAAATAGGAGCAGCCGTAATACCGCCGTATCCGCTTGTTTTGGGCTCATCTAATAAAATAAAGCACACATATTGGGGGTCTTCTACCGGGAAAAAGCCCACAAAAGAGCTGCGATAATTATTAGTATAACGTCCGTTTACTACTTTCTTAGCCGTTCCTGTTTTACCGGCAATTCGTAATCCCTGTACCTGCGCATATCTTCCGGTGCCGGAATCACTGACTACACTTTCAAAAACCGGGTATAATTTTTTTATGGTTGAAGGTTTGGCAATACGACGAATTTCAACCGGATTATGCCGGCTGATGACCTGCCCGTTTTTATTTTCCACACGTTCTACAATGTAGGGGCGCATCATTTTTCCATTGTTAGCAAATGCGGCGTAGGCCTGGGTAATTTGCAGGGGAGTAGCCTGCAGCTCATATCCGTGCGACATCCACGGCAGCGTTACCAGGCTCCAGTCATAGGGTTTGGCCAATTGGCCTTCAGCCTCTCCAATCAGGTCAATATTAGTGTCGGTGCCGAAGCCCATGTTCCGCGCATACTGATAAAACACTTCTTTATTCATGCGCATGGCAATTTTAGCCGTTGCAATATTCGATGATTTTTGAATCACTTCCTGAAACGTCAAATCACCCAGCGGGTCATGATCTCGCAATATCAAATCATGAATAATCATTTCTCCATTTTCCGGAGTTTCTATAATTTCATCAAAATTAACCACGCCCTGTTCAACGGCGGCAATAGCTGTTACCAGTTTGAAAGTAGAACCCGGCTCAATCATATCAGAAATGGCAAAATTCCTGCGGTTTTCCTCACTGTTACTTCCGGGAGAATTAGGATCGAAGGTGGGATAATTGGCCATAGCTTTAATAGCCCCGGTTTTTGGGTCCATAATAATTCCGGTGCCATATTCGGCTAAATGTTTTTTAGCTCCGGCTTCCAGCTCGTCTTCCAAAATAGCCTGTATGTAGGCATCTATTGTGGAATGCAGCGAATATCCGTTTTGGGGCAACTTTTTGGGAGCTCCCACATATTCGAACACCCGGTTAAAGGGATCGCGGCGAACCTGACGGAGCCCATCTTCGCCCTTAAGTTTTTCGTTATAATAGGCTTCTAAACCAATACGCCCGTTTGTTTGGTGATTTACAAAGCCAAGAGCATGAGCTGCCAACGTGCCAAAGGTGTACTTTCGGCGATAATTCTCTTCCAGAATCACCCCATCTAAATTGAGCGCTTTAATTTTGTCTTTTTCTATTACCGACAGCTTTTTCTCTAATACAATGTATCGGGAGCGCTGCGGGGCAGATTTAATCTTATTTTTATAGTGAAGTGCACTTTTTCCGGTTAGGGAAGAAAGCGTTTCAGTAAGCGTATTTATCTGTTTTTGGGGAACTCCGGGCGTACCGTTTACAATAACTTTAGGATCGAAAGCCAGTTTGTAATCTACAGAATTGGTGGCCAGAAGAGTGCCGTTGGCGTCATAAATATTACCGCGCTGGGCAGGGATGGGAATCTGCTCAATAGCTTGTTTGCTCCAAAGCGCACGCAGTTCATTGCCTTCCATATAATTAATACGGATAAGCTGAAAACCTAATGCACAGGGGATTAGGAGTATCAACCCAAGAACGATAAACATTCGGCTTAATATGGCGTTTCGATTATCTGTCATCTTCAATCCTTTTTTATGATGATGACTTTATCTGCCGGCCCGCCATTTATAAACCCCTGGTTTTCGGCTTTACGATAAATTTCGGCCGGACCAATCATGCGGTCATAGCGGAGCTTCAGTTCATCGTATTGGGCACGTGCACGGTTGTATTCAGCTTCCAGCGTTTGCACCTCATCTAATAAATTTTGGGTGGCAAAAACATGGGTCAGATACATTAAACCGAGTGCGCCTACAATAATACTGCCTACAATTACTTTCCAGGGCTTAATGGTAGGTAAGCTAACCTTACGATCTTCTTTTGGGGCACGATTTGTGCGTGAACCGTTTTTTGAAGATGACTTTCGGTTGGGCTTCGGTACTTTTTGAAGGTTTGGACGAATGTCATGCTTTTTAAGTGGGGATTGCACCATCATACGTCGCCTCCTTCTACTTTTTCGGCTACTCTGAGTTTAGCGCTCCGCGCAGCCGTATTTCGGGATACCTCTTCTTTAGAGGGAGTAATAACCTGCCTGGTGACAGGTTTTATTGGGGATATTGGGTTACCGTAAAAATCTTTTTCAATTTTTCCTTCAAAATTACCGGCTTTGAAAAATCGCTTTACAATGCGGTCTTCCAGCGAGTGGTAGGAAATGGCAACAATGCGTCCGCCCGGTTTTAGTACCTCCAGCGACTGCTCCATTACATTTCTAAGCATTTCCAGCTCACGGTTCACTTCAATGCGAATTCCCTGAAAAACACGAGCCAGCGATTTTATCTCAAATCGTTTATTTACTACTGCAGAAATCACGCTTTGCAGCTCTCCGGTGGTTTCGATAGGCCGGTTTTCAATAATAGTCTTTGCTATTTGGCGGCTCTGCTTCTCTTCACCATAGTGAAAAATAACATCGCGCAGCTTTTCGTACTCATATTCATTTACCACCTGATAGGCCGAAACACCTGTTAAATTACCCATGCGCATATCCAGCGGACCGTCTTGCTGAAAACTAAAGCCACGCTCAGCTTCTTTTATCTGATGGGTAGAAACGCCTAAATCTAAAAGGATTCCGGCAACCTCTCCGTGAATTTTGGGAGGAAGAATGGTGGATAAGTAACCAAAATTACCTTTTACAGGAGTGAAGCGAGCATCATCGCCAATGTAAGATGCAGCTGCTTTCAGCGCTTCATCATCCTGGTCAATGCCGTATAAATGTCCATTTGAGGTAAGCGCCTGTAAAATTTCTTTAGAATGGCCGCCACCGCCTAAGGTGCCATCTATATATATGCCTTCCGAATCGGTAACTAAATATTCTACGGATTCTTCCAACAAAACGGGGATATGTTGATGATATGAGCTCATACTATATGCTATATGCCCTCCGTTTGAGAGTCATTCCCCATTACTTGTTCAAAAATTTCCTCAAAAGCGTCATCGTCCAGGGCGGCGTCCACTTCATCTAATTTCTGAGGATCCCAGACTTCTATATATTCACCCATACCCAAAAAAACAGCTTTTTCGCTGATATCGGCGTATTCGGTGAGGTCTGAGGGGAGAGCAATTCGGTTTTGCTTATCCAGGGATACATCTTCTGCGTAGCGCAGGAAGTTACGTTTGGCCAATCGGCCTTTTTTGGTAAAGTTATTTATTTGGGATAATCTCTCTTCTACATGAGCCCATTCGTCTTCGGGATATAAATAAAGACATGGCTCTTGCCCGCGCACAATAGTGAAGCGCTCTTGTGCGGAAGGGTTTAAAGATTTGCGTAACTTTGCAGGAAACGCAACGCGCCCTTTGGCATCTATACTATGCTCGTATTGTCCTTTGAAACTTGACACGGTATCCCTGCGTGATTTTAGATTGCTTTAATGAACGAAAGAATAGTATCCCCACTATCTCCCACTTCACCCCACAATGTACCCTAAAGAACCACTTTGTGTCAAGAGCTTTCCGTTAGAAAGTTTAAACTCACAGGAAGCGCATTTTTTGAATGCTAAGGCATGATATTGGAGTAGCGGCATTGGCTGCATATATTTCTTATATATATGAGTGCAAATGCTTTAAATGAATAATTGAGCGTGATTTGAGCGGGGAATTCGCGGGATTTCAGCGGAGGTGGGAGAGAGTGGAAGGCTTTTTTATAAAGCCTGATTTAAGCTCAAAAAACCTAAGCGTACGCTGCTGTAAAAGGACCTGTCAGATTTCAAACTGAATCACCCTGTGTGAAAACTCAAAGTTAGCGAATAGACTCTTAAACTTATTAAGAAAAAATCCTCCAAGGATTTAGAATCCTTGGAGGATTTGCTACAATAACTTGTTTTCCCTAACAAATTTAACCCTGCTTTTTAACATAGTACTTTTTATATAGGCTGGAATGGTTTATAAAAAACTTATACAGCCTAAAATCTGACAGGTCTGCGATCAATTCTGGTTGATTATGCACTACTTTTCCAGCAGATTATAGGTTTCCATAATTTCCAGCACACGAGAAATTGGGAGTGCTTTTTGGGTACGGCCGTTTTTCCCGGTTACGGTGGTCGCCATAAAAAGGGAATTAAGAATGGCTTCTTCGGTGGCTTCAACAGCGGCAAGAAAAAGGGGAGTGGTGGCCGAGTTATTCAGCTCGTGATAGGTTTGGGTGGAGCCGGATTTTTTGGTATCAATACGCACATCTTCATGGGTTGAAAATGCAATTATATAATCGCCGCTGCCGTTGGAAGCAAAACCGCCCACGCGGGAAATTCCAAGGAATGCTCGTTTTGCTAAGCGCTCTAAATTGCGGGAAAGCAGCGGGGCATCGGTGGCCACAATAATCATAATGGAGCCATCTATATCGTAAGGAACCTCGCTCGCCAAATAGTGATTTTCGAGTTCCTCTCCAACTGGAGCTCCGTTAATACTGAGCACGCCCCCAAAGTTGGATTGCACCAATACCCCAACGGTATATCCGCCAAATTTTTCCGGAAGCTGCCGTGATGAAGTCCCAATTCCACCTTTAAAACCAAGGGCTGAAGTTCCCGTTCCGGCACCCACGCTTCCTTCTTCAACCGCTCCTTCTTTCGCATTCTTGATGGCATCAAATACGTGTTCCATAGTTATGTGTCGTCCGCGGATGTCATTCAGCCAGCCGTCATTGGTTTCGCCAACCACAGGATTTACCGAACGGACGTTTTCATTGCCCGGCTGACGGAGTACATAATCCGAAATTCCATTGGCTACGGTGTGAACACTGAGCGTATTGGTCAATCCAATGGGCGTTTCTATTTCACCCAGCTCGTTGATTTGCGTAAACCCAAGCGCTTTCCCAAAACCGTTTCCTACATACGTGGCGGCCGGAACCCGACTTTTGAAAATATCGCCGGAGTGAGGGAAAATAACCGTCACGCCCGTTCTTATGTTTTCAACTTCATTAATTGTGCGGTGGCCAACTTTTATACCCTCAACATCCGTGATAGCATTTAGAGGGCCCGGCGTTAAAATTCCCGGTTTAATGCCAAGCTCACGGGCACGCTGGCGGTCTTGAGAAAACCCGCTATTAACAGCAAAAAGAAGAATAAACAAAGAGAGGAATGTTGATTTCATAGGTATTACGGCTAATTCAAATTAGTTTAATTTTGAAATTAAGGTCGTTCCAAAAAGGGAGTTTTGCAAAAATGGAAAAAAGTAGCGGAAAACAGGAGGGAATGATGAGCAGAGTCCGGAAGAGTAATATGCTGAAATTAGCTTACTGAATTGTCAGATTTTGTTTTGAAACACTGGTGAGAAAACATCAACCCAAAATAAAAACCCCGACTGTTGCAGGCCGGGGTGAATGAAATAAAGTACCTAAATAAATGCGCAGAGTTTGGTTGTTCGGAAATTACAAGGCTTTTCCGATATCAATAATATCACCCAAAACGCCGGCGGCTGTAACTTCGCGCCCCGCACCGGGACCTTGAACTACAATGGGTGAAGTGGAATATCTTTCTGTATAAATCTGAAAGATATTGTCGGTTCCTGCCAGTCCGCCCAGCGGAGAGTTGGCATTCACTTCTTGAACGCCCACCCGGATTCCTTCCGGAGTGAAGGAGCCCACATATCTCAGCTTCCGATTATTAACCAGTGCTTTGGCGTTGCGGCTTTTCCAGTGTCCATCAAATTCGGGCAGCCGGGCAAGGAAATCTTCTGTAGAAAGATCGTTTAATTCTTTGGGAACTAAATTTTCGACTTCAAGCTCATCACGTTCAAAAGTAAAGCCACAGGTTCGGGCAAGAATTAAAAATTTCCGGGCCACATCTTCCCCCGAAAGATCATCGCGCGGATCGGGTTCAGAATATCCGTCCTCTTTTGCTTTTTGAACGACTTCACTGAAAGAAACTCCGTTTTGGAGCTTAGTGAATAAAAACGTCATAGTTCCCGAAGCCACACCGGTGATTTTAGTAATGTTATCGCCGCTGTCCAATAATGTATTGATGGTGCTGATTACCGGAAGTCCGGCTCCAACGGCCGTCTCGTAACGATACTGAGCAATTCCAGCATCCGTAATTTCTATTAGCTGATTGAAATAAGACTGCTCAAAAGTGTTGGCGCGCTTGCTGGGAGTAGCAATATGTACGCCGTTACTCAGCAGATAATGGTAGCTTCGGGCTACCTTTTCGGTGCCTGTGGCGTCTACGAAAATTACATTTTTGTCGGCGATCTGAATGAGTTTTTCCGGAATTTGATCCCAATCGGTAGGTTCGCCTTCTTTAATTTTTATTGCTTCCGAATCCGCGTCAATTTTTGGATTCCAAACGGTATGAGAACTGTTGCAAATTCCAATGATGTTAAGCTCAAATAACGGATGATCCAGCTTCTCAATAAGCTGAGCTAAGGTTCCGCCAACGGCTCCAATTCCGGCTATAAAAACATGGAGCTTTTTCTTTTTTTCAGGAGTGATTTTAAATGATTCATCGGACGATTTATGTGATGTCAAAGTCATTATTCTACTTCAGTAAGTGTGCGTGTAAATGCGGTTAAATGATGGTTCAGTTTATCAAATTCAATTAAAAAAGCATCGTGTCCATAGGCGGAATCAATGCGCACCAATTGGCTGTTTGGTATGAGTTTAGCCAGCTCCTGTTGTTCGGTGATGGGATATAGTGCATCACTTTCGAAACCGGCAATAAGTACCGGAATGTGCAGGCTTCCTAACACCTCCTCAAAGCTTCCTCTTCCGCGCGAAACATCGTGCGTGTCCATGGCTTTGGTGAGGGTAACGTAGGCATTGGCATCAAAGCGTTCAACTAATTTAAGCCCTTGATAATTCAAATAGGACTCAACCTGATAATTTTGCAACTCAGGGTTTATTTCGCGCTGAAATTTTTGCTGATAATTTTGGGGAGAACGATAGGTAATCATAGCCATTGCGCGTGCGGCGGCCAATCCTTTTTTGGGAGGATTTTGGGCATCATAAAATCCGTCATTCCATTTTTCATCGGCATAAATTGCCATGCGTTGTGCCTCGCTGATTCCAATAGCCCAGGCTGAATGTGCCTTCCCCATAGCAAAAATAGCCGCTTTTTGAATGCGTTTATCCATAATAGAAAACTCAAGCGCGGTCATTCCTCCCAACGAACCGCCTACAATCAGCTCTATCTGTTGTATGCCTAATTCATCGAGCAGCTGCTGATGAAAACGGACAATATCGCGAATGGTAATATTTGGGAAATCTGCTTGCCACGTTTTGCCGGTTGCTTTATTTGTGCCGGTGGGACCGGTGGTGCCGTAACAGCTTCCCAAAATATTGGGACAAAGCACAAAATGACGCTCCGGATCAATAGCCTTTCCGGGACCGATTAACTGACCGAACCAGTCATCCGCGCTCGTATTTCCGGTAAGTGCATGGCAAATAAATACCACATTATCTTTAGCCGCATTCAGTGTTCCCCAGCTTTGGTAGCCGATTTCCGGCGCTTTAATTTCCACACCCGATTCGGTGACGAAGGGGGTTGAAAAAGTATGTTTTTTAATATCAGACATCTTTTTAATGATGTTTTAAAAGAACAGGAGCAGATAATAAATCTGCTCCTATTTCGAGTGGTGAGTGATTAAGCAGGTGTTTTAATTTTGGCAAAAGCTTCTTCGAAATCTTCGATGATGTCATCGATATGTTCAATGCCAACAGAAACGCGAATCAGATCGCCTTTCACGCCGCTGGCTTCCTGCTCGGTTTCAGTAAGCTGCTGATGCGTGGTAGAAGCGGGGTGAATAACCAGCGTTTTGGCATCGCCAATATTGGCCAAATGGCTGGAAAGCTCCACGTTTTCAATAAACTCGCGGGCGGCGTCATATCCTCCTTTCACCCCAAAGGTAAAGGTGGAGCCGAAATAACCTTCTTTGAGATACTTTTTGGCTCGTTCGTGATATTCATGCTCCGGCAGGCCGGTAAAATTAATCCAGTCGATAGCGTCGTGATCTTTAAGCCAGTCGGCTAATTTCAGGGCGTTTTCGTTATGGCGTTCTATTCTAAGCGAGAGCGTTTCGAGTCCCTGAAGCAGCAAAAAGCTGTTAAAAGGAGATTGGGATGGTCCAAAATCCCGAAGTCCTTCAACCCGCGCACGGATGGCAAAGGCGATATTGCCGAATGGACCGTCTTCTCCAAATACTTCCCAAAAATTCAAACCGTGATAAGAAGGGGAAGGCTCGCTGAATCCGGGATATTTTCCGTTGCCCCAGTTGAAGTTTCCACCGTCAACAATTACGCCGCCAATGGAAGTTCCGTGTCCGCCAATCCACTTGGTAGCTGATGATGTAACCACATTGGCTCCGTGTTTGAGAGGTTGAACCAGCGCTCCGCCGGCGCCAAAGGTGTTATCTACCACCAGGGCAATACCATGCTTTTTGGTTAGGGCCGAGAGTCCTTCCAGATCCGCAATATTTCCTCGCGGATTTCCAATCGATTCCACAAAAATGGCTTTGGTGTTTTCGTCAATCAGTTTGGCAAAAGATTCGATGGTGTCTTCTTCGGCAAAACGCACGTCAATTCCTAAACGCGGAAGCGATACTTTAAACTGATTGTAGGTTCCGCCATACAGGTTTTGCGAAGAAATGATATTATCGCCGGCCTGTGCCAGGTTGGTGATGGTTAAAAACTGTGCGGCTTGTCCCGAAGAAGTGGCCAGGGCTGCGGTTCCGCCCTCAAGTGCTGCCAGACGCTTTTCGAACACATCGTTCGTTGGATTCATGATTCGGGTATAAATGTTTCCAAATTCGCGAAGCGCAAAAAGATTAGCTGCGTGCTCGGTATTATCAAAATTAAAAGAAGTGGTTTGATAAATAGGAACGGCGCGCGATCCGGTGGCTGGGTCGGGTTCCTGACCGGCATGAAGCTGCAGGGTTTCAAACTTTAGGTTTCGTTTTTCTAAATCGTTGCTCATGATGTATTGGTTTTGAATAAGTGATTGTTTGTTATTGAATCTAACACTGATGATTCTGCTCTGGGAGGCTTCATTGCATCAAACAAAAAAGCCTCTTTCAGAGATGAATCCGAAAGAGGCTTTTAAACCAATATCTTATCGAACTCATCTTTTTCTGCAGTAAAAACATGTTTTATACAGAACAGGATGTGGCACCTTTTTTAGCACATTTTAACTATGTGCTGAACGGTTGCCAAGGCTTCGCAGGACCTGATCCCTCCACCTTTCGTAATGAGAATGCAACAGTAAGTTAAAAGAACTTGGAAACTAACGATATCAAAAAAGCCCTTATGAGTTGCATTCAAAAGGGCTTAGCTTGAAAATTTCTTATATCATGGCCCTTAAGTGTGTGATTTGCACATACACATGTACATGCTACACATCATGGCAAAAGAGCGGGTGATATTTTGTGGTGTTAATTTCATTGCCCCAATGTTAAGGGGAGAATTTGTCAGGTGCAAATTTTTTCTTCGATTGTTTAAAAAGGAAAAAATCCGGGCTGTGGTTTTGAGAAAATAAGCTTGATAAGATTTCTGAAAGATCACCAAAATTCACAAATCTGCGAAACTCAGCGCCAACCTCTGCGCGACTCCGCGAGAAAAAGAAGGTATTAAAAAGCAATGCTGTGAATGAAAGAAGTATTGCAGTAAAAACTCAAAAAGCTTACTCATTTGAATGCACCATCGTAGTAGCAACCACCTCCGGGTTCACGCAGATTTCCGCGGAGGGATGCGCGGAGTTTCGCGGAGTTTTTATTTGGGTGTGTGGCAGGAGGCGTTCAGAAATGAGCAGGCTTAAGTAATTGAACAGGACACTTTTTGCTGAATATATTTTTGTGTTAACTTGAGCGTAGCACGAAATCATATATACCTTATCGGGAATAGAAATAATGCTATGAAAAGTTTAACAGCCACATTTTTATTGTTATTTATCTTTTCATGTGCACTTGCACAAACAAGAGAGGTGGAGTTAGATGAAGATTACCTGCTCAATGATTTTGATCTTTATGTCACCGAGCAAAACTTCATTGCATTAGACAGGGCTACTCCACTCTGTTATTTTTTTGATAAGAAAACAGGCAGTTTTGTTAAAGAAATTAACCCCGAACATAGTTTTCCCGGTTTCAATTGGCGGCCCATAAAAATGGAGGTATTATCGAATGATATATTCTTTACCAATTCAGCTCCTTGGGCTTTCTTAATTTCAAAGAATAACGACAATGTGAGAGTTTTTGATTCCTCATTTATGCCGCCCGTTGCGTTCAAATTTATATCTGATTCTACTGTTACAGGGTTCTACAGTCATCAAAATGGAAATCATCAGTTGGTAACATTCAATACAGAAGGAAAGAAATTGGCTGCTTTTACACTCCCAGATTTACACGCCAAATACATGCTGTATAGACTTGATAAAAATATATTCTTACATGTGATAAATGACGAGATATATTTTATCCCGCCTTTAGATAACCACGTGTATGTGTACTCTAAAAGCGGAAGTTTCATAAAAGATATAGAACTGAAGATTTCTTCTTTTGATAAGTTTTCAGAGGATATCAACCCTAATTCTGATGTTCGTGAGATCATGAAAAAAGCGTCTATCTTATTTTCGAAGAAATCATATATCTACTCTTCCTATCAAATAAATGCTGTGACTTTACTGTTAGTTGTTTCACACAAAAGCGATAGTTATGAGTTGATCTATTTTGATACAGAGAGTGAAGAAATTATAAAAAGTGAGGCTATAGAAAATCTTCCGGCCTATGCCAAGAACGATAAATTATATTTTGTTCGTCCTACGAAAAAAAATTTCAAAATTATTGAACAGAAAGTTTCATATAACTGAAGCTAAAATCCTTAGTTCCGATACACTTCGCTTCAATTAACGAGCATAAATCTATTATTCGATTTTTTAGACCCTCTGCGCAACTCTGCGCCACTCTCCGCGAGCCTCAGCGCGAATAATGACCGGTGCTAAGAGTAGCTTTGTAATTAATAGGAGTTTTATTGCTTGAGGGAAGTAATTGGGGAAAGATTCATCCCTTGATAATATCATCACTGCCTGCTATTCGCTTTTGTTTTCACGCAGATTTTCGCTGAGGGATGCGCGGAGTTTCGCGGAGTTTTTGGTGAATGTGAATAGGTATGTGATAGGGGTTGGTTTTTTGAACCTGAAAACTATAAATCTGTGTGAAGCTGTGATTTAAAAATATAGATTGTAGAATATTTCAAATAGTTGTTCATGTACTAAAAATATATATCAGTCACATAATCTACGGAAGGTTCTTTTGCTAAAAATAAGTCAAGCTCTTTTTGATTATTAAATCCTTTTAGTTTAGAACGATATTTTGCAGCAATTTTAGGATTTTCTATTTCAAGCTTTCTGTTTTTACTGATATTTAAAAACTCTTTCTCTTGGTCAATTCCTAGGAATCTTCGATTTAAAAGGTTAGCAGCTATTCCTGTTGTACTGCTGCCTGCAAAAGGGTCCAAAATCCATTGATTTGGTTTAGTTGAAGCAAGAATAAGGCGTGTTAATACAGAAAGAGGTTTTTGAGTAGGATGTTTACCACACGATTTTTCCCAAGGAGCTATGGCCGGTAATTTCCAAACATCTTTCATTTGTTTATCCCCATTTAGTTGTTTCATTAAATCGTAATTAAAATAATGCGGGGTTTTATGATTTTTTCTTGCCCAAATAATTTGTTCAGTTGAATGCGTAAAATATCGACAAGAGAAATTTGGGGGTGGGTTAGTTTTTTGCCAAGTAACGACATTTAAAATTTTAAAATCTAATTCTTCAAGTACTTGGCCAACTGAAAATATGTTATGCATTGTGCCACTTATCCAAATAGTAGCATCATCTTTCATTTTTTCTCTGACTGAAGCAAGCCATTTTCTGTTAAATTTGTGAACAAATTCATATCCTTTTGATTTATCCCACTTTCCTTTATTTACACTTACAACTTCTCCATTCTTAATTGTAAGGCCATCATTAGACAGAAAGTAAGGTGGATCTGCAAAAACCATATCAAACTTATGGTCTATTTGAGGGAGCAAGTTCATGGAGTTACCCTCTAAGAGGTAAAAGTTTTTGTCTTGTGATATAAAATATGGTGAAATCATTCTTCTAACATATCAGCCAAAAATTGTAGTAGGTCAGTTAGGTTATGATAACCTGATACAAAACCATATTGTTCACAATTACTTGGGATTAGGAGTTCTTTAGACTGGAGATTTGGGTCTGAGGCAGTGAGCCTTAAATCCTGTACCAATGCATTTACTTTCTCTTTAGTATTATGATGTTTCTTTAAGTTCTTATAATTTGATAGTACCATTGCTCTACTAATTTATAGTATTGAATTAAACAGTTATTTGGAAGATAAACAAAAATTAAAAAACACACAATAAGTGTTTTATGGAAGATGTTCTTATTAAGTTTGGAAGAAGAGTTAAGCAGTTGAGAAAGGAAAAAAAATGGACTCAACAAGATTTAGCCGATAAAAGTGGCCTACATAAAAATTATATAGGAATGGTGGAAAGGGGTGAAAGAAATCCATCACTAATAAATATTTCAAAAATTTCTGAAGCTTTACTAGTTAGAATATCAGAGTTGCTAGAAATTGATTAAATTTTGGGATATGCCAAATAGGTTATTGGATCTAAATCTAAGCTGTTTTTTAAATCCCCTTTAATTACATAGTAACTAGTTGTATTATTTTTAGAGTCAAAGTTAAAAAGCCTATATAAAAAGTAAGTAGAGGCTTCTTTTTTTGAGACATAAAGCTCATTTTGCGTAATGTAAAAAGGTCTTTTTTTATTGCCTCTGGTTGTTTTTACTTCAATTTTTTTCTCATTTCCATCTTTGTCAAAAGATAGAATGTCATAGCCTAATCCATTTCCAATTTTTTCAGAAACATGGACAATTTTTTTTGCAAGATCAGGTTTCCCATTCTCTCGCAGATATTTAATTTCATTTTCTATGACTGCTTTCTCACCTAGATATCCTAATTTACTGTTTTTTAATTCTCTTTCTATGTAATCAATATTAGTAACTGTAGTACTTTTTCTTTTTGGTTTGTCTACTTTTTTAGGAGGAGTGGAAAGAATTAGAACTGTTCCTTTGGTTTTTATTTCTGACATTCCTTCTTCAAATCCTTCTTTAAAAGCACAGTTACAACATTTATGCCTACCCAAACCTCCTTGATTCTCCCCTAATTCTGATAAAATCTTTGTTGGTACAGTAGATTTATTATTACATGTTACTAACTCATAAATATCTTCAATTGAAGATAGGTACTGGTCATAAGAATTCCATTGTTTCGAGCACCCCAAGCTGTAACCTGTTTCATAAGCACAAGTAGGACATTTATGCCTTCCAGCACCAGCTTGGCTTTCAGGTAATTCTTTAAGTGTTTTTATAGGAGCAATGCCTCCATGTATACATGTTTCATTTTTCATTTTTCATTTTTCATTTGAGATTATTTTAGTTAATACCCCTTCTTTTAACATCTCTAAGTTTAATAAATAATCAGCTTTATCAAAATATTCTCTTAAAGGTCTTTCTGTATTTTTCCAGCCAGCCCCGTCAGTTACCCAAATAAACTCAATTCCTTGTTCATTCCAGTATTGGTTCATTTGAGTGTATTCAGTGGCTGTTGATTTCAATTTTGACCCACCCCCGCCATAGAAATTACATTCAATGAAATACAGCTTGCCGTTTTTATTTATTGCAAAATCTACTTGCCGAGATGACTTGTCAACCTCAATTTGAATACCCCATTTAGCTTTTATTTTTTTTGCTGTAGCCTGAGGCATGTATTCAAGTCCTTCTTTTTCACAGGTTTCAAGTACAAACGTTTCTACCAAATCTTCCATTAAAGATCCGCCTCGATTTTTACGAGCATTACTATCTAACCCAACTTCGACCCCAGTCGCATAATCAACAAAGTTTTTAATATGCTTGTTTTTAGCTAAGTCTCCGAGTCCTGCTTTTACAAAAAAGTTTGCCAACTCACGGCAATCTGTATCTGATAGTTTTCTTTTTCGAAATGAAAAATTACGGTAAATGAATTTCTTAGTATCGACGAGTACTTCTATTGATTTGCTACGAATCGCGATAAGATTTGGAATTATATTTATTACATCGGGATATTTTTTTATCAATTCGTAGGTTTTTTGTTCTATATCATCTTTTCCAATAAGTACATTAAGAAGGTTTAACTCTTCTTCAATAGGAGATACTTTTCCGTGAATTTTTTTCCAATCAACAAAGTAATCCCATTTTGTAATTTTGGTTTTAAAACTGCTAGTAATTTTGTTAAAAAGTTTATCTTCGTTTTTGATATTAAGAAGCTTACCTAATTTATTCATCGATAATTTGTAATTAACAGTTCGTTAAGTTTACCACGTTTGCTGGCATTTGCATTTATACTTCGTTTAGCCTTTACACGGTTTATTAAAAAGTCAGAGTAGATGTCATCAAAGAAATCATCATCAGGATCTTTTCCCTTAACATCAGAATTGCTCAGCATCCATTTGTAACCTGCTTCTTCGAGTTTTACACAAAAATCCCTTAATCTTATTTGCTCATTATCATTAAAATCTTCTTTAGAATAAGAGTTAAAGCTGGATGTATTGCTTAGAGGTTTGTATGGGGGGTCTAAATAGAAAAAAGAATTTGATTCAGCTTCTTCGAAAGTTAATTCATAATCGCCATTCAGTATTATGACATTTTGTAGCGCTTCACTTACTGCTAACAAGTTTTCTGTATCGCAAATGGTTGGTTTTTTATAAGAACCAATGGGTACATTAAACTCATTTTTTTTATTTACTCTATATAAGCCATTGAAACAGGTCTTATTAAGGAAGATGAACAAAGCGGCTTGTAATATGGGGTCTGAGTTTCTGGAGTTAAATGTAGTTCTTTTGTTATAGTAGTAATCTTTCTTTGCATCACTATTGGAATCAAAACTGTGATATTCGGTTTCAAATCTATCAAGAATTTCAATCAACTCATCAGGGCTACTTGAAATTACACGATAAGTATTGATGAGATCTTCATTAATATCATTGATTACCAGCTTTTCAACATTTGGAAAATTTCTAAGCACCCAAAATAATATTGCTCCACTACCTACGAAAGGCTCAATGTAAGTAAAGGGTTGGGTTTTGAATTTTTCAGGAAAAGAATTTTCAATTTCATTAATTAGCTGAGTTTTACCACCAGCCCACTTAAGAAAGGGTTTCACCATGTTGGATATTGATCTATTAGTTAATGATAACTTTACGACAATAATTAAGGATTCTTTATGTAAACAAAAAATCTATATTTGTAAAAGCAATTAATTGTGTTCTAACATTCCTCATCCAGCTTTCTTACTATTAAGTTCCCGCTTTGATATCTAATAAAATTCAAAAGTTGAACTATCATCAACTACAAAATTTTTTATTCGCAGAGGAATGCGCGGAGTTTTTGTAGGTGCATTTAAATTGGTATGTGGCAGGTTAAAATCTTGAAGCTTCTAATCTCTAATCAACCCTTAACAAATACACGAATAACCACCCTAATATCCCAAATTTCGGACCCATCCTTCTTTTTCTCTCCATTTTTCGCGGACTTTTACGTGCAGCTCCAAATACACCTGCTTGCCGATAAACTCTTCCACTGATTTTCGGGCTTCTGTGCCCAATTCTTTAATGGCCGTGCCGCCTTTGCCAATCAGGATTCCTTTCTGTGATTTTTGATTTACGATGATGTCGGCATGTATGCGGTCGATGTCGGTATCTGCATCATAAGAAACTACCTCTACCGTGCAGGAGTAAGGGATTTCCTGCTGAAATTGTAGAAATATCTGCTCGCGAATCAGCTCCGATACAAAGAAACGAACGGGATGCTCGCTCAAATCCTCTTTGGGATAAAAGGGCGGTCCGGGCAAGAGGCTGGCACGGATGTCTTCCATCAATTCCGGTACTCCGGTGCCCGCTGTAGCCGACACATAATGCACCGATTTTATCTTCATCTTTTGCTGAATTTCTTCTGCAGACTTTCGGGCCTTTTCCTCATTCGCCACGTCCATTTTATTAACCACCAGATAAACCGGCTTATTGATGGATTTTATAAGTTCAATGACGTCATCGGCAGGATGTTTGTCGGTGGGATCGTGAATAAACAGGATGAAGTCAGCATCTTTTCGAGCTCGCTCCACCGTTTTCATCATGGCTTTTTGAAGCTCATATTTTGGGTTGATGACACCCGGTGTATCTAAAAAAACCACCTGCGTATCTTCATCCGAAAAAATCCCCACAATTTGATGTCGTGTCGTCTGTGCCTTATGCGTGGTGATGGAAATTTTACTTCCCAAAATATAATTCATAAGCGTAGATTTACCGGCATTAGGTTTTCCAATGATGGCCGCGTATCCTGATTTGTGAGGCTTTCCTTCCATAATTTTTTAATGTGTTAACGTATTCGGGTGTTAAAGTATTAACGTGTTAACGTTCTATGTGTTAGGGTGTTAAGGTATGTATGTATTGCCAATATGTATAGTATTTTCTATCACCCAAACACCAAACACATTAACACTCTAACACCTTAGCACCTTACTCAGCCAGTCTTTTTAATTCGGTTAGTAACATCAGCGCTTCGATAGGCGTCATCCGGTTGGTGTCTATGGCTTCGAGCTTATTTAGCACAGTTTCAATTTTTGGATCTACGTGTGTTTGAAACATAGACATTTGCGAAATTTCCGGCTGTTTCTCTACTTTTTTAGAAAGGTTTTTAGAGGCTTCCTTTTTAGTAGAAGCTTCCTTCTCAATAGCACCATTTTTATTGGTGATATCGAGGCTGTGGCTTTCCAGATTTTTCAGAATTTCTTTTGCGCGCTCTATAACCACCTGTGGAAGTCCGGCCATATCGGCTACCTGAATTCCATAGCTGTGATCGGCACCGCCGGGAATCAGCTTTCGTAGAAATACCACTTTTCCATCGTGTTCTTTTACCTGAACGTTAAAGTTTTTGGTGCGCTCGTACATTTGTTCCAGCTCGTTCAGCTCATGATAGTGCGTGGCAAATAAGGTTTTAGCGGCAACCGGGGCATGATTATGCAGATATTCTGCCAGCGACCAAGCAATGCTCAAGCCATCAAATGTAGAGGTTCCCCGGCCTACTTCATCCAGTAAAATGAGCGAGCGGGGAGAGGCATTATTTAAAATATTAGCTGCCTCATTCATTTCCACCAAAAAAGTACTTTCGCCGGCAGCCAGGTTATCAGAAGCGCCCACGCGGGTGAAAATTTTATCTACCAAACCGATATTTGCAGCTTTGGCGGGGACAAAACTACCAACCTGAGCTAGCAATACAATCAGTCCGGTTTGGCGTAGAATGATACTTTTACCCGCCATATTCGGCCCGGTAATAATCAGAATTTGCTGGTCTTTGTTATTCAGCTTTATGTCGTTTGGAATAAAAGGCTCGCCCATTGGCAAAGTTTGCTCCACTACCGGATGACGACCTTTTTCAATATCAATATTTTCGTGATCGCCTACTTCCGGCTTGGCATAATTATTTCGGAAAGCCACTTCCGCAAATCCTTGAATACAGTCGAGCTCGGCTATAGCGTGAGAAACCTGCTGGATATCGTCCGCAAATTCGGCCACATACAGCCGTAATTCCTCAAATAATTCGTATTCCAGCGTTTTACTTCGCTCTTCGGCAGAAAGAACCTTTTCTTCTACTTCCTTCAGTTCCGGGGTGATGTAGCGCTCCGAATTTACCAGCGTTTGCTTACGGATAAAGGTTTCAGGCACTTTATCTTTGTGCGTGTTGGTTACCTCAATGTAGTAGCCAAACACCTTGTTGTATCCAATTTTGAGCGATGGGATGCCGTGCTCTTTCGCCAGCCCATCTTTAATTTGAGCGATGTATTTCTTGCCGTTTTTGGCAATATCGCGAAGCTCGTCCAGCTCTTCATTAAAACCATCTTCCATCATTCCGCCATCCCGAATACTGGCCGGGGGGTCGTCTTTCAGCGCTTTGTGAATGCGTTCCTGTACTTCAATAAGCAGCTTCAGCCGTCCGGATATCTTTGATAAAAGCGGATCATCAATGGTTGAAAATTGTGCTTTCAGTCTGGGAATTTGGGCCAGCGAAAGCTTAAGCTGAACAATATCACGAGCATTTGTTCGGCCCACAGCAATGCGCGAAATAAGCCGTTCCATATCGCCAATTTGCTCCAGTTCCTCGCGCAGCGTTTGCCGAATAACTGTGGATTTATAAAACTTTTCAACCGCATCCAGCCGTTGCTGAATGGGTTTCAGGCGCTTAAGCGGACGCATAATCCACCGGCGAAGCAGCCGCCCGCCCATGGCGGTGCAGGTATCATCCAAAATGGAAATGAGCGTGCCTTCCGTACCGCCTTCCTGAATGCTGGCTGTCAGTTCTAAATTCCGTTTGGTAGCAGGATCCAGACTCATATATTCGCTGCTCTCGTAGGCATACAGTCGGCGCAGGTGGCGTAAATAAGCTTTTTGCGTCTCCTGCATATAATGCATGAGTGAGCCGGCCGCAACGTGAGCTGTTTTTAGGTTTTCTACTCCAAATCCCTTTAGAGAATGCGTTTCAAAATGCTCGGTAAGCAGGTTATAACCATAATCGCCATCATACACCCAATCGTCAATATAGGTGAGATTATGGTGAGTCAGTTTTTCATCCAACTTGTTTTTCTTTTTCTGCTGCACCAAAATTTCAGCGGGTTGAATGGCGGCAAGCAGGCTGTGTAAATTAGGCTCGTCAATATGGCTGAGGGCAAACTCTCCGGTAGAAATATCCGAAAAAGCCACGCCTACGGTAGCGCCATCCCAATGGAGCGAGGCAATGTAATTATTGCGTTTGTGGTCCAGCAGTTTTTCAGAAAGCGTGACGCCTGGGGTAGTAATTTCAATCACTTCGCGCTCAACTACTTTTCGTCCGGCTTTTTTGGCCTCCTGGGGGTCTTCGGTTTGATCGCAAACGGCCACTTTATAACCTTTCTTCACCAGCTTTGGTAAATAGTTGTCCAGCGCGTGATAAGGGAAACCGGCCAGTGGCGTTTGGTCGCCACCGTTATTTCGTTTGGTGAGGGTAATGCCCAATTCTTTACTTACCAGCTGGGCATCATCCGCGAAAGTCTCGTAGAAATCACCCACCCGAAACAATAAAATAGTTCCGGGATGTTCATCCTTAATCTGAAAATATTGCCGCATTAGCGGAGTTTGTTTTTTCTTAGCACTCATGCGCTCGAAATACCTGTTTTTATGCTGATAGATTGCTGTATTAAAAGCTGGAACTTACCAATGTAAGGCGTGAAAAGCAGTAAAGAATAATGTGAATGGTAAAAGTCAATGAAGAGTGATTTATAAAAAGGAGCTGCAACAAGTAAGAAAAATGAAATAAATCGGTATTTTTTTATCATTTGGAATTAACTTTACTTCCTGCGAATTTTAGCCTTCATCAAACGATTGATTACTTGTGCAAAAACACAAAGAATTTTGGAAACGAGTTGCTAAGCTGATAAGCAAAAAAGACATTTTCTTTAATGCTTCAGCTATCACCTTCAATTTATTTATTTGCGCTATTCCCTCCGTGCTGATTCTGATTTCTATCATCGGATACATGCTTTCGGCAGATGAGGCTTTTAACGAAATTGTACGCTACGGACGTGAATTTTTCCCCAGCTTTACCTACGAAACCCAAACCGACGATGTTTTCAGAGGCGCTATTACCATAGAGTCGCTGCTGAAGCCGCTGGTAGGCGCCCGTCAGGTTTTTGGGATTATTGGTATTGTGGTGCTCATGTTTTTTACCCAGGGATTGATGCACAGCTTAAAACACGTGATTTTTGATACTTTTGACATCAAAGAACGCAAGCATCCGGTAATGGATGTGATTTATAATTTCTTTGGTTTTGGGTTGATTGGCGGCGTTTTTCTGTTTTTCAGTTTAGCTGTTTCAACCATTTCACTGTTCAATCTCAGCCGTCTCGAAATTCCCTACACCGATGTAGTGATAGAGCTTCCGTGGATTTACGATGTGTTGAATTTAGTGCTTCCGGTGCTGTTGGCATTCATAATTCTGTACGTAGTATTTCGCTTTGTGAGCGAACGGCGCATAAAACCCAGAGTAGCGCTAATGGCCGCTCTTTCATACACTGCTTTATTTGAAATTGCCAAATTTGGGCTAAGTGCATACATTGGATATGCTTTTTCAACCTATCACTATTTTTATCAAGGATATACAGTGCTCATTTTATTAGGCGTGTGGACTTTTTACACGGCCTTACTTTTTGTAATCAGTACGGTTTTAGCCCGTGCCTATAATGATATTTTTGTAAGGCAGCAGCCCACGGTAGAGGAAAATCCATACACGGCTATTTCATAATGTCTTCAAAATTACCCCGCAGTTTTTATCGGCGCGATGACGTCGTCCAAATCAGCCAAGAACTGATTGGGAAAGTGCTGTGTACACGTTTCAACAACCAGCTAACAGCCGGCATTATTGTTGAAACCGAAGCGTACAACGGCCGCACCGATAAAGCCTGCCACGCCTATCCCGATGTGCGTACAAAGCGCACCGAAACCATTTACGGACCGCCCGGACACGCCTACATTTACTTATGCTACGGCATTCATCACCTGTTTAATATTGTAACCAACAGAGAAGGGCTGGCAGATGCTATTTTGATCCGTGCGATAGAGCCTTTAGAAGGACAACAACTAATGATAATGCGCCGCAATCAAAAACGGGTTGAGCCGATGCTAACCAACGGGCCGGGAAAACTATCTCAGGCATTGGGTATTTCAACGGTTCAAAACAAAACAGATTTACGGGGTGATACCATCTGGATTGAAGATCGGGGAGTTGCCATTTCAGCCCAAAACATAGCAGCAAGTCCGCGAGTGGGCATAGATTATGCCGGAGAAGACGCAAAGCTGCCGTGGCGATTTACACTTAAAGAATCGAAGTGGGTAAGTAAATAATTTCCATAAAAAAACCCGATGCAATAAGCACCGGGCAACAAAACCGTAAGTAAATCGGCTAATTAATTATCCGATTCAGATTTTTCTTTTCTTATTTCTTCAAATCGTTCAGCTACTTCAGCATGTGTTTGAATAGCTTGTGCTACTTGTTGAAATTTTTGAGTGGTAAAACCCTCGTCCTCAATAGCAGTTTGGTACTCTTGCTGAGCCTGCATTCCAATTTTTTGTAATTCAGGCTGCATCTTTTGTATGGTTTTCTGTTCATCTTCCGTAATATTCACTTGTCCGGCCATTTGTGGATTTTGCTGGGCCATCAAAATTTGCTGAAATCGAGAAAATTCCATGTCCTCTTTCTCAACCACGGCTTTCATTTCTTCATCTGCTTTTTTCTGAATTACCTGAGCAGACTGCATCACGTTATACACTTGGTTTAGGTGCTCGTCAGTAACCTCATCAGGACTTAAAGGTTCAGGCTGTGGCGGCATTTGCTGCTGCTGTGCCATAACGGCGGAAGAGCATATAAGAGTACCCAGCATTAATAATAATGGGTATCGCATTAATTTTATCATAATCGGTTCAATAGCTTTTTTAAAAATTATATTTATAATGAATAACTAAACAGGTTTTTAGTACTTATGCAAACAGAAATAAAAAAAGATTGTTCTGTACAATGCTCTGTTTTTACAGTTTGTTACAAAAAGAGCAGTGAGGGTGATGTGTTTATAAAGATGTAATTAATTACTGTGGAATTATTTGATGTGATTAAAAGTTTAAATATCACACAAAAAATATGTACCTCTAACTAATTCCATCAAATAATATGAAACTAACAAAGAAAATTTCTGTGGTTGTGGCGCTTGCGGTGTTGTCGGCCTCATCCATTGCGCTCACAAATTATGTAAATAAAAATTGGGTGATTGACAAAGCACACAGTGCCGTAAGCTTTGAAGTACGTCACTTTTTCACACCCGTAACGGGAGAGTTTAACGACTACGAAGCTGAAGTTAAATTTGACCCTGAAAATCTGCAAGAAAGCAGTATTGATGTGCTTATAAACGTAAACAGCATAGACACCAAGAACGAAAAAAGAGATAATCATTTACAATCTCCCGATTTCTTTAATGCTGAAAAATGGCCGCACATTACTTTTATAAGTGATGATATAGAAAAAACCGGCGAGAACGAATTTGTAGCTCACGGCAAGCTGACCATCAAAGATGTAGAAAAAGATTTTGACCTGCCGTTTACGCTCTTGGGCATGCAGGATAACCCCATGCGCGAAAACACCATTGTGGCCGGGTTCACTTCAACCACAAAACTAAGCCGAAACGATTATAACGTGGGAACCGGCAACTGGGCTTCTGATGCCGTGGTGGGTGATGAAGTTACCATAACCTTGAATCTTGAAATGAACAGTACAAAATAAGTTGTAAAAATTTAGAATTTTAAAAGCATCGTTTCATTTGAGGCGATGCTTTCTTTATTTTAAGGCCTAACCAAAGCATTGAAAAATCATGAATAAAAAACGTTTTATAGTATTATCCGGATTTATCCTTCTCGCAGCAATCTCAAGAATGGTGCCTCACCCGTATAATTTTGCACCCATTGGTGCCATGTCTATTTTTGGAGCCGCCTATTTTACAGATAAAAAATTCTCTTTTCTGCTGCCTCTTTTTGCCATGTTTGTAAGTGATTTGTTAATCAACAACATACTGTATGCAAGCTATTATGGTGGCTTTACACTATTTACGCCCGGCTTTTATTGGGTGTACGGCTCCATTGCTCTTATAGTGCTTGCCGGTGTGTTTATTCTTAAAAAAGTAAACGTAAAAACCGTTATAGCCGGAAGCCTCAGCGCCTCCATCATCTTTTTCCTGGTAACTAACTTCGGAGCATGGTTAGTAGATCCAATATATCCAAAAGGATTGAGCGGATTATTTATGAGCTATACGGCCGGACTGCCATTTTTCCATAGCACTGTGCTCGGCGATTTATTTTATTCCGGGGTGATGTTTGGAGCTTTTGAGTTCGCAAAATCCAAAACCAATATGCTGCAACCGGTAACGGTTAAATAAATTTCACTTTTTATAAGCTGATAAGAAGGGTATAATTGGCTGTTATAAAAATAAATTACCCCTGTGAGTTACAGAAACAGTCAATTATATCATGTTTGAGCTATTTCCGGATCAGCCGGTTTACGATTATCCTACCCTGCTAAATGTTTTTTATTCTCTGATTTGGGCATTTGTCCTCTCATCGCTGATTGCTATTACGCATAGAATTACCTTTTCAGGACATCAATACCCTAAAAACTTTTTTCAGGGTTTAGCCTTAGGCTCAATTGTAGCCGCCATGGTAATGATGGCTATTGGAGACAGTCTTGCTCGTGGACTCGGAGCATTCGGCGCGCTTGCCATGATTCGCTTTCGTACGCGTATTCAAGACGTGCGTAATATTTTGTTCATTTTTGCATCGCTTAGCGTGGGTTTGGCTATAGGTGTTTTTGGTTATACTATTGCTTTTGTAGGCACCATTCTTTTTTGCACCATGGCGCTGCTGCTGCATTTGAGTCCTTTTAGCGTAAAAGACGGCATCCGCGGAACACTTACCTTTAGACTGATGGATGGTGAAGGACTGCCACAGGTTTTGGCTATTTTAGATGCCTCTGTACCGAGTATGATGACGTAAAAATAACGGCAAGAAATAACGGCAGATATGATTATGAGTATCAAATGGAGTTTAAGCGAGAAGAGGATAACACGCTTTTTTTAAAAGAAATGCAGGCCATTGAGCATGTGCAAAGAGTGAGGTTAGACTTTAAAGGCTTCCAGGAAGAAAATTAACGGAGTAGAAAATGTTTAAAAAAATAAATTCTTTCTACGTATTTGTTGCAGTGCTTTTTGTAGGCTTGCTGGCCATTAATAATGAATATTTTAAAGGGAGCAGTTCATTTCTGGGCGTTACCTATTCCAAAATATATAATATCAATACTGAGAAACCCGCCATTATAAAGGCAACGCATGTGGTTCCGGGTCAAACGGTGCAGCCCGGCGAATTGCTGGTTGAATTGGAAAGCCCGGAACTGAGCCTCGAAATTCGTCAGCTAAAAAAAGAGCTGGAAATATACTTGTCGCAGCGGGAGGAGCAGGAAAAGCTGATGGAGTCGAAACTGGAGCTGCTCCGATCACAAAAGCGAATAATTCAAACCGAAATTGATAACGAAGCAAAGCTGATTGAGCAGCGTATTAAGCTAAACCGCTCAATAACAGATTCTATTCTTCAGCAACAAAACACCAAAGAAACCCACGATAGCTTAAGCACTTTTCGGTTTGAAATTAAGTCTATTCGCCAGAAAGGGGCGTTAGAATTAGAATCACTGAATATCAAAATTGCCGATTTAAAACAAGATCACTCCTTTGACCGCTCACAGCTGGAAGCTCAAATAGAGCTCACCCAGCAGGCGCTGGAATGGAAAATGGAGCAGGCCGAAAAGCTGAATAAATATGCAACCTTTCCGGGTGTAATTGAAAGCGTATATGTAAAACCTAACGAACAGGTTCAGGAATTTACTCCTTTGATTTCTATCAATCCCGTACATCCTTCATCGGCGGTAGGGTATTTAGTGGGTAAAAAAGAACGAGACAAACGGCTGGGTGAAAAAGTAACTATTCGTTCATTAGAACATCCAGAACTGGAAACCTCCGGTTCTATAATTGGATTTGGCTCGGTTGTCCTGCTGCCCGAAATTCTTCAAAACACCACCACCATTCAAACTTTTGGGCTGGAAGTATTTATAGAAATTCCGCAGAATAATAAGCTTCCTGTTGGTGAAAAAATCATTGTGAAATGAGAAATGTACGCCTCCTGATTTTTTTAATTTTCACGATAGGGTTTAGTGTAAGTGCCCGGGCCCAGCATTCCGTTTCTGATTTTTGTTGACTGCATACGAAGATCAAAACTTACGGCCTTACGATTCTAAAATTAACTTCTTAAAGCCAAGAAATTATCGCCTGCCTATTGTTGATAAAGTAGAGTTCCGACTCAGTAATGATGAGCAGACTTATGAAGACCTTGAATATGCCATGCGCCTAAGGCCGGCTAATCCCTGGAAGATTCGAAGAAATAATGCGCTTTTTAATGCCACAAAAAAAGAGCTGCAGCTTCAAAAGAAAATAGAGTATAAAGAGAATATGCTGCTTCGCTATCAAACCGCGCTCGATTTCTTCTATTACCGGGATTTGGCGGATAACATCCAAAAAAGGCTGGATTTGATTTCTAAAAAATCAGGCATCATGCAAGAAAATTTAAAGAGCGACTTGTTTGATGCCAAAGATTTTTCAGAAGCCAAGCTGGATCAGGTAAAAGCTATAGAAGATATGGAAGAGGCTATGGTGAAGGCCAATTATGCACTTCTGCAAATTCAGCTAACGCTCAATTCTGCCCGTTTAGATTGGCAATCGTTTAACCTGATTAAAGTTGAAACTATAGAAAGTATAGCTGATTCAACTTCACTCCAGAGTTCTCAATCAACGGAATTAGACCTGATTGCGCAGGAGTTGGAAGTAGCTCGGCAGCAAACGCGGTTAAGAAAAGCAGACTTTGATATTGGTTTTGCCCAAATGGAATACTATCCATTCACGAATAAAGATTCCAAATATGGATTTTCGGTGGGAGTGACGCTGCCTATTTTCGGAGATAATAAACCAAAAATTGCAGAAGATAAGCTGGATGAGCTTGAGCTGAAAGACACCTATAATTTTGAGCAGTTTCAAGATTCGGTAGCAAAAGTGAGAGAGTACCGGTATCTGAAAAAATTGATTAACCAATATCACAAGGTTTTAGAGCAAAAAAAAGCTCTCAACTTTAACGCTATGGAAGCCAATGTGGCGCAGAGTGACGAATTCAACCCGATAACCGTGCTCGAACTGCGCGAAGGTATGCAGAAGCTTGAAGAGGTTGTACTGAAATCGAAGTATCAGGTTTTATCACAATTTGTAGTATTTCTTTATACCTTTGATGCGATTTCAGCACATCCGCTCGTTAACTATTTATCTGAAGATCGACATCTTATAAAATGAATGTAATTATTACAGGCGCAACATCAGGAATTGGAAGAGAGCTGGCCATTCAGCTTTCCGCACGAGGTCATAAAGTAGGGCTGACCGGACGCCGGGAGGAAAGGTTACAAGAGTTAAAAGAAAAAATTGGAGAATTAGCATTTATCAAACCGCTGGATGTAACCGATCATAAAAAAGCAGAAATTGTTTTTAATGAACTGATTAGTGAGATGGGCGGTCTGGATATGATGATTCTGAATGCCGGAGTGGGACGTCTGCAAATGCTGCCGCCATGGAGAGCAGAATCTAAACTGATTGAAATAAATGCCCTGGCTTTTGCGCATGGCTGCCATTTTGCTTTTGAATATTTCAGAAAACAAAAATCGGGACATATTGTGGGGATGTCTTCGATGGCTGCTCTTTTGATACACCATAAATCGGTGGGCTATACGGCTACTAAGCATTTTATTGCTACCTACATGAGCGGTTACCGCCAAAAAGCAAAGCGGGTAAATTCTGATATTACCATTACTGAAATAAGAGCCGGTTATATTTGGACTGAAATGACGGAGCGGGCAAAAAGCATGTTTTGGGTAGCACCTGTCGAAAAAGCTGTGAAGCAAATGATCAGGGGATTAGAAAAAAAGAAAAATGTGTTTTACGTAACTAAGCGATGGCGATTGCTGGGCTGGGTTGCTAAATGCGTTCCGGAATGGGTGTGGAACCGGCTGTAAATTGAAACTGCTTTAGAGAGCTAAAGACAGATTTTCCAATAAACGCCAAACTGCAAAAAGCACAGCTAATCTTTGTTTTGAATGGTAGTGAGCCGTACATGTTTTTGGGGTTTTGGGAGGGTCAATTCTTTTTTTCCGGAGGATAATCCAACCAATTGTTCACTTTGTAACTCGCCGGCCATCGACCTGACTTCATCTACGTGAACTTTCCAGATATCAGAAAACAGGTTTTTGGTAGCCTCGGTAGGGGAAACAGAAGCCTCTCTGTGTTTTTTAGCAAAAGTTAGCACGCGGGCTTTAATGTGCTTTTTATACGTTTTCATAGGTACACTCATTTTTCAAATAATTATGTCTCTCATGCCTGTGCATTCATTATTAAATGCCAGCTTAATAGCATTTACATTACACTATAATAAAAGAAATTTTAAGGAAATCATCAGCCTTATTTTGTAAGTGGGTTAGAAAGGCTATTAATAGCTGAGCTCTAATGGTTTTATTTGAGTAAAACCGTATGTAAATATAAACTATAAGAGGTGAAGCAACCTTCACATTTGGGTTTATAAAACGGTATATTCTGTAATCTAAATTTTGAAGAAAAAATCTCCTTTTAAATGAAAAATGTTGTTTTGATACCCGGTGATGGAATCGGGGCAGAAATCACAAATTCTGTAACTACTATACTTGAAAAAGCCGGTGCTGAAATTAACTGGGTTGAAAAATCAGCCGGTTTAAAAGCTTATGAAGAAGTTGGTACTCCACTTCCGGAAGAAACCATTGAGGCCCTGGATGAACACAGAGTAGCACTAAAAGGTCCTTTGACAACACCTGTTGGTTCCGGTTTCCGTTCGGTGAATGTGGCGCTTCGCCAAAAGTTTAATTTGTACAGCAACATTCGCCCTGCCCGCACATTGCCGAGCATAGAAAGTCCGTTTCGTGATGTGGATATGGTTCTTTTTCGTGAAAACACAGAAGGCCTCTATATTGGCAAAGAAGAGTGGATTGAGGAAACCGACGATAAAAAGCACGCAGAAGCTATTGCTGTTGTAACAGAAGAAGCCAGCCGAAAAATTATTACGGCAGCTTTTGATTATGCAGTAGAAAATGAGCGCGAAAAAGTAAGCCTCATACACAAAGCAAATATCCTGAAGCTGACTACAGGTCTGTTTTTAGAAGTGGGCCGAAAAGTAGCCAAAGAATACAAAGACATTGAGTTTGAAGATGTTATAGTTGACAACATGGCCATGCAAATGGTGTTGAACCCGAACAAATTTGATGTAATTGTTACCACCAACCTGTTTGGTGATATTCTGTCTGATTTAGGATCGGGATTAGTAGGTGGACTTGGCGTTACCGGCTCAGCTAATATTGGTGATGATGCCGCTATGTTTGAAGCCGTTCACGGTTCGGCACCGGATATTGTGGGTAAGAATATTGCAAATCCAATGGCGCTTTTATTTTCTTCACTCATGATGCTTGAGTATATCGACCAAAAACAAGTAGCTGAAGATATCAGAAAGGCGATTTATAAAACCTTGGTTGAGAAAAAAGTGTATTGCACGCCGGATATTGGAGGAGAGGGAACCACTTCTACCTTCACCCAGGCTATTTGCGATAACATTTAACCCGAATTATTCATGAAAACAGAAAAAATGATGATTAAGTAGTTGGTATTAATATATGTAGTTGAAAGCAACTATAGCCTAAATTTGGGTGTCAGTTAACATGCTTCGAAATTTGCTCGTGTGCTGCGTTGGACTGAAAATAGTTGCTCAAGGTACGCAGGTACCTTTCCGCTACCATTTTCAGTCCGCCTTGCTCACAACCAAATTTCTTTGTGAATAATCCGGGTTAAGGCACTTTAATTATATATAATTTACTCAAAAAGGCTGCTCAACTGAGCAGCCTTTTTGTTTTTACAGATAAATCGGGTCAGGCAAATAAGCTGAATAATATCCAGTTAATCAAAGACATTACGACACCAAAAATTAAAGCCCATGAAAAACTTTCAACTTTAAAATTGTCGGTAAGCTTATCAACAAGTAGTATTAAAGCGGCATCTATCACCCAAACAAAAAGCCCCAGAGTTAGGATGGTGAGAGGCAGGCTTAATAACAGCAAAACAGGCTTAATGAAAATATTTGCTACAGCAATTAAAGCCGCTACTAATATGGCACTCCAAAAATTCTTAATTTCTACTCCGCTTAGCAAAGAAGCGGTTGCATACACAGAAATACTATTTAGAAACCAGACCCAAATCATATCATTTTATTTTAATTAAAAGTGATTAAACCATACGGTTTAAATTCGGCAATGGTTACACGAACTGCAAAAATGGATATACGAGTTAAGCGTTTTGAGGAGTTAAGTCCTTGGGAGCTGGAAGATCTTTTTCGGCTCCGCCAGCAGGTGTTTATTATAGAACAACAGTGCTTTTATGAAGATATTGACGGTGAAGATGAGCAGGCTGAACACGTGCTTATGTATGAGAGCAATACATTAGCCGCCTACCTGAGGCTTTTTCAGCCGGGTGTTAAATTTGAAGACCAAGCAAGCATAGGCCGCATAATAGTGGCAAAAAAGTTTAGAGGAACGGGTTTAGGAGAAAAACTGATTAACAAAGGAATTGAATTGTGTAAGGGGAGGCCTATTCGAATTGAAGCACAAGCGGCACTGTCAGATTATTACAGAAATCTGGGTTTTGTTACAGAAGGAAAAGCCTATCCGGTAGATGATATTTTACACATTCAGATGGTGTTATTTTAGATTTTCAGCCGCTTTCTGAAGTTCATCAACAATAGATAAGTAGCCATTTTGCAGCCTTGTAACCAGCGAGGGAATAGCATTTGTTTTTTCTGCCTGATGGCTGAGTTCCTCGATGTCTTTACAGATTTCATGTAACTCGTTAAGCCCTACATACAAAAACATAGGCTTAAGTTTATGCGCTTCAGATCCGGCTTTTATCCAATTTTTTTGATGGGCTAAACTCTTCATAGCGTCAAGGTGCGTCGGTGTTTCAGCAATAACCAAGTCAATCATTTCAGTCATTACTTCAGTATCGCCACCGGTTATATCATCTAAATAGCTTAAGTTGATCGTGTACATTCCATTGGCATTATTCTGTTTGTAAATCTGAATGTAGCAATGATTTGGAAAGAAAGGACGGTATTAAAAGAGTTTAATATTAGCCGGAAGTGGAAGTATTTATGGTTTGGAGAAAAGCGTACCATTCCCACTTAATGGGATAGAAACTTGTTTATCAGATCATGTTCGTATTAACCGGTGAAAATCACGATACCTATTAATACCAACACCACCACTTTAAGAATAAAGGTCTTCCAGTTTTTCATTTTCTTTATGTAGCTAACTTTTGCGAATCAAAGAGAGTTTTTATTGAAAGAAATTATAAGGAGAATGTCAAGTTATCCACATAATAAAAGTTTGTTTTTTTAAAAAAATATGATGCCTGAAGTTAATTTACATAGATCTTAGATTGCCTATTCAGGAATTCACTTTACTTTTCCACATTAAAAAATATCTATTCTACAGTAACACTTTTAGCGAGGTTGCGAGGCTGATCTACGTTACAACCTCTGTTAACGGCTACATAATATGATAACAGCTGTAAGGGAATTACGGTTATAAGCGGCGAAAAAACATCCATAGTTTCCGGAATGATGGATGTGAATTCAGCCAGCTCTCGCACTTCTTCATTATCGGGAGTGGTAATGGCAATAATACGGCCTTTACGGGCACGCACTTCCTCAATGTTACTCACCATTTTGTCGTTCGTGTGCTGGGTAGTTGCAATTACAACCACGGGCATCATTTCATCAATCAAAGCAATGGGGCCGTGTTTCATCTCGGCGGCAGGGTAGCCTTCGGCATGGATATATGAAATTTCTTTCAGTTTTAGAGCACCTTCTAAAGCAACGGGAAAGCTGTACGACCTGCCCAGATACAAGAAGTTAGGTGCGTATGAGAATAGGTTGGAAATATGCTTTATTTGCTCTGTTTTTTCTAAAATTTGGGTGATTTTGGCAGGAATGTTCGATAGCTCATGAATAAGTTTTTTAGCTTCGCTGTTTGCAAGCGTGCCTTTTTCTAAAGCTACTCGAATAGCCATTAATGTAAGTACGGTAACCTGACCGGTAAATGCTTTGGTTGATGCCACGCCAATTTCCGGTCCCGCATGAATATATACACCTGCGTCGGTTTCGCGTGCAATGGTAGAACCCACTACATTTACTACGCCAAGCACCAAAGCACCGCGTGATTTAGCCTCCCGCAATGCGGCAAGGGTATCGGCAGTTTCGCCACTTTGTGAAATTACAATCATGGCATCATCTTCAGTAATAAGCGGCTCTTTGTACCGGAATTCAGAAGCGTATTCAACTTCAACCGGAATTTTTGCAAGATATTCAAACAAATATTCGCCCACTAAACCGGAGTGCCAACTGGTTCCGCAAGCTGCTATTACCAGTCGCTTGGCATTCACTAAACGATCCATTACGCTTTCAATTCCACCCAAAGTAATGGTACCATCTTCGGCATTAATGCGGCCCCGGAGGCAGTCTGCAATACTTTTTGGCTGTTCAAAAATCTCTTTTAGCATGAAGTGATCGTAACCGCCTTTTTCAATTTCTTCCAGGCTCAAACTTAATTCATGCACTTCTTTGGTAAGCTCAACCTCATCGGCAGACTCTACGGCATAGCCTTCTTTTGTGATAACGGCAATTTCCCCATCATCTAAATAAACAACCTTGTCGGTATAACCGGCAACGGCAGAGGCATCGGAGGCAATAAGCATTTCGCCATCACCTACGCCCAGTAAAAGAGGAGAGCCTTTGCGAGCTACAATTATTTGGTCAGGAAAATCGGAATGAACCAAAGCAATACCGTACGTTCCATCAACCTGATGTAAAGCAAGTTGTACGGCTTTTTTTAAGTCATCGGGATGCTGTTGAAGAAAACGCTCTATAAGCTTGGCAAGCACTTCCGTATCTGTTTCGGAATAAAAGGAAAAGCCCTGACTTCTTAACTTTTTCTTTAGGGTATTATAGTTTTCAATAATACCATTGTGCACCAGGGCCAGCTTCTCATTCTGGCTTATGTGGGGGTGGGAGTTAACGTCGTTCGGCTCGCCGTGGGTGGCCCACCGAGTGTGGCCAATTCCGATGAATCCGTCCTCATTCGATGAAACCATTTTTTCTAAATTGGCCACCTTTCCCTTCCCTTTTTTAATGGAAAGTTTGCCATTCAGTATAGCTAAGCCGGCAGAATCGTACCCCCGATATTCCAATCGTTTTAGCCCTTTCACAATAATATCGCTGGCGTTTTTGTTTCCGATATACCCTACAATTCCACACATATGGCTGAATATTTAATATTGAAATTAGATTATGATACTTTTTTATTAATACGTTAATTTATAATTATGAGTATTTAGATAAAACAGTAAAATAGAGATATATGAATATTTGTTTCTTTGGGGACCAAAAAGTGAGCCGCTTTCATCCGTTAACGCTCACTCGTCCGATGGATGATTTGCGGGTGGGGTTATTTACAATCAGGGAAAAATGGCAAAAAATGATGGGTGCTCAGCAAAGTGCACGTTTAGAGCCTAAGCATTTGCAAGGGGTTTTTAAGCGCGGACATGTAAGCAGAGATGCTTTTTGCCTGTGGATTAACTCTCGCTTTTTGCCTAACAGAAAGCTGGTTGAGGAAATTAACCGTCTTGAAATTGGCGAAAAGTTAATGTGCAATGGAGATATGGTGGCGGCTAAAATTAGCGGACCAAAATCCAGCGAATATCATGAGCAAAATAAACTGGAAGTGGAAGACTTACATCCTGTAAAAACCAATAAATGCGATCAGCTGGAGTACTTATGGGATATTATTTCTAAAAACCCGGCTCAAATAAGAGAAGACTCTCATTTAATTTCATTCCAAAACATTGGACGAACCGGATTGGGTATTGAGGCCGTGGTGCAGTACACCTCTAATATTTTTATTGAAGAAGGTGTGCATATTGAACCGGGCTGCATTTTTATTGGAAAAGACGGGCCTATCATCATCCGAAAAGGAGCCATTATTGAAGCAGGCAGTACCATTCGAGGGCCGGTGGCCATAGGGGAAGGAGCAACGGTGAAAACGGCAGCTCGTATTTATGGTGGTACTACGGTGGGGCCGGTGTGTAAAGTTGGGGGAGAGGTTTCGGGTTGTGTTTTCCATTCCTACACCAATAAGGCGCACGATGGTTTTGCCGGAAATTCCATATTTGGGCAGTGGGTAAATTTGGGTGCTAACACGGTAACGTCTAACCTGAAAAACGACTATAAAAATATTAGAGTCAGAGATTGGCTTACAAAAGAACCTGTTGAAACCGGTCGTCAGTTTTTAGGTACCATTATGGCCGATCATTCCAAAACAGCTATAAATACCATGCTAAATACCGGGGCTATTTGCGGGGTGAGCTCTAACGTATTTATTGACGTACTTTCCCCAAAGCTAATAGAATCCTTTACATGGCTGGGGCCAAACGGTCCGGCTGAGTATAGGTTTGATAAAGCCGTTCAGGTAATGGAAGCCATGATGGATAGAAGAGAAGTAAAGCTCACCGATGAATACCGAGCTATGATGCGAGGTATTTTTGAAAACCGGTGAGCATTACTTGCGTGCGAATATTAGTCGAATTCGTCGTACATGGCGTTAGTTGGAATGATGTTACCTTCCGCGTTTTGGAGGTACCTTCTGGACTCTAAATAGCGATTGGTGTTAAACTCATCATAGTTTGGAGCCGAGCTGTCTACACTGCTTATGCGTACCTGGCGGGAGGAATGAATGAACTGATTATCTCCAATCCACATACCCACGTGCGTTACGCTGCGTGATTTGGTATCGGTTGCGGGTTTGCCGAAAAAGAGTAAATCTCCTACTTCTAATTCATCCCAGTTTTTTTGGTCATCCACTTTTATGCCGGCGTGTACTTGCTGCGAGGCGTCACGGGGAATGATCATTCCATTCATGAAATAAATGGTTTTGGTGTAACCGCTACAATCAACGCCTTTGGTAGATGTGCCTCCCCACAAATAGGGAACTCCCATCATATCTTTAGCCGTGGCAACCAACGACTGTTGCGTAGCCTCAGTGTTTTCAACCCATTGCTCTAAAGGAATAGCATCACTTTTTGGAACAAAAGCTTCTCGTCCGTCAGGATACTCAACTTTGTAATAACTGCCTGAAGTACCATTCAGCTTAAGAATGTTACCGGCAGCTAAATCACTTATTTTTTGTGATTTTTTGGAAGCCTTAGCATAAGCAAAGCCATAGCTTTCGGTGAAAATGACTTTATCTACCTGCTTCCAGGCCTCATATTCTTCCTTATTCATTTGATGCATTCCGCCGCCGTCAATCCAGGAGAGATAATCATCCGGGGTGCGCACGTAATACCAGCCGCCTTCTTTTTTTAACACTCTCAATGGCATTCCTAATAAAGCCTGAGTAGCAAGCTGGGCCGGGTGCTTTGGAGTTGAACGAATATTAGCTACAGAATTATTTACTAAGGCATAGGTTTTATCGCCTAATTCTTGGGTCGGAAGTAGGGTAATTTCGTCGGTATATGAAATGCCTTCTTGATCTAAAGCGTCTAAAAAGCTTTGTTTTGCTTCGGGCAGAGTGGTTTCTCCGCTAAGCACGAAAGGCGAACTTTCTGAAACGGAAACATTAAACTGATTGACGCGAGAGTCGGGTACAAATTCATTCTTGGTTTGGGTTACTAAGTCTTGCACGCGCTGTTGCTGCTGAGAGCTTGAGCAAGCTCCAAAAAACAGGGTAAACACGACAAGCAGACTGAGATAGTGATTTAAATACTTCATTGTTAAATTATTGTGATTAATTGACTTCTCTCCACAACCGATTGCGGATAGAGTTTTTTACCATCAAAATGATGCTTGATGATCTGTATTAAATTTTTGGTATTAGAGTGCTTTATTTAAAATTTTGCTTGAAAGAGCCAGTGTAAAGCTTGTTTTAGCAGCACAACTAAACTTAGACTAAGCTTGAACCAAATAAAAGAGATAATATTATGTTTTTGGCTGATTCTGATAACTTGAATACAGCCGGCTTTATTTGTTGAAATAAAAAAGACAACCGATTGAACATCGGCTGCCTTTCTATGTAATTATTTAGATGATTGTTCTAAAATACGGTTTGATAATTCAAACTAATTAGAATCATATCCGGGATTTTGCTGTTCTCCAATTCCGGGATTTGCGTTTATTTCGCTTTCAGAAATTGGAAGAATGGTTTTATGGAATGTTCTGTCAATAGTTTTAGGTCGGGTTGGGACCGGAACATTCTGCAAATCATCATTAAATGTGATGGATTTACCCAATCTCATCATATCAAAGAATCTATGACCTTCCGAAAACAGCTCTTTGCTTTTTTCATCCAGAATCATATCTACTGAAATGGTGCCTGTGGTAGCTGGGGCTAAACCAGGTGCACGCTTTCTTATCTCGTTGAGATAGTCCACGGCCTTTTGTGGATCGGTTGGTAATGCGGCTTCAGCTGCAATCAAATATATTTCGGATAACCGAATTACTTTTATGTTCACAGCGGTTGGAGTAGCTTTACCGTCTCCTTCCAGGTTCACACCGCCACTGTATTTATATACAGCTCCCATGTGAGTTGGTGAAATCTCATCGTGGCTCATCACTCCCCATCTGACATCATTTGGATCTTCACCCAATCTATTCAAATAGTAATCACTGGCCACAAATTGCCCTGAAGCACTTGCTGATCCGTGAGCTTTTCTTCTCAGGTAAAAGCTTAAGCTACCGGTTCCAAGGTCACCTTCACTGGGATACATAGCCAACTCAAAAATGGATTCTTTCCCAAACTGAGATTTCCAGGAATCTACCCATTCAGTATTTGAATACAGTGAGTAATTTGGAGAATTAATCACCTCTTCAGCAGCTGTTAATGCTTTTCCATATTCAGACGGACCCATTGAGAGATAAACCCGAGCTTTCATGGCTTCGTTAGCATAGTAGTTTATATATCCATTTTGTCTTGCTTTGGAAAGCAATGGAGTTGCAGCCGTGAGGTCACTGATAATCTGCTGATAGTTATCCTCTACAGTAGCTCTTAATGGTTGATCTGAAGCGTCTAAGGGCTCTGTGACGTTTGGAACACCTAACGCATTTTTATCCATGGTATAGGGTTGTCCATATAGGCGAACCAGATCGAAGTACATCATAGCTCTGGCGGTTAATGCCTGGCCTTTGATGTTATCAAAGTTGCCGTCCACTCCCTCTGCTTCTAACTTTTCAATACTTTGAATGAGGTTATTAGCCTGCAAAATGTAGTGGTATATACCATTCCAGAAACCGGAATAAGTTCCGCTGGTAGGGCTATGGTTGAAAGCATAGAGCCCGTCTAAACCTCGCCCTCTGGAAACTACGGTTAAATCTCCACCTCTGGCTTCGCCATAGAGAATGAAGTTTCGACCATAATAGCTGGAACTGGTCATTTGTCTCATCAGTCCGTTCATCATCACTTCAGCGTCCTGAACGGTTTGAATTGCTTCGGCAGCATCTCCTGAACTACTGGGTGCCACATCGAGAAAATTATCGCTGCAGGCTGTTAACCCCAAAAAGAAGGATGCTGTTATTAATATTTTTAATGTTTTCATCTTATTCAATTTTTATGATTAAAAGCCTAATTCAATGCCAAAGGTGTAGGTCTTTCCATAAGGAGTTTCCCAGCCTCTGGTTGCCATACTGTTCACTTCAGGGTCAGCATTCTTGTACTTCGAAAAAGTTAACAAGTTTGTGCCGCTTACATATACGCGAGCGTTATCTATGCCAACTTTAGTAAGTAAAGATACCGGCAAGTTGTAACCCAGGGTTATGTTTTTGAGACGCAGGAAGCTTGCATCATAGATATGGCGCGAGCTTTTCTGGATGGCATCGGTTGGATCTAATCCGCTTACTCTTGGCAGGCTTCCACTCTGTTTCTCAGGTGTCCACATTTTATCAATTTGATACTGGGCACGTGTTCTTTCCCAGTAATAGCCATCATCAGCTACGTCTTTCTCGGCACCGTCGTATAAGTCGCCGCCAATTTTGTAATTAAAGTTCAGCGCCAGGTTCATTCCTTTATACTGTACGGAAGTATTAATACCTCCAAACACATCCGGGATGGCATTTCCAATAATTACATCTTCAGCTTTTCTGAAGTCGTAAGTAGCACCTCGGCCGTTAAGCAAAAAGTCGCCGGCCTGGCTGTCATTCGGATCATTCACATAATATTGTGGTTTTCCGTTAGACTGATCTACACCGGCATACTCGTAACCGTAAAAGGCACGAGTTGACTCGCCTTCTCGGTATATAAGCTTAGCAAAAGCGTCCACATCGCTATACCAAATAATATCGGCACCTTCGTATAGTTCGGTAACTTTAGAATTTGTAAACGAGCCGTTAACAGCTAAAGACCATTTTACTTCGCCATTACGTATAATGTCTCCGCCTAATTCAAATTCAAGTCCTTTGTTGTTGATAGAACCAATATTCTTTAGCGTAGAACTAAAGCCGGTTACTCTCGAAATAGGTACACTCTGCAGCAAGTCTTTAGAATCTCTGGTGAAGTATTCTAATGTTCCGTATAACCTTTCATTAAACAAGCCAAACTCAACGCCTACGTTATAGGTATAGTTGGTCTCCCATGACAGGTTTGCATCAGCTGCGTTACTTAAACCGCCACCTGCTTGTTCCATATAGTTAGAGGTATATCCGGTTAGAGATCTCCAGCCATAGTTAGATGGGGGCAGTGTACCGTTTACACCGTAAGAAGTTTTAAGGCGCAAGCTGCTGAATAAATCCTGATCTTCCATAAATGATTCCTGATCTATATTCCAGGCACCGGCAACCGACCAAAAGTCACCCCAACGGGTATCAGGGCCCAGTTTAGAGCTTCCATCTCTTCTGTATGATGCAGAAATGAAATACTTTAGATCGTAGTCATATTCAGCTCTTGAAAACATAGACAACAATCTATTACCCCAGTAATAACCGCTGGCATCCAGTTCACCGGCAGTAACTACCGTATGTAAAGCACTTGAAGGCAGGTCTTGCCCGGTAGCTCTTTGATAGTCGGTTTCATTTTTTGCGACTTCAAATCCACCCAAAAGATTTACTCTATGCTGGCCAAAACTCTCTATATAATTAAGAGTAGAGGAAGAAACAATATTGGTGGTTGTGGTTACCATATTATTAATAGAACCTAAACCGGAACCGTAATAATGTATCCTGCTGTAATAAATCTCATCTTTTGTGTTAATGTTGTCATAAGAAAACACAGTTTGGAAACTTAAGGATGGCAACAATCTTAGTAATAAGGTCTCACTTGCCGTAAGTCTTAATGTTTCAGAACTGTTACTCCATTCATCGTCGTAATACACGTTGTTTTGCGCATAACTGCCATATCTTGCGGTCCAGGGCTCACCGGTTTTATAATTTGTAGGGTGATAAAGTCCCCAAAGCAGGTTACGGGTTTGCTCGTAATAGTTTGCACTCAGGTTTCTGGTATCGTTAAAACCGGATAAGCTGGTGTTAGCTACACTTACGTTTGTAGTGAAGTCGATGTATTTACCAACTTTTTGTGAGAGATTAGCTCTACCGGTAAATCGGTCATAGCCGTTTACTTTTACACGGCCTTGATCTTTGGTATAAGAAAGTGATGTAAAATACTTTGTGGTTTCATCACCGCCGCTAACCGAAAGGTCATTGGTTTGGTAAATAGCCGTTCTGAAGTAAGCATCTTCCCAATCGTAATACTTACCTTCTCTGTTTTCGATACCGTCCGTCATTCCTTTGATGGATACATTCTCAGACAAACTTGTACCACTGGTTTCAAAGTAATAGCCGTGCTTATTAAACTTTTGGTCTAAATAATTTAATGCCCAAGCATTTGCATCGGCATCAGAATCACCATTAGAAGTTCGGTAATCGTGGAATACACGATAGAGAAAGTTTACGTTATCTTGTGTGTTAGCCACTTCATAGTTATCTGTGGCCCAAGAAGGCGTAATGGCAATAGAGGAGCGGAAGTTAACTTTAGGCTTTCCTGACTTACCTTTTTTGGTGGTAATCAACACAACTCCATTTGCCGCTCTGGAACCATATAACGAGGCAGCTGCTGCATCTTTCAATATCGAAATAGATTCAATATCGTTCGGGTTAAGCGTATTCATCACGTTGTTAGTAGCATAAATGTAGCCACTTAACTGTCCGGTATTTCCGGCCGCAACAGGAACGCCGTCAATTACATATAATGGTTGTGTAGAGGCATTCATAGAGCCAACACCACGAATCTGAATACTTGGTGTAGAACCCGCTTGCCCTGATCCTGAGGTTACAGAAACCCCGGCTGCTCTTCCGACCAGTGCGTCCTGGAAGGAGGTTTCAGGCACATCTCTTAAAGCTTCATCGCTAATTACATTTGCAGAACCTGTAAACGACTCTTTAGTAGCCTCGCCATAGGCAACCACAAACACCTCGCCTAATTCAGAATAGTCAGGTGCCAGTGAAACATTTATGGTTGAATTTCCATCTACAGCTACTTCTTGAGTTACGTAACCGATAAAGGAAAATACCAGCGTATCTTGCAGAGAAGGTACATCCAGCTCAAAATAGCCGGTGGCATTTGTAGAGGTACCAATATTAGTGTTTTTTACACGAATGTTTACTCCCGGTAATGGCTCGCCGGTTTCAGAATCGGTAACGGTACCGGAAACGCCTTCTGCAAGCAGAAGTTCGTCGGCATTAGAAGCTTCTTCCGGAGTTTTCACAGCCAGCGTATTATCGGTTTGTCGAAACCTGAAATCCGTTTGGCTTGATATCTCAATTAATATTTGTTCAACTGAAGCGGTTGTCAGCGGAATAGTAATCCGTTTTTGGTTGGATTTTATGGATTGAGATTCATAAAGGAATTTAAATGTAGTTTTCTGCTCTATTTCCTGAAATACTTCCTGGATAGTTGCGTTATTAAATTCCACGGTTATATCAACATCGCTAACACTTTGTGCCGATGTAGTACCGGCCATCAGTGCAGTAGCAGTGACAAAACTGAATATAAATCCCCACATTGTACAAAAAGACATATATAGGATTGTTCTAGTAGTTATTATTTTCATAGATTTCGAATCTTAATGGGCAATTAAGCCTGTTAATATTACAGGTCCGTTTTAATCCCGATGCGCCAACATGTGAGATTAATTCGGGCCTCTTTTATTTAATTAACCTTCAGTATTTTGAAAGGTCACAGTTTGGCCGTCAATGGAGTAATCAATATCCAATATAAATGCTATGGATTGGAGTACTCGTTCAAGGCTCATGTTTTTATGTTCCCCTTCAAGTTTTAGGTTCTGAAGTTCTTTGTTTTGCAAAATTATATCTACGCCATACCACCGCTCCAGCATTTTAGAGACTTCTGAAAGTGGTTTGTTATTAAATATTAAAACCTGGTCTTTCCATGCAATGTTTTCCCAAATATTGCCCTTACCTCGCTCCATGAAACTACCCGAAGGCCGGTAAGTAGCCCATTCATCTTTTTGGAGCACCACTTGCTCTTTTGTTGTTTGAGCCGGATTTACATCAGAAAAGTTAGAAACTCGTACTTTTCCATCCACTACCGTTACCTGAATAGTAGAATCGTTTTGATACGCTTTAATATTAAAAGAGGTGCCTAAAACCTGAGTAGTGGTTTGGCCAACATGTACAATAAAAGGGCGGGCTTCATCCCGGGCAATATCAAAATAGGCTTCTCCTTTTAAGAACACTTCCCGCTTTGCCGTATCAAAAGGAACCGGATATTGGAGTGAGCTTCCGCCATTCAGAGTAATTACAGAGCCGTCACTAAAGCGAAAGGTTGAAGTTTGGCCATAAGAAAGGGTTCGGCTTTGTAATACAGGCTGTTCCGGTTGGGAGCTTAATTTCTGGCTATTGTTAAACTGAACCGTAAGTGTAAATGAGATAATAAAAGCTGCCAACATAGCCGCAGACTTTATCAGCAAGCTGTTTCTTTTAAATATGTCTGTTTTCCCGCTCTTGGGCTGAACTGATGACGTTAAATAAACAGAGCCACTCTGAAATGAATTAGGGTTGATTTGATTGAAAACATTTTTTTTAACCCCTTCTTTATCTATCGGCGGTAGATTATTTCCATGGAGCTCTTTTAAAATAAGAACCAATCTTTGTGCATTTTCCGGAGATTCCGACAGCCAGTTCTCCACATAGGAAAGCTCATTAGGTGTGCAAATGCCTAATAAATAATTGATCAATATTTGTTCTTCGGGAGCTTTCTTCATAGAATCTTTACATTAGTACCTACTACTAATATCCAAAAAGTTGAGGATACCCTTACTGATAGCAATAAATTTTTTGGAAAAATAATGTAAAAGCTAATCTAAGGCGCTTAGAGCAGGTTTTGTTGTATTGTTAAAACCAACAAATAAACCGAAAATTAATTTACCCGAGCACAAAGATGTTTTTAACGGATAAAATTTTTGCAATGCACTTGGAATCGATCATGTAAAAAAATCAGGTGTTTTTTATAAAGAAGGAAGAAGGGAAATAACAATTAGCCAAAGAAACCGAAACAAGAGATGCAGTTACTAATCTACCGCTTTTTACTGATAGCGAAATTCTTTCAGCTCTGTTCTGAGAATACGAAGTGCATGGCTGATTTGCCCTTCAACCGTTTTTTGGGAGATGTTCATGGTTTTAGCAATTTCCTTGTAATTAAGGCCCTCTTCACGGCTAAGTAAATAGGCTTGTTGCGCTCGCTTAGGAATTTTTGCTAAGGCTGTTCTGTAGGCGTGGTCAAAATCAGGGGGATTTAAAACAGGCTCTTTAGGAGGATGGCTGGTAGTTAAATTACGAATATGATGCTGCAGCCAACTGTCATATCTTTTCTGGTCACGGAGCTGCTTAAGCGCATGATTTCTCGCGGTTGTCAATAAATAACCCTTAACGGAAGGATGGTCGGGGTCTATGGTATCCCGTGCTTCCCAAATTTTGAGAAATACTTCTTGGGCCCAATCTTCTAACTCTTTAGAACATGAGCTGTAGTACGATAGAAAAGATACGACCTCGTCAAAATAGCGCTCAAAAAAAAGATCAAATGTTCTTTGGGTCAACATGGTTAATCAGTAACCTGATGTAGGATAATGCGTTGCAATTTTTTGCTACGTGTAAAATGGAAAAACAGTTGCAAAAAACATAATAAAATTTCCAGCTTAGAATAAATCCAAAAATTTCAAAATTGGCAAGCGCCTGTTAAAGTTTTTACGTTCAAATTCCCTAATTTTCGTAAACTTTAAAACAATCTTTTGGTAGTGAAATAAGCTTCTGCCCAATACGGGTGGCTTAGCTGAGATACCGTTACCCCATTGCTGACAGAGGCATGCAAAAATTCTTTTTTGTTAATCATAACGCCCACATGAAATGTATTTCTGCCGGTTTTGAAAAATGTAAGGTCTCCCGGCTTAATTTCAGATGGCTTTACCAAAGTTCCTTCACGCAGTTGCTCTAAGGTAGTTCGGGGAATCATCATAGAAAAATAATCCTCGAAAATAACCTGCATAAAAGCGGAGCAATCAATGCCGGTGTAGCCGCTGCCGCCCAGCAAGTAGGGAGCCCCTTTCCAATCCTTATAAGCCAGTTGTAGAAATTCTTGCCTTTGCTGTATGTTATCCGGAGCGTCAGGTTCTACAAAAGAATGAGCAGGTTTATCAATACCCGGCTGAAATTCCATTTCATCCAACAATGTTAGCGAGGTTGAATCTGAAGGGCTGTTATTTACGGATACTGACTCATCCTTTTCCCATGGCACCGATCCTTTTTTTACCGTTCCGCAACTCCAGAAAAAGCACAAAAACAAGACCGGGAGGATGCTTTTTCCAACAATCATTACCTTTTTATTCATGTCGGTAAATATATAACGATATGCTTACTTTTAAACACCAAATTTAATATCAATATATAATCAAAATAAAATGCGTTTACTGGTAAATATAGATCATGTTGCAACCTTACGGAATGCTCGGGGTGAAGGATATCCCGATCCGGTGAAGGCCGCTCAATTATGTGAAGAAACAGGAGCGGGAGGAATTGTTTTTCACCTTCGGGGTGATCGCAGGCACATTCGTGATGAGGATGTTTATCGGATTAAAAAAAATGTACGAGGCCGGCTGAATTTTGAAATGGCCGCCACCGAAGAAATGCTGGATATTTGTGCAGATGTTAAGCCCGATTTATGCACATTAGTGCCCGAATCTCGTGAGGAACTAACAACCGAGGGCGGCTTAGACATGGAAGCAGTAAAAGATGATTTCAAAAACCGGGTGTTTCCAAGATTGAAAGCTGATAAGATCGGAATTTGCTTATTTTTAGATCCCAACGCACATGATATTGAAATTGCCCATGAGTTAGGAGCCGACACCATTGAGCTGCACACTGGTACGTTTGCAAACAGTACGCCCGCCCAAAAGCAACACGAGCTCACCCGTTTGCGAAAAGCAGCTATGCTTATTCATGAAAAAGGAATGAATGTGCACGCAGGTCATGGACTAAATCTCGATAATCTGGCAGATTTGTTTGAAACAGTTCCTCATCTTTCGGAAGTAAGTATTGGGCATGCATTAATCAGTAAATCCGTTTTTTGGGGATTAGAACGAACAGTAAAAGCCTATCTTGATATAATTGATGATTTTTATGGAGCTTAAACTGCATCCATATTTGCGTATCTTGTCGTCATGTTCACTTCAGTAAATTCAAACCTTTTTTGAGAACTTCAGCCAAACACATTGCCGATCGTATCCGATTGATGATTGCCACCAAGCAGTTTCAGGTGGGTGAGATATTGCCATCAACCCGAGAGCTGGGGCGGCAGCTGGAGGCCAGTTTTCACACCGTTCGGAAGGCCTATCATATTTTAGAAGAGGAAGGGCTGATTTTGGGCGAGCAGGGGCGAGGCTTCACCGTAAAAAATCAAACCACACTGCTCGATAAATCCGCGCGGTTAGAAGTGGGTGGCGAAAAAGTGCAAGCCCTGGTAGAAGAGCTGGTAGGCTATGGACTTGATGAGTCGGAAATAGAGCTTCTTTTTCAAGAACAATTAGGCTTTATGGAGTGGCCCGACCGTATTCAAACCAGCGCCAGTGTGGGTGAAAACAGAGAGCTGGGGCTGATGCTGGCCGATGCCATCAAAGAACAAGTGGGCGTTAAAAGTAAAGTTCTTGATGTAGAACAATACGAAAGTGCGGCCAAGTTTGACGCTTTGTTTGTGCCTATTCATCTGATGAGTCGGTTCCGAAGCCTGAGCGAAAGCCTGCTCATTATACCTATTGTATATGATTATTCTCCCGATATATTACTTTCTATGGCAGAACGGGCCGCTATAGATACCATCGGTTTAGTGGCGGGAAATGAAGAAACTATTCCCAAAATTATTGATGAATTAAAGCGCTCCATTCACTTTGAAGGCTCGTTTGTAGCGGGAACGGTGTACGGAAAATCTTTGCCCCTTTTTGTTCGCGACTCAGACCTTATCTTATACACTCCCGAAAGCGCGCGACTGGTGGAGCAAAAAGTACCTGAAAAAAGCAGGCTGAAGCTGGAGTATATGATTTCCGAAAAAAGTGCCGAAATGATTCGCGCCGAGCTTTGGGATCAATAAAAATTTTAAATTAATCTGTTCGGGTTGAACGGGAAGAGGATTCTGCTTTCAACCCAAGCAAATAACATTAGTTATTACGTTGATAAAAAAAGTACTTAGACAGGCTGTTGATGCCATCGAAAAAGAAATTGTTGCCGTCCGGGAAAGACCTTCTACCGATGTGCTGTTTAATGGTGAGCTGGATAAAATTTCAGGCGAATTTATTTATACGTTTGAGACCAAAAACAAAGGACTGCGGTTTGCTGAAGAAATTCGGGCTAAAATAGACGCTAAAGAGTACAAAGTGAAACCGGTGGAATTTAAGGACAAGAAAATTCGGCTGGAGTTTCCCAAGAATGTGGGAAGCAATATTGGGGAGGTTTTTCTGGAGTGGGAAAATGATTTTGTGCTTAAGAAGATGGAAGAGCATTTGTTTAAACTTCAGGAAAATGCAGATGATATTCCACAGCTGAAGGCGCTTCTGCAGCCCGAGGAGTTCATCAAGCAATCAGAAAAAGAGCCTGAAATTAAAGTGGATGAACTGCGCAATGAGGCGCAAAAAGATGCGATTGAAAAATCTCTTACAAACAATATTTTATATGTATGGGGGCCGCCCGGAACGGGTAAAACAGCAACGCTCGGCTATGTTGTGGCCAATTTATTAAGCCAAAATAAACGCGTGCTGTTTGTGTCTAATACCAATCGCGCAGTGGATGTTGGCTTGTTGAGCGTGATGGATGCGTTGTATGAAATCAACCCTGAATTTAATCTGCAGCAAACTACCCGTTACGGTGAGGCTGCCCTGGATGATGCCCGCCTTGATGATGTGTTGTTTGAGCATCAGGTGAAATCTAAGCTGGATGGACGTAAGGCGGATGCAGTGAGCTTATCGAACTTGTTGAGTAATTATGAGAAGTTACAAAATGCGGTTGATGAGCTGATGAGAAATGGGGAGGAAGTACCTAAAAAGCTGGATATGGAATGCCAGCTGGCCGGTAATAAAGTGGACGAGCATGGCGGTCCGGATTCGTTAGAGATTGAAATTGATCGCCTGATGAACCTGAACGAGCGCTATGAGCTGAAGAAAAAGCAGCTGGTAGCTACAACCATGGCCAAAGTGTGTACCTCCGATTTATTTTATAAACTGAGCTACGATGCCGTGGTGGTGGATGAAGGCTCTATGGCCGGCATCCCATTTATGTTGCTGATGGCGGCGAAAAGCAAAGAGCATTTAATTGTAGCGGGCGATCCGATGCAGCTTCCGCCCATTGCTATTACAAATCACCGCGAGTCCAGAGATTTCTTGGAGCAGGATATTTTCACTTTTGTGTCAAAGTCAGAGAGCACAGAAGATTTGTTTAACTGGCACGATGCCAACCCCACTTTTACCAGCTTTTTTGACGTTCAATACCGCATGAATGATGATTTGGCGGGTGTAATCAGTTCTGTTTTTTATGAAGGACGACTGAAAACAGGAAAGCCCAAAAAGACGAATATTACTGAAGAGCAAACCGCTTCGGTTGCACTCATTGATACAGCGAAATATCAGCCAATGCTGGAGCAGGAAACGGCGGAGAGGGGGTTTAAGCCAATTAATGAAGTCCACCACCGGCTGATAGAGGAAAGCGTAAAAAGATTAACGAAAAACCACAGCGCCGAAAATATTGGCATCATTGTTCCCTTTAGAAACAGCGTGTATAAAGTGCGCGGGTATTTGTGGGAAAAAGGATATAGAGATGTGGAAGTGGGAACCATTCACACTTTTCAGGGCCGAGAAAAACCGGTTATTATTTTTGATACCGTGATGAGCGGAGAGTGGCAGAATGGAAGCAAGCGCCACTATTCGGTGCGCCCGTTTGATGAGGCAAAAAACGGGCTGAGCGTTCCAAGACTATTAAATGTGGCATTTTCGCGAAGTAAAGAATTACTTGTTATTATTGCCGATATGGAACACATTCAAAAAATATATGGCCGTAAATTTCTTGGAAAACTGCTTCAGTCCGTTCAAAAAATATCCATATAATGATTTTAAAACGCTTCATTTTCTACTAAAAAGAAAATGTTGCTATCAAAAGTATTAATTCTAAAAATTAAGTTGAATAAGACTTCTAAAGTCTCTTATATTTGATGCTCTCCAATTGGAGATAATTATTGCAACATTAGCGGGAATAGCTCAGTGGTAGAGCATCTCGTTGCCAACGAGAAGGTCGCGAGTTCGAATCTCGTTTCCCGCTCAAAAAGGCAGTCAAGTAAAAATTTGGCTGCCTTTTTTTGTTTTGGTTTATGGGTTGCAGAGTATCTCGTTGCCAACGAGAAAGTCGTCCCGAAATTCGGGAAATCTCGTTTTCCCAATTAGCGCAAGCGTTCGCTTGTGCGCTGTTCGAAACGACTTGGTATGCTAACAATGCAATTATTGGAAACAGCGCTGCCCTATGATGGAGATCTCGCATCTCGGAATTCACTACGTGACGTGTGGAATGACGGATGTTAAGGAGATCATCTTTTTGAATCACAGATTAAGGAGATTGCTCAGATGGCACAGATTTTTTCGCATCCGGATAGTGGGGAGATCGTTTTTTAAAAAACCCGATAAACCCTCTCAAAAAAAGCCCGTCATTCCGGACAAGCTGAAGTGGAACGGAAGCGCAGAGTCGGAATCTCCTCGAGGAGAGATTTGCATTTTGGATGAAAATAAGTTCAGAAGCAGGCTATAATCATCACTGCTAAAAACGGAGCAAGGAAAGTCCTTCCTTGAGGAAGGTGCCATGCGCAGCTCGCTGCGCATGCGGAAGGTGTTAGTGGATATTGGCAAGACTGTAATTCAAATCTGCCAACCAATCCTGATCACTGTAAACTGCTCCCTGTTCACTGAACTTGGTTGTCTTTAATAATCGTCAGACCGCTCCAAAACGTATTCAGTCGGCCTAATTATATCCAGCGGTCAGACGAAGTTTTGGGTTTTGGGAGACATTTTTTAGAGACGTTTAAGATCGTTTCTCCATTTCCCAAAACATCCTGATTATCACACCCATCACAGAAATCACAGTTCAAAACAATCATTCAATAGAAAAAGAAATATTGATATTAGCAGTTACTGAAACCGTTTGTGAGAAATCCATCATAGAAGCATCTTTCGACATGGCCTCCATCTTCATCACGCCCGAGTTTAGGGGCATTCTGCCAATGCGATGATCTGAGTAATTTATATTCTGAACCGAACCCAGCGTAACTCCGGATGTCTTGGCAATTAACGAAGCTTTTTCCTTAGCCGATTCGATAGCTGAAATGAGCGCTTTTTCTTTACCCTCAGATATTTCTGTAGATGAAAACTCTCCGTTAAAAGAATCAAATCCATTCTCGATAAGTGTGACTTGAATTTTTTCATAAAGGGAAAAATCGCTGAAAGAAAGACTTACCGACTGGCTTGTTCGGGTGACTTTGGATGTTTGAGAGTTTCGGTAATTATTACTCACTTTGTGCATGCGGATGGGCTGATACTCAATATCACTTTCCTTGATTTGGTATTTTTTGAGAAGTTTAGCCAATAGCGTCTCTTTTTTCTTATGCATTTCAAATGCTTCCTGAGGAGTATCGGCTTCCGCATTTATGTTGACATTAAAAATGATAAGATCGGCCGGCAGCATCTCTGATGCGCTCATATTAATTGTTATCGTCTTCTCTTTATTATATTGGGCAGAGGCGCTGTCGTTCAGCCCTAAAAATAAAAGGGAAACAACCAGTGTGATTTTCGATAGTTTCTTCCCCTTTGATACCATGCTCTTCTTTGATTTTTTGAATGATTGCATAAAATATTCCTTGTTCTAAATTTAAAATCCGTTGATGTACCAACTGTCAGATACCTCTGAATATTGTTTTTCCTGTCTTATATTTTTTATAGTTAGCTTAGTAAAAGCAAAAAACCTTAAAAAAGAATAAAAAACCTTGAGGTTAAACTCATAAATATAGAATATAAAACAAGTTTTTATTGTATTTAAAAGCACTATTGAAAAGCTGGATAAATAAAATTTTGAAAGCGCTTGCATTTATCCTAAAATCAGACTTTTATTCGGTATTACTAATGAAGTTGGCCAAAAAGATAATTTCTCGAATAAAGGAATACCAAAAAGTAAAAAAGCTCGGCCTCTCTAACCATTAATTAAAGGATTAATCCAATGAACAATATGATACAGCGAGTATTTGTTTTGTGTATGATGCTTATGTTAGGTGTTAGCACATCTGTTACGTACGCAAATAATCTAAGTGATGAAACCAGAATATCCGGTAAGGTAACCGATGTTAACGGAGAGCCTCTTGCAGGGGTTAACATTCGTGTAGATGGCAAAGTGATAGGAACATCTACCCAGCCTGACGGAACATTTAGCTTAACTGTGCAGCAAGACCCGCCTTTAACACTTGTTGTTTCTATTGTCGGCTTTAAATCTAAGCGAGTAGAGATTACCGATGCATCCGTTATGGATTTAGAAATTACGCTGGAAGAGCAAACTATTTCGGGAGGCGACCTTGTTGTATCGGCATCCAGGGTGGAGGAGAATATACTGGAGGCTCCGGTAACTATTGAGCGCCAGGATGCGATTCAAATTCGCACCACTGCCTCCGATGATTATTACAAAGCCTTAAGTAATTTGAAAGGCGTTGATATGACCACCAGCAGTATTAACTTCCAAATTGTGAACTCCCGTGGCTTTAACTCTACCGGAAATACGCGGATGGTACAGCTGACCGACGGTATGGATACGCAGGCACCGGCGCTTAACTTTCCAATTGGAAACCTTAACGGTCCCTCAGTTCTGGATGTTGAAAGCATGGAATTTCTGCCGGGTGCATCTTCAGCATTGTATGGACCCAATGCTTTTAACGGTATTTTATTGGTAGATAGTAAAGATCCTTTTCGTTATCCCGGATTAAGCGTAATGGTGAAATCCGGCATTAACCATGTAGATGGTAATGCAACATTAGGAGAGCCGGATAGCCCTCAGCCGATGTACGAAGCCGCTATTCGCTATGCTAAATCATTTAAAGATAAGTTCGCGTTCAAAGTTAACTTCTCGTATATGCAAGCTGAAGACTGGAGGGGAATTAACTACTCTGATAAAAACAAAGCGTTAAGTTCCGGTTTGTCAAATAATCCCGCTTACGATGGGGTCCACCTTTATGGAGATGACGGTACTTTTAATATTGGTTTATTGGGTATAAACCCTGCTACACGCAGCCAAATTGCTGCAGGAATCTCAGGTCAAACAGGAATTCCTCAGTCAGAAGTAGAAAAGTATGTGGCTGCTTTACCATCACAACCCGTAGCACGAACAGGATACCGTGAAGAGTTTTTGGTTGATAGCGATGCGAAAAATATGAAATTTGGAACGTCTCTTAATTACCGTATAAATGATAATATTGAGGCCAGCTATAGCTTTAATTATGGATTTGGAACCTCCGTATATAGTGGTGCACAGCGCTACAGCTTAAGTGAATTCAGTATTTCTCAGCACAAAATTCAGCTGGATGGTGACAACTTTATGGTACGCGCATACGGAACGTTTGAAAACTCCGGAGATTCCTATATTGCTGATTTTGTGGGATTTTCAGTAAATGACCAGTATATGCCTACAACACAATGGTACGGTAATTATGGCGGTACTTTTGTTGGAGGGATGATTCAGGCCGCTGCACAGGCTCAGGGTGGTAATCCGGCATACAATAAAGCTACCGTTGACGCTATTTTGAGCAATCCGGCTTTGGTTAATCAATTCCATACAGCAGCTCGAGCCTCATCAGATGCTAACCGGTTTATGCCCGGCACACAGGCTTTTAAGGATGCCAAGAATGCAGCTCTTGAAAATGTAGTTCCAAACGGAGCGCTTTTTGATGATGAGTCCAGATTCCTGCATGCAGAAGGTCTTTATAACTTCAAGAATGAAATTGACTTTATGGACTTACAGGCCGGGTTAAGCTTCCGCCAGTATCAGCTGCGTTCAAACGGAACTATTTTTGATGATAAAGGTGGGGTAGATATCAACGAGTATGGCGGATATCTGCAAGGTTCAAAATCACTGTTTGAAGATCGTTTGGCGCTAACGGCATCGCTCCGTTACGATAAAAACGAAAACTTTGATGGGCAATTTAACCCGCGTCTTTCTGCCGTTATTAATGTTGCCGAGAACCAAAATATTCGTGCTTCTTATCAAACCGGTTTCCGTAACCCTACTACGCAGGGACAATATATTGACCTGAACGTGCTTACTGCGCGTCTGTTGGGTGGTCTGCCGTACCTGGCTGAGAAGTACAAAATTACTGAAAACGCTTTTACCATGGAAAGTGTAAATGAATTTACCTCAGAATTATTGGCCGGTAATCCAGCAGCAGCAGGTTCTTTAGTACCATTTACAGAATATGATCCTGTAAAACCTGAGCAAATTCAATCATTTGAAGTTGGCTATAAAGGCTTGTTAGGTGATAAGTTATTTTTTGATATGGCTTATTATTATAACATCTATAACGACTTTATTGCTCAATTCAGAATTCGTAAAGCGGCCGGTCCATTTACCGGAAATCCTGTAAATGACCAGCAGGTGGCAGCATCATTACTCTCCGGAGATGCTTCTAATACCTATCAGATTTATACCAACGTAGATCAGGAGGTAGAATCGCAAGGTGCTGTCATTGGGTTTGACTACAGCCTGCCAAGTAACTTTAAGCTGGGCGCAAACTACAACTGGAACAAACTGATTACAGAGCGCGATGGTGATTATATTTTTGATTATAACACACCAGAGCACAAGTTTAACGTAAGCTTTGGAAACCGAAACCTCACCGAAAGTTTAGGCTTTAACCTAACTTACAGATGGCAGGATGAATTTGAGTGGGTTTCTTCTTTTGCAGACGGAACCGTACCTGCAGTTTCTACATTTGATGCTCAGGTTTCATACAAGCTGCATGACTTAAACTCTATCATTAAGTTGGGTGGAAGTAACATTATGAACAATCGTCATACTCTTAACTACGGTGGGCCTAATTTAGGTGCCATTTATTACGTATCTATTACATTTGACGAGTTCCTGAACTAAAAATTACCAGCAAATTTGTAAACCTCGTGCTATACGCAAGCACGGGGTTTTTTTATGCCAAAGAATGGCAGATTGAAGTAACTTTGTCACCATATAATAACCAATAGATAACTGGCATACTATTTGCGTATCCGGTATTGAAAGAATAAAACCATATCTATTAATTCCGACAGAAAAGGAAATGAGTAAAGAAAATATAAAGGAAGAATCAACGCTTGAAGCTGAAGAGGCCAAGCAGGCCGAGGTGGAACAGCAGGCAGAAGAAAAAGAAACTGAGAATACTGATAAAGATGAAAAAACTCTGCGTATAGAAGAACTTGAACAGGAATTAGCTGCAGCAAAAGATGGTATGCTAAGAAAAGCAGCTGAGCTTGAAAATGTGCGAAAACGCGTGCAACGCGAACGTGTACAGCTGTTTGAAGAAGCAAAAGCCGGAGCTTTAGAAGATTTTATGCCCATTGCTGACGATCTCATCCGAACGCTGAAAGCTGCCGAAGAATCGGAAATTGAAGACAGTTTTTTGGAAGGCGTGCAAATGGTAGCTGATAAATTCAAAACAGTGCTCGAAAAACACGGCGTTGAGCGTATAGACCAAACCGGTATCCCTTTTGATGTAAACCTGCACGATGCCATGCTAAAGCAGCCCGCACCCGATGAAGACACCGAAAGCGACACGGTACTTCAAATATTGGATAGTGGCTATAAAATCGGAAACAGAACCATACGCCACGCAAAAGTAATTGTAAGCGAATAACATATATTTATGTCCACCAAAAGAGATTATTACGAAATATTAGGAGTAGATAAAAACGCTTCGGAAGCTGAAATTAAAAAGGCTTATCGTAAAAAAGCGATGAAATTTCACCCCGATCGAAATAAAGGGGATGCTGATGCTGAGAAAAAATTTAAAGAGGCATCGGAAGCTTATGAAGTGTTAAAAGACCCGCAGAAAAAAGCCCAGTACGACCAGTTTGGCCACGCCGGTGTAAACGGGCAGGGCGGCTTTGGCGGCGGCGGTGTTGATTTCGATAATATGGGCTTCGAAGATATATTTAGCCGCTTTGGAGATATTTTCGGAAGTGGTTTTTTTGGTGATGAAGCTTTTGGAGGCGGACGCGGTGGCCGTTCACGTGGCCGCAGAGAGCCGGGACAGCCCGGTTCGGATATGAAAATCCGGATGCCCCTAACGCTGGAAGAAATTGCATTTGGAGCTGAGAAAAAGCTCAAAATCAAAAAGCAGATTAAATGTAATGAATGTAATGGAACCGGAGCCGAAACGAATTCAGATTTTGAAACCTGTTCTACTTGTAACGGAATGGGTGAAGTGCGCCAGGTAACCCGAACCATGCTGGGACAAATGGTGAATGTGCAGGCGTGTCCAACGTGTAACGGCGAAGGTCGCATCATCAAAAATAAATGTAAAAAATGCTCGGGCGAAGGCCGCGTAAAAGGGGAGGAGACAATTAAAGTGAATATTCCTTCCGGCGTTTCTAATGGAAATTATATAACGCTAAGGGGACAAGGAAATGCCGGCCGTCGCGGAGGTTCTGCGGGCTCATTGATTGTGCTCATTGAAGAAAAGGAGCACGAGCACTTTGAGCGTGACGGAAATAATATTTATTACAATCTTACTCTCAGCATTCCTGATGCCGTGCTGGGTACCGAAGTACACGTGCCTACTTTAAAAGGTAAAGCCAAGCTGAAAATTGATGCCGGCACACAACCCGGTAAAATGCTGCGCATGAGAGGCCGTGGAATTAAAGGCCTGCATAATTCCGGAGATGGCGACCAGTATGTAAGATTAAACGTATATATGCCTGAAAAACTATCGGATGCGGAGAAGAAAAAGATGGAATCGTTCAAGAACTCCGAAAACTTTGATGCAACAAATGCGGATGGCAACGAGAAGAACTTTTTCTCAAAAATGAAAGACATGTTTGGGTGAGCTTATATATTTTAAAAAGGCAAAAAGGCTAAGTGAACTATCATTTAGCCTAATTCTGCTAACTCCGAATATTAATACTTCCAACATCATTCAAAAAAAGAGCTACAACTTGCCTGCAAAAGCTATTGTTGCCAGTTGAAATCGGGGTTTCCAAAGTTTTTGAGCGTACGATAATGTGAAGCTACGGCCTGCCGAAATGTGGGGTGATGATTATACGGAATCCCAAATTCCTGAGCCGTTTGCTCAACAATAAGGCCAATTTCCGGATAGTGAACGCTGCAAACCCGGGGGAATAGATGGTGCTCAATTTGATAATTCAATCCGCCAATAAACCAGGATAACGGTTTATTATCGCGGGCAAAGTTGTTGGTGGTTATCATCTCGTGGATAGCCCAGTGATTTTCGATCACGTTATCCTCATTAGGCTCAGGATGCATCGTTTCTTCCACCACGTGTGCAAGCTGAAAAATAATGCCTAAAATAAAGCCGGCTGTAAGATGAAGACTTACAAAACCAATGAGCCACTGATACCAGGTGATATCAAGCAAAAGCAATGGAAGTGCAATGGTATATCCGTAATAGATTATTTTAGTTACAATCAGAGTAACCCATTCTTTAAGCGGATGTTTTTTGTTTTCATAAGGACCCAGCGGGCTTTTAAAGAAGTACCAATAATCTTTCACAAAAACCCAAAAGAAAGTGGCAAAACTGTATGCAAAAAAAGCGAGAATGTGCTGCATCCGGTGAACTTTTTTAAGCTCAGAATGTGGAGATAACCGAATAAAAGCAGCTACTTCTAAATCTTCATCATGGCCGTGAATATTGGTGTAGGTGTGATGAATAATATTATGGGTTATTTTCCAGATATAGCCGTTTGCACCCATGAGGTCAAAACTCAGTCCCAGTACATAATTGACGGTGTTGTTTGAGGAGTAAGCGCCGTGCAGCGCATCGTGGGCAATGGAAAAGCCAATGCCGGCCATTCCAATTCCCATCACAAAAGTAAGCATCCACATGGTGCCCAGCGAAAACTGACCGGACATAATAAGAGCATAAGCTCCAAAATACAGCCCCAACAGAATTACCGTTTTAATTACCATTGACGCATTTGCATGCTGAGAAAGATTATTCTCTTCGAAATACTGCTTTACTCGTTTTTTAACCGTTCGGCTAAATTCTTTGTCAATCTTATTGTTGAACGTAACTTTATTTACACCCACAGGTCCCATGTTTAAATTTGCGGAAGCTTAGCCAATCCATTTTTTGGATTAAACATTGGAGCTCAATAATAATTTTACTATTCCTGATTTTCCTCAAGCTGCCAAAGCCAACCGCTCAAAATACCCAATATTATCAGAAATGCACTTTTTAATTTAAAGTGATGTGCAGGCCGCGCTCGGTCAGTCGTTTAACCAGTAAATCACCAAATAAAAAGGCCGGTGTTTTAAATCCGGAAACAGACTTAAATCGGTCTTTATGTTCATGCAGGCAAAGAGCAGATTCACACAGAAAAAATACCGTAGCTTTATTACTCGGATCGCCTGAAAAAAACATGCGAAGGTGGTGTTGGTTGTTGTTTTCATCCCGGGCAATAGCCAAAAGTTTAAAAAAGCCTTGTTCAATGCTTTCTTCTGAAGGTCCCTCGCCGGGAGCAGGCATTACCTTTTTAAGAAACGTTCGAAACCATTTTCTTGGACCTAAAATGGCAAGAGAAAGTACGGTGAGCGAAGTGGAAATAAAGGGAATAGGGTTAAACCACTTACCGAGAGAAAAGTGTTCGGCATAAGAAATGCTGTCGGCATAGGGAGTCTCGGCGGCTTGGTTTAGTGCAGCCGTTTTATATACTACTTTAGAGTTGATGGCACTCATGATAAAAGGAGCGGTCCATCTCTTCAGTTCGTTATTGTAACCGAAATAACCGGCATGTTGCGATTTATGAATACGTTGGGAAGTAGGTCCGGTGAGCAGATGCGGATCGTTCATTTGTTTAGATTCACCGCTTTCAAACTTGTTGAGCATGGTGGCAATAGTGCCTCCGTTAAGTCCGCCATGGGTAGAATAATAGGCGTCTATGGATAATTTTTCAGGTTGTTCAAATTTTTTGGCAAGCAGGAAAGCAGTGAGGTCGGCGGGAATGGAATCAAACCCCGAAAAGGGCACCAGAATAGCGCCGCTTTTTTGAGCGGTTTCTTCATATTTGTCGGTCATACTTTTTATGAAACCGACTTCTCCGGTAATGTCAAAGTAGTGGGTTCCGTGTTTTGCACAAGCGGCAATCAGCTCTTCGCCGTATAAAGAAAAAGGGCCAACGGTAGTAATAATAATAGATGTTTTCTGAACTAACTCTGTTACCTGCTGCTTGTTGAGCGCATCAACCACAAAACACTGTTCGTTCGATAGCCCTAAATTCTGAGCTACTTTTGCGAGTTTAGCTTCATTCCGTGCGGCCACGCCCCAGCGCAAAGTATCAGGTGCGTGTTGACTCAGGTAAGCAGTGGCGCGGCGGCCGGTAAAGCCTGTTGCGCCCATTAAAATAAGATCAAATGAATGTTCAGTCATAATAAAACTTTGATGTATAGATACAAAAAAACCCGACCTGTTTAAAAGGCCGGGTTTTCAATTAAGTAACAAGCAGACTTAGCCTACTCGAGAAACTTCTACAGCACTAAGGCCTTTTGGAGTTTCTTCTACTTCAAATTCTACTTCTTCGCCGTCAGCAAGCCCCTCTTCAAATCCAAGGTTTTGTATGTTGTTGCGGTGTACAAAAATATCTTTGCCACCATTATCAGGCTCAATAAATCCAAATCCTTTTTGGGCATCAAACCATTTAATTTTACCGTATTCCATAATTATGTTGTGTTGTATTGATGCGATTGAGATGTAATCACTCAGTAACGAGATATTTACACGTTTACCAATCGCTTATTTATTGTTAGTTGTACAAACTATAGAGGGGAAACAAATACTATACTGAATATACTAATACTGATTCTTACCATACATTTGCATCGCCCCTAATATCTTCTTTATTACAATTAATACCAAATAAAGGGCATTTAATTTGGTAAATAACTTGTTAGAAGTAATTATGCATTTCTATATCGCAAAAAGATATATTGCTTTCGATAGCGAAAGAGTGCTGATTAAAACGTTTAAACCAATTCTGTTTAACTGCGTAACATTTCTAATTCTTGTATAATTATAATATAGCATAGCGATGATTTTATGACCCTAATGGCTACCAAGCACTTTATTTTGTTGGTGATGAATACATGCATCTTAAGCATAGCCGGCGCTATATTGCCTTTAACTGAAAAATTAAACGCACAGCAGGCAGACCCCGACAGCTCCTCATTTTCTATACAAGGGCGGGCACATAAACCCGTCCGAATTCCTTTTGAGCTTATTAATAATCTGATTTTGATTGACGTGAGCATAAACGGCTCAGCCCCGCTTAAACTGATATTAGATACAGGAGTGGGAAATGTGCTGATAACTTCTATTCCTGTTGGGGAGGAATTGTATTTAGAAAGTACCCGAACAGTTACTCTTTCAGGTTTAGGAAAAGGTGAGCCGGTAGAAGCTTTTTACTCTACAGCTAATAAACTAAATATTAATCGGATAGAAGGGGATAATGTAGATGTGCTTTTTTTAAAGGAAGACATCTTTCAAATTTCTTTGTATATGGGAACCTATGTGCACGGCATTATTGGGTATGAATTATTTAAAAACTTTGCGGTAGAAATAAATTACTTCGAAAAGGAGCTGTTATTGTATGATCCGGATATATTTGAACGCAAATTTCGCAAGCTGGCCAAACACCGGAGATGGTTTAAATTTCCAATATCTGTAGTCGATCGCAAGCCATATTTGAATATAAAATACAAGCATAAACCCGGTGCACCCTACATTCCTGTCCGTTTGCTTATAGACTCGGGTTCAAGTATTGCATTTTCACTTTACGGAATAACCAATGAAAAAATTCAAACCCCAAAGGTAAATATACAAACCCTTCTTGGAATGGGGCTTAGTGGCGAGGTGCACGGCAAGCTAGGGCGGGTACAGAAAATGAAAATAGGTAACGCCTTTGAGCTGAAAAAACCCATAGTAGCATTTCCGGACAGCCAGTCGGTGCAGAGAACATTTAATCTTGGGAATAGAAATGGAAGCTTGGGAGGTGGTGTACTCCGCCGGTTTAAGGTTATTTTTCATTATAGAGACGGCTACATTTTAATGCGCAAAAACAAAAACTTTGGTAAAAACTTCTATTATAACATCAGCGGAATTGAGGTTAATACTCCTATTCCCAATATTCCCCTGTATGTAGTTTCGGAGGTGCGCGAAAACTCATTGGCTGATAAGAAAGGGATCCAAAAAGGAGATATCATTCAATACATAAATGGGAAGCCTACCGGTGGCATGAACCTGAATGAGGTGCTTACATACATCCAAAAAAGTCGGGGTGTAAAAATAATTCTTGGAATCAGCCGAAACGGAAAATACAAAGAAGTACGCCTTAAACTCAGGAATGAGCTAACCGTAGATAACTGAATTTATTTACCGATTTTGACATGTAATTTCCCTTCACAATTGCTAACTATACAGTAGTTCACATTCAGTAAAAAATACACGCTATGAAAATTAAATATACTCTGCTAATTGCCATTGCGGCATTGTTGTTCATCAACCCAAATACGCTTTTTGGACAAGATGAAAACCTTCGAACCTCAAAGGTTGATTGGTCTGAAACTACCAAGCATCAGGTGACAATTAAAGGAAAGAAAATTCCCTACACTACAACCATCGGCAATCAGCCCGTTTGGAATGATGCGGGTAAGCCCATTGCTTCCTTGTTTTACACCTACTACGAGCGCACAGATGTTAAAGACAAAACGCGCCGTCCGCTCGTAATTTCGTTTAATGGTGGCCCCGGTTCAGCTTCCGTGTGGATGCACATTGGTTATACAGGTCCAAAGCAGCTCAATATTGATGACGAAGGGTATCCGGTTCAACCCTACGGTGTGAAGGATAATCCGCACTCAATTTTAGACGTGGCGGATATCATATTTGTGAATCCTGTAAATGTGGCCTTTTCACGCATTCTGGATGAGGAAGCTGATAGAAAGCAGTTTTTTGGGGTGAACGCAGACGTTAACTATCTGGCAGACTGGATTAATACGTTTGTATCTCGCCAAAACCGCTGGCCCTCTCCAAAATATCTGATTGGTGAAAGTTATGGTACTACCCGCGTTTCCGGTTTAGCAGGTCGACTTCAATCCTCGCACTGGATGTATTTAAATGGAGTGATTTTAGTTTCTCCCACCGGTTTAGGAATAGACCGAAGCGGCCCGGTTGGGGATGCAACGCCTCTGCCATATTTTGCTGCCACAGCCTGGCATCACAAAGCTCTGGGCAGTGAATTGCAAAACCGAGATTTGGATGAAGTATTGCCCGAAGTTGAGGAATTTACCATCAACGAGTACATCCCAGCTTTGGCAAAAGGCGGCTTTATTGAAGAGAGTGAGAAAAACGCTATTGCCGAAAAAGTGGCTAAATATTCCGGCATTTCTAAACAAGTTGTGTTAGATCATAACCTGCGTATTTCTACTTCTTTCTTTTGGAAGGAACTGTTGAGAGACCAAGAACTGATTATTGGCCGATTAGACTCACGATACCGCGGAATTGATAGGAAAAACGGTGGCGATCGGTATGATTATGACCCGGCGCTGAGCTCCTGGAATCATGCATTTACGCCCGCAATTAACCATTATTTACGCCACGACTTGGGCTATGAAACTGATTTACAGTATTGGACTTTCGGTCCTGTACATCCCTGGGATCGATCCCGAAACCGTACGGGCGAGCAGCTTCGTTCGGCTATGGCTGCCAATCCTTTTCTGCACGTAATGATTCAATCCGGCTATTATGATGGCGGTACTAATTATTTTGATGCCAAATATACCATGTGGAATATGGACCCCAGCGGAAAGCTGAAAGATCGTCTTTCCTTCAAAGGCTACAGAAATGGTCACATGATGTATTTGAGAAAGGAAGATTTAGAAACATCAAATCAGGATATTCGCGATTTTATCAAAAAATCAATTCCTGAAGAAGGTATGCCGGCCAGGTATTAAGCATACCATTATTTCGTAAAAACTCAGCGGAGCTTGCTAAGAGCGTCCTATAACCTCAGCGGAACTCCGCACATTCCTCAGCGAAACTCAACGAGAAATTGAAGATGGTTTTACTGCTGAAGATGTTTTCAGAGGTGATGCTTTGAATCAGAGAAGAGTTTATGATTTTAGTAATAGGGTAGTCTTTTTTCCGGCAGCCTATGCTTTTGCACCGGTCTTGGGTTCACGCAGAGGCACGCGGAGTTTGGCGCAGTGTCTCGCAGAGTATGTGTGTTCCCTTCCGCGCAGCTCAGCGTGAAATTGAAGATGGTTTTACTGCTGAATATGTTTTCAAAGAAGATGTTTAAAAACACAGAGAAAGCTACTGTAATAAAAAAGCCCGATTCAGTTAGAACCGGGCTTTAAAAATGTTAATCGGAAATGCAGGGCTTCATTTCTATTCTTCTACCCAATCGGCAACAAATACATTGGTGTCTCTATTACCGCCATTGTGGCGATTTGAAGAGAATACGATTTTCTTACCATCAGGAGAGAACATTGGGAAAGAGTCAAAAGTGTCATCAAAAGTGATTTGCTTCAGTCCGGTTCCGTCAATATTTATCATGAAAATATTAAATGGAAACCCTCTTTTAGACTTATGATTGGAAGAGAACACAATCTTTTCGCCGGAAGGGTGGAAGTAAGGTGCCCAATTAGCATTGCCTAAATCGGTAATTTGCTTCAGTCCGGTTCCGTCCACATTCACAATGAAAAGCTCCATATTTGTGGGCTCAACCAATCCTTGCTTTAATAAAGACTTGTACTTAGCAATTTCCTCTTCCGTTTCGTGACGTGAAGCACGGAAAATAAGCTTAGTGCCATCGGGAGAGAAAAACGCCCCACCATCGTAGCCTAATTCATCCGTAATTTGAATTACGTTAGAACCATCTGTATCCATGATATAAAGCTCTAAATCACCGGAGCGGTCAGAGGTAAACACGATTTTATCACCTTGAGGAGAAACGGTAGGTTCCGCATCGTAGCTTGGACTATCCGTTAGTTTGGCAATAATGTTACCGTCCATGTCTGCCTTATAAATGTCGTAAGAATCATAAATTGGCCATACGTAAGCATCAGTACGTTCAGGCGGTGTTGGGCAGGAAAGGCCTTGAGCATGCGTTGAAGCATACACGAAAGTAGAGTCACCGGGAAGGAAGAAAGCGCAAGTGGTACGCCCTTTTCCGGTACTTACCATTGGAGGTTCAAATCCGGGTTTTTTGTCCGAAATATCCATTGTGAATATTTGGTCGCAATCAACGCCCCAGTCAGGATTATTAGATTGAAAAATGAGCTTATTGCTGTCATAGCTCCAGTAAGCTTCGGCATTATCGCCGCCAAATGTAAGCTGACGAACATTTTGAAGATGAACTTCTTGCTCGTATTTAAGAGAGTCTGCTTCAGGATTATATGCTTGTTTTTGAGGGCTGGAAGTACAGGAAACTGCAACAACAGCCATCAGGATAATAGAGAGATATTTCATGAATAGGTTTTTGAATTTTTTTGTAGCAGGCATAAGGTAAGGAAAATATTATACTGCCTCATACAATAAATTTTTTAAACTTTTAGGTTGATGTATTACTTGCGTTATAAAGCTGTGGTATTTGCTAATTAGATGGATGCCGGTAAATTTGGTTACAAATCAGTGTGAGTTTTTTGGATTCAGGTAGGAAAACTAAAATTTTATTTCCTCAGGCTCACTATTCCATTGCATACTCTGAGGTACATTAAATATTGGAACAATAGCCATTTTATGGTCTTTCAAACACTATAAACGCCAACTCAAAAAGATGATGCCATGTTTACGTTCAAGAAATTTTTTGTACCCGCAATAACAACCGTTGCCCTTTTATTCGCTGCCTGCTCAGGCAAAACCAAACAAGAAGCCAACGAGCTCGGTAATCAAACTCAGGAAACGATAGAATCCATCAAAAATGATGTCAATCAATCTAAAGATGAGTTTGTGGCTGAGGCCGAACAAACGCTCGATAAAATGAATGAAAGCATTTCGAGAGCCGAGGAAAAGCTTCAGGATAAATCTGAACAAGCCAGAGCTAAAGCCGAAAAACAAATTGAAAATCTGAAGGAAGAACGCGATGACTTTAAAAAGGAGTTGGCAGAACTTAAAAACTCAGGAAAAGATAAATGGAATGAAGTTAAAGCCGATGTAGAGGACAGTTTTGAAGATCTGAAAGATGAGTATAATCAGCTGCTTGCCAATCTAAAAGTGGACTGATTTATTCGGTATGCCGTGGAGAAACCAAATGCATGGCTTGGCCTAATATGTTTTTTCCAAAGCTGAGAAATTTCTCTTGGTTTCCCATTGCAAGAAACCGTAAAACTAAGCGCAGCTCGCCCAGTAAAGCGGGCGGGTTGCTAACTAAGGTGTCTTCGCGCACCACTTCATCCCAATTTATGGAACGCTGAAATTTTACTCCCGCTTTAGCCATGGTTTTTAAATAAACGTTGGCCATCAGTCCGTAGCCGATGGTAGTGGGGTGAAGGCCATCAAGGCTGAAAATACCGCCTTTGTATAATTTCCCTTCCTCGTTGAGTCGAAAATAGTCGGTTGTGAGCTTTACGTCGCCGTCATCATCAACTAAATGTGCGGTGGATTTCTGTTTTTTCAAAGCTTCAGCTAAACCTTTTGGATAATCCCGAACCAGCTCACCGCCTAAGCGCCGATGCGCCATTCCGGCCACATTTTTTGCCATAGGAACTACTGAAAAACCGTACTCTTTAGCTACCTTGCGGATGATTTTGTTATACTCATCCATGGTTAAGTCGAGCTGAATGGCTTCGTCTTTGGTTAGATGCGGGTGCTTGCCCGGATCAAAATCTTCATCCCAAATCCAGAAACGTGTGTAATAGTCGAAATAACCCAGACGCTTGCTGGATTTTTCGGAATTCACCCCCCTGCAAACCGGCGGAATGGTGACATAGGGAAGTGTGGGAACAAAAACGCGCTTAGCCCCAAGCTTTGCAATGCGCTCAGCCATTTTTCGATAATCAATTTCAAAATGTTCGGGCCGGTAAACCGTGTATTTACGTCTTCCGGGAAATACTTCCAGGTTATCGCGTTCACTCCAAATCACCTTTAAATCGGTGATGGCTGCAATCATGTTGTTGTGCCCTAAACAGACAATCAGGTTTTCGATACCGCCATCTTCGGCTAATATTTGTGCATTATCAAACTGGGAATTGGTTTGGCGTTCTTCCGTTAGAGGCGGATTTAAAACCAGCCGGGCCGTTGTGAATTTTGCATGTTCGGGCAGCATATCAAAAACAGAAAACTGTTCGGGTTGATTTTCTATATGCTCACGGCTGTTTTTCTCATTCACAATCCAGGTATCACTTACATTAAATCCCCACACCGACTGATTGTGATACGGAGCCTCGCGTTGTACCGCCAAATCAATAAAGCCACCTTCCCAATATTTTTTAATCCTTTTTAAGGTTTGGACCATGTACGCAGCTGCGGGAAGGTAGGAGCTCCAGGGAAGTTCATCTCCAAATTCATCAGAAAGACCGCGCACTAATACTTCCAGGTTAAGCGGAATTCCGGCCTGAGCGGTAAAAGAAGGCTGATCAAAAGCAGGTTCCGGCTCAAAACACCGCTGCAGAAATGATGGAAAATTGATATCTGTGCGATAGATACCTCCATTGTGAAAACCTTGAGAAAGGCTGTCGCCGATGACTACTAATTTATGTTTTGCTTGTTTTCTACTTTTGAACATATATGATTACTCAATAATCTTTAGCACCCAAAAAGATAAGTAAGAAGCAGGGGATTCAAAATACAGACTTGTGTGAAATTGCCGACTCCGATATTCGGCACCACTTCAGAATTGTATATAATTATTGAACGTATTGTATGAAAACTCCCTATTTTAAACACGAATTAAGAAGTGAAAAATAAGCAGATATGTCAGAAAAAAACCGACTGGAATTATTTAGAGAACAGCGCAGTGAGCAGAATCAAAAAGTATTGGATTTAGACCATCTGGGCATCAAGCGCTTTTTTAATATGGACACCAACACCTATCGCGATGGTGCTTTGCCAACTCAAACCAAAGAGCTGCTGGGCCTGGTTGCTTCTACCGTATTGCGCTGTAACGATTGTATTGATTATCATCTTGAGCAGTGTGCCAAAACCGGATCAACCAAAGAAGAAATTACAGATGCCATGAATGTTGCGCTAATTGTAGGTGGCAGCATTGTGATTCCTCATTTACGCCATGCAGCAGATACCATGGAATTTTTGGAAGAAGAAGGATTGCTCAAAAGCAGTTAATCGTATTCCAACGGATTATCATGGAGAAACTCAACTCCAAGCTTATCCACTAATTTTTTGGAGGAAACTATTTTCCGTTCCTCTCCGCCTTTTCTAAAGGTTGGCTTGTCCAATTCTAATTGCTCGGCAATGGTTGTATAAGTTTCGGCACGGCTGGGATGAGAACCGGAGCACACGTTAAAAACTTCACCCCGAATATCTTCGCTGATAATCTTTTCCGTTATTTGAATGAGATCGTCTCGGTGTACCAGATTAACGGGTGCATCGCCAAAAGCAATGTCTTTTCGTCCGGCCATAAACTTTGCAGGGTGGCGATCTTCTCCATACAAACCGCAAATCCGTAGAATTACGGCTTCCGGACAGTGGGCGAGCAGGGCGCCTTCTGCGGCTAAAATTTCGTTCGTGCTGCGTTGTTTAGGTTCAGCATCCGATTCCTGAACGGTTTGTGTGGCATTTCCATAGGCCGCCGTAGTGCTGTACATAATAACTTGTGCGTTTTGCTGGGTAAGTTCTTTGGCAAGTTGTTCCATAATAACCGGATATTTTTTACGGATTTCTTTCTTTCCCGGGGTGATGGAAATCAATACATAATTTGCCTTTGGCAGGCGTATGCGAGCCTGAGTTGCAGCCGGAAGCTCCAGCTTAACAGGCTTAATACCCAGCTCATTTAAAAGTGAAAAATTAGCGGATGAGCGAGTAGTGCCGTACACCGTAAAGCCGGATTCTGTTAGTTTGTGGCCTAATTTTTTACCAACCCAGCCGCAGCCGATGATGAGTATAGAATTGTTAGAATCGGAATTCATAGATGATTTTCATTATTAAATGAGTATTATGGTTCGGTTACATGCCAATCTAAAAGTAGCGTATAAAGTATAACAGGCACATACTTTTCAAATATTGGAAAGCCTGTTTCCTGAAGCTATAGAACGGGTCGCTAAGATTTTACAAGTCGGAATAAAATCAAACAATACACTCGATAAAATAGATTCGCACGCAGGTATTAAACCAAAGACCATATAAAGTATATTTCCGGAAATTCCTAACGGATAAATGAGTAATTGTTGGGTTGATCTGTGAGTATCTGTTCAATTTTATCATATTGCTCCAAAAAAAGCATGAGAATTATAGATATAGAAAAATCGCAGGGTATTAAATTTTGCTTTACGGTTTCCAAAACCGATATTCGGGCGTCTCTTTAACTAATCCTTATTAAATAACTGCTATGCCTGAAAAAACCTCTAAAGGTCTGTTTGCCTGGGCTTTATACGATTGGGCCAACTCTGCCTATTTTGTGATGATTCAAACCTTTGTGTTTGCCGCATACTTTGCCAAATCAATTGCCGAAAATGAAACCTCAGGAACCGTACTCTGGGGAAACATGATTGGCATAGCCGGACTTATTGTAGCACTAACGGCGCCTTTTTTAGGCTCCATTGCCGATGAAGGCGGTCGCCGTAAGCCCTGGATTGGCTTTTTCACCATTATGTGTGTGTTCGGATGCGGAATGTTATGGTTTGCAGAACCAAACAGCAGCTTTATCTGGTTTGCATTAAGCATGGCTTTTGTTGCCACCATTGGTGCAGAGTTATCCTTCATTTTTTATAACGCCATGCTACCCGATCTTACTAACAGCTCTAATATCGGGAAATGGTCGGGATGGGGCTGGGCGTTAGGCTATTTAGGAGGATTAATCTGCCTGATTATCGGCTATTTTGGATTTGTTGAAAACGGAGCAACTTGGTTTGGATTGAATGAAGAAAGCTTACAAAATGTGAGAATTACTTTTTTATTTACAGCCGTATGGTATGCTTTGTTCAGTCTTCCCTTATTTTTCAAAACTCCTGATACTCCTTCCAAAAATAAAAGCATTTCTCAGGCAATTTCTGACGGAATGAGTGAGCTCAAAAGTGGGATCAGAATATTAAAGAAAGAGCCCAATATTTGGAAGTTTCTGCTGGCCCGAATATTCTATAACGATGGCTTGGCTACCATTTTTGCAATGGGTGGCGTGTATGCCGCCGGCACCTTTAACTTCGATACCGGGCAGATTTTTATGTTCGGAATCGCTCTCAACATCACGGCAGGTGCGGGTGCTTTTGCATTTGCCTGGCTGGATGATAAGGCCGGAAGTAAGAACACAATTGTGTGGTCTCTGGTGGGCTTAATTATACCGGTAACAGCCGTTCTTTTTGTGGAGGCCGAACTTTGGTTTTGGGTGTGGGGATTATTGCTTGGAATATTTGTAGGACCTGTGCAGGCATCAAGCCGAACTTTTATGGGGAGATTGTCGCCACAAGATAAAAGAAATCAAATGTATGGGCTGTTTGCATTATCCGGAAAACTGACCACTTTTGCGGGGCCTATAATGGTAGGTTGGTTTACACTGCTGATGGGCAGTCAGCGATGGGGAATGAGTGCTATTTTATTGCTGCTGGTAATCGGGCTGTTTTTAATGTTTGGCGTGGAAGATAAAAAGGGAACAATGGGCGAAGTTTTACCTAAAACACAAACGTAAAGAAAACAATGTATTTAGCCACTTATTTATTAAATTAGGGAGGAATTTATCACTGTTAGCAATAACAGAGTATTTACTAACCGGGTGCTTAAATTCCTAAGCATCCTTTAACTTAAACTTAACATAAGGAGTACAACATATGAGTAGAATGGACGACATCAACAATGTAGTTGAGAACTTACAAGTTGACATGGATAAGTTTTATGAGAAAGGTAATAAAGCAGCCGGAACACGGGCTCGCAAATATCTAATGGAACTAAAAAACCTTGCTCACGAAATTCGTCAAGAAATTCAAGCTAAGAAAAACGCAATGTAGTTTTTCGAGCTTATATTTATAAAAAAAGCCACCTTTGTGTGGCTTTTTTTATTTTAAGAATACGTTATACGCTTATCTTTTTATAAAAAGTATTTGTAAAATAGTCACCCTCAGTTTTCAACGCTGGCAGTAAAAAAGCATTATCAATTAAATACCGTGCATGTTTGCAGAACCCACTACCCGAATTCATAAAAACGCCATAAAAGCATGGTCTGTTAATGCATTTATTTTTGGTTTACTATGGTTTGTTCCTGCAATTATTTATGCTGCAATTGCTATTAGTATGGAAAACAGCGGTGGCTTTTCCTGGCTTTTAAGTATTCATGGGTTATGGTTTGCAGCCATTTCAGTGCTTTCACTAACGCTCTATATTCTAACAGGCATTGTATTACCCAAGCTTCGCTGGAAACGCTGGAAGTACGACGTAGCAGAGAAAGAGATTGATATGCTGCGGGGCATCATCATAAAAAAACGAACGCTGGTTCCCATGAACCGTGTTCAGCATGTTGACACCAAACAAGGGCCGGTATATCGCCGGTTTGGCCTTTCATCAGTCACCATTTCAACGGCAGCTACTACGCACGAAATTCCCGCTTTAGATGATGATACCGCAAATGCACTCCGGGTAACTATTTCTAAGCTGGTTCAGAAAGTAAAGGAAGATGTCTGAATTTAAACGACAGCATCCCATAGCGGCGGTTACCAAAGTATTGGCAGCTGTTAAACAAAATTTTGTCACTATTGTAGTCCTTCTGTTTATCGGAAGCTCGAGGGCGGAAGGCTATTTTCTATATCTGTTATTAGGCGGACTGGTTTTAACGTTACTGAGCGGGATTTTTAGTTGGTGGAAGTTTTTATACAGAATACAGCAGGGAGAACTTCAGATACAAAAAGGCGTATTCGTAAAGAGCAATTTATACCTCTCGAAAGATAGAATTCAGGTTATTGATATAACCGAAGGCATATTACAGCGAATTTTCGGGCTTGTTCAGCTTGAAGTGAAAACGGCAGGCGGCGGCACAGAAACAGCTACCATAAGCGCGCTGAGCCGTGCAGAAGCCGAGGCGCTTCGTAAAGAATTGCGGAGTGAAATTAAGAAAGAAATTGCTGAAGAAGAGCTACGCTTTGAGAGGGATGTACAGGCAGATGAAGAAATTATAGAAACATGGAAATTGTCCGGTAAAGACTTGGTTTTTGCGGCATTTACATCCGGTAATTTTGGGTTGATTGCATCCATATTGGGGGCTATTTCCGGGCAGATGCAAGAATTTATTAACGAAGAAACCATAGAGTACCTGTACGAAATAATGCCCGGCTATAGCAATGTAACCATGATTATAAGCGTAATAGTAGCCATTATTGTAATTTCGTGGGTACTGTCGTTTTTAGGAGTGATTTTTCGATATGCTGATTTTCGCCTTCATAAAAAATCCACTGAGCTTATTATTTCCAGCGGACTGCTGGAGCGGAAACACATCACGGTTCCTTTCGATCGCATACAGGCGGTTCGTTTTGTAGAAGGGGTGATTCGTCAGCCGTTTGGCTACGGAATGGTTTATGTAGAAAGTGCGGGCTTCGATCAAACCCAGCAGGCGCGCTCTATAGTTTTAGCTCCATTTATGGCAAGCTCAGAAGTGAGTACTTTTTTAACTGAGTTTTTAGAAGAATTTCAAGAGCCTGATTTTGATATTCATCCCCCAAAAAACTCATTTTGGCGCTATATACGCCGCACGAATTATATTTTGATTCCGGCCATTCCTGCGGCATGGCTGCTGTTCGACTACGGCTGGCTGGCTGCGTTATTCATACCCATGCTGGCATATCTTGGCTGGCTTCAATATCAAGATGCTGCTTTGGCTTTGGGCGAAAAAACCATGCGGTTGCGTCATCGCACGCTTGGGCGCGTTACGGCTATTATTAAGCGAAACCGCATTCAGAATGTGGAAACGTCCCAAAATCCATTCCAAAAGCGGAAAAACCTTCAGCATGTATCAGTAACGGCGGCTTCGGGAGCCGGTGGAATCAGCTTTCAGATTAAAGATATTGGTGAGGATGATTCTTTACGAGCAATGGAATGGATACTGAAAGAATCGAATCACCCCGAAAATAAAGATGCCGTTAAAAATTATTTGGATTGAAGTGAATGACGAAACGGGTCCATTCGTCGCTTTCAATGCTTAAGGTTCCTTCTAAACGTTGGATTAAAACCTGAATTAGCGTCATTCCTAAAGAGTCACTTTGAGAGGGATCAAAGCCATCCTTCAGCTTATTACCATTATTGCTGACGCATAACCGTGCGTCTTTTTCATTTTGTTGAAGCGAAATTTTAATAGTGCCTTTGTCTAAACCATTAAACGCATGTTTGAAGGCGTTGTTGATTAGCTCATTCAAAATGAGACCGACCGGAATGGCATCATCAATATTCATTTGGATAGGCGAAACTTCTAAATGAAGCTCTATATCTTTTTCCTTGCTGGCATAGGCGTTGCTTATTTCCTGAGCTAATTCCTCAATGTACTTGTCCAGCGAAATATTAGAAAGGGTGGGAGACTCGTACAGCTTCTCATGAACTTTGGCGATAGATTTTATGCGAGATTGGCTGGATGAAAGCAGGGCTTCAAATTCGGGACTCACTCCGTCTTTCTGAAGCTCCAGCAGGCTCGATACAATAGATAAATTATTCTTTACTCTGTGATGAATCTCTTGCAGCAACGTCTCCTTTTCTTTTAAAGAATCTTTAACAAGCTGTTCGTGCTTTTTGCGATTAGAAATATCACGTACGCTCCCGATAATAGACACCGGTTCACCTTTATCATTCCGCAAAAGCTTCCGCACGTTACTTATCCATATCCAATTGCCTTCTTTATCTTTAACTCTGAACTCAAGCACCGGCGGGAAGTCTTCATCTTTCACCGTTTCATATTCCTTTATGATTTCCCGCATGCGTTCCAAATCATCCGGATGCGTTAAAGAAACAATGAATTCAACTCCGCCATTTAAAAATTGTTCGGTAGTGTAGCCAAGCATTTGTTCAAAAGCAGGACTTACGTATTCATATTTCTTAGAGGCTATGTCCATTTTATAAATTACATCTTTCGAGTTGGACAGCACCTCCTTAAAGTTATCATTACTTTCCTGCAATTTATCCAGAAGAACATTTGTGTTTTTTACCAAACGGTAAGCCAGCCAAATTCCAACGGCAATTAAAATAATTCCGAAGGCAAAAGAGGTCCATTTAATTAACTTGTTGGTAAAGCGTGCTGCGGCCTGCATTTTCTCAGCAAAGCGGGCTTCTTGGATTGAAAGCTTGTTTTCCAGCTGCTGGAGCTCTTGCATCCAGCTTGTTTTTTGGGCTGAAGTGAGGCTATCCTGCACTTCAATGGCCACGTGTATGGTTTCGCTGAGAGTGATAAGGCTGTCTATGAGGTCGTCACCTTTTTTCCAGGCATCCAGTGCGTTCTGTATATAACCTACTGATTTGAATTGCTCGATCAGGCTTACCATTTTTGGAATATCTTCCGGTGGAATACCCCCTTCCACAAGGTTTTGATGAATAATTTGGTAGTCATAATCCTCTTTAAGCAGCTCAATTCGTGCTCGCCTTTGCCCAAGGTTTACAGACAACGCCTCATCAAATTGCAGATATTGGTCAGAGTTTCCGGTAACAATATAGCTGGAAAGATGAATGGTAGCTTTTTTCTGAGCTTTTGACCATATACTTTCACCGCTGATGAAAGCACTCACGCCTCCAGAGGTATAGGCAAAGAGGTTTACAAGGTAGATGAGCAGCAGGGTACAAATAAAAGCAAAAACCAATAAGCCGGTAAGCTTGTTGCTTATATTTTTTAAACCCTTTTTTCTGTTGCCGTACATAGAACCAACCTTAAGCCTTTAATAATAGTCCCCTTCCAGAATGAACTGAAAAAAGGGAACGTAGTCAAGAGAACTTTGCGAAATGCCGAGTAGGTTATCGCATTAATTATATGGTAAGCACCGGGTTTTAAATTTATGAAACCCCTATTACCTGCCACATGCTACAATTTTTGCAAAGCTCTTGTATGGCAATATATTATCGTACCAAAAAAGGAAAACTTAAGCTATCGCATTAACTTTTTGTATTTAATACGGTGTGGCTGATCGTCTGAGATTCCGAGTCGCTGCTTTCTATTCTCCTCATATTCCTCATAATTACCCTCAAACCAATGCACCTGACTATTGCCTTCAAAAGCTAAAATATGGGTAGCAATACGATCAAGGAACCATCTGTCGTGAGATATAATAACAGCACAGCCTGCAAACTCCAGCAAAGCCTCTTCTAAAGCACGCAGTGTGTTTACGTCCAGGTCGTTGGTGGGCTCATCCAGCAGCAGTACGTTTGCACCTTCTTTTAGCATTTTAGCCAAATGAACACGATTTCGTTCTCCACCGGATAGTTCCGTTACTTTCTTCTGCTGATCGCTTCCACTGAAGTTAAATCGTGCTACATACGCTCGTGAATTTACTTCGCGTTCACCTAACTTGATTGTTTCGTGGCCTCCCGAAATTTCTTCCCAAATGGTTTTGGAAGGATCCAAAGGACGCCTTTGATCAACATAGCCTAACTCTACAGTTTCGCCCAGAGTCAGTGTTCCTTCGTTGGGTTCTTCCTGGCCGGTTATCATTTTAAATAAGGTGGTTTTACCGGCGCCGTTAGGTCCAATAACGCCCACAATTCCTCCCGGAGGCAATCGAAAATTCATGTCATCAATAAGCAGGCGATCTTCAAAGCCTTTAGATACATGCTCGGCTACAATTACTTTATCACCTAAACGAGGACCGGCAGGTATGAAAATTTCCATGTCGTCCCGGCGTTTGTCGTGTTCTTCCGAAAGCAATTTTTCGTACTTATTAATACGCGCTTTACTTTTTGCACGGCGGCCTTTTGGATTTTGCTGAATCCATTCCAGCTCCTGCTTCAGCGTTTTCTGGCGCTTCGATTCTTCTTTTTCTTCCTGTGCAAGTCGTTTCGACTTTTGCTCTAACCAGGAACTGTAATTTCCTTCAAACGGAATGCCTTCGCCACGGTCGAGTTCTAAAATCCAACCGGCTACATTATCGAGGAAATAACGGTCGTGCGTAACGGCTATAACGGTACCTTCGTAGCGGTCTAAATGCTGCTCCAGCCAGCCAACGGATTCGGCATCCAGATGGTTAGTAGGCTCATCTAACAGAAGCACATCCGGCTTTTTGAGCAGCAGTCGGCAAAGGGCAACACGGCGCGCTTCTCCGCCCGAAAGTACTTCCACAGAGGTATCGCCGGGAGGGCATCGGAGCGCATCCATGGCTTGCTCCAGCTTGCTGTCGATATCCCACGCGTCAATTTGATCAATTTTCTCTTGCAGTTTGGCCTGCTTTGCGATGAGAGCGTCGAAGTCGGCATCGGGATTGCTGAATTCTTCATTAATGTCTTCATATTCTTTAAGCAGATTCATGGTGTCTGCCACACCTTCTTCCACAATTTCTTTTACCGTTTTAGACGGATCCAGTTTTGGCTCTTGCGGTAAATACCCAAAGGTTATCCCTTTCTGAAAGCTGATATCGCCCTGGTAATTTTGATCTTCACCGGCAATAATTTTAAGCAGTGTAGATTTACCGGCGCCGTTCAAACCTAAAACACCGATTTTAGCTCCGTAAAAGAACGAAAGGTAAATATCTTTTAAAACGGTTTTGTTAGGCTGGTAGGTTTTGCTGACGCCCACCATCGAGAATATAATCTTATTGTCGCTCAACGTACTCTATCTTAATTTTTGTTGATTAAAACGCTGAAGATACGAAATGTAGCACTATTTCTTAGCTTCAAAGTATTCGGAAGTTGGAAGATAATCAGCCAAAAGCTACATCAAGCACCATCATCACGCAAAAGCCAATCATGGCGCCCATGGTGGCCAGATCCGTATTTCCATGATCCTGACTTTCAGGCACAAGTTCTTCAATCACCACAAAAATCATGGCACCGCCCGCAAATGCAAGTGCGTAAGGCAAAATGGGCTGAATGTAGAAAACCGCAGCGGCTCCAACCATGGCTGAAATGGGTTCCACAATGCCTGATAGCTGGCCGTAATTAAAGCTTTTGAACATGTTTACTCCCTCACGTCGTAAAGGCATAGATACGGCAACGCCTTCCGGGAAGTTTTGGATAGCAATACCCAGCGTAAGCGTGAGAGCGGCTGCAATAGTAGCAGTGCCTGAAGGGTCGATGCCCGATGCTGCGGCTCCATAAAGTACGCCAATAGCCAAACCTTCAGGAATATTATGCAGCGTGATGGCCAGCACCAAAAGTGTTGCTCTGCGCCAGGTTGTTTCTATACCTTCTGCTGCATCTCTGGGCATTCCTATGTGCAGGTGGGGCAGATACTTATCGCAAATACGCAAAAATACTCCGCCGAGCAAAAATCCGATGGCTGCGGGCACCCATTTAGTGTGGCCCTGTGCTTCCGCCATTTCCATAGAAGGGATAAGTAGAGACCAAACGGTAGCTGCAATCATAACACCGGCAGCAAAACCCATCATGCCATCCAGCATTTTGTTGCTGATTGTTCGAGTAAAAAATACCAGCGAGGCTCCTATTGCGGTAACGCCCCAGGTGAAAAGTCCGCCGTATAAGGCTTGAAGAATAGGATTTAATTCGTAAAACCAGGAAGGTATAAAGGACATAAACGTTTTTATTTGGAATATAACAATTTGGACTAACTTAAAAAAAATTTAGCCGCATCTAAATAAAGATTTTTATTGTTTGGTGTCTGTGATTTATTTTTGGAGTGATGTGCACTTCTATGTTTTATTTTATCACTACACTGAAAAGAAACATTTTTCGGTAAGGCAGGTTATTTTTGTTCTTATTACGAATAATGCGGGCTTAGCCTTACATTAATACTCATGAAAAAAGCAGTTTGCATCGCATTTTTATGGATTTTTGGCCTGCACCTTGCGCATGCACAGAAATATCCATTCCGAACGTTCTCCATCGAGCAGGGACTGAGTGAGTCGGTTGTGTACGATTTAGTGCAGGACGATGAAGGTTATATTTGGCTGGCTACAGGCTATGGGTTGAACCGATTTGACGGACTTCGCTTCCAAAAATACTTTGAAGAGCATGGGCTAAACAGCAGTCGCATTCGCTCTCTGCTAAAAGACAGTGACGGAAGAATTTGGATTGGCTCGGAAAGGGGAGTCAATTATTGGCAGGCCGACAGTATCTATGCTGTGCCGGAACTAAACGCACTTCAATTTACCACGGTTATTTCCATATTCGAAGATAAGACGGGGAGCCTGTGGTTTGGTACGGATGGTAATGGTGTGTGGCAATATTCAACAGGAAATTCAAAAGTAATAACGCAATATTCCACCTCTAATGGACTGATAAATAACAGAGTGCTGGACATTGCAGAAAGAGCATCCGGAAGCCTTTGGTTTGGTACACAGGAGGGGATTACTGTTCTTCAAAATGGAAATTTCATCACCTTCAGAGAGATAGATAATCAACCCATAGAAAATATAAATTCTTTAGAGGCCGATGCACTTGGTAATATGTGGATTGGCAGCAAAATAGGGCTCATTAAATACGATGGCGAGCAGCTGCAGCTTCTTACAACCAAAGACGGACTGGTGCACAACCACATTCAAACCCTGACGGTTACCCAAAATAATAACTTGTGGATAGGTACTGAGGACGGGGTGAGTTTTTATGATGGAAAAACATTTGAAAACTATACAGTAGAGTCCGGGCTTTCTACTAAAATGATGTATTCCTCTATGATGGATTTGGAAGGCAATATGTGGTTTGGAACTTATGCCGGGGGCGTGAATTTATTTTTAGGAAGCTATTTTGCCAACTATGACGCAGCCATGGGCCTGCCCAATAATCTGGTTACTTCTTTTACTGAAGATGCTCAGGATAGATTCTGGATTTCTACCTACGGCGGCGGCATCACTTCTCTCCAAAATGGTTCATTTACTGATTATGGGCTCAACTCCCGGCTTCCTGATAATCAAATCTATACCTTGTTCACAGATTCCAAAAAACGAACCTGGATTGGAATGAGAGAAGGCCTTGCCCGGATGAAAGATGGCAGAGTACGCGTATTCAGTAAAAAGGAATTTCCATATCTCCGGGTTCGGAATGTGATGGAGACGGCAGCCGGAACATTCTGGATTGCTACGTATGACGACGGCATTATTAAATATGACGGGCAAAACTTCGAACAAATTTCAACGGAAAACGGATTGATTAACAATCGGGTGCTCCATTCAGTAGAAGGGGAGGATGGTTCGATTTGGATTGCTACTTATGGCGGCATCACGCGCTACAAAAACGGCGAGCTTCAAAGCTTTGCCATTCAAGAAGGGTTACCGAATAATGCGGTTATGAACCTTTTGAAAGATGATAAAGGGCGTATATGGGCTTCTACATTTGGCGGATTGGCCTGGTTTGATGGACTTCGGTTTCAAAACATCACCCCCGATGACGGACTGCCGGACCGGGTGTGCTATTTTATTCACCAAAATAAAGATGGCTTGTATTGGGTTGGAACTACCAAAGGCGTGGTCCGCTTTGATGCAGAAGCTTACTTTAATTCGGATAGCAGTCAGCGTGAGCCGGCATTTCAGATACTCAACAAAGAGCAGGGGCTGATTGCCAACGAGCTGAATTTAGGAGCCGTTTATGAAGATTCGGACGGTGCGTTGTGGTTTGGAACAGTAGAGGGCTTGAGCCGGTTCAACCCTGAAGAATATCTTGGAAATCAGGTTCCGCCTAAAGTGCATATTGTAGGAGTACATGTTTCAGGAAAAGAGCTTTCAATTAATAACGAATTGGTATTGTCTTATAGCGACAATACGATTGAATTCGAATATGCCGGGATTAACTTTGAAGCGCCCAACCAAATTGTTTATGAGTATCGGTTAAAAGGGATTGATGAAGGCTGGCAACAAACTTCGGCGCGTTCGGTCAAATATCCGTCTTTGCTGCCTGGAGATTATACGTTTCAAGTACATGCCCGCAGCATGAATGGAAGCTGGAGTAGTGATATCAAAAAGGTGAAATTTACTATCACCGCTCCATTTTGGATGCAATGGTGGTTTTGGCTGCTATTTATGGTGGCAGTTGTTGGTATTATCGTGCTGTTTTATAACTATTACCGCGCCCGAAAAATGATTGATATTGAGCGGATGAGAGTACGCATTGCCAGCGATTTACACGATGATGTAGGAGCCAGTTTAACAGAAATAGCCCTTCAGTCAGACTTTCTGCAAGCCGGTGATATAGATTCTGAGATCAAAGGCTCCTTAAAGCAAATTGGAAAGCAATGCCGCAAAATTGTATCCAGCCTTGATGATATTGTATGGTCTATTGATGCCCGAAACGATACGCTGGGAGATTTAACGGATCGCATGCAGGATTATGCCATTCACACCTTAGAGCCTAAGAATATGCGGGTGAATTATGAGTTTGAAAACCTGAATATGGAAAACAAGCTGCCGGTAGCGGTTAAAGAAAATATATATCTGATTTTTAAGGAAGCGGTAAATAATATTTCAAAATATTCGAACGGCGATCGTGTTGATATTGTACTGGAGAACAAGAACAGCAGTTTTTACTTTCGCATTACAGATAACGGAACTACCGGCAAGGGCACAAAAAAGACCGGGCACGGATTACGTAACATGGATATGCGAGCAAAAAGAATTGGCGCAGACATTACTATTAATACTACTGACGGATTTACCATAGAAGTTGAAGGGTCTTTAAAAGCGAATTAAGCACGGAGATTTATGGCCATCATAGGAATTGTAGAAGACAACAAGAAAATCAGAGATTTAATACAGCGCTATCTTGATATGCAGGACGAGCTGGACTGCCCGGTTGCGGTTGACTCAGTGGAAGAAATGCTGGAGTTTTTGGAAGAACATCAGCACCCTGACGTTATTTTGATGGATATTCAACTTCCGGGAATGTCGGGCATAAAAGGAATGGAGATTATAAAATCGAAATACCCCGAAATCGAGATTATAATGCTGACGGTGTATCATGATTCACACAAAATATTCGATTCTTTGAAGGCCGGAGCCTCGGGATATTTGCTGAAGCACACTTCGCTGCCCGAAATAAAAGATTCTATACTCAATTTATTAAACGGCGGAGCGCCCATGTCTCCGCAAATTGCGCGAAAGGTGATTTCTCACTTCAACAAAGAAGCTCCTAAAAAGAATAAAGAAAGCATGCTCACCAACAGGGAGCAGGATATTGTTAACGGCTTGGTAGATGGATTGAGCTACAAACTGATTGCCGACCGATACGATATTTCTATTGATACAGTTCGTGCTCATATTCGAAACATTTATAAGAAATTACACGTTAACTCTAAAGCAGAGGTTATTGCCAAATCATTACGTGGCGAGATTTAACCGAAAACATGCAATTAGCTAAGCATTCTTTAACATTATCATGTGATATTTAATACCAAATAAATGTGTATTTTAAGTATGTACTATTAGAAAGGTAAAAAAGGTGTCTATTATGAGCTATTCAAACCTAACAAACCGAGCATTATTATTAATTCTTCCATTCCTGTTCACCGGATGCTACACGCAATTCCAAACGTTTGACGATTTTCCGGTAAAAGAAGACCGTTATTCAGATTATTATGCCTGGGAAGGGTTTGAAGAAGGAAAAGCGAGTGAAGAGCCACAGGATTATCAGCAAAAAAACAATCCGCCTTCCGTTACTGATTATAATTATAAAGAAGATTATGATGAGGAAGAAGCCTACCGTGATGAGGAGTTAGCTTTAGAAGAACAAGGCATTTTTTATAAAGATTACGAAGCAGAGCGCTGGTACCGCGAAAATTATGTGAATAAAATGTACTGGGAAGGTTACGATGTAGGCTACGTCGATGGCTTTTATGAAGGAGACATGCCTTATTATCCTTACAGTGCCCGTTATCGTTTCACTCGCTACCGATTTTTACCTGGCTACACCGGTGCGTTTGAATATTTTCAATTTTACCATTATCCCCGAATGGGATGGGCTACCTGGGTTGGTGTGCCATACACATCATATTTCTTTGGATTTAGTAATTTAGCAAGTTTCTCAAATCCCTATTCCTACGGCTTTTATTACGGAAACTATTGGGGAGCACCTTTCTATTTTTATAATCCTTATTACTCCTATAACTATGCATACAATAGTTATTACAAATCTAAGAAATACAGACGAAACGCGGATATTTACCGTAAAGGCCCACGAAATTCAGGTCTCCGTACAAGGGGAGAATACCGAACCCGAAACGGCGACAACAGTATTAATCGAAAAAGAACAACAGGTGTAACGCGCAGCCGCAGTACCGGAACTGATCAGCGCGTGCGCACTTCAAGCTCAAGAGGAAGAAGTGGTTCAGGCACAGTTAAGAGAAACAGTTCACGAACACGCGGATCTAAAGTGAAATCATCCGGTAAGAGCCGAAGCAGAGGGAGCGGCTCTTCAGTTGGCAGAACTCGATCAGGCAATAATAACAGCCGTGGAAGCAGTTCTTCCGTTGGAAAGTCGCGTTCAGGAAATAACAGCAACAGCCGTGGAAGCAGTTCTTCGGTAGGTCGTTCACGCTCCGGAAATAACAGCAGTAAAGGAAGCTCGCGCAGCAGATCTCGTGATTACAGCTCGCTAAGCAGACTGCCCGGAACGTCTGTTCGTACCATAAATGTTTCAGATTTTGATGGAAGAACCTATTCTATTCCATCCAGAAAAGTAGGCTCTAAAGTTAATCGAACAAAAAGCAGAAGCTCATCCGGCTTTGGTAGTTTCTTAAACCGTAGTTTCAAAAATATTTCCACTCCTTTGCCAAATAACGCGAACAGCCGCAGCAGTTATGGAAAAAGCAGAAGCAAAAGCTCCGGCAGTGTAACCCGTTCGTCAAGCCGTAGCTCGCGGTCAGCTAAAGTTTCCAGAAGTTCGTCTTCCAGTCGCAGCCGCTCGTCCGGCACGCGCAGTTCTTCCGGAAGTTCCAAAAAACGTAGTCGCGGTAACAATTAACACCTTCGGCTAAACACTAATTATTTTATCTATTCATTATGAAGAGAGCATTATTCATTCTCTTGGTGCCCATACTATTTATTTCTGTTGAAGCGGTTGCACAAAATGGGAACAGTCAGGTTTCCTATTCTAATTTAGCGCTGCAGTTCAGCTCGCAGTATGCAAACAGTGATGCCGCCACCGGTTATTTCCCTTCGGTAGCCTCTGCTAATGGCTTTGGCGGTTATATGGATAATCCCGCAAGCGTGGCATTGATGAAAAGTAGCCAATTCTCATTTGGTTTGTTAAACGACCGAGCTGAATTTTCAGATGAATATTTAGGCAATACGCTAACATCTGATGATAAATCTACCAAGCTCGGCAATATTGGATTTGTGTATAAAATGCCCACCCGTCAGGGCTCTTTTGTATTTGGAGCAGGCTATAATAACATCAACCATCAAAAAGGAACACATCGGCTTAGCGCACGAAATAATGCCAGCACCATTACGGATGCTTTCAGAGAAAACGACAGCGATTATAACGACATTGCCTTCGACACTTATGCCATAGATTGGGGTGATACTGACTCCACCTATTTGGAATCTATTTTCCGGATTGGATTTGCAGAATATCCCGGAATTCAACAGGAGGTTCAGCTCATTAATACCACTAATTTGGGAGAGTATTCCGCTTTTCTGGGAACCGAATTTCAAAAAGATTTTTATGTAGGTGTTTCAGCCGGACTTATTTCGGGCACTTATAAGTATCGTCGCAAATTTTTAGAGCTGGATGAAAATGATGATTACAACGAAACCTTCATTCCTTCCGATGACGGACAAACCGGAACAGATATTTACAGTATTTTAGTTGAGGATGAAATTGATGCGGATATTTTTGGATTAACACTAAGTGCCGGGCTGATATATCGTCCGTTTCGTGGCGTACAACTTGGTGCCAGTTACGTGCTGCCTTCCACCTTGGTAGTTCGCGAGAATTATTACTCATCCATTACCACTGAGCTGGATGATGGTTCAACTCCATTTCAATCTGATTTCGCCAGCAATCAAGCATACGAATATCGCATCTCAAAACCGGGTAAGCTATCGCTTGGTTTTGCTTTAACGAATTTTGGAAGATTCAATCTTGCCGCTTCTGCCGAAATTATAGACCATTCAAATCTCAGGCTGGACCTGGTTTCAGGGAATGATTTGAGCTTCAATGATGAAGTAAACCTGATTGACCAGCAAAATGAGCTGGATGCAGAAATGGAAAACCAGTACCGGATGGTCACGAATATAAAAACAAGTTTAGGTTTTAACGCCTCAGAACAGATACAGCTTAAAGCCGGTTATGCCTATTTGCCGGCCAAAAGTAAGGTGTACGAATCGGTGAGGAATATAATTTCCGGAGGGTTGAACGCTCGCATTAGCAATCAGGTTATACTCGACATAAATGCGCAATATTCATTCTGGGACGACCGTTCGATACTGTACGATTATTATGATTATGAGAATAATCCAAGTGGTGTGCCCCGGGCAGAATCCTTTTCGCAAGAAGCTGAAAAATGGAAAATAATGGCCGGTATTCGATTTTTATTTTGATGATGTGATATGTTTTAATCCTGATTACTCCGTAGTTAGTTGAAAAAAGGGCCTCGTGAAAGAGGCCTTTTTTATGTGGATGATGTACGAACCACCGAAAAGTTCTATTTCAAATTATAACTCAGGAAACGGAGTCTCATAAAAACTATGCATTATACAACGTCAAAAAATCTGTCATTCCGGACAAGCCGGAGTGAAAAAGAAGCGCTGATCCGGAATCTTCTTGAAGCGGTTTCTGATGTTTAAAAAAACACAATCGTGAGAAGCAGCATTGCCCTGTGAATGGAGATCCCTCACTTCCGCATTTGCTGCGTGCGGGATGACGGTTTTAAAAGAATCTTCTGTTTTTAAACAGGCTTTATTCTGAGACCCGGTTTTCTTTAAGAATACATCAAAGCCATTTTTTCTTTCTGAAGTAGTAAACCATACCCAAGGTGGAGGCTATCATAAGTACCCAAACGGTAGGGTAAGCCCACTTCCAGCCGAGCTCAGGCATGTACTCAAAATTCATTCCATAAATGCCTGCAATAAATGTAAGCGGAATGAAAATAGTGGCAATTATGGTAAGCACTTTCATCACTTCATTCATTTTGTTACTTACCTGAGACATGTACAAATCGAGCATGCCCATAACCATTTCTCTATAGTTATCCAACCCTTCTATAATCTGGAATAAGTGATCGTGAACGTCTCGGAAATATACTTTGTGATCTTCATTTATAAAGTCAGACTCATCCCGAATAAGGCCATTTAAACTATCACGAAAAGGCCACACCGATTTTCGTACAAAGTTGATTTTCCTACGCAGAGCATGAATTTGTTCTGGCACAAAATCATCAAAACTTTTGATGATATTGTCCTCCAGCACCTCAATTTCATTCCCAAAGCTTCCCAGCACGTTAAAATAATGATCTACAATGGTATCAATAAGCGCGTAGGAAAGGTAATCGGCTCCGCTATTTCGAAGGCGTGGAGCCTGATTGCGCAAGCGATGAATAATCGGTTCAAAAATAGGTAAATCACTTTCCTGAAAAGAAAGCACCCAGTTATCACCTAAAACAATACTTAGCTGTTCAACATGCAACTCTTCTGCTTTCTCATTGTAATAAATGATTTTAAGTACAAAAAACATGTGATTGGGATATTGCTCAATTTTAGCCCGCTGTTGGGTATGGATAATATCTTCCTGAATAAGTGGGTGCAGACTAAAGTAATTCCAAATGTTTTTCAGCTTGTCCACATCGTGGAGGCCTTTTACATTAATCCACGTTTTTGAGGGTGATTCGAGAAAAGGCGTGCTGTCACTTATGTCAGATATTTGCTGTTCACTGAATTGATCTTTGTCAAAATCGTACAAGGAAATTTGGATATCATCAACAAGGCGTTGGCCGGTAAATTTGAGCGTGCCCGGTGCTGATCCCGGGTTTTTTTGTTTGGGCTTATGTTTTAAAAAAAATGGAAGCAGAGCTTTAGGGTTGATTTTCTTCATCAATAAAGGAATTCATTAGCATGAGTTCGAAGAATCGGAAAAGTACATTGAAAATAAAAATCCCCGACACATATAATATATGCCGGGGTGAAATTATTTTTTAACAGAAAGTAAAACAGGCTAATTATTTGGTGAGTTTATTTCCCGATTTTACCTTCCTTAGCGGCTTGTTTCAGCTCATCATTCGCCCAAATGGCAATTTCTACTCGTCGGTTTTTTTGTCTGCCTTCGGGCGTATCGTTGGTGGCCACCGGATTATTTTCTCCATATCCCACAATGGTCATACGCTCGGGATCTACTTCTATAAAGGCCATAAACTCGGCTACCGACCGTGCCCGTTGTTCTGAGAGTTCTTGATTGTACTTTTCGGTACCCCGGCTGTCGGTATGTCCGCCAAACATGATGTTAGTGTCTTTATAGTCGTTCAGCACGCGCGCCAGGTCTTCTAAGTCTCTTTTGGAGGGGTCTTTGAGAACGTAGGAGTCGGTATCAAACAAAATTCCGGAATCGAAGGTGATTTTAATGCCTTCGCCTACGCGCTCTACGGTGGCGTTTTGAAGTTCTTTATCCAGTTCTTCAGCCTGCTTATCCATGTAGTTTCCAATGGAAGCTCCGGCAGCTCCACCAACAGCAGCGCCTACAATAGCTCCGGTGACCGTGCTCCCGGCCGCTTTACCAATAATGGCTCCGGCCAATGCACCCGCACTGGCTCCAATGGTTGTCCCTTTGGCGGTTTTACTCCAGTTTTTACACGCCGTAAAGGGCAGCATAAGTACAATAAATAGTGCAGTGTATTTTAATAATCTTGATTTCATAGTAAAATCTTTTATTTCAGGTTCTACTTCTTAAAAAGGTTTTGAAGCATATTGTTCCACTTTTTGGCGACTTTCTTATGGATAGTAATGGAAGAAGGCATGGTAAAACTGAGTTGCTAAGCAGCTTCACCTCTTAGCACTTCCAGCGGGGGCTTGTTGTGAAGTCCGCGCGTGTTTAGCAATCCGATTATTAAAACAAGAGCGGTAAGAATGAGAATTTCTACGCCAATAGTGAAAAAATTAGGGGTGAAGATGATGTCAAAATAAAAATAGCCAATCAGGAAGCTGGCGCCTAAGGAAAGAGCAAGCCCCGTAATGGAAGCCATGATGCCCAGCATTACGTATTCAATAATCTGTATTTTAACAACCTGCTTTTTTCTGGCACCAAGCGTGCGCAGTAAAACGGCTTCCCGAATACGCTGGAACCTGCCGGTTGCGGCGGAGCCTGCCAAAACAATCAGTCCCGTAATAATGCTGAACAAGCCAATAAACTGAATGACAAAAGTGATTTTATCAATAAAGTTACGTACCGTTTCTAAAACCAATCCAATATCAATGGCTGAAACGTTTGGATAGCGCTGCACCAGTTTTTGCTGAAGCAGGAGTGATGCTTCCCGGCTCTCAGTATTAACGGTTGTGGCAAAAAACTGAGGAGCTGACTCTAACACGCCTGCCGGAAATACCACGAAAAAGTTGGGCTGAGGCTGATCCCACACAACCGTCCGGGTGCTGGCAACGTACGTTTTGATGGGAATTCCTTGCACATTCCAGGTCAGCGTGTCGCCAAGGGAAATATCTAAATTTTCCATCTGATCTTCTTCAACCGAAATGGGCACGGCTTGATTTGGATTATTCATTTGGCCAATCCAAGTGCCTGCCGTTAGCGTTTCGGAGGGGAGCAGAGAGTCTCTGTAGGTAGAACGGTATTCGCGGTTCAGCGCCCAGCCGCTCGCATTTCGGGTAGAATCTTGCTGCCATTCTTGTGCGCTCATTCCATTAATTGCCTTAATACGCATGGTTACAATGGGCACATTTTGAAGAATTTCATGTCCTGATTCAGCTATAATTTCATTCACCCCGGCATTTTGGTCGTACTGGACATCGAACAAAGCCAGATTTGGAAGGTCTTGTTCTGAGCCGAAATCAATTTGTTCCAGCAGCATATCTTGGGTGAGGTAGAGGGAACTAATCATAGTTACGCCCAGCCCAAAAGTAAGCAGCAGCGTGGTGGTTTGATTGTTGGGTCGGTATAGGTTGGAAAGGCCTTGGCGTAGCTCGTAGTTGAAGCCGTTTCGTAATAGCTTTCGCGCCAGCATCATAATCAAACCGGCAAAACCGGTGAGCAGCAGCAGGCAAAAAGCTAATCCCGCCGTAAAGACAAGAGCCGGAAGGATTGCGCCTAGCATTAACCAGGCATATCCTGTGATGAACACGCTCACCGTCACCCCAAGAATAATTTTGGTTGAAGTGGGAAGCAGCGCATTTAGATTTATATCTATCGACCGCAATGCGTGGAGGGGTGATATTTTTCTAACCGCTAACAGCGGAAATAAGGCGAATAAAATAGATACCACAACGCCGGTTAGCATGCCGATTGCAATGGAGCTCCACGAAATATACAGGTCGATATCAACGGGAATGAAATCGCTAACTAAAACCGGTAAATATAGCTGTACTACCGAGCCTGCCGCGGCTCCCAGTCCCGAGCCGATAAACCCCATGGCGGTGGCCTGAATGAGATATATGAGCAGCGCCTGTTTTGACGAAACGCCTACACAGCGCAAAACAGCTACGGTATTTATTTTTTGGCGGACGTACACAAAAATGGAGCTGGCTACACCAATTCCACCCAAAAGCAGCGCTATAAAACCAATGAGGTTTAGGAAATTGGAGAGATACGAAATGGCTTCTCCTACTTCTTGCTCGCGCTCTTCTACGGTGTCGAATCCAAAGCGAAGATTTTGCTGTTCGCGGAGCTGTTCAAGCCGTTTTTCGACAGATTTAATATCTGTCTGTTCCGATAACTGATGCCAGGATACGTATTGCAACCTGCTTCCACGTTGTAAAAGCCCGGTTTGTTCCACATTCTTTTTGGGAATAAAAATGCGCGGGCCAAAAAAGGATGCTGCTACAGGCTGACCGGGAATTTCGATAATAGCTCCTTCAATTTTATAGGTAACCTGACCAACCTTAATAGAATCGCCGGCCTCAATCTCAAATAACCGCATGATAGATTCATCCACCAGTGCCGACTGATTGTTTTGAAATTGATGAGCAGCTATGGCGGGCTCGGTTACTAAATCTCCATAAAAGGGAAAGCCTCCTTCCAGAGCGGTTATTTGAGATAAACGAGTTTGGCCGGTTTTAGGAAAAAAAGCCATAGAGCTGAACTTTAGCGCTGTGGATTGCTCTCCGCCTAAAGAATCCAGAACCTGCTGTAATTCGGGTTGAAAGGGAGCATTTCGGCTCACTTCCAAATCGGCGCCCAACAGTTCTTTGGCCTGATTTTGTATGCCGGTGTTCAAGTTTGCACGAAAGGAGGTGATGGCTACTTGTGCGGCAACTCCTACAATAATGGCCGCCATAAAAAGGAATAATTTGGAGCGGTTGGAACGCGAATCGCGCCAAGCCATTTTGAAAGTCCAGCCAATGGATGTTCGGTTTGTTTCCATCAGCTGCTTACCGTTTCGGATTCTATAATTTGGAGCGAATCATCCTGTATTTTTCCGTTTTTCAGGGAAATGATGCGGTCGCACTTTTTTGCTAATGCCAAATCGTGGGTTACTAAAACCAGCGTGGTTTCCTGTTGTTCATTCAGGTTGAAAATGAGTTGCTCGATAGACTGTCCGGTTTCAGAATCCAGGTTTCCGGTGGGCTCGTCGGCGAATAGAATTTTGGGCTGATTAATAAACGCCCGAGCAATAGCCACCCGCTGCTGCTCGCCACCCGAAAGCTGGGTGGGATAATGATGAACGCGTTCGGCCAGTCCTACTTCGCCAAGTAACTCATTAGCACGCTCGCGCACTTCTGCGGTTCCTTCACCCCGAAGCTCAAGCGGCACCATTACATTTTCCAGAGCGGTAAGCGTTGGAACCAGCTGGAACGTTTGAAATACAAAGCCTACGTGCTGATTCCGAACTCCTGCGCGTTCGTCTTCATTCAAAGGATTGAGAGGAATTCCGTTTAAAGTAACCGTTCCCGAAGTAGGGCGATCGAGTCCGGCACACAAGCCTAACAGCGTGGTTTTTCCACTTCCGGACGGACCCACAATGGCACAGCTTTGCCCTTTTGGAACCGAAAAGCTGATATCGTTAACTACGGTTAAAGTTTTGGTTCCGCTTTTAAAAGTGCGGTAAAGCTGATGAATTTCGAGGATTGCTGACACGTTCTGTTTTTAATTCTTTTTGTAAATGATACCGCTTTTAACAACGGTTTACGGTTTAAACATTCCTTTTGTTTAAGAGATTTTTCAACTGTTTTTAATTACTGAATTAGAAGCTAAAGAATGAAAGAAAGTATAATTTGGTTCGTTATCTTTTGTGGGTGTAACCAGAAAGTAAAATCTCTATCGGTTTATTTTTATGAAGTTATTTTTGATGATTTTTTCGGTATGTATGAGCGCGTCGCTGTATGCGCAGGATGTTGAAGAGAAAGCCATTCTCTTTTTTGGGGACAGCATCACGGCGGGCTTGGGTGTTGAGCAAGAACAGGCCTTTCCGGCTTTAATTCAAGAAAAAATAGATTCGATGGGGCTTCAATATGAAGTGATTAATGGGGGATTGAGTGGAGAAACTTCAGCCGGTGGATTGCGCCGCATTGATTGGGTGTTGCAACGAGAAATAGATATTCTGGTGCTGGAATTAGGCGGAAATGACGGTTTGCGCGGAATTGATTTAACTTCAACCCAAAAAAACCTGGAGCAGATTATTGAAAAATACCGCGTTAAAAATCCGAAAGGGAAAGTGATTATTGCCGGAATGCAGGTCCCCCCGAATTTGGGACAGGAATACACGGCTGCATTTCAAAAAATGTATCCGGAGTTGGCAGAGAAGTATGATGTGCCGCTGATTCCCCTCATCATGGATAAGCTGGGAGGAAATGAAGATTATATTCAGGCTGATGGCCTTCACCCCACACCGCAGGGCCACCGTGTGATAGCCGAAACGGTTTGGGAGAAGCTGAAGCCTTTGTTGAATTAAAGCTTAATAGAGAATGTAGGTGAGGGAGAATATGGAAATAGTAATCCATAAAATAAGGGCAAAAATGATAGGTTTAAATCCTGCCTGAGCCAAATCTTTGACGGAAAGAGTAGAGCCGACCAAAAATAAAGTAACCACCAGCAGCCGCTTGGAAGTAAGCACAATGCCGTCGGTAACTAAAGTGGGCAGCAGGTGATAGCTGTTAATAAAAATGGCGATAACGAACAGCAGAATAAACCAGGGAATTTTAATTTTCTCTCCCTTGGTTTTAAAATAAAACATGGAGAGCACCGTCAAAGGAATAATCCAAAGCGTGCGCGAAAGCTTGACGGTAGTAGCAATTTTGAGGGCTTCATCGCCATAGCTGAGCGCCGCGCCGACTACCGAGCTGGTATCATGAATGGCCACGGCAGACCACAGCCCAAATTGATTTTGACTAAGGCCGAGCAGCTTTCCGATAGGTGGAAATATGAACAGCGCAACAGAATTGAGCAGAAAAACGGTGCCCAGCGCCATGCTAATAGTTTTATGTTCGGCTTTGATAACGGGAGAAACGGCGGCAATGGCGCTCCCTCCACAAATGGAAGTTCCGGAAGTAATTAAATGGCCCAGTTTTTTATCAATATTAAGCGACCGGGCTAAAACAAAACCAACGCTAAGGGTAAGTGCAATGGAAAGGAAAGTGAGACTGAAGCCTTCTTTACCGGTTTGAAGGGTTTCGCCAATGAGCATTCCAAACCCCAGGCCTACAACCGCAATCTTCAACAAATAATGAATACCTTTTTGGGTGAATTTCTTAAAGGGATTTTCAAACAGAAGGACAAATATAAAACCCAGCAGGAGCGCTATAGGACTGCTTAAAAATCCCAAAAGAGCTGTAAGTATGATGACAATAAAAGTAAATTTAGGAAGCAGTTCTTTCATGAGAATAGGTTATTTGTGCGGCACAAAAGTAAGAACTTGGCATAACCTTTTAGCAATTTAAAACGGAATAGCTGATAACTAAAGGTTATAGTTATTTTTTACCAGTCGCTCAAAATAATCCATGACTTTAGATTTGTATCCCGTACGAGATATAAAGTAAAACCAGCGCTCAAGCTTCAGGTTTTTAATCTCGATAATTTTGAGCTTGTTATTGGCTATATCATCTTTTACGGCATGTATAGACAGCAGGGAATAAGCATCCGAATGATACAGGTAGTTTTTAATTGCTTCGGTGCTGCTAAGCGTAATTACTGTATTCAACTTGTTGATTTCAAATGAATTTAAAAGTGAGTAAATCATTTTTCGGGTGCCGGAGCCCAATTCCCGTTCGGCATAGGAAAGTTCGGAGAGCTTTTGCTTAGCAATGCTGCCGGAGGGTATCTGCTTGTTTTGGGCATTGGTAACCAGCACCAGCTCGTCTTTGATGAATTTCTTAAACTGTAGTTTTCGGTGTGAACCGGAGCCTTCGGTTATCCCAAAATTGAGCTGCCGGTTTAAGATAAGCTCTTCAATTTCTTTTGAATTTCCGCTGGTAACGCTAAAGGTGGTTTTAGGTGATGGATGATTAAAAGCGGCAATTATTTTCGGAATAATATAATTGGCCAGCGTGGTACTTGCGCCAAGTTCAATGTGCCGGGGAGCGTGCTCATCTAAGCTTAAAAACTGATTTTCGAGCTCTGCATACAGATCCAGAATTTTGTTTACATAACCGAGAAAGGTTTTTCCTTCTTGGGTAAGCTCAATGGAGTTTCGTTTTCTTAAGAAAAAGCTGGTTTTGTATTCTTCTTCCAGCAGGCGAATAGCTTTTGACACGGCCGGTTGCGAAATAAATAAATGCTCAGCTGCTTTGGTAAAGCTTAAATGGTTGGCAACTTCTTTAAATATGTGGAGCTTTGTTTTCATGAATCAGGCTAAATGCCAAAGTTGGCTTAAATTAACTTTTCTCCGATTATTCCCACCAAAAAGCCCAGCGATGCACCCAGCGAGGTTAGATAATTATTACTGAGCTTGCTTTCAGGGATGATGTCCTGAATCAATAAATATAAAATTCCACCGCTTGCAAAGGTCATTAAATGGGCGGTTAAATCCGGATAATCAGTCAAAAAAAAATGTCCGATTAATGCGCCTGCAATTCCAAAAAAGCTCAGGAAAAAGAAAATGGCAAGTGTTTTAGCAACCGAAAATCCGCTTTGTACCACATCGCGGAAGGAGTTAAAGGCTTCGGGCAGGTTTTGCAAGCCAATGAAAATGGCGAGGAGCGTAGCCATGCCGGTTTGCATAGAAAAAACGGCTCCTAATGCAATGGATTCGGGAATGAAATCCATGAGCATAGCCAGCAGTGTGGAGGCTTGACTTCCCTGATTTACCAGATATTTATCTAAGCCCATAAATACGAGCGTCCCGGCAAGGAATGAGAGAATGATGGGAAGCAGCTTCAGTTCTTCCATGCCCTTGGGAATCAGTACTAAGGCCACAGCGGAAAGCATAATACCGGCTCCAAAAGACATCATGGTGTGGGTGATTTCATACTTCACCGGGCTTTCATCCACATAATGATTAAAATATTGGGCTAATAGCCCGCCAATAAAAACCGTAACGCCTGCAAATCCTGAAAAAATAATAATGGTAAATATCATAAGCCCTGCAAAGGTAATGATATTTTTTGTTTGAGGAGGAAGCCGGAGCTTCGTGACGAGATTCCACCTGTTATCTGTGATTCATACCGCTCGTTGCTAAGCTCCGGCTTAGCAACGCAAGTCCCGGAAGCTCCAGCTTCCGGAAACTGACTATTTCTCGCAGATTGTAAACCAACTCTTACTGAGCCTTCAACCCCCGGCGCTCCAGCAGGTGCTTTACTTCGGGATCCTGGCCGCGGTAGTTTCGGTAGAGCTCCATGGCATCATCACTACCGCCTTGAGAAAGCAGTAAATTGCGGAAGCGTTGGCCATTTTCTGAGGTTAATCCACCGTTTTGCTGCATGAAGGCAAATGCATCAGCAGCTAACACTTCACTCCAGATATATGCGTAATAATTGGCTGCATATCCTCCCGCAAAAATATGAGAGAAATAAGGAGACTTATAGCGCGGCGGAATGGCTTTGGCATCCAGGTCATATTTGGCCAGTGCGTTATGTTCGAAAGCTACAACATCGGTCGGAATTTGAGAGGTATTCAGCAGGTGCCACTCTAAATCCAGCATGGTGGCGGCTAAGTATTCCTGCGTATCAAATCCCTGGTTGAAGTTGCGTGCTGCAATTACTTTATCTAACAGTTCTTGTGGAATTTGCTCTCCGGTTTTGTAATGGATGGCGTAATTTTTGAGCACTTCCGGCTGAATGGCCCAGTCTTCCTCAAAAGTAGAAGGGAATTCTACAAAATCGCGAGGTACGGAAGTTCCGGCTTGAGAAGGATAGGTAACATCGGAGAACAGCCCGTGAACGGCATGTCCCATTTCATGAAACATGGTAGTTACGTTATCAAAACTGATGAGTGCAGGCTCGCCCTCTGCCGGCTTGGGAATATTCATTACGTTTAGAATAACCGGCTTTTTATTCAGCAAATGAGATTGACGCACAAAGCTATTCATCCAGGCGCCGCCGCTTTTGGAATCGCGTGCAAAGTAATCTGCGTAAAATAAGCCGATTTGTGAGCCATCTTTATCAAACACATTAAAAACACGCACGTCTTCCTGATATACGGGTAGGTCGAATCGCTCTTCAAATGTAATTCCAAACAGCTTATTCATAGTAAAAAACACGCCATCTTTGAGTACACGGTTCAGCTCAAAATACGGACGAACTTCGTCCTGATTGATGTTGTAGCGGGCTTTGCGAACTTTCTCAGCATAATAGTTCCAGTCCCACGGCTGCACTTCACCCTTCACGCCATCATCCAGCATCATTTGATGAATATCGGCTTGCTCCTGCTCGGTATTGGTGATAACGGCGGGAATTAAATCGCGCAGCATATCCAGCGCATTTTTCGGAGTTTGAGCCGTTTGTGGGTCAATTTTATAAGCGGCAAAGTTTTCGTATCCCAATAAATCAGCTTTTTCTGCGCGCAGGGCGGTTATTTCTAAAATCAGCGGACGGTTATCAATTCCGCCATTCTCGCCGATGGCCCGGTTGGCTGAGGCTTTCCATACGCGTTCGCGCAGTGCTCGGTTATCCAAACTTGTGAGGATGGGAACCCGCGTAGTGTTGGTGATGGAAAGCAGGTATTTACCTTCGTGTCCATTTTCTGCGGCGGCTTCTTTTGCAGCTGCAATGCGGTCGTCGCTAAGGCCGGCCAGTTTGCTTTTGTCATCAACAATAACGGCGCGCTCTTTGGTTACGGCCAGCAGGTTGTCGTCAAATTGCGTGGTAAGGGTAGAAAGGCGGCTGTTGATTTCGCGCATGCGCTCTTTTTCAGCTTCAGTAAGTTGTGCTCCGGCGCGGATGAAGTCGCGGTAGGTATCTTCCAGCAGTTTGGTTTGAGCTTCATTCAGATTCAAATCACCCCGCTGGTTGTACAGTGCTTTAACACGGGTAAAAAGCTCGGGATTCAGTAAAATATTATCGGAGTGAGCCGCCAGTTTAGGGGCCATTTCACTCTGAATTTCCTGAATTTTTTTATTGGTGTGAGCTGAGGTCAGGTTATAAAACACGGAGCTGGTGCGCTGAAGAAGGGCTCCGCTTTTTTCCATGGCAACAATAGTGTTTTCGAAAGTGGGCTTTTCTTTATTGTTGGCAATTTTTTCATGATCAGCCAAATCTTGTTTCATGCCTTCTTCAAAAGCCGGGCGAAAATGTTCAATTTTTATGGCATCAAAATCAGGGGCTTCAAAAGGTAGGGGACTTGGAGAAAAAAGTGGATTATCTTGTTGGGTAGCGGTTTCGCTCATAGTTTTGTTGGGTTCTGTGTTTTTTTGTTGGGTTTGAGATTGCGTGCTGCTACAGCCGGAAAACAGAAAGCTTCCTGTTATCATTAATACAGAGATAGAAAAGAGTTTCATAGTAAGAACGTTAATTACAAATCATGTTCGAATAGCATAAGGTAATCACATTTAAAGATAGAAACGAGTTTAAGAAGAGGTGGTACAGCTTTTAAAAGACGGGGAATCAACAGAAGAAATTTTTCTTTTTTTGTGTGGAATGTAATTTACCTTCAAGCTGTTAGGAAAATCGAACTTATTAACTAAAAAAATAGAATATTATGCCTGTTAAAAAAGCTGATGCTGTTTGGAAAGGAGATTTAAAATCCGGAAAAGGAACCATGAAATTAGGAACCGGTCTGTTTGAGGGCCCGTTTACTTTTGCTTCGCGGTTTGAGGATGGCGAAGGAACTAACCCGGAAGAATTAATTGGAGCCGCCCACGCCGGCTGTTATGCTATGGCGTTTTCGAATGAACTGGATGGAGCCGGCTTCACCCCAAAATCTATGGATGTGCATGCCGATGTTACCTTTGATATGGTTGATGGCCATCCCGCTATTACCACAATCAAGCTAACGGCAAAAGGAAACGTGCCGGATATTGATAACGATAAATTCCAGGAAATAGCCGAAGCTGCTAAAGTAGGATGTCCCGTTTCTAAAGCCCTGACCGGCGTAAATATTGAACTGGATGCTACTCTGACAAATTGATTTAAAAATCATTCAGTAAAATTCAAAAAAGCTCTCTACTTTGTGGAGGGCTTTTTTATTTTATGGTTCATTATTCAAGATCAATTTCAGAAAAATGCAGTTTGCTTAGGAAAATTACATGTTTGTTGTTGCTGATAGTATTTGGCTGTACGCTAAAAGTGTATGCGCTGGATATTTTGGAGAATGAAGCTGCCGCTGCGCATATTCAATCGGATACGGCTTATGTAAATCAGTTACTGGAAGAGGCACAAGAGAATTCACAAAGCGGAGAGTATGGAAAAGCTAAGCAATTAATAGCTGAAGCCGACAGTATTTCCAGAGCGTTAAATTACAGTGAAGGCATTCAAAGAGCTATTGCAGATCTCGCCGATATTCAGGTTGACCAGGCTGAATATCAGAAAGCAGTAATTTTACTGGAAGATGCCGTTGCAAAATATCCCAACAGCAGCCGGATGTTTGAATTCTATAATTTGCTTGGTGCTGCTTATGCAAATCTATCCAGGTTCCAAGAAGGGGTTAAAAATTTTGAAAAAGCTTTGGAGTATCTCAGTCAGATTCCCGAAGACGAACAAGCTCTTGCAAAGATAAAAGTTTTTCACAATCTGGGAACTATTTATTTTGATTTGGGAGAAAATGTTCAGTCGTTCAAAAACTTTTTAGATGCCATTGAAAGCGCTAAAGCTGTTAACGACACCTCCATGCTTATTTTGTCGTACAATAATTTGGGCTTGGCGTACAACGATACGGATGATTTTAAGAAGGCAGAGTATTATTTGATAAAATCATTGGAGCTGGCCGAGTTGAAGGGAGATCCTATTAATAGATTTAGAGCAATCTCAAATTTAGCTACTGTGTACAGCAATCAGGGAAAGTATGAAAAAGCTGATGAGTTTTATGACAAGGCAGAAGAACTTCACACTAAACTAAGGCCTGATGTGCCGCCCGTTATTATTATGCATGGCAAGGGAAACAATTTAGCAAAAATGGGGAGATATGAGGAGGCAGAAAAGCTGTTGTTGCAGTCGTTAGCTATTACAGAAGAAATGGGTATAGCAGAAGGAAGCTATTACAATCATCATGTTTTAGGGGCGATGTTTATGGAGAGTGGAAATCAGAACAAAGCGATTTTTCATTTAGCTAAAGCGGCTGATTTTGCAAAGCAGATAGGCAATAATAATCACCTGCAAGAATCAAACAAGTTGCTGTACGAAGCTTATGCCCAAGCCGGAAAGTACGATTCTGCTTTTGCTGTATTAAAAGAATATCAGCACTTAAGCGATAGCTTAACGGCTTTGAACAGAGAAAAGGAGCTGGCTAATTTAGAAAGCCGGTTAGAGCTAAACAGACAAAGTGAAATAAACAGCTTATTACAGGAAAAGCAGATACATCAAGAACAGCAGCTGAAATCTCGGCTCAATTTGATTGTGGCAGGCGCGGTGGTCATAATATTGATTGTGATATTATTGTTTGTACTTGTACGAACCGGAAAAGAGCGCGAACGTGCTAACGCTCAGCTTCAACAGCAGAAAAAAGATTTAGAAGAAGCAAATGATACGAAAACTAAGCTGTTTGCTGCTGTTTCTCACGATCTGCGTACGCCTATGACATCGCTACAGGCCATACTTTATTTACTGAAAGAAGACGCCATTACTGCCGAAGAGTTAAAAGAAATGCTGCCTCAGATGGAAGTTAACATGCGGCGTAACGTAAACGTAATTGAGGATTTGCTGACGTGGTCTAAAGATCAGTTATGGGGTATAAAAATGGACGAATCCATTATTGATTTACAGGAAATAGTGGTGCGGGTAATTGAAAACCAACAGTTTATGGCGGAAGAAAAGAATATTGATATCGTTGTTAACGACTCAGTGACTGCCGATTTGCAAGTGATAGCTGACAGGAACTCGTTACAGTTGGTTATTAGAAATCTGCTTACCAATGGAATTAAGTTTAGTGAAGAGTGGGGCACAATTAACATAGCTGCAAAACAAGATGACGAGCACGTTACTTTAAGTATAGAAGATGCCGGAATTGGAATTCCGAAAGACAAATTTGATGATGTATTCAATCAAAAAAGCTGGACTCGCGAAGGAACCAAAAAAGAAAAAGGCAGCGGGTTTGGCCTCAGCATGAGTAAAGAATTTGTTGAACGAATGAATGGCGAAATCTGGTTTGAAAGTGAAGAAAATCAAGGAACTGTATTCTACATTAAACTGCCCAAAGGGGTATCTTAATCAGGTTTCTAATTTTAGGTATAGTAAACTAAGTGTTAATTAGGGTATGAAGTATATTATATGATGATGATTAGGTTGGCAGTACTGCTTTTTTTGGGCATGTCTGTTTCAGAAACTTTCGCTTTTACATTTCAGCAGTCGGTAAGCGACACAAGCGTTCAAGCTATTGATTCTTTACTGAATAGGGCAGAACAGCTGACAAATTCCGGCCGGCTGAGGCAGGCAAAGTCCACCATTGCCGAAGCAAAATCGCGATCTTTATTGGCGAACTATACGCATGGCTTAGCGTCCGCCATCGACCTTACAGGAAACGTGTATAAGTATGAGCAGAAGTTTGATTCTGCCATCACTTTGTATCAAAAAGGATTACTGGAATTCCCCAATCACCGAATTACGCCGGACTTCTATAATGGATTGGGAAATATTTATCAGGCAAAGGGAAAGTTTGAACAAGCTATTCCGGTTTATGAAGAAGGGTTGAATCATTTAGATCTTGTACCCGAAAATGAGCAGCCGGAATACATAGCCGGTATAAAAATGAATATGGGCAATAGTTTTGCAGCAATGGGAGCTGCCGGCAAAGCTATGAGGAATTTTTTAGACGCCGTTGAATTTGGAGGCAAGGCCGCGTTGCCTGCCCTTCAGCTCCTTGCCAGACTAAACCTGGGCACGCTTTATGATGAAACAGATGACCAAGAAAAAGCGATATACTATTATGAACAAGCCATAAACATAGCTGTTGAGCATGGGTTTAAATCTCATTTATATAATGCATATAACAATTTAGGTGTAGCTCTCTTAAAGCAGGGAAGCTTTGAAGAAGCAGAAGTGATGTTTCACAAAGCCCATGCTGTTTTTGAGGAAATGAATCCGAATGATTTGGATGTAATGACACTGCACAATTTGGGATGGCTAAGCAGGAAAAAGGGAGCGTATAATGAAGCTATTACATTTTTGAGCCAATCTTTGGAGCATTCATCAGAGAGAAAAATAAAACAGGGGATTTATCTAAACAATTTGGAGCTGGGACGAACCTATGCTGAAAAAGGGAATTATAAGTTGGCCATTCAGCACTTAGAAGAATCAAAAAAAGTGGCTTCCGTCCAGAATAATTTACCGAGCGAGTCGAATGCGGCACTGGAACTTTACCGGGTGCTGAAGGAAGCAGGTGATTTTAAAAAAGCGCTGACATACTTTGAACTTCACAAAGAAATTGCAGACAGCCTGGTTGCAGCTCAAAAAGAACAGGAATTGTCTGCGTTAGAAAGTCAGGCTGAGCTAAGGCGGCAGCATGAGATTAACCAACTGTTGGCAGAGAAACAACAGCAGCAGGAAGCGCGCATAAAGGGGCAAACTTTTTTAATAATTGCCGGTGGAGTGATATTTATTTTAGTAGCCGTGATGCTTTATCTAACCAAGAAATCGGCCGGAGAAAAAGATGAACTGCTACAAGAGCTAAATGCAAAAAAAGACGAGCTTGAAAAGTTAAATCAATCAAAAGACAAAGTGTTTGCGGTGGTTTCTCATGACCTTCGTTCACCCCTGACTGCCATTCAGGGAATTGTGTGGCTTATTCGAGATGATGCACTTAATGAAGAAGAACTGAAGTATTTGTTAGATGAATTGGACGCCTCTATTGTCAAAAATGTCAATTTAATAGAAGACTTGCTGGCTTGGGCTAAAGACCAGTTATCCGGTTTTGATCTGAATCCGGAGCCGTTGCAAATTAAAGACTTACTGGCCGATGAATTGTCTTCGCAATCATTTTTAGCCATTCAAAAAAATATAGAAGTAGCGAATAAGGCAAATAATGAAGTCGTTTTTGCTGATGAAAATGCCATGCGTATTGTAGCCAGAAATCTGATTTCTAATGCTATCAAATACACGAATAATGATGGGGAAATTTCGCTTTCAACCAAAACCGAAAACGGAAGCGTGATTTTGGCAGTGCAAGATGACGGAATAGGCATTCCTGCAGCAGAAAGGGAAAAGATATTTAAAAGCAATACGTGGTCAAGCTCCGGTACAAAAAAGGAAAAAGGGTCGGGTTTTGGGTTAAGTATGACCAAAGAGTTTGTTAAAAAAATGAATGGCGAAATCTGGTTCGAAAGCGAAGAAAATCAAGGAACTACTTTTTATGTGAAGTTGCCAAAAGCTTAGAATTGTGCATAACCTGTCGAAAACTTCTGCAGGTTATGGTTCCATAAACCCACAATCATTGCTTATCTTTTCACTCACATTTCTTATCTTTTAATTTAATAGCCACCTATTTTGGAGTTAGTTGATATGAGCGATAAACCGCGTGAATATTGTGGTATTTACGGCATTTTTAATCACCCCGACGCCGCTGTCCACACTTACTACGGATTGCACGCGCTTCAGCACCGCGGACAAGAATCGGCCGGTATTGTCACTTCTTATTTTGATGACGAAAAAGATCGGTTTTCTATGCCGGCTTACAAAGATTTTGGCCTGGTATTGAATGTATTCAACAAATCGAAAGTATTTGAGAATATTTTAAAAGGAAATAATGCCATTGGCCATAACCGATATTCTACCTCAGGCTCGTCCAAAAATCCGGCTAATATCCAGCCGTTTCGGGTACATTATCGAAACGGAAACTTAGCTATCGGCCACAACGGAAATCTTTCTAACGCTAAGCAAATTCGAGACCGTTTTAGGGAAGAAGGCGTACTGTTTCAAAGCACTTCCGATACGGAATTAATTCTGCATCTAATTTCGCACAGCAGGAAAAAAGATCAGATGGATCAAATTATGGATGCTCTGAGCCAAATTGAAGGAGCGTACTGTTTGGTCATTTTAACGGATGATAAGCTGATTGCCGTACGCGATCCCAACGGATTCCGCCCGCTTGCCCTTGGAAAAGTGGATGGCGCATTTTGCTTTTCCAGCGAAACCTGCGCTTTTGATATTAACGATGCCGAATACATCCGGGATGTACAGCCCGGAGAAGTAGTGGTAATAGACAAAGAAGCTGCGGAAACGGGAAAGCCTAAATCGCACTTTATTCCTGCCAAAGAGGGAACCGGAACCAGCCAGTGTATTTTTGAATACGTGTACTTCTCCCGTCCCGATAGCATTATTTTTGGGGAGATGGTAGATAAAATTCGACGAAATCTGGGAAAACAGCTGGCTAAAGAACATCCGCTGGATAACATTATTAAAAACAACACGACCGGTAAAAAACCCGTTGTTATTTCTGTGCCCGATTCCAGCAACACCGCGGCCATCGGTTATGCCAGCGAGAGCAAGAAATTGGGGCAGGAGTGCAAGTACGATATTGGCCTGATACGAAATCATTATGTGGGGCGCACGTTTATCTCGCCGGGACAAAAATCCAGGGAGCAAAAAGTGCGTACTAAATTCAACCCGGTAAGAGGAGTTATTGAGGGAAGAAACGTAATTATTGTGGACGATTCTATCGTACGAGGAACCACTTCTCGTTATTTGGTGAATTTGATTCGTGAATGTGATCCGGCTGAAATTCACTTTTTGGTGAGCTCTCCGCCCATTATCAGTCCTTGTTATTACGGAATGGATTTCCCCAGCCCCGACGAGCTGATAGCTAATAAATTTGACCGCGATATTGAGAAAATGGCCAAAGAAATTGGTGTTGACAGCCTGCGATATTTATCGGCAGACGGTTTGGTGGAGGCTGTGAAAAAGGCGAATCCCTCCGGCAAAGATTATTGCACAGCTTGCTTCACGGGTAATTATCCTGTTCCGGTTAATTTTGGGATAGAAAAAGAAGAAAATGAGCTTATTTAATGTTTAAAGTACAGCCGAAATTTGTTACCAGCGCTACAAAACTGGAAGAATGTCCGCCCGAAAGCCTGCCTGAGGTTTGTTTTGCCGGGCGATCTAACGTGGGCAAATCATCCCTCATAAATGCATTGCTGAATAAGAAGAACTTAGCCCGAACCTCGAACGTGCCGGGCAAGACGCAGCAAATGAATTACTACAAAATCGGGGATGAGTTCTTTATCGTGGATTTGCCCGGTTATGGATACGCCAAAGTTCCCAAAAAGGAGCGGGAACGATGGGGTAAAAACATCAGAGATTATTTGCTCGATCGGGAATCGCTGAGCCTGGTGCTGCATGTGGTAGATATCAGGCACGACCCCAGCGGACTGGACGAAGATTTCTTTTACTGGATGGCAATGAATCAAAAGCCATTTGCCGTGGTGCTTTCCAAAGCTGATAAGCTGTCTAAAAACAAAGCCAATCAGGCTAAAGCAAAAGTACGTCGCATTCTAAAAGAAATGAATATCGAAGTTCCTATTTTGCCATATTCGTCGTCATCACGAGCGGGTGTTCCGGAAATAGAAGCGCTGATAAAAGAATTTGTTGCAGACTTTAAGCAGTAATATTTTTTGGGTTGAATGTCAGCTTGCCGCAAAACATCATTCCTGTTTAAAAATCGAGAAGTTACCCCGAAATTTAGTTCGGTTTTTGGTTTCGCACAGAGTTCTGCTGAGGCGCTGATAAAATCAGCTTGTTCTGTTTTAAAAGATTGCTTTTTTAGAAGTCATCTGTCTTGTAGCGATGCGCCAGTCTTTGCTCGTTCACACGCTTAAAACCGGACAGCTTTTCCTCATTCCGGGCAGCAACGGTCATTTCTCTTTTTCCCAAAGCTCCCGGCGCGCGGGCAACCAGCCAGTCGGCCACACACATGGCTCCTCGTGCTTTTGAGGCCGCGCAATAAGTTGCAAGCACGGTAGAAGAAGTTGAAAAGGAAGCCAGTTTTTTGAAGGTTTCTGCTGTCCAGAGTTCTTCGTTTACATCCGGAGAAAAAGGATCATGAAAAATAAAATCAACGGCTAAATTTTCGGGGTGAAATTCATCAAAAGAGCCGTAAAACACGTTCAGCTCCAGATTCACTTTCTTAAAGTCGTTAAAGGAATTCATTCCCGGTTTCAGATTTCCGAAAATATCCGGCAAATGATTATTAAACTCGGGATGGGAAAGGTGCGCTTTAAAGTCTATATGCTGTGCCGTTTCTTTACTTATGGGAAAAGCTTCAATAGAGTAAAAGGAAACAGGAATTTGACTGTTCTTCTGTCGAAGTAAATCTAAGAGTAATAGGAAATTCAGTCCGGTTCCAAAGCCTACTTCAAGAATGGTAAGCGAATTCAGATTTTCGATAGATTCAGCTAAGCCGGAAGTTTCAAAAAAGACGTATAAACTTTCCAGAACAGCCCCGTTGGGATTGTGGTAAAACTGCTCAAATTCTTCCGAGTACAGGGTAGAGGAACCGTCTTTGGTTTGGTGGATATTTTGTGCCATGCAGGAAGATAAAGGAAGGCGAACGGATTAAAAACTTCCTGAATAAAAGAAAAGGGCTTTAATTTCTTAAAGCCCTTTTAAGGTTAGCTAAATTTGAAGAAAATCAGCAATTAAGCTTATTTGTTTTCTTCAGGCTTTAGTTTAACAACTATATCGATAGTTGGTGATTCGATATTAGTGGTTTCAATTTCTTTCTCGTAGTCTTGATAACCGTCCTCATCAATGGTCAGCGTGTAGGTTTTTCCTGTGGCCAAACCTTCGGCTGTAAATTCACCTTTATCGTTGGTTTCAAAAGTCTCATCCATTTCTGTGATGGTTACCTCTACATTAGGAAGCGGATTTTGGGTTGTGGCATCAACTACGGTTCCGTTCAGAGTTACCTGTTCGGCTATTTGGGTTTCAATGTTCTCTTGCTGTGCATCCGTATTGGTCATCGCAATTGAAACGATTCCGAATAAGATGGCGAATAGTCCGATGTTTATTTTTTTGAAAGTACTCATAATAGTTAGTCCTCTTTTGATTTTTTTTAAGATGATTTTTGCACATCACATGCAATCATACATATTGCGAAAAAGAAGAATTGTTCTGAATTCCTCTGTATTCTAATTATTGTAAACGCTTTAATATTAAAGATAAACGCCTTAATTCGAGTTATTGTCAAAATTCAAAATGTGAGCATATAACGAAACGAATTGCCAAAGCAGAATCTGAACGCATATTTTCGGTGAGGTTTTAGCAGAATAGGGAATTAGGATTTATATTATTTGGCAGGTGCGTACTTGGAATGACCAATAAAAACCTGCCTGTTTAACGTAATGTCTTGGTTTGCATTTTAATTTTTGGTGAATGATGATACACGCAGAACGTTCTTTTTGGGAATCAGAATTATATGAACAGACGTATGACCTGCTGGTGATTGGGGCCGGGCTTACCGGACAGTCTGTTGCCTATTTTTATAAAAAAGCTCATCCCGATAAAAAGGTGTTGGTAGTTGATCGCGGGTTTTTCCCCATTGGCGCCAGTACCCGAAATGCCGGTTTTGCCTGCTTTGGTTCCATAACGGAACACATAGAGGATATGCGAATTGAGGACGAGGTGCATATCATAGATCGTATTCGCCGGCGCGTTCAGGGACTGAAACTTTTGCGCGAAACCTTGGGCGACTCGAATATTGAGTACCGCGAGCCCGGTGCGTATGAGATTTTTACAGATCAAGAGGAATACCTAACAGCACTGGTTCATATCAAAAAATGCAATCGCTGGCTGGTTGAGGCCGCCGGAGAAGAGCGGGTGTATGAGCAAACAAAACACCATGGCTTTGATGCCATCCGGATAAAAGGAGAAGGCTGCCTTCACCCCGGAAAAATGATGCGTACACTGTATGAAAAGAATATTGCAACAGGAGTGGAATTTCGTTGGCAAGGTGAGGTGGAAAAAATAGACACAGAGGCGGGAACCGTACAGCTGAAAAATGGAATTACGCTGAAGGCAAATCAGCTGGCGGTGGCCACAAATTCATTCACAAACTCCTTATTGAAAGACATAAGCATTACTCCGGGGCGTGGATTTGTATTTGTAACCAAGCCCATTCCCAATTTAAAATGGAAAGGTACCTATCACTACAAAGCCGGATATTACTATTTTAGAGGGCTGAAAGGAAACAGATTTCTGCTGGGCGGAGCTCGAAGTTTAGACATTGATGGTGAAACAACAACCGATTTTGGAACGAATGCTCTCATCAAAAATCATTTGGTAACTTTTGCGAATGAGGTGCTGGAACTTCCAAAAGACTGGAAAATTGAACGGGAATGGTCGGGAATAATGGGATTTACTCCCACTAAAAGTCCAATACTAAAACGGCTAACCGAAAAAACCACCGTGATAGGCGGGCTCAGCGGTATGGGCGTGGCCTTAGGAATGCAGCTCGGCAAAGAAGCCGTTGACGAGGTGATTGGTTAAAGGAAACTCCGGGATTGAGAGTGAGAAGGTGTCAGCCGGGCAGCTGTGTGTTATTTTGCTTTTGCAATCATAATTTCACTCCAATCGGTGGTGTAACGTCGGCTTAAATAATCTTGCTTCATTTCCCAGTTTGTGCTTTTATCACTTTCCCGATGCAGGCCCGAAGCTGCAAAAGCCGCCGTATTTCGGCCATGGCGACTATTTATTTGATCAATACACTCCATAAGCTGGAACTGTTTTTGGGTGTATAATTCCGGATCAAATAAATCCATTTGAATCTCGTCGGCCGGGGCTAATCCCGTGAGCATAATGCCGGCTTTTTTGTATTTGGTATTGGGCAGGTAAATGGATTTCAACAGACGTTTTCCGGCAGAAATAAGGGCAGGAGTGTGAGCCGTAGGCACTTTGAACGAGGTGTAAGCAGCGTATTTATATTTCGCTTTTGGGTCTTTGTATTTATCGCCAATCAGCAGTACCTGAAGATTGGAAGCTACCGAGTTTTGTGCTCGTAATTTTTCTGCCGCCCGGGTTGTGTAAGTGGCAACGGCTTCCTCAATTTCATGAAGCCGGTACAATGGTTTCCCAAACATGCGCGATGTAAGTATGCCTTTCCGAACATCCGACACCTCGTTGAGCTTCATGCAAGGCAGGCCGTTCAGTTCCAGCACGGTACGCAATCCCGTTACCGTTAAATGTTTACGAACCCAGCGCTTATGATTTATTTTCTGCTTTAAATGATACGCCGTTTTAATATGGTATCGGTTGAGCCGGATTGTAAGCCGCCGCCCAATTCCCCATATTTTTTGAAGCGGCATTTGCTTGAGAATCAGATCCGTCGCCGGATTATCACACAAATTCAAAACGCCGTTATAGCTGCTGTTTCGCTTGGCGGTTTCGTTAGCCACTTTAGCCAGCGTTTTACTGGGAGCAATTCCCACCGAAACCGGTAATCCCGTCCACTGATAAATGGTTTCCTTTATATGGCGCCCATATTCCTCCAAGTCGGTATAAATGTGAGTAGAAACTTCCGCAAAAGCCTCATCAATACTGTACACTTCAATATTATGCGTGAGCCGGCGCAGCACCTCTATCACCCTGCGCGACATATCTCCATACAACGGATAGTTAGAAGAGCGAACCACAACGCCGTGTTCTTTAAAAAATGTGCGATATTTAAATTCAGGTGCGCCCATGGGAATATCCAGGCTTTTGGCTTCCTCCGAGCGCGCAATTACACAGCCATCATTATTGGAAAGTATTACGATGGGCTTGCCAATTAATGCAGGGTTGAACACGCGCTCGCACGAGGCATAAAAGTTGTTGCAATCTACCATGGCGTACGCAATGGACGGGCGGTGATGGAAATCATTTTGATGTTGGAGCATGCCTGAAATTTCCCTATTCTTTTTCGTTGAGATATTTGTGTATCACATGTGTTACCACTCCCCAAATCAGCCAGTTGGTATCGGGGTGAATGGTGATGGGCTCGAAACGCACATCATCTGAAATCAAAAACAGTTGGGAGCCTTTTTTAACCAACCGCCGGATTACCGGTTCTTCCTCAATCGCAGCAATTACAATGTATCCATCGGCGGGATGAATGGAGCGATCTACCACCAAAATATCGCCATCATGAATGCCCGAAGCGCGCATGGCATTTCCCTCCGCCCGCACGTAAAAAGTAGCCGCCGGGCGGCGTACAATCAGCTCTTCTAAATCCAGCGGCTTTTGCAAGTGGTCGGCCGCCGGCGAAACAAAACCGGTTTCAGCTTTTTGAGACAAATTAGCCTCATTCCGCCGTTCTTTAGCCGTTCCACCCTGATAAATCTTAAACTTCTCCATGCGTATTTTTGATTACATATAACATGTATAAAGTATGTGTATCTGTGGAGATTGTAAACTTCTAAATCAAGAATTTTGTAGGTATGTGAACTAAGATTTATAGAATGGAAGGGTTTTAGGGTTGATTGTTAAAAAAAATCTGCCATCTTAAATCTTTTAAACTCCTAATACAGATAAAGAGGGAATGAAACACAAAGAGTTAACTCATAGCATAATCGGGTGTTCTATGAAAGTTCATTCTACGCTTGGGAGTGGATTTCAGGAAGTAATTTACCAGCGAGCACTGGCGATTGAGCTGGCAAAACAAAACCTGAATTTTAAGCGGGAGATGGAAATGGATATTTATTATGAAGAGCATTTAATTGGCAAGCGCCGTGTGGATTTTTTTGTGGAAGATAAAATTATGGTGGAACTGAAAGCCGTTTCAAAATTAGATGTCCCTCATTTGGCACAAGCTATGAATTACTGTCAGGCATATAATCTTCCAATTGGACTGCTCATCAATTTTGGATCACGCAGCTTGGAGTATAAGCGGGTGTACAATATAAATCATCCTATAAATCCTAATTTAAGTTTTTGAGAATAAAGTGAAATAAGGGTGAGAATTCAGGCTGCGCAGGTGAGAAAAGTTGGATTAAGTTTGCTACTATTTTGAGGAAAGAATCTGGTTTTCTATAACAAGACTTCCCAACAGGTAAAATTATTCTAAAAAAGGGTGGCTCTGTTTTATATATGAAATAAATACGCGTTATTTAACTCCTTAATGAAGATTTGGAAATGCTATTATTTCAAAGTCTTTTTTTGCTAACTAAATACAATCGAGACTTATGCAATCTGTTAAAATCCGCTACATTTTTGTTTTACTAATTGGTGTCTGTACTTTTTCGTCGGCTGCGGCACAGGGAGTGCTGACTTTTGAGGATGTGATGAAGTTCGAAGACATCGGCTCCATTCAGCTATCGGAAAATGGGGAATGGGTGGCTTACGAAGTTTGGCCCGATCGCGGTGATGGTCGGGTGGAAGTAAAAAGTACCAATGGCCGAAATACCTATGAAATAAATTTAGGGGCTTCTCCAAAAATCACCCCAAATGGAGCGTGGACAGCTGCTTATCGAAAAGTGCCGCTGAAAGAGCAGCTTAAAAAAGATAAAAATAAGCCGCAGCAGGGATTGTCACTATTAGCTACGGAAAATGGAGATATAGTAGAATTTGACAGCGTTCAGTCTTTTCAGTTTTCGGAGGATGGAAGCTGGCTGGCTGTTCGGCATACGCAAAGTAAAAAGGTTAAAGATTTAAAGTCGAAGAATAAGAAATTGGGGAAGAAGCTTCGGTTAAGAAATTTGGCGTCGGGGGAGGAATTTGAGTTGCCATTTGTGCACCAAATGGCTTTCGACAGCCTTTCAAACTATCTGGCTTATTCGGTAGTGGATACTTCGGATGCAGAAAACGGATTGTTTGTTTTTGATTTGAAATCAGGAACTTCTCGCACCATTGATGCCGGAGAAAGTACGTTTTACCAAAATCTTACTTGGGATTATGACGAACAAAAGCTGGCCTTCACCAAAGCAAGCTACGACACTTCGTATGTAGAAAGTGATGCAGCTCTTCATCTTTGGAATGCCGGAAATGGGTCGCTGAATACACTGGTGAAAGCAGAGGAAGCTAACAGTGGATTTGCGCTGCGTTCAAACAACAGACTCACGTTCAGTAACGATGGGAAGCGGCTGTTTTTTGGTTTTATGGATGCAGAAATGGCGGCTTTAGATTCTAAAAAAGAAGGCGAAAAAGACGATGAAGCGCAAGTGTATGATATCGATGAAATTGTGGGCGGACGCGGACTGGATATTTGGCATGGCGAAGATCCGCTGATTAAAACGCATGAAAAGAAAATGTGGAATTCGCATAAAAATCATGTGTTTACGGCTGTGTATCACTTCAACAAAAAGAAATGGGTACAGCTGGCCGATCACGATATGCCGGATGTGAGCGTGGCGCATAACTCTAAGATAGTGCTGGGAAGTTCGAACGTGCCGTACATGCGCGAGCGAACCTGGGATGGTACCTATCGCGATTATTATAAAGTGGACTTAAATACCGGAAAGCGCACGCAATTTCTGGAGCATTTTAGCGGCCGGGTGAACTTATCACCCCAAGGAAAATATGCGGTGTATTACCAAGATAAGCACTGGCATCTGATGAATACGAATAGTGGGAAAACCCAGAATCTCACGGAAGAAATCAGTACGCCGTTTTATAACGAAGATCATGACTATCCATCGGATGTGCCCGGTTATGGCGTAGCCGGCTGGATTAAGAAAGACCGTGCCGTTATGATTTATGACAAATATGATATATGGAGATTTGAGACTTCCAATGCTAAATCACGCAATATCACGGATGGAAAAGGCCGGCAGGATAAGCGGATTTTCCGAATTGAGCGGATGAATAAAAACAGGAGTGAAGCCTTCGGCAATAACGAAGAGCTGCTGCTTACATCTTACCACGATCTCAACAAAAACTTTGGATTTTACTCGGCTCAAACCAATAAAAGCGGAGTGAAAAAGCTGCTGGAAGAAGACAAGAAATTCACGTTTGTGAAAAAAGCAGAAGATGCGAACACCGTTTTATATAAGCGGGAGGCGTATGATGAGTTTCCGAACATTTGGGTGGCAAATAATACAGCTTTTAAACGCACCGAACAGCTTACGAACCTGCATCAAGATTTGCATGAAAAATGGAACTGGGGGAAAGCTGAGCTGATTGACTGGCTGAGCCTGGACGGCACATTTATGCAAGGCGTTGTGATTAAGCCGGATAATTACGATCCCAACAAACGCTATCCTATTATGACCTATTACTATCGGTTTTTTACCGACCGCCTGCACGATTTTAATGAGCCGAAAACCAATCACCGCCCGGTTTTAGCCCAATATGTGAGTGATGATTACGTGGTATTTCTGCCGGATATTCGGTTTGAAGTAGGTCAGCCCGGCTTTGCCGCTACCAAAAGTTTAGTGCCCGGTATTCAAAAGCTGATTGAAATGGGCATTGCTGACGAAGATAAGCTGGGGCTGCACGGACACTCTTGGAGTGGCTATCAAACGGCTTTTATGGTCACCCAAACCGATATTTTTGATGCGGCTGTTTCGGGAGCTCCGGTCAGTAATATGACCAGCGCGTACAGTGGCATTCGCTGGGCTTCGGGCATGGCGCGGCAGTTTCAGTACGAGAAAACGCAAAGTCGTATTGGCGAATCGCTGATTGAAGCTCCTTTAAAGTATATCGAAAACTCGCCGGTATTTTATGCCGACCGAATTACCACTCCCATGTTAATTATGCACGGAGATGTGGACGGAGCCGTGCCGTGGGAGCAAAGTATTGAGCTTTATTTGGCTATGCGTCGTTATAATAAGGATGTGATTTTTCTGCAGTATCATGATGAGCCGCATCACCCTCAAAAGTTCAGCAACAAGCTGGATTATGCCATCCGCATGAAAGAGTATTTTGATTATTACCTGAAAGGTGAAGGCGAACCTGAGTGGATTCTAAAAGGAGAAGCGTATCAGGGGAAATAATGAGGATTTTATTTGAGCCGGGGTTTTCCTAATCGGTCGGCACCTATATAAAAGGAATAGCCGACCGGGAAAATCGGTTCAGATAAACGAATCGCTGAGTTTCTCAAAATGAATGTTGAGGTGCTCCATGCCCGCCAGTTCCTTTTCGAAGCGGGAGGCGATCTTCAGCGGACAGGCTACTTTCAAGGTGACATGCTCCAAATATTCAGATTCTTTGATGTGCAACGAATAGTTGTTAATCAATTGCTGAAGGGTATTTTCCTCCGGGTAGGGATATTGAATTTCGAATTCCCGTACGGGCTTAATGGTAATTAAAGAAGCCGATTGCAGGCATAAACTTGCGGCACGTCCGTAAGCTTCAATAAGTCCCGGTTTGCCCAAATTGGTTCCTCCGTAATAACGCACCACAATTATTGCGGCGTTAACGGTTTCAAAAGATTTAAGCTGATTGAGAATAGGAAGTCCGGCCGTTCCGGAAGGTTCGCCATCATCGGAGCTGAATTCTTTGGGTTGAGCCGGATTCAGTCTCCATCCATAGCAGTGATGGGTGGCATCCGGATATTTAGATTTCAGGAGACCAAGCTGTTCCTGAAATTCCTCCTCGGTTTTTACAGGAAACAAGAAGCCCATAAACTTAGAGCCTCGCTCCCGAAAAGAAGATTCGTATGTTTGGGTGATGGTTTTCAATGGCGAAAAATAGGTTGGGTGGAAGGTAATGGAAGCTGAATCAATAATCATGCTTCAAACAGATACTTTTAAAACCTGGAGAGAAGAAGTGTGAAGGCAGTCTGGCAGAATCGGTCCGTACTGAGACCGGTTCTTCCAAGATGTAATCACTTTCTTTCAGCCCAATTACCGAATCAGAAATTATTTTTATAAAGGATATGCGGTTTACCTCTATAGTCATAACTGATGCAAAGAAGTAAGAGAAGTATCTGAATACAAGAGAAAAGTTTTTCCACGGTGAGGATGAAAGAAATATATGGTTATTCAAAACGGATAACCATTAATCAAATAAAAGCCATATGGATAGCAATTTTCTAAATAGAAATTAAAATGGCTATAACCTGTTTAGCCTAAGGCAAATGATTAGTAGGTTAACCATCAATATGAAACTTTTAAAAACCCAAAGAAAAACGACGAACTAACGGTGCGGAGCCTGAATAATCTATTAAATAAAAGTTGTTATTTTTGTCCATCCAACTTACAAAAGGATAGGTTGGTACTTGATCATATTCTAATGAAAAAAGATAGCTTTGTTGTAAAACATTACCATTGCTATCAAACAATTGCACAAATACATCTAAGGGATTTCCTTGTTCTAAGGTCACGTTGCCTTCTCGCCACTCTCCGTAGAAATGAACAACTTCATTTTTATCAGGAAGAACAAACAGCCCCATATTTACACTAAAAAGCCTGCCTCTATGCACGGCCCCTGAAAATGAAATAGTCCAGACAGCCGGGAAATCTTCATTCTCTTGGTATTCTTTTTCAGTGCTATAAGTTATATAAGGCTCTCCCCGTGGCTGTGATCCGGTAAAGGTTTTATACAAAAACCAGTCTTCATTTTTATTTTCTTTATAGGCGTAAATTTTTCCAGAATAAATACCTGGAGAAAAAAACAATTCACGAGAATTTTGATTTATTTTAAAGCTGCCTTGATATATGGCATTGACTAACCATCCAAAGCTGTCAGTTATGCCTAACTCATTAAATGGGCCAAATTCTTCATACTTTGTTTCAAGATCTTGGCTTAATATTCTGAAAAAGTGTCTGGTGTATAAATCTGAGAATTCAGGTTCATTCGCTTTGCCTTGGTATAAATATAAGCCCACTATTTTATCATCAAGAGAGTCTATTCCTTGCAAATAGAATTGATTCTCAAAGTCAATGGTATAATGATCAATATATTCACCACTCGTGGTTATGGTGGTATAACGGAAGTTTCCACGATCGAGCACAATCAAATTACTGTCTGACGTGAATCCCATAAAGTTAATATCATGAAACTCATTTGGTCCTCTTCCCCTTCTGCCCAGACTTTTAATATAGTTCCCTTCATTATCAAATACTTTAATGCTAAGGCTTGCTTTATCACCGATATAAATATTTTCTTCTTTATCAGTTACAACACTAACAGGCTCACCTAAGATTTGAGATATTGAATCTGCTTCACCTTCAAGGCCGATAACTAAACTGGTTTCAATAGGTAGGGATGGAGTCCTATTAATAAACTGTGAATCGGATTTATTGTTGTTGTTGCTACAAGCAGCAAACAATACAATACTTGAAGTAAGCAGGATTTTAAAATTAATCATAAAAAGACATAAATTAAGATTGAATAATTGTCTTCAAATAACAACATTTCCACAATCTGGACCACATAAGGTACCCGTTAAATCGCAGTCTCCAGTACAGATGTCCATTCCACAGAAACTAGCCTCTCTACAATTTCCTAAGGGTGTACATGTGCAACATTCACAACTAAATGAGGTGGAGTCTAAGATGTCGGAATTTTCAGGAGTTAAAGAAAAAGCACTAACCGAATATTTAATTATTTCTCTCATAGAGTTATACTTTTTCTTTCTATATATAATCAAAAGAAATAATAATGCAAATTTATTTAATTTTTCCTATCAGTTGTTCACGTTGGGAAAGATTATGGCGAAGCCGACACAATGAAAAGCCAAGTTACGGTAGGTACATTTTCGGCATAATTCATCAGGTAAAAGTTACCCTCATCGTCTATCCAGTTAATCAGAGGATAGTTGATTCGCTTATTGAAGCGTTCGGATATCTTATATGTTGTCCGTATTTAGACTTAATCTGCCTTGTTATTCAGAGCGGAAAAACCGATTTTAACCAACCATGAAACCACAATTATATATCTAAAAATTTAGATAGTAAGCATGGTTCAATAACCCCTAAATTTATAATTACTAAGTTGGAATTATATGCCTTCGTTTAAAAAAGCACTGAGCTCTCAGGTTGGCCGAAAAATAGTTACCGGGATTACAGGTATTGGTTTAGTTTTATTTTTGATAGGACACTTAGCCGGAAACTTCTCTCTTTTTGCTGAAGAAAACGCTTTTAACTTATACACCTACACGCTGGAAAGCTTAGGTCCGTTACTTTATGTAATTGAAGCCGGCCTCGCCTTTATCTTTTTATATCACGCCATTTTAGGATTTTCTATATGGAGGCGGCGCAAAAAAGCCCGTCCCGGCCGTTACGAAGAATATAAAACCAAGGGTGCTCCAAGCCATCAAACATTAGCTTCCAAAAGCATGATTATTACCGGAGTGGTAATTCTGGTATTTGTGGTGCTGCACATCATTCACTTTAAGTTTGGTGATGCCGCTATGATTACCATTGAGGGGCAGGAAATGCGCGATTTAAAGGCACTGGTAATCAGTGAGTTTCAAAAACCGTTGATTGCTTTTGGTTATACAGCCGTGCTGGCGCTTATGATTTTACACTTATCGCATGGCGTTTGGAGCGCATTTACCTCCTTAGGAATGGAGCACAACGATACTTCTAAAAAAGTGCAAATAGGAGCTTACATCTTTGGCATCGTGCTGATGCTTGGATTTATGTTTATTCCTTTATATTTCTTTTTTGCTCAGCAAGCAGGTTAATTCACAGGCACTCTCATACATTAAGATTTAAGAATATATATTTATCATGATAAAGTTAGATTCAAAAGTACCCGCCGGACCGTTAGAGGAAAAATGGGATCAGCACCTGAAAGATATTAAGCTGGTAGCGCCCAATAATAAGAGAAAATACGAGATTATTGTTGTGGGAACCGGATTAGCCGGTGGAGCTGCCGCCGCAAGTTTTGCTGAGCTGGGATACAACGTGCGTAGTTTCTGTATTCAGGACTCAGCCCGTCGCGCACACAGTATTGCCGCACAAGGTGGAATTAATGCCGCCAAAAACTATCCGAATGATGGAGATAGCATTTGGGGACTTTTTCATGATACCATTAAAGGCGGTGACTATCGCTCCCGCGAGGCTAATGTATATCGGCTTGCGCAGGTATCTAACGAAATTATTGATCAGGCCGTAGCGCAGGGCGTTCCTTTTGCACGCGAGTATGGCGGTAATTTAGCTAACCGCTCTTTTGGCGGTGCTCAGGTTTCACGAACGTTTTATGCGCGTGGTCAAACCGGTCAGCAGCTGCTTTTAGGTGCATATCAAGCCATGATGCGTCAGGTTCACACCGGAAAAATTAAATATCATCCGCGCCACGAAATGCTGGATGTAGTTGTGATTGACGGAAAAGCCCGCGGAATTATTACCCGCGATTTAGTATCCGGCGAGCTGTGCCGATGGGAAGCGGATGCCGTGGTTTTAGCCACCGGCGGTTACGGAAATGTGTTTTATTTATCCACAAATGCCAAGAACTCGAACGTGACGGCCGCATGGAGAGCCCACAAACGCGGAGCTGCTTTTGCAAATCCGTGTTACGTTCAGGTTCACCCAACATGTATTCCTGTTTCCGGAGATTATCAGTCTAAACTGACGCTGATGAGTGAAAGTTTACGGAATGATGGCCGGGTTTGGGTGCCGCGCAAGAAAAAAGATGATCGTCATCCAAATGATATTCCGGAAGATGAGCGGTATTATTATTTAGAAGAACGCTATCCAAGTTTTGGAAATTTGGTTCCGCGTGATGTGGCTTCCCGAAATGCCAAAATGGTATGTGATGATGGCTTAGGCGTAGGAAATACCGGCTTAGCCGTATTCCTGGATTTCCGCGATGCCATTGAGCGTGAGGGTAAAGATGCTATTGAAGCGAAGTATGGAAACCTGTTCGAGATGTATCAAAATATTACGGGTGAAAATCCTTATGAACGACCAATGAGAATTTATCCAGCCGTGCATTATACCATGGGCGGGCTTTGGGTTGATTACAATCTCGAAACCACCGTCCCAGGTTTATTTGCAGCCGGTGAAGCGAATTTCTCCGATCACGGAGCCAACCGTTTGGGGGCCAGCGCTCTTATGCAGGGACTTTCTGACGGATACTTTGTACTCCCTTATACCATCGGTAATTATCTGGCCAACGAAGAGCGAGGTAAGCGATATGGAACCGATCACGAGGCATTTGAGCAGGCTGAAGCAGAAGCACAAGCTCAAATTGATAAATTGCTGAGCATTGACGGAAACCGAACCATTATTGATTTTCACCGCGAGCTGGGGAAAATTATGTGGGATAAAGTAGGCATTGCTCGTAATGAAGAAGGGCTGAAATCAGCCATCAAAGAAATTCGAGCGCTCCGTGAAGAATTCTGGAAAGATGTTAAAGTGCCCGGCGAGAAAAACAATTATAATAAATACTTAGAGTTTGCCAGCCGCGTAGCCGATTACTTTGAGTTAGCCGAATTGATGGCAGAAGATGCTTTACACAGAGAAGAATCTGCCGGTTGCCATCTCCGTGAAGAATATCAGAGCGAGGATGGAGAAGCCGTTCGAAACGATGAGAAGTTCTCGTATGTAGCCGCTTGGGAATACAAAGGACTGAACGGTACGTTGGAAGAAGTACTTCATAAAGAAGACCTTGAATTTGAATTTGTTGAGCTAAAACAGCGCAGTTACAAATAACAGCCCGTTAAACTACGAACACCAAAATTTAATGTTAAACCAAAAGAGCATATATAGAAATTTCAGTGAGTTATCACATTCTGTATCTGCGCTTTTGTTGTAAAAAATACGTTACTATGAGCAAATTAATGACCATTCATCTAAAGTACTGGAAACAAAACGGCCCAACAGATCCCGGGCATTTTGAAACATATACGCTCGATAAGGTGGATGAGCATATGTCATTCCTGGAGATGTTAGACGTGCTGAACGAAGAGCTGATTCTGGAAGGCAAAGATCCGGTAGAGTTTGATTATGACTGCCGCGAGGGAATTTGCGGTTCGTGTAATTTGGTAGTGAATGGGCAGGCTCACGGACCTAATCAGCGAATGGCCGTATGTCAGCTGCATATGCGAAATTATAATGACGGCGCTCATATTACCATTGAGCCGCCTCGTGCTGCAGCCTTTCCCGTAATTAAAGATTTAGTGGTAGATCGCTCTGCTTTCGACCGGATTATTGAAGCCGGAGGATATGTATCTATCAAAACCGGATCGGCTACCGAAGCTAATTCTATTTTGGTGAATAAAGCCAAGTCGGATGCTGCTTTTGATTATGCAACCTGTATCGGTTGTGGAGCCTGTGTGGCCGCTTGTCCAAATGCTTCCGCCTCGCTGTTTACAGGAGCTAAAATTGCACACCTTAATAAACTTCCGCAAGGTGAAGTAGAACGCTCAGAACGAGTAGTAGCCATGGTTGACCAAATGGAAGAAGAAGGCTTCGGCGACTGCTCTAACTTTGGCGAATGCGAAGCCGTTTGTCCGGTAGGAATTTCAATTTCCGCCATTGCTGAAATGCGTAAAGATTACGTTAAAGCAGCGTTTGGTAAATAAATACGTTTCGACTTTATAAATAAATAAGAGAAAGCCGGGCTAATCGTCCGGCTTTTTTTTGTTTTAAATATCAAAACCTCCTCGTCCCTAACCTCTGGTTGGGGATGACTGCCTGAGCCTCCGGTTCAGAAATGTAAATTTGCAGGATAAGCCTGTATTATTTATAGGGAACCAGAGGTTCCTGGAGGCATTACGAACGAGACGTTCGTAACGAGGGGAAAATGGAAGGTAGCCGGAATTATCTTTACCCTCGTCACGGTGCTCTGCTCCGTGATGCCTAATAGAGGCTCCGCCTCAAACTTTGGCCCGATACCACAAAGTACATTTCGCACCTACGGCGCGTGAGCTGTTAAAAGCCCATTGTTTTATACAAACATGCTGCTCTGATGGAGCAGTATCCGTCCCATCGGGACGGTATGTTTGTATAAAAGTACAGATGCTAAGGTTGCCGCTAACCTGCCCCGGCGGGGCAGTACCAAACCGAGCTCAAGCGGGATTACAGGTAATTTTAGATAACTATTTTATTAACATCAACTTCGCAACGAGGGGAAGCTTAACGGTAAATTTAAGTTATTCAGATCATTATGAAGCTCTGAGAGCCTCTACCAGTTTCTCAAAATCTTGGGAAGTGTTATACACGTTTGGAGAAACCCGAAGGGAATCACCCCGAAAAGAAACCAAGATATTTTGGGTTTCCAAAGCTGCTTTTATCTTGTCCATATTGTGATGATCTCCCAATCGAATGCCAAACAGATGAGATGAGCGGAAGTCTTCGTCTTCTATTATAAAACCTGATTCTTTGAGTGCTTTAATAGGTTCGAGCGTCAAATCTTTGCAATAATTTTGGATATTTTCCGGTCCCCATTCGTTCAGTTGCTGAATGGCTTTCAGCAGCATGGGTACCAAAATAAAGTTGCTGTGCTGGCCCACCTCATACCGCAAAGCTCCCGGCTGATAACGGTCGCTGTAATTCACCAGATTGGCAAAGTCCTCGCTTTTATATCGGTTAATCCAGTTTTCTTCTATAGGCGTTCCGTCATCAAAAGCCGGACCATAATAAGCTAATCCTATGCTATACGGACCCATCAGCCATTTATAGCCGGCGCAAATAAGTGCATCGGGCTCAATTTTCTGAACATCAAAAGGAAGAGCGCCTACCGATTGTGTGCCGTCAATTACCAGTAAAGCGCCTACTTCTCGCGTTCGCTTCCGAATTTCTTTTAGGTTGAAGAGGGTTCCATCCGCCCAGTGTACCTGTCCAATTGCCACCATTTTTGTGTTTGGGTTGATGGCATCCAGAATTTGTTCATTCCAAATTTCACCCCGATTTTGAGAATCATCAGGAGCAGAAACGGTGATAATTTCTACCTGCTGCTCCTTGGCCACCGTTTGCCACGGATATACGTTGCTTGGAAACTGCTCGCCGGTCACCACAATTTCATCTCCCTCAGAAAGGGAAAGATTATGAGCCACATTACCCAATCCGTACGATGCAGAAGGGATAACCACAATACGTTTTGGGTCGTCCGCATTAATGAGTTTGCCATAAGCCTCGCGCAGCTGCTCGGTTTCACCAAAAAACTCTTCCGGTGTGATGTTAAAGGGATTTCTCTTTTTTTGAATCCCGGTTATGCCGGCTTTTTCCACAGACGCCAACAATGGAGACATATACGCGCAGTTTAAATAGGTAACCGATTCATCCAGAAGAAAGTGTGATTTTTTGCAATCCATAATGTGGCAAATTCGTTAAGTTTGTTTAGGTTGTGGAATCTGTTATTTAGAAAGTTAATTATCAAATCTAATTCATGAATATTCGAATAGCCCGGAATGATGAGCTGGCTGAATTGTTAGCAATGAATCAGTGCTCGGTGCCTCATGTAGGTGATATCAGCTTGGCTGATATGGAGCGCTATTACGAAATGGCCCATTTGTTTTTAGTGGTAGAATATGAAAATGAGTTAGCGGGCTTTATGATTGTGCTCCAAAAAGGACTGGACTACGAAAGCCTGAATTATCAGTTTTTCTGTAACAATTACACCGATTTCGATTATGTAGATCGCATTGTGATTGCTGAAAAATACCGGGGTAAAAAGCTGGGAAGCGCATTATATCAGTACTTATTTGAGCAATCTAAACAGCCAATGGTTACGTGCGAAGTAAACCTAAAGCCCCCCAATCCCAATTCGTTAGCATTTCATAAAAGCCTGGGTTTCAAGAAAGTAGCGGAGCTCCGCACCGAAGGCGGCAAAAAAAGTGTAGCCATGATGGTGAGAGAATGTGAGTTGTAACCTGATAAAAGACTGTTTCTCGTCCTTAACCTCCGGTTCAGAAGTGTAAATTTGCAGGATAAGCCTGAACTATCTGTGGGTCCCGGGGGCGTTAGGTGCGGGGCGTTCGTAACGAGGGGAAAGCCTGGGTTTCAAGAAAGTAGCGGAGCTCCGCACCGAAGGCGGCAAAAAAAGTGTAGCCATGATGGTGAGGGAATTATAGAATCGTTTTGTCCCTCGTCCCTCAACCTCCGGTTGGGGATGCCTGCCTGAACCTCCGGTTCAGAAGTGCAAATTTGCAGGATGGGACGTTCGTAACGAGAAGGATGAGAAGGAGCCTGTAAAACAATGCTCCCTATAGCAAAAATCGGAATAAATGGGGTTGGTTGTTTACGTATTCATACTGGATGTTTGCTTGCTTCATTCGGTTTACTAAAGGCGTGAAGTCTTCTTTTTCTTTGATGTCTATTCCTATTAAAGCGGGACCTTTTCCGCGGTTGGTTTTTTTGGAATATTCGAAATGGGCGATGTCATCATCAGGCCCTAATACTTCATTCAGAAACTCGCGTAAAGCTCCGGCACGCTGGGGGAAATCAACAATAAAATAGTGTTTTAGTCCCTCGTACAGCATCGAGCGTTCTTTAATTTCTGCCATTCGGGTGATGTCGTTATTGCTTCCGCTGATTACGCAAACCACGTTTTTACCTTCAATTTCATCCTTCAAAAAATCCAGTGCAGCTACGGATAGGGCACCGGCGGGTTCTGCTACAATGGCCTGCTCGTTATAAAGCTGAAGTATGGTGCTGCATACTTTTCCCTCAGGAACGGTAATTACCTTTTCTAAAATTTCTTTACAGATGCTAAAGGTGAGTTTACCTGCTTTTTTGACCGCGGCTCCGTCTACAAATTTGTCAATGTTTTCTAAGGTGAGGAGCTTTCCTTGCTCTATAGACTGTTTCATGGCTGATGCGCCTTCCGGTTCAACCCCAATAATTTTGGTAGAGGGAGAAAGCAAGCTAAAGTAAGAACCTATGCCTGCCGCAAGTCCGCCACCTCCAATGGGAACAATGAGATAATCAATAGGAGCTTCGGCGTCTTCGAGAATTTCTTTGCCTACGGTTCCTTGACCTTCAATGACTTTTTCGTCATCAAAAGGAGGAATAATAGCGGCTTGATGCTGCTTGCTGAAAGCCTGAGCTTCGGCAAATGAATCATCAAACGTATCGCCCACCAGTTGTATGTCCACGTACTCTTTCCCAAACATTTTTACCTGATGTACTTTTTGTTCGGGAGTGGGGACGGGCATGAAAATAGTTCCACGAATCTTCTTTTTGGCACATGCAAAGGCAACGCCTTGGGCGTGATTACCGGCACTGGCACATACCACACCATTGCTAAGTTCCTGTTCCGAAAGGCTTTCAATTTTATGAAAAGCCCCTCGGATTTTATAGGAACGCACCACCTGCAAATCTTCCCGCTTTAGCCAAACGTTTGCATGTATCCGCTCCGACAATTGATGGTTAAACATCAATGTTGTGCGGATGGATATGTTTTTTAAGTTTTGTGCCGCTTTATGGATGTTTTCTACCGACACGGTATTCGAAGTGGTTACTTCGGGCATAGGGTGTTATTTGAGGTGATTATTATGATGAACAGATAGAAACTTGAACGGATTATTCAGCCGGTTCTGCTTCGGTTTCTGCATTCTCGGGACGAAGTTGGCGAACCGTAGCTCCGGCTTTCCACATTTCTGATTCCCGGAGTTCAGCCAGTTCTTCTTCCAGCTTTTCCCGGTAATCGTCTTTGGAGTTGGAGTCGATAGAGCGTTGTGCTTCGTTTCCTGCGGCTACTTCCTTGTACAGGTCTGAGAATACAGGTTTAGTGGCATCGCGGAATTTCTTCCACCAGTCGAGTGCGCCTCGCTGTGCGGTTGTGGAACAGTTGGCATACATCCAATCCATGCCGTTTTCCGCTACCAGAGGCATTAGCGACTGCGTAAGTTCTTCAACCGTTTCGTTAAAGGCTTCGGATGGAGTGTGTCCGTTGGTGCGCAGCACTTCATATTGAGCTGCAAAAAGCCCTTGGATAGCACCCATCAGCGTTCCACGCTCTCCGGTTAAATCGCTATATACTTCTTTTTTGAAATTGGTTTCAAATAAGTAGCCTGAGCCTACGCCAATGCCTAAAGCAGTAACGCGTTCTTTAGCACGTCCGGTTGCATCCTGGAAAATAGCGTAGCTGGAGTTCAGACCTCTTCCCTCCAAAAACATACGACGGAGGGAAGTGCCTGAACCTTTAGGAGCTACTAGTATTACATCCACATTTTCAGGAGGGATGATGCCTGTGCGTTCTTTGTAGGTAATGCCAAATCCGTGTGAAAAGTAGAGGGCATCGCCGGGATTTAACGCTTTCTTAACCGTGGGCCAAACAGCAATTTGTCCGGCGTCGGAAAGTAAATACTGAATAACGGTTCCTTTTTGAGCCGCTTCTTCAATTTCAAATAACGTTTCGCCGGGAACCCAGCCGTCGGCTACGGCTTTATCCCACGTGGATGAATTTTTGCGTTGGCCAACAATTACGTTAAAGCCATTGTCTTTGAGGTTCAGTGCCTGTCCCGGCCCCTGAACGCCATAGCCCAATACGGCTATGGTTTCGTCTTTCATAGTTTCTAAAGCTTTTGAAAGAGGAAATTCATCTCGGGTTACGACTTCTTCTTCTACGCCGCCAAAGTTTAGTGTTGCCATAATAAATTTTGAGTGTATTTAGTGAGTAATTAAATAGTTTGTTAAAAAATAAAAGTAAAACGGACGCGCTGATTTAGCTGATTTTAAACACAGATCATCATAATCTGACAAACGCCCGGTTTTATAAATTAAAGGCTATATCTCTGCGATAAGTGCTTCCTGAGAATCACCGACCATAGCGCCAATACCTTTTTCTGTTTTGGAAACAGCTACGCGCCCGGTTTGGGAAAACTCTATCAATCCAAACGGTTTCAGGTCTTCAAACAGAGATTGTGTTTCGTGGTGATAACCGGTTTTTTCAATCACGGTGAATTCTTTTTCCATGGTGAGAATACGTGCATTGTGGGCGCGTACAATCTTTTCGGCTTTACCGCCATGCGCAAATACTTTGGTAGGAATTTTATACAGCGCCATTTCCTGCTGTATAATTTGGTCGTCTTCGTGGTAATAAGCACGAAGAACGTCCACCAGTTTGTTTATTTGCTTTACTAATTTGCTAACGGTTGCTTCCGTTTCGGTAATAGCAATTGTAAAGCGATGCACACCTTCGGTTTCGCTTTGGGAAACATTGATGCTCTCGATATTGATTTTTCGCTTAGTGAAAACAATAGTGATTCGGTTCAGCAAGCCTACCTGATGCTCGGTATAAACGGTGATGGTGTAATCTTTTTTCATAATTTTGGAATAAGCTAAAGTGTTTATTTTTATAGGTGAATGAGGAATGATTATTCAAGCCTGATTTCGGATACCGATTTCCCGCTGGGTACCATAGGAAATACATTATTTTCTTTTCCTACGCATACTTCCAGAAAGTAGGAGCCTTTATATTGAAGAAAATCATCCAGGGCTTGGTCAAGCTGATCTCGCTGTTCTACTTTTTGTGTTTCAATCCCAAAGCCTTTTACAATGCCTTGAAAATCCGGATTTTTCATTTCGGTGAATGAATAGCGGCGCTCAAAAAACAGCTGCTGCCACTGTCGTACCATTCCCAAAAAGTCATTATTGAGCAGTAGCACTTTCACATCAATATCATCCTGGAAAATAGTGGCTAATTCCTGCAGGGTCATTTGAAAGCCGCCATCACCGAGTACAGCAATCACTTCGCGCTCGGGTGCACCTAACTTAGCGCCCATTGCGGCAGGCAGTCCAAAGCCCATGGTTCCCAATCCTCCGGATGTAATATTTCCTTTCGACTTGGTGAACTTGCTGTATCGGCAGGCAATCATTTGGTGCTGCCCCACATCAGATACAATAATGGCTTCTCCATTTGTTTTTTCGGAGATCATGCGAATCACTTCTCCCATGCTTAGCAAGTCGGAAGAGGGATAAAGTTCTTCTTTAATTACCTTTTCAAATTCCTGCTTATCGCAATCTCTAAACTTCTGCAGCCATTCGGTGTGCGAGTTTGCCTTTACGCGTTTGGTAAGTTCGGGAAGCGTTGCTTTTACATCTCCTAAAACGGCTACATCTGCCGGTACGTTTTTGTCAATTTCGGCGGGATCAATTTCAAGGTGAATAACTTTGGCTTGTTTGGCGTAATTATCGAGACTTCCGGTTACCCGGTCATCAAAGCGCATTCCTACAGCAATTAGTACGTCACATTCGTTGGTGAGTACGTTTGGGCCGTAGTTTCCGTGCATGCCCAACATTCCCACGTTTAAGGGGTGATCGGTGTCCAGGGCAGATAGTCCCAACAGAGTCCATGCAGTAGGAATCCCGGTTTTTTCAATAAATTCCTTAAACTCCGCCTCGGCATTACCTAAAATTACTCCCTGACCCAGCAAAACATACGGACGCTCGGCATTGTTAATCAGCTCGGCAGCTTCGTCTAATGTAGAATAATCAGTTTCCGGAACGGGAGTATAACTGCGCAATTTTGTGCATTTTTCATATTTGAAATCCAGAGATTGGAACTGAGCATCTTTGGTAACATCAATAAGCACCGGGCCGGGACGTCCTGAGCGCGCCACATAAAACGCTTTGGCTAATACTTCCGGTATTTCTTCGGCGCAGGTAATCTGGAAATTCCATTTTGTAACCGGCATCGACATCCCAATTACATCCGTTTCCTGGAAAGCATCACTCCCCAATAAATTAGATGGAACCTGTCCTGTGATGCAAACAAGCGGGGTTGAATCGATTTGTGCATCAGCAATTCCGGTAATTAAATTGGTAGCTCCCGGTCCTGAAGTAGCCAAACAGACGCCCACTTTTCCACTGGCTCGGGCATATCCCTGTGCGGCATGAATAGCACCCTGCTCGTGCCTCGATAAAATGTGTTTGATGGAATCGCGATAGTCGTACAGCGAATCATAAACCGGCATAATAGCTCCACCGGGATAGCCAAAAATAGTATCCACAGCTTCTTCGCGAAGAATGCGGATGATAGCCTCGGCCCCGGTGATGGTTTCAGTTTTTTTATTATTGGTGGTGTCGGTAGTTGCGGTTAAGGTTTCCATAAGTGTTTATTGAGAGTGTGAGTGAAAATTATGTGAGATTCAGGTTTGTTAGGTTTGGTTAGGTTAGCATTCGTCGGTTATGCAGCCTTCTGAAGCTGATGAAACCGTTTTGGCATATTTGTATAAAGCTCCGCGTTTTTCTTTGAGCGGCGGCTCGCTCCAGCTTTCTTTTCTTTTTTGAAATTCTTCGTCCGAAATCAATGCGCTTATTTCATTCTTCCGGGCATCAATGCGGATGGTATCTCCATTTTTTATAAATGCGATTCCTCCGCCAACCTGAGCTTCCGGGGTGATGTGGCCTACCACAAAACCATGCGTTCCGCCCGAAAATCTGCCATCGGTTATCAACGCTACCTCTTTGCCTAAACCTGCGCCCATAATGGCAGACGTGGGTTTAAGCATTTCCGGCATTCCGGGGCCGCCTTTGGGACCTACATATCTAATAACTACTACATCGCCGGCTTTTACATCACCCTGGCTGATGCCTTTATTGGCTTCCGCTTCACTTTCAAAAACGCGGGCAGTTCCTTCAAAATATTCGCCTTCTTTGCCGGTAATTTTTGCTACAGCTCCCTCTTCAGCCACATTTCCATAGAGAATTTGAATATGCCCGCTTGGTTTGATGGGATCAGAAAGCTCGTGAATTACATCTTGTTCAACCTTAAGAGGTTCTACATGTTCTAAATTTTCAGCCAGCGTTTTGCCGGTAACAGTCATGCAGCTTCCGTCCAGTAAATCGTTTTCCAGCATGTATTTCATTACGGCCGGAACGCCTCCTGCTTCATGCAAATCTTGCATCACATATTTTCCGCTGGGTTTTAAATCAGCTAAAAATGGTGTGGTATCGCTGAGGTGTTGAAAATCTTCAAGCGTGAGGTCAATGTTTGCAGTTTTAGCCAATGCAATCATGTGAAGCACGGCATTTGTGGAGCCACCTAACACAATGATGAGCCGAATGGCATTTTCAAAAGATGCCTTGGTGAGAATATCTAAAGGCTTTATGTCATTTTTAAGCAGGTGATACAGGTGCTTTCCAACATCTTCGCATTCAATTACTTTGGTTTGATCGGTAGCGGGATTGGAGGAGTTGAACGGCAGGCTCATTCCCATTGCTTCGATAGCAGACGACATGGTGTTAGCCGTGTACATTCCGCCACAAGCGCCCGCTCCCGGGCATGCATGTTGGATAACATCTTTAAATTCGCCATCCGATATTTTACCGCTTACTTTTTCGCCCCAGGCCTCGAAAGCAGAAACTACGTCCAGCTTTTTTCCATTGTGAAAACCGGGGGCGATAGTTCCACCATATACTAAAACAGAAGGACGGTTTACGCGAATCATAGCCATTAAAGCACCGGGCATATTTTTATCACACCCAACAATAGCGGCCATGCCGTCGTACGCCATTCCTTTCACCACGGCTTCCATAGAGTCGGCAATAATATCGCGGGAGGGGAGGGAGTATCTCATTCCGGGAGTTCCCATCGAAATGCCATCGCTTATTCCTATAGTGTTGAAAATCAATCCGTTTAAGTTGGCTTGTTCAACGCCTTTTTTAACGTGAGTAGCCAAATCGTTGAGGTGCATGTTGCAGGGGTTTCCTTCATAACCGGTACTGGCAATGCCAATAAGTGGTTTTTGAAGGTCGTCATCGCTCAGCCCGATAGCGTGAAGCATGGCTTGGGCGGCAGGTTGGGAATCGTCTTGGGTAACTTGTTTGCTGAATTTGTTCAGTTCCGACATGTATGTTAAATGAGTATATAGAGTGAGTTCAAAAATTCTTATTCAAAAAAAAAGCCTTCCGTTTCAGGGAAGGCTTCTCAGTAATCATAATCACTATGTGCTACAAAGCTTTCCCTGGTTGGTATGGAATACCAATAATTTGAATAATGACCAGAGAAATAATGATAGACAGCATAATTGAATATTTAGTTCGCTTGCAAAGTAACGGCAGTGCGACCGTAATAGCAAATGTTTTTCTTATGTAAAAAATGTAATAGTGGGATGTCCAAACGCATAAATATCTTAGTTTCGAACAATGAACTTCCCTTTAATGACGTCCTGAACGGGCTTTTCATGAATTTTAGACTCCAGCCAAGATATGATGTCCAAGTATAAAAATGGCCGTTTTTGATAAGGCATTTCGTTGATTTCAAGCAGCCGATCTCGCAACTGGATGAACTTTTCTTTGATGGGAATACTATCCGAATTTTCTAAATTTTTCAGAAAAGTCAGAATTTCTTCCTGTACTAAATTCATATCGTTCATCTTTCGCAGGAATCGGTAAACTGCACGAATTTGATACTCAACATGGGTTTGATTGCCTAACTCAAAATGAGCAATCAGGTTTAAGATGCGGGCAAAGCAGTGCAAGTCTTCACGCAGCTTTTGGTCAGGGTAATTAATGATTTTATTGAGATACTCAATCGCTTTTTTATTCATGCCGGCGCCAAAATACAGGCATGCAATTTTGTAATAAAAAATTAGAATGCGGTGCGGATCTATCTGCTGTGAATAGGTCTCAATTTTACGGTTCAGCTCCGGCACCATATCCACGCCTTCGGTAAAAGTTCCGGCAATAAAGTGGCCGTTCAGCTTAGAGGTATATAAGTACATAAAGCCCAGCGTTTCAAGGTTTTGGTTGTTTCGCGTGGGGGGATTTTCCACAAACTCTTCCAGCCTTTTAGCTACTTTTTCATGCTTAGAATAGTGGCCTAAAATAAATAAAGCTTCCAGCAAAACATGCTGACCTTTCAGGTACCAGATAGGCTCCAATTCCAGCATCTCGGGGTTGTTATGGAATAAATCTACCCACTTTTGAGCGTAGCGATATTGCAACAAAAAATCCTGTACAATTAAGCTGTACCAAGCGTACGAAACGTATAAATACAGCTGCTCAAAAAAGCCTAACTCTTTCTGGTTAATATCATTCAGCTCGCTTTTAAAAAACCGACTGATTTCAGCATAATCATCCTCATTACGTACATGGCCCGATTTTATATAGATACCGTACAGCCGAAGGGAGAGATTTGCCAAACGGTTATAATTAGACAGAGTATCCAGCTTTTGGTTGCCCTGCTCAATAATTTCATCGGCGCGATTTTTAAGACTTCGGGTGATGTATTGGGATTCAATGATGCGCTCGAAAGTAAGAATCTCATATTCCAGCGTGTTGCGGTGCTGCTGGCGGGCCTGCGTTTTAGCTCTGTCTAACAGCCGCAAGCTTTGCTGATATAATCCTTTGTTGTAAAGAAGTCGGGCGTGATCAATTTGTTCACGAAGCATAATATCAATGTTATGCTTGATGTTGGTGAGCCGCAGGCTGGTGAGAACTTGCTTGTACAAATGAGCTTTTAAGTTCGAAAACTGCCTCTTTTTAACGCCCTTCAGCCCTTTAATAATTTCATGCTCGTTGTAAGTGGTGGCTTTATCCATCGCATCAAAGAGCTGAATGAATTTCGCATCCGGGCTGCTGTTTCGGGTGGCATAAATCTTAAATGCCCGTTTTTCTGCCTTAGTTAATGATTTTATAAGCTGATAAACATGGTCGTTAGGTTGATTGGCCATGGTATAAAATACGTGAGTAAAAGTAAGTTAAGTAGTTATTAATTAGATATATAAATATATGCTGTGTGCACTTGGGTATCGTAATAACCCGTTAATCTGGTTTTCAGAAAAAGTGCTGCAGCTATACCTTCGTGCCAATTGCTTGAACTTTGACCGGAGAAAGTAATTGAAACGGCAGTTAAGTTAGAAATCATTAGACTAATGCCAAACTCACAAGTTCAAATTTTTGATACCACTCTACGAGACGGAGAACAAGTTCCCGGATGTAGGTTAAATACTACCGAAAAAATAGAAATTGCCAGGGAATTAGAACGCCTGGGCGTGGATGTTATGGAGGTTGGGTTTCCGGTGTCAAGTCCCGGAGACTTCGAATCGGTACGCCAAATTTCCAATATCATTAAGCACTCTACAGTTTGTGGACTCACTCGCGCCGTAGCAAACGACATCGAAGTAGCAGCTGAAGCTTTGGAAAAGGCTAAGCGCCCGCGTATTCACACCGGCATCGGAACCTCTGACAGCCACATTTTTGATAAGTTGAAAAGTACCCGCGAAGAAGTTCTTGAGCGCGGGGTGGAGGCTGTAAAGCTGGCCAAAAAATATGTGGAAGACGTAGAATTTTATGCCGAAGATGCCGGACGAACGGACAACGAATATCTCGCTACAATTGTAGAAGCAGCCATTAAAGCCGGAGCAACCGTTGTCAACATTCCCGACACCACCGGATATTGCCTGCCTTCCGAATACGGACAGAAAATCAAATTCCTTAAAGAAAATGTGAAAGGAATTGATAAGGCCATCATTTCAACCCATTGCCATAATGATTTGGGACTGGCTACCGCCAACTCTATAGCCGGCGTGCAAAATGGAGCACGGCAGATTGAATGTACCATCAATGGAATTGGCGAACGGGCCGGAAATGCTTCTTTGGAAGAAGTGGTGATGATTATGCGTAAACATCACGATCTGAATTTTGATACGGGCATTGATACCAAATATTTGTGCGAAATAAGTGCGCTGGTTTCATCCAAAATGAATATGCCGGTTCAGCCCAACAAAGCTATTGTAGGCTCCAATGCGTTTGCACACTCGTCCGGCATTCACCAAGATGGTGTAATCAAATCGCGCGAAACCTACGAAATTATCGATCCTGCCGAAGTAGGAGCGCTTGAATCATCCATTGTGCTAACGGCACGAAGCGGCCGGGCTGCACTGCATTACCGAGCTCAAAAATTAGGTTTTGAGTTAAAAAAAGGTGAATTAGATCAGTTTTATAAAGAATTCTTAGAGTTAGCCGATCGGCAAAAAGTTATAAATGACCAAGATTTAGTACGGCTTTTATCCGTATCAGCTACCGGTTAAACAACAGTTATAAACATATAAAAACAGTTACTGCGCAGAGAAGTATTCATTTATTTATGGCAAAAACATTATTCGAAAAGGTTTGGGAGCAACATGTAGTTGATGAAGTAGAGGGCGGTTTAGAAATTTTGTATATCGACCGCCACTTTATCCACGAAGTAACCAGTCCGCAGGCATTCAGCGGAATTCGCAAACGCGGTATCGATATTCACCGAACTGATAAAATTGTGGCAACGGCTGATCACAACGTGCCTACCAAAAATCAGCATCTGCCTATAAAAGATTATCTCTCCAAACTTCAGGTAAACACGCTCACCGAAAACTGCAAAGACTTTGGCATAGAGCTGTATGGCTTAGGCCATCCGTACCAAGGTATTGTGCACGTAATTGGACCTGAATTAGGCGTTACCAAGCCGGGAATGACTATTGTATGCGGAGACAGCCACACTTCAACCCACGGAGCATTCGGAGCTATTGCGTTCGGAATTGGAACCTCGCAAGTGGAGCAGGTGATGGCCACTCAGTGCCTGCTGGTAGAGCGCCCTAAAACCATGCGCATTACCATTAACGGCGAGCTGGGTAAAGGCATTTATGCTAAGGATATTATTCTGTACATCATCTCGAAGCTGGGCACGGGAGGAGGAACCGGATATTTTGTTGAATATGCCGGGTCAGCTATTTGGCAGCTTTCTATGGAAGCCCGGATGACCATCTGTAACATGAGCATTGAAATGGGAGCACGAGGCGGTATGATTGCTCCCGATGAAACCACATTCGACTATGTGAAAGGCAAAAAATTTGCCCCTAAAGGAGCTGAATTTGAAGAGGCGGTAGCCTATTGGAAAACGCTTTATTCGGATGATGAAGCTATTTTTGATGCCGAGCACACTTTCCGCGCAGAAGATATTGAGCCAATGATAACCTATGGTACCAATCCCGGAACCGGTATTAAAATATCGGGGCGCATTCCCACTTCAGATGAAGTTGAAAACCCAAACAGTTTACAGGCTTCACTCGAATATATGGGATTGAATGCCGGAGAAAAGCTGAAAGGAAAGAAAATAGACCATGTGTTTATTGGAAGCTGTACCAACAGCCGGATTGAAGATCTTCGGATTGTAGCCAATTATGTTCAGGGAAAAACGAAAGCTCCTCATATAAAAGCGATGATTGTGCCGGGTTCGCGCCAGGTGCAGGAACAGGCTCAAAAAGAAGGTATTGACAAAATTTTAGCAGAAGCCGGATTCGAACTTCGTCAATCGGGCTGTTCGGCTTGTCTGGGAATGAATGAAGATAAAATTCCCGCCGGAGAATATTGTGTATCTACTTCAAACCGAAATTTTGAAGGCCGCCAGGGTCCCGGCGCGCGCACGCTGCTGGTGAGTCCGCTTACGGCTGCCGCTATTGCTATTGAAGGCCGGGTAGTAGATCCAAGAGAATTTGAAGAAGTTAAAAAAGTAGGATAATCATGGAAAAGTTTAACGTACTGAAAAGCAGTGCTGTGCCTTTGCCTAACGAAGACGTAGATACCGACCAAATTATACCGGCTCGGTTTTTAAAAGCTACCTCTCGCGAAGGATTTGGGGAGAATTTATTCAGAGACTGGCGCTTTGATGAACAGGGTAATCCTAAAGAGAAATTTGTGCTCAACAATCCAAATTATTCGGGAAATATTTTAGTAGCCGGAAGGAATTTTGGGTGCGGGTCGAGCCGGGAGCATGCTGCCTGGGCCTTGTATGATTATGGTTTCAGAGCTGTTGTATCCAGTTATTTTGCGGATATTTTTAAAGGAAATGCACTAAATAATGGTTTGTTGCCGGTGCAAGTATCAGATGCGTTTCTGCAAAAAGTGCTTTCCGATGTGCAGAAAAAACCGCTCACTCCCATACGGATAGATCTGGAAAAGCAAACCATCAGTTTGGAAGATGGAAGCGAAGAACGATTTGAAATCAACCCCTTCAAAAAAATGTGCCTGCTAAAAGGCTATGACGATATTGATTTCTTACTCAGTCAAAAACAAAAAATTCAACAATTCGAACAACAACACCGAGAATATTAATTCATGAACAAGAAAATAGCCGTATTACCGGGCGATGGAATTGGCCCCGAAGTCACCAAACAAGCCGTTAAAGTTTTAGAAGCCATTGCACATCGTTTTGGCCATAATTTTGAATACACAACGGGGCTGGTGGGCGCTATAGCCATTGATAAAACCGGCGATCCGCTGCCGGAAGAAACGCTGCAGAAGTGCCTGGATGCAGATGCTGTACTGTTTGGTGCCATCGGTGATCCAAAGTATGATAACGACCCGACGGCAAAAGTTCGCCCCGAGCAGGGCCTGCTGCGGCTTCGCAAAGAATTGGGTTTATTCACAAATATTCGCCCGGTTAAAACGTATGAGTCTTTGATTGATCGATCGCCTTTGAAACGAAAATACATCGAAGGCACCGATTTAGTGGTGTATCGTGAGCTTACCGGCGGCATTTATTTTGGAGAAAAAGGCCGAAGCGAGGATGGCGAAACGGCTTATGATCATTGTACTTACTCGGTCGAAGAAATTGAGCGGGTGTCGAGAATGGCATTTGGGGCGGCCCAAAACAGACGTAAAAAACTTACCCTTGTAGATAAAGCAAACGTGCTGGAAACTTCGCGGCTGTGGCGCCAAACCGTACAAACCATCGCCCTCAGCTACCCTGATGTGGAAGTGGAATATTTGTACGTGGATAATGCCACCATGCAGTTTATTCTGCGCCCAAATCAGTTTGATGTGGTATTGGCCGAAAACATGTTCGGAGATATAATTTCTGACCAAAGCAGTGTAATAACAGGCTCTATTGGGCTGCTTCCATCCGCTTCTATTGGCGAGAATTCATCACTGTTTGAGCCGATTCACGGAAGTTATCCACAAGCAGCCGGACAGGATTTAGCAAACCCAATTGCCGCCATTTTATCTGTTGCTATGATGCTGGAGCACTTTGGTCTTACTGAAGAGGCTAATCTCATCAACAACAACATCGATTTGCTGGTGCAAGAAGGCTTAGTAACCCGCGATCTGGACGACCACAACTTTGTAACCTGCTCAAAAGTAGGAGACGCTATGAGCCTGCTGCTGGATCAGGATATATCTGAAGTGCGCTTCGAAAATATGTTTGAAGGAAAACTTCCTGTTATTTAAGCCGCTTATCGCGGTTATTGGGTTTCTCGAAAACTTGTACTTCGTCCGACGACTCCAGCTCGTCTGACGATTGAATAGGGCAAATAGTTATTAAAAACCAAAAGCATCTTTTTTGGTAATTTTGAATTTTAAGCCCGCAAAACAGAACCCTTTCTCTGTCTCGGCTTTATCCCGAAATTCGGGGCTCCGGCTCAACTAAATAAATTCCCAAACCTTGGCACCGCCGCAAGGAAAGAGGACGCGTTGTTTGAGAACTTTGCTGATAATACAAAAGAAGTATTAACAACTACTCCTTGTTCACTGCAAACTGCTCCCTGATCACTGAAAAATCTCAGCAAGGCGTCTCCTTCTTTGGCGCGAATGCGTGTTAGGGAAGGAACAAGGATGGGGCCCGGTGCCAAGGCTCGGTTTGCATGAGAAGGTTTCATTTTTGAACCGGGTGGTTCTGTGTGGCGCTACCAACGGGGTTGTTGGGAGCGAGATAAAATTCTCATTTTTAAATCCGTGATTCTACAGCGTTGCAATTTCATGCCCAATACCATCTTACCAACCCAATCCCGATTACTGAAAACTGCTCTCTGTTTACTGAACCTATCTGCCATTAACATCCGTCAGACCGCACCAAAACGTATTCAGTCAGACTAATCATATCCAGCGGTCAGACGGAGTTCAGAGTTTTAAAAAGCATTTCTTTAATGCCTTAAAGCTTGTTCCATCATTCCCCAAAATCCAGCCTGACTATCTAACATATCACAATAATCACAGTTCAAAGTGCTATTCAAAATATCTGAAACCATCAATAATATCTAAATAAACGCCGTCGAACTCGGAATTCAGTATTTGCTGCAAATAGGAATTTGGAGTTCCGTATATAACAGACTTCCAGGCCGGGTCCCAATATTTCACCTTGAAGTTTCCGGGCCAGTTTGGGTTTTCAGCAGCCAGCCAGTCGGGGTTGTTTTCCGACCATTCATCCTTCCAGTAAAAGCGATAATCTTCGGCTTCCCCAATGCTCATATAACTGATTACGAGCCGCTTACCGCCATTTCTCTTTTGGCGAAGTTGTTCAACTTCATCCCGGCTAAACATTTTTGAGCCGTAAAATGCATCCGTAATAATGAGATCATAATTTGTGTTTTGAATGGCTTCAATAAACTCTTTTCGCCCGTCAAATTTGGACTTATTCAGCAGATATAAAAAGTTTTTAGCTTCCGAAAGTTTTGTAATTACTTTATCATTCTTTCCGGGAAGTGTTTCCGGTATTTCGGGAATTACGCGCAAATCGCGGTCGGGAGCAGCAAAAGAAACAAAACCGAGTGCTCGATTCATATTATAAGAATCAGCTACTTTGAAATCGGTGGTGCAGTAGTCGGTAATCAGAATGGTTTTACCGGCTTCTTTGCCTTTATTCAATAGTTCGAGAAGGCGATTGGTATCACGGACGGGAGTGGGTAAATCATCATCCGGATAGCCGTAGAGAAAACTTTCTTGTGCTAAAGCATCAACGGCTTGGAGGTAATCCTCAGCAAGATCGCCTTTTCGCATAACAAGCGGATGGCCATTTTGAGGAATCACAGAAAAATCGGGTTGCTGTTTTTTAGCATATTCTGAAATTTCTTTAACAAAGCTTCGCATTTCCTCCCGATAATTCAGATCATCAAAAGAAAACATGTTTCCACACGAAAAAAGAGTGGTAAGTATTAATAAGAGCAATAGAAATTTTGTTCGCATTGGTTTGTATTTTAGAACTAAATGATGCTAAATCTAAAAGGATAAAGTTGCAGGATTATTTTCACAAAGCCGAAACTAATTTAAGAAAATTTTGGGGATTTGACTCTTTTCGTTCCGGACAGGATGAAGTGGTGAAATCGGTGTTTTCAGGAGATGATACGCTGGTGCTATTTCCCACGGGAGGCGGAAAATCGCTGTGTTACCAGGTGCCGGCTACCGTGTTTGAAGGGCTTACGCTCGTCATCTCTCCGCTGGTTGCGTTGATGCAAGACCAGGTACAGGCGCTGAAGCAAAAGGGCGTTTCGGCTACGTTTATCAACAGCACGCTGCCGTCTTATGAGGTGGAGCAGCGGCTGGTAAATGCCCGTAATGGGATGTATAAACTGCTTTATTGCGCACCTGAGCGCCTGAAAACGCCGCTTTGGGAAGCTGAAATGCATGCGCTTAATATTGATTTGGTTGCCATAGATGAGGCGCACTGCATTAGCGAGTGGGGGCACGATTTCCGCCCCAGCTACCGCGAAATTCGAACTTCTTTGGAGCCCATTGCAGAGCAGGTCCGCTGGCTGGCACTTACGGCCACGGCCACGCCCGAGGTACAAAAAGATTTAATTGAGTCGTTAGGGTTTGAGAATCCAAAAGTAATTTCAAAAGGATTTTCGAGGCCGAATTTGAAATGGTGGGTGATTTCGGCCCCTAACAAAAAGAAAAAGTTAGAAGAATCGGTTCAAAAAGGAGCACAGCAAGGAGACGGACTGATTTACGGGGGAACGCGAAAAAACTGCGAGAATCTGGCTAAGCGTTTTACACAGCTGGGGATAAAGACAGAGGCTTATCATGCCGGAGTTGAAGCAGAAGCCCGAAAGGCCATTCAGCAGCGCTGGATTACAGGAGAAACACCGCTGGTGGCTGCCACAAACGCCTTTGGAATGGGCATCGATAAACCCGACTGCCGCTACGTAGTGCATGAAGAAATGCCGTATTCGCTGGAGGCTTATTATCAGGAAGCCGGGCGCGCGGGAAGAGATGGAGCCGAGAGTTTTCCCATACTGCTGTATCGTCCATCCGATTATCACAAGGCAGATGAACGCATTGACCAAAGCTATCCCACGCTGGATGAAATCAGTCATACGTATCAGGTGCTGTGCGACAGCCTGCATCTTGCGGTAGGTTCCCAAATGGAGGAATCGGCTCCATTTAACATTCAGGAAATTATGAAAAGAGGGAAACTTAAGTACGGGAAAGCCAAAGCAGCAATGCGTTTGCTTAATAAATTTGGCATCATTGCCATGCAGGAGGAAGTAAAGCCGGGCGTGAGCATTCAGTTTACCCTGAGCCGACAGGCCATGAACGTATTTCGAGAAAAAAGTGAGAATCCCGAAAAAGCAGAATTCACTGACAAGCTGGAGCGCCTGTTTGGTGCCTTAGCTTTTAAAGAAATGGTGCAGCTGGATGAAGAATACGTGCTCAAAAAGTTAGAAATTCGCCGAAACGCACTGGTAAAAGCCTTGAACGTATTGATGCAGAACGACCAGATATTAGTGTTTGAAATGCACAAAGAACGAACACTGGTTAAAGTTTTAGAAGCTCGTTCGCGAACGCTTCCGCTGAATAAAAGAGAGGTGGAATCACACCGTAAAAACCTATTCCGAAAGCTGGAGCAAATGCATGGGTATATTCTCACCGAAACCTGCCGCGAGGTGTATATTCGAAATTACTTTGGTGATACCGCCGCCAAACCCTGTGGCCATTGTGACAATTGCTTGAAAAGCACCGACACGGCTCTACCTAAACCCTCGGGAGAGGATATTTCAGCGGTGTATGCCGCCCTGCAGCAAGAGGAGCAGACTATTGCTCAAATTTGCAAACTTTTGGACCTGCAGAAGGTTACCATTCAGCAAATAATACAAGTACTTATACGGGAGGGGAAGGTGACAACCATACCTGCCAAGCCCGGCTACTATACTACTTTTTAAGCGGCTGTACTTTTAAGGTTTTGGCTGTGTCGGCCGTGCTGCTTTTCAGGGAATCGATGTGGGCCCGGATGTATTGTTGTTCGTGGTTGAGCTGCCGGATGGCTTCATCAATACGCTGCAGCTGCCGGTCTGTCTGCTGCTGATAGTAGGTGTGCGATTCTAAATATTGCTGATCGGTAATCCCAAACTTTTGGTACACCAGCTCTTTGAGCGAGTCGGCGCTGATGCTGTCGGGCTGTACGTTTTTATAGGTTTTGATGTGCTGCATTTCTACCAGCAAATCAATATAATTTTGCTCCGAAATTAAGTTTTCGGGACGGGGAGTTTTTTCGGGACCTAAACAACCGTTAAGGAATAGAAAAAACAGTAAAACAGTAGCTAAAATTTTCAGCAAAAAAGCAGTATTTGAAACCGATGAAGTCATAAATCAGATTTCATCCGGATCTTTTGGGTTAAGCGGACGCATGGTGATTTCATTAATCAGAAAATTGTCATCCGTTTCTAACAGGAACTGTACGGTTTTAGAAATATCGGTAGTTTTCATCATGTTCGAGTGGTTGTCCACGCCTTCAATATTCTTAAACAAATTAGTGCGTGTAGAACCGGGATTAACCGTTGTTACTTTGATGCCATCATACCGAACTTCCTTAAATAAAGCTTCACTAAAACCGCGCACGCCAAATTTTGATGCGTTATAGCCGGTAAGTGTAGGATTTCCCAAGGTGCCAGCTATTGAAGCCATGTTTATAATATGGCAGCAATCAGGATTTTCTTTCATCAAGGGAACAATCAGCCGGGTGAGATAAAAAATACTGTTCAGGTTCACGTTAATCATGGTGTGCCATTGCTCCAAAGTTAAATCATCTACGTTGGCTGCAATCATCACACCGGCGTTATTAATAAGAATATCGGGCCGATGATCTGGGTTAAATGTTGACTGCACCCATGCTTCCATATCCTCGTTTTTGGTCACATCCATTTTTACGGGGTGAAATAAATCACCCAACGATTTTTTCATTTGGTTTAGGACGTCAATACTCCGCGCAAGTCCGTACACCCGGGTTTCGTTATTAACAAGCATGGAGCAAAGTTCAGCACCAATGCCGCTGCTGGCTCCGGTAACAATGGCTATTTTTGAATCAAGATTCATAATAAAAATGGTATTTTAAGAAAGATGGTTTTGAATGTACTTTATAAAAACGAAAATTTAACATAATCGTTTATCAAGCCTTTTTTAACTTCTATGTGTGAAAATACTACAAAAAGATGAGCAATTTCGATTCCGGTTTTACAAAAAAAGTATTGTATTTAGATGCGGGAAACTCATCTATTAAAGGAGCCTACAAAAAAGGGGTGAACTGGAAAGCCATTCATACCAAAGAAAAACTGTCAGCCTCGGACCTCATTCAGAGAATCGACGAACATTCAGATAATTTCTCCAAGATTATTTTAGCCAGCGTTCGGGATGATGTGGGCTATGCCATCAGCAAACAGCTTGGGCACATACAGCTGGTTGAGCTTAAAGGAAGTGATATTCCGCCTGAGCTGCTGGATTACAAAACGCCCGAGACGTTAGGAATTGACCGTTTTTTAACCTGTTACGGTGCTATTGAGCAAACCAGAAAAGCCGCGGTTGTGATTGATGCCGGAACGGCGCTGACCGTAGATTTTATGAATCAGGATGGAGTATTCCATGGGGGAGTTATTGCTCCGGGCTTAAACGGCATTGGTGAGAGATTACAACAAAAGGCTCCGGCTTTGCCTGTGGTAGAAATGTCCATTCCTGATACCTGGCCGGGTAAAAACACCGTAGATTCGCTAAAATGGGGACAAGCCGGCTTGTATAAAATGGCGTTGGAAGGCATGCTGCAAAAATATAAAGCAGAACTTGGAGATTTCGATTTGTTTATAACCGGCGGCGATGGACAAAAGGTAGCCGAGTGGCTAAACTGGGAAAGTAAAATACATCCCTTTTTAGTATTCGACGGAATGGAGCATTTTGAGCGCCGTGTTTCGGAAAAGCAGAAAACTTCAGAATCCTGACTCCTGAATTCTGAAGTTAGCTGTTCATTTTACCGCGAATAAGGGCCGTAACCATTTCTAAAGCCACTTTATTTTTTCCGCCACGTGGTATAATTACATCTGCATAGCGCTTGCTGGGTTCTACAAATTCTAAGTGCATAGGGCGTACAAATTTCTCATACTGGGAGATTACACTTTCCACCGAGCGGTGCCGCTCTTGAATATCTCGTTTTAGCCGGCGAAGCAGGCGAACGTCGTCATCGGTATCCACAAAAATCTTCACGTCCATTAGTTCCAGCAGCTCCGGTTCAGAGAAAATGAGAATACCATCCACTAAAATAACCTGAGACGGCGTGGCCGTAATGGTTTCATCCTTTCGAGTATGTTTGTCAAAATCATACACCGGCATTTCTACAGTGTAGCCTTCCATCAGTGCTTTGATGTGGCGAATCATCAGCTCGGTTTCGAGGGAGGCGGGGTGGTCAAAGTTTTGCTTGATGCGTTCTTCAAAGGGGAGATGTTTTAATTCACGATAGTAAGAGTCGTGCTCAATGCGCTGAACATTATCTCCGGCAAACTTTTCACAAAGATAATCTACTACGGTTGTTTTACCCGAGCCGCTTCCTCCGGCAACTCCGATTACTAATGGATTTTTCGACATGTATAAAAAAATTAATTGGTGGCGTTATAAGCCTGCTTTTGATCGTATTCTACTTTGTAATCCCGGATAGCGCGGAACATGGCAGAAGCCATAATATTTTGGCCATATTCGCTGGTTAAAAACCGCTGCTCGGCCGGATTAGTAATAAAGCCAAGCTCCACTAATACAGCCGGCATGGAAGCCTCAAACAGCACCTGGAATCCGGCTTGCTTTACGCCTCTTGATTTTCGCTGTGCCCTATTTTTGAATTGGTCTTCAATCATATAAGCTATTTTTTCGCTGGTGGCTAAATAGCCACTGTGTGCCAGTTCATAAACTAATAAGTCCTCTTCGGTCAGCTCTTTATCTACTTCATTTTTAAACACGCTGTTTTCCCGTTTCATTACTTCAAAGGAGGCATCGCTTTTGTGAAGTCCGAGAAAAAAAACCTCAGCCCCATTCACATACTGATTTCGGAAAGCATTGCAATGAATGGAAACGAATAAATCAGCTTCGGCTAAGTTGGCAAAATGGCCTAATTCTGCCAGTCCCAAATAGGAATCATCTTCGCGTGTGTACACCACTTCCACATCCGGCAGATGCTCGTTTATGTAGGCGCCTAATTTTTTTGCAACGGCCAGCGTAATTTCTTTTTCTTTCACTCCTTTATAACCAATAGAGCCGGTATCGTAGCCGCCATGTCCCGGATCAATCACAATTTTATCAAACCGAAGCTTATCTTTCACATCATTATAAAAATTACTGTAAGGGGCAGAATCGGGTGGGGAAACATCCAGAGCTTCTTTATCTACAATTTCCTCATACCAATTACGCGCCAAAAACTGTTGGGAATATCGCTCTACTTCCCGCTGATCGGCTATTTCAAGATTCACCAATATGTCAGAGCCATTTTTATCATGGTAAGCATCAGATTTATAGTACGCGCCATTACCCAGATAAATATCAACGCCATAACCATAAGGTAATTTGTACAAGCGTACTTCTTTCAGCTTTTCACTTTGTTCGGGAAGGCGTATTCCGGTGGTATCTATATTATCATCATACAGCACCATTTGGATGAGATCGGGGGCGGGTTGCAGAATGTCTAAAGAGTCGGTTGGCTCACTTAAATGAAATCGAACTACATATCCCAAACCATCACTTCGTGCGGTGTTTGAAACCCGGGAAAGCTGCGTCTGGGCAAATCCGGCGGCAAGCGAACTTAAGGAAATGAATATGAGCAGAAGTGCTCTAATCAAAAAAGGGGTGCGCATAGCAAAACCGTGGTTAAGATTTTTTCAACATATAGCCTGTGTAGATGATACGCCAAATGTAAGACATTCTTTAAACCATTGAAAGAGCTCAAAAAAAGGAAAAACTAAGCATTAAGCTTATACAATTTTGGAGAAGGCACTACAAAATTGTTAATTTAGTTAAAGTTCTTCCGTTTTATCTTGAACTTCAGATACTATCATTGCATAAATTATATGTTGTGTTTTGAATTCAATTGAGCTTTTAATGTGAGCAAAATATCCGGTTTTCGAGGCCTTTTTATAGGGGTGAAACATCGGGTAATTGCTAAAATGCCTACTGTAAATTTATTTCATAAGCTAACCAACGCAGATGCAATCCAATTATTCCAAACAAGATATACACGCGCAGCTTAAGAATGTATGGCTGCCGCAGGCGGAACAGTTTCTGCAAGAAAAAGCAGATCAAAAAGCTGACCAATTACGGGAGATTCTTTCTCAGACGCTTACATCCATTCGGAATGAAGCTGTTGATGCAGGATTACGCTCGGCTGTTGAAAAACTAAAAGATAAAAATTCACCCCCTGAAGATGCACAACCGGAATGGCCCCGGAAGGTTAGCGAGTGGTGCCAGGAAATTGATATTGAAGTTGTTTTAGAACAGGAAGAAGACCGATTCACTGCACTCGCAAACGATAGTTTATGGATAAAAGGCGCTAAAGGAAGCAAACGGGCTTTTAGAAATATACGCGGCGGGTTGAATGCCCTTTCAAATGGAGTTCGGTCTCTTGTTGGAAAGCCGAAGAAAGAACTTACGGCGAAAACACATCGAGTTCCGCTCAGGAACATCGTGCAGATGAACGTACTGCCTCTCTGGGAGATTAATAAAGGCTGGGAAAATAACTTCAATAAGCTGAGAACGGAAGTTATTCTGGAAGCTATTGCCTGGCGGTTGCATTCAGCCGGGCCGGTGGCAGCGGAGTCCGATTCTGCTGAAGATGGTGATAATGAAGGCGTTAAAAATGAGATTTCTGAGAAAACCATAAATCCTACTCATGAGGATTTAGTCCGTTTTTTTGAGGAAGAAATTGCACATTTAGATCAGCTTTTAGGGGATTTTAAACAGCAAATCAGTAAGGCAATTATAAGGACTGAAGCACACATACATCAGCTGATTTCGACAGTGGGAACGGTAGAAGCTACAGCCAAAGCGTTTGAAAGTTCTAAGCTATTTGCCGCCATACACAAGCTGGAAGAGGAAGAAGATAAAAGGCAGAAAGTATGGAATTCTCTGTTTAGCGCGCTGGCTGTACGCTTTAATACGGCCGAAAGCTTTACTAGGCTGCATGGGCAGGTTCAGGAACGGATAAGCGGATTTAATGCATCTTTCCGCGAATTTTTTGAAACAGAACTTGAAGCTCCTGCTCAAAAGCTTACCGATTTGCTGAGCGAAGTGGTGGCAGTGTTTGAGAAATGGGAGGGGAAAGACGAAACATTATCTGCTAAAGAGATGCGCAAAGTTAGTGCCGAGCATCAGAGAAAGATGGCGGAGTGTATTGAAAAAGAGCTGCTTATACCGTTACGGAATTTTGCTGAAGAAGCTGTTCTAAGTACCAAAATGGATCGATTTACGGCTGCTATTCCGGATTGGACAGCATCTCAACCCGAGAAAACAATACTGATTGATGAGCTGGATCTTACACAATTTCCTCCTGCTATAGATTTCGAAGAAGTGAATTGGCAACAGCTGGTTCGAAGGGTGATGAATAACCAAATTGCGAAGAAGTTCATCCCAAAAGAAATTAAGGCCGAACAGTTTTTGCAGCAGATAATTCGGGGATTGGAAGAAGTAGATGAAATTATTTATGCCAACCTTGAAGTGGCCGATGAGGTTAAGAAATCGGATGATGAGCAGTCGGTGGATGTTGCCAAAGAAGGGCTGGCTCGCGCATTGGCAAAGCTTGAGGCTTTACGGGAGCAAGTGCAAGAGAAAAAAGAAGAGCTTGAACATAAACTGAACACGCAGCAGCAGGCGGCTTTTCAAAAACTGGCTGCACTGCTCGAAAAGCAGGATGTGAGCCAGATAAAGCTGGTCGGCGCAGAGGAAATGGCTAAGGAGAAAGCCAAGGGCTGGCAAGCCGAAGCACAGAGCTACTGGTCTGAAATGGCCGAAAAAATTGAGCTTTTTGCTCGTTTCTTCTGGAAAAAACTGAAGCAGTATGTTGATATAATCCGCCGTTTTTTGGGGTTTCAAAAGAAAGAGGTACTGGAAGCAGATACTACCGATTTAGCCACTTTTTTATCAGAAACCGACGAGCAAATTGCGGCTTTGCCATTTATTTATCGGCGCTTGTTTGATTTTAGCAAAGAAGTGGAAGCACGTTTTTATGTGCGCCGTACCGAGCAGTTCGAACGTCTTAAAAAAGGATATGCGCTTTGGCAAAATGAGTTCCCTTCCGTATTTGCCGTGGTGGGCGAAAAGGGAAGCGGCAAAAGCTTGTTCACCAAGCTGCTGAAAGATGAGGTGCTGACGGGGCATTCTTTGGTAGAAATCAATTTTGAAGACACCATTTGGACTTCCCAAAAGCTGGTGGAGCTCATCAGTGGCGCTTTAAATATTCAAGAAGCGGAGTCGATGGAAGACTTAATTGCTGCTATTAAACGAAAACGTAAACGACAGGTGATTGTGCTGGAGAATATTCAGAACTGTTACATTCGTGATATGTCGGGTTTTGATGCCATAGAGCAACTTTTACTGCTCATTTCGGAAACGAACGAGCAAATGCTTTGGATTGCAAGCAGCACCCGTTATGGCTGGTTATATTTAGACAAAGTGCTGAATATAGCCGAGTATTTTACCCACACCGTAGAAACCGACAAGCTGGGAGAAGAGCAAATAAAAGAGCTGATTATGAAGCGCCACCGGGCCAGCGGATATCAGCTTAAGTTTTTAGCCGAAAAATCGGTTCAAAGCAGTCGTTCATTTAAAAAACTGGCAGATGATGAAGAGAAGGCTCAGCAATATTTGCAAGATAACTTTTTTGAGAAGTTGGCGAAGCTGGCGGAAGGAAACTCCTCCATAGCTATGATCTTTTGGCTACGCTCTATCAAGGAGCATGATGACACCTATTTTTATATCAACCCGTTTGATTTCTCGACTGTAAACAGGATTGAAAATTTAGAAAATTCAGATTTATTTGCCTTAGCAGCATTTGTGCTGCACGATGCGCTTCAGATATCCGAGTTATCAAAAATACTGCGATTATCACCCCATAATACCAAGCTGATGGTTTTAAGACTGCAAGCGCGGGCAATTCTGCAAAAAACAGAGCATGGTTTTATGCTCAACCAACTTATATACCGGCAAGTTGTTCGGGTATTAAAAGAAGCAAACTTCATACATTAAGGCTATGCACACCGATCGTTTTTATATCCTGATAGTTTTTGCGCTACTGTTGTTTTTTAATCCCGGCGTGCGCTCCCAAAATGCGGAAGCTGATTCTGCCGCCCAACAAATTGTAAAAACGGATACTACGCTGCAGCAGACCATAGATTCTTTGCTGGCTATTCGTTTGTCTAAGCTGGACTCTTTGGCAAAAAAGATGCAACAGAATAATGCTCCGGCCAAAGACAGTGCCGCTGTAAAAGGAGATGCTGAAAAAACCCTTGCTCAGCTTGAAGAGGTTATCTCGTGGCCAAAAGTGATTTTTATCATCATCTTTTTTGGAGTTGTTTATTATCTGACCAAATTTATAAGCACCATACTTGGAAACTTCTCCGAGCGTACCTCAAAATACAGACTACGTATAAAACGCATGGTTCCCGTTGTGCGTGTAGCTATTTGGTCGTTAGCAATTTATGCGGCCATTGCGGGTATTATTCAGCCACCTTATGCAACCGTAATTACCGTGATGGCTTCGGTTGGAATTGCTGTTGGCCTGGCTTCTCAAGATGTACTTAAAAATTTATTTGGCGGGGTGATGCTGATACTCGACCGCCCGTTTCAAGTGGGTGATAAAATACAGTTTGAGGACCATTATGGGGAAGTTCAGCAAATTGGTTTACGCTCAAGCAGAATTGTAACTCCCGGTGATTCCATGGTTACCATACCCAACGGAGAACTTATTCGAACAGCTGTTTCTAATGCCAATTCAGGTGCGCTCGACTGCCTGGTGGCAATTGATATTTACTTGCCGGCCGAAAGTGATATTGAAACGGTGAAAGAGATAGCTTACAAAGCTGTAATTACATCCAAATATGCATTTCTGCAAAAGCCAATTGGTATTATGACGGAAAACCGGATGCATGAGCGCCGCTTTATTCTGAAGCTGAAAGTGAAAGCTTATGTGCTCGACATTCGTTACGAATTTCCCTTTCAAAGTGATGTGACCGAACGTATTTTAACGGAACTTCAACATAAAAATATAATTCGGGATGAGGCATTGCATCATCAGATAGCCGATTAATTAACACAAATTACAAACTGAATATTATGAAACGACTGACTTCAATTTTATCCGTTTTCATCATTGTTATTGCTGTTTCGGGCTGCTCGGAACCGGAGAAGAAAGTGAACGGAATGACGATAGACGAGCGACTGGCCCAGTACACGCCGTTTACGCTTACGGCCGACCTTTCGGAGCTTTCTGAAAATCAGAAAAAGATCATCCCGCTGCTTATTGATGCGGCTAAGGAAATGGAATCCGCTTTCTGGAAGCAAGCCTACGGCGATAAAGATGCGCTGATGGCTGGTTTAAGTGAGAAAGAACAGCAATTTGTCCAAATAAATTATGGTCCGTGGGATCGCTTAAATGGAAATGAGCCGTTTGTAGAAGGAGTAGGAGAAAAACCGGCCGGAGCTAATTTCTATCCCGCCGATATGACGGAAGCTGAATTTGAAGCGTGGGATTCACCCCAAAAAGATAATTTATATACGCTGGTGCGGAGAGATTCGGACGGCAGTTTAATTACTATTCCTTACCACGAAGCGTTTAAAGCGGAGTACAAAAATGCGGCCGAAAAGCTGAGAGCTGCTGCCGAGCTGGCCGAAGATCCGGGCTTTAAAAAGTACCTGAATTTGCGAGCCGAAGCACTTCTGAACAGTGACTATCAGGAAAGCGATATTGCCTGGATGGACATGAAGAATAACACCATTGAGCTGGTAATTGGACCTATCGAAAATTACGAAGACCAGCTTTTTGGATATAAAACGGCACACGAAGCTTTTGTGCTCATCAAAGATAAGGAGTGGAGCGAGCGGCTTGCGAAATACACCGATGTGCTTCCCGAGCTTCAAAAAGGACTTCCGGTTCCCGACAAATATAAAACCGAAACCCCGGGCACCGATTCTGACTTAAACGCCTACGATGCCGTGTATTATGCCGGAGATGCCAACGCCGGCTCCAAAACCATTGCCATTAACTTGCCGAATGATGAAGAAGTGCAGCTTCAAAAGGGAACACGCCGGCTGCAGCTCAAAAACTCCATGAAGGCTAAATATGACAAAATCCTGATTCCAATTTCGGAAGTGTTAATTGCTGAAGATCAGCGGGAATTTATCAGCTTTGATGCCTTTTTTGGAAATACCATGTTTCATGAAGTTGCGCATGGTTTAGGCATTAAAAACACCATTACCGATAATGGAACCGTTCGCGAGGCGTTGAGGAATCACGCTTCGGCGCTGGAGGAAGGAAAGGCTGACGTGCTGGGTTTGTATATGGTTAAAAAGCTTCGCGAAAAAGGAATGATTGAAGAAGGAAGCTCCCAAGAGGATTATGTAACCTTTTTGGCCAGTATTTTCAGATCCATCCGGTTTGGTTCGTCCAGTGCGCACGGGCGGGCAAACCTGATTCGTTTCAATTTTTTCCAGGAAATGGATGCCTTTTCTTTTGATGAGGAAACGGGTACATACAGCATTCATTTTGATAAAGTAGAGGAAGCGGTTAGTGCTCTTTCTGAAAAAATATTGACCCTGCAGGGCAATGGTGATTATCAGGCCGTTGATGAATTTGTTCAAAAATATGCCGTTGAAACTCCGCAGCTAAAGGCTTCTTTACAGCGGCTTTCGGAGCAGAATATTCCGGTGGATATAACTTTCAACCAAGGCGTGAACGAGCTGTTTTAAAACAAATCGGAAAGTATTCTTCCGCTATTATTTGGGCGGACCGGATTGAATTTCATGCAGCTTAGTCATGGCACGATCCCGAAGATTTTGAAACTGATCTTCGGGTATGTGTCCGGCTGTAAACTGAAGGTAAAGCCACACAATATAGGTAGCCATTACGTCTTCGTAGCAGTAGTGTTCAATCAGCCCAAGCTCATTATTTTTGAACATTTCGTACACCTGATTTCCTTCTCCCGTTTGCTTAAAGGGAATGCCGATAAGCTGTCCTAAATGCTTAAGCTTTGGCCAGGAACTGGCGCCGTAATTGCTGAATTCATCCACTAAATCTACATTATATTTGCTGTAGCGGTAACGGATGTCGTAATCGTGCATGCGAATGGGCATTTGTAAGCCGTGCTTCATAGCACGATAGGTGAGCACCGGAATATCAAACCCTTTGCCGTTGTGATGAATAAGCCCAAAATCTTTATACGTTCCAATGGCGTCAAAAATCTTCATCAGTCCTTCTCTTTCATCCTCGCCGTTCCAGGCTAATTTCTGCTTGGGGCCGCCGGTGTTTTCAATCCACAGCCCCACCCACGAAACCATGCGATGATACATGGGAGGGAGAAAGCCGGATGCATTTCGGGCCAGTTCTTCACTTGCTTTTTCAAGTAGCAGATCTTCCTCAGATTCCTGATCGTCCAAAACGTGGCGAATAAATTCAATGTCAGGAACAGTTTCTAAATCAAATATAAAAAACATGAATTTGGGCTTAGTTGGTAATTAGTGAATATAGAATATAGGTGCAGGTAACTGAAATAAATAGCAGGTTTTGGGGTGAATGGCAATCAACCCAAAAAATTAGGGCCTGCTCGTCAACTCACCTACAAGCGATTGCTGAAACAGCTCTTCAATATGTGATTTAGATTGGAAATGTGCCAGCAGATACATGAGCTTGGTGAGAGCGGCTTCCAGCGTCATATCATTACAGCTGATGGCGCCGTGCTTCAGGGCCGCTCGCCCGGCCGAGTATTGGGTGAGATCAACCGAATCATAATCAGCTTGAGATACCACTGCTAATGTTACATTCTGCTGCGCGCACTTATCTAAAAAGGGAAGCAGACTGTTTTCGCCTTTCACACAAAAATTCCCGCTGCCAAATCCACGAATAATTACGGCACGGATGTCTTCTAAATTCAACCCGTTTAACAATGTGGGATTCAATCCCGGGTGAGCAGTAAGCACAAATACCTCATCGGAATATTTAGCCGTATTTTCTAACTCTCCGGTTCCAAATTGCTCCAAAACGGATGCTTTTATGTTTATTCCGATATCGGCCAGGGGGGTGAAGTTTGGAGAAGCGAAGGCTTTAAATTCACCCACGCTCATTTTGGTTGCCCGGTTTCCGCGATAGAGCGCATCATTAAAGCAAATTCCCACTTCCTTAAAACTCATGGTAGCCAGCTCAATAGCGTTAACCAAATTACGGCGGGCATCGCTGCGAATGGTACTCATAGGAAGCTGGCTTCCGGTAAAAATAACCGGCTTGGCTAAATTCTTGAGCGCAAAACTTAGCGCAGATGCAGAATAAGCCATGGTGTCTGTTCCGTGCAAAATCACAAAGCCATCATAGCTGTGATACTTTTTCTGGATGCAGTTGGCCAGCTGTATCCAATGAGAAGTGTTGAGGTTAGAGCTGTCTTCAAAAAAAAGAGGAAAGGTAGTGATTTCAGCAAGTTCGCTGAGCTCAGGAATTTCTTCGTACAGAACCTTAGACCATGCTTCGGGATCAAGCTCCACGCCGGCTCCCTGAGCATTCATGGCAATAGTGCCGCCTGTTTGAATTAAAAGAATATTTTTCATGTTTATAATTCCCTTTCTCCTTTTATTTTAGTCTTCACATTCTATTCAAATAGAATACCTACTGTACATTGAATTTATGATTCAGCGTTGGTTACTCGTTGGCGATTCGCTAATTAGCAGGTTTAAATCTTTTAGGAATCAATAATACGAATTACCGACCTGTAATGTGTTCTCAAGTTAAAATCAGACATCTGTTAACATCCGGTTAAGGCCGGTGATTAGATATATCAAAAAAATGGAGTTCCTATGAAAGTATATGATCCTACCCGAATAAGAAATGTTGTACTGCTGGGGCATTCCGGCTCCGGTAAAACTACGCTGACCGAAACCATGCTTTTTGAAGCCGGAGCAATAAATCGAAGAGGAACCATAGAAGAAGAAAATACGGTGTCTGATTACCACCCGCTGGAGAAAGAAAAAAGGAAGTCCATTCATTCCACTTTTATGAACCTGGATTGGAGAGGCCACAAAATTAATTTGATAGACACTCCGGGAACCTCAGATTATATTGGAGAAGTAGCCGGCGCCGTTCGTATTTCAGATACGGCTATTTTTGTACTGAACAGTGAGCAGGGCGTAGAAACAGGCACCAGCTCTTTATGGAATTATGTGCAAAAATATAACGTACCCTCCATGTTTGTGGTGAATAAGCTGGATACCGAACAGTCTGATTTTTGGAAAACTGTGGATGAAGCACGCGAGCAGTTTGGCCGGGAAGTTACCGTGGTTCAGTTTCCATATAGTGAGGGAGAAGATTTTCACGCTATTGTTGATGTGCTGCGCATGACTATGTATGAATTTCCGGAAGAAGGCGGCAAACCCGATAAACTTCCAATCCCTGATTCTTTGAAACCACAGGCTTCTAAGTTGCACCAGGAACTGGTAGAAACTATTGCTGAAAATGACGAAACCCTGATGGATATTTATTTTGAGCAGGGCGAACTGGATGAAGAGCAAATGGAAAAAGGGCTGCATATTTCGATGATAAACGGCCAGATTTTTCCGCTCTTTTGTTCAACAGCTTCCCGGAATATGGGTACCGGTCGTGTTATGGGTTTTCTGGATGATGTGGCGCCAAATCCGCTGCAGGGTAATCCCCCAAAAACAGAAGACGGAGAAGAACTGCTGCTGGATGCCGACGGCAAGCCGGTGATGTTTATTTTTAAAACACAGTCAGAATCGCACGTGGGAGATTTGAATTATTTTAAGGTGTATAGTGGCAGCATTCGGCCTGGAATGGACTTGGTAAGCAGTAAAAGCGGTTCATCGGTTCGGCTGGGTGGCTTGTTTTTGTCGGAAGGACAAAAAAGAATAGAGGTGAATGAAATAAAAACCGGCGACCTTGGCGCCGTGGTGAAACTGAAAGATGGCGAGGTAAACGATACCTTGCACGAAAAAGGCCATGAAGTAGCCTTGCAGGGCATTGAATTTCCACCTACTACTATTCGAACCGCCGTTAAGCTTAAAAAAGAGGGCGATGAGGATAAATTAGGACACGCCTTACACCAAATTCAGCGAGAAGATCCTTCGGTGGTAATTGAGCACAGCCAGGAGCTGCGGCAAATTATTATTCACGGACAGGGCGAGGAGCATTTAATGGTGATTAAAGACCAGCTGGAAAGTCGCTTTAAGCTGGATGTTGAATTCATCACCCCAAAAATTCCCTATCGTGAAACCATTACGAAACAGGTAAAAGCAACTTATAAGCACAAAAAACAGTCGGGAGGTGCCGGGCAGTTTGCCGAGGTAAATCTGCTGATTGAGCCGTACCTAGAAGGAATGGGCACACCCGAAGATTTGAAAGTACGGGATGTGCAAGAAGTTGATCTAAACTGGGGCGGAAAGCTCGTTTTCCAAAACTGTATTGTGGGCGGGGTGATTGATAATCGGTTCATGCCGGCCATTTTAAAAGGCATTATGGAAAAAATGGAAAACGGTCCCATGAGTGGCTGTCGCGCACGCGATATTCGGGTTTCGGTGTATGACGGCTCTATGCACTCCGTTGATTCTAACGATGCCGCTTTTAAAACAGCCGGACTTATGGCCTTTAAAGATGGCTTTTTGAAAGCTAACCCCCAGCTTTTGGAGCCGGTTTATGAAGTAGAAGTAACCGTTCCGGCCGATTATATGGGTGATGTTATGAGCGACTTAAGCACCCGGCGCGGTCAGATTCAAGGCATGGATGGTGAGGGGTCGCTGCAGAAAATTAAAGCGCACGTTCCGCTCGAAGAGCTGGATCATTATTCAACGCGCTTGAAATCACTTACCCAAGGCAGTGCTTCTTATACCCGTGCATTTTCTCATTACGCACAGGTGCCGCACGATATCCAAAAACGGGTGATTGAAGAAAACCTGGCAGGGGAGGAAGCATAGCACAGAGAAACGGCTTACTGCCATTTGGAAAAGTATCTGTCTGTTTAAATTATCTATAAAAAAATCCGCTGCGCTTTTAAACACAGCGGATTTTTATGTATAAAACAATATTAAAGTTAGCTTTTATAGCGGTAGATAGCGGCCAGGGCCGAGTTCTTTGGAACTTCGGACTGAGGTAAACCATACAGCGTACTTCCGGTGCGAATGGCCGAAACCGCAGCATAATTTATTAAATCAACCGCATCTCCATTCATAGATTCTGCCATGTGCACCTGATTTGCGTCGGTATCAAAAACACCAAACTGTCGGGTTCCCATGGGCACAAAAAGCGTGTCAACTTTACCGTAATAAGCGCTTTTAACGATTTCCTCAATTTCTGTAGAAATCAACTCGCTGCCTTGCAGATTATTAAAACGCTCAATATCACTGCTAATTTCCTGGCTAAAATACTGAACGGCAATATCCCACGACTCATCGGCTATGTCTTGGGGAGATTTTAAATCCGCATTCCCTATAATAGCATCATCCAGCACATTAAAGTACTTGTTGGCTTTTCTATAAATGGCAACCATTTTATCCGGACCGGCTAAAATAAGCGGGCCATGATTTTTCTTTAAATACTTGGTCACCTTGTTTTCTATGTGCTTAATAAAAAGCTCTATCTCTTTATTTTCCTGATCTTTATTCCCGCCCTGCCCATGGAACATCGCATTACCGCCGGCGGCTCCGGAATGATGCTGAAGCGAGCGCTCATGCACATGATATTTTAGGTGCTCTTCCATACTGGTGGGCACGCTTTCGATGGCAATTTCTGTAGTTTCGTCCGGCTCTACCTTATACATCTTAGTTTCACTTTGGCTGAGCGCCAGAACGTGGTACGTACTGTGATGATTTTGAAGCTCCAGCAGAGGCGTAATCAAGAAGTTTTCGGATATATAATATCCTTGTTTCGGGCTTACCGGAATTTTGAAATAATCGAAATAATCTTCATTCAGGTACAAAGCCAGTCCGTTATTTTGGTGCAGCCAAAATTGGTTTTCGGCTGTTACGGAATGAATTTGCTCAAACAAAGCATCGGCTCGATCTTCCCGCCATCCCAAATCGAGAATGTCTTTTTTTGCTTTTTGAATTAAATTCTTTAATCGAATTGCGTCTTGTTTGCCTTCTTCTCCGGTTTTATGAGTTGGTAAAAATATAGTGACATTTATATCTGTCGTTTTGTTGATAAGCTTCTCAATTGTTTCCCTATTCACTACACTCATATCATTCCTAATTAAGTTTAAATTAGCAGTTCGTACTTATTACAACACATTCACAAATCTGGTGTTCCCTAATGTATTGAATTTGTACTTTTAGCTAATTAATAAGGTTTTGGGATGAAAGTAAAGTGAAATAAATGGAACCTTTGCTGTAACATTCCACAAGTCTTTACCATGCTATACTTAGGGTGAAAAGTTTTGGAAAACCAAATCCGAAAAAAATTTCCGGCTTCCCAAAAAGCGGGAGTTCAAGTAGATTTCACTTTACAAAATTAAAGCACGGCTTCCGTACTTACACCTGAATGCTTTCTATCAGCGCATCAATTCTCTTATCCAGCGTTGCGGCTACCTGGGGATAGTCTTCTGCGCTCATCAGCGTTGTGTTTACACTGCAGTAGAACTTAATTTTTGGTTCCGTTCCCGAAGGTCGGGCTGAAATGATAGCGCCGTCTTCCGTAAAAAACTGAAGCACGTTTGAGGACGGATGCGGAATGTCCGAAACGGTTCCATTCACCAAATCTTTCTCTTTGGATGATTGATAGTCTTTAATGGTAACTACTTTTGAGCCGCCAATTTTTTGGGGAGGATTAGTTCTGAATTTTTTCATCATTTGCTGAATTTCTTCAGCACCGGCTTTTCCTTTTTTGGTGATGGCCACCAGCTTTTCCCGGAAAAGTCCATACTTTACGTACATATCAATCATGGCCTCATACAAACTGCTGCCAAGATCTTTGTAGTAAGCCGTCATCTCGGCAATAATGGCACACGAAACCACGGCATCTTTATCGCGCACGTGATCACCGATTAAATAGCCGTAGCTTTCTTCACCGCCTACAATAAATTTCTTCTCATTTTCCAGCTGCGTCATCAGCTCCCCGATGTATTTGAAACCGGTGAGCGTGTTGTAGCAATCCACATTTTTTTCTTTGGCAATGCGGTCAATCAGGTTGGTGGTAACTATGGTATTTACAATATATTCGTTACCGGTGAGCTTACCCGCATTTTCCCAGGCGGTAAGCATGTAATTGATGATAAGAGCTCCGGTTTGGTTCCCATTTAAAAGAACAAAATCACCTTCTAAATTTTTAACCGCAATACCAACTCGGTCGGCATCCGGATCAGTAGCCATAACCAGCTCGGCATCAATTTCCTGTGCTTTTTCCAGCGCCATGCTCAAAGCTTCTTCCTCTTCCGGATTTGGATATACCACGGTGGGGAAGTCGCCATCTATGGTCATTTGTTCTTCCACGAGTGTCACATTTTCGAAGCCGTAGAGCTTTAGAACATCGGGCACCATTTTTCGGGAAGTTCCATGAATGGGAGAGAAGACAATAGAAAGATCTTTTTGGCGCTTGATAGCATCTCGCGAAACCGATAAATCGGTAAGAGCTTTTAGATACTTTTTATCCATTTCCTCACCAATAATCTCGATAAGCTCGTCATCGCCTTCGAATTTGACCTCATCAATGGAATCAATTTTCTGTACTTCTTCCATCACCATTTTATCGTAAGGCGAAACATATTGTGCCCCATTGGGACCATAGGCTTTGTAGCCGTTATATTCTTTGGGATTGTGGGAGGCGGTGAGCATAACTCCACTTTGACAGCCCAGTTCTCGAATGGCAAAAGAAAGTTCAGGAGTGGGACGAAGCGCATCAAAAAAGTACACTTTTATGCCATTAGCCGTAAAAACATCAGCTACCACTTTGGCCAGCGTTTCAGAATTATTTCGGCAATCGTGGGCAATGGCAACTTTCAGCTCTTGGTTAGGATATTCTTTTTTGAGAAAATTACTGAGTCCTTGAGTGGCTACTCCAAAAGTATATTTGTTTACGCGGTTTGAGCCGATTCCCATGATTCCGCGAAGACCTCCGGTTCCAAATTCAAGACTTTTGTAGAAAGCTTCCGTCAGCTCTTCAAATTGTTTGTTATCAAGTTTTTGGCGAATGGCTGCTTTGGTTTCTTCATCGTAGCTTCCGGTTAGCCATTGGTCGATATTTGCTTGTACGGCAGGATCTAATGCACTCATGATATAAGTAATATGATTTTAATTTCTTTGATGTTACCCGAACTTAAAAAAGCTTTTTCAAAACCAAAGATTAATTAAAACAATGGTTTTATAAAGCTTTCTTAAAGCATGTTGAATATAATTAAATTAGAAGGGCTATTCACCATCAATAAGCAGCTGTTTTTGGGATGATGATTTCAAAGAAAAGAGTGGATACATGGACGGGTTTTTGACTTACCGGGCACCCGAACGGTCCTGCGTTTAAGGGGTGATCTGAGTTGTGAGTCCGCATGAAACACTTAACGAGCAACTCATTTCTTAATTAGTGCCATAATTGTTTGGATTAACTCGTCCATTTTCGAAGTCTCTAAATTGCCAACATTGTATAAAATAAGATTCATGGAGCAAGTTAATAATTTGTTGGTTCGTATATTACTTGGCTTATTCAGTGCTCCCTCTTTAAAATTATTTTCCCGAAGAGATACAGCAAATTCATCTCGTGCGGCTTTACTTGTTATTTGGGCTAATAATAAATCATCTCTGCCAAAATGCTGCACAACTAATGCAGGTTATCGTTTAGATTGAGATAAATCAGAAAATGGAAGGGAACGACTACCACATCACCTTTTATAAATCGCCCATGCTTCATCTTCTTGTGGGGTTATCCAATCTTTTGCAAGAGAGGCTTCACTGAGTAAGGCAGATTCTAATTTTTCTCCTTGTTGTGATAATTTCAAAAAGCGCACAACATTAATCACTTTCTAGAGCTTTTCCTCTGAAATATTCTCGATTTCTCGTATTAAGACGTCTTTTTAACTCATAATCATGTCCTTTAAGTAACTAATATAAAAATTTAGCTACACCCAACATCACTTTGGTAGAACAATTCAGTATTCAATCCTTTTTATTTTCTACGGTAATTTCATCCAGTGAAAGTCCATCCATTACGGCCTGATAGTTTGAGATGTCTTTGGGTAAAATAACGCTGTTTTCATTCCGGCCGAGTCCGCCCAGAGTATCCAAATATTTTTCGGAAAGCTGGAGCTGCATGGCTTCTGTTCCTTTGGGTTGAGATAAGGCACCGGCAATTTCTTCGATTGATTTAGCGGTTGCTTCAGCAATAGATAAGATTTCTTCTGCCAAACCTTCCGCTTCGTTAATGCGGCGTTGCATTTCAGCTTCAGAAATATTAATGATTTCAGCCTTAATTCCTTCGGCATCGTTAATTTTAGAGCCTTTTACTCCTTCAGACTTTGCAATTACGGCACGTCGGTCGCGCTCGGCCGTCATCTGGCGCTCCATAGCTTTCTGAACCGTTCGGGGCGTTACAATATTTTTGATTTCATAGCGGTGCACTTTTATGCCCCAAACTTGCTCCACTTCACTCAGCACCTCAACTACTTCGCGGCTCATGGCGGCCCGCTCTTCAAAGGTTTGATCTAATTCCATATTACCAAGTATGGAACGCGTGGTGGTTTGTGCAAGCTGAACGGCGGCGTATCGGTAATTGGTGACGCCGTAGCTGGCATTTACCGGATCCATCACGCTTAAGTAAATCACCCCGTCCACTTCTACTTTTACATTATCTTTGGTGAAGCATTCTTGGGGCTCTACCTCAATGGTTTCTTCTCGTAAATCCTGTTTATATACTACTTTGTCAACAAAGGGGATGAGGGCGTGAAATCCCGGCCCTAAGGTTTTTTGGTAGTTTCCGAGCCGCTCTACAATAAAGGCAAATTGGTTGGGTACCAGCCGCAGCGAGCGGATGAATTTATACATTACATAAATGGAGAATATCCCCAATAAAACTTGGCTGGCGGTTTCTAAAATTTCCATGATTACTGGTCTCCTTTCCTTTTTGCTTGAGCTGATTCGGCCGGATTTTTGGTGTGATCGCTGATGGTACTTACCCCTTCAAAAAAGGTTTTCAAATTAGCGGTTTCTGTGGGCAGTACAGATACGTTTGAGTTTTGCAGAATACTGCCAAACTGCTTGATGTACTGTTCTACCAGCTTTGTTTTTACGGCTATATCGCCGCCGTGTTTTTGAATGGCTTCGGCTACCCTGCGAATGCCTTTTGCCGTGGCGTTAGCTACCAGTTCTATTTCCTGAGCGCGGCCTTTGGCCTCGTTAATTCGTTTTTGGCGCCGAGCTTCAGATATTAAAACCTGACTTTGCTGCTCACCTTCCGATTCAAAAATGCGTGCCTGTCGGTGCCCTTCAGAATGCGTGATTTCAGCTCTTTTCTCCCGCTCAGCTTCCATCTGCCGCTCCATGGTGTCAATAATTTCGGTTGAAGGCCGGATGTTTTTAATTTCATACCGCATTACTTTTATACCCCAGGGGTCGGCAGCTTTATCAATTTCACGGACAATATTCTCGTTCATTTTTTCACGTTCTGAGAAGGTATCATCCAGCGTCATTTTCCCAATTTCACTTCGCATAGTTGTTTGGGCTAAGTTCACCGCAGCGGCTCTGTAATCCGATATTCCATAGCTGGCCTTGTGCGAACTCATCACTTTTAAATAAACCAGACCATCTACGGCCACCTCAATATTATCTTTGGTGATGCAGGTTTGGCTGGGTACATCAAATACCTGCTCCCGCATTTCCTGGCTGTAGGCCGGCCTATCCACAAAAGGGATGAGGAAATGAAAGCCGGGTTTTAAGGTTTTTTTATATTTTCCGAGCCGTTCCTGAATGACTTCTTCCCGCATTTCCACAATTTGAAATAACCGGGTAAGTACGAAATAAGCCACAACAATAGTGATTAGTAAGGTAGTCCACATATTAATTCCGGGTTGGGTTTTTAAGTTGTTGTTCTTGTTCGTCTAAAATACCGGCGGGTTCCACAATCCAGGTAGTGTTATCTCTGTATTTAATGCGAACCTGCGTGCCGGCCGGAATGGTGCCTTCCAGCGAACGCGCCTGCCACGAAATGCCCTGAAAACGGATGCGTCCTTCATTGGTCAAATCATCAATAGGCTCCGTGACTTCCACAATTTGGTCCATGGCTTCATAATCTTCATCGGCAAACTTGAAGGAAGTTTCTCCCTTAAAGTATTTGTTGATGAATGGGCGAATGGCAATCGTTAAAACGGTAGAGCTCATCAGCCAAATAAAAATGGCTGTAAAAGGATCTTGAAGAAACCCAAAGTAGCGCAAAATGCCGATTCCCAATCCGCTAAAACCGAGTAAAAAAGAAATGCCTCCGGGCAGGGCTGCTTCCAGAAACATCAGTATCACCCCACCAATTAAAAATATCCAGGTCAGAATTTCACTATCCATCATCACAACTTTAAAAATTTATGATTACCTGTAGATAATAATTTGTGTGCAAAAAAGCTTAAAAGATTAAGAATAGTATAAAGCCTGAATTCAGGCGTTGTGGAAGAGCGGCCGGTCCTCAAGTTAAGTGAATAAAGCTACATTATCTGTGTTTAGCATAGGTGTTGAGGGGAAATGCTGCCTTCAGCTCCTGTAATGTTTCTTCAGAAACAGCGCTTTTATTGCTTTCAAGAATGCTATTAAGCTGTTTTTCGGTTCTAATGCCTAACACTGCGGAGGCCACTGCGGGATGTTTTAAAACAAATTGAACAGAGGCGGCTAATGGATTTTGAACGCTTTGCATTTGTTGTTGAAGGAGCTGAATCTCACTCTTTTCAAAGTTCAAATATGTTTTTGGAGGTTTATCAACGAGTAATCCTTTGGCCAGTGTTCCGCGCGTAAGCACGCTGATGTTATGCTCAGCGAGTAAATCAAGGCAGGTTTCTTCCGGGCGGCGGTCGAGCAGGCTGTATTGCATCATTACGGCATCCATTTCGGCTCGTTTTACATATTCGCGAATGGTGTTGGGGCGAATAGAGGAAATTCCGTAAGCCCGAATTTTTCCCTGCTTTTTAAGACGTTCAAAAGCGTCAATAATGTCATCAATGGGATCGTCAATCGTTCCGCCGTGCAGCATGTATAAATCAATATAATCGGTTTGCAGGCGGCGCAGGCTCTCATTTACCTGTGTTAAAATATATTCTTTGGTTGGATTCCAATCCCAGCCCGAACCATCTTCTCTCCAAACATTCCCAACTTTTGTAGCAATCAGCACTTCGTCACGAATGGGATTTAAAGCGGTTCCTACCTGCTCTTCGTTAATTCCTCTATCATATAAATCTGCGGTATCAAATAAATTGATACCATTTTCATGTGCTTTCCTCAATAAATCAGAAACTGAAGCCTGTCCGTTTTCCACCTCCAGCGACATGCATCCAAATCCAATTTCACTAACTTCCAACGCCGAATTTCCAATCTGATGGTACTTCATATATAGCCTTTCATTTTGATGGACTTATCATAAAATATTGAGAGCCGGAATAGTTCCTTTCTCTGGGGTGATTTTAGGATTTATTCTGTTCTATAACCTATAATTTCTTTGCTAAGCTCCGGCTTCCCGTGGTGTGAATGAGAGATGAGTCAGTATTTACATTTCTGTTTTTTGAATCACGGATTAAGGGGATTACGCGGATGGCGCGGATTATCCTGTATGGATTGGCACAAGCGGACGCTTGCGCCAGAAAAGCCAGAAAAGTGAGGGATGGGCCGGAGAAGGGGAACAAATGTAAATAAAATAAAAAAAGGGCATTTCGTAAAATGCCCTTTAAATACTGTTTAAATAAATAATGCTGTCAAGAGGGTGTTAAAACATGCCGGCGCCTAAGCCACGGAACGGCCACGGGATAGCCGCAAGCATAATAAGCAAGCCAATGCCGTACATAAAGGCAATACGCTTGTGTTTTGCTACCGAATCGGACAGCTTTTTAACTTTACTGAAGCCCATTGTTATAAGCACGATGGCGACAATCATCATGATGCTGTGTTCAACGGTATAAAAACGAAGCACTTTTTCAGCCATCACTCCTGAGCTAAACGAAACCTTAGGGCTGATGAAATACAGCACCAAACCTACCAACAGTTGAATATGAGTAAATATAAGCGCCAGAAGAGCTGTTACGCGATCCGATTTTTTATATTCTTTTTTCCCTAACCAGCCGGCTAAAGACTTTCCTAATGTCAAAATAATAAGTATTAAAACAATCCAGCGAAATCCTGAATGTGCGTGTAATAAACCTTGATACATGATGATTAGTTTTTCAAAAATTGAAATTGATATGCAGGCAAATATAGCTAAGAATTAACTCTTAAACTTGGCAGTTGCCACTTTTAAGAATGGAGCTTAATTTGCGATTGCAGAGTTTTAAAACATAAGATTAATGACAGAAAGCCTCGGCTTGCAGTTGAAGTTTAAACATCTTTAAGAGTTTTCAAAATGCTGCTCTAATAAGGCAAAGCAAGAATCAATATCTGAGCAGATGTTAAATAAAGAGCGGTTGTTTTCTTTGATGAAATCATGCCGGATGGCGTTTTCGGTGAACTGTATCAAGCCGTTAAAATAGCCGTCTACATTCATTAAAATGATGGGTTTGTTATGAATACCCAGCTGGCGCCATGTCAAAATTTCGAAAAACTCATCCAGCGTTCCAAAGCCGCCGGGAAGTACTAAAAAAGCATCCGAAAGCGACTCCATTAATGCTTTACGGGTGTGCATGTCCTGGGTTTCGTGCAGCTCTGTTAAACCGAGGTGAGCTACTTCCAGTTCTTTTAAATTAGTAGGAATAACGCCAATTACTTCACCGTTAAGCTTAAGAGCTGCATCGGCTGCTTTGCCCATCAAACCTACTTTCCCACCGCCAAAAACCATTTTCCAGTTGCGTTGGGCTACTTCCATTCCGGTTTTTTGGGCTAACTCAGAGAACCGACCGTTGGTGCTAACTCTGGAGCCACAATACAAACAAATGCTTTTTCCCATCAGGCGGTTGCGAACATTCGGTTAAGGATAGCATTCAGTTTCTCAACAAAATAGTGGATATCTGCTTCCGTGTTGCCGGTTCCAAAACTAATGCGAATGCTCGAGTTGGCAAGGTCTGGATCCATTCCAATACCGTTTAGCACATGCGAAGGCTCAACAGCTCCCGAGGTACAAGCCGAACCGTTAGAAACACAAATTCCCTCCATATCAAGGCTTTGCAGCAGCATTTCGCCGTTAATAAACGCATCGTCTCCTTTACTGAAAGAAAGATTCAAGATATGAGGAACTCCTTCTTCCGGGCCGTTTATATGATAATCTGTAGTAAGCTCTTCATCCAATTCACGGATTAACAGGTCACGCAATTTTTTGTAATGCTTTTGATTGGCATCCATTTCTGCATCGGCCAGCTCCAGTGCTTTAGCAAAACCCACAATGCCCGGCACGTTCAAGGTTCCGCCACGGCGTCTGCGTTCTTGCGAACCTCCCGTCATCCAGGGAATCCATCGTGATCCGTTCTTAACATACATGATGCCGGTTCCTTTGGGTCCATAAATTTTGTGCGCACTGCCGCTAAGTAAATCAAAGCCCAACTCTTTTACGTCAACGGGAATTTTCCCAAGACTTTGCACGGCATCGGTATGAAACAAAACGCCTCTTTCCTTGCAAACTTCCGCAATTTCAGCCAGCGGATTAACGGAGCCAATTTCATTATTTACATGCATTAAGCTAACTAAAGCAGTCTGTTCGGTGATGGCATCTGCAACGGCTTCGGGCGTAACGGTTCCGCAATCTTTGGAAGGCACAAATACCGGTTTTACTCCGTGCAATTTGGCAAGATCAACGGTATGCAAAACGGCGTGATGCTCCAGTTCAGAAGTAATCACTTCATTCTTATCTCCCGAAATTGCCATGGCTCCTTTAATGCAGGCATTGTCACTCTCGGTACCGCCGCTGGTAAAAATAATTTCAGCCGGTTCAGCATTTAGAATTTCAGCTACCTTTTCGCGTGCTTCTTCTACAACCACCTTCGATTTTTGGCCTAAATGATGAGGTGAATTTGCGTTGCCGTAAAGATCTTTAAGGTAGGGGAGCATAGCTTCCAGCACTCGTTCATCAAGTGGTGTGGTTGCGGCATGATCTAAGTAAACCGTTTGCATTAGAGTAGGGTTTGATTATTAATTTATCAACTTCCAAAAATATTCAATTTATGCATGAAAATCAGAGTAAATAGTATTTCTGAGCGTTTAAAAATGCAAAACTTAGCGGGTGAATGTTTTTAAAGTCTTAAAAAGAGCTGAAAGTTAATAACAAGTTACTGCCGCCTAAGCTCAGTGATGCTGCCTGTAATTATGTGCGCATATATTATAATTTTGCGGGGAGATTGGCTTCATTTCATGCCAGAACTTGCTACCTTTAAACAGACTCAAATTTTAACATATATCAGCTCAAAGCTATGGCCAAACTCACTTTACATGATATCGAAGTAAAAAATAAAAACGTGCTGATGCGCGTAGATTTCAACGTGCCTATTAAAGATGGAAAAATCACGGATGACAACCGCATTGTTCAGGCCTTACCTTCTATAAATTATGTGATTGAGAATGGCGGACGGTTGATTTTAACCAGCCATCTCGGGCGGCCCGGCGGTGAGGAGAAACCGGAGTTTTCTCTGAAACCGGTTGCCGACCATTTAGCTGAACTGGTAGATGCCAACGTCTATTTTGCAGAAGACTGCATCGGTGAAAAAGCGGAATCAGCTATACAAAAAGCAGATTATGGCGATATTGTAGTATTAGAAAATGTACGCTTTCACCCCGAAGAAAAACAAAATGATGAGGCATTCAGTAAAAAATTAGCCGCTCATGGCGAGGTTTTTGTGAATGATGCTTTTGGAAGCTCGCACCGTGCTCATGCATCGGTGGCGGGCGTTACGCGATATGTGCAGCCGGCCGTTTCAGGATTTTTGCTGGAAAAAGAAATCAAGTATTTGGAAGAAAGCATCAACGACCCGAACCGACCGTTTGTGGCTATTTTGGGCGGCGCTAAAGTGTCTGATAAAATTGGGGTGATTGAAAACCTCATCCCGAAAGTGGATACCATTATTATAGGCGGCGGAATGACGTACACATTTTACAAAGCCAAAGGCTGGCCTATTGGAAACTCGCTGGTGGAAGAAGATAAAGTAGAGCTGGCAAAAAGCTTGTTGCAAAAAGCAGAAGAGCAGGGCATTAGATTTCTATTGCCCATAGATTCTGTCGTGGCCAAAGAGTTTGCCAACGATGCCGTGCAAAAAGTAGTGGACGAAGACGGCATAGAAGACGGCTGGATGGGGCTGGATATTGGCCCGCAGTCCGCCATTTCATTTGGGAACCAAATTAAATCAGCCAAAACGGTGCTTTGGAACGGACCGATGGGCGTTTTTGAAATGGAAAACTTTGCAGATGGCACCTTTGCCGTAGCCGAAGCACTGGCCGAAGCTACCAAATTTGGAGCAACTACAATTATTGGCGGGGGAGACTCGGCCGCGGCCATTAAAAAAGCAGGCTTAAGCGCAGATGTTTCTCATGTCTCAACCGGAGGCGGTGCAAGTCTGGAATATCTGGAAGGAAAAGAACTTCCCGGCGTGGCGTGGCTGACAGATAAATAACCGACTTATAAACATATAAATCACTGAAAAGCCTCTTCCTGAATCAGGGAGAGGCTTTTTTGTTTTGGAACTAATCTATCTTAAGGCGATAAATATAGAGTAACGGAGAAGTTCTGATATGAAAAAAATAGAACACAAAATAAAGGTGAAATACTGTGGCGGGTGTCGTATTCTCTTTACTGCATTATGCCAAACTCTTTACATTCAGCTATGAATCAATGAACAATTATCCGCTTTTACTGAGAAATACCATTCGGCTGGCCTTTGCCTTTCTCGTTATTGCTGCTCTGATTTTGGCACGATCGCTGCTGGTGCCCCTCGCACTAAGCGTGATGCTGGCCTATTTATTATATCCTTATGCTCATTGGCTTGAAGAACGCAATATTCCACGTATAGCCACCAACCTTATTGTGATTTTGAGTTTAATTGCGATTGTAACTGGCATCGTAATGCTGATTGGCGTGCTCTCAACAAATTTCACCCAAGACTTTCCCGAAATTAAAGAGCAATTTGAGCAAAATTTAGAAAGTATATTTAATTCCATAGGAGCTTATACCGGCTTTTATATTTCCGGGGTTGATTCCATTATTGAGTCACTTGGAGAAACCGGTAAATACTTAAGCCAGATTTTTAATGCCACGGCTAACACCATTTTAAACCTTGGCTTAATTCCCGTTTATACCTTTTTACTGCTGTTTTATCGCAACAAGTTTAGAGATTTCATTTCTATGCTTATACAAAATAGTGAGGAGCAAATGGTTCAAAACATTATTAACCAAGCTTCAAACGTGGTTCCAAAATACCTGAAAGGGTTAGTAATTGTGTGCTTTATTTTAATTGGATTGAATTCCCTCGGCTTTTATTTGATAGGCCTGAAGTATGCGCTGCTTTTCGGAATTATTGCCGCCTTATTTAATCTGATTCCTTATTTGGGCACCGTTTTGGGCTATGGCGTAGTGCTTCTTTTTGCATTAGGAACCGGAACACCTTCGCTGGCTGTTCCCATTTTGATACAGTTTTTAATTATCCAGTTCTTAGAAAACAACATCCTCACCCCAAATATTACCGGTTCTTATGTTCAAATAAATCCGCTGGTTATCATATTCTCGCTCATTGCCTCAGGTATGATATGGGGACTTCCGGGCATGCTAATTGTAATTCCTTATCTCGGATTGTTTAAAATTGTATGTGAAAACATAGAAAGCCTGAAACCATTGGGGTTTTTATTGGGAACACGTGGAACGGAGCCGCACTCCATCACCATAAAATCGCTGCAGCGCAGGTTCGGCTGGCTGACGGATGAAGATGAGCAATAATCAGGCTGAAATCACTCTGAAATTATCTTTTGGGAACCTGAGTTTGAACTAAAATTACGCCCACAGCAGCCAGTGTTGCTCCGATTATAAAAGGAGTTGCAAAGCCAAAGCGAATAAAATAGCCTGACACCAAAGCGCCGAACGAGATGCCGATTCCAAACGCAACAGTAAGTACCGAAAGCTGAGCGGCTTCCTGTCCTTTTGTGGTGAGGTCTCCGGCTAAGGCAAGAGCCGGGGCAAAAACCATGGCAGCGCTCACGCCTTGTAAAGCGCGTAAAACAATCAGGTGCCACGATTGCGTAGAAAAACCTTGAGCAAGGGTAATGGGAATTAAGAAGATCAATCCGGTTAAAATAAATACTTTTCTTCCGTAACGGTCGCTCATGTGCCCAACAATGGGTTGAACTATAGCCAACACACCCACCAATGAGCTAAACTGAATGGAGAAAATAAATGCTCCTTGAGAGAGCCGTTCATTTATATGAGGTTCTATTGCGGCTAACAATGCAAAACCGGTACTCATTATAAAAGTGGCCAAGCCCAGCGCAAAAATAGGATCTAAAATGGTATTGGAATTTTTAGAAGCAATATTGAACACCATTTTATCGGTGCTGGGTTTAGTTTCTACGGGATCTTTAACCATAATGGAAACCAGGATTCCGCTAATCATAGCCATAGAACCGGCTACTAAAAAGGCGGCAATAAATCCGGTAATTTCACCAATCACGGGAATGTGATATGGGCCTGACTCAACCAAAATACCGCTTAAAAGCGGGCCGGAGCCAAAGCCAATCAGCCGGAATGAGTTATAAATGCCCATATTTTCGCCACGGGTATCGGTATGGCTCACCTCGCTGACTAAGGCAACGCTGGCGGTAATAGTAAGCGCAGCAGCAACTCCCTGAACGGCTCGAATCACAAAAAGAATTTCATAAGTGTCAGCCAAAACGTAGGAGAAGTTGGCAAACATAAATATCACAAGCCCAAGCACAACGAAGAACTGACGCTTTCCGGCTTTATCAGAAATGCGGCCGGCAAACGGTTGAAAAGCACTGCTAACCAGCCCGTACATTCCAATTACCAATCCTGTAATTACGGATTCCGAAAATCCAAACACTTCGCCGCCCACGCTGCCGCTGGCAATGTATAAAGGCAGTACAACAATTAAGAAAGAGTTTCCAACGGCGTCGGCCATTCGGGCAAGGCCCAGGGCAAAAATTCGTTTGTCAGTTCCAAAAATAGTGCTTGGTTTAGCGGTACTCATGAATGTGTTAAAGTGAGAGATTAAGAAGTGCCAACGAGTGTAAACGGGGTTACGTTCCAACCTAAAATCAGAAAGTTTTCGCAAGGGCAAATTAACCCTTTAAAAGGGTATTAGTTTTGCTACTTTTCAGGCTTCACTCATTACCAATCGAATACATTATTTATGGCACCTGATTTAGAAGCTATCCGCAAAAAGCTGGATGAAATTGACCGAACCATTTTAAAATCGCTGGCACAGCGGCAGGGATTAGTTAAAGAAGTTTCGGAACTGAAATTAAAAAATGAACAGGGAATTCGTGATTTAGAGCGGGAAGAGCAGCTGTTAAATCGCATCCGTGATTTAGCGGCTGAAGTAGGCTTAGATCGCTATTATGCCGAGCATTTGTTTCGTGACATCATCACAAACTCGGTGCGTTTTCAAACCCATTCGCTGGTAGATCATCAAAACGAAACGGCCAACGGAGAAACCATTCGCGTTTCGTTTCAGGGAACCGATGGTGCTTACAGTCATCAGGCGGCCATTCGGCATTTCAGCGAGCGATATGATAAGGTAGATGCCATTGGCTACGATACCTTTCAGCAGGCTGCTCAGGCCGTTTTGGATGAGAAAGTGCATTATGCGCTGCTGCCCATAGAAAATACCACGGCCGGTTCTATTAACGACACCTACGATATTTTAGGGAATGAAAACATCCATATTGTGGGCGAAGAAATTCTAAAAGTGGTGCACTGCCTAATGGCGCTGGAGCCGGTAGATGTTTCAAAAATTCGCCGCATTATGTCGCACCCACAAGCCATTGCGCAATGTTCTCATTTTTTAGCAAAACTGCCGCGCTGCCGGGTTGAGTCTTATATTGATACGGCCATGTCTGCCAAAAAAGTACTGGAAGATGGCGACCTGTCTCAAGCTGCCATTGCCGGTGCTCATGCTGCCGATTTATACGGACTTCATGTAATTGAGCACGACATCACCAATCAAAAGCATAACTTTACGCGCTTTGTAGTGGTAACCCGAAAGCCGGTAGAAGTAGATCTTCAAATTCCCGCTAAAACTTCGCTGATGATGACCACCTCAAATGAGGAAGGCTCACTGATTGAGTGCCTCAATATTTTGCATAAACACAAAATAAATATGGCAAAGCTGGAATCACGTCCGCGTTTAAATGAGCCGTGGAGATATTCCTTTTATCTTGATATACACGGAAATCTGAATGATGAAACGGTGAAAAAAGCGCTCGATGAAATCAACAAGAAAGCCGATGAGCTGAAAATTTTAGGCTGTTACGCAAAACAGGAAGCGTAAATGAAAGCTACTTTTGTATGCTCACTTTTTTGTCTTTCCACTCCAGTTGGTAGTCAGCTTGTGGGGTGAATGAGTTGGCATTTCGTATCCATTTCCCTTCTTGCCAAACCCGGGCAAATCCTTTTTCAAGCGGCTCGTTCGGGTTTTTCTTATCTAGCCGGTGATAAAGCTGGCTCAGTTTTTCTTTGCGGTTGCGAAGGAGTGAATCAACCCGATGCTCCAGTTTATCGTGGTAGTTTGAAATGCGAGAGCGAGCGTGTTCCATTTTCTGTTTTACCACCAGTAAAGCGTGAGATTTAGCCATGTTTTGTACCTGCTGCTTATACAGCTCGATGGCGCCCACGGTGTTTATTTCCAACTTTTTGGCGTAATCTTCCAGCAAAAAACGAACTTCATTAATATCGGGAGTGGCAACTACGACGGCGTGAGTGGGCGTGGCGGCGCGAGCATCGGCTACAAAATCGGAGATGGAAAAATCTACTTCGTGTCCCACAGCGCTCACAACCGGAACGGTGCTGTTAAAAACTGCGCGGGCAACCGACTCTTCATTAAATGGCCATAAATCTTCCAGCGAGCCGCCGCCTCGGCCTATAATCAGCACATCCACATTTTGATGATCCGAGAAGTACTGAATTCCCTTTACAATCTCGGGCGCCGCATTTACGCCCTGCACGCTCGCATGATAAAGCTGAACAGAAGCCAAAGGCCATCTTTTTTCTAATGTAGAACGGATGTCCTGAAAAGCTGCTCCGGTTGCCGAAGTAACTACGCCAATTCGCTCAGGGAATTTTGGCAACGGAACTTTATGAGCGTCCTCAAAAAGGCCTTCTTTTTTCAGTTTGGCTTTAAGCTTTTCGAAAGCCTGCTGAAGTTTTCCAATTCCGGCCTGCTCTACAAGGCTCACCATCATTTGGTAACGCCCGTGTGGTGCGTACACCTGAATATCGCCGCCGGCTACAATTTGCTGGCCATCGGTGAGGTTGATTCCCAGTCGTTGCGCCGTACTTCTCCAGATTACGCAGGGGAGGGAAGCATCGGCATCTTTCAGCGTAAAATAAAAATGTCCGTTCCGACTCTGTTTTACGTTACTGGTTTCGCCTTCCACCAAAATATCCACAAAATTTTGCTCCAGCAGGTTTTTAATCTGACCGGTGAGTTGCGAAACGCTGGGAATATCAAATAAAAAAGGAATCTGGTTGTCGGACATGAATCGGTAAAATTTTAAAATGATTTAGCTGCCAAAGGTACAAAGGAACTCTAATAACAACCAATTTTTACGGGGTGGAAGCGGGCTAAACTTTCTAATTTTAAATAACCAGTCATTCCAGACAGACTGCAGTGAAATGGAAGTGCAGAACCGGAATCTCCTTGATACGGCTTGGGATGTAAAGCAACGGTGCTATCAATAACATTTCATACTTCAACACCAACACCTCTCGCCATTCGTTCAACATGAAGTTGAACGAATGGCACTCTCCTCAAGGAGAGACTTACATTTGGATGATAATAAATGATAGCTTTGCTAAAGTTATTATTGCCAAAAACAGGCAGGAAAAAGTCCTTCCTCGAGGAAGGTGCCATTTGCAGCTTGCTGCGAATGCGGAAGGTGTTAGTGAATACGGCTTTGCCTGATTGATTTAGGAAAGATCGAGCGAGCGATTTGTGATGGACGAATTATTAGGGATTAGTTATTGGGAATTGGTTATTAGTTAATAGATTTTTAGCTGATAGCTAAAACAACACCCACACGATTATCAGTTATTAATTCTGAACAAACTTGTTGTAAATCAACGCGTTCTCCTCCTTGATAAGGAGGAGTCAGAGGAGGTCGAAATAGTGGAGCTAACTTGTAGTCTTGAGCACAGATTGATTTTCGATGGGCGATTTCTTGCAGAATTTGTTAGAGAACATGTGCATCCAAAGAACATAAATCGAGACACAAAACCTCAAACTCTCTTTGTGCTTTAAGGCGTAATCACGGTATATTTGAAATTAACTTTGAACGCTAAAAATACATCTATGCTCCTCAGAAATGTAAAGCCCGTCAGTCATTCCCATTCCGGAAAAGAAACCGTTGATATTCGTATTAAAGATGGCTCCATTGAACATATAAAGGCTGATTTAAAAGCAATAGATGGAGAAGAGATTCATGATTTTAAAGGGGCTTACGTTTCGCCGGGCTGGATGGATATGCACATTCATTTACGCGAGCCGGGTTTTGAGCACAAAGAAACTATAAAAACCGGTTGCGAAGCGGCAGCCTTTGGCGGCTTTACAGCGGTGGCCTGCATGCCCAACACCAAGCCGGCCACGCACACTCGTGATGTGGTGGAGTTTATCATCAAAAAAGCCGAAAACTTACCGGTAGATGTTCACCCCATTGCCTGCGTTACTAAGGAGCGAAAAGGAAAATCAATCACAGAAATGGCTGACCTGAAAGAAGGCGGAGCGGTTGCATTCAGTGACGATGGCGATCCGGTGTACGACTCGCAGGTAATGCGCGTGGCGCTGGAATATTCTTCTATGCTGAATATGCCCATCATCAACCATGAGGAAGATTTAGAGCTTTCTCGTCCGGGACACATGAATGAGGGAGAGGTGGCCACGCGGTTGGGCTTAGACGGAACGCCCGGCATTGCGGAGGAAGTGATGATTGCCCGTGATATTTTGCTGGCAGAATATACCGGCGGACACATTCACGTGGCGCACATCAGTACAAAAAATGCGGTTGATTTGGTACGGCAGGCTAAGAAGAAAAATATCAACGTGACTACCGAAGTATGTGCGCATCATTTTGATTTAACGGATGAAGAAATTGAGCGACAGCATTTTGACACTAACTTCAAAATGCACCCGCCGCTGCGCACTCAGGAAGATGTGGATGCAATGATTGAAGGACTGGTTGACGGCACCATTGATGCCATTTGCACCGATCACGCTCCCCACGCCATCGAAGAAAAAGAAGTGGAATTTATTTATGCGCCCAATGGCATTATTGGCTTAGAGACGGCGTGGGCCATCACCAATAAGCGCTTATATCAAACCAAAAAGCTGGATCTGCAGCAGCTGATGGATAAATTGGTGTACAAACCGAGAACTATTTTAAATGTGGAAGTTCCTGAACTGAAAGAAGGGGCTAAAGCAAATCTCACCTTTTTTAATACGGACGAGGAGTGGACCTTCACCCCGAAAAGCGTACGGTCTAAATCTAAAAACTCTCCCTATTTGAACAAGGAACTGAAAGGAAGAGCGGTGGCTATTTTTAATAAAAATCAGCTGGTATTGAACGAGCTGAGATAAGCGAAGTCAAGCTTTAGAAAGAATACCTGAACCGAATCGAATGCCACATTAATCAATAATCATACCATGAAGAAAATTTTACTCACCGTATTAGGACTCGCATTTGTATTTCAAGGTTGCGCGCAGCAAAAGGAAAATAATGGTAATACTGAATTTACACTGGTGGTTTATAATGTAGAAAATCTGTTTGATGCCGACGGTGTAGCCGTTTATAACGATTACAAACCGGAAGATCGGGATGGAAATCCGCAGTACACCAAAGAGGATGTGCTTACGAAAATCCAACATACGGTGCAGGTTTTGCAGCAGTATAATAACGGGAAAGGTCCCGATGTAATTTCGATGGTAGAAATGGAAAGCGACTTCACCCCAAGCAAGGAGTATTCTGTTTCAGAGTTTATCAGTAAATACGAGTTGGTTCCGCTGGAAGACATGCTGGGCGATGGTTTTAATGACGAAATTGCCGATTTGCCCTCCGGGCTGCTGCTGTTAAAAGGCATGCACGATGCCGGATTGTGGCCTTATTCTATGGCTGTTGGCAAGAGTGAGTTGAACAGTAAAGGCGAACCCGAAACGGTGCAAAAAACGGTGATTTATTCTCGTTTCCCGATTCAGGATGAAAAAACGAAAACGCATACGTTGCATCGCGCCCGTCCGATTCTGGAAACCTGGATTGATGTAAACGGTGCCGATTTAGTAGTGTTCAGTAATCACTGGAAATCGGGAGCGAGTTCGGCCGAAATGGAGCAAATTAGATTGCAAAATGCGGAGGTGCTTCGAAAAAGGCTGGATGAATTGTTGAATGAAAATCCTGATTTAGATATTGTTTTAGCGGGCGATTTTAACAGCGATTACAACCAAAGTCACCGCTACGATTTTGAGAAAACGGCCGTCAACGATGTGCTGCTTTCGGTGGGAGATGAAGAAAAAATAGCCGGAGGAAATGCCAAAGAGGTTTATAATTTATGGTATGAACTTCCGCTAAATCGGCGCGGCTCTGACACTTATCGTGGAAAATGGGGAACGCTGATGCAGGTTATGATTTCCTCGGGTATGTATGATGACAAAGGCGTGCAGTATGTGGATAATTCGTTTGAAGTGGGAGATTTTGGCTTCAACACCTACAGCACTTCGGGCGAGCCCAAGCGGTGGAGTTCTGCCTTTTCGGGCAGCGGCTATTCCGATCATCTTCCTATTTCCATGAAGTTCAGAATGGCAAAGCCGGATGTGGAATACACCAACTTTTCAGTGAATGACGACAGCGCCTGGCAGCCGATTGAAGTGAGCTATACGTTGCCAACGGAATTCATAACGGAAGAGGAATTTTTAGCTGAAGATCCACGCCAACAGCCTCACTTTTTTGACCAATATGTCAACGCCACGGCTACGGTTACTGAAGATTATAATTTTGTGGTGGGCGATATCACTTTTGATGTGTACACGCCATCGTTCCGACTTAATTCGGTGTTGAAAGAAGTGGCCGGAACGGAACACGAAATTGAATTTTATGGAAGACTGTCGAAATACAGAGGTAACTGGCAGTTTATAGTGGAAAGTCCTGATTTTATTATCAAACCATAAGCTGTTTTTATGATTTTAGCCATTGAAACATCCACACACATTTGTTCGGTAGCCTTTCAAAATTCGGATGGCAGCGTTTATGAAAAACGAACCGAACGGAAAGGTTCACATTCCGAGCTCTTGTTTATTTTTATTAGAGAACTGATGGATGAGCATTCTTTTGGAATGAATGAATTAGATGCGGTGCTGGTGAGCACGGGCCCGGGTTCTTATACCGGTCTTCGGATTGCAGCCAGTGCGGTAAAAGGAATGTTATTTGGTACTTCGGTTGATGTTTATGCCGCTGATACGCTGGCCGGTTTTGCGGAAGCCGCCGAAGCGGGAATCGTACATGCGGTAATTAACGCCCGAAGAAAGCATCTGTATCATCAAAAATTTGAAAAGAATGAAGGATTGGTGGCTCAAACAGAAGCTCAAATTATGGAGCTGACCGCTATTAATGCTCAACTTCTCCCCAAAGAACAGATTATTGGAACGGGAATTGACCGCCTGGATGCCGAGAAGCTGGGTGAACTTGAGGTTTTGGATGAATCACACATTTCAGCCAAAAATTTATTAGCCTTGTTCGAGAGTTCATCCAAAGACTCATTTTTCAAAAAGACAACCCCGGAAGCGCTGGAATCGAATTACTTGACAAGCAGTCAGGTAAATAACACGTCGGTTTGAATGACTTTAAGAAATGCTTCACGGGAATTAACTTCATCATAAAACAGATTCAGAATTAACGGTCAGAATCTTTATTTTACGGTTCTGAAAAATTCACAAATTACAGCTTATGTCCTGGTTTAAAAGAAAAGACGACAACATTCAAACCAACACCAAAAAGGAAATGCCGGAAGGGGTTTGGATTAAAGTTCCAACTACCGGCGAAACTATCCACAAGCGAGAGCTGGAAGATAATCTCTGGGTAGATCCGCTGAGTGGCTATCATTTCAGAATAGGGAGCGAGCAGTATTTTGAAATTATTTTTGATGATGGAAAATTCAAAGAATTAGGTCAGGAAATTCAGCCTGTTGATCCGCTTGAGTTCGAAGATCGCAAAAAGTATAAAGACCGCCTGGAGCAATATCAGAACAAAACCGGTTTAAGTGATGCCGCGCGCGTTGGCGTTGGCAAAATGAATAAGTTGGATCTAGTAGTGGCCTGTATGGATTTTTCCTTTATTGGCGGAAGCATGGGTTCGGTAGTAGGCGAGCGTTTGGGAATTGCCATTGATTACGCAAGAGAGCATAAAACACCGCTGATGATTATCTCGCAAACAGGCGGTGCCCGGATGATGGAAAGCGTGCTTAGCCTGATGCAAATGGCCAAAACATCGGCCAAACTTGCCCGGCTCGATGAAGCCGGCGTTCCCTATATTTCGTTTATGACCGACCCCACAACCGGCGGCGTTACGGCCAGTTATGCCATGCTGGGAGATTTCAATATTGCTGAACCCGGCGCGTTAATTGGTTTTGCTGGTCCACGCGTGATTCGCCAAACCATTGGGCGCGATTTGCCGGAAGGATTTCAAACCTCCGAATACTTGCTGGAACACGGCTTTTTAGATTTTATCGTTCCCCGAACGGAACTCAAGGCTAAGCTCACAAAACTGCTGAAGCTGGTTCTTCAAAAGAAATAAACACAACGTATCAATCCCGAAAAGAATGTCAAATATGGCATTCTTTTCTTGTTTAAAACTGTATGCAAAAAATGAAGGCTATAAAACTTACTTTTTTATGGATAGTGGCAGCAACTGTTGCTGTGGCTGCCCAAGGCAATAAACCCATTGAATTTGAACATGTTTTTGATGGCACATTTTCACCAAAAGGTGTGCAAAATGTAAGGTGGATGAATGATGGGAATTATTATTCGGCTACCGGCAATAATCAGATTGTCAGATTTAATATTGTAAACGGTGAAAAGCAGGTTCTTTTTGACGGTTCAAAATTTAAGAATGCGGCCGGAAATCCTATTCGTGTTCAGGGGTATCAGTTTTCTGCGGATGAGTCTAAACTGCTCATTAAAACCGATGTAGAGCAAATTTGGCGCAGAAGTACCAAAGAGCATTATTATGTATATGACCGCGAAAAAGATGAGCTGACGAAGCTCACACAGTCTGAGGAAAAGCAGCAGTATGCCGAGCTTTCTCCGGCGGGAGATCGCGCGGCTTTTGTGCGAAATAACGATTTGGTTTGGGTTGATTTAAAAACCGGTGAGGAAACTCAAATCACCAATGATGGCGAATTCAACAAAAAAATAAACGGTGCGGCCGACTGGGTGTATGAAGAAGAATTTGGCTTTGCAAAAGCCTGGTTTTGGTCGCCGGAAGGAGACAGAATCGCTTTTTACAGTTTTAATGAGGAACGGGTAAAACAGTTTTTTATGACCGATTGGGGAAGTTTATATCCCGGCCAGGTGAAGTTCAAATATCCCAAAGCCGGTGAGCAAAATTCCATTGTTTCCATTCACGTATATGATCTGGAAAGCAAAAAAACCGTACGGATGGATGTTGGGGAGGAAACCGACCAATACATTCCTCGCATAAACTGGACGCGAGATAATAACGTACTGGCTATTCGAAGAATGAACCGCCTGCAAAACAAGCAGGATTTGCTTTTTGCAGATGTGCAAACCGGTTCAACCCGACTGATTTTATCAGAAGAAAGCGACAGCTGGCTTGATGTGCACGACGACTTATATTTTCTGGAAAATGGCGAGCAGTTCATCACCACAAGTGATAAGAGCGGGTATAATCACGTTTACCTTTATAATATGGAAGGGAAGCAGCTGGAGCAGGTAACGCAGGGGAATTGGGATGTAACCCAGCTAATTGGACACAATGAGCGTACCTACAGGGTGTTTTATGTGAGTGCGGAAGAATCTCCACTTCAGCGACATTTGTACAGCGTGCGTATTGACGGCAAGAAAAAGAAAAAGCTTACCAAGCAGGAAGGCTGGCACAGCATCAATATGAGCAGAGATTTCAAATATTATATAAATACCTATTCCGATTATGATACGCCGCCTGTAATTAGCCTGCACCGGAATAATGGCAAGCAGGTGCGCATGCTGGAGGATAATGCGGAGCTGCGAAAAAGGCTGAAGGAGTATCGGTTCATACCAAAAGAATTTAAAAAGTTTACGGTGAATGGCGCCGAGCTAAACGGCTATGTGTTGAAGCCGGCTGATTTCAATTCAACCCAAAAATATCCGGTGTTGATTTACGTGTATGGCGGCCCGGGAAGCCAAACGGTGACGCGCGCTTTTGAAGGCGGACAGCGTGGCATGTGGCACCAATATTTAGCCAATAAAGGCTATTTAGTAGTTTCAGTGGATAACCGCGGAACCGGCGCCCGGGGCAGTGCGTTCAAAAAGCAGGTATATAAAAAATTAGGACAGTTAGAAACAGCCGATCAAATAGCGGTTGCAGAAGAGCTGGCCAAAAAGCCGTATGTAGATGCCGGGCGAATTGGAATTTGGGGATGGAGCTATGGTGGCTATATGTCGTCTTTGGCGCTGGCTGAAGGAAACAATGTTTTTAGCACGGCCATTGCGGTTGCACCGGTAACCAGCTGGAAATTTTACGATACCATTTACACCGAGCGCTACATGCAAACGCCTCAGCTGAATCCGGAAGGATACAGAAAAGGAGCGCCTCTTGCGAAAGCAGATCAAATTGAAGGAAATTACTTGTTAATTCATGGTACATCTGACGACAATGTACATTTTCAAAATGCGGTTGAAATGATAGACGCTTTGATTGAAGCAGATGTGGATTTTGAAATGATGATGTACCCAAATAGAAATCATGGTATTTACGGAAATAATGCACGGGAGCATTTATATAGGCTGATGACAGACTTTGTGTTTGAAAATCTCTGATTGGATATTGCTCTGCGACCAAAACTCATTCATTGTACCCAATACTTACTCTTAGGTAGCTAAGAAACCTTAATAGTTATTACTTATGCGCTTTGCTGATTACGCTAAAATTTATGTAACTGCCGGAAAAGGAGGGGACGGTTCGGTTCACTTCCGCAGAGAAAAGTATGTTCCAAAAGGCGGTCCCGATGGCGGCGACGGCGGAAAAGGGGGAGATGTTGTATTAGTTGGAAACGAACAGCTGAATACCATTTTAGATTTACGCTATCGCAAATATGTAAAAGCCGAGCATGGCGAAAATGGCGCAAAAAGTAAGCGCTCCGGAGCAGCAGGCGCCGATGAGATACTGGAAGTCCCTCTTGGAACCGTAGCCTTTGATGCCGAAACCAAAGAGCGATTGGGAGAAATATCCGAACACGGACAAAAGCTGGTCATTGCCGAAGGCGGTAAGGGCGGCTTGGGAAACTGGCATTTCCGAAGTTCTACCAATCAAACCCCACAGTACGCACAGCATGGCAAAGCCGGCGAAGAACGAGTGGTTGAATTAGAGCTTAAGCTGATTGCCGATGTCGGCTTGGTGGGCTTTCCTAATGCCGGGAAAAGCACGTTACTCTCCGCTTTATCGCAGGCCAAGCCCAAAATTGCGGATTATCCATTTACCACTCTTGAGCCTAATCTTGGTGTGGTCCAGTTTTCGGATTTCCGCAGCTTTGTGATGGCCGATATCCCGGGAATTATTGAAGAAGCTCATGAAGGAAAAGGCCTGGGAATTCAGTTTTTACGCCATATTGAACGCAATAATGTGCTGTTGTTTATGGTGAGTGCCATGTCGGATGTGGAATATGAATATCAGGCATTACTAAACGAGCTGAAAGCCTATCGGAAAGACTTACTGGACAAGCCCCGCATTTTGGCTATCACAAAAATGGATTTGAAAGAAGGGTACAAGTTAGACAAAGAATTTCATTTTGATGATGAAATTTCCGTTATTCCTATTTCTTCAGCTACGGGCTTCGGTATTGAGGAGCTGAGAGAGAAAATATGGGAATACATTCAGCATGAAAAAGAATCAGAAACTTAGGGTACTGGTAGCATTAAGTATAATTCCGGGCTTTGGCAGCCGTCGGGTAAAAGAGTTGCTTAAGCACATCGAAGAGCCGGAAGAAATTTTCAACACCGGAAAGCGAGCGCTTCGAACCATAGAAGGTATTGGGGAGGCATCCGCACTTTCCATTTTGTCTTTCAAAAACTGGGAAAAGGTTGACGCCATTATAGCCGAGACCGAAAATAAAGGCATTAAGCTTGTTACTCTGACCGATCCCGACTATCCGGAATTACTGAAGCAAATTTACGATCCTCCTGTTTTGTTTTGGATGAAAGGAAATCCCGAAGCACTTTCGCAGCCGGGCGTGGCTGTGGTGGGAACGCGAAATGCCTCGCCTTACGGACGTAAAATGGCAACAAAACTTACGGGCGAGCTGGCTGATAAGGGATTGTCTATTTTCAGCGGATTAGCCTACGGAATTGATGCCATTGCACACCGCACCGCTATAGAACATAATGCGCCAACAGTTGCTGTTCTGGGGTCGGGGATTGATAACCTGTATCCTCAAAAACACGCTAAACTTGCCAATGATATTATTGCTTCGGGAGGAGCCGTGATTTCAGAATTTCCGTTAGGCACCAATCCCGATGCCGGTAATTTTCCTGTTCGGAATCGCATTGTGAGCGGGATGAGCCTGGGAGTATTAGTAGTGGAATCAGGCATTAAAGGCGGAAGCATGATTACGGCAGATTTGGGCTTAAATCAAAACCGGGAAGTGTTTGCGGTGCCACATCCGCTGGGAAGTCCATCGGGTACCGGATGTAATTACCTTATCAAACGGGGAGCGGCAAAGCTGGTGCAAACCGTAGATGATATTCTGGTTGAGCTTCCCATAGCTCACAATGAAGTGCAGGAGCCGGAAGACATAAAAAAGGTAAACTGGCGCGAGCTAAATCTGGAAGAACATGCAGCTAAAGTGTGCGAAATGTTAGAAAAACAAGCCTTCCAAATAGACGATTTAAGTGAAAAAACAGGCATCGCCACCGGCAACCTGCTGGTAACCCTGCTCCAGCTCGAAATGGATGGCATAGTTCAACAAAAAGCCGGAAAAGTCTTCGAGCTGAAATAGAAAAGCCCTGTAATTCACACACAGACGTTGTTCCAGATCCCAAACACATTCCCGAGACTGCCACGTCGTGTATTCTTTTGGTTTGGCAACCAAAAGAATACCACTTCTCGCAGAAGAAATCCTTTGCGAGGCGCTACCGTGTAAAAACCACGCCTGTTAAATCAATCGTCGAAGCAATCTCGGGAATATGGCAGCTAACTGCATCAGCGAAACCATGTGAGTAGCACTAACATCTCAAGCACCCACCGCCAACACCTCTCGCAATTTATTCAACGAGGTGTTGAATAAATTGCCCTCTCCTCAAGGAGAGACTTACATTTGGGTGATAATAAAGTATAAGTTGGCTAAAGCCATCACTTCCAGAAACGTCCAAGAAAAGTCCTTCCTCGAGGAAGGTGCCATGCGCAGCCCGCTGCGCATGCGGAAGGTGTTGGTGGATATAGGCAGTACTGTAATTCCATGTATTCATTAGCCCTGTTTGGGAAACATCAAAGCTACGATAAACTTGCAGAACTTGTCTCAATTAGATACTTTAGGAACGTGATAAACTCAATGTGGAAGTTTAGAATATCTCAGAAAGAAGAGTACCATGGATGAGAAAAATATAAAGGATAAATTACCTGAAAATCGTTTTACAACGCCATTTATTTTGTCAGAGAGTGAATTTAAAAAAGAAATCATAAAAGCAGAAAAAGGTCCTTTTGATACGGTTCAGGAGTCAATGAAAGAATTTGAAACGTGGCTGGAAAAAAGAAACGAGAAGTAGCTGTATCGAAACAGTTTACGGAAGATCTTAAATCGGTTTATGTGTATGGGGAAGAGGTTTTCGGGGCTGCCGCAGCTAAAAGCTTTGTAGCTGAAATATATAGTAAAATTTGGAGCTTAGATGAAACCTGGAGGCACCACCCGGAATGCCGGCATCTTCAAACTAAGGATAAGCGCTATCGTAATATTATTTTAGGTTCTTATCTGATTATATACAGAGTGAAAAAAGAATTTATATTAGTTTTAAGAATACTCCATGGGCGCTCCAGTATCACTAAAATAAAAGGTGCTCGAAAAGTCCAAAAATAGAAGCGGGATTGGAATACTCAAAAATACAGCCGTTAGAAACATTCTACACTTCACACACAGACGTTGTTCCAGATCCCAAACACATTCCCGAGACTGCCACGTCGTGTATTCTTTTGGTTTGGCAACCAAAAGAATACCACTTCTCGCAGAAGAAATCCTTTGCGAGGCGCTACCGTGTAAAAACCACGCCTGTTAAATCAATCGTCGAAGCAATCTCGGGAATATGGCAGCTAACTGCATCAGCGAAACCATGTGAGTAGCACTAACATCTCAAGCACCCACCGCCAACACCTCTCGCAATTTATTCAGCGAGGTGTTGAATAAATTGCCCTCTCCTCAAGGAGAGACTTACATTTGGATGAAAATTACCACCCACCACCCAACAACAACCCGTCATTGCGAGGAGTCAGCCAAGCCGAAAGCAGGTCCAAAAATCCACACCGACGCGGCAATCTCCTTGAAGCGGCTTAGGATGTTAAGCAACGAAACCCTTAGCAAGTGCGCATCCACACAAAAACAGATTGCCACGGCCTTTGCTATCGCCGAAGGCCTCGCAATGACGGTCGTTGGGGAGAATGTTTAGAACCACAAACTGCCAACTAATACAATCCGTCATTGCGAGGAGTCAGTCAAGCCGAAAGCAGGCCCAAAATCCCTGCCGACGCGGCAATCTCCCCGAAACGACTCATGTGGTAAACAACGCTATTGATAAGGACATAGATTCTTGAAATACATTTACTCCTCTTCATCAAACTTCTTAAACCCCCTAGGTATTAAATCTTCAAATAAATCACGCCATGTAGGATTAAAAGAATCAATCAAATCGATCTTCTTCTGCCTTGAACCCGCTTTTATTTGCTTTTCCCTTTCAATAGCATAAATAGCTTCACCGGGACCCTCATAGTAAACCAGTTTATCAACATTATATTTTTTAGTAAACCCGTCATAGGTCTTGTTTTTATGTTTCCAAACGCGATTTAATAAATCACTGCTTACACCGGTGTAAATCACAGTGTGATTTTTATTGGTAAGCATGTAAACATACAAGTCTTTTCTATTATCCATAGTTGATTATAATAAAAACATCATTAAACAACGTAGCCGTTGACAAAAGCGCATCCACACAAAAACAGATTGCCACGGCCTTTGCTATCGCCGAAGGCCTCGC
>CAZDGU010000004.1:0-235065 GCA_964505215.1 uncultured Balneola sp.
GCTCGTCGGGCTCATAACCCGAAGGTCGCAGGTTCGAATCCTGCCCCCGCCACTACTTAAACTTAAAAGGGATTGAAGATAAAATTTTCAATCCCTTTTTTTGTTCTTAAGCGTGGAATAAAAGCTTTTCTTTTTGTGCCTGTATAAGTTCTATAAACTTATACAGGCACTTGTTTTATATGTTCTATGATAATAGTACTAAGCTAAGTTTACACGCATATAACAATTTCATTCAATATTATCAGGTGGACAAACTTTAAAATAGTTTTTACTCTCCGCGCTCCCGAACAAATTAAAGGTGTTTTATATAATTAGGCAATTGGTTAAGCTATATTGTCTACCTGTGTGCGAAGATTTTTTAAATAAAGAACCTATGTTACTTCATGTTATACAATTAATTAGCACTTCTATAAATAGTGTCCATAGTTCTTTGCTATTTATTTTTACTATTTGAAAAAAAAATTCAGTAACATTAGGATAGCTTTCAAGAAGGCTCTGCAAAAAAGTTGACAAGATTAGGTCATTATTTTTGCAGAGCCTTCTTAAGTGAAATCATAATCAATTATAATTAATTATAAAAAGGCATAGATATGTTTAAAAAGCTACTATATACGATACTTGCTTTGTTATTTTCTGCCAGTGCTTTTGCACAGAGCGGTTCTGTAACAGGTAAGGTTACCGATGCTCAAACTGGCGAAGCCTTAATTGGCGCCACTGTTTATATCGAATCTTTACAAAAAGGAGCCCAAACGGATATCGATGGTAATTTTACTATTGATAATATCCAAGCAGGCACCTATCAAGTTGCTATTTCATATGTAGGATACAAAACATTCACATCTGAAATAGAAGTAAGTTCCGGATCAACAACTTTAGATGTAGAATTAACTGTTGATTTAGTTGGACTGGACGAAATGGTTGTTACTGGTTACGGAAGTATAAATAGGGCTGATCTAACAAGTTCTATTGCTAAAGTAAGCAGAGAAGAGATTGAAGGCACACCTACAATAAGTACAGATGCCTTGTTACAGGGTAAAGCTTCAGGTGTGCAAATTTCTTCAGATTCTGGTACACCGGGCGGGGGTGTTTTGGTTCGTGTCCGTGGAGCGACCTCAATTTCAGCATCAAACGATCCGCTGTATGTTGTAGACGGAGTACCGTTGAATACGGGCAGTAAGTCAGCAATTGGAGTAGGTAATCAGCAATTAAATGCTATATCTGACTTAAACGCTAATGAAATTGAATCCATAGAGATTTTAAAGGATGCTTCTGCCACAGCTATTTATGGTTCTCGTGGAGCTAATGGTGTAGTACTTATTTCTACACGACGAGGAGTAGCAGGTAAGTCTAAAATTAATATTTCTGCTTCGAGAGGGTTCAAAGAATTTGCTAACAAATTAGAGTTTGTAAATTCTGAAGAGTTTATAAAGATGTATGTTGACGGATTATATGGTGATTATATAGGATATAATAATTGGGGTACTTATGAAGATAGATACAATGCTGTAGCTCAGTTCCTAAGTGGTTATGGTTATACATATACAACATTTACGGGGATGCCTGAACTTGATCAGTATGGTGCAGATCCATCTCAAGCTCCTAATACCGATTGGCAGGATGCAGTGTTTCAAACAGGAATTACTCAAAGTTATGGAGTTAATGCTTCCGGTGGTGATGTGAAAACTCGCTATTATGTTGCCGGGGATTATTATGATGAAAAAGGAATCATGCTAAATTCGGGTTTTGAAAGAATAAATGGCCGAATTAACCTCGACCATAATATCAATGAGAAAGCTAATATTTCCACAAATGTAAGTTACTTACGTTCCGTGAGTTCGCGTATCGAAAACGATAACAACATTTATGGTGTGCTAACGAGTGCTTATCTATCATACCCAACAAGACCAATTAGAAATAATGATGGGTCTTATAATAATAATGTTGGTGCTTTTTCAAATCCAGTTTCCGCTTCGGAAGTTACAAATGATGCTGTTAGGACACGTTTTATTGGAAACACCAGTGCAGAGTATAAGTTCACAAATACTTTTAAGGTTAAAGCAAATGTAGGCCTTGACCGGTATGATCTTAAAGAGGACGTTTATTCACCAAGTTATACTAATCAGGGTTCACCATTAGGTTCTGGAGTATCAAGTGTAGGTTTTGACCAAACATGGATTACTGAACTGACTGCTCAATATTCAAACTTGTTCAATAATGTTCATAATGTTGATGCCGTTGCTGCAGTAAGTTATCAGGAAAACAGTTTTGAACGTACATTTGCTGAGGGTACCGATTACCCCGGTGATCAACTAATTAATGTTAATAATGCAGCTACTACCACTGGCGGTTCTTCAGGAACTTCCTATGGATTAGAGTCTTATACCGGTCGTATAAACTACGGCTATGACTCACGCTATCTTTTGACATTAACGGGACGTGTTGACGGATCCTCCAGATTTAGTGATGATAACCAATACGGGTTTTTCCCGGCAGCTGCAGTAGCATGGAGATTATCTAATGAGAGCTTTATGCAAAATGCCGACTTTATAAATGAACTTAAACTACGTGCCAGTGCAGGTATTACAGGTAACCAGTCAATTGGAAACTATAGTTACCAAGCACTTTTTGGAATAGGCAGTTATTCCGGGACTCCTGCTTTAGTACCGTCTCAGTTACCAAATCCAGATTTGAAATGGGAGCAAACCCAACAGATAGACATTGGATTTGACCTTGTTTTACTTCAAGAAAAAGTATCACTTTCTGTAGATGCTTATATGAAAAAAACGAATGACTTGCTCTTAAATCGTCCCGTACCGTCTTCAACTGGTTTTACTTCTTACAGCAGTAATATCGGTAAAACAGAAAATAAGGGTCTTGAATTTGAGATTAGAACAGTGAATATCCAGACCAAGGATATTAATTGGACCACAAGTTTAAATATATCAATGAACCGTAATAAGGTTACAAAACTGTTTAATGGTGAGCCTATCAACTCTGGTTTTGCCAGCCGTATTCAAGAAGGGCAACCAATCGGCGCTTTCTATGGCTACATAACAGATGGTATTTGGAATACACAGCAGGAGATTGATGACTATCTTGCAGCTGACCCAAATCATAGTGTTGGTAACGCCGTGCCAGGAGATGTACGTTTTGTAGATCTTAATGGTGATGGAGTAGTTAATGCATTAGATCAGAAAATAATGGGAGACGCAAACCCTGATTTCTTCGGTGGCTTTAACAGTAACTTTAACTATAAGGGGTTTGAATTAAATGCATTCTTCCAATTCCAGTATGGAAATGACATTTATAACAACAACCGTAGTTTTTATGAGCATTTTGGATATTCATATACGGCTACAAAAAAAGCTGTTAAGCGCTGGACACCGGACAATACAGATACTAATGTTTACAGAGCTTCTTGGTTAGATAGAAATCAGAACACAAGAGATTCTGATCTATTTGTTGAGGACGGTTCATATTTAAGGCTTAAAACCCTAACTCTTGCCTATAACTTTGATAGCAGTTTGTTAGACAAAATAGGATTTAGATCTGCACGCATTTATGCTACAGGCTCTAACCTGCTCACATTTACAAATTATTCCGGACCTGATCCTGAGGTAAATACTTTTTCAGGTTCTAATGCGGCTTTAGGAACAGACTTCTTTACATATCCACAAGCACGCACTATCCAGTTTGGAATTAACATAGGACTTTAAGAAAGGATTAAAATGAGATTTAAAAATTATACACTTACAATTTTAGTAGCACTCTTTATTTTCACGAGTTGCGATGTACTTGATCAAACACCTCAGCAAAGTTTACCCACAGCGGAAATCTTTACTACTGAGGCAAATGTAAGGGCTGTTTTAGCAGGAGCTTATAATGGCTTACAGGGTGCTGTTCCTTACAATATCAGGTTTGCTGAGCTAGCAGGAGATAATGCTGGCCATACAGGGTCTTATCCTTCTTGGGCAAGCGTAGATCAACATAACTTGTTGGCAAGTAATGCAGAAGCTCGTGATCTGTATATTAATTATTATGAAGTAATAAATACGGCTAACAACCTTATTAAGTTTACTGATCAAGTAGATGAAGTGTCTTTCTTAGATGCTGAAAAAGAAAATATCATAGCTCAGGCTAAAGTAATTAGGGCACTAAGCTACCATACACTTGTTAGCTGGTTTGGCGGAGTGCCTTTAGTTATTGAACCTGTTGATGGGATTGATGAGTCAGCAAATGCTCCAAGAGCAAGTGTTTCTGATATTTATCAGCAAATCATTACCGACCTAAAAGAGGCTGAGACAACGTTAGGAAGTACTGGTACTTCCGGTTCAAGTACGGTGAATGGTTTTACTGCAAAGGCACTTCTTGCAAGAGTATATTTATATAATAAACAATATGATCTTGCAGAAGCCAAAGCTACTGATGTGATTGATAATGGGAACTATGATGTTACCGGTGTAGATTATATTTCTAACTTTGGTGCTGCCGAATCTGATGGGCAAGGAAGTAATGAGTCTATTTTTGAGCTTTTGTTTACTACAGAAGATTCAAATAACCTTTCCTTTTTTGCACGTCCTAATGGAAATGGTGGACGATTTGAGTACGGACCTGAGTTAGCATATCTTAATTTGTATGAAGCCGGAGACACCAGATATGATGCTAACATCAGAGTGTATTCTGGAGATAATGTATTAGGAAAGTATTTCAGAGTTAATGGCAGCGATAATATTATCATTGTCAGGCTCGCTGAAATGTACCTAATCCGAGCTGAAGCTATAGCACAACAAGATTACTCAAGCCCTGCCAGAGCATTAGTAGCTCAGGATGATATTAACATAATTCGCAACCGTGCTGGTTTGGCTGACATCGATCCATTAACTGTTACAAGTCTGCAAGACTTTATGGACGAATTGATGTTGCAAAGAAGAATTGAATTAGATCAAGAAGGACATAGATGGCATGACTTGGTACGTACAGGAAGAGCTGTCCCCGAGTTAGGAATAAGTCAAAATGCTACATTATGGCCAATTCCTCAACGCGAAATAGATACTAATTCTGGTATCAAACCTGAAGATCAAAACCCAGGTTACTAATATATATTTATAAAGCCTGAAAGTTTATCAGGATATTATCTAAAGCCACCAAGTTTAAAATTTGGTGGCTTTTTTGTTGGGGTGTAAGAATCAAGAGGCTGATTTAACTATAGGAGATTAGGTGATATTAAATGGGTGTTAGTTGAAAACGCTCAACTATGTATTTTCTAAAAATACGGACTAATTTCTAAGGTACTTACTCACTTATGAGCTGCTATTTCTAAATACTAATCCATTAACAAATAGTGCTTTGACTGTTGTTTAGATATGAAGACATAACTAGCGATTTTTTAGTATTCCCATGATTGTTGATTGTCTGAGCCGAATATTTTTGAGGGCTTTAATAGCTGCCAGAGCTTATTTACTAGGTGAATACTTGTGATTACAAATTAGTATTTAAAATACTGCCGCTTAGCCAGCGCGAAACCTGTTCGTATTCTATAGAATAATACATAGAATGCCGCTGTAGCTGAAAGTTATAAAAAGGATAAAACTTAGATTTCAGCTTAGGCTGTACAAATAAAAAGTTTTTCTCGGGATTGTTTTGATTGTAAGAATACGACCATACCATTTGGTCTGAAAAGTGATCGTTATACCAAGGCGGGCCAAACAGAATGTAAATCATGCCGGGGTCGGTTTTCCAGCCCTCTTTATAGTTGCTGAACTGCTTATTAGCCTCTTCAACCCGATGATAATATTGTGAAATAACATTTTTAGCTACTTTTGAATTTTTTATATGAGACAGCCAAAACCGGTCGATAGCTTTTTTAAGCTTAGCCGGGTTTTCAATAGAAAGCAGCTTCTTATACTCCTTTTCATTCATTAAATAGTAAAGCGGACGAGCCAGCTCCAGGGGTGTTTTAATGGATGGATAGTTAGGGCTCTTCATGCTGAAATCTCTGGCTTTATATAATGTGTTTTCATCAGCCGTTTCGGCCGTAACTTCAACCCGATAATTTCCGCGAGATAAATCACTGAATATCAGCTCTATAACTACGCTTCCTGTTTGCTCTAACCGGCGGGTAGAGCTTTGTATCACTTCATAACTGTCGTAATCAATACCGCGCCGTTGTATGCTGGAAGGGGAGTAGTTGTTAAAATGCATGGGGCGGGCAATGCTGGTGTCAGATTTGAATTTTAACAACCTTGATTCTATATCTAAGGGTTGATCGGGTGAGCTGTTTGTTACCTGGAATACAAATTTTAAAGAGTCGGTACTGGAAGGGATGTCATAGGTGGTAGCAGGGTGAAATTGGTGTTCAGATATGGAATTATCTTTGCCAAGAATGCGAATTTCAGTCAAATGGGAGGTGTCATCGTTTGGGTCAGGCAGTTCTGTAGTTAGTGTGCGGACAATTCTTTTTTTAGAAACCTGATCTGTTACACCCAGCTCAACAATGTAGTTTCCGGGTTCAACCTCAAAAATCTCTTCAAACCGGAATACCTGTTGACTATTAATAATTTGCTCGTTTCGGGTCTCAATTTCTTTTGTGAAGCTTTTTCCAATAGGGGAAAAGGAGTGGGTTGAATCGGCATCATTTTGAGATTCCTTTCTTATATATACATCAATTGTAGCCGAGGCTTTAAAAGCACTGTCTTTTCGAGCATACACCAAACTCCCATATACAATATTACCGGATATAATAATAGTAGGTACATTATTCTCATTTATCTGTCCGGTAGCAGAAACCCTTAGCTCCGGCAGCCCGGGCCGATAATTATATCCCGATCCGCGATCAATATTATCCACATAAGAATTATTACAGCTAACCAGCAGTATGCTCACGCATATTACAAGAGACAGAAAAGCGGGTTGGTAAATGTGGCGAGTAAAAGAGTGCATTGCGTAAAAAAACTAAAGGATGAACGTAATGCTAAAATAGCATGAAATGAGTCAAATTCTATAGTTTAAATTTCCTCCTAACCTGAAATAAAGCGCATATCTTGAGTCTGGAGGGTTGGAAGGTGTTAAAAAGGGGTAGGAGTTTTTTGGAGTTCTAAAATATGGCTGTTTTGTTATTGTTTTTAAGCAATAAAAAAAAACTACATGGGATCTCTGATAATAAGCCCGGTTAGCCATAACTGAATTTGTTGGTAATTTATGGTGTAGTAATTTTGCGAGCGCTGCAGAATGTAGTTATTGAACGGATAGTATTTTGACTTCCTTTTGGGCCTGATAAATAAAAAATTAGTTTCAGGGTCTTCTCTGTTGTATGAATAAGACCAGCGCATTTCATTAGAAAAAGTTCGGCTGTACCAAGGCGGGCCAAACAGAATATACATCATACCCGGATCGGTTTTCCAGCCTTCTTTATAATTCGAAAATTGCTTATTAGCTTTCTCAACCCGCTGGTAATACAGTGATAAAACATATTTGGCTACTCTTGAGTTATTTATATTTGATAGCCAAAATCGGTCAACGGCATTTTTTAAAGCATTCGGATCGCTGATATCCATTAGCTTCTCATACTCCTTTTTAGTCATTAAATAGTACAATGGCTTTGCCAACTCCTCGGGGGTTGATAAAGAAGGATAATTTGGGCTTTTGATGCTAAACCCTCGGCCTCTAAACAATTCCTGTGGCTCATCTTTATTTACATATACCTCAAGCCGGTAATTTCCCCTTTTTAAATTATGGAAAGGCAGCTCAATCAGCACGCTGCCCTGTTGGCTTAGTGGCCGGGTTGAAGACTGAATAACTTCATATTTATCAAAATCTATGCCTTTATAGCGCATGCTTGAAGGACTATAGTTTGTGCCATGCAAATAGTGAGCCGGGGTTGTATCAGCCTCAAACCGAATGAGCCGAAGCTCTATTTCTGCCGGTTCTTTTGCTTCATGAATAATTTGAAAAATGAACTTAAGAGAATCTATTCGCGAGGGGATATCATAAGTTGTTATTTGGTTGAATGTGTTTTCTTTCTTAGATGAATTTTTTCCCAGCAACCATATGTCTGTCATGTGAGAGCTGCCCTCTTCTCTCATTGGTATATTTGCATGGGTAGTTCGTGTGGTGGTTTTTTTATTCGTATTGTCCGTTATAGCAATTTTAACAAGGTAAGCACCCGCATCAACCTTATAGTTGTGTTCGAATCGTTGAATATCTTGGCTCGAAGTAATTTGCTCACTTTTTCCGGCAATCGTTTTTTGGTACGTTTCTGAGATAACCTGCTCGCCGGTGGCTTCATTTTTAATTTGAATTTCAATTGTAACAGGTGCCTCCATTAACTTGTCCTTTTTGGAATAAATGAGGCTGCCTTCAACCACATCTCCTGAAACAACAATGTGTGGCTGCCCTTGTTCATCAAAATATCCATATGAAGCTAATCTGAATTCAGGATGTCCGGGCTGGTATTTATAACCTTCAGCGCGATCAATATTATCATAAATGCTACTCGCGCAGCTCATTAAGCCAAAGCTCAGGCATAAAATAAATAACAGGTGATATTTGGATACGTGAAGCATCTTTTTTTAGTTGTCAGCAGGCTTAAAGTGATTGCTAATCTTAAAGGTTATCCTTCAAAATGAGTCCGGATCGCCAGCGTTCTTTTTGATTGTAGTACACGTTATAGTAGTTTCTGTGCCGCTGTAATATGTAATTATAAAATGGGAAAAACTTATTATTTACTTTTGTGCGCTTAAAGAAAAATGACTTTTCCGGATCTTGGCGATTATAGGAGTAATACCATTCCAGCCGGTCGGCAAATCGATCTTCATACCAAGGCTTTCCAAACAATATATAAATCATTCCGCGGTCTGTTTTCCAGCCTTCTTTAAAGTTGGAAAATTTTTTATTGGCTTGTTCTACCCGTTCATAATACAATGAAATTACAGACTTGGCTTTAGCTGAGTTATTAATGTTTGAAAGCCAAAACTGATCTATGGCTCGCTTAATTGAGTCGGGTGAATCTAAAGCCATTAGCTTTTCATATTCGTCCTCATGCATAATATAATAAAGGGGAGCCGCCAGCTCTTTTGGAGTAGAAAGAGACGGATAACTATGACTTTTAATGCTAAAATCGCGAGCTCTGTAAAGTTCTTCATCCAGGTTGTCGTCACTTAAAGATGTTTCTAACCTATAATTTCCACGGTCTAAATCAGAAAATACAAATTCAATGAGTACGCTTCCGGTTTGCTCCAATTGGCGAGTGGAAGTTTGTATAACCTCATACTTATCATAATCGATGCCTTTGTACGACAAACTTGATGACGAGTAATTACTGTAGTGTAAAGGCCGGGCAATGCTGGTATCAGCCCTAAACTTAAGCAAGCGAGAGGTAATAGATGTAGAGTTGCCTTTTTGCTGATTGGTCACTTGAAAAACAAACTTCAGAGAATCGAATTTGGAAGGAATATCGTAAGCAGTAGCCGGGATGAAATCGGTGGAATCACGGTCGGTGTTTTTACTCAAAATCCGGATTTCGCTGATGCCCGGCTTTGTGCCTTCAGGGTCGGGAATATGCGTTTGAGTTTCTCTAACGGTTTTTTTGTTTGATTGTAAATCCTGAACTGCCACTCTAACCAAGTATTGGCCGGGTTTTACAGAAAGTGTTTTTTCAAAACGGTGTAAATCCTGATCCGCATATAAATTTTCGGCATTATCTTTAAATAAGGCGGTTGTAAATTCAGTATCAGCAATTAATTTGTTATTTTTGGTGATATCTAAAACCTCAATGTTAATGCGCACATTCGCTTTTAGTTGTTCTCTTTCTTCAGAAAAGACGAGGCTTTGGTAGCTTATATCACCGGATACAATAATTTTTGGTTCGTTGGCCGGAGTTATAAATCCTGAAGCCGAAATACGTACTTCCGGATGACCGGGATTGTATTCAAAACCTTCACCCCGTTTAATATTATCTACGTAAGAATTTGAACATCCGTATAAAAACGCAGCTATTAGTAAACAGAAAACAAATTTCTCAATCACGTGATAATCTTTCATAAGTGTGCTTCTTTTTATTAGAATGCTATTTACAGTTTCAGTAATTCATTCCACAATTCTTGCTACATTTAGCATATCTTTAAGGGTAAATAACTTTCAACTCACTCTAAATAAATACTCTATATGATTTCTGCAAGGCGCCGTACAAAAATAGTGTGTACTATTGGCCCCAGTTGTAATACTAAAAAGAAAATAAAAGAACTTTTATTGCACGGGATGAACGTAGCCCGGGTGAATTTCTCGCATGGTACGCACAAAGATCATGCGCAGGTAATTAAATACATCAGAGAGGCTTCCGAAGAGTATCAGTACAGTGTACCGGTTTTAATGGATTTGCAAGGCCCTAAAATCAGAGTGGGCACCATGAAAGATGGTGGGCAGCATTTAGAAACCGGCTCTACCATCACAATTACAGGTGATGACGTAACGGGAACCAATGAGCTGATTCCCATTGACTACAAAAAACTTTTACAGGAAGCCGAGGTGGGAAATACCATTTTGTTGGATGACGGGCTGCTGGAGTTTAAAATCACCGAAAAACTTTCTGATTCTTTAAAAGCTAAAGTAGTAGTAGGCGGAATTCTGAAATCAAGAAAAGGAGTAAATCTTCCAAATGTTCAAATTTCAGTGCCTTCTTTAACCGAGAAAGACATTAAAGATTTAGAGTTTGGCATTTCGCAAGATGTGGACCTGATTGCACTTTCTTTTGTGCGCTCGGCTAAAGATATCCGGGATATTATTTCGAGAGTGCGCGCTGCCGGAAGCCAGGCTGCTATTATTGCCAAAATTGAGAAACCGGAAGCGCTGGATGTAATTGACGAGATTATTGAAGAAGCGGACGGCATTATGGTGGCTCGGGGTGATTTGGGAATCGAAATTCCAACCGAGCAGGTTCCTGTGGTTCAGAAAATGATTATCGAAAAGTGCAGGTCGGCCGGAAAGCCGGTAATTACCGCCACGCAGATGCTAGACTCTATGATTGAAAATCCGCGCCCAACACGTGCCGAAAGCTCGGATGTGGCCAATGCCGTACTGGATGGAACCGATGCTGTTATGCTTTCAGGAGAAACGGCCGCCGGTAAATACCCAATGGAAGCTGTGAACGTAATGGCGCGAATTTGCCGTTCTATTGAGGATAACAGAGACCAAATGTACAATAGCTTGGGATACAGAAAGCCGGAATGGAAAGAAAAACAAATAATTGAGTCGCTGGCTTACTCGTGCGTTACTATTGCCGAAAATGTGGACGCAAAATCTATCAGCACCATTACACACTCCGGAAACACGGCACGCAGAATTGCGAAATTCCGCCCTAAAGTTCCCATCATAGCCTTCACCGAAAGTAAAAAAGTACGCCGGCAGCTGAACTTAGTATGGGGCGTTTACTCGGTGATGTTAGATGAGCTTTTTGATACAGACCTGAGCGTAAAAATGATGGAAGATTATCTGCGCGACAACGGGCTTGTGAAAAAAGGAGACCGGGTAATTGTGGCTACGGGCATGCCTATTGCCAAACGCGGGCGCACTAACATGATTAAAGTAAGTACGATTGAATAATCTTTGGCGTTAATTAAAATACTATGAGCCTACGCGCTGCCTGTTTATATGTGATGATTTTGATGGTAATGACCGGTTGCAAAACCACATTAAAATCAAGATGGAACAACTTTAATGCGTATTATAATACCTATTATAATGCGCAGAAAAGTTATGAAGCCGGGCTGAAGAAAAACTTAAATCAAAAGAGAGATTATAATCCACTTCTGCCCATTCGCATTCACCCCCAGCCCGTAAATGCAGGCTCACAAGATTTCAACAAAGCTATTCAGAAAGGTGCTGATATTCTGCGCCGCCACGAAGATTCGAAATGGGTAGATAATGCCATTGGGCTCATTGGGAAATCGTATTACTTCAGGAAGGAATACTTTTCGGCCGATCAAAAGTTTAAAGAGCTTTTTGCAACTACCGATAATGAGAGATTAAGACAGAAGTCGATTGCCTGGCAGGGCCGGGTACTGCTTGATATGGAAGTGTATAGCGAAGGCATCGCTTTTTTAACAGAACAGCTAACGCAGCTGGAAGGCGAATGGGACGAGGATATAAAGGCAGATGTACAGCTTTTACTGGCCCAGCACCATGTTAAAGTGATGAATTGGCAGACGGCAGCAAGCCTGCTGGAGGAAGCTTTGCCGCATGAAAGCAAGAAAGAACATCGTGAACGGGGCTATTTTTTGTTAGGCCAGGTGTACGAGATGCTGGGAAATGACGAAGCTGCTTTTACTGCTTATAATAAAGTCCAAAATCACTATGTAGAATATCGAATTCAGTATTTGGCGCAACGTAAAAAAGCGGAAGTTGCGCGGAAACTTGGCCGGGAAGAGATAGCCTATCAGATTTTTAGAGATATGGTGCGCGACGATAAAAATCTGGAGTATAAAGCTGAACTGGATTTTGAACTTGCCCAAACCGAACACGAAAGAGGAAAACTTGAGCGTGCAGAGAGACTTTATAAAAACGTACTGCATAACTCACTGCGAAAGCCCTCACCTGAAATTGCTGCCCGAACGTATTATGGCCTGGCTGAAATTTACCGCTTCGGATACGATGATTTTGAAATGGCTGCTGCTTATTATGATTCTGCAGCACAGAGAAATGTAGCTAAAGAAAAGCTTCCGGAGGGATTTAAAGCAAAAGAATTAGCAGAGTCGTTTGGAAATTATGCCCGCTTAAAAACGGAGATTGCTCGCCAGGACAGCTTATTGAAGCTGGGAAGAATGTCGCCCGCTGAATTTGATTCTGCTTTAGCCGTACTTCGTGAACAGAAGATTGCGGAGCTTGAGCAAATGAGGGAAGAACAGCAACAGCGCCAAAATCAATTAGTTACGGTTGACAGAAGCGACCAGGATGCTGATGCTACTGAAAACCTCCATAATGGCTTTTTAAATACAAACAGCCCGATAGTGCAGGAAAATGTGAAGCAGCAGTTTTACGCAACCTGGGGAGATCGTCCGCTTGCCGATTACTGGCGGGTAAAAAGCATGATTGATTACTCAGCCGTTTCCGATGAAACAACTAATGCGGGAGCTGCAGGAGGCAGAGGTTCTGCTACGGCGCGTGTAGCCATAGATATAAGCGGAATTCCATTTCAGCCCCAAGAGCAAGATTCGGTGCAAAAACTTATTGCCGGCTACGAATATCAGCTGGGAAATTTGTTTTTTCTATCTCTGAACATGCCGGACAGTGCGGCCTATTATTTTGAAAAAGCGGTGAAAAATCCTTCCGATGACAATGTAAATACCGTTTCGTTGTACTCTTTGTCAGAGTTGTATTTCATAGAAGATAATATGCAGCTTGCGAGAGCTTTTGCTGAGCGTTTGGTGCGAGAATATCCCCAAACTGAATATGCAAAAAGAGTATCGGAGAAGTATGGTTTAGCCCATGAGGTACAAGCTGAAGAAACGACACAAACTTCTCTCGAAGTCTATCAACAGATAATGGCTGAAGATTCTATACAGGTAATGGAAAAAGCGAACAAGCTAAGCCAATTAGCTTTTAGGGATCTGACGGCTGATATTGCACCGAAGGCACAGTACGAAGCCATTCAAAAGTATATTGAAATAGGTAAGCAAAGTCCCGAATATCAAAAACTACATGATGAATGGAGGAACCTGCAAGCCCAATGGAAACAAAAGCAGCAGACGTTCAGCGCTCTTAAGGATTCGGCGCGTTTGGCACTGGCAGATACCACGCTTTCGGAAAACGAGAAAGAGCAATATCGAGCGGTGCTCGATTCTTCACTTACTAAGCCGGATGAGCAAAAGCTGTTTCCTTATCGAGGTGCAATCTGGGATACAACACGCGCCGCCGTTGATACTTTTTTGGTGGTGTTTGGCCCGAATGACTTCACCCCAAAAGTAAAGAGACTCCAAAAAGAGTTTGCCATACCTGAAATAGAAGAAGAGAAGACGGATACAGAACAAGCAGCGGAAGATGAAGACCTGCAAGCAGTAACGGAATACCTGAATTGTTTTGAAATTTCGGTAGGTCTGGAAGTGCGGGGTGGAATGGAGCCGTTTTTGAGTGAAATTGAACTGCCCGGACGCATTTTAGTGAATGAAGTACGCTATCGGTTCCGGGTAAACAGTAGGGGCATTATAGATAATTATGAGCTTTTAACGGACGGAGTTTCGGCATTAATTAAGGAAAACTTCAGTAAAGCTATAGAGGAAAGGTTAAGTTTTGAGCCTATGCTTTATGAAGGACAGGCCGTAGCGGTTGAGTGCGAACTCAGTTTTCCTCTCAAAAAGTAGAAAAACAGCTTGGATTATTAATTTCTGAGCTCTTTTTTTATTGCACCTATTAAAGCCGGACCTTCATAAACTAAGCCGGTATAAAGCTGAATTAAATGTGCACCGGCTTCAATTTTATCTAATGCTGCTTTTGGGCTGTCAATTCCGCCAACGCCAATTATGGGTTTGTTTCCTTCGGTTATTTCACTCAGCCAGCGTACAACTTGGGTGCTTCGCTGCTGAATGGCACGCCCGCTAAGCCCGCCGTTACCTATTTCGTTCAGCGTGCTTTTTTCCGTTTGTAAGTTTTGGCGTGAAGAAGATGTATTTGTGGCCACGTAGCCCGAAATGCCAAATTCTTCGCATATTTTCACCAGCTTTTCCAGTTCGGGCTTCTCAATATCTACGGTGAATTTGACCAAAGTGGGTTTGTGATTTTCAGTGCCGGGTTGAAGAGTGACCAATAAATCGCGCAAGGCTTCGGGCTCTTCAAAAGTTTTTCCCTCGTTGGTATTGGGGCACGAAATATTAATGGTGATATAATCAGCAACGGGTTGCGCTTTTTGATAACTGAATAGATAATCTTCCAGGGCAGCATCACCGTAAATATTAGGGTCGTGAGTTTTTGCTATATTTACTCCCAGTGGGATGTCTAAATTCAACCCTGAAAGACGTTGGGTAATTACTTCAGCACCATCGTTATTTAAGCCCATTCGGTTGATTAGAGAAGCATCTTTTGGAAGCCGAAATGCTCGAGGTTTTGGATTTCCCGCTGAGGGTTGTGCGGTAATGCTTCCCACTTCAACAAATCCAAAACCTAAGGCCTGCATAGCCAGAGGGGTGGTTCCATTTTTATCAAATCCTGCTGCCAGCCCAATGGGGTTTGGGAATGTCAGCCCAAATAGTTCTTGAGATAATCCGCTGCCGCCTTTACCGTATAAAGCGCGGGCCATAGCCTGTAAAACAGAAGAATTTTGAGTTGATGAGGCTACAGAAAGTGCCCACTCGTGAGCGGCTTCGGCATCTTTCCTAAATAATAGAGGTTTAAGTAATTTTTTATACATCATGCAGGAATGATACGGAAAAACGTTCAAAAAGAGAGAAAGAAGCCTTATACTCGGGCGTTTAAAAAGATGAATAAAGTAAAAGCGAACATATCACAATGGGTGAGGCACTTTCGGAAGGAAGGGGCTGTGATTTTATTAGAATCACAAATGAAACACCATCCCGAAAGTAAAAAAAGCTATTTGGCCGCTGTACCTGAAGCCGAAATTAAGGCTTGGGGAAATCGCATTGAATGGCGGGAAAATAATAAGCTGAGAACAACCTCAGAAAACCCATGGGAAGCTCTTAAAAAATTCAGAGCCAAACATAACGACTGGATGTTTGGCTATTTTGGTTACGACCTGAAAAACCATATTGAACAGCTGAAATCTGAAAATCCTGATCTTACCGGAGCTGCAGATCTTTACTTTATGGTTCCGGAAGTTTTGCTTGAAATAGACGAATCGGGCGAAGTGAGAGCAATAAAAGGAGAAATACCGAAAGCCAGTTACGCCGAATCGTTTAACGAGTCCATTGAGCTAACGTTGTTGAAACAACTTTCAGCCGACGCCTACAAACACATCATTACAAAAGCAAAGCACGATATTTTTGAAGGTAATTACTATGAGGTCACCTTGTCACATCCGCTCACGCTTCAGCTAAAGGGAGACGGTTTTAATTTGTATAAGAAAATGCAGGCTTTGGGTCCGGTTCCATTTGGAGCGTATGCAAGCCTTGATGAAGGTGAGGTTTGTTGTGCATCGCCCGAGCGGTTTTTGGCCAAAAAAGGAACGCGGGTTTGGACGCAACCCATCAAGGGAACGGCTCGAAGAAATCGTGAGACAGATACATTAGATATTAATCGGCTTAAAAATTCGGAAAAGGAGCGAGCCGAGAATCTAATGATTGTTGACTTAGTAAGGAATGATTTGTCTCGCATTGCCGAAAAAGACAGTGTTAAAGTAACCAAGCTGTTTGAAGTGCAGAGTTTTGAGACAGTGCATCAAATGGTTTCTACGGTGGCGTGTGAGGTGAAAGAAGATGCCGATGAGATAGACATTATAAAAGCCTGCTTCCCCATGGGTTCCATGACTGGCGCTCCAAAAATTGCAGTACTGAAAGCCATAGAGAAATACGAAAATTACAAACGGGGAGTATATTCAGGAGCTTTGGGTTACATAAAACCCAACGGTGATTTTGACTTAAACGTCCTAATCCGAACGGCTTTTGTGAAAGGGGATGAGCTGGTTTATCCGGTGGGCGGAGCCATTACTTCCGACTCTGATGCCGATGCCGAATGGAAGGAAACCATGGCAAAGGCAAGGGCTATCACTGGGGTAATAAAGTAAGTGCAGAAGTCCCTTTCCCTCTTTAAAAGCGCCTGAGGTAAATGTTCTCAAATCTTGAATGAAGCCTATACATTACGGGTTATATATACATGATAAAGGCTTTTTAAGAACTAAATTCACATCTAAGCAGTAAAATGAAAGCACGTACATTAGGAGAACTTAAAGAGAGTGGATGGAAATCCATTTCGGTTAAAGATGAGCTACGTAAAAACTTAATCCAAAAAATGGAGCAAAATAAGGAGCTGTTTCCCGGCATTCTGGGATACGAAAAAACGGTGCTCCCTCAAATTCAAAATGCTCTGCTTTCCCGCCATGATTTAATTTTATTAGGACTTCGAGGACAGGCGAAAACACGTATTTTACGCCTGTTAGTAAATTTTTTAGATGAATATATTCCCATTGTTGAAGGTTCGGAAGTTAATGACGATCCGCTAAATCCGATTTCAGTTTATGCCAAAGATCTGATTGCAGAGCACGGGGATGAAACGCCTGTCGACTGGCTGCACCGTTCGCACCGATATGGCGAAAAGCTGGCCACCCCCGATACCACCGTGGCCGATTTAATTGGTGATATAGACCCCATTAAAGCCGCTACTCAAAAACTAACGCTGGCCGATCATAATGTGATTAATTTTGGGCTTATTCCCAGAACCAACCGGGGAATTTTTGCAATCAACGAGCTGCCCGATTTGCAGCCGCGTATTCAGGTGGCTTTGTTGAATATTATGCAAGAACGAGATATTCAAATCCGTGGATTTAATGTGCGAATTCCACTGGATATTTCTATGACGTTTTCGGCCAACCCCGAAGATTACACCAATCGCGGTAATATTATCACCCCGCTAAAAGACCGAATTGATGCACAGATAATTACGCATTATCCAAAAGAAGTAAGCGTCGGGGTAGATATTACCAAGCAGGAAGCCTGGCAGCACAGAGCATCGGAGAAGCATATTTACATACCGGAAGTGTATAGAGAAATAATAGAGGAAACGGCCTTTGAGGCCCGCGACTCGGAATATGTAGATCAAAAAAGTGGTGTTTCTACACGGATGACCATCACGGCTTTGGAGCAGGCAGTTTCTTCAGCAGAACGCCGATCTATTTTGAACGGAGAAGATGTTGCCACGCTGCGCATTGCTGACCTGTATCACACCGTTCCGGCACTAACCGGTAAAATGGAGCTGGTGTATGAAGGCGAACAGGAAGGCGCCATAAGTGTGGCAAAGCATATTTTAGGGAAGGCTGTAAATAAGGTGTTTAAAGCTCACTTCCCTGACCCCCAGGCTAAAAATGAGGATGAAAAATCTGCATATAAATCAGTAATAGACTGGTTTGCAGATGGCAATGAAATCAGTATTTCTGACACGCTATCAAACAAAGATTATATAACAGCATTAGAAAGCGTAACGGGCTTAGAAGAAGTGACTAAGAAATTTGCAGCTGCATCCAATAATGAAGAATTACATGCATGGATGGACCTTGTTTTAGAAGGGCTTCATCAAAATTCTATGCTCAGCAAACAAGATCTTGACGACCATACACTGTACACAGATATGCTGGGTTCCATGTTTTCCTCATTGGGAGATATTGACCACTCAGACTTTGATGAATTTGAGTAATAATTTCGTTGAATTCAGTTTCTGTTAGCCGTATATTTAAAACCTTTGCAAATTTCAAGCAAGTACAAGATTATGAAAAAAGGAATTCATCCAGATTATAAAGAAATTACCGTAGTAATGAGCGACGGTAGTGAAATTCAAACCCGCAGCACTATGGACGCTAAAGATGGCGTGTACCGCAGCGAGGTTGATTCAAAAAACCATCCATTTTATACGAAAAGTAATACTTATGCGTCAACTGCCGGCCGTATCGATCGCTTTAAGCGCCGTTATGGTAAAGGGGACGATAAGTAATTTCAGTATTTATTGTTTTTAAAGGGTGTATCTATGCAGGTACATCCTTTTTTTGTGGCTGCTTATGGATATTCAAACTTTTGAAGTAGGTCCGTTTTTAGAGAACACCTATTTACTTACAAATGATGGCCAACACCTGATTGTTGATCCCGGTTTTTCGAACGAAACGGAATATCAAACCGTCAAAAATAATATAACCGGTACGCTAAAAGCTGTGGTGCTCACTCATGCGCATGTTGATCATGTAATGGGATTGAGCCGCTTGCTGCTCGATTTTGAAGTTCCTGTTTACTTGAGTGATGAAGATCGCTTTTTATGGAATAACTTTGGCAATCAGGCCCAAATGTTTGGGTTAAATCAAACCGGGTTTACTTTTGAGCCGGAGCCACTCCCTTCTGATGGTGAATTTAGCATTGGTAATTTTAGCTTCACACTTTTATATACACCGGGGCATGCACCCGACCATCTTAGCTTTTACTTTAAAGAAGAACAGCTTGTGTTAGCCGGTGATGCTTTATTTAAACAAAGCATTGGTCGCACAGATTTACATAAAGGCGATTTTGAGCTGCTGGAAAAAAGTATAAAAGAAAAGCTATACACTCTTCCTGATGAAACAACCGTTTATCCCGGGCACGGACCTGCTACAACAATTGGCCATGAAAAGCAGCATAACCCTTTTGTACGGCCCTAATATAAAAACGGTTTAGGCTGTTCATCCGGTTCACTCCAAAAACGATTATGTGTTGGCGGAATGCAGAATAAAAGGAAACCGGACCTACTTATCAGCTTTATTTTTTAGCTGTTCTATCCGACTTTGGTAGTGGTCTGCTTTATGCTCATTTTTGTGAATGAGTCGCTCATACATTTTAATAGCTTCAGCTTTACGGCCCTGATTGAAATGAATATCAGCCAGTGTTTCTGAAACCAAATCATCCACTTCTTCAGATTCTTTACTTAGATCAGAGTCATCAAAATCTTCATCATCGCCGGGAATCTGGATACGTTTAGACTCTACAGCTTCCAGCATTTCAATAAGCCGGTCTAAATTTAAAATGGGAGAGGTGCGGGAGCCTTGCTGCAGCTTCAGTTTTGAAGAAGGGTAAGAAGCCGTGGGAATGGTAGCCTCAAACCGTTCGGGATGAACCAGAAAATAGTGCAAATGCTCCATTAAGGGGCTGCCGGGAGCGAAAGTTTTAGCTTTCAGCGCTTCCTTAACAGCTTTTTCTTTTTTCTCTTGTAAATGATAAAACCAAGAAAGCAGAAAATGACCTACGGCATCAGGGCCTCGTTTTCTTAAGTGTTTCTTCAGCCTCTCGGTAATCTGTTCAGGATTGTCTTCAAACTGCTCCACATAAGAAGACAGAGATTTGGGTATGTTAAATGGGAGTTCTTGCATAAAATGGATTAAAGAGAAAACATAATAATGGGAAGTGCGGTTACAAGCAAAGTAAAATCACCAATTACTGACCGCGTCGTTAAACATATTGTTGGCAATTTGCTGGAGTGCACGGTTTGCAGCTTCGTTCTCGCCATTTATAGGGTCTTCTGTAGGGTCGTAGGTGAATTTTCCTGAGAAAGAAGTATTCCATTCAGGTTCATCTTTACTGGCATATTTAAAGGAAGCCCTAACGGTAATAGTCACTTCGTTTTGGTTCGCCTGTTCATCACCGCTAATGCTAAAGGGTTGATTTCCATACCGGATGATAACGCCGTCGATAAGTGCATCGGCATCGGCCTCATTATTAGCAAGCTGCAGTTTGCTTTGGCTTACAAAACGGTTTGTAAGAGCATCGTTAAGGCGGTCGCTTAAATCACCAAGACCACTGTCTGATTGATCGGGGAAAAAGGGAATATAGATGGTGTCAACTCCCTGAGGAATAGAAGCTCCGGTAAAACTGTACCTCAAGCAACCGCTAAGCAACATGCTGATGCAAAGCACAAAAAAAAGGCGGGCTTTAATCCAATCCATACTGATCCAGTTTTCTATATAAGGTTCGTTCACTTACGCCCAACGTTTCTGATGCTTTACGGCGGTTTCCGTCAAATCGTTTAAGCGCCTGCTGAATTAAGAACTTCTCAGCTTCTTCAATTGAGGGAATGTTATCATTCTGAAGAAAATCGGAAAGATCGGATTCTTCTGATTTTTCTACACTTTGGCTTTCCGGCATAGACTGCATCCCCAATGGGGCGTGATCTTCAACATTAACATTTATATCTGAGATGTCCTGATCGTCCATTTCATCTCTTATGGATGCAGGCAGTGCTTTTAAGTTCTTATTTGAAAAAGTGGAGTACAGAAAATTGGCAAACATTTTCTTTACATCGGCAATATCGTTACGCAGTTCAACTAATGCACGAAAAACCAGTTCACGATCATTATGGTTAAAATCACCGGAGCCTTGCGATTCACTTTCCTGATACGCATCATCAGCTACCATAGGCAGGTTATCGGCTCGTCCTTTGTGCTGGCGTCCTTTTAGATATTTCTGCAGTTTTTCTTTATCAATAAACTGTGATTTTTCGAGCACCACCAGCTGCTCGGCAACGTTGCGCAGCTCCCGAACATTACCCGGCCAGCGGTATGAAATAAGCAGCTCGCGAGCTTCATCCGAAAACCCTTTAAACACCGAATCATAGCGAGAAGAAAATTCTTCTACAAACTTTCTGAATATCGGAATGATGTCTTCGGAGCGGTCCCGCAGCGGCGGCAGTTTAATTTGGACCGTATCCAGTCGGTAGTATAAATCTTCGCGAAAGGAACCTTCTTGCACCATTTCCCAAAGATTTTGGTTGGTAGCGGTAATTACTCGTACATCTGTTGTTTGAACTTTGCTGGAGCCTACTCGGAAAAACTCCCCGTTTTCGAGAACACGCAGGAGTTTAACCTGTACATTTTTCGGGGTTTCCCCAATTTCATCCAGAAAAATAGTTCCGGAATCAGCTTTCTCAAAATAACCTTCCCGGGAGGTTTCGGCACCGGTAAAAGCTCCTTTTTCGTGCCCAAAAAGTTCACTTTCAATAATACCTTCGGGGATGGCCCCACAGTTTACAATTACTAAATTGTTACGACTCCTGTTGCTCATGGCATGTATTGCGCGGGCAACTACATCTTTACCAACACCACTTTCGCCCTGCAGGGTAACGGTAATGTCTGTTTTAGCCACCTGCATAATTTTGTCAATAACCTGCCGCATGGCATCTGAGGTGCCCAGTAAGCCAAATTGTTGCTGAAATACTTCGCGATCCATAAATAAAAAAGCATTAAACCATCAGCAAAAAACGGTGAGATTGTATTGTTTGACTGCTGATGAAACGTTTAAAATTTTAAGTCTGTCAGAATGGCGTAAGTTAACCATTCCTCATTTATATATTAAATGAAATATGAAGAGAATCGGAAATATTAGTTAGCGTTTCAGAACTAACCGTTTTATTGTTTTATCATTTCTACAGAATGTTCTACCGGCAGAAATCGTGTTTCTTTAAAGCTGGATAAAACAAGATTAGAGCGCGTTTTATTAACGCCCTTCCAAGATTGAATACGTGAAAGCAAGCTTTCAAAAGAGCTGGTGTTTTTGGTTCGTACTTTAAGAAAGTGGGAACCGTCGCCGGTTATGGAATGGCACTCTTGGACTTCTTTTTCTGCAGATGCATTTTTTACAAACTCTTCATAATGCTCTGAGCCATCCACTTGCACAAAAATGAAGGCTGTGATGTCAAATTTGAATTTTTGACTATTTAAAACTGCTTTATAACCTTCAATTAATCCCCGTTCTTCCAGCTTTCTCATCCGTTCAGAAACAGAAGGAACCGAAAGATTTACCAGTTCTGCGATGGTGTTGCGCTGGGCTCGCCCGTCTTCTTGCAAGTGGTTTAGAATGGCGAGGTCGATGTCATCTAATAAAAAACTCATTTCTTTGTATTTCCCTAAAATTTCTATATTTACCCTAAAATAGCCTTAATAATTTAGGTAATCAACTAAAAAAGCGCTTCCATAAAGTTGAGTAAATTCATTTAATTTTTAACGATCATCTTGAAAATAGCCTGTAACAAAAAGTGGAATAGGTGTTATCTTTGGGGTTTTAATTCACAACATAAGATCATCAAATCATGCTCGATATCCAGTTCATTAAAGAAAATCAGGATCAGGTTAAAAAAGCCATTACAAACAAAGGGGAGAAAGACACCTCGTTAGTAGAAAAGGTGGTGGCCGTTGATGAGAAATGGAGAGCCAAGGTGCACGAGGGAGATTTGCTTCGAAGTGAAAGCAATGCAAAGGCCAAGAAAATCGGTGTGCTGATGGGGCAGGGCAAAAAAGAAGAAGCGCAGGCTATTATTCAGGAAACATCTGAAATGAAAGCCGAAATTAAAAAGCTGGAAGATGAAGTTAAAGCCCTGCGAACTGAACGTGATGATCTGCTGCTGCGTATTCCAAATGTGCCACATTCCAGCGTGCCGATAGGCGCAACTGTGGAAGAAAATGAAGTTTATAAAACATGGGGAACGCCTAATGAAGATAAGTGGAGAAAGCCGCATTGGGAGCTTACAGAACGCCACGGATGGATAGATTTTGAACGCGGTGTGAAAGTTACCGGTGCAGGATTTCCGTTTTATGTGGGGGCCGTGGCCAAGCTGCAGCGCGCGTTAATTAATTACTTTATTAACGAGGCTATTGATGCGGGATATACCGAGCTTCAGGCTCCTTATTTTGTGAATGAAGACTCGGCTCGGGGAACCGGACAAATTCCGGATAAGGAGGACATGATGTACGTAATTCCCCGCGACGAATTTTTCACTATTCCTACCGCCGAAGTTCCCGTGACGAACTTTCATCGCGATGAAATTATTGATGCGGAATCACTTCCCCTAAAATATGTGTGCTACACGCCATGCTGGCGAAGAGAGGCCGGCTCGTACGGAAAAGATGTGCGCGGGCTAAACCGGTTACATCAGTTTGATAAAGTTGAGCTGGTTAAAATTGTAAAACCCGAAGACTCATACGATGAGCTGGAAAGCCTCCGTAAAAACGCAGAAGATTTACTGGAAGCGCTGAATTTGCCATACCGAACGCTGTTAATGTGTACCGGAGATATGGGCTTCACCCAAAGTAAAAAGTATGATTTAGAAGTTTGGAGTCCCGGACAAAAACGCTGGTTAGAAGTAAGCTCCTGCTCCAACTTTGAGAGTTTTCAGGCACGAAGAATGCAGATTCGCTATCGCAATGATGAAAAGGAAACGGAAATCTTACATTCGTTGAATGGTTCCGGTTTGGCAATTCCCCGGGTGGTTGCAGCTATTTTAGAAGCCTATCAGGAAGAAAATGGAAAAGTGCGCGTTCCCGAAGTATTGAAGCCCTTTTTTGGCAGTGAGTACTTATAATTGGGTGTTAACGTGTTAACGTGTTAACGTGTTAACGTGTTAACGTGTTAGGGTGTTTTTTTAACACCTTAACACTTTAGCACTTTAATACCTTAATTCCTTTTCTTTGAAAGGTAGATTACGGCCCAAATTATACCTACAAGAGCTAATGCAATTCCAAATCCACCTAAAAATGCATATAACAGATAGGGGATTATAATACTGATTACTATACCACTGAGTGCTTTTACTGGGAATGCAGCGGCGGAAGAAGCGCCGAAAATAGAGGAAATAACTCGGATTAAGCGTGTAAGCATAACGTTAGTTTAGTGGAAAGGTAATGCTCCATACGTCATGTTTTTGGAAAAGATTCAAGCAGAAGTTATCAAAAATCATGACTTTAATATAACATATACAATGGATTTGTCCGGATTCAGTTTGATTAATGTGGCAAAGTTTTCAGCGTGGTTTTACAAACAGAGATATAAAAGTTAAATGAGTTTTTTGAAACATTTATGCTTTAAACAGTTATAAAGCTTAATGATAGGAGAGATGGCAGTGTGCACCCTGTCTTCATTAAAACATATAACAAATGTAATGCTATGAATAACAAAACTACTATACTAACTGCACTGGCAGTGATTTCAATTGTGATGATGTCGGCCTGTGCTCCCGTTTACGTTCCTACAGCAAAGCATACGCCCATGTTAGAAGAAAAAGGAGAGATGGACTTAGCCTTACAGGGCGGAACCAACGGATTTGATGTGCAAGGCGCCTATGCCATTACCGATAAGCTGGGCGTGATAGGAGCCGTTTCAGCCTCTGATACCGAAGGGTCTTCGAGTAATTCAGATCACAAGCATTTTGTGGTTGAAGGAGGCCTCGATTATTTCAAAAAATTAGGTGAGAGAGGTCGGTTTGAAGCTATAGGCGGACTTGGTTTCGGAACTTCGGAAGCAAAAGGCGAATATAATTTTCAGGGCACTCAAACTTTAACGGCAAAAGGCAGCTTCTCGAAATATTTCTTGCAAAGTAATATCGGTTTAGAAACCAAGGCCGCCGATGTGGGATTGGCACTGCGCATGACACAGATGGTTTTCTCGAAATTCGAAACGTCCGGTACTACTTACAATGACACCAAAACAGGCACCTTTTTTGAGCCGTCAATCTTTGCCCGACTGGGTTGGAAAAAGCTTAAAATTGAAACACAGCTTGGGTTTTCAGCACCTTTCCAGCAAAATCTCGATTTTCAGTACGAGCCTTTTACGCTTTCATTAGGAGTTCGCTACAGCTGGAATTTTGGGGAGTAACAAGTTCTTGCCCAGGCATTATGCCACAGCGTGAACTTCTGTTTCATCAAAATTATAGAGCAGTTCTAAAAGTGGCTCCATTGTATCGTGTTTCATCAGCTCTTTGCGGAGGTTTTTGCCATTTCGGACGCCTTTCAAATATTGCCCGTAATGTTTTTTCATGATGATAACGCCATAGCGCTCTCCCTGATGCTGAACCGACAGCCGAAGTTGCTCTGCACAAAGTTCTATGCGCTCTTCAACGGTGGGTTCGGGCAGCAGTTCTCCGGTTTCAAGATAGTGGCGCGTGCGCTCAAAAATCCATGGATTGCCAATGGCACCGCGACCAATCATCACGCCATCCACGCCGGTTTCCTCGAACATTTTTTTAGCTAATTCCGGAGAAGTTACATCACCGTTTCCAATAATAGGGATTTCGAGTCCGGGTGTATTTTTAAGCTTTTTGAGCCATTCCCAGCGGGCATCGCCCTTATATTTTTGAGCACGGGTGCGTGCGTGAACCGTAAGCGCCTTCACCCCAAGATTTTGCAGCATCAGCGCAACTTCCTGAATTTTGATGGTGCTATCGTCCCAGCCAAGCCGGGTTTTTACCGTAACCGGTTTGTTTTTAACTGCATCAACCACGGTTCCGGCCATTCTTTCCATCATCCCGATGTCTTTCAAACAACCTGCACCGGCGCCTTTTTTAACCACTTTGTAAACAGGACATCCAAAATTAATATCCACCAAATCCGGATTATTATTTTCAGCTACTTTGGCGGCGCCTTCCATAGCGTCTTCACGTCCACCAAAAATTTGAATTCCAAATGGCCGTTCCATTTCATTAAAATCCATTTTGTGCAAGGCAATATCAGAATCGCGAATCAAAGCCTCCGAGCTGATGAACTCTGTAAACACAATATCCGCCCCTTTTTTTCGACAAATCTGCCGGAATGGAGAATCGGTGACATCCTCCATGGGAGCAAGAAATAAGGGTTGGTTAGGCAGCTGAATAGGACCGATGTTCATAAATTGAAAATCTCTTTTGGATTAAATTCGCTAAGGTAAGTTAAAAGATACGGTTTTTTTGAGCTATGTAAATAATCTGAGAATGTATATTTATGAAGGGAAAGTGCGTAGAGTCAACATCTTAATAATCTCCATATCTAAATCCGGACCACTCGCTGCAATATTTAGTTTAGGAAAGCCATTGTTTTTAGTATTTATAATCTGTTTTATAGCTTGAGAATTTATAACTAAGGTGATTATGAAAAAGCTGATAGCCGCTATTGCACGATTGGGATATGTTACAAAAGGCTTGGTGTATTCTTTTGTGGGATTATTAGCGCTTCAGGCGGCCTTAGGTATGTTGGGTGAAGCTCAGGGAACCAAGCAGGCGCTTCAGGAATTCATTTATCGTCCGTTTGGAAACATATTGCTGACAGGATGTATCATCGGCTTTTTTGCCCATGCGGTTTGGAGAATAATTCAGGGAATAGCCGATCCTGAAAACAGAGATGGCGGAGCCGGAACGCTGCTGCTTCGAGCGGTAGATTTTTTAACCGGCTGCTTGTACTTATCACTTTCTTATGCCAGCTGGCAGCTGCTGCAGGGTTTAAATACTAAAAGCGGAGATGAGAGTGCAGAAGTTTGGGTGAGTAAAATTTTAGAACTGCCCTATGGAAATTGGCTGGTGCTTTTTTGTGCTTTGGTCATTTTTATTGCCGGTTTATTTCAATTTTATTCGGCTTATACCGCCGGATTTGATTACAGTTTTGATGATCAAAAAATGACGGAGAAGGAGCAGAAAACGTTGAGAGTGTTAGGTAGAATTGGCATTGGTGCGTGGGGTATTGTTTATTGCATGGTGGCGCTCCTTTTTTACCGGGCCGGCATGCATTTTAATGCAGACGAAGCCGGTGGACTCGCCGCTGCATTAAACGCACTGAAAGCCCAACCTTTTGGAGTGTGGATTTTGGGAGCTACCGCCGCCGGATTGCTAATTTATGGGGTCTATTTATTTGTGCTATCCTATTATCACAAAATATATGGAAGGCAATGAGAAAAAGTTCACTTAACTATTGAAGTATTAATAATTAGATATACTTCCGTTCGAGTATTTTGGATAAAAAATGAGCTTATTTTCTTGTTTTTTGCGTATTTGATATTGGCCTTTTAGAAGTAGCCGGTTTATCTAATTATCTAATAATAAATAAGTCCCGAGCTCATGAAATCTTTAAAAGCACTATTATCCTTCCTGTTTCTAAGTATGCTACTCGCCACTTCTGCAGTATGTCAAATCATTTACGTGGCCAATGACACTTTGTGGGTGCAACAATCAAATGATACAGAGCCACAGTTTATCGTTGAAGACCCCTATAATGAAATTGAGGCAATAGCCGCCGATACCGTTGCTAATTTGTTGTACTGGTCGCAGGGCAGGGGTGACTCAAAAGTTTATAAAGCCTCGTTTGATGGCGGAAGCAAAGTTCTTGTAGCTACAATAAGCAGTTCTGATCTTCGGGGATTAACTCTGGATGCAGAAAATGGAAATTTATACGGTGCAGATTTAGTGAATACCGGGGGAATAGTGAAAATAAGTTTAGATGATGGCTCCGTGGAAACAATAGTTGCAGGAGAGGAAAACGGGGTTACGGACGGAACCTTAGGTATAGCTATAGATCCGGTAAATCATAAAATATATTGGGTAAGATATGGAGCCGTAATGCGGGCAAATCTGGATGGCTCAAATGTTGAGAAAGTAGTTGATATACCGGATAATGTTGGCCCGACTCAACCCCAAGCAATAGCATTAGATATACAAGGTGGATATGTGTATTGGATTAACAGTGGTACAGATCAAATTGAACGTGCACCTATGAACGGAGGGCAAATTGAAGATATAGTACCTTCGAGTACAGCTACGGCTGTAGATATTGATATGAAAAATGGCAGGTTATATTGGTTAGAAGATTATCTGTACACGAATGAGGGTGGCGCAATATACAGCGCGAACCTGGATGGTATCGATAAGCAGCCGATAATGGAAACTCCGGAATTTGTAGGAAGTATTTTATTTGTAGGAGAGTGGCAAATGCCAACTTCTATTTCGGAATTTGGGAAAAATGAACACCCAGACCATTTTAAATTGGCTCAAAATTATCCCAATCCATTTAACCCAACAACGGTTATTCATTATGAACTTCCCCGGGTTATGAAAGTGAATTTAACCGTTTATAACTTTTTGGGCCAAAAAATACAAAGTTTAGTAAATGGGAGAATTCAACAGGCGGGTTCACATGATATTACTTTTGATGCAAAAGAATTGCCAAGCGGGATGTATATCTATCAGCTTAAAACAGAGGCAGGCAGTTTCGCAAAAAGTATGACGTTAATAAAATAATGACTTATAAAATACCGGTAACGTGAATTACAAAGATAATAGCCACGATATATACCGTGGCTATTATTAGTCAACTGAAATTTACCGCTATTACATTACTTTTATTTTTTTAGCGGCTTTTTCCTTCACTTTAGGAATGATGACATTCAGCACTCCATTTTCATATTTCGCCGAGATCTTATCTTGATTAACCACATCTTTGGGTAATGGAAGTGAACGGCTGAATTTACCGAATCGGCTTTCAATCCGGTGGTAGCGTTTCTCTTTATCTTCTGATTCCATTTTCCGTTCACCGCTGATAGTGAGAACTCCGGAATTGAAGCTGATTTTGATGTCATCTTTGTTCATTCCCGGCAGTGCCACAGAAACCTCAAACTCAGTAGCCGTTTCGTACACATTTAGTTCGGGCACAAAACCTGAGTTGTTTATTCTTGGCCAGTTAAGTGCATCCTCAAAAACCTCATCAATCCAGTTAGAAATTCTGAGAGGTGAGGCCGTGTTGGCATCGTTCCCGAGGGTTGGTGTATTAGTGTTTGTTCGCATTAACATAGGTTTATCCTCCTTTTAAATAGGTTTTATTTAAAAATTACAGGGTTTTACCCAGATCAACACGAAGGTTGACAATTAAATACTATCAAACTTTGTGCCAAATTAATTTTTGTATGTCAATTTTTAACTTAGAGGTACAAAATGACAAAACAGGAGGTTTAAAAATACATCTTCATAAATGTTTCATGCTATACCCTTAATATGAAAACTATTATGGTTGCCAAAAATAAAGGATAGGCTATTAGCGGTAATGAATCTCATGATAATTTTATCATAACTTCCTTTTAGCCATTTCCCTCTTTTAGGCTTATATTTTAATCTACTTACTCACTCACAAAACACAATTATAAAAAGGGAAAACATCACTATGTCACTTGGAATAAACAGTATTGAAGAGCTTCTGGGAGATGAGGCTTCGGATCTTTTAAATCACAAATGTCAAACTATAAGTGCCGATCGGCTGGTAAAACCCACAGCTAATTATGTGGATGAAGTTTGGTATCACTCTGACCGAAATAATCGGGTACTTCAAAATCTGCAAAGATTACTGAATAATGGCCGATTGGGCGGAACCGGGTTCCTTTCAATTTTGCCGGTTGACCAAGGTATAGAGCACTCTGCCGGGGCATCATTTGCAAAAAACCCGGATTACTTTGATCCGGAAAATATTGTAAAATTAGCTATTGAAGCCGGATGTAACGCTGTTGCCTCTACCTTTGGAGCACTTGCTGCTGTTTCTCGAAAATATGCTCATAAAATTCCTTTTGTGGTTAAAATAAACCATAACGAGCTGCTGACATACCCAAACACTTACGACCAAATCATGTTTGGCTCTATCGACAAAGCCTACGACATGGGTGCAGCTGCCGTGGGCGCAACTATTTACTTCGGTTCTGAAGAATCAAACCGACAAATTGTTGAAGTAGCCCGCGCTTTTGAATATGCGCATGAGTTAGGCATGGCTACCATTTTGTGGTGCTATACCAGAAATAGTGCCTTTAAAGTAGATGGTGTAGATTATCACTCCTCTGCCGACCTTACCGGCCAGGCAAACCATCTTGGTGTTACGCTGGGAGCCGACATTATCAAGCAAAAGCAGCCTGTTAACAATGGTGGCTACAAAGCCCTGAATACGGGAGACTCAACCTACGGAAAACTGGACGAGCGTATTTACACAGAGCTTTCCAGCGATCACCCCATTGATTTGACTCGCTACCAGGTAGCCAACTGCTATATGGGGCGTGCAGGCTTAATTAATTCCGGTGGTGCTTCCGGTACCAACGATTTCGCTGATGCCGTTAAAACTGCTATTATTAATAAGCGTGCCGGCGGAATGGGACTGATTAGTGGACGAAAAGCGTTTCAGCGTCCATTAGGAGAGGGAGTTAAATTACTTAATATGATTCAGGACGTGTACCTGAATGATGAAATTACCCTCGCTTAATAACTGTATAACAATTATAGCCTTACAAGAAATAATCTTGTAAGGCTTTTTTATCTGCTCCATCCAGTAATTAACTTTATTTGAGTTCTAAGACCGCAAATATCAGCCAGCCTCCCTCATTCTTTTCCCGGAAATACTTAATTATCTCCATTTTATTAAGTGTTGCAACCATGGCCGGGGTTATTTACTGGACCTACACACCCGGTGTATTAAAGTATTTGTCGAAAAGCAGGCTGCCGGGATTATTTATTGCATTGCTCGTTTCGTTATTAAGAGTGTGGTTTTCGGCTGCTAAAATTCGCTTTCTTTCAGAACGAAAGCTGAGCTGGTTGGCATCTATTCGGGTGGTATTGGCTTGGGATTTTACCTCTGCCGTAACGCCCTCAACCATTGGCGGGGCACCTTTGGCAACCTATGCCATGACCAAAGAAGGCTTAAAGTTGGGAGATTCCGGTGCCATTATTTTATATGGAGTGCTTCTTGACCAAATTTGGTTTGCGATGGCCATTCCTATTTTATTGTTTGCGGGAATTTTTTATGAAGTGGTTCCTGCTGAAATTGGTTTAGTGGGCGATGTTTCCATGGGGCTGTTATACGTGGGTTTATTGAGCTACGGAGGCTTGTTAGCCTACGGCGTTTTAGTAAATCCGGCAGCTATAAAAAAGGTAGTCAAATATGTATTTAAGCTGCCCATTCTGCGCCGCATGGGAGATAAAGTAGAAGAAGAAGCTGAGAATTTAGAAGAATACGCACATCAGCTTCGTAAAAAACCGTTTAGTTTTTTGGTGAAGGCATTTACCTTATCTACTTTGTCATGGCTGATGCGTATTGCGCTTCCCACAATTGTGGTGCTGAGCCTGCTGCCCGCTCCCGAAGTGCTGTCGGTGCTTAGAAGTTTAGCCATGAATTTGGCTTTTTTAGTAGTTCCCACGCCGGGAGGGAGTGGAGGCGTAGAAGGACTTTTTGTGCTATTTCAGGGGCCGCTGATTTCCCGGGAAGGCTTTATTGGTCTGGCCGTATTTTTATGGCGTATAATCAGTTATTACATCAGCATTGGTTTGGGAATGATGGCCACCACCTGGTATGTAAATCAGCAGGTAGTGGAGATTAAAACACAGGATAATGATGGCTAAAGTAAAAACACAATTTGAATGTTCGAACTGTGGATATATTTCTCCAAAATGGAATGGAAGCTGCCCGTCTTGTTCTGAGTGGAATACTTTTATGGAAAAAACGATTTCAAAAAAATCTTCTTCAACTCACAAAGCTAAAGTAGATGGACTGGAATCGACAGCTTCACCCCAAAAATTAACAGAAGTAGAGACTTCCGAAAAAAGCCGATTTAAAAGTAATATTTATGAGCTGGATCGCGTATTAGGTGGCGGCTTTCTACCGGGTTCGTATGTATTAATTGGGGGTGAACCGGGAGTTGGGAAAAGTACACTCACTCTGCAAATTGCCAAATCTAATCCGGAGCTTACTATTTTATATTGTGCCGGAGAAGAATCGGGAGGGCAGATTAAACAGCGAGCCGCCCGGCTGGGTGTGGCCTCTGATACGCTGTATGTTTACAATGAAACGCAGGTAGATAATATTATTGCAGAAGCCCAAAAAATGCAACCCGATCTGCTCATTGTTGATTCCATTCAAACGGTATATAGGACAGAGCTTTCGAGCATGCCGGGAAGTATTCAGCAGGTGAAAGAATGTGCGGCTTTATTTCAGCAGCTGGCTAAGAAAAAGAATATTACAACGCTAATTATCGGCCATGTTACCAAAGAGGGAGATATTGCCGGCCCGCGCGTGCTGGAGCATATGGTAGATACGGTTCTTCAGTTTGAGGGAGATAAACAATATACCTATCGCCTGCTGCGGAGTTTGAAAAACCGTTTTGGTGCGGCTCAGGAAGTAGGCGTTTTTGAGATGAAATCGGATGGGCTTACGGAAGTTTCAAATCCGTCTGAGCTGTTTATTTCTGATAAAACTACCGGCGTGAGCGGTAATGCGGTAGTCTGCACTATGGAAGGCACGCGTCCGCTGCTGATTGAAGTTCAGGCATTGGTAACGCCATCCGCGTATGGTTCGCCCCAGCGCACTGCCAATGGGTTTGATCGGAATCGTTTAGCTTTGCTGCTTGCCGTTTTAGAAAAAAGGGTAGGAAAAAACTTCTCTCAGCACGATGTATATTTGAATATAGCCGGAGGATTTAAACTCAACGATCCGGCCGGAGATCTCGGGGTTTGCTGCGCATTGGTTTCCAGCCTGGTGGATGAGGCCGTTTCACAGAATATGGCTTTTATAGGAGAAGTAGGGCTGGGCGGGGAAATCAGAACGGTTCCGCATTTAGAACAGCGAGAAAAAGAAGCGAAAAAGTTAGGCTTTAAACAATTAGTGCTTCCCGAATCAAAAGAAAATGAAGGGGTTCGGTATTTATATCAGGCCATAAAAAAAGCCCTCGGGTAAAAACCGGAGAGCTTAAAATGAGTTTTACTTCGTTTAGAAGTTGTCGCGTTGGCGACGGCGTTGTTCGCGTTTGGCTTTTTTCATAGCCTCGCGACGCTCAAGAGATGGCTTTGTGTATTGCTGGCGATCTTTGTATTCATTGAGAATACGTGATCTTGTTACCAGTTTCTTAAAGCGATTAATTGCGCGGTCAACACTTTCGTTGTCTTTAACTTCGACTCCTAACATGAAGTATCACATCCTTTCGTTTAATTTGTTCCCTTTATTGGGAGCACTAAATATACGGACTCTGTCACTAAAAAATAAAATATTCTCAAAATTAGTTTTGGACGGTTTTGCTTTCCCTCTGAGTAAGTCTTGTTTATGAATATCCAACCTCTCTGGCGCAAGCGTCCGCTTGAGCCAACGCATTAGGACGATAAAAAAAAGTCCCAGCGGACGCTGGAACCAGTTTTTCGGTTTTTAATTTCTTTTTCTATACGTCTGTACCGCTAGAACAAGCGCCCGCTTGTGCAAATACCCTGTTTGCGCTATGGTAAATGAGGGAAAATATGTTGTGAGTCGGCCTAATTCTCAGTTAAAACCCTGCATGTTGAATCACGGATTTGCGCAGATTTTTGGATTACGCGGATAAGAAATACTCTGCCTTTAATCTTCTAATAAGCCGGGTACAGAAAAATCCGCACCATCCGAGTAATCCGTTTAATCTGCGATTCAAAACTGAAGTAAATAGCCAATGGCTCACAGGAAGCGGGAGCTTCCGGGACTGCATTGCTAAGCCGGAGCTTAGCAACGAGGGTAAGTAGGGTTTCTATAGAATCATTGCTGAATTTGGGTAAAAGATATTCAGGGTGTAATAAATTTTGGATATCAGTACTAACTATAGTGAACGGAAATGTTAAATACTTAAACCTATTATTATGCAACTGAAATGGAAGTACAATAAAGTAACTTTGCTACTTATTCTTTGTTTGTGTTCAATCTCATTAACTGAATCTAATGCTCAAACAATAAATCCGTATGGATTTAAAATAGAAATAGTGGGAGAAGGGGACCCAATTCTCTTTTTCCCCGGCCTCATGAGTAGTGGAGAGGTTTGGGACAAAACTGTATCAACGTTTATGGAAAGTTATGAATGTCATACTTTCACTATGCCCGGGTATGCCGGTGTTCCACCGGTAGAAACGGAATCTTATCTCAAAACATGGAAAAAAGGTATTATTGATTATATCGAATCTGAGAACCTGAAACAGATTACACTGGTTGGCCATAGCCTCGGGGGTTTCCTTAGCTTATGGGTTGGTGCCGAAAATCATCCTGCAGTTAAACAAATTGTAGTGGTTGATGCACTTCCTTTTTTGGCAGGTGTGGGAAACCCAAATGCTGAGGTTGGATTTAACAAGGAGGCGGCTAACCTATATATGAACTCTTTTGCTGAGATGAGTGATGAAAAAGAGCTTGCCGCCCGAATAAGAGTTGCACAAGGCATGACACATAACGCAGATAAATGGGAAACTATAGCCCAGTGGTCGGTTGATTCTGATTTGAAAACAGAGGCTTGGACAGCTACCGAAATGATGGGAATGGATTTGCGTGATGAGATTGCTAAAATTGAGGTACCGGTTTTGGTGCTTGGAGCATATAGTGAGAATCCGCAATTTCCGAGCTTTACTCTTGAAAGAATGAAAAAATCATTCATCGAACAATACAAAAACCTCCGCACACTGCAATTTGAAGTGGCTAAAGGTGCCGGGCATTTTATCATGTTTGATAAGCCCGAGTGGATGCGCAAAAAAATGAGCGCTTTTATGAATAAACAAGCCGATCGGTAGTTTATGAGGAAAACAGATAAGGAAATACTATTTGACCAGCTAATCGAAGAAAATAAAGGTCGAATATACCGAATCTGTTACTCTTTTTTGAGCAACCGTGAGGATGTAGCCGATCTATATCAAGAGATATTGACAGAGATATGGAAGTCTCTTGATCGATTTCGGCATAACTCCTCATGGTCCACCTATATTTACCGGATTACGGTGAATAATGCTATCAAATTTAAGGCCAAATCAGCTAAAAATCGGGAAATTCTTAAAGAGGAAGGGTTATCAGAAATTCCTTATAACAGTGAACTTAACGAAGTTCAGGAAAAAGACCAGATGTTGAATCAGATGCACCGGTGTATCCAAATGCTGAAAGATGCTGACCGATTGCTGATATCTCTTGTATTAGAAGACTTGTCCTACAAGGAAATTGCCAGAATTCTAAATAGTAACACCAATCTTGTTGGGGTTAGAATTAACCGAATTAAAAAAAGAATTACCAAATTAATGGAGAAACATTATGGACCCTTTTGAAAAAGTGAAAAAAGAATGGGACTCTCAACAACTTAAACCTGAGATTGATTTGGACTCAATTCACCGGGAAACAAAAAATGAGCTTTTCAAGCATCAGCAAAAACTGATCTTTACCAATCTTGTTGTGTCCGTGTCTTTTGCAATAGTTTTTATTGCGTTAGGCTGGCTCTGGTATTGTTTTCCTAACCGGACTCTATATTTTTACATTGGGCTTGCTTCAATGGGGCTATTGTTGCTGGTTACCTTGGTTGGCTTCTGGTCAGGAGCTCATTACAAAAAAGAAGACTCCTATAAAAGCACTAATAAGTATTTGAAAGACCGAATCAAAAAACTTTCAATTCGAAAGTTTATGATTCAGAAGTTTTTTCCAATTTATTTGGTGCTGTTGCTTTTTTGCCTGTTTATGTACTATGCTGATATTTTAGCAAACGCTTCGGTAGGTTATATTTTTGCGGCTTATAGTGGAACAACACTCTATTTTATAGTTGTGTATATAGCATCTCGAAAAATGCGACTACGAAAGCTGGATGAGATTGAAAAACTTACAGAGAAACTCAGAAAGTGGTCTGATGAATTTCAATAAATATCAATAGGGGAAGTCTATCAGTATTTAACCTTTTAATAGGATGGGCATAAAAACCTGCAACATCCGAGTAGATCCCGTTAACGCAAGCGTCCGCTTGTGCAAATTCCCTGCTTGCACTATGGTAAATGAGGGAAAATATGTTGTGAGTCGGCCTAATTCCCAGTTAAAACCCTGCATGTTGAATCACGGATTTGCACAGTTTTTTGGATTACGCGGATGAGAAATATTCTGCTTTTAATCTTCCAATAAGCCGGGTGCGAAAAAATCTGAGTCATCCGTGCAATCCCTTAAATCTGCGGTTCAAACCGGAAGTAAATAACCGATGGCTTCCAATTCACCCCACAGGAAGCCGGAGCTTTCGGGACTGTGTTGTTAAGCTGGAGCCGAGGTTAATGAGAACAATCGAGGGTTAACGAGTAACAGCAGTAGAGGGCCAGGAAATAGTCTGCGTATGAGAGTCGCTATAAAAATCAATCTACAGAATGGTTTACAATAAACTCTTCAGGAATTTCTGTATCTGAAACTCCGATGCCGAATAATGCATAATCGTATTTTGCGGGGTCTTCGGGATCTAACATTTTAAGTCTTTTGGTGAGTTCAAGTACCGCTTTCCAATCGTTTTGGCGGCGTGAGAGCAGTCCTAATTTTCGAGCCTGACGGGCAACGTGTACGTCCAGCGGGATTTTCAATTCGGCGGGAGGCATAAAATCCATAATACCTAAATCAACGGGGCTATTTTTTCGGATGCACCAGCGTAAATACATGTACAAACGTTTTGCTGAGCTGTTTTTGGCCGTATTGGAAACATGCTTGCGTGTGCGGCGCGGGGTTTCGGGATGAAGACTGAAAAACTGATGATGAAAGATACTTATAAGCTGTTCATCCTGTCGGCGGGCTGTATCATAGCAATGTTTCCAAAAGTGCTCGAAGGTGCCGTAACGCAGTAAAACAGTCTGAAGATTTTTTATCAGCCAGTGCATGTCTATAGGTTTGAAAGTGCGATGTTTAAAGTCATCAAAAACAACTCGATCAGTCTCACTGTAATTGGTGATGAACTCAGCAGGCTTAAACTTCATTCTTTCCAGAAAATTTTCCACTTTAGCAATTACAATGTCACGGCGGCCCCAGCCCATAGTAGCGGCAAAAAAGCCCGCTAACTCCTGATCGGCTTTCTCTTCAAATGCGTGCATAAATTGCACAGGATCATGCTCAATATAATCGGGCTGTTCAACGGTTGTAACCATGTCGTCTAAAAATGGTTTTAGCAGCTTTAGCTTATTTCGGGAAATGGTTTTATATGGTTTTCGTTTTCGAGCCAATTGGATTGTTAGATTTAATTATACTAAGGTATTTCTTACAACAGCCGATAATGAGTTTAAATTTCCATCGGCACTGTGTACATAACAAAACCTGTACAAATTGATTCAATTACTCACTTATTGGTTTTTCAACTTGGTTGACTTGCGTGTACACCAAAAATATGGCGAGCGTAAAGCGGCGCTGTTCAAAAATCACCCCAAAACGCTGGTGGAAATTGGGGCCGGATATGGAGCTAATTTCAGATATTTGAAGGAGGGAACCCGAGTAAAAGTGATAGAACCGAATGCCGGATTTCATAAAGTATTGCACCGGCGAGCTGAAAAATTCGGAATTATCCTTGAATTATATGAGGGAAGGGCAGAAGATATGCAGCTATCTGATAATTCTACAGAAATGGTAATTGGCAGCTTAGTGCTTTGCTCGGTAGATAATCCCCCAAAAGTTTTATCACAAATAAGACGAATATTAAAACCCAAAGGGAAATTCGTTTTTATAGAACACGTTCGGGCTCATAAACATAGCTGGATTTGTAAGGTTCAAAAAAAAGTAAAAATTCCCTGGAAGTGGCTATTTGATGGCTGCAATGTAACCCGGGATACGGGTCGGATTATCCAAATGGCCGGGTTTAGCAGCGTAAAGCAAGAGCACTATTCTCAGTTTTCAATTTTTGTTCCCATCATGCCGCACGTAGCCGGCGTTGCCGTTTTGTGATAAGTCTCGATTTGAATCACGGGTTTGCACAGATTTTTGGATTTCATTCCTAGCGCAAGCGTCCGCTTGTGCTAATCCAGGACGCTGGAACAAGGTTTTTAATTATATATTTGGTCTATATGGACTTGAAAAAATCCGCGTCATCCGTGCAATCTCTTTAATCTGTGATTCAAAACTGAAATATAAATAGTCTTATGTTTTCAGTTCAACCGACTGGAAGCCGGAGCTTCCGGGACTGCGTTGCTAAGCCGGAGCTTAGCAACGAGTGGTAAGTGTAGAATATCACTCAAACTCTTGGAGAGTTTTTCCCTAATAAGTCACTCGTTTTGGTGAATTTCAGTCATTCTCTCAATTACTATTTTGTTGGCCTTGGGGAATGGATATTGCTCCAGCTGGTTGATGTTCACCCAGCGAATTTCCCGACTTTCTTTGGGTTTCGGAGTTCCGGAAATCAGCGTGCAGTAAAAAGCGTGCATGGTGATGGAGAAGTGTGAGTACGTGTGTTTCAAGCTCATCAATTTTTGGCGGGTTTTCACTTCCACATCCAGCTCTTCCTTCAGCTCTCGCTCAACAGTTGTTTGGATGTCCTCATCTTTTTTCTGCTTGCCTCCCGGAAATTCCCACATTCCACCTAACATGGCATTTTCGGGACGTAAGGCAATCAGTACTTTTCCATTTTCGTGCTCAATAATACCGATGCCAATTACATGATGCGGTTTTTTCTTGGCGGGAGATTTATAAGGAATGATATCCGTTTTGGCCACTTTTGAAGCCACACAGCCGGTTTGAATGGGACAGTTTGCACAATCGGGATTTGTGGGTTTGCACACGATGGCACCGAGTTCCATCAGCGCCTGATTGAAGTCGCCGGGCTGTTTTTCATCTATTAATTCGTTGGCAAAATCACGGACGGTGTTTTTGGTTTTGGTACTTCGGACGTCTTCCTCAATGCCAAAATATCGCGTAAGCACCCGAATCACATTTCCATCTACCACAGCGTTGGCTTTCCCGAACGCAATGCTGGTAACCGCGGCTGCCGTATAAGGACCAATTCCCTTTAGCTTGATGATTTCATCATAACTTTCGGGAAGTTTGCCGTCGTATTTTTCCACAACTGTTTTTGCTGCGGTATGGAGATTCCGAGCGCGGCTGTAATATCCCAATCCTTCCCAGGCTTTCAGTACTTCCTGCTGCTCAGCTTTTGCCAAATCTTGTACGGTGGGAAATAACGAAATAAAGTTCTGAAAATAGGGAGTAGCCTGATCAACCCGCGTTTGCTGCAGCATAATTTCAGAAACCCAAATTTTGTAAGGATCAGCTTCACCCCTCCACGGCATTTGGCGTTTATGATGCTGATACCAAGCAAGAAGGTGAGTAGAAAAGTCGGTGTGGTCCAAAAAATTGGTTGGTTTTTGAATTAGTTATTCACTTTCGCCATCTCGCGAAATATTGAGCACCTTCAGCGTTACGTCTATGGAAGAAGCAGCTCCTAAAAGGTCGGTGGCAATTACTTTAAAAGTAGATTCTCCAATTTGCCGCTCGGAGGGCGTCCAAGTAAATAAACCCGTTTTTTCGTTGATGGTTGAGCCATCAGGCAAGTCTACTCCAATGTATCTAATCAACGAGCTTTGGGGATTTTCAGGATCGGTTGCGCTTATCTGGAGTTCATATTTTTCGTTAACGGCAATGGATGTGGATCGAATGGGACTAAAGCGCGGCGGCGTGTTGAATGCCCGCACATCAACTACAAAACGCGTGCTGTCGGTTTTACCATCGGGACTGCTGGCCACAATATTAAACCAAAAAGTACCCACCTGATTTACCGTTGGCTGCCAGAAAAATCCTTGTTTACGAATTTTGGCATTTGTTACATTCGAGCGATAGGAAAACTCTACCTGATCGGCGGGATAATCTCCCTGCATTTCGAGCGGCAGCAGCAGCGGCTTTGGATAGGGAACCACCTGATTGGGAATATTTTTAATAGCAAACTGCGTGCTTCCGGATGCTGTCGCAGTTTGAGCTGCATCACGAGCCAAAACTTCAGAAATCATATTATTTTCAGATATCCAAAGTGCAGAACCGCTTTTGGCTAAAAAATTACCGGCTTGGGTGTCATTTTTCCAGAGCTGCTCTTTTCCTTTTTTATCGATGGTCCAAACTTTTCCGGATTCAGTCCGCGCAAAAATAAATTCATTCCAGCTTATAATTTTATCAACCGGTTCATTCACTCGTCCAATTCGCTTTCCAATGCCGCGCGATTGTATCTCATAAATTTCACCGGATTCCGTACTTCCCCAAAGGTCTTGGTTCTCAATAAAAATCCGGTTCAGCGGTTTTTTTAAGCTGATGTTAGCTGAGGTTTGAAGTTGGTCATCTTCCTGAGAAAAAACCAAAAGAGCCGGCGCATTGGTAAGCACAAAAAGCTGATTGCTGCTGTTAGAAGAGCGAATGTCAATGACTGAAGCCCCGTCAATTTCATCCTTCATTACAAATTGTGGAGCCGTATCTACCGTTTCGGGCGTTTCTAATGATACAACGCCCAATCCTTTATCACCCATAGCTATAAAAAGGTCATTATTCAGGCGGGCGGCTCCTTTTGGCGGTGCGGGAAGAACGGTGGAAGAATATACGCCCAGTACAGAGGTTGGTTCTAAAACAGTGAGGCGCCTTGAGTTTCCGAATAAATAAGCAAAGCGGATATCACTCATCATTTTGTGACCGCGCCGCTGCATTCCCGAAGAAGTATAAAGCCACTGCAAAGAATCTGAGTAGGTGCGGAAAACAGCCATTCCATCGCGCTGCGAAAGTACGTATAGGTGAGTGGGTGAGGCCTGCATGGCGGCAACTTCAGGAACTTCCATAAGGCGAGAGTAATCCTGAGTCAGCTGCGGTTGGGCTTCGGCTTGGAAGCAAAATATCAGTACCGTAAAAAGGATAGAAATAAGTTTAACCGTGTTGTTCATAATGCTATAGCCAGTTGTGCAATTTATACCAGTGAATAGTTCGTGAAATACCTTCTGCCAACGAAACCTGTGGACAATAATTTAACTCTTGCTCTGCTTTTTCTGAAGAGCAGGTCCATTCTAAAATAAGTTCATTCGCTTTTTCTTTGTTTAAAACGGGATAGACGCCAAATAATGATGCAACATTTTCAACCGCTCCGGCTACCTTTTTCACCAGCTTGGCATTTAATTTAAGAGGAATGGTTTTTTTATTCATCACTTTGGCGGTTATGGCGCGTATTTCGTTCCAGGAATGTGTGCCTTCACCGGAAATAAAGTAGGAGTGAATGCCGGGCTTGGTGTGAGCCGCTGCCTTTAAAATCCCGTTCACCAAATCGCTCACATACACCATAGAAACCCGTGGATTGTTCCCATCGCCCACCATTGGACAAATGCCTTTTGAGAAAGCCTGAAAAAAAGCAAAAATCTGATCTTCGCGCGGACCATACACAGCCGGCGGGCGGATGATTTTTATGCTTTCATCCTTTTTGGCAATATCCCGGATGCGAGCTTCCATTTCTTTTTTGGATGCTCCATACATACTCACCGGATTCATGGGGTCATCTTCGGTTCTTGGGGAACCGTTGCTGGGACCCGCTGCTGCCAAAGAAGATAAAATAACCATGTTTTTGACGCCTTTCTTTTGCGCAACTCTGATAAGATCTTCCGTAGCATCTACATTTGCCTGAATAAATTCCTTTTCAGTTGGCGCTTTTACAATAGCGGCAATGTGGAAAAGAACGTCAACACCATCTAATCCTTCGCTCAAGGCTTCAAAATTTTGAAGGTCGCCGGTAATGCGCTTAAAATTCAATCCTTCAAGCCACTTGTCTTTTGTGCGCACTAAACACCGTACTTCGTCATAATTGGCAGACTGAAGAAGTGTTTCCACTAAATGGCTTCCAATAAAACCTGTCCCTCCGGTTACAAAGGCTTTCATTAAATTCCTTATATTTGAAGATTATTTGGATTAAAAAAAGAGATTAACAACAAGCAGTTATGCAGAGCCGGAAGATACAAATCTACCCTCTGCTTTTAAATTTTTATGAAAGAATTAAGAGTCGCTCTTTTTACCGGCAATTACAATCATATTAAAGACGGGGTTTCCTTAACTCTGAACCGATTGGTAAAATTTCTGGAAAAGCAGGGTGTTTCCGTACTTGTATTTGGGCCAACGGTTGATGAGCCGGCGCTGAACCATAATGGCCGCTTGGTTTCCGTGCCTTCTATCCGAATGCCGGTTTCAGGTCGGGGAGAATACAGGGTTCCAATGGGACTTTTCCGCACGGCGAGAGCTGAATTAGAAGAATTTTCTCCTACCTTAGTTCACATCGCAACTCCTGATTTTGCCGGATATAAAGCGTTGAAGTGGGCGAAAAAAAATAACGTTCAGGTTGTTTCATCTTATCACACGCACTTTACGAGCTATTTTAAATATTATGGATTAGGTCCGGTTGAGTTTTTGGCATGGAAATATTTGAGCTGGTTTTATAATTCCACCACGCACGTGTATGTGCCATCTCAGTCTATGATTGATGAACTTAAAAAACATGGATTTGACTCAAATATGAAAATATGGGCCCGAGGGGTGAATACAGAGCTGTTTTCTCCCGAAAAAAGAGATATTGAATGGCGGCGCTCGCTGGGTTTTGAGAATGATGACATTGTGGTGACCTTTGTTTCGCGACTGGTTTGGGAGAAGGAGCTGGATACTTATAAAGAAAGCGTGCAGCAGGTAGCTAAGGAAAATCCCAAGGTAAAGCCACTGATTGTGGGAGACGGACCTGCAAAGTCAGAGCTGGCAGAATTGATGCCGGAAGCGAAATTTACGGGCTTTTTAAATGGTGAAGAATTAGCCCGTGCGTACGCCAGCAGTGATGTGTTTCTATTTCCCTCGCACACCGAAACCTTTGGAAATGTAACTTTAGAAGCCATGAGCAGCGGACTTCCTTGTTTAGTAGCCGATGCCACCGGGAGTAAATCGCTGGTAGAACATGGGGTGAATGGCGGACTGGCCGAGCCGGGAAATAAAGCAGATTTCACCAAAAAGCTATCAATCATCACATCTGACGAATCTTTAAGAAAGAAAATGAAAACAGCATCCCGGGAAAAAGCACTTGCTTACGAGTGGGATGAGATTAATGGGCAATTACTTGAAAATTACCGGAAAGCGTTGACGCTGCCGGTGCCTAATTAGGTTTTAAAATAATTTATCTATGAAAATTATTGATGTTGCGGAGTTTTACACAGATCAGGGCGGTGGGGTGAAAACCTACATCAACCAAAAGCTGAAAGCCGGTGCCAAACACGGCCATGAAATTGTAATTGTGGCACCCGGTGAGGATTGGGGTGAGGAAGAGCGATTTGGCGGGCGCGTGATTTGGGTAAAAGGCCCGAGGCTGCCGGTTGACTGGCGCTATTATATTTTATGGAGAGAAAAAGCAGTTCATGAAATTTTAGATCGCGAACAGCCTGATGTGGTAGAAGGCTCTTCGCCCTGGACGGGCGGCTGGTTTGCCGGAAGATGGAAAGGCGATGCCGTTAAAACCTTTATTTTTCATCAAGATCCGGTGGCTGCTTATCCGCACACAATGTTGGGAAGTTCTTTAGGGTTTGATAAAGTGGACAAGCTGTTTGGCTTTTACTGGAACTACCTTAAGAGGTTGAGTTCAAACTTTGACGCAACCGTTGTAAGCGGCGAATGGCTGGCAGAGCGTATTAACAAATATGGTGTAAGAAATCCGGTACCGGTGCCCTTTGGTATAGATAAAGACTTCTTTTCGCCTAAAAGGCGTGATGAGAAACTGCGCACAAAACTGTTGGAAAAATTTGGGTTGCCCTCAACCGCTAAGCTGATGATTGCCATTAGTCGTCATCACCCCGAAAAAAGATTGGGAACCGTAATTGACGGCTTTTCTAAAGCAGCCGAAAAAGAGCCGATGGGATTACTGGTTTTTGGAGATGGTCCTCTGCGTAAATATGTAGAACATAAATCCAAAAATGCACCTTTTGTAGAACTGATGGGCTTTACCGAAAACCGGGATGAGTTAGCCAATATTCTGGCCTCCTGCGATTATTTTGTACACGGCTCTTCGGCTGAAACATACGGTATTGTAGTGGCCGAAGCGGTGTGCAGTGGCCTGCCGGTGGTGGTTCCTGAAAGAGGAGGAGCGGCCGACATTGCCACCCCGGAAATTGCTGCAACTTACGAGCCGGGAGACAGCAACTCTTTAACCGAGGCCATACTTGAAATCATTTCTCGGGATAGAAATGAATTGCAGGTCGCCTGTGCAAAAACAGCGACCGAACAGATAGGAACAATGGACGATCATTTTAAGCTCTTGTTTCAAGAATATGAAAAACTGATAGAGCAAAAAAAACTTAAATAAGGGGCTTATTTGGCTTTTTCTATAATTTGCTGTTAATTGCACTTAGCTCGGAAGCGAACGTAATAATTTCATATCTTTGATGATGAAATAAAATCTACTCCACAGCGCTCAGATGCAATCCACTTCAGTTAGCTAAAATTTGAATGAAGCGGGATACTGGCTATATTGCGCTGCTTATTTAGAATCTTGTTAAGGAATTACCGAATGGCCGATACAAAAAACAGTGCCACAAAATCTGATATTTTTTCCAAAGCTTTTAATTTTACAAAGGCTGACGAAGTTAAGGAAATGGGGCTGTATCCGTATTTTAAACCGTTGGAAGCAACCGATGGAACTATAGTTGAAATAGAGGGGCAGGAGGTTATTATGGCCGGCTCTAACAACTATCTCGGGCTTACCAACGACCCACGAACTATAAAAGCGGCGCAAGATGCGCTCGCTAAATATGGAACCGGATGCACCGGCTCGCGATATTTAAACGGAACGCTCGACAGTCACCTCGAATTGGAGGAAAAGTTAGCCGAATTTATGGGCAAAGAAGCCTGCGTGCTGTTCAGTACCGGCTATCAAACCAATGAGGGCTCCATCCAAACCATAGCCGACCGCAACGACATTATCTTTTCTGATAGAGATAATCACGCTTGTATTGTTATGGGAACACTGGCTTCGAATGCAAAAACCATGCGTTATCGACATAACGACATGGAGCAGCTGCGGATGCTGCTGGAACGAGCCAATCCCGAATCCGGTAAAATTATTGTTACCGATGGAGTTTTTTCTATGTCAGGTACGCTGGCCAAAGTACCGGAACTGGTAGAGTTAGCCAAAGAATTTAACGCTCGCCTATATTTAGATGATGCCCACGCCATTGGCGTAATTGGAGATGGCGGGCGAGGTTCTGCTTCCGTGTTTGGGCTGACTGATGAAGTGGACCTGATTAGCGGAACATTTTCTAAATCATTTGCCTCTTTAGGTGGGTTTTTGGTGGGAGACCTTCCCGTGATTGAATATATCAGGCACTCGTCTCCGGCTCATATTTTCAGTGCATCTATGCCGCCGGCTAATGTGGCCACTGTGCTTAAAGCCTTAGAAATTCTCCAAGAAGAAACCTGGAGATTAGAAAGACTGAGTGAAATTGCCCAATACATGCGTACAGAATTGCGCAATCTGGGATTCAACGTTTGGACCAGCCAAACCCCTATTATTCCGGTAGTTATTGGAGATATGATGGACTGCTTTAAATTCTGGAAAGATCTTTTTGAAGAAGGCGTTTATGCCAATGCAGTTGTGCCGCCGGCGGTTCCGCAGGGTCAGTCTCTGCTGAGAACAAGCTACATGGCCAGCCACACCGACGAGCATTTAGATCGTATTCTGGAAGCATTCCGAAAGGTTGGGCTGAAGCATGGCATTATTGACCGAAATGGCCGTCCGGCAAAATAACTTCCACTAAGCCAACCAGCAGCGCATGAATACGAATAGTTCCGGGGTTACCTTCGTTTCAACCAAAGAAGAAAAGAAACGATTTGTAAATTTTATTTATCCTTTTTATGAAGGCGTGAATAATTGGGTGCCTCCGTTGCGAATGGATCAAGCCAAACTGGTAGATCTGAAAAAGAATCCATTTTATGAAAATGCCGAAATTGCGCTGTTTATAGCCGATAAAAATGGCAAAGAAGTTGGCCGGATTGCCGCTATTGTAGATCATCGCTTCAATAAGTTCCACGGTACAAAAACCGGGCACTTTGGCTTTTTTGAATGTATTGAAGATCAACACACGGCTAATCTTTTATTTCGTGTAGCTGAAGACTGGCTGCGCGACAAAGGCATGAATAAAGTCGTAGGTCCCGCAAGCCCCAGTATGATGGACACGATCGGCGTGTTGATTGAAGGTTTTGACAAAGATCCGTACGTAATGATGCCGTACAATTATCCATATTATGATAAGCTCATTAAAAATGCGGGTTTCCGGAAAGAAATGGACATGTACGCCTACATTGTAGATACGGAAACGGTAGCCATAGATCGAATGAACCGTGCTATGGATATTGTAAAAAGGCGGATACCTAATTTAGAAATCCGGCCGGTGAATCTTAAGAAGATGGATTCAGAAATTAAGATTGTCAGAGAGATTTTTAATGAGGCTTGGAAGAATAACTGGGGATTTATACCGCTTTCTGAAGCAGAGTTTGAAGCTACCGGCAAAGACTTGAAAATGATAGTTGATACCAATTTTGCTCACATAGCAGAAATTGACGGCGAACCGATTGGCTTTTCTATTGGCATTCCGAATATCAACGAGATTATAAAGGACATGAACGGGAAGCTGTTTCCGTTCGGAATTTTTAAGTTGTTGTGGAAGAAAAGGAATATTTCTACACTTAGAACAGCTCTAATGGGAGTGATACCAAAATATCAGGGAAAGGGAATTGATGCATTACTCCACCAGCGTTCCATCCAAAATGGATTGGAAACAGCCGGCAAAACCACTTCAGAGCTTAGCTGGATTTTAGAGTCTAACAAGGAAATGATTCGCGTTGCAGAACGCATTGGCGGTACTCTCGATAAATCCTATCGGATGTATTCTAAAGAACTGTAATTTCAGTTTCTCACCAACTTATATTTTTTGATAACCGGCTCCGGTTCGGCTTCTGCCACATAAATATGCCCGGCATCATCCACCAAACTGATGGAGCCTATTTCGGGATTTCGTCCATCGCTTTCAAAGGAATACAGCAACGTGCCGTTTGGGTCAAAAATATCTAAAGAGTTTTGGTATTTAACCCCCGGTGCACTGCCGGTTTGAGAGCGTTTTACATAACTGTCCGGATCGCTGATGTTTGTAGGCCATTGTGCTTGTACGAGCAAATAATCATTTCCAATGGGAAATGGGGCATCCACTCCCCCAAAACCCCAAAGCGACATAGAGTTACCTGAAGAGTACGTTCCGGGACGTACAATTCGGTCAAAATCACGATGTACTTTTTGCACTAACTTTCCAATGGGCTGATATACTTCGTAGGAATAATCGAGCAAGCTGCCGGAGTATATTTTATCACCTGCAACGGTGATGGTGGCACTGGCGGTGACTCCTTGATCTACTTTTTTTTCTCCGGCTTGGTTTATTTTAAAATCGTGCTTGATGGTCACAGAATCATCATGAAGTTCTGCTACAAAAAGATGATGCCCCCAGCTTTCCCAATAAGGTGTAGAAAAAACAAGTTCTCCGGATTCTAAACGCCCTGCTACATATCCAAAGCTGATTTCTTCGCTTAAATTAATGCTTTTTATGAAGCTTCCTGCAGTATCAAAGAAGTCGAGTCGCGCTCCCTGGAGGTTTCCTACATAAATAAATTCATTATCAGAAATCATTGAATAGGCACTTTCAAAATCACCGGGGCCCCGGCCTTTTTCTCCGGTCATCCATCGTAAATCTCCGGATTGATTAACAGAAATAAGCTTGTGTTGCTTTCGATCCATAAAAAAGAAATCACCGTTTGGGTGGCGTTGCAACGAGCTGATTTCTGACAAAATGAAGTCGCCCGGAAGTTCTAAATTAATTGTTTCTATCAGCTGAAAAGTGAAGGGATTATCTGCTTTTTGAAGGCTTCCGTAGGTCGGATTTTGAATGGATGAGTCGTTTTCAGAATTAGATTTGGGCTGATTGGAACAGCTCCAAAAAGAGAAAGCGATGAGTCCGCTGAAAAGGAAAGTTCGTAACAAAGACTGTGACATATACGTGGAAAAATGAGTTAATAAAAAAACTGATTCCTGATTATACAGAAATCAAATGAAAAAAGAGATAAAGCTATTCCATATTGAACTTTCAACGATGCTTCATTGGTTGTTTTATATTTGATGGAATTCCTTCCCAAAAATTTGAGTTTGATGGATGAATTAAATCACGCTTTATGAAAAATATCAACAGCTACAGAAAGTTCAGCAGAAACAATTACCCCGTGAATAAAGAGGGAGATTATGTGCTGTACTGGATGCAAATAAATCGCCGCATGCACTATAATTATGCGCTGGAATATGCGGTAGCCGTAGCGAATAAACTCAACAAACCGCTGTTGATTTATGAGGGATTAGTTTCAAACTATCCGTGGGCTTCAGATCGAATTCATACATTTATGATGCAGGGAATGAAGGAACATCTGGATTATGCCGAGGAACATAACTTCAATTATTACAGCTATGTAGAATCAAATCCGGAAGAAGGAAACGGCTTGCTTTACGCTTTAGCGGAAAATGCGTGCAGCGTTATTTCGGATGAATTTCCGGTATTTATTATCCGAACGCACAACGATGAAGCCGAAGAAAAGCTTACGGTTCCCTTTGTAACGATTGATTCTAATGGACTCATTCCGCTTGGTATAACTGAAAAAGATCCGTATTCAGCTTATTTGTTTCGGAAAATTATGCAGCAGCATTTTGTGGAAGCATTTACGCATCCGCCCAAGAAAAATCCGCTGGATGAGTTAGAAAATCGAACCAAGATTACGCTTAGTAAGTCATTTTTACAGAAATTTCCAGAAGGAGATAAAGCGTTAAATAATATTGCAAAAACGGTGTCTGATTTACCCATTAATCACAAAGTGGGAAACGCGGATTTGAATGGAACCCGAAAGGCCGCTTTAGGGAAATTGGGGCATTTTATAGCACATAATTTGCACCGTTACGATAAGCAGCGAAACAGCCCGGATGCTAAAGCAGCAAGTGGATTAAGTCCGTGGCTGCATTTTGGGAAAATAAGTGCGTATGAAGTGGTGAAGACGGTTCTTGAACATCAGCCAAGTGATTGGGATTTGGATAGCATTACCCCAAATAAAGGTAAGAATTCCGGCTTTTTTAACGGCGATGCGAATATTGAAAGCTATTTAGATGAGATTATTACGTGGCGAGAAGTGGGCTTTCATTTTGCTCATCACCGGGCAGATTATGATCAATTTGAAAGCTTACCGAATTGGGCGATTAAAACCATGCGAAAGCATGAATCGGACGTTCGGGAATGGGTGTATGAGCTGGAAGAATTTGAGTACTCAAAAACGCACGATGAGCTTTGGAATGCGGCTCAAACCGAGCTTCGGGAAACGGGAGTGATGCAAAATTACCTGCGGATGTTGTGGGGAAAGAAAATTATTGAGTGGACGCCCGACTACCGAACCGCGCTGGATTATATGATTGAACTGAATAATAAATATGCGCTGGACGGGCGGGATCCCAACAGTTATTCCGGTATTTTTTGGTGCTTTGGGAGATTTGACCGAGCCTGGCAGGAGCGCCCAATTTTTGGAAAGCTTCGATATATGACGAGCGAATCAACCCGAAAAAAAGTGAAGTTAGAGCAATATTTAAACGAATTCGGAAATCAGAAAACGTTGCTTTAAGGAATGAAATATTACATTTGATGTTTTTTTTAGCCTGTTTGGGGAGAATGAAAAAGCCCATAATCAACAAAGATTATGGGCTGAATTTTACAGAATATGCGTGCAGAGTTTACACGTAACCTTTCTTAATTTCTCGTGCAATAATGAGCCGTTGTACTTCGGAAGTTCCCTCGCCGATGGTCATAAGCTTGGAATCTCTTAAAAAACGCTCTACGTGATACTCTTTCGTATATCCGTAACCGCCGTGAATTTGAACGGCTTCTAAGGCAGCTTTTACGGATAATTCTGAAGCAAATAACTTAGCTTTGGAAGCTTCGACGGTATATGGCTTTCCCTGATCTTTCAGCCATGCCGCACGATGAGTAAGCAGGCGGGCGGCGTCAATTTCGGTAGCCATATCTACCATTTTACCTTCCATATATTGGAAGTTTCCTATGGCCGTTCCAAACTGTTTTCTTTCCATAGAATATTTGAGTGATTCTTCCAGCGCTCCCCGGGCAATGCCCACCGAAAGAGCGGCAATTCCAACTCTGCCACCGTCCAGCACCTTCATGGTATCGATAAAACCCATGCCTTCTTCACCCAGAAGATTTCCGGCCGGTACTTCCACATTTTCAAATACAACTTCGGTAGTATCGGAGGAGTTCATCCCTAATTTATGCATTCCGGGGCCGGGATTTACGCCTTCCCATTCGCGTTCCACAATAAATGCAGAAATGCCTTTGGTGCCTTTATCAGGGTCGGTTTTAGCAAGCACTACATAGGTGTCGCCTACTGAACCTTGGGTGATAAATATTTTGGAGCCATTTAATATATAAGTATCTCCTTTTTTGATGGCGGTAGATTTCATTCCCGAAGCATCACTTCCCGAGCCCGGCTCGGTTAAGCACCATGCGGCCAGTTTTTTTCCGGAAGTAAGGTCGGGCATGTACTTCATTTTTTGATCGTGGTTTCCGGCAACGGCAATATGTCCTGTTCCCAGAGAGGTGTGTGAGGCTACCGTAAGTGCCAGCGAGGCATCCCAGCGGGCAATTTCTTCCAGCGCCAGACAAAAGCTGATTACATCAAAGCCGCCACCGCCGTATTGCTCTTCATGGTAAATTCCCAACATGCCCAATTCACCTAATTGATTCACAATATCGTGGGGAAATTCTTTGCTGTTGTCGCGTTCAATAACGGAGGGTGCTACCGTGCGTTCTGCAAATTCTTTTACGCTGTCGCGTATCATTTTTTGGTCTTCGGAATATTCGAACCCTAAGCCTTTGTTTGAGCTGCTGTTCATGATGATTATGTGTGATTGATATTATGATTACTTAAAAAAACGCTTCCAAGTTAACGGTTTGCGGTATAAATATCGTTCTGGAATGTGTAAAATTGCGTGCCATTATATTTTAGGACTTCAATTAAAAGTTAGGAAAATATCTTGCCAAAACTGACTTTTTATACCACCTGTTTTAAAACGATGAACATTTTAAAATGAAGGATAAACTGAAAAATAGAGGTGAAATTATTTGTAGATTTCAGTGAGATAAAATTCAATAAAATCTTCAAAAACGTCATCCTTAGCACCATGAAAAACTTTGCAATGACCGGCTTAGCCGGCTATATAGCACCCCGGCATTTAAAAGCGATTAAAGATACCGGAAATCGCTTGGTAGCTGCGGTAGATCCTCACGACTCGGTAGGCATTATTGACAGCTATTTTCCACAGGCCAGTTTTTTTACGGAAGTTGAGCGGTTTGATCGTCATTTGGAGAAAATTCGCCGTGCAGATAACGGAGAAGCCATTGATTATCTGACCATCTGCTCGCCCAATCACCTGCACGATGCACACATTCGCTTGGCCATGCGCGTTGGAGCCGATGCTATTTGTGAAAAACCTTTAGTGCTGAATCCCTGGAATTTAGACGTGCTGGAAGAACTTGAGCAGGAATACGGCCAGCGCGTTTGGACGCTGCTGCAGCTGCGGGTTCATCCCTCGTTGGTTGCGCTGAAGGAGAAAATTGAAAATGAAAAATCGGAGAAGCGTCATAAAATACGCCTCACTTATATAACTTCACGCGGAACGTGGTATCATTATTCGTGGAAGGGAAATGAGTCGAAGTCCGGTGGAATTGGTACAAATATCGGCATTCACTTTTTTGATATGCTGATGTGGCTGTTTGGCAAACCTGAAAGCATGGAACTGCACGTGAGAGAACCCAACAGAATGGGTGGATTTCTGGAATTACCCGATGCTGATGTGGAATGGTATCTTTCGCTGGAGCCGGAAGACATTCCCAATAACGCCGATAAAGCCCAGCGGACCTATCGCTCAATCAGCATTGATGGGGATGAAATTGAATTCAGCGGCGGCTTTACCGATTTGCACACCAAAGTGTATGAGGAAACTTTGAAAGGAAACGGCTTTGGAATAAAAGATGCCCGTCCGTCAATAGAGCTGGTTCATCAGCTGCGTACAACTCCAATAACGGAAAAGCCACAGGGAGCGGTTCACCCCATTATTCAAGATTTGGCATAACTCAATCAGAATTTTTTAGAGGCTTAGAAGTTCGAAAATTATTATTCAATAATGAGATATTTACATGAAATTCATTGATTTAGAGACACAATATCATTCCTATAAAAAAGAAATTGACCGGCGCATGAATGCGGTTCTGGAGCACGGCCAATATATTATGGGACCCGAAATTGAAGAGCTGGAACAGGTGTTGGCAGAATTTGTGGGCGTGAAGCACTGCATTAGCGTAGCCAGTGGAACCGCCAGTTTAGAAATTGCGCTCAGAGCACTGGATGTAGGTCCGGGAGACGAAGTAATCACCGTGCCATTCTCGTGGATAAGTACGGCAGAAGTAATTGCAGCCGTAGGCGCAAAACCGGTTTTCATAGATATAGAACCTGACACTTATAATTTGAATCCACAGCTTTTGGAGACTCTTATTACCGAGCGCACCAAAGCTATTATGCCTGTCAGTTTGTTTGGGCAGATGCCGGATCTCGAAGCTATAAACAGAATAGCTGAAAAACATAATATTCCCGTTATAGAAGATGCCGCCCAAAGCTTTGGAGCCACTCAGCATGGCAAAAAAAGCAACGGAGCTTCTACCATTGGCAGCACTTCTTTTTTCCCTGCTAAACCATTGGGATGCTTCGGCGATGGCGGAGCACTTTTTACCAATGACGATGAGCTGGCTCACATCATGAAAGCCATTCGCTCGCACGGTGGCGTAAAGCGCCATCATCACACACACATTGGCATGAACGGGCGATTTGATACGCTGCAGGCGGCCGTGATTTTAGGAAAATGGCCTCATTTTGAGGATGAACTAAAAAGCAGAGCGGAAATCGGAGCGCGCTATAATGAGTTATTAAACGACGTTTGCATCACCCCAAAAATTGCAGAAGGGAATACTCACGTTTTTGCCCAATACACCATTCGGGTAAATGCCGAAGTGCGCGACGATGTGGTGGCCGGCATTAAAGAACAGGGAATTCCGGTTGGCATTTATTATCCAAAATGTTTTCATGAGCAGCCGGTATTTGAGTATTTAGGATATTCGTGGGGAGATTTTCCGGAATCGGAGAAGGCATCCCGGGAGGTGCTCAGCCTGCCCATGCATCCGTTTTTATCGGAAGAAGAACAGGACAAAGTAGTGGAAGTAGTGAAAGCTCAAATTAAAAAACACGATAAATAGCTTTGAAATATGAGCAAGGCTATGCCTACATTGGCGGAGATACAAAAATATACGTTGGACATAGGACATATATGCTGCTATCTCACTCTTTGAGCAGCATCTAATTAACTCTTTTTTAGTATGAAATCACCGGTTGTAACATTTATTCTGAAAGCGCTGCTCATTTTTGTGGTGTGGTATTTGATTTACGAGCTGTGGCTGCTTCCTGACGGACGTTTAGATACGTGGCTTTCATACAATATTATCGGGAACACGGCGGGGATATTGCAAAACTTTGGCTTCGAGATATTTACGGTTGATCGCATTATTGGCATTGGCGAACATCCGGGCATTGAAATTGTAAATGGGTGCAACGGCATTGCGGCTATGGGGCTTTTTATGGGTTTTATTCTGGCCTATCCCGGCGACTGGAAAAACCGAATCAGCTTTACGGTTTTAGGTATTGGGGTGATTTATCTGGTTAATATTTTGCGAATAATCACGCTTTCCATCACTCAAGCCAAATGGCCCTCCATTTTTGATTTTATGCACGACTACTCCACCACCGCCATATTTTATCTATTCATATTTTTGCTTTGGATGATTTGGGTGAATTTCAACGAAGCTAATTTTGAACACAAAGCTGCTAAAGAACCGGTTTGATAAAAAAGTCAGCATTTATAGTTGCCTATTTACTCATCCACCTTTTCATATTAAGAGGGGTGAGAACCGAACTGTTTGCAGTACAAGTGGAGTTGGGAAATTTTGAAACCGTAAGCCAAAAAATAGAAGGGTTATCCGTTCAAAAACTGGGAACACGACTGGTTCATTTTAATTACGAACAGCCCGATTTTCAAAAAGTGTGGCAGTATAAATTACCGCTGGGGTTTTACTTTTTAATAGCCATGCTGGCACTCATTTTGATAGGTGCAGAGCTTAGATTTTTCTACTTATTACTTGCCGTTCACATAAGCGTGCTAATTATTTCGGCAGCAATTTTAGTATGGGGAATGTATGCCAGCGTATGGCTGCTTTCCGTGGCAGATTTACTTTCTCGATACTTTATTCCCTTTGGATCAGTTGGAATAGCGTGTTTTGCATTTATAAATAAAAGACAGCATCAGGTTGATGAATAATAAACTTGAAAAACAGAAGCAGACGTTACAAGAATTAGTAGAAAGGTTCACCAAAGATGAGTTTTTTGAGGGGGATATCACTCCTCTTCTAAAACAGCTGAAAACGGAAGGAAATATTTGGGTACTGGGAGCCGGAAAGGCAACGCTTGATTTAGCTAAACAGGTGGAGTCACACTTCGGCTCATCTATAAAAGATGGCGTGATTATTGTGCCCAATAGGTATGAAAAACTACAGCGAATTCAGGTTTTTGAAGGTGATCATCCTTATCCCGGAAAGGGGTCTGTTTCTTCTTCATACGAGCTTCGGGAAGTGGCCAAACATATCCCAAAAGAAGACACGGTACTGTTTTTACTTACAGGCGGATCCTCGTCCTTATTTTGCATTCCGGCGCAGGGAATTGAACTGGAAGAATTGCGTGAAACTTATGAACTGCTGTTGAATTCCGGTGCTTCTATTCACGAAATTAATATTGTAAGAAAGCATTTGAATGAAGTGGGAGGAGGGAATTTAGCTCATATTTTAAACGAGCACCGGCTGTATTCCATCATTCTTTCGGATGTGCCCGGCGACGATCCTCAAGTGATTGGAAGTGCACCTACTGCAGGCGATGATTCGAGCTTTAAGCAGGCCTTCCACGTGTTAAAACGATATGAGCTTTGGGAAGCTGTTCCGCATCCCGTTCGCGTGCATATTACCAAAGGAATGCATGCTGAAATTCCTGAAAACCCTACTCCGGAAGAAATTTCGTCCGACCATCACTCCATTAAAGTAATACCCGGTGCCAAAATGTTGGCAGATAATGTAGGAAAATATCTGAGCCAAAAAGGATATAATATACAAGTTGGGGAAGCTGCTTATGATGAAGAAGTAAGAACAATTTCAAAAAAGATATGCAGTGATGCCATTTCTATCCTCAGTAAAAAATCGAATGTCAAGGAGCCGGCAGCGCTTATTTATTTTGGTGAGAGCACGGTGCAGGTGAGCGGAGATGGAAAGGGAGGCCGAAATCAGGAGCTGGCTTTAAGTGTTGCGCTTTCTTTAGAAGGGCAGCACCCAATTACCATGCTCAGCCTGGCAACCGACGGCGTGGACGGTCCCACCGATGCAGCCGGCGCCATTGTAAATTCTGAAACTACCTTGAAAGCTCGGAAAATGAAGATAGAACCTGAGCAATTTCTCCAAAAAAATGATTCGTATCACTTTCACCAAAAAATGGAAACGTCGCTCAAAATTGGTCCTACCGGTAATAATTTGATGGATATTCAGGTGGTTTTGATCGGAGAGAACGACTGATGTTCAGCCATTTTACAGCATTTCTTAATGGGAGGGCGGGTTGAATGTTGCCTTAAAAGAATAATATCCTTTTAAGAGTGATTAATTTAGCAATTAATTCTTTTCATAAAATTAAAAAGGTTGATGTGTCTTTATAAATAGCCACTTTTAGTTTATTTGATTATAATAACAGACTGAAACAGATCATTCTGCTAATATGTCTTTTCCTAACCTTGATGATATTGACAAAAAAATTATTCAAATCCTTCAGCAGGAAGGGAGAATAACGAACAGCGAGCTGGCCAAACGTATTGGACTCACCACAACGCCAACGCTGGAGCGAGTGCGCCGTTTAGAGCGCCGAAACATTATTAAAGGTTATGTGGCTCAGCTCAACAAAAAGGAAGTTGGCCGTGGTTTCACGGCTTTTGTACAAGTTACCCTCAGCGTGCACCAGCTTAATTTGATGGAGGAATTTTCAGCCGCCATCCAAAATATTCCCGAAATACTGGCTTGTTACCATACCACGGGCGAAGGCGATTTTCTGCTGCATGTGGTAGCCAAAGACACGGCCGATTACGAGCAGCTGTTGAGAAATAAATTAACCGCTTTACCGGATATTGAGCGCCTGCACACCAGTATTGTGATGAAAACGATTAAAGAACAATCCCCAATCCCAGTTTATGATGAAAACGAAGAATAAACCCACCATAGAATCGGTAGCCGTACACGCCGGAAAAGGAGAAAAAGATCAGTTTGGAGCCCACACTTCACCCATTTATCAAACTTCTACCTTTGTATTCGAGAATGTGGATGCGGGCGCCAAAGCGTTTAATCACGAGGAGGGGGGAGCCAGCCACATTTATTCCCGGCTTGGAAATCCTACCGTAGAGGAACTGGAACGTGGCGTTTGCGAGCTGGAAACTTTTGGTTTTGATAATCCCGAAATGTATGCAGGAATGGCTTTTGGAAGTGGAATGGCGGCCATCACTACCGGTATAATCGGCTTGGCGAAAGGCGGACACATTGTGGCGCAAGATGCATTGTACGGCTGTACCAGTCAGTTTTTGAAGGAGGAAGCTCCGGAGCTGGGCATGTCGGTTTCTTTTGTTGATATGGCTGATCTGAAAAGCCTTGAATCAGCATTGAAGAATAACCCGAACACAAAACTTATTTACTTGGAAAGCATTGCAAATCCGACTATGACGGTGGCAGATATTCGGGCAATTAGCCAGTTTGCGCAAGATTTTGACGCAAAACTGATGGTAGATAATACGTTTGCCACTCCGTATCACATCCGGCCGCTGGCGCTGGGTGCTGATGTAACCGTGCATTCCACAACAAAATATTTAGGCGGACACGGAACCATAATTGGCGGATTGATGGTGGCTAAACAAGAGCTTTTTGAAGAAAGCGGGATGGCTGTTTACCGAAAAAACTTAGGTGGAATAGCAGGTCCTATGGATGCCTGGCTTACGCTTAACGGCCTAAAGACGCTGCCGTTGCGCATGAAGCAGCATGCTCATAATGGAATGGAAGTGGCAAAATATCTGGAATCGCACCCAAAAGTAGAACGTGTGTATTATCCGGGACTTCTTTCGCACCCACAGCATCAGCTTGCTTCTGATATCATGGAAAATGGCTTTGGCGGTATGATTACCTTTGAGCTTAACGGTGGCTTTGAGGCCGGCGTTTCGCTGATGAATAAGGTTGAATTGTGCACGCTGGCGGTAAGCCTGGGCGCCGTTGATACGTTAATTCAGCACCCGGCTTCTATGACGCATTCTATTGTGGATGAAGAAATCAAAAAACAGGCCGGAATCACAGATGGACTGGTCCGTCTTTCAGTTGGCATAGAAGGAGCCGAAGATATTATAGCTGATTTGGAATACGCTTTATCACTCCAAAGCTAAGGGAAATTCAAGATGAATTTGTTTCTATAACTGTAGTAAAACTGTGGTTTAACTTCAACGGATCGTTTAATTACTATCAGCAACAAACCGGCTCTCCGACAACCGTATAGTGGTCTGAACCGGTAAGAGGTAAGCTTATAAACTGCATTACCATCCGCCGCTGGCTCCGCCTCCGCCTGAACTGAAGCCGCCTCCTCCGCCGAAACCTCCAAATCCGCCGCTGCTTCCACCGCCAAATCCGCCGCCCCGGCCGCCACCAAAGCCGCTTCCCCAATAGATAACGCCGCCGGAGCCAATGGAATGACGCCGTCCGCCTTTTCTGCCTCCGCTCTTGCCTCTCGAAATCAGGAAGAAAATGATGATGACGAAAATAATAATAAGGTCAACTGGAAACCCTTGCTCGCCGGATGTATTCCTCTCCGGAAAGCCTTGAAACTCTCCGGCTGCTAATTGAATAAGCACGTTGGTGGCTTGGTCTAATCCGCCGTAAAAGTCGCCTTGTTTGAAGCTGGGTGACAAAATATCTTCAATAATCCGGTTTGCCATTATATCGGGAATGGCTCCTTCCAGTCCGTATCCCACTTCAATCCGCATCTGTCGGTCTTGCTTGGAGATGAGAATAAGCACACCATTATTGCGCTGCTCATACTGGATATCCCAGGAATTATGCAGCTTTGTGGCTATTTCTTCAATGGGATAATTGTTCAGGCTTTCGATGGTAGCAATTACGATGGCGTTGGTAGTGGTATCGCGGTAATTGCGCAGCTTACGTTCCAGCCGCTGATTTTCTGAACGGCTGAGCATATTGGCCATATCATTAACCATGCCCGTGGGTTTTTTGGGAAGAAAATCCTGGGCTGAAAGCGGGCTTGCAAAAGCTACAAGAGAAAATATAAAAGCCGTTATGGCTAAAATAGTAGAAAATCTACGCATTAATTTCTGAGCTTGAGGATCGTCATTGGTCTGATTTTTTGAAAACATACTACCTGTAGATTTACTACTAAACTGATTGCTCTTATTTCTCTTAAAGTCCGATAAAACATGGCTTAAATTACTCATCATCTGTAGCATTACGCTCATTTTCTGTATCGGTGTTATAGCTAATTTCATTAGGAAGCTCGTCCACGTCATCGTCTTGGTGGGGGAAATGCTCCTTCAGTTTATGACCGATTTGGAGAATTACTTCACTCAGTCCCGCCTCAAAATCCCCTTCTTTAAAATGGCTAATCATCAGCTTCAGTTCTTCCTCCCAAAAGCTTTGTCCTACCAGCTGATGAATGCCTTTATCACCCCAAATAGCTACCTTTTTATCAGCCCAGGCTACATAAACAATCACGCCGTTCCGCAGTTCGGTTTGCTCCATATTGAGTTCTTTAAACACTTCCTGAGCACGTTCCAAAGCCGTTTCAGCTTTACATTTCTTTTCGAGATGAACCCGAATTTCTCCGGAAGTTTCACTTTCCGCCTGTTGGATGGAGTCAACAATAGACGCTTCTTGTTCTTTAGTTAAAAACTTAGCCATTACTGCCTGTGTATGTGGCCGCACTTAATTTTTGATTGAATAAGTGCGGCTTTTTAAATTAATCTTAATTAGTGAAGTCAACGGTTGGGGCCTGCTCAGCACCTTCATCAGCTTTGAAGTATTGCTTTTGGTCGAAGCCGGAAATAGAAGCAATTAGACTCGCAGGGAATCTCCGGGTTTTTGTATTATAAGACTGGGCCGCCTTGTTGAAACGCATACGTTCGGTAGAAATTCTGTTTTCAGTGCCTTCAAGTTGTGCCTGTAAATCACGGAAGTTTTTATTGGCTTGCAGCTGCGGATATTTTTCTACCGTCACAAGCAATCTTGATAACGCACCGCTTAACTGCCCCTGTGCCTGCTGAAATTGCTGGAAAGCTTCCGGATTGTTTAAATCGTTTGCGTTGATGTTTACGGAAGTAGCTTTACTTCGGGCTTCAATAACATCGGTGAGCGTTTGCTGCTCAAAATCAGCGGCTCCTTTTACGGTATTTACCAGATTGGGGACCAAATCTGCCCGGCGCTGATACTGGTTTTCAACCTGTGCCCAGGCGCTGTTTACGTTTTCTTCGGAGGTAACCAAGCCGTTATGTACGCTTACTCCGTAGAATAGAACAAGCGCAAGTACACCTAAAATAATCCAAAATTTTGCTTTCATGATATGTGTTTTAATTGTTTAATTTACCGCCCTCTTACGAGCTTATTTTTAATAAGGTTCAAAAGTTACAAACAATAATCAAAAACTGTTCCATTGTCGCAATTAAAACCTGAATTCATTTATTTTGACTTAGATGACACCCTTCTTAACCACAAAAAGGCAGAACAAGCCGGACTCCGGGATATAATCAAGCATTTTGACTTGTTTAATGGCATTGAGGAGGGAGTGCTGCTCGATACGTATCATTCCATAAATAAGAATCTTTGGGAAGCGTATGCGCATGGTCAAATACAACGTCCTGAACTGCAGCGCCGCCGGTTCGAGGAAACTTTGGATAAACTTGGCCTGGATAAAACGGCTTACCAAAAAGTGGGATCCGTTTATATGGATTATTACCGACTGCATTGGGAGTGGGTTGATGGAGCCGAGGAGGCTTACAGCCGAATAGCCTCAAAGTATGATGTGGGCATTATTACCAACGGGTTTGCCGAAACTCAGTGGCTGAAAATAGATAAGTTCAATTTTAAAGAATCATCGCAGCACATTATAATTTCGGAAGAAGTAGGAGAGATGAAACCGCATCCAAAGGTTTTTGATCACTCCACTAAGCTGGTAGATATTCCACGTGATGAGATTTTGTATGTGGGAGATTCGTTCAGTTCCGATGTGGTTGGAGGCTCAAAAGCAGGGTGGCAAGTGGCTTGGTTCACCCAAAATCCCATTGAGCAGGGATATAAATTAGCTAATCTTATTTTTGATGATTTTGAAGACTTACTAAATGCGCTTGAGGTATAATCTTAGTGGCTCATGTGCATGCCATTCATCATTGTGTAGCCGCGCCAAATTAAAATCAATCCAATAATAATAGCAAAATAGCTCGAAAACGGGCGGAGTTTTGAGCGCAATTTCAAGCTGATAAATCCCGGAGCCATATTCAGCATAAGCATGGTGGGAAGCGTGCCGAGCCCAAATAGTGCCATATATGCTGCGCTGTGCAGGGTTGAAGGAGTGATGAGCGCGGCGGCCAGCGCAGTAACTACAAATCCGCAGGGAAGAAAGCCATTCAGCAAGCCAATCAACAAGGAAGAAAAACCGGTTTGCCGGCGGTACAGTTTGGAAATTTGTTTAGACAACTGTCCCGTAAAACGGGTATAAAAACCGTGCGTTTTTGGAGAGAATTTGAGATGAGGAAAAAGAGCAAAAATGATAATAAGCACTCCCAAAAAAATGGAAAGCACGTTTTGGTAACCGGCAATAGTCGCGCCCATGCCTAAAATGCCGAGTATAAATCCCAAGAAGGCATAAGTAATTACGCGGCCTGAGTTGTATAGTAATCCTCGGAAAAACATGGAACTTTTGGTAGCGTTTTTCCCCGGAATTGCCAGAGCAATAGGCCCGCACATTCCAATACAGTGAAAGCTGCCTAACAGACCTAAGGTGAAGCCGGTCCAAAGTTCCATACCGATTAAATAAAGATGGTTTTTTCTTCGAGATAGCTCAGCGTATCTGCTTTCCATTCAACGCTTAGTCTCCAGCGGCCTTCTTCAAACCCGTTAAGCGGTATGGATTGAAGTCCGTTCTCATTTATGTTGAGGCGGAACTTTTTGTCAATCCCCGGATTGTTGGGTCGATAAAAAGTTACATCTCCGGTAAGGGGAGTTTTTAGCAGCTCGTTGGGGAAAATAATTTTAACAGAAACCGTAGGCTCATCAAATAAAATCATGACGGGGGTGTCCAGGTTTTTTGCCCGTTGTCTTTTATCTATGGTTTGCTGGTAATCTACGGCATCTTCGTAATGCTCGTTAGAAACCAGGTAATAGTCGAGGCTGATGAAATAGCTGACCATACTCAAGGTGCCAATCATAAAAAGAACGATGGCCAGCATGAGGCCTTTGCCCCAGTTAAATGTTTTCATTTTTTATACTTAATTCTTTGCCGGACCTATAAATCCGGAAGTTATTGTTTCAATTTGTTCATTTCCGGAATATACGCCAAACGTAATTTGTGTTTGGGAACCGCCGGAAAGCTGATCGCCTGCAATTTTAACTAAGAACCTGCCTTCTACCGATTGTTGTGAAGGGATGTTTTGAAAACTTCCTAAAGGCACAATTTTTCCTTCAGGATGTTCTAATCGCAGTTCATAATCTAAATCATCAAATGATTTATTGAGCACTTTCAGGTTATAAATATTACTGTAGGTGTTATTGGGCAGTTCTTGGAAAAGGGTGCCTGGTTCCCGTAAAATGGTGGTGTCAATAGGCGTACGCTGCGTTAATAAAAACACGAATGCGGACAGTAGTACCAGTAATACTCCTGAGTAGCCGGCAACGCGGGGAGTTAATATTTTTTGTTTTTGTTCGCGAATGGCATTTTCAGAAGAATAGCGAATGAGCCCGCGAGGTTTGTCGATTTTATCCATAACGGAGTCACAGGCATCAATACAAGCGGTGCAGTGCACACATTCCAGCTGGGTTCCGTTTCGGATGTCAATTCCCATGGGACACACTCGCACACACTGGAAGCAATCTATACAGTCGCCAAATGTTTCGTTAGCGCTAAAGCCGAGGTCTTCGAGCGTGGCTTTGCGGTTTTGCAATTGGTAACGGTCTTTAACGGAAGCGCGTGATTCTCCGCGCTCATAGTCATACATCACGTTGATGGAGTTATTGTCGAGCATTACGGATTGCATACGCCCGTAGGGACACACAAAGTGGCATACCTGCTCGCGCATAAAAGCAAATACGCCATAAAAAACACCGCTGAATATGACCATGGAGCTTAACCCGGCCAGGTGTTCTGAGGGCGGATCGGTGATAATTTCAATCAGCTCATCAGAGCCAATAATGTAGGCTAAAAACATATTTGAAATCAGAAAGGCAATGCCAAAGAAAATGACATGTTTGGTCGTTTTTTTTCTGATTTTTTCGAAGTCCCAATCTGCTTTATTTAACCGAATTTGAGCGGCCGCATCTCCCTCAATCCAGTATTCAATCCGCCTGAAGACCATTTCCATAAAAATAGTTTGCGGGCAGGCCCAACCGCACCAAAGCCGGCCAAAAACAGCGGTAAAAAGTACAATGAAAAGAATAAAGGTAAGCATCCCAAACAGCAGCAGGTGTAAATCCTGGGGCCAGAAGGTAACCCCAAACAGCACAAACTTCCGTTCAATAATATTGAGTAGCAGCAGCGGATTGCCGTTAATGGTTATAAAAGGCCCCGAAAAAAAGAAAGCAAGCAGCAGTACAGCTACTACATTTCGGGCTTTATAATATCTTCCGCTGGGTTTTTTGGGGAAAATCCAGTTTCGTTTACCTTCTTCGTTTACGGTTGAAAGGTGATCGCGAAATTTTTGCTTATCGGTACGGCGTTCTGATATGGATGCCATAATAAATTACCTCTTGTTTATCAGACCTCTATTAAATGCTAATAATAAAACCCAATTGTAAGGTTTTGATGAACCGGGTTCGTGAAAGATGGAAAAATAAAGTTTGGAGCAAGCATGAAGCCTGCTCCAAAGAAGTTTCAAAAATATATAAGTGAATAATCTGTGTGAATATTCGCTTATTCTAACGTACAGGGAACGGCCCGGTTTGGATCGGCAGCTTTTGCACCGGCCGGATTTGTGCCCTGTATAGATGCAATATAACTGATTAAGCTTTGCACTTTTTCGTTGGGTATTCTGGCACCGCTTCCGTAGGCAATCATCCCTTTATCGGGAAACCCTTCGATAATGCTGGTGGCCATTTCTTCGGCAGAACAACCGTGAATCCAGAGCTCGTCTGTCAGGTTTGGGCCCACAAGACCTTCGCCTTCTGCACCGTGGCAGGTGTAACAAAGGTTTGCGTTGCTCATAAATATTTCCTTGCCTTCGGCAATACGTGCCTCGTCGTCCAAATAAGCCCAGGTGAAATCACTTTCGCCTTGGGCATCGGAGTCGCCGCCGGTGTTCAGATTATATTTTTCGGCGGCAGCAGCCATTTCCTGCTCGTAGAGCTCTTCTTGGGTAGGACCGCCCAGCATATAATAATACACCATGTAGCCTACACCCCACGCTATGGTAACATAGAACAGCCAAATCCACCAAACCGGCATGTGGTTGTCCAGTTCTCTGATTCCATCGTACTCGTGGTCGAGCAGCAGATCTTTTTCGTCGTCTAATACTTTCATTGCTCTGATTGATTATAGTTCATGGTGTCGTCTTCTAAAGGCAAGCGGGCCGCATCATCCCAATAATGTTTTCCTTTTTTGATGAGGTAAATAACCATCACCACAAAAAAAACGAAAAACAAAATGAGAGAGATTGTCGGGAAAATGCCTATGTCTTCAATGGCTCTAAGTACGTTCTTATGCATTATTGATCCTCTTGTTGAGGTTTGAAGTTAGCCTGAATTCGCTTTCCGGAAGGGAGTGATTCCCACGGATTCTTTTCGCCTTTAATATCAATTCCAAGACGCTGCATGTAGGCAATGATGGCAATGATTTTCTTGTCGGAAGTAATTTTAATTCCATCAATTTCATCGAAACCATTTTCGCTGAGCCCTTGGGTAATTTGCTCAGCTTGTGCCTCCATATCACGAAGAGCAAGGTCTTCATAACCGGATGAATAAGGTACACCTACGCGTTGTAGTGCCTTAATTTTATTCGAGATGCTGCCTTTATCCATATCTTCGGTGTACAACCAGGTGTAAGCCGGCATAATGGAACCCGGACTGGTAGAGGTTGGATCGTACATGTGGCGCACGTGCCAGGAGTCGGGATACTTACCACCCAAGCGGTGTAAATCGGGCCCGGTACGTTTTGAGCCCCATAAAAATGGATGATCGTACACAAACTCACCTGCTTTGGAATATTCGCCATAGCGCTCTGTTTCTGAACGGAAAGGACGAATCATTTGCGAGTGGCAGTTATTACAGCCTTCAGCAATATAAATATCACGGCCTTCTAACTCTAAAGGCGTGTAAGGTTTTACACTGGCAATGGTGGGCACGTTCGATTTAATTAGTGCGGTAGGCACATACTCAATAATACCGCCAATCGAGATTACCACTAACACCAGTACGGTAAGCTGTAAAGGACGAGATTCTAACCTACGGTGCCATGATTCTTTTTGGCCTGCAGCCGGGTTGATAATAGCCTGCGCTTCATCAACTTCCATTTTTTCGAGAGAGCCTTGTCGGGCTGTTTTAAAGATATTGAAACTACCTATTGATGCTCCAATAATAAACAAGGTTCCGCCAATGGCACGCATCGCATACATCGGCATGATTTGCTGTACGGTTTCCAAAAAGTTAGGATACTGCAGTAAACCTTCAGCTGTAAACTGTTTCCACATCAGGCTTTGGGCAATTCCGCCCCAGTACATGGGAATCACATAAAATATTGCACCCATGGTAGCAAACCAGAAGTGTATGTTTGCCAGCTTCACAGAGTAAAGCTTAGTCTTATAAATTCTCGGGGTTATGTAATACAACATCGCGAAAGTTAACCCACCATTCCACAGAAGCGCACCGTTGTGTACGTGTGCAATAATATAATCTGAGTAGTGAGCAATAGCACTTACGTTAGCAATAGAAAGCATGGGGCCTTCAAAAGTAACCATTCCGTAGGCGGTTACTCCCACTACCAGGAACTTCAGCACCGGATCTTCGCGAACCCGATCCCAGGCTCCGCGCAGTGTGAGCAATCCGTTCAACATACCTCCCCAGCTTGGGGCAATAAGCATTAAGCTAAATACGGTTCCCAAAGCCTGAACCCAGCCCGGAAGCGCGGTATAAAGCAAGTGGTGCGGACCTGCCCAGATGTAAATAAAAATCAGTGACCAAAAGTGAACAATAGACAACCGGTATGAGAAAATGGGACGATTTGCCGCTTTCGGGATGAAATAATACATAATGCCCAAAAAGGGAGTGGTAAGGAAAAAGGCGACCGCGTTATGCCCGTACCACCACTGGACCAGCGCATCCTGAACGCCGGCATAAACCGGATAACTTTTAAGAAGCGTAGCAGGGACTTCAAATGAGTTTACCACGTGCAGCACGGCAACGGTTACAAAAGTAGCAATATAAAACCAGATGGCTACATAAAGGTGCTTTTCGCGCCGCTTCATGATAGTCATAATCATATTGATACCGAAAATGACCCAAATTATGGTAATAGCAATATCAATAGGCCATTCCAGCTCGGCATATTCTTTACTGGTATTAAAACCAAAAGGAAGCGTAAGCACGGCAGAAAGAATAATTGCCTGCCAGCCCCAGAAGTGGATATTACTCAGCTTTTGGCTCCACATAGGGGCTTTACAAAGCCGTGGAAGAGAGTAATACACTCCATAAAAAATAGCATTTCCTGCAAAGGCAAAAATTACTGCGTTGGTGTGCAGGGGCCTTAAACGTCCGTAAGAAAGCTCGGGAATAAAGCCGAGGAAATCCGGAAAAATAAGTTTAAGGGCAACGATGAGCCCAACGGTAAATCCAATTAAGCCCCAGGCGATGGCGGCTACTCCGAATTTCCGTACTACATCGTTATCGTAATGAAAGGTTTGTAATGTTGATGACATTAATCATCCCGATTTTTTGAGTTAGTAGTTGATTTGTTCTTTTTTTTGTCGTCAAACAACACCCGCATAGAAGGAGTGTATTGATCGTCAAACTGGCCGCTTCTTACTGCCCAGAAAAATAATCCCAGAAACAATAAGGCAACCAATAAGCTGAAGCCCACTAACAGGTAAATTACACCCATAAGCGTAACCTTAATTTCTTTGCTTTATAACGTGTGGTTATAAAAGTAAATACCATAACGCTGATTGAACTTAAAGGCATTAATATTGCTGCTACCAGAGGTGATAAATACCCAGTTACGGCAAAAGATAATCCAATAGTATTATAAAGTAGTGAAAGCGCAAAACTTGCCAAGATAATATTCATACTTATTTGTGAAAACTGTATGAAGCGAGTTAAATTCTTTAGCGATTCTCCTTCCAAAATAGCATCACAAGCCGGAGAAAAAGAGCTGATATCATCCGATAAAGCTATTCCAAAATCACTTTGCCTTAATGCTCCGGCATCATTCAACCCATCACCCACCATTACAACATGATCTCCATTTTGCTGAAGCTGCTGTATAAATTCCAGTTTTTCCTGGGGTGATTGGTTGAAGAGCAGAGCATCTGAATTTCTAAAATACTGTTCAAAATCTGCTTTTTGGGATTCATTATCGCCGGACAAAAGGTAGGTGCGAAAGGTAGATTTCAGGTTTTTTAATACCTGTTTTACACCTTCTCTTAATCCGCTTTTCAATTCATAATAGCCGAGATACTCCCCGCTTATAGCAACGTGTGCCAGCGAGCCGGCTACCTCTTCATCTGCTATTTCATGCAAAGAAAGCTGAGTTTGCTCCTCTAAAAAGCGGCGAGAGCCTATACAAACGATGTGCTCTCCAAAAGCTGCAAAAATGCCTTTTCCGGCAACTTCATAAAAGCTGTCAGGCTTATGCAAGCCTTTGTTACCGAGTGATTCGGGCCGGGTGAAATCTGCAATTCTTCGGCTGATGGGATGGATAGACTGCCTGCCGGCTGCGTGAATAAGTTGTGATTGCTCATCGTTTAAATCTTTTCCGTGAAAAGTAATTTCGGTTTCATCTTTGTTGGTAAGTGTACCGGTTTTATCAAAAACTACCGCCGAGGCTTTGGATAGATTTTCTAACAGCAGATGATTCTTTACAAAAAAACCATTTAAAGACAATACGTTTAGGGTTGAACCAAGCGTGAATGGCGTAGAAAGTGCCAGCGCACAAGGGCAGGCAATAATCAACACGGCCGTAAAAACGGAGAGGGCTTGCTCCATACCCGCCGTTTGCAACCAATACATGCCCGATAAAAAGGCAATTCCCAATACGGCAACGGTAAAATATGGGCTGATGCGATCAGCAAAACTTGTGAGCTTTAGCTCTTTATCGTTGTTTGTGAAGGCCTCATGATTCCAAAGCTTGGTGAGATAGCTGTTTTCAACTTCGGTCTCAGTTTTCAGGGAAGCAGAGGCGCCATGTAAACGCGCTCCGGCAAAAATACTGTCATTTTTATGGACTTCAATAGGCTCCGACTCGCCTGTAATAAAGCTGTAGTCAACAAAGGCGTGGTCGCTCAGCAGGATGGAATCGCAAGGTACCAGTTCCTGATTGCGCAGCTGAATGTGCATGCCCGGCTTTAGTTTATCTAAGGAAACGGATTTTTCGGCTCCATTATCATCAATAACATGAACGGCAATGGGAAGATATGATTTATAATCACGGTTGAAAGAAAGGCGGTTAAAGGTTTTCTGCTGAACCAGTTTTCCAATCAACAAAAAGAACAGAAGACCGGTGAATGAATCCATGTATCCAGTGCCGGTGCCCGTTACAATTTCATACACGCTGCGCGTAAAAAGGGCAACAATTCCGATAGAAATTGGGACATCGAGATTCACCCCGCGCTGACTTAAAGCCGCAAAAGCAGACTTTAAATAATCGCTGCTGCTGTAAAAAAGTACGGGGAGCGCAAGAATGATATTTAGGGCTCCAAAAAAGATATAAAACTCATCGTCCAATCCGCTGTTGCCAATGTCTAAATAATCCGGAAAACTGAACAGCATGATATTCCCAAAGGCAAATCCGGCTACGGCTAATTTAAGCCACAGCGAACGGTTTTGGTGTGATTTGTCCGACTTTGAGTCCAGCTTTTCAAGTTGTATTTCCGGCTCATAACCTAATGTTACCAGCTGTTCTACTACATTTCGGAGCGTCGTTTTTTCCGTATTAATAAGCAGAGAAAGTTCTCTTTTCAGAAAATTCACCCCGCTTTGGAGAACGCCTTCATCCAGCTTTTGGAGATTTTCGAGCAGCCACACGCACGAAGTACAGTGAATATTGGGGATGTACAGAGAAATGGAAAGCTGTTCGTTATTTCTAAAATCCGAAATACGGTCAATCACTTCTTCATCTTCCAAATAGTCGAAACGGGAGCGGTGCTTTGTGTTTTGGAGTGAAACGCCCGGGGTTTCTTCAAAATCGTAATAGGAACAAAGTCCGCTTTGGTCTAAAATCTGATAAGCCGTTTGGCAGCCGGTGCAGCAAAACATTTTATCGTCGAACTGCACTTTTTCCGAAACGCAGTCTTCTCCGCAATGATAGCACCGGTGGGCAGTAATGGCAGCTGAGATAGACATACTATAATTATAAAGAAAAAAATATTAATGGTGTGATTTTCCGGAAAATTGAAGCCGAAGGTCGAACCAGGCCTGACTTGTGTCTTCATCAATTTTTGCAAACGTAGTTTCGGTGAGCCAGTTTTTAATTTTATCTCGCTCGGCTGACCAAAACCTATGAAAAGGGCAGGGTTCTACTTCGCCGCAACCGTCTATGCCCATAAAGCATTTACTGAAAAAGGCGGTGCCGTCAATAGCCGCAATTACGTCCATCATGGTGATTTCAGACGTGGGCTTTGCCAAGGAAACGCCGCCATTCAAGCCGCGTTGCGATTTTATAATGCCCGGTTCTTTGAGCTTAGCTAGTACTTGCGATAAATATGCCGATGGGCAGTTCAAAGATCTGGATAAGTAAGAAGCGGAAACAGCCCGGTCATCAGGCTGTTTTGACAAAGCTATAATTGCTGAAATAGCGTACTGAGCGCCCTGAGAAATTAACCTCATTCCACGGTTTTAAATTCAGATGATCAAATTATAATATCAGTATTAGATTTTACGGGCTTTCCACATCAGATTCAAGGGCGAAAGTATTTTTTGTAAGTGGTTTTATGTGCATGATGGAGAACTGATTATCGATTTTAAGCTTATGGTTCGGTTGTTCATTTTCCTTGTTTACTGTGTTGCTTTGAGAAGGTTATATCAGAGATATCTGTATTTTTATGAGGCTACAATTTACCGTGTGGTTGGCGATTTGCTTTGGATATGTGAATAATTCACCCCAAAAAGAAAAGCCCGTTTTGAATTAACAAAACGGGCTTTTTTAAAAATTTAAAGATCACTGTTTAGGGTTGATCCCAAAATACGCGATCTAACATGGTTCTGTCAGGAACATTGCTTCCATTTCTCTGAAGCTCAGAGTCAGGATAGCGTACCAACCGAATCATCTCTCCGCCTAAGGCAGAGTTTTCAGGAGCTTGAAATCCGGTGTAGGCATAATCATATCGGCGGGCATCATTCCATGTTTCAGGATTCAGGAAGGTTGCCACGTATTTTTCTTTCATGATTTTGTCTATTCCGTAGTTGGCGAGATTAGAAACTTCCGGCTCATTCCAGTAAGCGTCAATATCGGCTTGGTCAACGCCTAATTTTTCCATGTGTGCGCGAATGCCTTCTTCATAAGCGGCAAAAGAGCGGGCAGGATCAATAGTAAGCGCTGCTTCAGCTTCAATAAATTTAAGCTCTGCATAAGTCATATTATGCAGCGGCTGAGTTGGTGTTAACGCATAGTAGGAGTCAACGGAAAGTACGGCTCGTACACCTTGCTCGGGAGCACTGCCACGGCCTGCACCGTTACGTGTTCCTATATATTTACCAAGAGTTGCCGGGTCGTTTGGATCGGACGCAGGGTCGGTGATGAAGTCAATACGAGGATCAACAACACCATACGTATCGCCATTCAGCTGATCTACAATTTGTGTAGAAAGCCATCCGCCTAAAAGCAGGCCGGCGTTATTTACAGCAACTCGGTGCCAAGGGTTTTGGCTGGCCGTGCTTTCTTCGAAGAAACCCATTTCAAAGTCGTCTGCGTTACTCTTAAATGCATTATCTACGGCATCCAAAACAGCTTGTGGGTCATATGAGCCCAGTTTGCTGTAATGGTTTAAATACCGTGCTTTAAGCGCATAGGCTGTTAACGTCCATGCGTTGCGGTTGCCCTGAAATATCATGTCATCACTGCTGGGAGATGCGGCCGATTCTGTAGCGGCTAGGTGAGTGACGGCTTCATCAAGGTCGGTAAGCATGGCATCATAAATAGACTTTGAATCGTCATATGTAGGTTGCAATACTTCCGGGTTAAATGCTTCGGAATATGGAATATCCCCAAACATGTTAACGGCTAAACCGAGGTTATATGCCCGCAGTATTTTAGCAACTCCCATATAATGGTCGGCACCAATAGCATCGGCTTGTTCAATAAGTGTATTCAGGTCGCCAATGTTTAAGTACAGGCTCGACCATGTGCCGCCGTAAGAAACTTCGTCGTGTATGTCGGTACTGGCTGCTGCGTTTGGCGAAGCGAAATGTTGCACAAAGAAAGAGGTGGTTGAACCTACTCTTTGCGTATTTCGGGTGGTTTCAAACGTAGTTTGATACATCAAACCTTCTATGGGTGCGGAAGTGGGATTATTAGGGTCATCATTAATGTCTAAATAATCGTCACAACCGATGGCCATGAAAGCTATCAACACAAAGCCTAAAAGTAGTTTTGTTGGGTAATTCATTGTTAGATACCTCATGGATTAAAATGAAAAGTTTAAGGAGAACATCAGGCTTCTCGTACCCGGATAAGCCAGATCTACCAGGCCAATCAGGTTACTGCCCGAGCTTACAAATGCTTCAGGATCGTACTGCGAGAAAGGTGTCCACAACAGAATGTTGTTGGCATGTACGGATGCTCTTACTTTTGAAAAAGGAAGTTTTTCGAGCGTACTTGGCAACAAGTTGTAGCCTAAAGTTACGCTTCTCAATTTGATGTAAGAGGCATCTTCTGTACTCTCTTCTACAACACCGCGATATACATTTCTGTGATATCCTGCGCCATAATCAACGCCATGTTCAGGATCTACACCCTGTCCCAGCCAAACTTCTTTGGTGTTGGGTGTGCCGTCGGCCAGTACGCCTTCAAATACTTTATAATCGGTACGATTCAGCGTTTTTTCGGTGTGGCCGAATGCTGCGTCCCAGTTATCCAGTTTGTTGTACTTATCTACGCCGTACACAAAGTCGATGTTGAACGAAAAGTCCCAGTTTTTGTAATTGAACTGGTTAAATAGGTTCATGGTCCAATCCGGGGTAGCGTCACCCACAATTTTCGGGTCGGTTTCACGAACAGGGAAGCCATCCGGTCCAATAACTATTGGCAGGCTCTTGTCGATTTTGTTCGACTCAGGGTCTGCTCCGTATCGCTTGTAGCTGGTTCCCCAGATAGCACCGTACGATTCGCCCGGAATAAGCTGCATAAACGGACGGCTCACATACGCGCTGATGTCTCCTAAGAAAATGGCATCAACTCCGTCACGGATTGAAATGACTTCGTTGCGGTTTCGAGTATAGTTAGAGGTGATTTCCCACTGGAAATTAGCATTTCGTACAGGAGTGGCACGCAGGGTAACTTCAAAACCTTTGTTTTGAATTTCACCGGCGTTGGTGATAAAGCGGGTAGCGCCTGTTGCGTTAGAAACCGGAACAGGAATAATCATGTCTCTACTGTTGGCTTTATACCAGGTAAAATCAACGCCTAATCTGTTGTTCAGGAACCGGACGTCAGCTCCAAACTCTGTAGAAGCCGTTCTTTCCGGCTTTAGATCGGGAGAGGCAATGGTGTTGCCGCGCGTAAAGCCTGTTTGGCCATTAAGTGGGAAAATGGATGGGGCCACGAATACGCCTTGGGTAGAGTAAGGAGGCGCATCTTTACCTACTTCAGCATAAGATGCTCTTAACTTACCGAAGGTAAACCATTCAGGCAGTTCAACTATATCACTAAATACAAATCCTAAACTTGCAGAAGGATAGAAAAATGAGCGGTTGTCTTTTGGCAGGGTTGAGGTCCAGTCGTTACGCCCTGTTACGTTTAGGTAAACAATTTCTTTCCAGTCTAAATTTAGGTCACCGTAAAGACCGATGAGCCGTTGTTCAGAAATGCTTTGGTAAATACTCACGTTGGTTGCATTGCTGAAGTGGTTAAACTCAGGAACAACAAATCCGGAACCGTAAGCACGAACATTATCTCTGGAGCGGTCAAAAACATCGTTACCTACTGTCATCGAAAAACCGAAGTCTTCGTTAATGTCGGTGCTAACGCGTAATGAAACGTTTGAGGTGAGGTCGGTTCTTCCAATTCGCGTTTCTTCCCTGAAACCGCCAACACTACTCCAAACGAATTCGTTTTCCAAGCCAAGCGGCCCGGGTTCAATTTCTGTTCGTTTGTCGGTATAAGTATCAACCCCAAAAAGGTAGCTTAAGCTCAGCCAGTCTGTAAATTGGTAAGAAGCATTGATATTACCAATCAGGCGATCTACATCATCAACATAGGTGTTGGTGTGAGCATCATAAACAGGGTTTCTTCCGGAACCTGTTCCATCGGTGTCATCACCTTTATGGCGGCCGTCATCAAACTTATAATCGGTAACATCGGCACTGGTATTCCAGTAGGCCAAACGCTCCATAAAGTTAATAAAGGGAACACGGTTACCACCGGACTGAATGTAGTTTGCTGAAGCACCGATTTTCAGTGGCCCTTGGTTAAACTCTCCATTCAAACGAACGGATGTTCTGCTCCAGTCATTGTTAGGCATTACACCACGGTTTTGAGAGTTTGATACAGAAGTGAAAAAGCGAACTTTTTCTGTTCCTCCCGATACGCTTACTGCGTTATCAATCCCGTAGCCTACCTGCATTGCATTTTCCCAATTGTTGTAATAGGTGAGGTTGGGAGTATCGCTAAAAGGAGCACCCCAAGATGGCCAGAAACCATCCGGATCTGAATTAAAACTAAAACCGGGTCCGAATTTGCTTTGATAATCGGGGCGATTAATGATGTCTTCGCGGCTTATGCTGTGCGAGAAATCAATTTGAATGTCGCCCGGGGCACCTTTTTTGGTAGTTACAATAACAGCACCGTTAGCAGCACGAACTCCATATAGAGCGGTTGCAGGAGCACTTTTCAGCACAGAAATAGACTCAATATCATTGGGATCCAAGTCAACACCTCGGTTAGACATTCCCCGAAACCTGCCTGCCGACTCGTTGGTAGAGTTATCAATGGGAACACCATCTACTACAAACAGGGGCTGGTTATTAGCTGTAGGATCTAAAGAGCTCATCCCACGAATAAAAATCTGCGTTCCCTGACCGGCACCACCACCGCCTTTGCTTATTTGAACACCGGAAACTTGTCCTTGCAAGGCATTCAGCATGTTATTTGAACCTGCGCGAGCAATGTCTTCGGCTCCGACTCCCTGAATGGAGTAGCCAACAGCACGTTGCTCTCGCTCAATACCAAAAGCGGTAACCACAACATCATCAAGTTCACTGGTAGATAACACTAATTCTATAGTGAGCTCTACAGTTTCACCGTCTGTTACCGTGATTTCCTGAGTTTGTGTATTGTAGCCTACATAACTGATTTTTAGCTGATAATCACCGGCAGGTACGTTACTGATGGTAAAGTAGCCATCAATATCTGTTGCGTCTCCCTGTCCGGTTCCCTCCAAAATAGCTGTAACGCCAACTAAGGGCTCCTCAGTTTCTGAGTCAATTATTCGGCCGGTAATAGTACCGTCAAATAGAATTTCGTCTGTTTCAAATTCTGAAACTGACTTTGAAGAAGATATGGTTGCTTCTGCATGCGTAAGAGCCAAAGACTCTGCATGCACGCCATTAGGATGCAATATGCAAACTCCTAAAAATAGTAGGGCAAGCCATAATTTTTTCAAAGATACATGTACTGAAACTTTAGTAGTCATCTTGATTTGTTTTATGTGATTGTTTATGCCTGCAGGGATTGCAGACGTTCTTGGGTTATTTGCTACACGTAGAAAAAGTGTAGCTGTAGCTGAGGTTTATTCTGTAGGATTTTTAAGAACTAATCTTGATAAATTTGCCATTATTATAAACTCAGCTAATAAGCAATCTTAGGATAATAGAAGATTTATTCAAAACCAATCTAAATATGTAAGTGTTTGAAATTTTCTGTGGTTACTGTTAGATAGTTTGATATACAAATGGGTTTGCATATGCTATATTTTTTGATTTTTATTGAAAATTCCGAACCCGGGAGCCGCTCAACTGATACAATTAAACTATCTATATGGGGTCGCAGCGTCTTCAATTATCACAAAATAATTAATTTTTGTAGGGCTGAATGGTACTTATGGTATTTATAGATGGTACTTATAGAAGGTATTGTAACTTTAGCTTTTTCAGTGTCTGAAATATTGCATAATAGAATAGCTATGGTTACATTATTTACACTCTTTAACAGGGCTATGTGTGTAGAGATTTGGTTAGTGCAGTTACTATGAGGAAGCAGCATTTGCTTTAAAGGCTCAAAATTTATTGCGTGTTGTAAATAGATCGTAGAGGTCTGCATATCTCATCTTTACATACAGTAAATAATAATCTAATCAATATGGAGCTATTATGATTCATAAGATACTACGTTCAGTTTTGTTGCTGGGAGTATTCTGTGCGGTTAGTACAGCTACTCTTTTTGCTCAAAACAGTACAATAAAAGGTACAGTGACAGACGCAAATACGGGAGAAAGTCTTCCAAGCGTTAATGTTTTTATCAATGAGCTGCAGCGAGGCAGTGCTACTAACATAGACGGCGAGTTCGAAATAGAGGATGTAGCCTATGGTACGTACACCCTCCGAGTCAGCTTTGTTGGATTTGAAACCTACGAGCAAACTATAACGGTAGATGAACCAACGGTAGAGGTAAATGTTGAGTTGATCCCGGACACCCAGCTGCTTGAAGAAGTTGTGGTTACTGCTTTCGGTGTTCAGCGTGAAGAGCGCTCGCTCGGTTACTCACAACAAAGAGTTAGTTCTGAGGAGTTAGCTAACAACGAACAGACCAACTTTATCAGTAACCTGCAAGGTAAGGTTGCTGGTGTACAAATTACTGACGGACAGGGAGTAGGCGGCTCATCCCGTATTCTACTGCGTGGTACGTCTTCTCTTTCCGGTGATAATCAGCCCCTGTTTGTAGTAGATGGTGTTTATATAGATAACAGTAACTTAGGTTCAGCCGGAGAATTCGGAGGGATAGATTATGGTAATGCTGCCATGGACATTAACCCGGAAAACATTGAGTCTTTAACCGTGCTAAAGGGACCTAACGCGGCTGCCCTTTATGGATCTCGGGCTGCAAACGGCGCTATTGTTATTACAACCAAAAGCGGATCTTCGTCCAGAGAAGGCATAGGAGTTACTATTAATTCATCACTTCGATTTAGTGATGTGCTAAAACTTCCTGACCTGCAAAATAAATATGGGCAAGGCAGTAATTTTCAGTTTCAATATGTTGATGGTGCCGGTGGCGGTGTTAATGATGGTACCGATGAAAGCTGGGGCCCTCCTTTAGATGGAACACCCAGAGTACAGTGGTGGACCAACGGCAAAAAAGAGCCTTGGGTTGCTCATCCAAATAACATTGAAAACTACTTTGAAACAGGATTACGTTTTAATAACAGTGTTTCTGTTGCAGGAAATTATGAAAACACGAATTATCGACTATCGCTTTCTAATTTGCAAGAAAACGGTACCATACCTAATTCTTCGCTGGAGCGTAATAACGTAACGCTATCGGCGGGTGCAGATTTGAGTGATGATTTGAGAGCACAGGGTAAGGTTACTTACATTCAAAGCCTGGGTAATAATCGAGCAGGTCTTGGTTATTCCAGCCAGAACCCGATGCAGTCTATTACGCAGTGGTTTGGCCGTCAGGTTGATATGAAAAAGCTAAAGGATTATACCCATCCTGATGGAACTCCACGCAACTGGAATTATAACTACCATGATAATCCTTACTGGTTGCAGTATGAGAATGGAAATCGCCAGCAGCGAGATCGTATTATTGGTAATGTTTCACTTACCTATGATATTACTGACTGGTTATCAGTAAAAGGATTTACGGGTAACGATTTTTATCAGGATCGCCGTAAAAACTGGATTGCTAAAGGGTCTATTAATAACCCAAGCGGAATGTACTCTGAAGATGTTTATTTTGTAAACCAATGGACATCTAATGTAATTTTATCCGGCAAGCGAGATATCACGCAAGATATAAACTTAGACGTGCGTCTTGGAGCAGAAAGCACTCAACGCAATTTTGATCGTAACTATGGACAGGCACCGGCTTTAAGCGTTCCTAATGTTTATTCATTAGAAAACTCTGCGGTTCGCCAGAACATCACAGATTACACCAGTAAAAAGCAGGTGAATAGTTTGTTTGGTACCTTAACACTGGGTTATCAGGATTTTGTTTACTTAGATGTTACTGGACGAAATGACTGGTCTTCGACACTTCCGGAAGATAATAACAGCTACTTTTATCCATCGGCTACTCTTAGTTTTATTTTCTCGGATGCCTTTAGCATGCCAGAAGACATTCTTACCTATGGTAAAGTGCGAGCCAGCTGGACTCAAGTAGGTAGCGATACGGATCCGTATCAACTGCAATCAACGTATATATCTACCGACCCATTTGGGGATATTCCTACCTATACCGTACAGAACAGGCTTCCAAACGCATCACTAAAGCCTGAGCAAACCGAGTCTGTTGAATTTGGTGCCGATCTTAGATTTTTGAAAGATCGCCTGAGATTAGATGCAACTTACTATGACCAATCTACAACAGACCAAATTCTTGGTGTGCAGATTTCTCGTGCAAGTGGTTATGATGAAACCATTGTTAACGCAGGAGAAGTAAGAAACTCAGGAGTTGAACTTACCTTAGCCGGTACACCTGTCCAAACCCGTGATATGCGATGGGACATCACTCTAAACTGGGCTAAAAATAAAAATGAGGTCATTGCTCTAACCGAAGGGCTTGATAGTTACATTATAGGCAGTAGCTGGGATGTAACTGTAGAAGCGCGTCCCGGAGAGGAGTTCGGTTCATTATATGGAACCGCATTTAAAAGAGATGAAGATGGAAACATCCTGACCTCCGGAGGTATGCCACTAACTGCCGATGAACAGAAAAACTTTGGCAGCTATCAACCCGATTGGACCGGAAGCATTTCGAGTGAGTTTTCTTACAAAAACTTCAACTTCAGCTTCTTGGTTGATACAAAACAGGGTGGTGTACTTTCATCCGTTACGGACATGTTTGGACGTTATACCGGTATTATGGCTGAAACTGCAAAAACTCCCCGTGAAGACGGTATTGTTTTCGGAGGAGGCAGATGGGCAGATCAAGCAATTGACATAAATACAGGAAAGCCTAATACAATTGAAGTGCCGGCTCAAAGCTATTACACCGGAAGCTCTTTTGGTTTAACAGAATCTCATATTTTTGACGCAAGTTATATCAAACTCCGTCAGGTGAGATTGTCTTACAGCTTACCTGTTAACTGGCTGTCACCTACGCCTATTCGAAGGGCTACGGTTGCTATTGTGGGCAACAATCTTTGGATTATAAAAGATGAGGTTCCACATATTGATCCCGAAACCGCATTTAACACCGGAAACCTGCAGGGTCTGGAATCTAATCAGCTTCCTTCTACACGATCCTTCGGTTTCAGTGTCAGTCTTTCGTTATAAACATAGTACTTTAAACCATTTCAATTATGAAAATGACTATAACTTATAAAAACCTATTTACGTACGTGTTGGTAGCCGGGTTATTTACTGTCAGTGCTTGCGATAGCAATTTATCTGGCGTAAATGATAATCCCAATGCACCAACTGATGTGCCACCAAGTTTAATTTTACCTCGTGCTCAACAAACCAGCTTAGACCGCTTATATTCTATGAGCGGGTTGAATGGATATGCCGGTGGCGTATGGGCACAAAGCTATGCTAAAATCCAGTATGTGGACGAAGATAAATACGATTATTCAGGCCGGGTTTCTCTGGTAAATAATATCTGGCAATCATTTTATGCCCGTACACTTGAGGATTTGAATCAGATTAACAAGAAAGCCACCAATGCAGACAATCCGCAACCCAATGTGGAAGCTATTGCAACCATCCTCAAAGCCTGGAACTTTCAGGTTATGACTGATTTGTGGGGGGATATTCCATATTCCGAAGCCCTGCAAGGTTCTGCGGATGAGCCTGTTACATCGCCCAAGTACGATACTCAAAAAGAAGTATATGCGGGCATATTAGCTGAGCTGGAACATGCTGTTTCCATTATTGACGAAGGCAGTACTCCTTTTGGAGGTGAAGATCTCATTTACAACGGAAACATGAGTAAGTGGAAAAAACTTGCGAACTCACTTCGTTTACGCATTTTGCTGAGACAAGCCGACAAAGAGTCTGTTGGCAGTGCAATGCAGGCCATTTATGATGCCGGTAACTATATTGCAGAAAGCTCTGATAACGCAACGTTAGAATATCAGAAATACCCTTATAACAACCCGGTAAATAATTTTCACAGAACACGGGAAGATCATAAAATCAGTGATACCCAACTTGGATGGCTGAATGAAATGAACGATCCGCGATTGCGCATTTATGCAGCACCTACGGCGCAGCAACCCCCATCTGCACCTATTGCGTCTGCCGGTCCAAACTATGGTCCGGTAAATGTAGGCGGATTATGGTACCAAGGGGTTAACAATGGAGATGTAAACAACAGCATTTCGTTAGGCAGTGCTTCTCCATTGGGCGCTTATTTCCTCTCTCCGGTTTCTCCGGGTGTGATTATGACTGCGGCTGAAACCCACCTGATTTTAGCCGAAGCGCATATGCGCGGACTTATAACAACCACGCAGGGAGATGAGTGGCATTATTATGAAGGCATCAAACAAAGTATGAAGCAGTATGATCAAGCGAGCATTGATCCGGTGCTAAGCGCACTTCCCGGAGATCAGGCTTACGTTTGGCAAGGGCTGGATGCCAGCCAGTTCCCGAGCGGTATCACTGATGCGGAATATCAAAGCTATATTTCACAGGGTATGGTTGATTGGAATAACACCGGTACGTTATCTAAAAAACAAAAAATAGCTATCCAGAAATGGTTTGCTCTTTATGGGCAAGGCGCCGAGGTGTGGTTTGAGTGGAGACGACTGGATTATCCCAGCTCTAACCCGGCTGAAATGCCCGGAGGGAATGCAAACTTAGCTATTCAGCCCGGCCCCGAGGCCGTTCTTTCTTCCGTTCCGGTACGATATCCGTATCCACAAGTAGAAGAGTCGCTCAATGGTGCAAATCGTAAAAGTGCAATGAGCAATCAGGGAATTTCTACACAGGAAGAACAATTCCTGACACCGGTATGGTGGGATAACTAAAGCAGATAAGGAATTAATATTCATACACTAATTTATTTTTGATTATGAAAAAACTAAAAACATTTATGGTATGTACAGCCCTATCACTTGGTCTGCTTTTAAGCGGATGTGATAGTGATTACGGGTTGAATGATAACATTCAGAGTGGGGTGGGCCTCAGCCTGTCAACAGCTGGAGTAACCCAACTGGATGGAAATGTAGCTATTAAAGTAGAAGCTAACAGTGAAGCAGCCAGCTCAGCAAATGTGACGTTGCTGGGTGTAACAGACTCAAGCGGGGATCCCGTTGATGCAGGTAAATCCGATTTGGGATCGGTTAGCATTGGCTCAGATTTTACCGCATCGGTAGGAGATCTTGGCCTGAGCGGAGTAGGTTATACGGCAACCCTTCAGTTCAGCACAGATGGACCCAGCGGTGCAACAAAAATGATGAGCGTTTCTATGGAAAATGCGCTATCAACGGCTGCACCTTCAGGAGTTGTTCAAAGTCCTGAGAAGCATTACTACCACGTAATGGCAGAGCCAGTATCTGCCACAGTAAGCGCCATGCAGATAGAAACAAAGGTGGGTGCTAATGGGAATTATGCCGATCAGGGCGCCTTCAATGCACAGGACAGTCTTGAAATTCAAGGCAATAACTACAGCGTTGGAGATACCTTGTACGTAAAAACCACAGCAAGCTCACAATACGGCAGTGTATCTACAGAAGATCAGATAGTAATCGGTATTTTTACCTTTGCTAACCAGTCTTCGAACACACTTTCCGAAACCAACACTTACATAGATTTAGAGACGAATTCGGTTGATGTCAGCGAAAACGACAGTACCGATATATCATTCTCTTATAACAGCGCGTTAAGGCAGGTTTCGCTAAGTGGAGTAAATACTACAGCCGGTACTACGACCAATTTCGTGGATACCAATGGAGACGCAGAACTCTATGCAAGTGGAAATAACGTAGAAGCTCGAAATCAATTCAACAGTGGAGTGGCTACACCTACTTTGAATGATGTTTCTGTGGGTGACGTGTTTATTTTTCAAACATCTGAATCAACCTATGGTATGGTTCATATAACGGGAATAAACCGTACTGCCAGCGCAGCAGAGGGAGATGCAAGTGTGAGTTTTGAGTACAAGTACATGGTACCTGAATTTTAATTACAACCTCTTAAAAAATAGTAGCTTATTATTTTTAAAAGCTGCATCGACTTATCGGTGCAGCTTTTTTATTGCCTGTGATTAGATTCAGAATTCTTAAAAAATATTGGTAATGAAACAAGTATGAAGCTCTCGCCTAAAACAAACTTCTTTAAATAGAATTCACATTAGCTCCATATCATTTGTCAAAAATCTAATTATGAGGAAGGTATGGGAACTTATAAAACGGCATCTGAAGCAGTTAAACATATAAAATCAGGAAATCGCGTTTTTGTACACGGGGGTAATGCAACGCCTGTTCAGCTTGTTAAAGCTATGACCGAGCGGCATGGGGAGTTAACAAATGTGGAACTTGTTCACTTGCATACCGAAGGTCCTGCTCCCTATGCGGATCCGGAATACAAAGATTCATTTTTTGTGAATGTAGTTTTTGTGGGAGCCAATGTTCGTAAAGCCGTAAATGAAGGTCGGGGAGATTATATTCCGGTCTTTTTAAGTGAGGTCCCGAATTTATTTCGCAAAAACGTGCTGCCCTTAGATGTGGCGCTCATTCACGTATCGCCACCCGACAGCCATGGCTATTGCTCGCTGGGTGTTTCGGTTGATGCAGCCATTGCGGCAGCACAAATGGCCAAATTTGTGATTGCACAAGTAAACCCTAACATGCCGCGCACGCACGGAGATGGAATCATTCACGTTGATAAAATAGACGTACTTGTGAATGTGGATGATGAGCTCCCCCAGCAGCAAGTACCCGAACCCAATGAAGCTGAACTGAAAATTGGAGCTCACTGTGCCGAGCTGATTGATGACGGCGCTACGTTGCAAATGGGCATTGGTGCTATCCCAAATGCGGTGTTAAAAAGTTTAGAGCATCACAAAGACTTAGGCGTACACACCGAAATGTTTTCAGACGGAGTGATAGAGCTGGTTGAAAAGGGAGTTATTAACGGCCGGAAAAAGAGTATTCACCCCGGAAAAATAGTAAGTGGCTTTGTGATGGGTACGCAGAAAACCTACGATTTCGTGGACGATAATCCTTCCGTTGCTATGTTAGATATCGCTTATATAAATGACACAGCCGTCATTCGCAGAAATCCCAAGGTTACCGCAATTAACAGTGCCGTTGAGGTAGATATAACCGGACAGATTTGTGCCGATTCCATTGGAACGTACCACTACTCTGGCGTTGGCGGACAAATGGATTTCATTCGGGGAGCTTCACTTTCGCCGGGTGGAAAGCCGATTATAGCGCTGCCTTCTACCACTCGAAAAGGGGTGAGCCGAATCGTGCCATTTCTGAAGCAAGGAGCGGGTGTAGTAACCACGCGAGCCCATGTGCACTATATAGTTACCGAATATGGAATTGCCAATCTATACGGTAAAAACCTGAGCCAGCGGGCTAAAGCTTTGATAGATATTGCCCATCCGGATCACCGGGAAGAGTTGGAAAAGGCCGTGCGAGATCGTTTTAGAATGTAGGATTAAGAGTAGCTACACATTCATGGTTTCGCAATGAATTAAAATGCTTTCAATTCAAGGCAAAGGGTTACAACCCCTTGTCCTATTAATAGATTGTAATTTTCACATCATGTTAACTGTTTTGGAGAATTTGTGTTCTTCTGCCTCAGCGAAACTCCGCGCATTCCTCTGCGCAACTCAGCGAGAAAATAAAGATGGTTTTATTGCTAAAGATGTTTTTCAGGATGATGTTTTAAATCCGAGAAGGAATCTATTCTTTTATTAATAAGGTGGGATTATTTCCTCTCGACCCCAACCTCCGGTTCATAATAACAAAAAGTAACTTTGTCTGCGATTAACCCCGAACTAAATTAGCTAATCAATTAGAGCCTTTAGCCAAATAATCGTACCTTCTGTTCCGTCTTAACCTGTCCGGAGAAAACTCCGGCTTAACTCCAATTTCAAAAACTGAAAATGCGTAACTCATCTATGCAGGAACCGGAAGTAAATCTTGAACTTGCTCTGGATCACGGCCTCAATGAAGAAGAATATGAAATGATTGTTTCCCGCCTCGGGCGTACTCCAACTTTTACCGAGCTGGGAGTATATTCGGTGATGTGGAGTGAACATTGCTCTTATAAAAACTCCATTATTGAACTCAAAAAACTTCCCTCAGACGGGGAAAATCTGCTGGTTGCAGCCGGAGAAGAAAACGCCGGCTTGGTTGATTTAGGCGATGGCTTAGCCTGTGCATTTAAAATTGAAAGCCACAATCATCCCTCTGCTGTTGAGCCTTATCAGGGCGCGGCAACGGGCGTTGGCGGTATTCACCGGGATATTTTCACCATGGGTGCCCGGCCGGTAGCTAGCCTGAACTCCCTTCGGTTCGGCTCGATGGATAATCCACGCGTCCGGTATCTGCTGGATGGCGTGGTGCGTGGAATTGGCGATTATGGAAACTCATTTGGCGTTCCGGTCATTGCGGGAGAAGTGGTTTTTGATGAAAGCTATGAAGGAAATCCGCTGGTAAACGCGATGAGCATCGGCTTGGTAAAACAAGGAGAAACCGCCTCTGCAATTTCAAAAGGAATTGGAAATCCGGTGATTATTGTAGGAGCCAGCACCGGGCGAGATGGAATCCACGGAGCTACTTTTGCTTCAGAAGAAATAAGTGAAGAAAGTGAAGCAAAACGCCCCAGCGTGCAGGCCGGCGATCCCTTCACCGAAAAACTGCTGCTGGAAGCCAGCCTGGAAGTGCTGAAAACCGGCGCCGTAATTGGAATGCAGGATATGGGCGCGGCGGGAATCGCGTGCTCAACTTCCGAAATGGCAGACAAAGGAGGGCAGGGAATGAAAATAGATCTGGATAAAGTGCCTGCTCGCGAAGATGGCATGACCGCTTATGAATTATTGCTTTCCGAAAGCCAGGAGCGTATGCTTATTGTGGCTGAAAAAGGCCGGGAGCAGGAAATAATTGACGTGTACGAAAAGTGGGATCTACATGGTGTAGTTATAGGGGAAGTGGTTGATACTGAAAACGTTACTTACTGGAAAGAAGGGGAGATAAAAGCAGAAATTCCTGCCGAGCATTTAGTGCTGGGCGGCGGGGCTCCTCAATATGTACGAGAAGCCACGAAACCGGCCTATCTGGATGAGGTGCAAAATTTTGATATGAACAGCATCAATCACCCCAAAAATTATACGGAAGTTGTAGGCAAGCTGTTGAACTCTCCTAATATTGCTTCTAAAAGATGGATACACGAACAGTATGATACTACGGTTCGCACCAATACGGTAACCCCGCCCGGCGCGTCTGATGCGGGCGTAATTCGTATTAAAGGAACCAAAAAGGGACTGGTTGCCAAAACGGATTGTAACGGCCGGTATGTATATCTGAATCCACGAAAAGGCGGACAAATTGCCGTGGCAGAATCGGCCCGAAACGTGGTGTGTTCCGGAGCTAAACCCATGGCCATAACGAACTGTCTGAATTTCGGAAATCCATACAAGCCGGAAGTGTATTGGACTTTTAAAGAAGCCCTTGGCGGAATGGGAGATGCCTGTCGCGCCCTGAATACTCCGGTAACGGGCGGAAACGTCAGCTTTTATAATGAAAACCCTAAGGGAGCAATTTTCCCAACACCCGTTATTGGAATGTTAGGGGTAATGGAAGATGTAGAGAAGCAGGTAACCACCCCTTCCTTCAAAAATGAGGGAGATATTGTGTTTTACATCGGAGCTGACCGTAAAGGATTGGGCGGAAGTGAATACCTGAAGGTTGTGCATGACCTAACCACCGGTGATGCGCCGGAGCTGGATCTCGATTTTGAAGTTAAGCTTCAGGAAGCGTTGTTAGCCGCTATTAAAACCGGTTTAGTAACGGCCGCTCACGATGTTTCTGACGGCGGACTTTCTATCACATTAGCCGAAATGGCCATTTTTGGGAAAAAAGGAGCCGAGCTTTCAGTAGAAACACTGGCAGGAAATCCGCATGAAATTTTGTTTAGTGAGGCGCAATCGGGAGTGGTAATAACCATTCCTGCGGCTGAATTACAAACTGTTAAGCATCATTTTGAGCAAGCCGAAATTCCTTTATATGAACTGGGCGTGGTAAAAGGAACCAAACTCGAAATAAAAGATTTGGTGAGCCTGGATGTAGCGCAAGCTGAAGATGTTTATGAGAGTGTAATTCCCAACGCAATGGATGCTAAGTAAAATGATTGCGAGAGTGCTGTCGGGTAACGGTGGTCATTCCGTGTTACTTAACTACGGATTCAATCAAGGGTTTTTACAAAGAGTCTCGCTGAGATGGGAATAATCAGCGAGACACAGCGGCAAACTCAGCGAGAAATAAAACTCACGTTGAACTTTGCAGGTTTACTGATAACAGTTCATCTTGTCAAAACTACATCGGGTATAGCCGGTACGCTGAGAAAATGGCAAATATATCCTGTTCCCATTCACAACGCTGAGACTTACCAAACTATTCCGGAATTATTGTCAAAATTGGAATTAATCTTCCGCTAAAAGAATTGTGTGTTACAATAGGATTCAGACAAATACCTAAATGCCAAATTTTAAGGTGAAACTGGTGAAGTAATGTTCAGTTCTCACCGGCTGATAAGACCAATGTGGGGATGCTTTTGGGCTGGAAAGACAAAAGAAAAAACAGTATGTTTCAACGTTAAAGGCCACATGTCAACCCTTTTTGATGTAAAAATGAAGAGGCGTTGCACTTATCAAAATGTCACCTGAATATGCGTATAGTATATATGTATATGGCTACTGATGATTCCGACGATTTATATAACCGCACAGGTATATTGTAGTAACAAATCAAACTTATTATTTACTTTTAAAAGCAAATTATTATGGATTCGAAAGACAAAAAAAAGAAATTATATTCTGTATCGGGAAGACCGATAGCAGAAAACCAAAATGTTAAAACAGCAGGCAAAAGAGGGCCTATGCTGTTAGAAGATTATTGGTTTTTAGAAAAATTAGCTCATTTTGACCGTGAAGTTATTCCCGAAAGACGGATGCACGCAAAGGGTTCCGGAGCATTTGGTACTTTTAAAGTCACACACGACATTTCCAAGTTCACCAGGGCTAAACTATTTTCAGAAATCGGCAAAGAAACGGATGTTTTTGTTCGATTTTCAACCGTAGCCGGAGAAAGAGGTGCGGCCGATGCAGAACGGGATATTCGCGGGTTTGCCGTTAAGTTTTATACCGAAGAAGGAAACTGGGACTTAACAGGAAATAACACTCCTGTTTTCTTTTTAAGAGATCCTTACCGTTTTCCTGACCTGAATAAAGCCGTTAAGCGAGATCCAAAAACCAACCTGAGAAGTGCTAATCACAACTGGGACTTTTGGACACTGCTGCCTGAAGCTTTGCATCAGGTTACGATCACGATGAGTGAAAGAGGTATTCCAAAATCATACCGGCACATGAACGGTTATGGAAGCCATACTTTTAGCTTGATAAATGCTGATAATGAGCGCGTTTGGGTGAAATTTCACTTTAAAACGGAGCAGGGAATTAAAAACCTGACCAATGAAGAAGCAGGACAAATTATTGCAGGAGACAGAGAAAGTCACCAACGAGATTTATTCAACGCCATTGAGAAAGGCGACTTTCCAAAATGGAAATTAAAAATTCAGGTGATGACGGAAGAACAGGCTAAAGAATGTCCGTTCAATCCTTTCGATTTAACGAAAGTATGGCCTCATGGCGATTATCCTCTGCATGATGTGGGCGTGCTGGAGCTTAACAAAAATCCTGATAACTACTTTGCTGATGTAGAGCAGGCCGCTTTTAACCCGGCTAATGTAGTTCCGGGTGTGGGCTTCAGTCCCGATAAAATGCTGCAGGCACGTCTGTTTTCTTATGGCGATGCACAGCGCTACCGATTAGGTGTAAACCACTATCAAATTCCGGTTAACAAACCTAAGTGTCCTTTCCATAATGCATCCCGAGACGGAGCAATGCGAGTGGATGGTAACGAAGGTGATACTCTACACTACTTCCCTAACAGCTATGAGCAGTGGGAAGAGCAAAAGGAATATACCGAACCTCCTACACCTATTGAGGGAGATGGAGATCATTACGACTTTAGAGAAGATGACGATGATTACTATTCTCAGCCCGGTAACCTTTTCCGCATGATGAATGAGAAACAACGAGAACTGTTGTTTAATAACACAGCGGCTGAAGTAGGCGGTGCCGAAAAGTTCATTCAGGAACGCCACATCAAAAACTGCTACAAAGCTGATCCTGATTATGGAAAAGGCGTAGCCGAAGCTTTGGGCATTGACATTAACGGAGTAGATCTGGACTAAAATATTTGTCTGCGGACAAATAAAATTTCCAATCACTCAGATTGAAATGAACGATGCTAACCCGGATTTGCCCTAAAAGGCAGGTCCGGGCAGGCTCGTTATAACCGGAGTGCTGAATTATTAAACACTCCATATTAAAAGCTATAGAAATTATGCTTGTCTTAAAGCTCTATAGTTGCTTGAGATACAGATAGCCTGCCCTTGTTTATCTTTAGCTGATTTTAGACCTATTATTTATTCATTCATCTAAATGAAAAACTATGCCTTCCGAAGAAAAAATGAAAAATGCTCTTCAAAGTTATCTTGACGGGTTTAATCAAACCGATGCAGAACTGATTATTTCTCTTTTTGCTGATGATGCTAAATTAGAAGATCCGGTTGGCGGCGGAAAAATTGTAGAAGGGAAAGAGGCCATTACCAAATTTTACCAAGGCGCCGTTAAAGTAGTAAAAAAGCTGGAGCTGGATACGCCTATTCGCGGCTCGCACGGTAATTCCGCAGCTATGGCTTTTACCATATATATGGAAATGAATGGCAAAAAATCACAAATTCAAGCCATAGACGTTATGACTTTTAATGATGAAGGCAAAATAATTGATATGAAAGCCTATCATGGCCCAAGTAATGTAATTACCGAATAAGCTGTACACATACATGAAGATTCAGATCGCAGAATCCGCCTATATTGCAATCTGACTTCAACAAAGTGAATAAGATAACCGCTATTTTTCAATAATAGCCAGCGTACAACGGGAGGCACAAACCAGTTTGTCGCGCTCATTTCTAAGTTCGCACTCCCAAATTTGTGTGGTTTTTCCAATATGTATAGGATTTGCAGTTGCAGTTACCTTCCCGCCCATTTTAACTGAACGAATATGATTGGCGTTAATTTCCAGTCCTACGGCAGCTTTACGCTCATCTTCTAACAAAAACCAACCACCTAAAGAGCAAACAGACTCTGCCAAGGCTACTGAAGCCCCGCCATGTAAAATCCCAAAAGGCTGCACGGAATGCTCATTTACCGGCATGGTTGCCACTATTTTATCTTTGGCAATGTGTTTGAATGTTATGCCAAGCATATCTCCCATATGCTTTTGTTTAAGATTGAAGTAAAGTTTAGCCTTTTGTTTTAGAGATTCCTCAATAAACATAAAATTTGCTTTTGATTAACGGTGTTAAGTTATTTCATTAAAGGTATGGAAACGCTTTCAATAATCCGTTGAAAGTGTATCTTGTCATAATCTGCGAACATGATATGGAATTAATATGAAATACGAGCCCACTACTATATTATCAATTGTTGAACAAGGGTATGAAAAAAACACATCCGGAATATTTTCTGCGGTAAAGCGAGACGGAAAATGGATTGAAACCGGTGTAGCCGACTTTAAGCAAATGGTACAAGATCTGGCGCTGGGTTTATATGAACTGGGCGTGCGGAAGGGTGATAAAATATCGCTTCATGCCGAAAACTCTACAGAATGGCGGATAATTGATTTAGCCGTATTATCGCTGGGAGCGGCTGTTGTACCCATTTATACCACACAACCCGGTGAGCAAATTAAGTACATACTGGAGAATTCGGATGCAAAAATACACTTTGTATCTAATGATGAGGTTTTTGCAGAAACCAAGCCGCTCATAAAAAATGTAAAGAATGTGAAGGCTATTATCTCAATAATGGAGTCTAAGCACAAAAAGCTGCAAACGTTTGAAGACATTCTGCAAATGGGGCATAAGAAAAATGAGGAAGACCCCACGCTGTATAATAAGCTTAAGAGTGAAGTGAAACCGGATGACATGGCCACGCTTATTTATACGTCCGGAACTACGGGTGTGCCAAAAGGAGTGATGCTTTCTCACCATAATATTGCAGGAAATGCGCTGGCTGCCCGAGAGTTGTTCCCCTTTGATCCGAAAGAATATGATAATCCCACAGTACTTTCATATCTACCGCTGGCCCATATGTTTGAGCGAACGGCTTCTTACATCTATGCCTTTGCCGGCCTTCCCCCTTATTATATAGAGGATATTGATGATATCAGGGAAGATTTTTCAAGGGTTCAACCGGTGTATTTGGTAACGGTACCGCGCCTGCTCGAAAAAGTAGTGGCCGGTATGAAAGTGCGCGGACAGGATTTTGGCTGGCTCAAAAAACAAATGTTCTACTGGGCTATAAATCTGGCCGAAAACTATGATCCCGAAAATCCGCCGGCCGCATGGAAAATGGCCATCGCCGATAAGCTGGTTTATGCTAAAGTGCGAGAATTGTTTGGCGGAAAAATGATTGGCTTTAATGTAGGTGGGGCGGCTCTGTCGCCCAATATTGCGAGATTTATTAATGGAATTGGCATTTACTGCGGTTTAGGTTATGGCCTCACCGAAACCTCGCCGGTGTTAACAGGACCTCCAAAAGGAGAGCTGCGCATCGGCTCATCCGGTAAAGCCATTGCCGATGTGGAGCTGAAGATTGCAGAAGATGGCGAAATTTTAGCCAAAGGTCCGTACATCATGAAGGGATATTACAAAATGCCCGACAAAACAGAAGAGGCTATTGACGATGACGGCTGGTTCCATACCGGAGATATCGGACATTTGGATGATGACGGCTGGCTGTTTGTTACCGACCGTAAGAAATCGCTGTTTAAGCTCTCAACCGGAAAGTATGTGGCGCCGCAGCCTATAGAAAATGCGCTGGTGAACAGTGGCTTTATTGAGCAGGCCGTAGTGGTAGGAAATATGCACAAATATTGCGCCGCTCTGATTGTGCCCAATTGGGAAAACATGAAAAAAAGGTTTGAGACCACCAATTATGACTTTCCTGAAGAAAATCCCACCGAGAATAAATACGTGCGCAGGCGTATTCAAAAGGAAGTAGATAAGGTTAATCAAAATCTTTCTAAATGGGAGAAGGTGAAGCGCTTTAAGCTGCTGGAAGACCAATTTACGATAGAGGCAGGTGAAATCACCCCAACTTTGAAGGTGAAGCGTAACGTAATTAACAAAAAGTACAGCGATGTTATTGATTCCATTTATGATGATGAAGAATCTGAAAACTAACAGAAATTAATAAACGCAGTTTCATGAGTACACAAAATTATACGGTAAAAAATGTAGTTGTTTTAGGTTCCGGGGTGATGGGAAGCCAAATTGCTGCCCATTGCGTAAATGCCGGATTGAATGTTACACTGCTGGATCTAAAGAGCGATGATCCTAACCGCCCGAATAAAATGGTGGAAGAAAGTCTGAAAAAAGCTTCTAAAATGAAGCCGTCTCCTTTTGCAAAACCCGAATTTGCAAAACGCATTCAGGTTGGAAATTTTGAAGATGACTTTGACAGGCTGAAGCAGGCAGACTGGATTTGTGAGGTTATTATTGAGAAAATGGACATCAAAAAAGAAATGATGGCGCGGATTGATGAAGTCCGCAAATCCGACAGCATCGTCAGTTCTAATACCTCGGGACTTCCAATCGGGGAGATTGGAGAAGATTGCAGCACAGATTTTCAGGCTCATTTTTTGGGAACGCACTTTTTTAATCCGCCGCGTTATATGAAGCTGCTGGAGGTAATTCCAACAGAAAGCACATCCAAAAAGGTTACTGCATTTATGCAGCATTTTTGTGAGAAAATGCTGGGCAAAGGCGTGGTTATTTGTAAAGATTCACCAAACTTTATTGCGAACCGAATTGGGATTTTTTCTATCGCTAACATTTTGCCGTATTTTTTTAATGGAGACTTCAGAGCGGAGGAAATCGATCTGCTCACCGGAACCATTTCCGGCTATTCCAAAGCGGCAACCTTCCGAACGGCAGATATGGCCGGACTGGATGTAACCAATCACGTGGCCAAAAATCTGTACCCATCCATTCCCAATGATGAAATGCGGGATGCTTTTAATCTCCCCGCAAAATTTGAGAAAATGGTGGAAGATGGAAAAATAGGCAACAAGGCCGGAAAGGGATTTTACACCAAACAGAAGGGTGAATATTTGGTACTGAACCCGAATACATTTGAGTATGAATCTCAACAAAAATTAGAGGATGAGCTACTGGCTGAGGCCCAAGAAATTAAAAATACCGCAGAACGGCTGAAGTTTTTAGTAAATGCAGACGGTCCGCTTGCAGACTTTTTATGGAATACCCAGCGTGATTTGCTCTTGTATGCCGCTCATCGGATTCCGGAGATTTCGGATTCTCCGCTGGCGTTAGATCGCGCCATGCAGTGGGGTTTTAATTGGGAAATGGGACCTTTTGCCCGATGGGATGCTTTGGGAATTGAGGAAACCGCCGACCGTATCAAAAAAGAAGGAAAAGAAGTGCCGGTGCTCATTCAGCAAATGCTGGAAGCCGGTGTTACGCAGTTTTATAAGGATGGACAAGTCTATGACCCCACGGCCAAAGCATGGACAGATATAGCACCTGAAGCCGCGGGTGAAATCAAAGTTTCACACCTCAGAAAAGAAAATAAACCGGTTTTAGAAAATGACAGCGCCGCCCTTCATGATATGGGAGATGGTGTTGCGCTGATCGAGTTCAAAACCCGAAACGGAACGCTGGGCGCGGAGCTGGTACAAACGCTGTATGAGTCACTGAATACGGTGAAAGAGGACTTTAATGCGTTGGTAATCAGTCATGACGGAGAGAACTTTGCCTTTGGCGCCAATTTGAAAGAAGCGTTGCTTGCCAAGCAGAACAATGACTGGAAAAGCATAGAAAGCGCCGTCAATAATTTTCAAAAAACAGCGGTGGCTTTGCGTGATGCTCCATTTCCGGTAGTTGCCGCACCGTTTGGGAGAACCCTGGGCGGCGGTGTAGAATTCTGCCTGTACTCCGATAAAGTGGTGGCCCATCACGAAACGTATATGGGATTGGTAGAAGCGGGAGTTGGGTTGATTCCCGCCGGCGGTGGAACCACCGAGCTGCTGCGCCGAGCAATGAATAAATTGGAAGGTGAAGCCGATCCGTTACCGTTCATTCGGGAAGTTTTTAAAACCATCGGCATGGCTAAAGTTTCAGAAAGTGCACATCTGGCCAAAGAGTTAGGATATTTACGTCCATCGGATACCATTGTGATGAACCGTGATTTGCTCATCAAAACGGCAAAATCGGAAGCGTTGAATTTGGTGGAAGCCGGTTATCAATCACCCCGCCCGGCGCCCATCAAAGTGTTGGGGAAAACGGCGCTTGCCGCTATGAAATTAATGTTGCACGTGATGCACGAAGGTAAATTCATCACAGATTACGATCAGGTAGTGGCCGAGCGCGTGGCTTTTGTACTTGCAGGCGGGGATTTGAGTGAGGCGCAGGAAGTGCCGGAGTCTTATGTGTTGAAGTTGGAACGAGAAGCCATTTTGGAATGCCTGAAAGATGAGCGGACGCTGGCCCGAATGGAACACATGATGAAAAAAGGAAAACCGTTAAGAAATTAAACATCGAAAGAAGGATTAGAATTATGTCAGACAGAGATGCATACATTGTTTCAGCCGCACGAACAGCTTGTGGAAAAGCTAACAGAGGCTCGCTCCGGTTTACCCGTCCCGATGCTTTGGGCGGAGCCGTGGTTAATGATTTATTAAACCGAACGCCGGGATTGGAACCCGACAAAGTGGAAGATGTGATTATGGGTTGTGCCTTTCCGGAAGCCTCGCAGGGGCTGAATGTAGCCCGCCAAATTGCTATTCTTGGCGGCCTGCCTGATTCTGTGCCGGGCGTAACCGTAAATCGGTTTTGCTCCTCCGGGTTGCAAACGATTTCTATGGCAGCAGAACGGATTATGGCGGGGGGAGCTGATGTGATTATTGCCGGCGGAGTGGAATCTATGAGCTTGGTTCCGATGGGTGGAATGTCGGTTCAGCCCAACCCGGAGCTGATGGATTCGGAACCGGGTATTTACGTAAGCATGGGAATTACCGCCGAAAATGTGGCCGATCAATATAACGTGAGCCGCGAAGATCAGGATGCATTTGCTTACCAAAGTCATCAAAGAGCTATAAAAGCCTGGGAAGCCGGAAAGTTTGACGAGCAAATCACCCCGATAGAAGTCACCGAGAAAAAGGTGAGCTCTGCCGGAGAAATCGTTGAAAATTCGTTCACTTTTAAGCAAGATGAAGGTCCGAGAGCCGATACCTCGGTAGAAGCGTTATCGGGATTGCGAGCTGTTTTTAAGCAAGGCGGAAGCGTAACGGCAGGGAATTCCTCACAAATGAACGATGCAGCTGCGGGTGTGGTAGTGATGAGCGGAGCCATGGTAAAGAAATTGGGGCTTGAACCAATGGCTCGTTATGTAGGATTTCAGGCCGCGGGAGTAGCGCCTGATATTATGGGAATTGGTCCGATTGAAGCCGTGCCAAAAGTACTGGGCAAAACCGGATTAAAGCTTTCTGACATAGACTTAATTGAACTGAATGAAGCCTTTGCTTCACAATCGCTGGCAGTAATACGAGAGCTGGGATTGGATCAGGAAATCACCAATGTAAACGGTGGAGCTATTGCAATGGGGCATCCATTGGGTTGCACCGGAGCTAAATTAACCACTCAAATTCTGTATGAAATGAAAGCCCGAAATGCCAAATATGGCTTGGTGACCATGTGTATTGGCGGAGGAATGGGGGCAGCCGGGATCTTTGAAAACCTGAGTTAATTCCGGGAAAGATGCTCTGGACATTCAATTCAAAATAAATCTGCAAGAATCTCGGAGAGATTTCTGTGGAATCTCAATCAAACACAATCCAAAACGATGTTTAAAGAAGATACGCTTTCTGAAAAAACGATTTTAATTACCGGTGGAGGCAGCGGTTTAGGGCTGGCTATGGCGAAAACATTTGCACGAACCGGAGCAGATATTGCTATTTGCGGACGTACGGAAGAAAAGCTCCAAAATGCGGTCAAGGAAATTGAAAAAGAGCGGGATGGAGCCGTAGCTCGCTACTATGTGTGTGACGTAAGAGATTATGATGTGGTAACATCAATGTTTGAACAAATTGTTGAGGACTTCGGCTCGCTGGATGGATTGGTAAACAACGCAGCCGGTAATTTCTTGTCGGCCTCGGAAGATTTGAGCCCCGGCGGATTTAAAGCCGTGGTTGATATTGTGCTGCATGGAAGCTTCAACTGCACACATGTTTTTGGGAATTACCTGATTGATAACAAGAAGGAAGGTAATATTTTAAACATAGTTACCACATACGCCGAAAACACGGGATCGGGTTTCGTGCTACCGTCTGCTTGCGGAAAAGCCGGCGTATTAGCTATGACACGTTCTTTGGCTTTTGAGTGGGCAACCTATGGAATTCGTTTAAACGCCATTGCGCCCGGACCGTTTCCCACCGAAGGTGCCTGGTCTCGGTTAGTTCCTAAAAAAGTATTGGAAAAGAAATTCATCAATAAGATTCCCATGAAAAGATATGGAGAGCCTCAGGAACTTGCGAACCTTGCCGTATTCCTGATGTCAGACCTTTCGTCCTATATGACCGGCGAATGCGTAACCATAGACGGCGGCGAAAAGCTGCAGGCAGGGCAATTTAATTTCATTGATGGGTTGATGTCGCGCAGTAAACTGAAGAAAGTGTTCAAAGCTATGCGCCCAAAATAATAGGCGTTAAACTAAAGAGAGGGTTTTCAGTCTGCACAATTTCCATCACCCCAAACTGATTTAGGCGGTTTAGTCTAAAAGTTATTCTATGCGAATCACTCCTGCTGTTTGCATTTTTGCTAAGTATTTGGAGAGATTGAGCGGGTATATTTAATTAGATGGACAATCAATAGAAATAGGATTTAAAACCCTCTATCTTAGCATCATAAACGTATAGAATTGGTATGTATTTAAAGTAAAGATGATAACATGAAGAAGTATAAATTAGCTATAATTGGAAGCGGATCATTAGGCAGTATAATTGGGAACTTTGTTTCTAAGGAGTTGAGTGAGGAATATGAAATATTAGGTGTGCAAAGCCGAAACTTAGAAAATGCAGAAAAGTTAGTAAATGAAATAGGTGGCAAGGCGTACAAAACTCTCAACGAAATAATAGAAGACAAACCCGATTTTATTATTGAGGCTGCCACTACAGAGGTATTTAAAGAAATTGGTGTTGAAGCTTTATCAAATGGCATACATCTAATACCTTTATCTGTAGGTGCACTGGCTGACAAAGAATTTTATAACAATGTTAAGCAGGCAGCATCAAAAAACGATAGCCGGATTCATGTGCCTCCGGGAGCCGTAGGTGGGTTTGATGTTTTATTTGCATCAACCCTAATGGAGAATGTAGAAGTAAGTATTACTACAGAAAAATCACCAAAATCATTAAACGGTGCTCCATTTTTAGAGGGGAGAATGCTCTCTGAAGAAAAAGTGGAAGAAATATTTAAGGGTTATGCAGCGGAAGCAATTAAGCATTTCCCCAAAAATATTAATGTTGCAGTGGCTACGGCCTTAGCAACTACGGGAGTAGAGAATACTAAAGTATCTATTAACAGTATCCCCGGGTTTAATAATAACAGGCATACAATTAAGCTGAAGGGAGAGTCTATAGAAGTAGATGTTAAAGTTGAAACATCACCGTCTGAGGATAATCCAAAATCAAGCAGTTTGGCCGCGTATAGCGTGATTGGTTTGCTTAAAAACTTAGCCTCACCCATTACTTTTTAGTTATTTTTCGATTGATTGACCGCTTTTATATCCATGTCAATTCAATAACTAAAAATTGTGTTTAGTTAGAGAAGTTGCCCTGAAACTTTCATTCTGCAACTGCTAAGTGTTAATAAATCAAATCGCTTATCTAATAATTAAGTAGAAATGACCATATTCTATTTCTCGCAGATGAATCGCTGATTTTCGCAGTGCCTCAGCGAAACACTGCGTCAAACTCTGCGGAACTCTGCGTGAAACCAAAAACCGAACTGAATTTCGGGATAATTCCCCGTTTAGATACTATCTATAATTATTTCCTATTTTTGAAGAATGAACCTTTCTGCTTTCAATCGATTGAGCTTAATTAAATCTCAGCATTTTACAGATCTGCAGCAGTTCCTTAAAAGCGTCAGCTTTTCAAGGCCATTGCGGGTTGGTATTGCTGTAGCGCTGCCCATTATAGCAGGCATAGAACTTGGTTATTTTGAAATTGGGTTAGCGATCGGTTTTGGCGCCTTTTGGAGTTCACCAAGTGATGTTAGCGGAAGTTTTGAGCACAAAAAAATCGGCATTCTTGTCTCTGCAGCATTGGTGATGTTTGTCACGTTAATAAAAGGATATCTGCATTTTGACCTTTGGTTGCAAATAGCCGCAACAGGCTTATTGACTTTTGCAATTGCCTACATCTCAATTTATGGTTTTAGGGCTTCGTTGGTCAGCTTTTCAGGCCTAATGGCCTTGATATTGAGCTTTACACAGGATTCAGAAAGTTTAGAGGTCTATCAATATGCTTTATTAGTAGGCTTGGGCGGACTTTGGTATTTACTCCTGTCAATTGTTTGGCAAAGAGTAAACCCAAAAGCCGAGACGGAGGGGTTTTTAACTGAAACCTATTCTCTTACGGCTGAATTTTTAGAAACGCGCGGGAAATTAGTGGGTCCCTTTGGAGATCATGAAAAATTACAATCCAAATTACAGAAACTTCAAAGTGAGTTAACAGAAAATCATGAAACGCTGAGAGAAATTTTAATTCTTTCCAGGCAAACCTCAGGCTGGTCAAATTATCAGAATAAACGTTTGCTGATATTTGTTCAGTTGATTGAAATGCTCGAAACCGCTATCGCTAATCCTGTTAATTACGAACGAATGGATGAGCTTTTCAAAGAACATCCCCAATATATTCAATTGTTTCAGAAGCTTATTTTTGAAATGGCCTACCAATTGCGGATGATTTCTGAAGCGGGTAACAGCAAGCACATGCTGCCTGAGAATGATAGAATAAACCAATGTTTTGAAGATGTAAAATCTGAGATCGCTTTGCTACGCGAAACCAAGCATTATGAGGAATACTTGATGCTTCAAAATTTGCTCGAATATCAGGAAAAGCAGCTCACAAAGTTAAAACGAATAAAATGGTTGTTAGGAGACGCCAATACAATGGCGATGGAAATCGAGGATATCGATAAAAAATCTGCACAGCGCTTTTTAGTACCTCAGGATTACAGCCCGCTTTTGTTAGTACGGAACCTGAGCTTTAAGTCCACAATTTTTAAACATTCTTTGAGGTTAGCCATAACGGTTATGATTGGCTACATGCTGGGGTCGTTTTTCCAATTCCAGAATCCACACTGGATACTTTTGACCATCATCGTAATTATGCGTCCCGGTTACGGGCTCACAAAAAACAGAGCAAAAGACCGAATTATAGGTACTCTGATAGGCGGTGCTATTGCTGTTGGCGTAGTTTTCTGGGTTCAAAACCCATATTTGTATGGGGTTATGAGTTTGGCCTCTATGGTTATTGCGCTTTCTATGATTCAAAAAAATTATAGAGCTGCAGCTACCTTTATTACCCTTGGAGTGGTATTTATCTATTCTATACTGCAGCCTGATGTGCTTTCTGTTATAAACTTCAGAATAATAGATACACTTATAGGTGCCGGACTTTCCTATATGGCAATACTGTGGCTATTACCAACGTGGGAATTTGTTGATATTAAGGAGAGTATTGAAAAAAGCGTTAGCGCCAATAAAAACTTTCTTCATAAAATCACAGAGTACTATCAAACCAAAGGCAGTGTACCAACCTCCTACAGTGTAGCGCGAAAGCAGGCGCTTTTGGAGACATCTAACCTGAGCTCAGCTTTTCAGCGCATGACACAAGAACCAAAGTCCAAGCAAGTAAAAGCAGATCAAATACATGAGTTGGTTGTTTTAAATCATACGTTTTTAGCTTCATTAGCCTCCTTAAGTACATACATACAGCATCATAAAACAACAAAAGCATCTGAACGGTTTAAAATTACAACAGAGAAAATTGAGCATAATCTGGAGAATGTACTCCGGTGCTTAAAAGATGAGAAAAGTAATGCAGCCGAGCTATCACCTGAAAGTACACCGCTAATTAAAGAGCAAATTCCTACACTCAGCTCGTCAGAAATCAGCAATTTGGTATCTGAAGACAAAGAAACTATCCGGGATTTGCAAGAGGCTCATTTGGTTTGGGAACAACTGAAATGGCTGCTTCCCATAAGTGAAAAAATGCTCAAATTAGCCGATGCACTGAAGCAGGATTGATATCAACCTGACTTGGGATTCGAATTTTTTTATATCCTTCTTTAGCCATACAAATCAATTCAATCGAAAATAATTGTGCCCATGTTTTTGGGTTGATGCGTCCAAAATGATGCGTATTAAGCCGTAAACAACGCTTGGGGATGCGCTACTACCATCAACCAAACTGCTTTAAGCGCTTTTTAATTTTTTCAACCTGCACAGCCAGCCGATAGGCATCGTAGCCGGTATAAGCCGTTTCTTGATCCATTTGAATGGACTTGAGAAACATGAGAACCGATTTTTCCGCAGACTTTGCAGGGTCAAAGGTTTTCTCTTCAAAATAGACGAGAGATCCGGAGCCTGCTCGTCCGGCGCGAATAGTCTGAGAGGGTACATCGCACTCAAAAATTTCCTCATTGGATGATAAAATACGGGTATGTTGATTCTGTTTGGCGCCTGTAAAAATGGTGATATCAGCTGTTGAACCATTATTAAATCTCATAAAAATATGCGCAGCCAGCGTTTGCGTATTCCCAATCGTTACTTCTTTTGCTTCGGTGTGATGAATGCCGCTACCTATCCATTTCATGCACAGGCCCAGCTCATCAACCCAAAAATGCCGAACATTATCTTTTGAGTTTATAAATTGGCTGTAGCTCACTTCTCGTTTTATGCTCATTAATGTAGGGCGCTGCATTCGGTCCATCATCCATTGGGTGGCCGGAGCTAAAGTAGGCCAGTGAGAAAATTGTACATGTACACCGGCTTCTTGTATAGAGCGTTGAATTTGCCCGAGTTTGGCAACATCGGAAGGAGGGGAGGAAATGAGAAAGCAATTCAGCCCACGGCGGATAGCTTGCAGTAAATTATCTAAATTGCTGTCAGAATCATCAATAAGCAGGCAGGCATCCACATTACTGATTTCATCAATATGAGCGCAAAGTTCCACCTCACGCACAATTCGATGCGGCCGTAAATGTTGTTCCCAAGCTACGGCCCTGCTCGCATCTCCAACAATTCCAACTTTCATAAGCTATCCAAAGTTATTTGAACCTGAAGATGCTAAAGCAACAGGAATATTACAAGATGGAGAAACGGAAGTAAATCAGTCTTTAATCGGGCATCACAATGGCCAGAATGAAATATGCTAAAATGGGAGTTCCCCATCCAAGGAAAAGAAATAGAACAAAAATGATTCGGATTAGGGTGGAATCCCAGCCAAGATATTCGGCAAATCCTCCGCAAACGCCCGCGAGCATTTTATCAGTACGCGACTTTCTGAGTTTAGCTGACATAATGAAATGAGTTATAGATTATAATCTAACCGCTTGTTACGGCAGCCGAAATAAGAAGTTTCAAAATACAAGAAAATAATTCATATAAAAAAAGCGAGGCAGATATTACCTCGCTGTGATTGGATATTATTTGTGTGAACCGCTACTTCTATTACGCATGTTAAAACCCAATTCCCATCTGACCACTTCAGAGTTAGTTTTCTGCTCAGTAATCGGACAAAGAGTAGGTTAGTTTCTAAAAGCTATTTTTGCTCAGGTGGAGGAGGAGAAGTTGAAAAATCAGCATCACTCAGCCGGAAGTTAATGGAAAGCGCATATTGTACACGTACCGGCCGACCTCGCTGTACACCGGGCTCAAACTTAGCTTGTTTTACAGCTTCGAGGGCTGCTTCATCGGCGCCACCGCCAATTCCGCGCACTACTTGTGCATGTTCTACATCTCCGGTTTCAGTAACGATAAACTGAACGGTTACACGGCCTTCAATACCGGCCCGGCGCGCTATTTCAGGATATTCTACACCGCTTTGCAGCGCCTTCATACCTCCAATTAATTTGGGCATTTTTTCCACTACTACAAAAAAGTTACCTAAATCTTCCTCTTTTTGTGGAGTAGGCGGTTTTGGTGGAGCGGGAGGAAACTCTTCCATTGCATTTGCAGAAGGAAAAAGCATGTTTGATTTAGTATTTACGCCCTCTTTTATATGTAAAACCCAAATAGGGGCATTGCTAACTCCGGGCAGAATTTCACCGGAAGAGTTTAGTTCTATATCAAGCTCACTAATTCTGAAGCTTAGCTTATTGCCTTCAATAGTTCCGGCTTTAGTACCGCCGTCAAAACTGCGGGGCGCCACTTTAAAAAGTCCATAATCAGTTGTAATGATTTGAACAGCTCCTAAGCCGTTTACGGTAAGACCTCGATCGCGAGAGATTTCAAGTTCCACGCCGTTAATACTTAACGCCGGGTTTTGAATGCTGATTTCAGTTTGCTCCAGTTCTTCATTAGAAATCGCTTCGGTGCCTCTTAAATCAGAACAGGCAATGGGGAGCGTAATTCCAACTACCATCAGCAATAGCAGGGTAATGCTTTGGCGGAATGAAGCCTTATGCAGTTTATGATATTTCATGGTTTTAATCCGTTTCTTTAGGGTTGAGTGTTGCACTGCCATGCTCACTGATAACCGATCTGCGCCGCTGCTTAAAGGAACTAACTCGTACAGTAAATTGGCGTAAGATTTTATGGAGAAATCGGAATTGGAAAGCACTTCCTGATCACAGGAAATTTCCCGATAAGTATCAATCTCCTGATTTCCGAACCGTATGAGCGGATGAAACCAGAAGAGAGATTCAATCATAGATAAAGCCAGCTGCAGCAAATAATCACCCCTTTTTATATGGGTAATTTCGTGCTGAAGGGCCATTTTTAACTTTTCCGGCTGATATTGTAAAACGTTGGGCATTACAATCACCGGTTGCTTCCATCCAAATGTAAATGGAACCAACGGATGATCATGAAAAGCAATTTTTACCGAGCTGTTTAAATTATGCTCGTCAGATACAGAACTGCTTAATTCAGTAACAGATAAATTTTTGTACAACGATTTTAACGATACATAACTGTTTACCAATCGCCCCAGCATAAAGAGGGAAACGATAGCAATTAAAACCGTAAATAAGCCGATTAAAAGAGAAGGCTCCAGCCAGTTGATAGAAACCTCAGCCGACGAGTTACTGGTGGAAGGTACTATCTCGATAGGATTATGAACTACAAAAAAAGCGGTTTCAAAATTTGATTCAGTAAACCACGTGGGAATATGGCTCATTAAAGCAGATACGCCAATTCCAAAAGGGAGCGAGAGCAAAGCGGCCGTGCGCAGGTGATAATGGAACAGTGGATTTAAAGACTCCCGATTGCGTAAAATCAAAAAAGCGAGTCCGCAAAAAAGAGTCCAAACGGCTATGGGAAACCAAATAATATCTAAGCTGGAACTCCCAATTTCTTTAAGATAATATATGAGCTTATACATGTCAGTTCTCCATTTTATCAATCAAATCCCGAAGTTCTTTCAGCTCTTCATCGCTGATATTTTCTCCTTTAACCAGCGTTTGCACTAAAGCCGAAGTGGAACCTTTAAAAACCTTGTCAATCAGTCCCGAAACCAAACTGGACTGTACATCTTGCGGATCTTTCCGGGCACTGTAAACAAAGGTATTTCCATCCTTATAATACTTCAGATAGCCTTTGTCATTCAAATTTTTCATGATGGTCATAACCGTTGTATAGGCTACTTTGCGCTCTTTTAAAATGCGCTCCTTTACCTGAGCTACGGTAGCTTCGCCCAGTTCCCACACGTGATGCAGGATTTCCATTTCCGATTCTCCAAGGGGTGTCAGTGATTTTCTCATGGCAGTGATTTAATTAGTTAGTACTAATATGATAGTATTATATGAAAAAATCAAGAAAATATTTTAAAAAGGATGCTGCACCATTTTTAGAACCTGTTCATTCATTTAAAACCCCTTAAATGACTTTTAAATATGACCTTTGTATTTAAGGCCAAACCAAAAGTCACAATTATGAAAAATAATATCTTATGGCTTGTTGCAGGATTTATCGGGGTTGCTGCCGCAGCAAGTGTATCTGTGCTATTTGAACAACCATGGGTAGGCTATTTTTTCGCATTCGGCCTTGCTGTCATTATTTTTTTGCTGATGGCAAAGAGTATGATGCAAAAAATCAGTTCAACGGGGATGAAGAAAACCATGGTTTATCTGTTTGGTTTTTAGTGATTTTGCAAGGATACTATTCGATTTTAACATGGAATCAGGCAAAATTTCAGAAAGATACGTTGAGAGAAATTCGCCTCATCATAGAAAGCAGCATTGGGCGGATTGAATCAGAAAAATTAGATGATTAACGCCTTAAAGTCTTTCTATTTAAGTGAAGCTGATTCAACCCTTGAGCAGCATTTTATCAAAGTGGCCGACGGCAAGCTTCTGAAGGATGGTTCTCTGTCAGTAAGAGACATGAGCGATGAGAGTGATCTTAAGCTGTATTATGAAATTCCCGCATCTGATTCAATCGTAATTTATGCCAGTTCGGTGGTGATGATCCTGAATTTGAAAACAGAAGTGGTAAAAAAGGTCGTTACGAAGCACGTGCAACTTTAACAAAGCGTGGGGTGCGGTATGAAAGACAAAATTAATAACATAAATCCCTGGTTTATAGCCATAGGACTTGCCGTATCTATTCAGATCCTTCTCTCTCTATTAGCTGTGGTTCTGGGTTTTGACCTGCGCAGGCAGCTTAGTGAATTTGGATATATACTTTCGATACCTTCAATGAAGATTGTAGCCAACGAAACGGTTCAGGCTATCAATGAATTTGCCGGAGATCCCAGAGAGACAGCAGAGCTAACCGATATTGCTGTTACAGTTGGGTTGAGTATGTTTTTGATGTTTATTTTAACGCCATTTTTGTTGCTTAAAGGCTCGCAGCAGGCCGAGGATTCGGAAGACCCTAAACAAAGAAACTGGACGTGGTATGCCGGAGCTGTTTTGATTATTTCGATTATTTTTCCGGTACTGGCTTCTTCAACTATTGGAACTAAAGTTTTTATGAACACCAAGGCGTCTGCCCATAACAGCCGACAGCTGGACCTGATGCGCTCGGAACTGATGGATCTGGCTTTTGATGCCTCTTACAAGTTATTCCTGCCCGTTGAGCTGGGAGGAGGAGCCGGATCATTCAACGGGTTTGGGGATGGAACTCAACCTATTTCTTTGGCAGACCTTGAAAGCTATTCGCCAAATTCTCCCTTCGATGTACAGATTTATGGAGCAGTTTCTGATTCTTCACTTACTATTGTTGCGGTTTCAGAAAGTCCGGGCAAAAAAGCTGATTTTGAAAACGTGACCGGTGCCAAAGGCAGGCAACAAATTTCCGTAGAAATAACGCCCTTTGATGATACTCTATATAACATGCAAAGCTCCGGCAGCCTAACGAATTAAGGGAAACTTATCTCCTCAAAAAATCTGCGCAACTCTGCGTTAACTTCCGCGTGCCTCAGCGCGAATAATAACCGGTGCCAAGGACAACTCTGTACTTAATTATGAAATGAATAATTGAAAGAACACAATCCTTGAAATGCCATTCACCTTGAAACTCACTGTTTGTTTTCTCGCAGAGTTACGCAGAGGAATGCGCGGAGTTTCGGGGAGTTTTTGGGGCGTATTTGAATGGGTATGTGGTAAGGGTTAGGTTTTTTGAGCCTGAAAACTATAAATCTGTATGGAACTGTGATTCAAAATGGACAATTAATCGAGCAGAAGAAGTTTCCTCGTAGAATAAATTAGTTCAAGACTTATAAGCATCTGCGCAACTCTGCGTTAACCTCCGCGTGCCTCAGCGCGAATAATAACCGGTGCCAAGGACAACTCTGTACTTAATTATGAAATGAATAATTGAAAGAACACAATCCTTGAAATGACATCCATGTGTAACTTACTTTTTATTTTCACGCAGATTTTCGCAGAGGAATGTGCGGAGTTTCGGGGAGTTTTTGGGGTGTATTTAAGCCGGTAAGTGGCTGAGGTTTGGTTGTCCTTATTCATGAAATTAGAGAGCTTAAATGGTGTAACTTATTTCCTTTAAAACACATATCTTACATATATCCTTTCACTCACCAAGAAATTCATTCATGGATCTCTTCGAAGAAAAAAAATCCAATAGTTCTTCTTTTTCACAATCAAAAGAAAACCCTCAATACAGTGAGCCTTTAGCCACCCGAATGCGCCCGCAGTCGCTGGATGAATTTGCGGGGCAGGAGCATTTAGTGGGAGAGGGGAAAATGCTGCGTCGAATGATTGAAAGTGGCATTATAGGCTCGTTGATATTTTACGGTCCGCCCAGTTCCGGGAAAACAACGCTGGCACACGTTATTTCCAGAGAAATTAAGGCGCAGTTCGAAGTAATTAACGCGGTGCTGGATGGCATCAAAGAGCTGCGAAGTGTAGTAGAAAAAGCCGAAAAATGGCGCAAGCTGAATGGCAGGAAAACCATTTTATTTGTAGATGAAATTCACCGCTGGAACAAAGCCCAGCAAGATGCGCTGCTGCCTCATTTGGAATCCGGGATTATAACTTTGGTGGGAGCTACTACCGAAAATCCATTTTATTCGCTGGTAAATCCACTGCTTTCCAGGTGCCAGCTTTTTGAGCTTCACCCCTTAACCATGCAGGAAGTGAAGTTGATGCTGAACCGTGCGCTAAAAGACAAAGAGCGTGGTTTAGGAGAAAAAAATGTGGAAGTGTCCGAAGATGCTTTTGATCATCTGTCCGAAATGGCGGGCGGTGATATTCGGAATGCTCTCAATGCGCTGGAAGTTGCCGTTTTGTCGAGCACGCCTAACGAAAATGGACAGATAATCATAGATTTAAAGGTGGCTCAAGAAAGTATTCAGCGACGCAATGTGCGTTACGACCGCACCGGCGATGAGCATTATCATTATGCTTCGGCATTTATAAAGTCTATGCGTGGCTCCGATCCGGATGCGGCTTTATACTGGATGAATGCCATGCTGGAGGGCGGCGATGATCCGAATTTTATTTTCAGGCGGATGTTTATTTTTGCCAGCGAAGATGTAGGACTGGCCGAGCCGAATGCCATCACCATCGTAAACTCTTGTCAGGAAGCATTTATGAAGTGCGGAATGCCGGAGGGCATGTATTTTCTGTCCCATGCGTGCCTGTATTTGAGTCAGTGTCCGAAAAGTAACAGCACCGGCGCCATTTTTGGGGTGAACCGGGAAATTAGCGAGCGCGGGGTGAAGCCCATTCCCGCCTATTTGAAAGACAAAACGGCCAACACCAAAGGAGCCAAGCACTTGGGAGTGGAAAATGCTTCGGATGACTACAAATATCCGCACGATTATCCCTATAACTGGGTAGATCAACAGTACTTGCCGGATGAGTTGAAAAACAAAAAGTGGTATAAAGGTGGCGGTCAGGGTAGAGAGGCGCTTTTATGGAATAAGTGGAAGGAGATTAAAAATCAGGATACATGATTGGTTGGATAAAGCTTGTATCTCTAAGCTAATCGGATTCAAAAACTTCTCTAAACATTTTTTGATGAAGTTTCAGGTCTTCACTCCCAAATAAGACAAACCGTATTTCTTCTAAGGATTCTAACTGTCCCTTCTCATCTCTTACGGTTTCAAACGCTACACGTGCTGCATCTTCCATTGGATAGCCGAATATTCCGGTAGAAATAGCAGGAAAGGCAATGGACTTGATCTCATTTTCTGCAGCTAATTGAAGGGCATTTTTATAACAGTTTGCTAATAACTTATCCTCAGGTTTGTCTTCACCGTAAACAGGACCTAAACAATGAATTACGTATTTGTTGGGGAGATTATGACCACCGCTAATAACAGCTTCCCCCGGTTTTATGGGGGCAAGTAGTCGGCATTCTTGTTCCAGTTCCGGACCGGCCGCACGATGAATGGCCCCTGCCACGCCGCCGCCCGTTCGCAGCTGTGCGTTAGCGGCGTTTACAATGGCTTCCATATCAGGTTGGTTGGCGATATCTCCTTGAACACAAACAATGGAAAGGTTTTTCATAGGTTTGAAAATGTATCTAAGCTTGTTTTTCCTTTTTGTACTTCTTCCAGTAAAAATAGATTGCCAAGAGAATGATAGGCGTTCCGATTATGAGAACATAGTCGAGAACGGAATCCGGCGCTACGGCTTCATTATTTGCCGGCCTCGGTATATTTCGAGGAATTTGTAAAAGAACAAACAGGCTAAATGAATACAGTTGGTGAAAAATGAATGACAGCATAATTTTCAATTAAAGTTGATATTCCCTTTTAGGAATCACTTAACATAACAAAAAAGATGCCATTAAAATTTAAAGACACTTCCAAAATGATTATAACAGGTAATTCAGACTTTGTCTTAACTTCTAATGGGATTCCGGAAGTCTGAAGAAAAGATAAAATTTAACAAATGAATTTTGTTCTTAAATGGTTGTTGCCATAATAGTTAAATGAGCTTTATGTGTATTATAGAAAGGTAGATTTATCTGTGGCTTTACATATTGTGAGGTGTGCAAGCCTTTTTTCTATAAAAATTAGTATCTTAGAAGTAGTAAAAATCATCAAAAATTTGGTAATGAACTTAAAAATAATCAGCTGTACCGATCGCCCTAATTCCAATGCGTTAAAGGTTTCCAATTATGTGAAAACGTTGTATCGGCAAAAAGGAATTAATGCGGAGGTTATCAACTTAGAAGACTTTCCTTTAGGTAAAGTGATTGGCGGCAAATACGGTAAAGAAATTCCTGAAGTGGAAGCATTCAGAGACCCCATTATTAATGCAGATGGCCTGGTTTTTGTAATTCCTGAATACAACGGAAGCTTTCCCGGTATTCTTAAAATGTTGGTTGATTATTTACCATTTCCGGGAGCATTTACAAAAATGCCTATGGCTTTTATTGGTGAATCAACCGGGGCTTTTGGGGGATTGAGAGCCGTAGAGCAGTTCCAGATGATTGCGAACTACCGGAACGCTCTGCAATTTCCTGAACGCGTATTTATTGCCCGCGTTCACAATGAATTTGACGAAGCAGAAGGATTGAAAAATGAGTTTACCCAAGGCCTGCTGGAGTCGCAGGTTGAAAACTTTGCTGATTTCGTGCGGGTAGTCCACCAGCAAGAAATCAAGCAGCCGGTATAGGTTTCAACTATCAGTTTGGCGGAATGCGTTTATTCCGAATAAGTGAATAGATTAAACCGTGTTTTTGCTGAACTGGTAAATTGGCAATGTATGCGGGGAAAGCAGAGCCGGCTGTAAGCATTATACCGGTTCAAATCACCTATTCTATTTCTATAGCTTGGCGACACGCATTAATTGGTGCGTAACATATAACCAACTCCGTGCAGCGTAATCAGATATCTTGGGTCGTCTGGATGAAGCTCAATTTTAGCTCTTAGCTTAGAGATATGAACATCAACCGTACGAGTATTAGTACTAAATTCATAGCGCCATACTTTTTCCAATAATTCATCTCTTGAAACAGGCTCTCCGGAGCTTTTGAGAAGATACCGTATGAGCTCAACTTCTCGTGAAGTAAGTTCAATATCTTCTACATCAGGGCGGTGCACTACCGACTCTAACAAGTCTATTTTTACGGGTCCTAATTCGAGTAGTTCAACTTCTCCACTGGAAGAATAGGTTCCGGCGCGGCGTAAACGCGCCTCAATCCGGGCCAGTAACTCCTTCACCCCAAACGGTTTGGTGAGATAGTCATCGGCACCTAACCCCAAACCTTTTACCTTGTCAGTTTCCTGATCTTTTGCGGTGAGCATAATAACAGGGATAGTCAGTTTTTCAGCTCTAAGTTCTTTTAAGACATCATAGCCGCTTTTTCCTGGTAGCATAATATCCAAAATCATGATGTTAGGCTCATGTTCTTTGGCCATTTCTACAGCTTTTGTTCCTTCTTCACTTACAATTACGTTGTATCCCTCGCTTTCGAGAGTATCTCTGAGTGTGAAAATCAGACTGGGCTCGTCTTCAACAACAAGCACGGTCATGCGTTTGTCCGACATAGTGTAAAAGCTTTAAGTTAAGTTAATGTAGAATCGTATTTAGCAGTGTTAATTTGGTTGGAATAATCATTAGCGCTTAATTTAGGAAATCTAACGGTAAATGTTGTTCCTTTACCTAAACTACTTTTCATCTCAATATGGCCGTTATTTAGCTGTACCATGTTTTTTACAATACTCAGCCCAAGCCCGTGGCCTTTTGTTTTGGAACTGAGTGAGTCTGAATCATCAACCCGATAGAATTTTTTGTATATATTTTTTTGATCTTTTTTTGCAATGCCGATGCCATGGTCTGTTATGCTGAAAAAGACGTGCTGTTTATTTGAGGTGATTTGATACTCAATTATTTTAGCGTCTGAACTGTACTTTATAGCATTTTCGGTGAGGTTACTTACAATAGTTTCGAAACTATCGCTATCAATCCGGCAAGTGGCCTCTTTATCGGAGGGTTTAAAGCGTATTTCAAATCCTTTGTTTTCGATATACTCCCGGTTTTCCTGTAAAAAGCTGGTTGTTAAGTCATATAACCTATAAGGGGCGGGCTTGATATTGTTTTGGCCGGAATCTACCCGTGCTACGTCAAGAAGTTTTTCAATCATGCTGCGCAGGCGGATAGATTCATTGTAAATGTGCTCACCATATTGCTTCAGCCGCTTGGCTTCGGTAACGCGTCCGTCCGATATATTTTCTCCGGCAGCCTGCATTACCGCAAGGGGCGTTTTAAGTTCGTGCGTTACGTTAGCAAGAAAGTTAGCCTGCCGCTGGGCCAGCCGGCGTTCGCGCTGTGCCGTATAAAACATAAATAGCAGTGCACCCAGCAAAAATAAGACTGCAACACCTAACACGGCCAGATTTTTAACCAACGTGGCGTTATACGCATTGGCAATAGGTGCGTGTAGAAAAGAAATATTTAGCGACCAATTACTTAAAAATCCTTTACCGGAAAAACCAATCACATCATCCCGGATATCACGGTCGTATTCTATGGTGGTTTCGTTGGTGGCTAATACTTTGTTATTGGTCCAGTCGCGTACCCAAACGGCAATTCCTGTTTCTTCACTATTGCCAAAATAATTGTTGAGCATGGGTGGAAGTACTTCATCCACAATATAATCGGAATTTATGGTGAAGGTGAGGAAGCCGATTAATCGACTTTCCGTTAAATTGATAAGGCCAATGCTTAAGCTGCGGTGCGTATCAAATTCCCAATTGTTGTTCCAGCGGTAGTTAAAATCGTTGAGCTGTATCTTTGTTTTTGTACGTGTCAGGCCTACTCCATCACACACTAAGCGAGGATAATTTGAGGTGAGTACTACTTTTTCTTCTTCGGGATGGTATTCGTAAATAGATGCATCCGGATCACAAGGATCTATATTATCGGGGGTATAGTAAACATGGTCGAAAAAAGGACTTTTGGCAGAACGGGTAAGTACTTCCCGAAAGTTTTCGGGGAATTGCCCGGTTTGCTGAAATGTCTGCTCAACAGGTTCTAATTCCAATTTATGCAAACCGCGTAGTGGCTGCAGTACCTGATTGCGAATGGTGTCATTTATTTCACCAAGCTGATCAATTCTTCGTTCTTTTTCGGCCTCAACCATACGGTCTCTGAGGTCGTAAAGCGACAGCACATTAATGCCGGTAAGCGCAATAATGGCAAAAAGGCCGAGCATCAACAAAATCCAGCGGAATGCTCTGTTTCTAAAAACTTTCATAAAGGTATAGCTTAAGGTAAATGACTTGTAAATATATCATTATGAAATATTCCGAGTGCTCAAAATTGGTAAAAATAATAGATTTTTTGTGGCCGGGTGTATTGGTTGAGAAAGTGGTAACTATCAGCTTTAGATGCTTGCTTCTCATTCATACTATTCTGTGGGAGATAGGAGCAGAAGAGTATGGGTTATTGCTTTTGATGCTGTCAAATCACCCCACAAATGAATATGCCGGTAACCATTTAGGATAGCTAAGTTCGGATAATCAGTTTTGAAGATTCTGGTATTCAGATAAATGGCCCTGGTCGGTATTTTGAAGCACATCATAAGCTTCAAGGCGGATATTGGTTTCTGCCTCATCAAAAATGGCAGAAATCTCGCGGGCTTTGGTATCAAAAAAGATATCGAACAAGTAATTGCTGGTAGAGCGGCGCTTAACTTCCTGAATAGCTTTGAGAGCTGCTAATACCTGCTTCCGTGCTTCTTTGGGCTGATCTACAAACTGGTCGAGCCCAAGCCGGTGATATTGATAATTAGCCGTTCGGAATGGTTTGTAATTGGCGCTCAGCATTTCGGTTACCAGCGTGTTACGATTCCGGCGGTTATTGGTGCTTCGGGTCCAGCCGATGGCGGAAGTTGTTTGGGCAAGGTTTAAAATATTTTGTGCTTTTAAAAAGTACGGCTGTCCGCCCTGGTCGGCAAAAGTGTCAAAATCATAGCCCAGCATCATGTACACAAAAAAGTCGATAAAACCGGTTAACGGTTCAAATTGCAGTTCGTCATGTATTAAACTTTTCCCTTCCGGATAGCTGAATTGCCAGGCATTATCTCTCAGCAAAACAGATGTTGTTTTAGCCGTAGAGTTGTAAATAGGCCGCTGCATCTGAAAAATAACTTCGGCTGAAAAGGTATAATCTGTTGTACCGCTGGTAAGGGCTATCTGGATTTGACAATATATGCGTTCATCCTCTTCAAAGCGCTCTTCTGTCCATTTATATTCATTTATATAATTTTCTAATACCGGTTTTAGATTTTCTAAATAATCGAAGGCGGATGCTTCCAGCTGTTGCTTATTTATGGTTACGGTGCAGGAAAATTCCTGGCCCATTGCATGGCCGGAACAAGCCATAAAAATGGCAGCACCAATGAATAAGTGTTTAAAAGGCTTGAAAAGGATGCTCAGATAATTCATATTGTAGGTATAAATAGAATAGAGGGGTCTAATGATACGAATACATCGCATTCTATATAAAGTTTCTTTGTGCTTAATTTTCGGGTTTATTAGCACAGCCGTTTTTGCGCAGTACAGCATGGGTGCAAAAGGTTTGGGTTTAGGCCAGGCTACCACTTCAATTCATGGCTATGAATGGGCGCTTTTTGGCAATCCCGCACTGGTAAGTAACGCAGAAACTGCGGTAGGATTTTATGGCCTCCGAAATTACGGCTTTGCAGAAATAACCGATATGGCCGCTGTGGGAAGCATGCCTACTGCACTTGGAGTTTTTTCGGGAGGATTTCATCGCTATGGCGATCATCTTTTCAACGAAACCAGAATTCGGGTTGGCTACAAAAATGAGTGGAAAATGCTTCATTTAGGAATTGTAGCCAATTATAACACCATTTCGTTTGGTAAAAACTATGGCTCCGGTTCTGCAATTGGGATTGATGCAGGCATAGCCGCTAAAATAACGGACAGCTTTTGGATGGGGGCAAAGTCCACCAATCTCAATCGCCCGAAATATAAAGGCATTCGTGAAGACCTGCCCCGCGAGCTGAGCCTCGGTTTTTCTTATCATCTTAATGATTTGGCCATGCTAACTGCCGATGCCGTCAAAGATGTGAACTTTCCACTGGCGTACCGGGGAGGAGTAGAGGTAAAAGTTATTGATGCATTAAAAGGCCGGGTGGGCATTACCACCGAACCGCTGAGCTATTCGCTGGGATTTGGATATCGCCATACCCGCTGGGACGTAAACTTTGCGGTACAAAAACATCAGCTACTGGGCTTCAGTCCCGGCTTAGACTTCATGATTTTCTTTTAATGATGTTGGGGAAATACGCCATATCGTGCATGTTTTTGTTCGGGGTGATAGTCTGGCTGCCCGGTCGGGTGCAGGCGCGCCAAGATACCACCGCAACCGGCGTAGAGGCCCAGCTGGAAAAAGCATTTGAAGAGCTGGACTCCGAAGAAGGAGCTATGAATGCGGAACAATTAGCTCAGTTTTTAGAAGATTTAGCCGCCAATCCCATAAACATTAATAGCAGCGGGTTGAGCACACTGCTGCAGGTTCCGGGCATAAATCTTAAAATTGCGCGCGCCATTCAAGAGTATCGAAAAAAGAAACCGTTTGAGCAAAAAGAGGAGCTGCTGAAGGTGTCGGGAATTGGGAAAGTTTCCTTCCAGCGGATGGCTCCTTATCTAACCATAGGCGGAACGGGCGAGCGGTTCAAAAATATGTATTTGAGGCCGCAATACTGGCTCGCGAATCAAAAATTGGATGTTTTCTCTCGTTATCAGCAAAATCTGCAAACTCGTGAAGGATATATAAGGCCGGATTCCTTAGGCGGATATTTAGGTAATCCGGTAAAATATTATCAGCGGATTCGATTTATGGCTAATCACCTATCCGTAAATCTCACTCAAGAAAAAGATGCGGGAGAGCCAATGAATGGCGTTACTGATTTTGACTTCACTTCGGCTCATCTCGCACTCACTAACGTAGGAAAACTTAAAGATTTAGTTGTGGGTGATTACAGCCTCAGTTTTGGGCAGGGGTTGGTACTGTGGAGCGGAGGTACATTTGGCAAAGGTCGCGAAGTAATAGGAACCATCAGCAAAAACGAAAGAGGGGTGAAGCCCTACACTTCGGCACAGGAAACTAATTTTTTTCGAGGAGCAGCGGCCACTTATGGCGAAAAAGTGGAGCTGACAGTCTTTTACTCCAATCGGCCCAGAACGGCTTCCGTTATTACAGGTGATACCACCCGATTTCCAAGCTCCAGCGGTTTTCATCGAACGCAGAATGAACGAGCCCGCAAAAATAATATAGAACAAATGACCGCCGGCGCGCGCGTCCGGGCAGATACTCGTTTTGGGCTGTTCGGCCTCAGCGGTTACTTCAATCGGTTTAGCAGTTATGTTGCGAAAGGAAATGCACTTTACAATCAGTTTGATTTTGAGGGGAGGGAAAACGCTGTTTTTGGAGCCGATTACCGGGGACTTATCGGAAATGCATTTGTATTTGGCGAGCTGGCCCGCAGCCAAAACGGAGGCTTAGGCGCGGTGGCGGGAATGGAAGCTCCCATTGCTGAAAATACGGAGCTGGCGCTTTCATACCGGCACTATCAGCGAGATTTTCAATCTTTTTTGGGCAGTGGTTTCGGAGAGCGCTCTTCGGCACCGCAAAATGAAGAAGGCTTTTATGCCGGACTCCGTCATCGGCTCACCCCAAAAATAATGCTAAGCGGTTATTTTGATCAGTACGTGTTTGCCTCGCCCCGTTTTGGAACCACACAGGCTACTTCGGGCTTCGATATGCTGGGACTGGCTGAAGTGGATTTCAACAGAAACCTGAATGTGTACGTGCTGCTGCGGAATGAAATTCAGGATGAAGAATATGTGCTAATCAATGAAGCAGGCACGGAAGAGCTGTTATTAGGAAAAGAAAAGCGAGCAAGCATCCGTACTAATTTTGAGTATTGGGTAAGTAAACATGTGCGGCTTCGGTCTCGGGTTGAATTTGTGCGCCACAAAGCAGCCGGCGAGCCTTGGGAAACGGGCTTCTTAATTTATCAGGATGTGCGGATTATTCCGTTTTCTGTACTCCGCGTAGATGCACGAGTTACGCTGTTCGATACCGACAGTTTTGCCACCCGGGTGTATCAATTTGAAAGTGATTTGCTGTATGTGATGTCAAATAAAGCGCTGTTTGATGAAGGTCAGCGCGCGTATGTAGCTATCAAATATGCGCCCGTTCGCTATCTGGATATTTGGTTTAAATACGGCATAACTATTTTTGAGCAAACGCAGGTTATTGGAAGCGGTCTGTCAGAAATAAAAGGTGATGTGAGGAATTCGGCAGGTCTTCAAATTCGATTGCAGTTTTAACAGTAAATCATTTTTTATCTAAGCCTGAGCCCCTATATTTAGCCGAATTTAAAAACACACTTTTCATGACGTTAGAAGGGTTAGTCGTTTTAGGCGTACTTCTTATTTGCTTAATTGTATTAGTGGCTATTTCCGCATCTGTGGATATTGTGCTATTTACAGGACTGGCCGTGCTTTTTATATCCGGTATTTTACCGGCAGAATATGCACTTTCGGGATTTTCGAATGAAGGGATGCTCACCGTTGCCGCCTTATATGTAGTTGCGGCGGGCCTGAAAGAAACCGGAGCCATTCAGTTTATAGTTGAACGGGTGATGGGAAATACCCGAAATGTGCGAAAAGCTCATTTTCGAATTATGAGCCCGGTCATGTTGATGAGTGCTTTTCTGAATAATACGCCCATTGTAGCCTCCTTCATTCCGGCTTTAGATCGCTGGAGCCGTATCTCCAAAATACCGGTTTCTAAAATATTGATACCTCTCAGTTACGCCGCTATTTTAGGAGGAACCTGTACGCTAATTGGAACCAGCACCAACCTGATTTTAAATGGATTGTTGATACAGGAATCATCAACCCGGGCCTTAGGAATTTTAGAACCCGCTTTAATAGGAATTCCCTGCGCTATTGCCGGTTTTATATATCTGCTGATTTTTGGTGATAAACTGCTGCCTGAGCGCGGCTCCAGTATGGATACATTCAAAGATCCGCGCGAATATACTATTGAAATGATTGTGCAAAAAAAGAGCTCTCTGGCCGGTAAAACCATTGAAGATGCGGGCCTTCGAAATCTACCCGGGCTGTTTTTAATTGAAATTCAGCGCAATGGAAGAGCTATTCCTGCCGTAGGTCCGTACGAAAAGCTGCGGGATGAAGACCGGCTCATTTTCACAGGTATTGTAGATTCTATTGTTGATTTGCAAAAAATAACCGGCTTGGAACCGGCCACCAATCAGGTGTTTAAGCTGAATGCACCTCGCCACGAGCGCCAAATGATTGAGGCCGTGGTATCGCGGTCTAATCCACTGCTGGGGCGCACGGTGAAGCAAGGAAATTTCCGGGACCGATATGATGCTGTAGTACTTGCTGTAGCCCGAAGTGGAGAACGGGTAAACAAAAAGGTTGGTGATATTGTGTTACGAACAGGCGATGTATTACTGCTTGAGGCACACCCAAACTTTGTGAATAAATACCGCAACTCCAGCGAATATTTTTTAGTGAGCTCCATTGACGATTCTACTCCCGTTACGTATAAAAAAGCCTGGCTTGCCGGATTTTCGCTTTTGGCTATGGTCACATTGGCTGCAACCGGTGTGTTAAGTATGCTGCAGGCCGCTTTTCTGGCCGGAGGTTTGCTGCTGGTTACCAAATGCTTTAGATACAATACCGCACTGGAAAGCATTGATTGGCGTATTTTAATTGCCATTGCATCGGCTTTAGGCTTGGGAAGTGCTCTGGAATATACGGGAGTAGCGGAGTTTTTAGCCGTTAATTTATTGGCATCGGCAGGAGAAAATCCTATGCTTGCGCTTATATTTACTTATCTGATAACCTGGTTGCTAACAGAGATGATAACCAATAATGCCGCTGCGGTTTTGGTGTTTCCGATTGCTCTTTCCATTGCAAAATCTATGGGGGTCAGCTTTATGCCCTTTGCAATGATTATGATTGTGGCCGCTTCTTCCAGTTTTTCTACCCCTATCGGCTATCAAACCAACTTAATGGTGTACGGGCCGGGCGGTTATAAATTCACCGATTTTGCGAAGATTGGGCTTCCTCTCAATTTGATAGTAGCGGTAATAGCCTTATCTTTAACACCTTATATTTGGAATTTTTAAACACACAGGTGAATGCTGAATCAAATTATCAAGACAGCAGAAACAGCGGGTAAAAAAATCTTAGAATTTTATGAAACAGAGGTCGAGGTTATCACCAAAGATGATGATTCTCCGTTAACCAAAGCCGACCTTGCCGCCCATCATATTATTGTTGATGCCCTTAAAGAAATAGACCCCGAAACGCCCATCATTTCAGAAGAATCAGGCATTCCCGGTTACGAAGAACGCAAAGAATGGAATCGGTTTTGGCTGGTAGATCCGCTGGACGGTACCAAAGAGTTTATCAAAAAGAATGGAGAGTTTACCGTCAATATTGCGCTGATTGAAAACCAAAAGCCGGTTTTAGGCGTGGTGTATGTTCCTGCTTTTGATGTAATGTATTATGCAGAGCAGAGCATAGGCGCCTTCAAAAAAGAGCAAGATAAAGATGCTGTTCCGCTTAAAAACGCTGCTTTTACCGTTCCCGGAGAAGCACGTATTGTGGTGAGCCGTTCGCACGGAGATGACACAACGGCCAAAAAGCTTGAGAAAATGGGAATCACCGTAACGGAAGAAGTGCCTTCCGGAAGCTCCATTAAATTTTGCCTGGTAGCGGAAGGAAAAGCAGATTTGTATCCGCGTTTAGGTCCAACTATGGAATGGGACACCGGAGCGGCAGATGCCATTTACCGTTATTCGGGAGAGAATGGCGAGGAAAAATACTCTCCGCTTATCTACAACAAAAAATCTTTAAAAAACCCTTATTTTTTATTGGGAACGCATCAGGCGGTTGAGCTTGAGGAGAGCTAAGAGCTCTTTTGTTATTAAGAATGAAATTTTATCAATTACTGACACAATACTATGAGTGAAAAAAGATCACATTCACACCTAAAAGAACTGGAAGACGAAGGAATTTATGTAATGCGGGAAGTGGCGGCTCAGTTCGAGCGCCCGGTGTTGCTTTTTTCGGGAGGGAAGGATTCTATCGTGATGTTCCATTTGGCCCTGAAAGCATTTCACCCCGGAAAGGTCCCTTTCCCCTTAATGCATATTGATACGGGGCATAACTTTCAGGAAACCATTGACTTTCGGGATAAATTAGTTGAAAAATATGGAGTTGAATTACTGGTAGGAAGTGTCCAGGATTCCATTGATGCCGGGGATGTAGAAGAAGAAACCGGACCGGATGCCAGCCGTAATGCACTGCAAACTACTACTTTGCTCGATACGCTGAAAAAATATCAGGTTGATGCCGCTTTGGGCGGAGGCCGACGGGATGAAGAAAAAGCCCGGGCAAAAGAACGATTCTTTTCTCACCGTGATGTATTTGGCCAGTGGGATCCTAAAAATCAGCGCCCCGAATTGTGGAATTTATTTAATGGCCGTAAAAATCCGGGTGAGAACTTCAGGGTTTTCCCCCTCAGCAACTGGACCGAAATGGACGTTTGGCAGTACATTGCACAAGAGGGAATTGAAATTCCGGAGCTTTATTTTGCGCACGAGCGTGAGGTATTTAACCGACGCGGTGTGTGGCTGGCAAATACCGATTTTGTAAACCGCATGGAAGATGAAGAACTGGAAACCAAAACGGTTCGCTTCCGCACCATTGGAGATGCAACTTGTACAGGAGCCGTGGTTTCTGATGCATCAAACATGGAAGAAATTATTCAGGAAGTAGCTTCAGCCCGACAAACTGAGCGTGGAAATCGCCATGACGACAAGCGCAGCGAAACCGCAATGGAAGACCGTAAACGCCAGGGATACTTTTAGAATACTTTGCGGAAATCTTGAATACTTACACCGAATAACGAACTTTTTTATTTCTCTATACTATGAGCGCAAGCAACGGAAACTCACAAGACACCAAAAAAGACAACAAATATCTGGATATGGATTTGCTCCGGTTTACCACAGCCGGCAGCGTGGATGACGGAAAAAGCACACTGATAGGGCGTCTTTTTTATGATTCTAAATCCATTTTTGAAGACCAGATGGAAGCCATCGAAAAAACGAGTAAAAGCAGTGGAGAGGAAGACGTAAACCTGGCTCTCCTCACCGATGGACTGAAAGCAGAGCGTGAGCAAAAAATCACCATCGATGTAGCCTACCGCTATTTTGCTACGCCTAAACGTAAGTTTATTATTGCAGATACGCCCGGCCACACGCAGTACACCCGAAATATGGTAACCGGCGCCTCTACGGCCGATTTAGCCATTATTTTGGTGGATGCTTCCAAAGGCTTGCTCACTCAATCACGCCGGCACGCTTTTATCTCCTCGCTACTGCGCATTCCGCATTTGGTGGTAGCCATCAACAAAATGGATTTGGTAGATTACGATGAGCAGGTGTTTAATGATATTGTAAGCGAATTCCGAAGTTTTGCCAAAAAGCTGAATGTAAGCAACATCACCTATATCCCAATTTCTGCTCTGAAAGGGGATAATGTGGTGGAAAAAAGTGAAAACACAGATTGGTATAATGGTTCTTCTCTGCTTTATCACTTAGAAAACGTGAAGGTGGATGCCGCCGAAAATGTGATCGATTTCAGATTGCCGATTCAATACGTAATTCGTCCAAATCAAAACTTCAGAGGTTTTTCCGGCCGTATTGCTTCCGGTCATATACGCCCGGGCGATGAAATTAAGGTATTGCCATCCGGTCTGACTTCAAAAGTGAAGGAAATTGTTACACGGGATGAAAATCTGGAAATTGCTTATCCGGGCGACTCGGTAACGCTAACCATTGAAGATGAAATCGACATCAGCCGCGGCGATATGATTGTGCGTAAAAGCAACGTACCCACGGTTAATAATGAATTTGAAGCTTATATCTGCTGGATGAATGAAAAGGAAATGCAGCTGAATAAGCAGTACATCCTGCAGCATACCACGCGTACGGCACAGGTTTTTATGGAAGATATTCTCTACAGAATGAATGTAGATACGCTCAGCCGTGAAGACGCACAAACGCTTAGCCTGAACGAAATTGGCCGCGTAAAACTGAAAACAAGCCAGCCCATTTTCTTTGATCCGTATCAGGTAAACCCAAAAACAGGAAGTTTCATTATTATTGACCCCGCCAGTAACGTAACCATTGGCGCAGGAATGATTCGAGCCGGATCAACGGAATCTAAATCACTGGAAGGCGGGCTTTCAGAAGGCCGTAAAAAATCGCCCGATGTGGTATGGGAGCCCTGGAACATAGCCCGCGAAGAACGCGAGAAAAGAAATGGCCATAAAGCCAAAATGCTGTGGTTTACCGGAATTTCCGGTGCGGGAAAAAGCACTATTGCCAAAGAGCTGGAACGAAAATTATGGGATGCCGGAAAGCAAACCGTTTTATTAGATGGCGATCAGGTTCGCCACGGACTGAATGGCGACCTTGGCTTCAGTCCATCTGACAGAACAGAAAATGTACGTCGTGTTGGTGAAGTAGCCCGCTTGTTTTATGAGCATGGCAATATTGTGCTTTGCACTTTTGTGTCGCCTTTTAAGGCCGACCGTGATGCAGCAAAAGAATTATTTCCAAAAGATGAATTTCAGGAAATTCATATAACCTGCGATCCAAAAACGGCTCAAAAACGAGATCCCAAAGGGTTATATAAGAAGGCAGAAAAAGGAGAAATTATTGGCCTTACCGGCTACGATGCCGATCACGAAGCTCCCGAAAACCCGGCCTTAACCCTGAATACAGATGAACTTTCCGTAGAAGAAGCGGTTGAAGAAATCATCAAACTGATTGGGTAATTAAAAGGAAGTAAAAAGTCAGCCTCACTTATACAGGCTGACTTTTCTAAAAATCTGATTACAATTCACTCCAAAAACCGGCTAAAAAAGCATCTGATTTTAATAGCTTCAGTTTTGGTACATGATAATTTACTCAGCTAAAACGGCGGTTCCCGTAACAGAAACCATTAGCATGCTTCCATTAGCTCCAATGGTTTCATAGTCAACATCAATGCCTAAAATGGCGTTTGCGCCTACGCTTTTTGCTTTAGCCTCCATTTCCTGAAAAGCAATATTTCGAGCCTGATGCAGCTCTTTTTCGTAAGCACCGGCCCGGCCTCCTACAATGTCTCGTATGCCGGCAAAAAAGTCTCTGAAAATGTTGGCTCCTAAAATAGCCTCTCCGGTTACGATACCTTTATAGGTTTTAATTTCTTTGCGGTCCAGATGGTTGGTGGTAGTCATAATCATAGAGCGTATCCTTATTTTATTTTTAGATTTATGCTTCCTTTATACTGATTAGAACGCTATTTGTTACTCTTTTCCCGGATTTTTATGTAGATATAAAAAAAGCCCTTTCCGGTAAAGAAAAAGGCTTGATAAAGAGTACAAGAACGTAATTAATTACGAGGTTTTGCCTCATTTACCTTTACCTGACGTCCGTCAATTTCAGCACCGTCAAGTTGTTCTATAGCTGCTTCAGCGGCTGCTTTATCATCCATTTCAACAAAACCAAAACCCTTAGAACGGCCGGTGTTTCGGTCGGTTATTACTTTAGCTGAACTTACTTCGCCGTAAGCTTCAAAAACTTCTTTAAGTTGATCGCTGGAAACTCCATAACTCAGGTTTCCGATATAAATATTCATAGTGTATATATGTGATTATTAATTATTTGGAAACTCACTAAACGTAAATTTCCTATAGAGAAAATAAGCTATTTTTGTTATTAGTACCAACTTGTTTGTAGCCGGTAAAGCTCGCTGTTAAATCAGGTTATCTGTTTTTCGAAGAGACTCTTTCGCCATTTGTTTATGATAGGCTTCCAGTTTTTCAGTCAGTTTTGAATCATTCATAGCCAGCATTCGCACGGCTAAAAGTGCTGCATTTTGGGCCTTCCCGATAGCAACCGTAGCCACCGGAATTCCATTGGGCATTTGAACGATAGAGTAAAGGCTGTCCACTCCGCCAAGGGCAGAGGTTTTGATGGGTACGCCAATCACCGGCAAAGTGGTATGGCTGGCTAACATTCCGGGCAGATGAGCAGCGCCACCGGCTCCGGCTATAATTACCTGAATGCCTCGTTGTTGAGCTTCTTTTCCGTAATCGGCCATTAAATCGGGCGTGCGGTGAGCCGAAACTACGCGCTTCTCAAATGGAATATCGAAGTGCTTCATAATTTCAGTGGCTTCTTTCATGGTGGGCCAGTCGCTGTCGCTGCCCATTACTATTCCGACAATTGGTTTGCTCATGGTGTTTGTTTTGAGATTAGGGGAAGAATTCAGAAGTCAGGATTCAGAACTCAGGGTTTAGATTTCGATTTTTTGAGTTAGGTTTTTAGCTTTTTGGTAGGTTTCTTCAAGATTTTCTCCAAGCAGGGTGTAGTGTGCCATTTTACGGCCTACTTTACTTTCTATTTTTCCATATACATGCAGATGTCCGTTTTCAGCTTTCATGGCTTCTTTAATGTGATCGGCTTCAGCCGGACGCCGGTGCGTTCCCAATAAATTAATCATGGCTACGGCCGGTTTGTTTAGTTGGGTTGAACCGAGTGGAAGTCCCAGCACGGCACGCACGTGATTTTCAAATTGCGATGTTACGGCTCCTTCTATAGTATAATGGCCGGAGTTATGCGGCCTCGGTGCCGATTCGTTTAAAATAAGACTTCCGTCTTTAGTGAGGAAAAATTCAAAAGCGAAAATCCCTTTACCGTCAATGGCTTCTGTAGCTTTCATGGCCAGCTCTTGCGCTTTTTTCTGCAGTTTTTCTTTAACGGGAGCGGGAGAAAGTACGGCCACGCATATATGATTTTTCTGTACGGTTTCGCAACAGGGATAAACCACGGTTTCGGTTTCATTTCGAGCCACTTGTACGGCCAGCTCATGGGTAAAATCAACGAAAGCTTCGGCAATAATATCACGTCCCTTATTTCCACCGAGTTGTTCAAAAGCCTTTTGGGCGGCATCCGGATTTTTCACCGTTTCGTTACCATATCCGTCATATCCGCCTTTGGATGATTTTAGGAGATAGGGCCAGCCGTGGGTTTTTCCAAAATCGACTAAATCAGATTCATCTCGTATCAGCTTATACGGGGTGACCGGGATTCCGGCTTTTTCAAAGGTTTGTTTTTCAATCAGCTTGTTTTCTATTAATGCAAAGCTGTCGGGAGAGGGATAAATGGGAGTCCCGCTTTTTTCCTGAACTTCTTTGAGCACCGCCGAGCTGATGAATTCATTTTCTAAAGTGATAACATCACAGCCTTTCGCAAATTCAACCATATCATCTACCGAATGGAACGAGCCGGAGGTGGTGTATGGCGTCATGAATTGAACGGGCTCATTTTCGGGCCGATCTGAAAAAACAGCGACTTGAATACCGTATTGGAAGGCTTCCAGCGCACTCATGCGGGCGAGCTGCCCGGCTCCTAAAAAACCGAGTTTTAAATTTGCAGGAATAGAAGTTCGGGACATATCTTGTTTTTCTTTTGAAGGTAAGGAATTTGTGAAAACTTGCACATTCAATAGCTGTTATCATTTGCGGTGAACTGCATTTGTTTTAAACACAGTGTGACTCTGTGCATTCCTCTGCGCCACTCTGTGGTTTATTTTTAACCGCAGTGTTTCGCAGTGTTAGGCACAGTGTTTCGCGGAATTCGTTTTAGTTGTATTATTCGTGATGGTACCATCTTTTTCACGCAGATTTTCGCAGAGGGATGCGCTGAGTTCCGCAGATGTTTTATTGATCATTTGAGTACCTTGGTGAGGTTAATTTATAAATTCTGAAAACGGTTATGGATCCTGTTACTCATGGACTTATTGGCGCTGCCGCCACGCAGTCTTTTTCTAATCAGCACAACATACGGCAGGTTTCCTTTGTTGGATTTTGCAGTGCGCTTTTACCTGATTTAGATATTTTCATCAGCCGGGCATCCGATCCATTGTTGAATCTGGAATTTCATCGGCAGTTTAGTCACTCTCTAATTTTTATTCCTGTGGGCGCTCTTATTGCAAGTGCGCTCATCTGGTGGATCGTCAAAAAGAAACTAAGCTTCAAGCAAACCTATCTTTACAGTCTGTTAGCTTATGGAACTGCAGGTCTTGCCGATACAGCAACCAGCTACGGTGTACAGCTGCTCTGGCCCTTTTTAGATGAACGTTTTGCCTGGAATATAATCTCCGTTTTTGATCCGCTTTTTTCACTTGTGCTGATGCTGGCAACAGGCTTTGCACTCTATAAAAAGAAACCGAAAATAGCGTGGCTGGGCATCGGGTGGATGGTTTTATATCTCTCATTCGGATTCATACAGCAACAGCGAGCGCACGAAACAGCTTACCAAATAGCCGAGGATAACAATCACCGCATTAAACAATTGTCGGTAAAGCCAACCATGGCAAACGAGCTGTTATGGAGTATCCGATATGTTTATTCAGAAAGCCTTCACACCTACGGCGTACGATTATCTCCTTTTGGAGAATCCATTATTTATGACGGAAACTCAGCGGCTTTACTTCCATGGAAACAGAAATATGCTTCATACCGAGGTATGGTTATGTATGAAGATATTCAGCGATTCAGTAAGCTTTCCGGAGGAATTCTGATACAGCATCCCGATCATAAAAACGTAATTGGGGATGGGCGGTATTCCATGTTGCCGACTTCTGTTGCGCCGCTTTGGGGTATAGAAATTGACACAACCAGGCCAAATATCCACGTAGCTTTTGATACCTATCGGAAGCCGACAAAAGAAGTACGAACACGCTTCAAGAATATGCTTTTCGGGAAAGATGAGTTCCAATAGCAGTTTATTTATGGTGAGTTGATGGTGGAGAGCTGGTTAAGCCGCGTAGCAGAAAAATCGCGCAAATAAATATCAATACTAATTGTAATTGCTTAATTTCAGGGCTGAAGAAAATCACCCCAAGAATGGATATAGAAGAAAAGCTAAAGCAAATAAAAGCACGATTCGAAGAAGTAAATGCGGCCATGAGTGATCCGGCCGTGTTTGACAATCCGGATAAATACACTGAACTCACCAAAGAGCGCAGCGATTTAGAAGAATTGGTGCAGGATTATGACACCTGGCGAGATCTCAAAAACAGGCAGGAGGGGAATGATGAGCTCATTGAGATGAACGAGGATGCAGAAATCACGGAAATGGCGCGTGACGAAAATGATGAGATCAAAGAGCAGCTTAGCGAGTTGGAAGAAGAAATTAAAATGAAGCTGATTCCCAAAGATCCGGAAGATTCTAAGAACGCTATTGTTGAAGTGCGAGCCGGAACCGGGGGCGATGAAGCCGCTATTTTTGCGGGAGATTTATTCGAAATGTATCGCCGTTATGCCGACAAACAAGGCTGGAAAATGAGCATCATGAGCATCAATCACTCCGAAAAAGGCGGATATAAAGAAATTGTATTTCAGCTGGAGGGAGAGGAAGTTTTTGGGAAAATGAAGTACGAAAGCGGTGTTCATCGCGTGCAGCGGGTTCCTGAAACTGAAAGTCAGGGACGCGTTCATACCTCGGCAGCTACCGTTGCCGTACTGCCGGAAGTAGAAGAAGTGGATATTGATATTAACATGGGAGATGTGCGGGTAGATACCTTCCGAGCGAGTGGAGCCGGCGGACAGCACGTAAACAAAACGGATTCGGCCATTCGCCTGACGCATGAGCCAACGGGAATTGTGGTAGAATGCCAGGAAGAGCGTTCGCAGCATCAAAACAAAGATAAAGCCATGACTATGCTCCGGGCAAAAATGTATGATATTGAATTAGAGCAAAAGCAAAAAGAACGAGCGGCTGAGCGTAAAAGTCAGGTTTCAACCGGCGACCGTTCTGCCAAAATTCGAACCTACAACTTTCCACAAGGGCGCTTTACGGATCACCGCATAAACCTTACCCTGTATGATTTAGACGGAATTATGAAAGGCGGAATAGATGAGGCAATAGACGCTCTGCGCGTGCAAGATAATTTAGAGAAGCTGAATGCTTTAGCGGAAGAATAGGCTTCGCTATACTTTAATGATCTATAAAAAAAGCCCAAATCTTTCGATTCGGGCTTTTTTCTTATAAAATTATGGTGAAGAAGTTGCTTACACGTTTGGTGCAGCTGCTAAAATATCTTCACTTGCCTGATCGGCAAACTGCTCAAAGTTTTTAACAAACATGCTTGCTAATTCTTTGGCTTTCGCATCAAAAGCGTCTTTGTCATCCCAGGTTTTTCGAGGGATTAACACATCGCTTGGTACGCCATCCACTTCTGTTGGTACGTGCACACCAAAAATCGGATCTTTAACAAACTCAACGTTTTCAAGATTTCCGGCAATGGCTTCACTCAGCATTCGTCGGGTGTGAGCAAGCTTCATGCGGTGTCCGGTTCCGTACACGCCTCCGGTCCAGCCGGTATTTACCAACCAAACTTTAGAATTGTGCTTGCGAATTTTTTCGGCCAGCAGTTCGGCGTAAACGGTAGGGTGCAGAGGCATAAATGGAGAGCCAAAGCACGCAGAGAAAGTAGCCTGGGGCTCGTCAATACCGCGTTCGGTTCCTGCTACTTTAGCTGTATAACCACTTATAAAGTGGTACATAGCCTGCTCGGGTGTCAGCTTAGAGATGGGAGGCAACACGCCAAAAGCATCAGCTGTTAAAAAGATGATGTTTTCGGGATGGCCGCCTTTTCCGGTTTCGCTGGCATTGGGAATAAACTCTAATGGATATGAGCAGCGAGTATTTTGTGTGAGACTCACATCATCAAAATCCGGTTCTCTGTCTTCATCCAGCACCACGTTTTCTAAGATAGTGCCCGGCATTTTAGTAGTTGCATAAATCAGCGGTTCGTTCTCAGGCGACAGGTTAATGGTTTTAGCATAGCATCCGCCTTCAAAGTTAAATACTCCTTCATCACTCCAGCCGTGCTCGTCATCGCCAATCAGCGTTTTATCGGGATCGGCAGAAAGAGTCGTTTTTCCGGTTCCGGAAAGCCCAAAGAATACAGCTGTTTTTCCATTTTCGTCATGGTTGGCAGAGCAGTGCATAGCCATTACGCCTTTTTTAGGCAGCAAATAATTCATGATGGCAAAAATGCCTTTTTTCACTTCTCCGGAATATAAAGAACCTCCAATAAGAATGATTTTCTTCTCAAAGTTACACAGAATGAATGTGCCGGAATTGGTGCCGTCTTTTTCAGGATCAGCTTGTAAATGCGGTGCAGCTAAAACAGTAAATTCAGGATCATGAACTTTCAGCTCTTCTTTAGTTGGCCGCCTGAACATGTTGTGAGAAAATAAAGCATGGTAAGCGGCTTCGCTTACAATACGTACTTTTAAGCGATTTTCTTCATCAGCTCCACAAAACAGGTCTTTAACAAAAAGATCTTTGTCTTGCAGGTAATTAACTGCTTTATCATAAAGTTTGTCAAACACTTCCTGCGAAATGGGTTGATTCACTTCACCCCAATCAATGTCATCATGAATGGAAGGTTGATCAACAATAAACTTATCATTAGGAGAGCGGCCGGTGTATTTTCCGGTAAGCACTCGCAATGCATAATCTTTGGTGAGAATGGCTTCGTTGCGCTGGATAGCCTGCTCGTACAATTCAGCAGGAGATAAATTCCAGAACACATTCTCTTTATTTTCTAAACCAAGATAATTTAGACCTACGTTACTTTTTGGGTGGGACTTGTAATCTGCGCTCATCTGTTCTTTTAAATTGAATTTTTAGAAATTAAAAGGTAAGAATTTACCAACTGAATTATAACCTATTTATGGATTTTAAGAGTAATACGAAACCATTTATGTAAAAATATGGTAGCGCTTTTATAACTTATGTTCTTTTAATTTTGAACCTTAAAATCCATGTTTGAAATGAAGAATTGATGAATATTTAAAGCTGATTTTCTGTTAAATAATACAATGTTAGCTAAAAGTATCTTTTTCTGTAAACACATGTGGTTTTACGTACTATTCAGTTTTTACTGAATGCTTGAGTTTGCCTCACCGCTGGCTTTGCAGTGTTTGGAGTGCAATTTTTGTACGTGGACCATCTTCACCTTCTATTAAAGTAAGGGCTTCCACAGCAGTTTCCAGCATTGCCATACCTTTGTGTTGATCTCCAAAAGCGGACAAAAACTCTCCATAATGATAGGTTGCCAGAGCATACTCAATAGAACCCGGTTGGTGGATTTCCAAAAGCGAATTGTAGCTTTCTTCAAAGTATGATTTAGCCGTTTCCGGGTCATTTTTTTGCATTAAAGCTCGGCCAATGCCAAACTTAGAATGCAACGAAAATGAATGTTGGGGAGACAGTTCTTTCGAGAAAATATCGTAAGCTTTGTTAAAATAATATATGGCCGAGTCGGGTTGCTGTATATCAAGTTTTAGATGAGCAATGGTATAAATAGAAACTGCTGTATTGGTATGAGACATGCCCAGCAGCTCTTTTCGCATAGAAAGGGCCGTTCTGTATAAAGAATCTGCTTTATCAAATTGATTCAAATGTGCAGCTACTAAGCCCAGGTTATTAGTAACTAAAGCCACGTTAGGATGATTTTTGCCATACATTTTAATGTGCATAGCCTTGGCTTCGAGTAGTAATTTTTCTGCCTCATTAAATTTTCCGGTATTCAGATATAACATGGCTAAGTTATTAATACTTTTAGCAATATCCGGATGTATGGGGCCCAGTAAATTCCTGCGTGCTTCCAGAACATTTATGTAAAGCTCTTTAGCTTCTTCATAATCACCTTTATTATGCAGGTTAATAGCCAGCTTATTCATTACATCCAGCGTTTGCGGGTGTTCCGGGCCTAACTCTTCTAAGAAAATGCTCAAGCTCATGCGAGCCAGCGAGTCAGCTGTTTTGTATTTTCCTGCCCGCCGTTCACTGTAAGCTAAATTTGCAAGCGAAGAAGCCGTTTTGGGGTGATGTGCTCCCAGCAATGCTTTTCGTTTTTCATAGATGTCTTTGAAGATTTTACCGGCAGAGTGATATTCACCCATATCATTTCTTACCAATCCCAAATTATGGAAGCTTGATAAAGTGAGCGTGTCGTTTTCTCCTAATCGATCGGAGTATAACCGGATGGCTTTTTGTATCAATTCCTCAGACTCTTCATACATCCCGATGTTACGATATACCTGTCCGGTAATATTAAAAAGCTGGGCCTGTACCAGCGGTTGATTTGTTAACTTATTGGCCTCATTCACTCCGTTTTTAAGCAGCTCTATGGTCGTAAAAGAGTTGCCAAGATTATTCATTGGGTCTGATGCTTCAAACAATTGCGTTAAAAAATCGGCAATTTGCTGATTTTTTTGAGCTTCAATTTGTGCCTGGTTTCGTTCTTCGGTAATGCGTACCGTATAAAAACCAATAAGACCGATGAGCAACATAATAAGGCCTGTGGTAACTGCCATCGACTTTGAGTGGCGAATAGAAAACTTCTGGAGCCGATAATAAATGGAGTCCTCTTGTGCAGAAACCGGCAAATCATCGAAGAAGTTCTGCAAATCGCTGATAAACTCATTAGCCACCCTATATCTGAACTCGGGTTCTTTGCGGAGAGATTTTAACAATATAGCTTCAAGATCTCCCCGTATTTCCGACTTTTCCTGGCCGGGTTTTAATACGGCAGTTGGTTTTTTAGGAGGCTCTTCTAAAATAACCCGCTCCATTTCATATCGGGTTTTATTTGCTAAATCATACGGGTAGCAATCGGTTATCAGCCTATATAAAATAACGCCTAAAGAGTAGGTGTCGGTAGCTGTGGTAGTGTTTTTCTGCTGAACCTGTTCGGGTGCGGCATACTTGAAGGTAAAATACCTGAAGCCGGTTTCGGTTAGGGTGCCCGCTGAATCTTTATCCATAAGCTTGGAAATACCAAAATCTAAGATTTTAATATTCCCGGCCTTATCAACCAAGATATTATCGGGTTTTAAATCCCGGTGAATAGTTAAGTTTTCATGTGCGTAACGCACGGCTTTAAGCACTTCAATGAATAAAGTTATTTTATCTCGCAGGGAATACTTATTCCTTTTACAATATTCGGTAATGGGAATACCATTCACATACTCCATGATGATGTAAGGAAAGCCTTGCTCAGAAATCCCAATATCATATAATTGGGCAATTCCCGGGTGGTTCAGCTTGGCTAAAATCTGCTGCTCTTGCTCAAATCGCTTTAAATTCCGTTCGGTAGCTCTGGTATTTGGAATAATTTTGATAGCTACCTGATGTTTATACTTTCCAACCTCCCGTTCGCCCAAATAAACGGTGCCCATTCCTCCTTCGCCAATTACCTTTTTTATGGTATAAGCACCTACGGTTTGGCCTATAAGCTCGTGTCCTAATGGTTTAGAGTCTAAATCATTATTAATTTCGGGATATAATTCAGTACGGTATTCTTCCGGATTTTCAAGCCAGCCTTCCGACTCGGTTATAGACTCGAGCATAGATTCCAGCTCATTTCTTATATCGGGCTGGTCGTGATAATTGGCATCCAGAAAAGTACTCCACTCTTTTTTAGGCAGTTCAAGAATGTGGTCTAAAATAGACTCGATATGCTGCCAGTTTACCTTTCCCATATAAGCCAACAAGTATAAATATTAACAGTTTAAAATATTTTGTGGAATAGCTTTTTTAAAGACTCCTTCCCGGCATTATATACGAAGCCAAAAGGTAATTGAGTTCAGCTATACTAATTAATTTGATAACGTCCTTTTAACTCCTTGTACAACCAGCCTCGTGCTTTTAGCCAATCTCTTTTAACCGTGCTTTTTGAAACGTTTAGCGCTTCAGCTGTATCTTCAATCGTCATATTTCCAAAAAACCGCATTTCTACTACTTTCGCAAGCCGCTCATTTAAGTCTTCAAGCTCATTAAGGGCGGCATCTATATCTAACAGCTCTTTTGCTTTTGTTGTACTTTCGTTAAACAACTCATCAATATAAGTGAGAGCTTCTTGATTGCCGCCGCGTTTATCTGCATTCTTTTTGCGTGCGTAATCAATAAGAATTTGGCGCATACAGCGCGAGGCAATGCCTATAAAATGGCCTTTGTCAGTAAAATCAATTTTGGTTTGATCTATCATTTTTAGATAAACCTCGTGCACCAGCTCAGTTTTAGATAAAGTATGCTCACCATATTGATTTCTCATGTGGCGATAAGCCAACTGCCTGAGCTCTTCGTAGATAAGCGGATACAGCTTATCGTAAACCTCGTTCTCTCCTGATTTTAAACGGCAAAGCAGCCGTGTTACTTCTTGTTTTTCCATCTACAGTAATTAACCTAAGTATTAACAGCTTAATTTATTTTTTTCAAAAAATACCTAAGTGATTTTACCTAATATATAAAACTTGGTTGCTATCTGAAAAATATTTTACTGATGGGCATCTAATTAATCATAAGAATATATTAAATAAGAAGATAAAAGACTGTATTGTGTATAAATACTAAGCAATAGTTTTATAAATCGTTATTTTAAACTTCGTCGATCAAAAAATCTTTGTTTTAGCTTTTTATATTCATTAATAAAAACCGGTTGTTTTAAATATGGCTACAAAAAATTGCACCCTCGGTCTTATTCAGGCTTCTTGCACAGACAGTCCCGAAGATAATTTATACACCCAAATGGGGTTGATAAGAGAAGCTGCTGAAAAAGGAGCACAGATAGTATGTCTTCAAGAATTGTTCAACACCCGGTATTTCTGCTCTAAGTATGACGATACATATTTTAATTGGGCGCAGCCGCTAACCGGCGAGCTCAGCCAAAGTCTTCAGAAACTTTGTAAGGAGTTAGAGATTGTGCTTATCGCTCCTTTTTTTGAAAAAAGAGCAAAAGGAGTGTATCACAATTCGTTGATTGTGATAAATACGGACGGTGAGATATTAGGGAATTACAGAAAAACGCACATTCCCGATGACCCCGGCTTTTATGAAAAGTATTACTTCACCCCGGGTGATGAGGATTCAGGATTTCAGGTTTTTAAGACTGAGTTTGGCACCATTGGCACGCTTATTTGCTGGGATCAGTGGTTTCCGGAGGCGGCTCGCATTACGGCTCTTAAAGGTGCCGATATTTTATTTTACCCAACGGCCATAGGCACGCTCTCTTCGGAAGGAAGAAAAGAGAAAAAGGAATTTAAAGAAGCGTGGGAAATCATTCAGCGGAGTCATGCCGTGGCAAACGGCTGTTTTGTGGCTGCCGTAAACAGAGTGGGCAAAGAGGATGGCACTACGTTTTGGGGAGGCTCTTTTGTGGCCGGTCCTTTTGGGCAGATGCTAAATCAGGCCGGAAGTAAGCAGGAAGTTTTGGTTACTGAAATTGATCTGGCTGATATTGAGTCGCAACGACAAACGTGGCCTTTTTTAAGAGATCGCAGAATTGACTTGTATAATCCGTTGCTTAAAAGACTGGACGATTAATTGAAAACATCTGATTTTTTGATGCCGCCGGAATGGACCCGGCACTCAGCTACTCAGCTGCATTGGCCATCAAACCGAGAAACCTGGCCCGGTGAACGCCTTGAAAAGGTGGAGGAAGTTTATTGCCGGCTCATCGAAGAACTGCATTTTTATGAACCCATTCATTTATTTGTAGAAAACCTGGAGGTGCGAAACCGGGTGATGCGGAAGCTGTCGCTAAGAGCGGTAGATTTGGATCGGGTCATCATTCATCAACATAAAATTAATGACGTATGGGCGCGTGACTGCGGTCCGATTTTTGTGAAAAGTGATGAAGAATATCTTATTACGGATTGGGAGTATAATGCTTGGGGAGAAAAATATCCGCCGTGGGAAGATGACAATGCCTTGCCAAAATATGTAGCTGATAAATTTGGGGTGAAGAGCATAAAAACAGACATGGTTTTGGAAGGAGGTGCCATTGATGTAAATGGGGCAGGCTCTTTATTAACCACTGAAGCGGTGCTGCTGAATCCGAATAGAAACCCTGATTTATCTAAGAGTGAAATTGAGCAAAAGCTGGAGCGGTATTTGGGTGCGCACCATATTATTTGGCTTAAGAATGGATTAGCCGGAGACGATACCGACGGCCACGTGGATGATATTGCTCGTTTCCTTAATGAGGATACGGTTTTGGCAATGGTTTGCGAACACAAACAGGACGTGAATTACCATGCTCTTCAGGAAAACTTAGGGATTTTGAAGTCGGTGAAGCTGCCAAACGGAAATCCCTTGAATATTGAAACGCTGTTTCTTCCTCAAACCAAAATTGAAGAGACCACAGTTGATGGCTCGGAGCACGTGCCGGCCAGCTACGCAAACTTTTATATTGCAAACGGAGCTGTATTTGTTCCTTTATATGAGCAGAAATACGATGAACCGGCTCTGCAATTATTCAGAAAGTATTTTCCGGGACGTAAAATTATCGGTATTCCTGCCACAGATTTAGTTTGGGGGCAAGGTTCCATCCACTGCATAACGCAGCAGTGGTATGGAGTGCATTAGGCAAGAATGCGGCTACATTTTCCAGCAATTAGCGAAAATCTGATTTTAACCTGATTCTGATTTGCCGGTAAAATGTACTGTTAATTCAGAGTGTTTTGATCGATACGCGTTGGCGTTGCATCGCCGGAAATGATAACCTTTGCTGCCTTTGCTATAGCACGAATGGTGTTTGTGGTGTGATCGATATCCAGCGTTTTAAGCTCATCTGTCACTCTGTGGTAATCCTGATCTACATCAATAGGAGTGGTGCTGATGCTGTGTGCAGGAACGCCCAAACGTGCTAAGGTGGCGTTGTCTGAGCGGTAGAATAGGTTTTGTTTGGGATAAGGATCCGGATAAAAAACAAATCCTGAATCGTCGGTGCTGTTTTGCAGAATTTCGCCAAATGTGGAATGCTCAAAACCTGTAATCCAGGCCGTATTTGGTCCTTCAACAGCGGGTTTACCAATCATTTCGAGATTGAACATTGCAATAATGTGATTGGGATCTAATCTTTCCGAAAAGTATTTAGAGCCGTAGCCGCCCGTTTCTTCGGCGGTAAAGCCAACAAAGTATAAGGTGCGTTCAGGCTTGGGCATTGCAGAAAAATGGCGGGCCAGTTCTATCACCCCGGAGGTGCCCGATGCGTTGTCATTTGCGCCGTTAGCAATGGAATCTCCCTCCACCGGGCTAACTACGCCAATATGATCGTAATGCGCAGAGAAAAGTACAATTTCATCCGATCTGTTTCCTTCAATCATTCCGGCTACGTTAGAAAGTTCCTTGCTTTTTATGGCATTCTTAATTTCAATATTTGCAGACCGGATATTTCCATCATACAGTACAAAAACATCATTTGGTTTGGCGCCAAGCTCAAAGGTGCGGGTAGGGCGAGAGTAGAAAGACCGGTAGCGATGAAACCATTTTTTGTGACTGCTGTCCACTACTATCAGCGAGGATTCCTGATCGGAAGTTAACTTTCGGAAGGATTTTTGATAGTCATCGTTGGCAGAAATATGCTGCACGTCCATATCCTTCAGGTTCCAGCTCAGCGTTTCGGTATTTGTTATGGCAAAATAGAGTTGAGCGTCTAAGGGTTTGTTGTTCAGAACAATAGATGCTTCTGAAGGCGTTACAGAATAAATAGTGAACGTCTGCCGGTAACCGCTTTCGCCGGGCAGGGGTTGAAGTCCGAACGCATCAAAATAGTTGGCAATGTAGTCGGCGGCCACTTCAATTTCAGTCCCAAAAGCATGGCGACCTTTCAGCTCATCTGAGCTTAAGAATGCGATGTGCTTTTCAACATTAACGGTAGAGATTTCTGCTTTTTTATTGCATGAAGAGCCCAGGAAGCCTATAACTAAAATAAAGAAATACAGCAGTTTAACAGAATGCATAATGAAAGTACTACGATTTTGATGTTCAAAACAATTGTAAGGAACCTTTTACTTTGAAATTGAAAAAAGATGCTACAAACGAGTAAAGCTCTGTAAAAAACCAAGGGGAGTTATTGCAGTCAGCTTTTCTTTTATTTAATGAAACAGAGCAGAGGCTGTCTATTTGCTTTTTGGAAGTATACAACGTAAAAAAGAAAACCTGTTTTCCGTAGCAGTGGCTTACGGAAAGCAGGTTTTTAGCCGTTTGTGCTATACCGATTCGGTAAGAATCAGCTATTTTTTCCAAATATTATTCTGCCGGTTTACGTCAGGGAAGCGGTTGTCGGCGTCAATTTCAACCCGTGTGATGTTTTTTGGGGTGTCAACCGTAATTGAAGTAGTAGTTTTGCCCATCATCCAGTCTTCAATGCCTACGCGGATATTTTTGGTGGAGCCGTCTTCAAAAGTGATGGTTAAATCTACGGGCATCACGGCTTTTTCGTGATCTTTTATGGTAATGGTAGCTTTGCCATCGGCCTGGCTTACATCTGCAATGGCTTGATCTAAGGCCCAGGTTTCAAAATACCAGCTGCGCCAGAACCAGTCTAAATCCTGTCCGGAAACGTCCTCAAAGGTATTAAACATATCATAGGGAGTAGGATGCTTGTACGCCCAGCGGCTCATAAAGGCCTGCCAGGCATTTTTAAAAGTTTCTTCACCCAATACGCCCTCAAGCGCAATTAGCACGGAAGCCGGTTTTGGATAAGAAGCCACACCGTAAGCCGGACCGGGATAATGATAATCGGACCAGCGCATAATTTCCCCTTCTAAAAATGTTCCGGCGATGGGCAGGTAGCGGCTGAATTCATCTTCCCGGCTAAACGTTTCAGGGAATATATCCCAGCGGGCTTGGGCTTCGTGAAAAGTGGTAGCTCCCTCATCCATCCAGGCGTGGCGGCGTTCGTTACTTCCCACAATAAGCGGAACCCACATGTGGGCAAGCTCGTGCGCGGTTACATCGTACAGCGCTTGTTTTTTTCGAGATAACGGAATATTAGGATTTGGATTGTTGTAGCCGCCCATTACCGTCATCATCGGATATTCCATTCCGCCGCCAATAATGTCGGCGCCTTCTACAGATGTCATATGCGGCCAGGGATAGCTGATGCCGGTATATTCTGATAAAAAGGAAATGGCGTGGGCCGAATACTTGGCTTCATCTTCCCAAAGCGGAGCCGTTTCTCTCCAGAATGAATTGATAATGGTATAATCTTCCGAGCCGTCCCCGTTTAAATCCCCAACCGGTGTGCGAAGAGCATCCCACTGAGATTCTAAGGTTGCACTGAAAGCTACATCACGAACCTTCTCGGCCTTAAACTTCCATACTAATGTACCGTCCTCTCCGGTTACAGTGGTGCTGCCGAAATCATTTTTATCGGCAACAGTTAGGGGAGTGTCAGACTGTATGGCTTTATTGTAGCGCTCAAGTATGGAAGGCGCTAATACTTCATCGGGGTTTAGGAATGCGCCGGTGCTCATTACCAGCCACTGCTCGGGAGCCGTAACGTTGATATCATATGTGCCCCAGCCAAAATAGAACTCTGAATTTCCGGTAAAATCATCCCCAAACCAGCCGTCTATGTCATCATAAGTGGCAACATGGGGAATCCAGTATCCCAGATAAAATACATTATCACGACTGTAGCCCATGCGTCCGCCTGCACCGGATTGCGGAATCTTGAAATTCCACTCCATTTCCATATTCACTTTTTGTCCCGGTAAAATCTGTTCGCTGGGGTACACAATCATGTTGGTTCCGCGAATGATGTACGTTGGCCGGCTCTGCTGCATTTCGTCCATATTCTGGCCGGCATAAGCTAATTTTGTGATGTTCATACCGCCGGTAATCTCAGAAAACTCTTTACGGGGAACGCCTTCTTTATGCAAATTTTGGCTCAGCTCAAACACCATAAAATTAAGCGTATCGGGAGAGTTGTTGGTGTAGCTAAAGTCGGCTTGTGCAAACAACATGGTATCGGCAGGCACCAGTTCGGCATCAATGGAATAAGTGTAGGTGTTAGTGAAATAGGCCGGGCCGGGCTTGCCATCCTCCGTTCGGAATCCTTCTTTTACAGCTCGCTCAAAATTTAAGGGTTCTTCAATGGCATGCGGAATAGGGCGCTGTGGACTGAAGGGCTCCGGTGCCGGCGGAGCTGTTTTTTGAGATGTGGAGCAAGAAACGATAAAAAGGGAAAGGATGAGAACGAGAGCCCGGATTGTAGTCTGCATAATATATTTTACTATGATTTTATTAGAGGTAATGTGGAGAGAGTAAGCAGAAATAGCTACTTGTTAATGTTATCGAAGTTGCGTTCGATAGATTCTTTAAGATCGTTAAACTCTATGGGTTTGGTGAGGTAATCTATGTAGTTGGTTTCTTTGGCACGTTGTACGTGATGCGGGTCTGAATTTCCGGTAATATAAATAACGGGAACGGACGAGAACTTTCGAATTTCTTGCATGGCTGTAATGCCGTCAATTTCACCCTCCAGAGAAATGTCCATAATAATAAGGTCGGGATTTATTTTTCTGGCTACTTCAATAGCCGTTTTCCCGTAAACCAGTTCTCCTTCGGCGTCATAGCCCAGTTTTTCTAAATAACTTTCGTACAGAAGGTTCAGAATTAAATCGTCTTCTACGATCATGACCGTCTTGTTCTGTTTTTTATCCATCTTCTGATATTAAAGTTGGGAGTTAGAAATTATAGATTCTTTTTGAATCCAAATTTTGGAGATCGAATATCTCAATAATATTAAACTAAATGTACTAAGAATAAAAGTAGATAGAAATAAAAAAGGCCCTTACGGAAAAATCCGTAAAGGCCTGAATGGGTTTATGAGGCTGAGATTATTTAATCAGCGTCATTTTCTTGGTTTGTACAAATTTACCTGCCATCATGCGGTAGATGTAAACTCCACTTGCAAGATTTCCGGCGTCAAATTGTACTACATGCTCGCCCGCACTCATCTTACCGTTAACCAGTGTGGCCACCAGCTGTCCGGTAATGCTGAATACCTGAAGTTTAACATCCGAAGATTGCGGAAGTGTAAACTGGATATTTGAGGTTGGGTTAAATGGATTCGGGTAATTCTGCGATAACGAGAATTCCTGAGGATCATCACTTTCAAGTTCTTTAGAAACGCCTAATAAGCGTGCTAACGTAATTTTGTTAGGGATGATTGCAAACTTCACGCTGTCGCCTGCGCTTGCGGTTACTGTCCACTGCAGTTCGGCTGAAGCGCCTTGGGCAACGCCAAGCTCGGCTAACAGAGAATCTACTTCAGCAAAAGTAGGTTCTACGGTGGTTTTGAAACCGTTGCTGTCTGCCGGTGCACTAAACAGGGGATTGGAGAAATCTCCGCTTAGCGAATCTAAATGGAAAGTATAGGTTACTTTAGCATTAGATACGGCTTCACCCCAAGTGAAGGCGAGTACCGTGGTTGAATCTCCGGTGAGATCAATAGCAGTGCCATCGGCCGGTGTAATGAGGGCAAAATCGGCAATGCTAACTCCTTCAGGAGGTGTTAGTGCTACAGTACCTTCAAAAGCACCTTTATATGGAGCTGTTGTGCTTCGTGTGGTTCCGTCAATATCTTCCGTAACGGCTGCAATAGGCATTCCTGCAAGCAGGTCGTTACCTAAAGAGGTGCCGGTTAGACGTAAGTCAGTGGCGGAAACAAACTCTACCTCTGTATTAGTGGTGAGCGCATCTACTCCGGATGCGGCTTGCCAGTCCCCTAAAGATAGGGTAGAAGCAGCATCAAAATACGCGGTGCTGGATGCTGAACCACTTGCGTAGTAGTTATTAAAATTAGCATTCAGGTTATCAGTATTTGGAACAGGCCAGTACATAACGTAAGCGTTAGCATCATCCTGCTCTACCGTAAAGATGTTATTCTGGAAATCCCACATTTGAGCAGTAGCATTATGCTTAACCGCACCAAATGCGGCATGCACGCCTGTTTCGCTGCTGGTTCCAATACGTACCGTGTTATGGTAAATATAGTTGGTAGAGTTACCGGCGGCATTATCAAAGCCAATACCGAATACTTTGTTATCGGTAGCGGCACCTGCATTAGCGAAACCTTCAGCCGCAATAGTGTTATTTACCACATTTACGGTTCCCAAAGAGGCATTAAATAAAACACCGGCTGCATAACCTGCACTGGAAGTTCTATTAACAGAAAGTCCGCTTATTTCATTACCTATTACATTGGTTACACCACTGTTTAAGGCAAGATAGATACCGGCATAGCGACTCTTATCTTCAGCAGGACTGGATACAGTAATGCTGTTGCCAACAAAGTTATTTCCTTCACTCCACCAGGTAGTAATACCTCGGTACGAAGCGTAGATTTCATTATCGACAACCGTGCTGTTTTTAGCAGGGTATGTACTGGTTCCCCATGTACCTACTCCATTTTGAAAATCGCCGCTTACAGAACCCATAAGGTTGTTACTTACGATTAGATTTTCGGTGCTTTTAGCTGAACCATCGGCAACAACAGCAGAAGCTGCATCTCCACCGGTATAAGCCATAATGGTGTTAGCAATGGTTGTATTCATGCTTTCATTGGCATAAATCATAGCAGAGAAAGTAGTGTCAGAACTGCTAAGCATCAGGTTACGGGTAGTGCCTCCGGTCGTGTTTGAACCATCGATGGTTACAAAGTTTGTACCTTTTATCCAGATACCGTCGCCACCGGGGCCACCTTGTACCTTCACCTCAACCGTATCAGTAATACTGGCATCCGGTTTAATGGTAAGTGGTGTGGTCTCGGTTAAGTCGCTACGGTCCAGTATAAGTTCTTCATAAGACTCATTCAGATTACCGGTAATGAATAAATTGGCGCTACCAGAAAGACCTTCGGAATTTACATAATGGAAGGCTTGGTGAAGAGAAATAAAACCATCCGCATCGGTTGGACGCTGAGGAATGAAATAATCTCCGGCCAGTGCTCCCATTGCTTCGGTTGCAACACCAAGGTTATTAAATACATCTTCGCTTTTCACCAACCATTCGCTGTCATCATAATTAGTTCCAAAAGAACCTAACACCGTGGTATTACCTTGGGTAACCGTTGCTTTTCTTTGTAGCGTATATCCGCTGGAAGCTTTGTAAACGCCGGCTACATCCCAATCTGAGCTGCTATCCGGATCACCGAATACATCGGTAAAGGTAGTATCGCCCGAAGTGGCATCTATATGAATAAGCGCACGTGCGTCATTTCCGTTAAAATGGATAGGACTTGGGTAGCCTAATACTTCATCAGCATTGGAAGCTGCAAATAAATTAGCATCAACCTGATCGGTAATCAGCACATAAGTTCCACCTGCTTCAATCGAAGCGCCTTCGGCAAACTCATGATAATATTGCCATCCGTTACCATTGCTGGCTTGGGCCAGTTGGTAATTTTCCAGATATACGGTTGAGTCAGAAAGGTTGGTAATTTCCAACGCTTTGTTGTTACCGGAGCCTTCAATGTATTCTGAAAAAATAAGATTAGAAGGAGTGTCTATAACGGGTTGTGCCTGATTAGTATATAGCGCAAGGCCATTCACTCCATCCAAAGCAAAGGCATTGTAGGTGCCATCGGGGTTACCTGAAATTTCAACTTCACCATGTATGGAACTGTAATAATCGCCGGCAGGCCCCATTAAGGGAGACTCGCCTACAATAGTGGGATTAGTACCGTCGGTAACATCATACACAAGCACTCGGCCGGTTTTATCCCCACCGCCTGCGCCGTCCGCACGATAGCTATAAATAGCCATATAATCGCTGCCATTGGCACTGAACATATCAAAACCGTTACGAGAGGCTGATGCAAAAGTGCTTCCGGTTACAAAAGTACCGTCACTGCTGTAGCGGGCAGGAGCAGAGCTGTTTCCGCCTACATAAAAGTCAGAGCTACGTCCTAAAGCCAAAGGAGCCGCGTCAGCACTTCCGCCAATAGCGGCATTACTGCCGGAAAGCGTAATGGTTTCAATATTCCAGTTGCTGCCTTGGTCGGCCGTGGTAGCCACATAAACAACGCCGGGATCAGAATTGGCCACCGGTATCCATACTTCAATGGAATTATCAGCTAAAGCGCCAACTACGGTGAATTTGTCGCCCGCTCTCCCGCTAACAGGAACAGTCAAAGAATCTGCGAAAGCACCACCTTCGGAAGTCCACCAATATAGCCTGAATGGGCTTGAGGCTGATGCAAGATTACCTAAGAAAATAACGCCGTCATCAGAGACTTCGACATCATTCATAGTATAGGTTCCGCCACTTATGCCGCTCAAATCAAAAGCGGTAGTTGGGGTAACTTCTGCGCCGGTAGCTGCGTCCATCACTCGGATGGTTGAGTTAGCACGGTCGGCGGCATAAACGCGTTCGTTTCCGTCAACGGTTCCATGGGCCATGCCTCGTACAGAACCGACAGTAAACCAGCTTGGTAAATTGCCCGTAACCGTGGTGTTATCCCACACGGTATTGAGCTGTTGCTGTGCTTGAGTATCTACGGTAAACGCGAGCATAAAAAAAGCGCTTACAAAGAAACCCAAAAGTATTTTTTGTAAATGTTGAGTCATTATGTACTCCTTAAATTAAGGGTTGATTAAAGTGAAGAGATTACCCGAAAGCAACTTTTTTGCGGTCAGGTACGGCTTATTTATCCAGAATAACTTGCAGTCAGTGCATGGATAAAAAAACTTTCTCCAGTATAAACAGAACATCTAAACTAAGGTTTTTAAATTAATTTCAAAGCGAAATTTGGCGAAAATAAATCAAGGTATGTGATAGGATTGCTTTTTTTGGCAAGTATATACGAAGTATGATTTAGTAGGTTAAGTAGGTTAAGTAGGTTAAGTAGGTTTTGAATGAGGGTGAGGAAGTTTTGGGGATTAGTCGGGATGCTTTGTTTTATTCTCATTGCTAAGTTCCGATTTTCGAAGGCGTGAATTGTGAGGAATTAGCGCCGGTGAGAGGCGTGGGTTTGAGTGATGATTGGGTGAGGCGATTTTCGATTAATGATTTCTCTGCTTTGAATCGCAAATTATAGGGATTACTCAGATGACGCAGATTTATTTGTATTCGGGATGTTGTAAGATTACAGCATAAGCTGCTCTCATCCGCGGAATCCAAAAATCCGTTTAATCCGTGATTCAATATGGTGCAACCTGTGTAAAAACTCAAGACTTGAGAATAGACTCTTAAACTTATTAAGAAAAAATCCTCCAAGGATTTAGAATCCTTGGAGGATTTGCTAAAATAACCTGTTTCTCCTAACAAATTTAACCCTGCTTTTTTTAACATGGTACTTTTTACACAGGCTGGTGGGTTTTGAACCGGGATTGCAGGGTGTTGTTTTCTAATATTGCCCAAGCCGGCACAAGCGTCCGTTTAGTTCAATTCCCAACTCACGCCCGCAGGAAGCTGGAGCTTCCCGGACTGCATTGCTAAGCCGGAGCTTAGCAACGAGGATGAAGGTAGCCAATCGTGCCTTTGCACCAAAACCAACCGCAATCTCGCTAACGCGTCTCCTTACTTGGTCCCGCAACAGCGGGATTTGGGAAGGAACAAGGATGGGCTCTCGTGCCAAGGATAAATAATTGCTTTTTACATTCAGCACTTTTGTGCCTCGGATCTTCCTGGCACAAGCGGACGCCTACGCTAGTGGGGGTTTTTTATGCTTTTCACTTTTTATCAGGAATAGCATTTTCACGCACAAAATCAGGGTATTGGAGAGTAAAAAAATACAGGGGTGCGATTTTGAAACGTGTACCAATCCTGTACCAGAGCAAAGCTGTTGGATGTTGAACGGTGTTATTGAACGAAAAAATGGTAGGAATGCATAGATCGGAAATTGACGCAAGCAGAGAATTAGGCAATGGTATAATGAAATGGGCCGGCGCAGACTTTGGTGCAAAAGCTAATGATGGCCGTGCAATTTTTGGATCGGTTAAAATAATTCCTTGTACCTACCTTGTAACCAGAGCGCTTGCCTTATCCAACCTGCCTAAAAAAGCAAAAGCCTTGCAACTCTGTAAGGTGTTGAGCTACAAGGCTTTGCAGTACCGCTGATCGGACTCGAACCGATACGGATATTTTAATATCCATTGGATTTTAAGTCCAACGTGTCTACCAATTCCACCACAGCGGCGTGGTTGGTATCTCCTTTCAGAGAGCCCCAAATATAAGAGATTACAAACTACTTTTACAAAGTTATTTAATCAAAAATTCAGATCGGATTTGTAAATGAGTTTTGCATGACTTGCTAAGAAGTAAATTAGCATGATTGTTTTATTAAAGTAAAATCCGGAAAAATTGATGCGTGTTAATTAAATGCCGCATTACAGAACTTTTATATACAAACACTCAAAAGGTTTACAGTCTGTTTTTCCGGAATTTATCTTCTAAACCTTTAGTAAAAGCTGCCAATAAGCTGATAATTTATATTCATTTAAATTTTTGAACCTATTTTACTTTTACATTACGTATAAGGTATAGAGAGCATTTCAAAGTAACCAAAGAGTGTCAAAAAGGTATTCGTTTCCATGAAAAAGTTTACTATTTATCTATTCATCATTGTTGCTGTGTCCATGCTGGTAAAAACAGGATGCAGTGATATTAACAGTGGCGATCCTGCATTTGAGCATAAGGGAATTACGTCTATTATTCCGGCGAGGGCACCTTTTGGGGCTCGGGTAGTAATTGGCGGTAAAGGATTTGAAAGCACGAAGAAGGTGCTTTTTAATGGAACGGAAGCTCCTTTAGAAGCCGTCAGTGATTCTGCAATTCTCACGCGCGTGCCGATGAATGCCACTTCGGGACCTATTGAGATTATCACGGCAGAGCAAACGTTTACGGGGCCGGACTTTACCGTAGATGACAGCCAAAATCTATTTCTAAGCATTCAGAAAGTTACCCCAACAAAAATCAGAGTGCTGGATACCATTCGTATAACCGGAACCGGATTTACAACTGCAATAGTTGAAAGCGGAATAGCTGTGGCTGAAAAGCGTGCCAAGCCGGCAATGCAGAAAAACATGAATAATCTGCAAAATAAAGAGCCGGCCTTGAATAAGGAGGGAGGTATTGATGAGATGAATGCTTTAGCTGCCCCTGAAACTGCTAAAAAAGAATTTAGAAAAGCAGCATCCGATCCCGAAGTATATATAAATGATATAGCGGCAAAAACTCTTAGCATCAGTGATACCGTAATTGTAGCCGAAATTCCCCAAGATGCTCAGTCGGGTTTGGTTTCCGTGATTGTTGAAGCGGATACCGCTATTGGCCCTCAGGTTACCATTTTCAAACACGCAATTACCGGAATTACACCAACTACAGGGGCCACGGGAGATGAAGTTGTAATTGAGGGAAGCAGCTTCAGTACGCGCGCTTCCGATCATACCGTAACTTTTAACGGTACGCCGGCTACTATATTAAACGCCGCCGAATCCGAGCTGTTGGTAAGAGTTCCGCAAGGCGCCACAAGCGGAAATGTGGAGGTAGATATTTTTGGATATACCGTATCAGGACCTGTTTTTACGGTTCAGTCAGCAGCGCTGCCGGCTATTAGCTCCATTCAGCCTGAAAGCGGAACGGTAGGAACAGAGGTGACTATATCCGGCTCAAACTTTGGAAGTACAATTGCTGAGAATACCGTTTTGTTTAACGGGGTTGAAGCTCAAATCATAAGCGCAACACCCACTCAAATTGTGGCAGAAGTTCCGGAAGGTGCCACCGGTGGACCTGTTGAAGTTCGTGTTGGAAATGAGGTAGCCGAAGGGCCGGTTTTTGAAGTAATTACAACCGGAACCCTCACTGTTCATGTGTTCACAAGTGGCTCTTCACTCGATCCGGACGGATATCTTATTACTATTGATGATGCAAAGCCTGAAAGAGTTGCTATCAATGATACGCTTACAAAATCAGGCTTGGAGCCGGGCAGTTATCAGGTTAGTATTTCAGATATTGAGACAAATTGTTTTACCACGGCAGACTTCCCGAATCCGAGGATGGCTCAAATAACCGCAGGAGAAACCACAGTTATTGAATATTACATTAACTGTGAAGGGGCGAATGAGCCACCTGTGGCATCATTTACAACATTCTGCGAAAACTTAACGTGCAACTTCGACGCCTCAGCGTCTTCCGATAGTGACGGCTCCATTGAAAGCTATGCGTGGATTTTTGGTGATGGAAGTTCAGCAACAGGACAGGCTGTGAGCCATAGTTATGAAGCTTCGGGAGATTATACGGTTCAGCTAACAGTAACCGATAATGAAGGAGCCATTGGCACTGAAGAACAAATAATTACAATCACACAACCAGAGATAACCGGAATTTTTCCTGCATTTGGAGAGGTGGGAACAGAAGTAGCCATTATTGGTACCGGCTTCAGCAGCACTAAATCTGACAATAAGGTAAGCTTTGTAAGCGCAAGCGGTCGGGTAAATGCACCTGTTAAAACGGCATCGGAAACGGATATTACGGTTGATGTACCCGAAGGAGCCATTACCGGACCGATTCAGCTTACGGTAAATGGTTATACCATGGAAGGCCCGGAATTCAGGGTTGAAGTTTATGGAGCGCTGGAAGTAATCACATCAACGGTCGGAGATAGTTTAGATCCGAATGGATATCAAATAAACATTCAAGGAGTGGGCAACCAAAGCATTCAGGTGAATGATACGTTAGCTTACGATAAGCTAAAAGTTGGCAGTTACGATGTTGGAATTTCAGATATAGCATCAAATTGTTATCTGGATGAGACCATTCCTAATCCAATGACCGTTAATGTAACGGAAAACAATACAGCCCGGGCAAGTTTTGAGCTGTATTGCATGAATCCAAACCAGCCGCCTGTAGCTTCATTTACGGCAACATGTACAAATCTAACCTGCAATTTTGATGCTTCAGGCTCAACTGACAGCGATGGTTATATAGCAGGTTTTGAATGGGTGTTTGGTGATGGTACTTCCGGAAGCGGTGAAAACACAACTAAGAGTTATGAGGCTTCAGGCACGTATAATGTGCAACTTACGGTAACAGATAATGGTGGTTTAACAAATACGATAAGCAAAAATGTAACAGTAGCCGTACCTGAAATTACGGATATATCGCCAAAAGTTGGGCCGAATGGAAGCCTTGTAACCATAACCGGAGATAATTTTGCACCAACCGCTCTCGAAAATATAGTTACGTTTAATGGCACGCGTGCAGAATTAAACAGTGTTTCCAAAACCCAAATAGAAGCATTTGTACCCGGAATGGCTTCAACCGGGCCGGTTTCCGTAGAAGTAGATGGGTATAAAGCAGTGGGGCCGATTTTTACCATTCAGTATCCGGGAACACTGGAAATTGCAACAAGCACCACGGGCCAATACTTAGATCCGGACGGATACACCGTGTCGGTTACAGGACAGGCTGACCGTTCAATAGACATTAATGATACTATTCAATATTCCAACATATATGATACTGAAGTAGAAGTTTCGCTAAGCGGTATTGAGGGTAACTGCCAGGTTGAAGGGCAAAATCCAAGAACCGTTAGCCTCGATAATAGTGACCGATGGGGTTTTACTACATTTGAAGTAACCTGTGTGCGGGATTTAAGAGGAAGTATTGTTTATATGAGTGATGCAGATGGGAATAAAGAGATTTATCAGCGTGATGCATATGCTGTTGATGTAAATAATATTTCCAACACCTCTGCCGTGGATGAATCTCAGCCTGCAATTTCACCCGATGGCTTAAGTATTGCCTATGTTTCGGGAGGGATGTTATATGTGATGAAATCGGAGGGAGGTGGTGTGCAGCAGCTCACAAAAGATGGGGTGAATGCGTCACCTTCGTGGAGCCCAAAAGGAGATAAAATAGTATTTGAGCGTTCCGAAAAATCAGGCGCATCTGATCTTTATATAATACACGCTGATGGAAGCGGACTTCAGAACATCACCAATACCCCTGGAGTTTCTGAGAGAGATCCGGATTGGTCTCCCGATGGAAGTAAAATTGTATATGCAAGTAACCGCTATTCAGCTATGAATATCTTTACTATACTGCCGGACGGAACCGGTGAAACACAAATAACAGACTCCAAAGCGGATGATGTGGAACCCGAATGGTCGCCAAGCATGAATCGCATAGCATTTACCAGAACAGAGCCCGGCAATAGCAGTAAAATATATATCATGAACAGTGATGGCAGTAGCCAAAGCAGGCTGACCGGAAGTTTAAACGAAGAAAGCCATCCAACATGGTCGCCCGACGGTTCTATGATGGCCTATGAGGTGTTTAATGATGGCTATTATCACATTTATGTGTTCAGTGTAGATTATCAGGATATCATCCGCAGTTCTTTTACAAAAGGAAACGACCGCTACCCACACTGGAATTTTTGGTAAGAAAGTTGCCTGACACACAGAATCATATAGGTGCAGGCTTTGTAAAAATATCAGCATTCAGCAGATCCATTTTCCTGAATGCAGATTTTTGTATATCAGAATATCCGGCTCTTCAAAACGGCACCGGTTGAATTGAATCAGGTTATATTATGTTCAATAGATTGTTAATCAAATATTGAAACGAGCGTTTCGTTTTGTAACTTTCGTTCAACAAAACAAAATAAAATTAAGCTATGAAGAAAATATTACCTATTGCTCTATTTATAAGTATCCTGTTTGCAACCTCCGGATTTGCACAGCTCGAAATAGGGGCCTCTTACGAGCTAAGAGATGAGGCACCCCAAAATGGATTTGGTGTACGTATTCAAAAAGGAATTCTTGAAAAATTACCGCTGGTAAATTTGGGTATCAGGCTTCATGCCAGCTACTTCAGTGAGCAAAATAAAATAGACCCCGATAATCAAACCTACTCATATTCCGAAGATTTTACGCATTATGATGTGGGAATTGCGGCTATTGGTGGGGTTTCAGTTGGTTTGATTGAGCCGTATGTAGGCGTTGGTTTAGGAACAGAGGATTATGAAAAAGCGATAAATAATTATACTGGGCTGCCCGGTAACGAGCCTCGGGATGGCAACGAAAACAACTTATACTGGAACATGCTTGCCGGTGCTAAAGTGACGATCATTCCACTTATAAAACCTTTTGTAGAGTATAGATATTCGAATAAGCAGCTTGCAAAGCCCAAGCTATCTAACGAGCAAAACGGCCGGATTATGTTTGGAGTAGTATTAAGCTTCTAGATTAACTGAATTTTTTTAAGCGGATATGAAATTCATATCCGCTTTTTTTGTATATACAAGTTATAATTAAGTACCGTAAATTATAGCGTTAGCTACTAAAACTTAATAGATTTTGCAGTAAATGGAACCGACGAAGGCTCAGGAAAAATACGACCTACAAGGTTATGTTTTGAAGAAAGCTCAGCAGGAAGATCTGAAGCAGCTGCTGGAGATATGTCATGAGCACATCAGTTCAGTTGATGAAGAGGCTATTACTGCGGCCTTCAAACTTTGCTATCTCTCTCACGAAAACATGAAGCGTGCTTCCGGAGAGCCTTATTATTACCACCCGGTTGAAGTAGCTAAAATAGTAGCCAGTGAGATTAATATTGATGATGTCTCTGTAATTGCTTCGCTGCTGCACGACACGGTTGAAGACACCAACGTTACGCTCGAAGATATTAAATACTGGTTTGGAGAAGAGGTATCGGTAATTATTGATGGAGTTACCAAAATAACCGGTGTGTTTAAAAGCAGAGACAGTAAGCAGGCCGAAGCTTTTATGAAGCTGCTGCTAACCATGGCCGAAGATATACGTGTGGTGCTGATAAAATTTGCCGATCGCCTGCATAATATGCGAACCATACAGCACTTAAAGCGTGAGAAGCAGGTCAAAATAGCTTCCGAGACTATGGACCTTTATGCGCCATTAGCCCATCGTTTTGGATTGTTCAGAATTAAAAATGAATTAGAAGATCTTTGTTTTAAAACCATTGACCCTACTTCCTATAAATTTGTAGCCCGCAAGCTACGCGAGAAAAAGGAGAGCCGCGAAGCATTTGTTGAAGAGTTCATGGAGCCAATCAAAAACGAGCTGAGCAAAATGAATTTTGATTTTGAAATTAAAGGCCGGCCCAAGCATATCTTTTCTATTTACAGAAAAATGCAGCGGCAACAAAAGCCTTTTGAAGAAATTTATGACCTTTTTGCAATCCGTATTATTCTGCAGGGCGAGCATACCAAAGAAGATTGCTGGCGCGTATATTCCATAATTACAGACTGGTACACGCCCATACCGGAGCGTTTCAGAGACTTTATTTCAGTTCCAAAAGCCAATGGGTATCAGTCGTTACATACCACCGTAATTACCAATAAAGGGCGGAAGGTAGAGGTGCAAATTCGCACCCGACGCATGGATGAAATTGCAGAGCAAGGCTTAGCCGCCCACTGGAAATATAAGGAAGGTGCACAGCAAGGCTCCGAAACCTTAGATAAGTTTGTGGCATGGGTTCGGGATATATTGGATAATCCCCGTCCTGATGCGGCAACAGACTTTGTAAAAGACTTTCAGCTTAACCTTTATCAGGATGAGATTTATGTGTTTACACCAAACGGAGAACTGAGAACACTTCCCCGTAACGCCACTCCCATCGACTTTGCTTTTGAAATTCACAGCGAAATTGGAGAACGCGCCATGGCTGCAAAAGTAAACGGAAAGATGGTTCCTTTACGCCAGAAGCTTCAAAATGGAGATCAGGTTGAAATTATAACAGCCAATAAAATTAATCTGAATCCTGATTGGATTGATGATGTGGTTACCCATAAGGCGAAGTCCAGAATTCGCCAGTTTATAAAACAAAAACAGCGTAAAGTAGCCGAAAAAGGACGTGAAGAATGGGATAAAAGAGCAGAAAAAGGCAATATTGAAATATCAGAGCAAGAGTTAAATCAGTTTGCAAAGCGGTTCAAATATGAATCTATACAAGATCTGTTTTTTGATATAGGCTCAGGAATTTTCCAGGTAAACGATCTCTTTAAAGAGGTTAAAGCTTATAAGAGCACCGGCCGTATTGAAGATGCTGATGCTGAAGAAACGGCTCCTATTTCAGAAAAAGAAATTCAGGATAAATATATATCTGCCGCTCGCTCGGAAGGCAGCGCAAAGGCGCTTTATATAAATGGTGAGTTAAGTAACATTAAATACTCCTACGCCAACTGCTGTAATCCTATTCCCGGCGATGATGTATTAGGCTTTATCAGCCGAACCGGAGATATAAAAATACACCGAACCATGTGTAATAATGCGCAACATCTGCTAAAAACAGAAACAGAGCGCATTGTAGATGTCAGCTGGGCACAAAATATTGATACGAAGTTTTTAGGTGCCATTAAGGTGATAGGAGGCGACCGTGTAGGAATGATTAATGACATCACAGATGTGTTATCCAAATCATTGGAAACTAACATGAAAAGTATTAATGTTAGTAGTGATAGCGGTATGTTTGAGGGAATTATCACTTTATATGTGGATAATATTTCTCATTTACACAGAATTATGAAACGATTAGAAAGAATTGAAGGTGTGAAAAACGTGCTACGCTACGAATAAGGCACTTAATTAAGTTTAGGTAGATTTTTAATAAACTAATCTTTACAATAACGGAGATTTATTCACTTTAAGGAAAAGAACTTAACTAAAACACAGTTGTGGGTAATCATTCAGGAAGGACAAATAAGAATGTTATCTCAAAAAAGTGATAACTAACATAAATCAATAGAACTATGATGACATATACAAAACGCGATGTTGTACGCAGGGTGGCAGAATCGATGGAAGAGCCTATGATACAGGCTGAACCATGGGTAGATGCGGTAATAGTGGCATTACGAGAAATTATGATGTCTGCTGATACGGAATGTCGTATAGAAATTCGAGACTTCGGGGTATTTGAAGTCAAAGAAACAAAAGCGAAGCCTAAGGCACGTAATCCAAAAACAAATGAAGTGATTTACGTTCCGGCACACCGTAAAACACACTTTAAACCCAGCAAATTAATGAAGCAGTTTTTACGACAGCCACTGGAAGACGTAAAAAAAGACAATTAAATTAATTTAAGCGAGCTCGTTTTTGCAAAATTATGCAAGGCTTATTGGCATTGATGTAGGGAAAAAAAGAGTAGGAATAGCTCAAACAGATCTGTTACAGACTATAGCTTCTCCGATTGGAACTTTTTCTCCTCAACAAGCGCTAACTGAGATAAAAGAAATTGTAAAAACTGAACCTGTTGTTTTATTTGTGATAGGCTGGCCTTTAACTCTAAGCGGAGAAGAAGGTTCAGCTATACAAATGGTGGAGGAATTTATCAAAAAGCTTCGCCATTCTTTTCCAACTATTGAAATAGCTAAAATTGATGAGCGTTATTCGTCAAAGCAGGCGCAAGACATAATGATTGAGGCCGGTATCCCTAAAAAAAAGAGACAACAAAAGGGAAGGGTTGACCGTATTGCAGCTGCTATTATTCTACAAAATTACTTAGATACCAATAAATAACATATGCCTATACTACCCATTGTAACCTACAACGATCCTGTGTTGCTAAAACAAGCAGAGGAAATTGAAGAAAACAGCCCGGAGCTGCAAACCCTAATCGACAACATGCTCGAAACCATGTATAACGCCGATGGGGTTGGGCTGGCAGCGCCACAAATCGGACGCTCCATTAAACTGTTTGTTATGGATACCGATGCCATGATAGAAGAAACGGAAGTGCCTTACGGCCCTATGGTATTTATAAATCCATTGATTTTGGAAAAACGGGGAAATAAAGTGCCATTAGAAGAAGGCTGCCTCAGCATTCCGGAAGTTAAGGATAAGGTGTTCCGCCCCGAAACAGTAGTAATTGAATTTTTTGATCGTGATTTTAACAAACACCGTCTTGAAGCAGAAGGGTGGACTTCCCGCGTTATTCAGCACGAATATGACCATTTAGAAGGGATTTTATTCTTAGACTACCTGAGCACCTTCAAAAAAAGAATTCACAAAAAAAACTTGCAAGAAATTGATGCAGGAGATAAAAAAGTGAAATACCCCACGGTTCCAAAACAAAAAGCCGAGAAATAATGAATATTGTTTTTATGGGCTCACCTGAATTTGCCATCCCGAGTTTAGAGCAAATTCACCAATCGGAGCATACCATAAAAGCGGTGGTCAGTAACGTGGACAAAAGGCGTGGCCGGGGTTCAAAAACCTCCCCAACGCCGGTTAAAGCAAAAGCTTTAGAGTTAGGACTGCCGGTTATAGAAGTAGAAGACTTAAACGCTCCGGAATTTATAGAGCAGCTTTCGGGCTTAAACGCTGATTTGTTTGTAGTGGTGGCCTTTCGGATTTTACCGCAAGCCGTGCTCGATATTCCCAAAACGGGCTCCATCAATTTACATGCTTCGTTATTGCCTGCTTATCGCGGTGCTGCTCCCATCCATTGGGCAATTATAAATGGAGAAAAGGAGACCGGATGCACGGTGTTTTTCTTGGATGAAAAAGTAGATACCGGCAATATCATTGCTCAGCAAAAAGTAACTATTGAAGCTAACGAAACTACCGGAGAACTTTACAACAGGCTGAGAGATATGGGGAGTGAACTGCTGCTGGATGCTATTAACCGGATTGACAGTGAGGAATATGTATTAACTGCTCAGGATGATTCTAAAGCTACGCCTGCTCCTAAATTATTCCGCGAGCAGTGCCACGTCAGCTTTGATGTACCGGCCCGGGAAGTGCATAATAAAATTCGCGGGCTCAGCCCATTTCCTACAGCCTGGGCAAACTGGAAAGGAGAAAAATTTAATATGTACCGCTCTAAATTCCATTCTGAAATACACTTACCACCCGGTGAGTTAAGGGTCAAAAATGAAAACCTGCTTGTAGGCTGTGCAGCCGGCAGTGTAGAGTTATTGGAAGTGCAGCTTCCGGGAACCAAAAGGTTAAGCGCCGCAGATTTTATTCGCGGTTACGATATTGAGGGTAAGCTTTCATAATTTTAAAAAGATTTAGTTTGAGATGTAGTTTCCGTTTTTTATCATCACGGCAATTGTAAAGTTAATTTTTCAGCAAAATATTATGGAGAACTCAGAAATTTTAGAAGCAGCTAAAGCAGGAGATTTAACAGCATTAAGAAATTTGGCAGATTCAGGTGCCGATATTAATGAAACTAATAAAAGCGGGGCATCAGCATTAATTGTTGCTACTGAAAAAAATCACACCGAAGCTGCTACATTTCTGGTAGAAGCCGGTGCTGACCTGAATATAGCTACTAAAATGGGCGGAACGGCATTGAACAGAGCTGCTGAAAATGGTAATCTGGAACTGCTGGAATTATTTCTTAAAAAAGGTGTAACCATTGGTAACCTGGCACTTATTGGAGCGGCCAGAGCAGGCAGTTTAGAAGCTGTACAAAAACTGATAGAGGCCGGTGCCGATGTAGATGCCCAGCAGCGATGGGGACATACAGCACTTATGATTGCCGCAAAAAACGGACATGCTGATGTAGTAAAATACCTTATTGAAAAAGGCGCAAAAGTAAAACTGCGCGATAAAAACGGTGATACCGCCATTATGATAGCAATGGATAACGATCAGCAGGATATTGCAGAAATTTTACGCAGGGCGGGCGCAAAAGCAGAAAGCAAGCCTCAAAAAGAAAGAACCCCCATTGCAGATGAAGGCGATGATGACGATGAATTAGATGAAACTATAGATGTGGACGACTTAGTAGCTGATGACGAAGCACCTGATGATGTGGACCTGGACGATTAATTGAACATCCGGATAAGCATTTACATTTAAGATAATCAGATAAAATAAAAGCCCCAACCTGAAAAGTTGGGGCTTTGTTGTGTCTGTGAAAGATCAGCGATTACTTATTGGAAAACTCAAAATCATTGAGGTTATAATCTACATTCTCCACCGGACGCAGTGTGGTTGATTTAGGCTCAAGGAAATACTTGAGGTAATCACGTCCACCTGCTTTTGCATCCGTTCCACTTAGTTTGAAGCCACCAAAAGGCTGTGCTCCCACAAGTGCTCCGGTACATTTACGGTTGATATATAAGTTTCCAACACGGAATTCGCGCAATGCACGATCTAATTTTTTAGGATCGTTAGAGAAATAAGCACCGGTTAGGCCGTAATCAACACCGTTTGCAATGCGCAGCGCATCGGTAGTGTCTTTAGCTTTGATGAACGCCGTTACAGGGCCAAAAATTTCTTCTTGGGCAATGCGGGCATCTTCGCTTATATCGGCAAAAACGGTCGGCTCAATATAATGGCCTTCGTTTTCTGTGTCAGCACGCTTTCCACCGGTCATTAAACGGCCTTCTTCTTTGCCAATTTCAATATAGCTCATAATTTTATCTACGGCTTTTTGATTGACAACAGGGCCTGCAATGTGGTTGTCTTTAGCATCACCTACAGATAATGCCTTCGTTTTTTCCACCACTTTTTCTAACAGTTCATCATAAATATCCTGATGGGCTACCACTCGCGAACCGGCCGAGCATTTTTGTCCCTGAAAACCAAAAGCAGCACGCACAATTTCAGTAGATGCTGTTTCAAGGTCAGCGTCAGAATCTACAACGGTAGCGTTTTTACCGCCCAGCTCACACACTAATCGTTTCATGAATTTCTGTCCTTCTACTACATCAGCAGCAATTTTGCTCAGGTGCAGTCCCACAGCTTTAGAGCCCGTAAAAGAGATAAAGCGTGTTTTGGGATGTTTTGCAAGGTTTTCACCCACCTCAATATCACCGCCGCTTACGTAATTAAATACGCCGGCAGGTAAGCCAACTTCATCTAAAATTTCAGCAAAAAGGTGGCCCATTTTGGGAGTGTCGGGTGCGGGCTTGGCTACCACCGTGTTTCCAACAGCAATAGGAGCAATGGCCATACCCACAAAAATGGCAAAAGGGAAGTTCCATGGTGAAATGGAAACACCTGCACCAATGGGCATATAAATTGTGCGGTTATAATCGCCCCAGGTTTCTTCTAAAACGTCCATCCCATCATCAATGCGTAAGGCTTCGTGGGCGTAATAGTCAATGAAGTCGATAGCTTCGCAGGTGTCGGCATCAGCTTCAAGATAGCTTTTACCGGCCTCGCTAATCATCCAGGCGTTGATTTCTAAACGGCGGCGGCGCACAACATCGGCTGCCTTAAATAAATAATCTGCTCTTTTTTTAGCAGAAACATATTGCCAGCTTTCAAAAGCATCCCAAGCTTTCTCTAAAGCATCAAAAGCTTGCTCTTTGCTGGCCATTTGGAAAGTTCCAATAGTTTCGGAAAGATTAGATGGGTTGATGCTCTTAAAAGTACCGGCATCACCTTTTACAAACTCTCCATTAATATATAAATCATGTTCGTTTCCAAAATTGGAGCGCACTTTTTCTAAGGCCTCCTCTTGGGCTTTGCTATGGGTAGGATCAGAAAAATCTAAATACGTCTCATTTCTGAACTTTTCTAAAGTTTGATCGGGCATAATGGTTCCATTTATTTAATAAAATTCGATAGTTTATACCGCTAAAGATACGCAGAAAAGCGCTCCCATTTCAAAGCTTATATCAATACCTGTTTTTTAGCTGATAACATTGATAATAGGGCGTTATAATGGTAATTTTGGACTATTGAATAATGAACTTTTCAAGTCTGTTTATCATTCTTACTTGATGAAGTTAGAAGCATAAAAATTTAATTAAACAGGATTCAAAATGGGAAAAATTAAAGTGGGTATTAACGGGTTCGGCCGCATAGGCAGAATGGTAACTCGTTCTATACTAACTAATCATAAAGACACAATTGAAATTGTTGGCGTTAATGACTTAACCGACACCAAAACGCTTGCGCATTTGTTCAAGTACGACTCAGCCCAGGGCATGTATCCCGGCGATGTTTCGGTGGAGGGTGATGCCATTTCAATTGATGGTATGAGTATTAACGTAACTGCCCAGCGCGATCCTGCAAACCTGAACTGGGGCGATTTAGGCGCAGAAGTTGTTGTAGAATCTACCGGCTTTTTCCGTGATGCCGAAAGTGCCGGAAAACATTTAGCCGCAGGTGCTAAAAAAGTAATTATTTCTGCTCCGGCTCAGGGTGATATTCAAACCATTGTATTAGGGGTGAATGATGACAAAATTTCTGATGATATAGAGATTTACTCTAACGCCAGCTGTACCACCAACTGCCTGGCGCCAATGGCTAAAGTTATTGATGAATCATTTGGGCTCGTGAAAGGATTTATGACCACCATTCACGCTTACACCGGCGATCAGCAGCTGGTTGACGGTCCGCATAAAGATTTACGACGTGCCCGCGCTGCGGCCGTAAATATTGTGCCAACTACAACCGGAGCTGCAAAAGCTGTAGGCTTAGTACTTCCGCATTTAGATGGTAAGTTAGACGGAGGCGCCGTTCGCGTACCAACCGTAACCGGTTCATTAACTGATTTTGTAGCTGTGGTAGAAAAAGAAACTACAGCCGAAGAAGTAAATGCCGCTTTTAAGGCCGCTGCAGAAGGGCCACTAAAAGGAGTGCTGGAATATTCTGATGTGGAATTAGTATCAAGCGATATTATTGGAAACCCACATTCTAATATTTTTGACAGCCTGAGCACAAAAGTAGATGGCAAGCTGGTGAAAATTATTGGCTGGTACGATAATGAAGCAGGTTATTCTGCACGTACAGCCGACCTGATTGCTAAAATTGTGTAAATCAGCCGTTCTTATTTTTAAGTAAGAACCTGATATACCATTACATTACCCTAAAACTCCTGCTTTTTACAGCAGGAGTTTTTTTATATCTGTTAACTTGTAATAATGACGCAATCTCCTCACTTTCATTTCAATAAATTCATACAAATAAACTGTAACAGACTGATTATGAAAAAACGCTCCATTTTATTCGCACTGCTAATGATTGTAGGGGTGAGTTGTACTTCTCAACAAGCTCAAACCGTTCCGGAACCCCAAATAGATACAGAACAGCTGATTGAAGATCTTCGGTTTATTTCGTCTGATGAAACAGAAGGCAGAAGAACCGGAACCAAGGGGAATGAAATTGCAAGAGAATATCTGGTGCAAAGGTTTCAAGAAGCAGGTGCGCTTCCTTTTCAAGATTCGTACACACACGAGTTTCAGTTCAAAACCCGCCAAGGGAATGAGATGACGGGAGTAAATGTGATTGGGCAAATCGAGGGGAATATAGATTCAGTGATTGCAATTACGGCCCACTACGATCACCTTGGCATGCGCGATTCACTCATTTTTAACGGCGCAGATGACGATGCATCCGGCACGGCAGCTCTGCTGGCTTACATAGATTATTTTTCTCAGGAAAAACCAAATCATACGCTCGTTTTTGCAGCCTTTGATGCGGAGGAAATGGGCTTACAAGGCGCACGTGCTCTGGTTCAGGATTCCCTGTTTTTAGAAAAGGTAGTTATGAATATTAATTTGGACATGATTGCCCAGAATACGGATGATGAAATTTACGCTGTGGGAACTTATCACTATCCAAGCCTGAAGCCGGTGTTAGAAAGTGTGGATACCGGTGGCTTAAATATGCTTTTTGGCCACGATGATCCCAACAGTGATTTAGATGATTGGACTTACGCTTCAGATCACGGCCCGTTTCATCAAAAAGGGATTCCATTTGTATATTTTGGAGTGGTTGACCATGAGCATTATCATCGCCACACAGATGAATTTGAAACCATTCCTTTAGATTTTTATAAAAAATCTGCCGGCATGATTCTACGCGTAATATTGGCTTTTGACGCTCTTTAGAAGCCAAAGTTCAGTACAAATTCTTAATGCTAAAACAAAAAAAGCCCTTCATAGTGAAAGGGCTTTTTAGATTCACAAAGATTTAAACATACCTCAGCTAAAACTTACGCAAGTAACTGGTGCACTCCTTACACTCTTTTCCGTCTTTGCGTGCATCTTCTTCTTTTTCGAAACCCTGACTGGAAAAAGCTTCAATATCTCCGTTTTTAGAAACACGCCTCCATCTCCATTCTCCTTTAACGTCTTGGTATAACTCGCATTTAGCCATAGATAAGTAATTGATTTATTGATATTTAATTATTCCAAAATATAGCTAAAATGCCCGATTTTAGCAATTATAAGCCGTTTTGGGTTAAACTATCTTATAATCGTAGCTAATTTCAGAGCCTTTTTCTAAAGCTTTTGAAACTGAACAGTATTTACTGATGGAAAGGTTGAGGGCGCGCTCTACTTTTTTAGGATCCAGCTCTCCTGAAAAAATAAAATGCAGGTGAATAGTTTTAAATTCTGAGTAACCGGCATCCAGCATTTGGCGATCGGCATCCACTTCTACTTTTAAGTCGGTAAGGTTTTGCTTTTGTTTTTCGAGGATTGAAATAACGTCAATGGCGCTGCATCCTCCAATACCTGCAAGCAGCAGCTGCATGGGGCTTAATCCGCCTTCCAGCCCGCCAATATTATTATTTCCATCCATTCGGATTTTACCATTGGTGTCATTTTCTGCTTCCATGTGGTAGTCTTTACCGAGCCACTTAACGTTTATTTTCATTAAAATGCTGTTTTAAATTTGTAGGAAAGTTCAGCCCCTAAGATAAGGTAAGCTTCACTAAATAACAGTTTTTAGGGATGAGCCGAACAGATATGGGTTTTAAAAAAAGAGATAAATTATTTCGAGCTAAATTAAATGAAAACTTTATAAATACAGTTGCTCTCATCTAAAAGCTTTACGTATCTTAGAGCTGTGAAAAATTCTATCCTACATAGCTCAGTTATTTTATACGGTGTCCATCATGCTCATCCGGGACATCATTGCACCCACGTGCATTAATATTTTTCGATTCTTTCTACTCCTTTTTTTACACATTTTTCACCACAATTTTTTAAATCTATTACTTTATTATTCTCATGAACAGAACAAAAGACTCTTCTACCTCTTTGCGTATTGCCATTCAAAAAAGTGGCCGACTTACCGATAAAACCATTAACCTGCTGGAGGGAATTGGCATTGAGTTTGATAACTATAAGCGAAATCTGATTGTTAAAACCCGAAATTTTGATGTGGAACTGCTGTTGCTTCGCGACGATGATATTCCCGAATATGTGCAAGACGGCGTTTGTGATTTGGGCTTTGTAGGTGCTAACGAAACACAGGAAACCGGAGCAGATGTAACTCCTATACGTGATTTGGGATATGGAAAATGCCGACTTTCGCTGGCAGCTCCCAAGAACGGTGAAATCAAAAAGCCGGAAGACTTTGACGGGAAGAAAGTAGCTACCAGCTATCCGAACCTGACGCGCTCCTTTTTTGAAAAACGTGGAATCGATATCCGGATTATAGAAATTTCTGGTGCGGTTGAAATTGCACCACAGCTGGAAGTGGCGGATGCCATCGTTGATTTAGTGTCGAGCGGAGGAACGCTGAAGGCGAACGGTTTAGTGGAACTGGAAACTGTTTTGAACTCAGAAACACAGCTTATTCGCACTAATAAAGAGCTTTCTGAAGGCAAAAAGAAGCTGATAGAAAAATTTCTGCTTCGTATGGATGGCTACCAGAAAGCGGCCAAAAGCAGGTATATTATGATGAATGCCAAACAAACGGATGTAGCCGCTATTAAAGAAATTATCCCTTCTATGAAAAGCCCAACCGTAATGCCGCTGGCCGAGAATGATATGGTTGCCATTCACACCGTCATTCCTTTAGAGAAGTTTTGGACCGTGATGGAAGAGCTTAAAGAAGCGGGAGCATCAGATATTGTAATGTTGCCAATTGAAAGCATGATTTTATAAAATACTTGTGAATTTAGGCAAGCAATGAGCATTAAAGCCACTTCTATAAAGGAGAACTACTGATGAATTCCTATTTATATGCGGAGCTGTCGAAGCAAGAAAAGACCGAACTTTTAAAGCGGCCTAAAATTGATTTTTCATCTATTTTCGAAGCGGTTCAACCCATTATAGATGAAGTTGAACAAGAGGGCGATGCTGCATTAAAACGGCTCACGGAAAAGTTTGATAAGGTGAAATTGGATGCAGTTTGCATCAACCCCAAAGAGGTGGAGATTTCACTTTCAGAGGAGAAAAAGGACGCCATTGATACAGCGCTCAAAAATATTTTCAACTTCCATAAAGCACAAATTGTGCCTCCGGTTGAAGTGGAAACCATGCCGGGCGTTCGATGCATGAAGGTGAGCAGAGCCATTGAATCGGTGGGATTATACGTGCCGGGCGGAACAGCGATTTTACCTTCTACAGCCATGATGCTGACGATTCCCGCGATGATTGCCGGCTGCAAAACCAAGGTGCTGGCCACACCTCCGCGAGCAGATGGAACGGTGGCTCCCGAAATAATTTATATAGCTCAAAAAGCCGGTGTTGATGCCATTTTGTTGGCCGGTGGAGCTCAAGCGATTGCCGCCATGGCTTTTGGAACGGAGTCGGTGCCCAAAGCGGATAAGATTTTTGGGCCGGGCAATCAGTACGTGACGGCCGCTAAAATGCTGCTGCAAAATTCTGAGGCTCAGGTGAGTATAGACATGCCGGCAGGACCATCTGAAGTGCTGGTGATTGCCGATAAAACAGCGAATCCTGCTTATGTTGCCGCAGATTTGCTTTCGCAAGCCGAGCATGGAAAAGACAGTCAGGTTGTGCTGGCCGCTACCGAAGGATTTGATATTGAAGCATTGAATGAAGAGCTGGATCAGCAGCTGAATAAGCTTCCCCGAAAAGAAATTGCTGCGCAGGCGCTGGATCATAGCTTCACGGTTTTGGTTGATAGTGTTGAAGAAGCCATTGAGTTTTCAAATAGTTATGCGCCAGAGCATTTAATTCTAAATGTAGAAGATGCGGAAATGTTTACGGAACAAATTCACCATGCCGGCTCTGTATTTTTGGGCCAAATGACACCCGAAAGTGTGGGCGATTACGCCTCCGGTACCAATCACACCTTGCCCACGTACGGATATGCAAAAATGTACAGCGGAGTAAACCTCGCGGCTTTCCAAAAATCCATAACTATGCAGCGGCTGACTGAAAAAGGGTTGAAAAATATTGGCTCTACCGTAGAAAGGCTGGCTGAGCTGGAGGGACTCCATGCTCATAAAAATGCAGTAAGTATTCGTTTAAAAGATATATCATGAAAAAAAGTATAAATATTGACGCCCTCGTTCGGGAAAACATCAGCAAGCTGAAGCCTTACCGAAGCGCCCGGGATGATTTTGACTCCGGCATTTTGTTAGATGCTAACGAAAACAGCTTCGGTGCACCTTTTGAAGATGAATTGGAGCTGAATCGCTATCCCATGCCGTATCAGCAAGATTTGCGCGCGCATATTGCAGCCTATCGTCAGGTGGAAATGGAAAATGTATTTGTTGGCGTGGGCAGTGATGAAGCCATTGATTTACTGTTTCGAATTTTTTGCACGCCGGGCGAAGATCGCATTCTCATAAATCCGCCCACTTACGGAATGTATAAAGTTTCGGCAGATATTAATGATGTAGCGGTTGATGAAGTGCTGCTTACGGAGGGGTTTCAGCTTCAGCCCAAGCGCATTTTGGAATCGGTTCAACCCAATACTAAAATGATTTTTATATGCTCGCCAAACAATCCTACGGCAAACAGTTTAGAGCCGGCCGACATCGCTAAAGTGCTGGAAGGGTTTGATGGAATGGTAGTGGTGGACGAAGCATATATTGATTTCAGCGGACAAGAAAGCTGGTCGTCTAAGTTGAAGGATTATGAGAATTTAGTGGTGCTTCAAACCTTGTCAAAATCGTTTGGGCTGGCGGGTATTCGGTTGGGAATTGCGCTGGCGCATCCTGCTGTTATCAGCTATATGATGAAGGTAAAGGCGCCGTATAATGTGAATACCCTGAGCTCCAAAACGGCTATTCATGCCTTTGCAAATGTTGATCGCGTTCGTAAAAATATCACCGCAATTTTGGAAGAAAGAGAACGTGTAATCAGCCGGCTGGTAGCTTATGAAGCAGTTGAACATGTGTACCCAACAGATGCCAATTTTGTGCTATTCAAAATAAAGGATGCATTCCGAATTTATGAAGCTCTGGCACAGCAGGGCGTGGTAATTCGCTATCGGGGAAATGAACCGCATTGCGAAAACTGCCTGCGATTGACGATTGGAACTTCTGTAGAAAACAATCGCTTTTTTGAAGAACTGAACAAAGTGGTATAAGCGCTTTTTGTGAAATTATTGCTAAATATTTGATCTATTAATTAACCATATAGAGTTAAGCCAAACGGCCGACTTTCTAAAGATTTAACCGATGCTAATAGCTATTACAAAAAACACATTAACTGATTCTGAAGGGAAGTTCAGTTTCCGAAAAAATACCATTACTTCATTTAAAAAAATGGTGGATGCCGGGCATAACCTGCTTATTTCAGCAGACGAAATAACCGAACAGCAAGCCAATTTACTGGCTCAAGAAAACATCAATTTTACCAAAACAGGAACTCCGGATTTGGTGGTTGATACGAAAGAAAATCAGCTGCTTGTGCTGAAGGGTGAAGAGGAAGTGGCGGCTTCAGAAAGTTGGAAAGATCTGCTCAGATTTATTCTACGAAATGCCCGGTTTGCAAAGCTGGTGCGCAAAACGAATGAAACGGATATTAGCATTACCATCAATTTAGACGGAACCGGAAAGGCAGATATTTCAACCGGATTGAAGTTCTTCGATCACATGCTCGATCAAATTGCCCGCCACGGTTTGGTTGATTTAACGCTGATCTGCAAAGGTGATTTGGAAGTGGACGAACATCACACCATAGAAGATGTGGCTATTGCGCTGGGTGAAGTAATTTCAGAAGCACTCGGAGATAAAAAAGGAATTGAGCGCTACGCATTTGTATTGCCCATGGATGAAGCACAGGCCACGGTAGCTTTAGACCTCTCGGGACGGCCATATTTGGTATTTGAAGGTGATTTTAACCGTGAGTATGTAGGGGACATGCCAACGGATATGATTAAGCACTTTTTTTACAGTTTAGCAATGAACTTGAGAGCAACAATTCATGTTAGCTTTGCCGGTGAAAATGATCACCATAAAGTAGAAGCATGTTTTAAAGGATTGGCTCGGGCTTTAAAAGCAGCGGTAGAACAAAACGAGCGCATTAAAAACCAAATTCCGAGTTCAAAAGGGAAGTTATAATTTTTATATGATTGCAATCATCAAGTACAAGGCCGGCAACACGGCATCGGTAGCAAATGCATTAAATAGGCTGGGAGCCGAATTTTATTTTGCGGAATCTCCGGAGCAGTTAAACCGTGCAAGCGGAGTGATTTTTCCCGGAGTAGGGCATGCGCTATCGGCCATGCGGTCGCTTAAAGAAAGCGGAATTGATGAATGGATTAAGCAAACCGATAAGCCTGTTTTAGGCATTTGCTTGGGCATGCAGCTACTGTTTGAGTTTTCTTCTGAAGGAGAGGCCGCCGGATTGGGAATTATTCCCGGCTCATTGCAAAAGTTTGACAGCGCAGAGGCCAAAGTCCCTCACATGGGCTGGAATAAAGTAGTGGAGGTCAAAAATCATCCAATCATGCGCAATGTACTTAGCGACCACTATTTATATTTTGTGCACAGCTTTTATGCACCAATAAATTCATACACCTTGGCTTCTTGCGATTACGTTACCCACTTTACCGCTATTGTGGCTAAAGACAATTATGTAGGTGTGCAATTTCATCCCGAAAAATCAGGTAAAGTTGGCTCGCTGATTTTACAAAACTTTCTGGATATAGTATCTGCTTCCCAAAAGGTGAAAGCGGATTAACCCATTTCTTCCACTACTTTTTCGTAGGCCGCTTTTACTTTTCGGTCGGCCAGTGCTTCATTCACATTAAAAAGGTGATCGCCTACTTTTTCCAAGCGGTTCAGGTAATCTAAAAAGATGAAACCGGCCTGGTTGGAGTACAGGTTTTTCTCAAGCTGCTCGTAGTGAAATTCCAGCAGTTCATCTCTTTTTCGGTTGATATCGTATTCTATTTTAATGGCCTGATCGAGATTGATGGTATCAGAATCTAACTTCAGGTTTTTGCGGACGTGCCGTATGCCTTCGTGCACTAAATCGAGCATTTCATCAATTTTCGCCATCGCCTCTTCGCCTAAATGGGTGCCGTCGGCCTGCATACGCTCGTACGTTTTAGACATTTGATAATAAATATCACCTATACGCTCCAAGTCATTAATCATGCTGTGCATTTGCCGGATACGGCGGCTTGCTTTTTCTGTGAGGTTTGAGCTTGAAATTTTGGTTAAATACTCTGCCACCTCCAGCTCAATGTTATCCGTAATTTGTTCTCTTCTTTTAATTTTTTCTAAAAATTTCTGCTGTTTCTGTTGCTTATTAAACAGTAAGCCTTTAATACTGAAGTGCATTTTATCAATCAGCTTGGCAAATAATTCAATTTCTTTATGAGCCTGAGTGATGGAAAGCTCCGCTGAGGACATCATTCCCGAAGAAATATATTGCAAACGATGCTGGCTGTCTGCCCCTTCTTCTTCTTTTTGATATTTGGTGATGAAGTCCACAATACGCGGTACAAAACCAACCAGCAGCAGTACGTTTAAAACGTTAAATGTGGTATGGAAAAGGGAAAGGGCGAGGGTAGCATTAGCACGCTCCAGCTGGTCGCCGGCGGCTAAAATAGACCCGGCTTGAGGAGAAAAATATTGCATAATCATATCTATACCTCCCAAAAACGGCTTCATGATCATAAGCATCCAAATCACCCCAACTACGTTGAAAATAAAGTGGAATCGGGCGGCTCGTTTGGCGTACACATTTCCCACTATGGCAGCAATGTTGGCCGTTACGGTAGTTCCCACATTTTCCCCAAGCACCATAGCTGCGGCAATAGGAAAATCAATCCAGCCTTCAAAAAGCATAACTAAAGTGATGGCTGTAGAAGCTGAGGATGACTGTGTAACCAGTGTTAAAAGCGTTCCGGCAAATACAAAAATGATGATAGAGAAAAAGCCAAATTCCGTAAACTGGTCCAAAAACATGAACAGTTCCGGATTTTGCTGAATGTTGGGTACGCCGCTTTTAATAAAATCGAGCCCGATAAATAGGATACCAAAGCCAATCATAGCCTCAGCCATATTTTGCAACTTCTCTCGTCCAAAAAACAGAAATGGGAAAACAATACCGATCAACATCACCGCAATGGGCGTAATCTGCATTTTGAAACCGAAAATAGACACCATCCAGGCGGTTACGGTAGTACCGATGTTTGCTCCCATCACCACACCGGTAGATTCTAAAAAGGTGATAAGGCCGGCGTTCACAAAACTCACAACCATTACCGTAGTTGTAGAAGAACTCTGCGTGATAGTGGTAGCCCCAAAGCCGGTGAGTATTCCCCGAAAGCGGGTAGTGGTCATTCCTTTTAAGATGGTGCGCAACTTATTACCGGCAACCTTCTGAAGGCCATCGCTGAAAATTTTCATTCCATAAATGAAGATTCCCAGTGAACCTATAAGTTGCAGAAAATCAAAAAAAGAATATTCCATCGGTGAGGATATGGATTAACAATAAAATGGGTTATTGAAAAATATGTGCCCAAATATAGAGAATAGATGGAGACCTAAAAAGTAAAACAGGTACTTTTTATGGGGAGAAGTAAAGTTTTTTTTGTTATTAAAGCTTAAAACAAATACTTTTTTGACTGAACGGTTAGTCAGTTTATATGAGCCCCAGAACAGAGCAACAAAATGAAGAAATTCGCCGCCAGACACGGCAGCTGATTATAGATTCTGCTTTTAAACTATTTGCTTCCCATGGTTATGATCAAACCCGGATGGCAACGATTGCTAAAAAAGCAGAAGTTTCCAAAGGGTTGATTTACCATTATTTCAGCAGTAAAGAAGAGCTGCTGGAAACTATTTTTGAACAGCTGGTTCAGATAGGAGACGAAACTCTCAGTTTTCCTGCTCACTTTACGCCTTCCGAAAAAATACAGCAGCTGCTTACCCGAATTTTTGAGTACATAGAGCAGGATATTGAGCAAGCCCGGCTCATGCTTTCCATGTTATTACAGCCGGATACTATCAGCCATTTAAAACAAAATATTGATGAAGTAAGAGAGCGGCAGGTGGCTCAATTTAAAACTATAATGCAGGAATTAGGTTTTGAAAATCCGGAAGTGGAAGCTTTTAAACTGGGAGCGCTTATGGATGGAATTCTGATTGGAGTGGCTACATTGGGAGATGAATATCCTTTGGAAGAAATGAAACAAAAAGTAATGGAGGAATATGTTTCGAACTAAACTATATAGTTTTTTGCTGGTGACCTTGCTGCTAATCACCCCAAAGCTGCACGCCCAGGATGCTACGGAAATTGTGCAAAAAATGTATGACAACATGCAGGGTGAAAGCTCGAAAGCTGAAATGACGATGCAGATTATCCGCCCGAAATGGGAGCGCAGCGTTTCTTTCAAAAGCTGGAGTTTGGGGCAGGATTACAGCCTGATTTTAACCACGGCTCCGGCGCGCGATAAGGGGACGGCTTTTCTTATGCGCGAAAATGAAATCTGGAACTGGCTGCCCGATGTAAATCGTACGATAAAAATGCCGCCGTCTATGATGAGCCAGTCGTGGATGGGCTCCGATTTTTCCAATAACGATTTGGTTCGGGAAGCTTCGGTGGTGAAAGATTACACGCATACATTGGTGGGCGATACTACGCTAAGCGGTTATCACTGCTATAAAATTGAGATGATTCCCAAGCCGGATGCGCCTGTTGTTTGGGCAAAAGTGCTTTCTTACATCACCAAAGATAAATACCTGCAGCTGCGCTCTGAGTTTTATGATGAAGATGATTTCTTAGTGCGCACTATGGAAGGCTCTGAGGTTAAGCAAATAGGCGAACGATTCATCCCCACCAAAATGGTGATGATTCCGGTGGAAGAAGAAGGCAACAAAACCGTAATTACCTATCAAAACCTGGAGTTTGATGTGGACATTTCTAAGCGGTTTTTTAGCATTCAAAACATGAAGCGAGTGAATTAAGGTGACTGCCGGGTTATTTTAAAACACCCGGATTTGGTTTTTGGCAGAGATGGACGAGCAAAGCAAGGAATTATGAATTACCTGAAACTATCTTGGAGAAATTTGTGGCGAAACCGGCGGCGGACGTTTATCACTATTCTTTCTATTGTGGTGGCGGTGCTGCTTTCGTCGGTAATGCGGGCGCTTCAGGAAGGGCAGTATAATGATATGATTGAGAATACGGTAGGTACCTTTACCGGATATGTTCAAGTTCAGGAATCAGAATATTGGCAGGAAAAAACGCTGGATAATTCATTCGTTGCAACAGACTCGCTGCTTGCAATTATAGAAAATGATGAGGCGGTAAAAGCCGCCGTTCCTAAGCTGGAGACTTTTGCTTTGGCAGCGGGAGAACAGCAAAGCCGGCCTGCCATAGTAATGGCAATAGATATTGAAAAAGAGCAGTTTTTAAGTAATCCAAAAGAGCGAATGCACTCGGGTTCCTACTTCACCGCAAATGATGAGCGCGCGGTGCTTTTGGGGAAAGATATGTTGAATAGGCTTGATGTTCAGCTTGGCGACAGCCTGGTTCTTATTGGGCAAGGTTTTAGAGGGCAAAGTGCGGCGGGCTTGTACGAAATAAAAGGCACGGTCGGTTTTTCAAATTCGGAAATGAATAACAATACCGTAATGCTGCCCATTTTAACCGCTCAAACATTTCTTGGGATGGAAAATCGGCTGACGGCTTTCTCGCTGATTCTGCATGATACAAAACAGACCAATGATTTGGTGAAAAAATTAAAATCAAAGCTGGCAGAGCAAGATTATAACGTAATGAGCTGGCAGGAAATGATGCCCGAGCTTATGCAGGGGATAGAAGCCGACCGAGGCAGCGGCTACATCCTTATTTTCATTCTCTATATTGTGGTTGGCTTCGGCATATTGGGAACGGTGCTCATGATGATTAGTGAGCGTTCGTATGAATTTGGGGTGATGATTGCCGTAGGTACTCCACGTAGCGCTATCCTGAAAATTCTAATGATTGAAGTGCTGATTATGAGTTTGTTTGGAGCCGGAATAGGCATTTTAGCGTCCATTCCCATCGCTTGGTACTTCAATATCAACCCCATTCAAATAACCGGCGAAAACATGACGGAAGTGATGACAGAATATGGATTAAAGCCGGTAATACAGTTAGCCACCGAGCCTTCTATATTTTATTCACAAGCTGTAATCGTGTTCATAATTACGCTGGTTTTTTGTGTGATACCGCTTCTGAAAGCCAGCCGTTTGAATCCCGTAGAAGCCATGAGGTCTTAATATGATTGCCAATATTATAAAACTGGGATGGAAAAATGTGTGGCGAAATCCAACCCGCAGCGCTGTGGTAATTATAGCGGTGCTATTGGGGACATGGGCGGGAATTTTTGCTGCCGGATTTTTCAGCGGGATGATTCAGGACGCACTTAAAAATCAGATAGAGCTTTCGGTTGGCCACATACAAATTATGCATCCCGAATTTGACGATCTCTTCAACCCGAAATTTACCATAAGCCATTCGAATGAAATGATCGAAAACCTGAAAAATAAGCCGTATGTGAAACAGGTTTCGGCTAAAAGTATGGTTACAGGATTGGCCCAAAGCACGCGAAACAGTTATGGAGTTACGGTATCGGGCATCAATCGCGAGGCTGATGCTTCGTTGAAAGTAGAAGAGAATATCGTAGCCGGAAATTTTTTAGATGATGGTAAAAGAAACGCCATCGTAATTGGGCAAAAGCTGGCCGACCGGCTGGATATTAAACTGCGATCTCGAATGGTGCTGAACTTTCAGGATGTGGAAGGCGAAATTACGGGAGCAGCCTTTCGTGTAGCCGGTATTTTTGACTCGTATAGCAATCAGTTTGATGAAACGCATGTATTCATAAACCGGAAAGATTTGAACCGGCTGATCGGGAACAGCAAAGCGATTCATAATATTCGCATAGATGTAGATGATCTTGCAAAGGCGCACACCTATGCCGAAGAATTGCGGAAAGAATATCCGGATGTGGAGATTAAAACCTGGCGACAAATAGCTCCCGACCTCCGCTATCTCTTTGATATGATGGACATTGCGCTGTATATGGTGATGATAATTATCATTATCGGGCTGATGTTCAGTATCATAAATACTATGCTGATGGCCGTGCTGGAGCGGACACGCGAGCTGGGTATGTTGCGAGCTATCGGAATGAATAAAGGCCGGACATTCAGCATGGTTATGATAGAAACCTTCTTTCTTACCATGGTGGGAACGCCTGCCGGATTGTTACTTAGCTGGCTTTCTATTGAATATTTTGCCCGTACCGGCATCGACCTGAGCGCATTTTCAGAAGGACTGAACGAGTATGGAATGAGCACCATTATTTATCCGGAGCTATCGCTTGTTTACTACCTGAATATAACGCTGCTGATTGCAGGAGCAGCTCTGTTGTCGGCCATTTATCCGGCTTTAAGAACCCTGAGGCTGAATCCGGTTCAGGCCATTCGAAAGTTTAATTAAGGAAGAAATCATGAAGTTTTCACCAAAGAAATATGATCTGATTTCCCGAAAAGAACGCAACTTCAGTCAGCCAACAGAAAAGCTGAGCGGTTGTGCTAATCTGAAATACTCAACCTGAATGATATGCCTGTAATTCAAACCAAAAATGTAACAAAAGTGTACAATCCGGATAAGGTTCCGGTCCACGCCCTGCGAGGTGTCGATTTAACAATCGAAAAGGGAGAATTTACGGCTATTGTAGGTCCATCCGGTTCAGGAAAAACAACGCTGCTGAATATTATTGGCGGACTGGATGATCCCACCGAAGGAAGCACCAAAATTCGGGATACAGATTTAACTAAGCTATCAAATAAGGAGCTCATCAATTTCAGGCTGCATCATATTGGATTTGTATTTCAGGCGTACAATTTAATTCCGGTGCTTACGGCTTTGGAAAATGTGTCGTTTATTATGCAGATGCAGGGACGGCCGGCATCCGAATACCTTGCAAAAAGCAAGCAGCTGCTGGAAGAAGTGGGATTAGCTGATAAAATTCATAAACGTCCGTCCGAGCTTTCAGGCGGCCAGCAGCAGCGGGTAGCCGTAGCGCGGGCATTGGCATCCAAGCCCGATTTTGTACTGGCCGACGAACCCACCGCCAACCTCGATTCAGTTTCAACCGCAGAGCTTTTAGATATGATGCTGGAGCTAAATGAACGGGAAGAAATGACCTTCATTTTTTCTACTCACGACCAGCGGGTAATAGATCGTGCCCGGCGCGTGGTTACTTTGGTTGATGGCAAAATTGATTCGGATGAACAGCGATAAATGAGATAATAAAACAGCATAAAAATATCATGAAAGTCCGGCGTTTATACTTCTATAAGCTACTGTTATTACCGATGGTACTGCTTGTACTTTTTTCATTTTCTGTAAAAGCTCAACTCAATGAAACGGTTCAAATAAGCGGACACTTTAAAGAGTTGGGGCAACTCTCTGTAAGTAATGACTTTTCAACCTTTCGCTACGATAACTTTCTGCAAAACAGGTTCGAGACAAAATGGACGTTTACTTCAAACCTGGCACTAAATGCAGATCTCAGAACGCGCCTGCTCAATGGTTACACCGTTCACAATATGCCGGGATTGAAGCAATTTTATGCGAATGATCCAAATTTTATGGATTTGTCTTGGGTTTGGGTTAATACTGATCAATCACTGCTTCACTCCCAAATAGATCGTTTGCATGTAAGTTATTTTGCGGGAGATTTGGAGCTGTACGCCGGTCGGCATCGCGTAAATTGGGGGAAAACCATGGCTTGGAATCCCAATGATTTGTTCAATAACTACGCTTTCCTTGATTTTGATTATGAAGAGCGTCCGGGTGTAGATGCCATTTCAGCGGTGTACAATTTGGGTTTTGCATCCAGCGTGGAAGCGGCCGTAAAGCTGGCAAATTCATTCGATAAAATGGTAATTGCGGGTATTTACCGTACCAATATACGTACTTACGATTTGCAAGCCATTGCCGGACATTATGAAGACAATATTGCGCTGGGTGTGGGCTGGGCCGGATATATAAAGGATGCGGGATTTAAAGGCGAGGCCACCTATTTTCAACCCGAAGAAAACTTCTTGAAAACAGCCGGTACGCTCACTTCTACGGTGGGATTTGATTATATGTTTACCAACGGACTGTATGCTCAGGCCGAGTTTTTATACAACGGAGGCTACGATCATAAAAACGCATCGCTGCCAGCACTCACCCAGCCGCCCCGCGCCGATAACCTGTTTATCTCCGAAACCGGTTATCTTTTGAACGGCTCGTACCAAATAAATCCACTCTTGAACGCAAGTATGGGGGTGATGGGAAGCTTCACCCAAAACATGCTGATTTTGTTTCCACAGCTAAATTACTCTCTTGCTGAAAACCTTGACTTAATGTTTACCGCCCAGCTGTTGAAAGGAAAAGAGTTTACCAAAACCACCGCCATGCCTAATGTGTTTTTCATACGGGTAAAATGGTCGTATTGATTTGAAATAAAACCGATCAGCGTTAGCCTTCCAAAGCAGGCCGGCTTCTTGAACACAGGTTAAAAAAATTTGGAATCATGGTTGATAGCAAAGTGATTTTTATAATTCTTTCCGAATTTTTAAAATCATGTATTTCTTCTATTTTCAATAAAACGTTGAAAAATAGAAATAAATGGCTAATAAACGGGATCTTACAGAAGCGGATATTCGGACCAAGTACATTACACCTGCTATAATTGAAGCCGGGTGGGATTTGCATAAGCAAATTCGGGAAGAGCAGTATTTTACGGATGGCAGAATAAGAGTGCGGGGCTCGGTTGCTAAACGAGATAAAGGCAAAAAGGCTGATTATATACTCTATTACAAAAGAGGTATTCCCTTAGCCGTTATTGAAGCCAAAGATAATAATCACTCGGTTGGAGCCGGATTTCAGCAGGCTCTTGACTATGGCGAAATTCTTGATATTCCATTTGTTTACAGCTCCAATGGTGATGGATTTATAGAGCATGACCGCACAAAAGAAGAAGGTGAAATTATTCGGGAAATAGGTCTTAATGAGTTTCCATCACCCCAGGAGCTTTGGAACCGATATGCGAAACACAAAGGGTTTGATCAGGAGCAAGAAAAACTGGTAAAGCAGCCATATCACTTTGAGTTGGGCGGGCGTACTCTGCGCTATTATCAGGAAATTGCGGTAAATCGAACTACGGAGGCCATAGCTAAAGGACTGGATCGCATCTTGTTGGTAATGGCAACCGGAACGGGGAAAACGCTCACAGCTTTTCAAATTATTTGGAGAATCTGGAAGTCAGGGGAGAATAAACGCATCCTGTTTTTAGCTGATCGGAATATTCTGGTTGATGATCCAATTCGTAAATATTTTGGCTCACTGAAAGATGTGGTTCATAAAATTCAGCGCGGTAAGGTTAGTAAAGCGCATCAAATCTATTTTGCTCTATATCAGGCGGTAACGGGAAATGAAGGCTATGAAGATATATTCAAAGAATATTCGCCGGATTTCTTTGACCTGATTATTATTGATGAGTGTCATCGAGGAAGTGCAGCGGACGATTCGGCCTGGAGACGCGTGCTGGAATATTTTGACAGTGCAACACACATTGGGCTAACCGCCACGCCTAAAGAAACCAATACGGTTTCTAATATCGATTATTTTGGTGAACCTATTTACACCTATTCTCTAAAGCAGGGGATTGAAGATGGCTTTTTGGCTCCTTATAAAGTTGTGCGTTTTACGATTGATAAAGATGCCGAAGGCTGGCGTCCGGTAGAAGGATTTACCGATAAACACGGAAATGTGATTCCCGACCGAGAGTACAACTTAAAAGATTATGACCGGAATTTAATTCTTGAAAAACGTACCAAGTTGGTAGCACGAAAGCTTACGGAATTTTTGAAAGAAACCGATAGATATGCCAAAACTATTGTATTCTGCATTGATATTGACCATGCCGAACGCATGCGGCAAGAACTGATGAACCTGAATGCAGATTTAGTAGCCAAAGATTCTCGCTACGTAATGCGGATTACCGGGGATGAAAAAGCAGGTAAGATGCAGCTGGATAACTTCATGGATGAAGAACAATCCTATCCTGTGATTGCGACTACCTCCAAGCTTTTAACAACTGGCGTGGATATTCCAACCTGTAAATTCATTGTACTTGATGCGAATATTGGCTCTATGACCGAATTCAAACAGATTATTGGCCGGGGAACACGTATCAGTGAAGATTACGGGAAGATGTTTTTCACGATTATGGATTTCCGAAATGTAACCCGCCACTTTGCTGATCCTGATTTTGACGGTGAACCCGTACAGGCCGCTACTTTTGGGCCCGATGATAATCCTGCTGAAGAAATTATTAAAGAGGATGAAGAAATCTCGGTGAATGAAGTTCATGAAGAATCTGACCCTTGGGAAACCATAGATGATACAGGCGGTGAAATTGAAGAGGGCGAGGTAAAACGTTTTTACGTGGATAATGTGGAAGTGAAGCTGCTCAACCAACGGATTCAATATTATGATGATGACGGTAAATTGGTGACCGAGTCTCTGAAGGATTACTCCCGCAAGAAAATCAATGAAAAGTACAGCTCACTGGATGAGTTTCTTCGTAAATGGAAAGATTCCGAGAAAAAGCAGGTCATTGTAGAAGAGCTGGAAGAGGCCGGAGTGGTGTTTGAGGAATTAAAAAAGAATGTAGATAAAAACCTCGACCCCTTTGACCTAATCTGTCATATTGCTTTTGAGCAACCACCACTTACCAGACAGGAACGAGCCAACAACGTGAAGAAAAGAAACTATTTTGGAAAATATTCAGGAACGGCCAAAGAGGTATTAGAGAGTCTTTTAGAGAAATATGAAGATGAAGGACTTGAAAACCTGGAGGATATGAATATTCTTCGTTTAAACCCTTTTGATAAAATTGGTACTCCTTCAGAAATCATTAAAGAATTTGGCGGAAGAGAAGAATACCTGAAAGCGATTCATGAAATAGAGGATGAGCTTTATAAGACTGGTTAAAAATGAAATCAAGATCAGATCAAATTCTTGAAAAATCTGTTGCTGCTGCAGTTTCAGGTATTGAAATTTACAATAAGCCTGATTTTAAATATAGAGCTGAGATATTCTCAATTCTAATTGTTAATGCTTGGGAGCTGCTACTAAAGGCAAAAATTTTACACAATAATGACAATAAGCTTTCCTCTATATATCAGAAAGAAAAACGAACAAATAAGGATGGAAGTAAGTCTAAAAAGCGATATATAAAAAGAAATAGATCTGATAACCCAATGACCGTATCTTTGGGCGGTGCACTTCTTATACTCAGACGAAAGGACCCAGAAAATATTACTGATAGGCTTGTAGCAAACTTAATGCTATTGACTGAAATAAGAGATAACTCTATTCACCTAACTAATCATGACATTGGCCTTCAAGCAAAACTACAAGAAGTTGGTACTGCATGTCTAAAAAATTACATTGAAATTGTAAATCGATGGTTCGAGTATGATATGTCAAAGTACAATTTCTTCTTAATGCCGCTAACCTTTTTTCATGAAGCTGAAGTATTAGAAAGTTTCTCTGTAAACAACTATAACAAGCAAACAAAAAACCTTCTTAAATATCTAAAAGGTGTACAGGGTAAACATACCTCTGAGGAAAATTCAATTTATAATGTTACTCTCAGGGTTGAAACGAAGTTTGTTAAGTCATCAAGCAAAGATGCTATGAATGTTAGGTATACTGATGACCCTAATGCTCCGGAAGTGAGAATTACAGAAGAAGACGTTTTAAAAAAATACCCTTTAGATTATAAGAAGCTCACTGAAAAATTAGTCAAACGATATACCGATTTTAAGCAAAATCAGAGATATCATAATATTAGAATTCCACTAAAGAAAGATGAGAAATATTGTCTGATTCGAAAACTGGATCCTAAAAATCCGAAAAGTCAAACTAAAGAATACTACAGTACTGAAATTTTTAAAGAATTTGATAAGCATTACACCAAAAAATAATCCAAAATTTTTCATTTTTAATTCTACATATGTCCATATCCAACACAATCAAATCCATTCAAGATATTATGCGCAAAGATGCCGGGGTTGACGGCGATGCGCAGCGGATCTCGCAGCTTGGGTGGATGCTGTTCCTGAAGGTTTTTGATGATTACGAAACCGAACAGGAGCTCATGACTGATAACTATAAATCTCCAATTCCTGAGAAATTCCGGTATAGAAACTGGGCCCATGATGAGGAAGGTATCACCGGAGATGCCCTGCTGGAGTTCATCGATGGGTTGTTTAAGGAGCTTAAGGAAATGGAGCTGGATGAACGGAGCCCCCGGCTGGCGTTTGTGGTGCAGTCGATCTTTGAGGATTCCTACAACTACATGAAATCCGGTACGCTGCTCCGGCAGGTGGTGAACAAGCTGAATGAAATCAACTTCAACAAAAAGGATGATCGCCATCAGTTCAACGATATTTATGAGAAGATCCTGAAAGACCTGCAAAGTGCGGGAAATGCCGGGGAATATTACACGCCTCGGGCGGTCACCAAATTCATGACGCAGATGGTTGATCCTCAGATCGGGGAAACGGTGTTTGATCCGGCGTGTGGCACAGGTGGATTCCTGGTGGATGCCATCGAACACATGAAAGAGCAGTCATCTTCGGTGGAAGATCTGAAAGCCTTTCAGAAGAACATCCGGGGCGTGGAGAAAAAGCCGATGCCGCATATGCTCTGCACCACCAACCTGATCCTGCACGGCATTGATGTACCGAGTGTGCGACGGGATAACACCCTCAACAAGCCGTACAACGAGTATAAAGCCAAAGACCGCGTGGATGTGGTACTGACCAATCCTCCCTTTGGCGGACAGGAAGAAGACGGCATCGAGAAGAACTTTCCGGCGCAGTTTCAAACGCGGGAAACGGCCGACCTGTTTCTGGTGCTCATCATGCGCTTGCTGAAAGAAGGCGGCCGGTGTGCGTTGGTACTTCCCGATGGATTTCTGTTTGGGGAAGGCGTGAAAACCCGCATCAAAGAGCGGCTGCTGAAAGAGAATAACCTGCATACCATTGTCCGCCTGCCCAAAGGCGTGTTTGCGCCCTACACCAGCATCAACACCAACCTGCTGTTTTTTGAGAAAGGCGGCTCCACCGATGAGGTCTGGTATTTTGAGCACACCTATCCCGAAGGCTACAAGAGCTACTCCAAGACCAAGCCCATCCGCATTGAGGAATTTGATGTGGAAAAGGAATGGTGGTACGACCGCACTGAAACCGATCAGGCCTGGAAGGTGACCGCTGAAGAGATTGAGAAGCGGGGATACAACCTGGATATCAAGAATCCGAACTCCGAGGAAAATCAGACTTATGATGTGGAGGCTTTGCTGACCAAGCGAAACAGCCTGAATGAGGAGATTCAAAAGCTGAGCAGTTCATTACTGAATGAACTCAAGGAGACCTTAGCGTGAACTTAGCTGACCTGCTGGACGAATTTAACGTTGTTATAGACACCGCCGAAGGACTCTCTCAACTCCGTTCCCTAATTTTAGGGCTGGCTATCCGTGGAAAATTGGTATCTCAAGGTCCCAATGCCAAACTTGCTTCTGATTTGCTGGAGAAGATTAAAGAGGAACAGGCTCGCTTATACGATGAAGGAAAAATTCGCAAACCTAAAGATTTAGATCCATTATCTGAAAACGACCTGCCATTTACTATTCCTGAAAATTGGATATGGGAGAGAATGGGTAATATTTCTGATGTCATTAGAGGTATTACTTTTCCAGCATCAGAAAAAAAAGAAGAGAAAGGACCTGATGATATTCTTTGTTTGAAGACATCAAATGTTCAGGATACGTTGGAATGGGATGATGTAATTTATGTTGATGAATCCTTCGTCAAACGTGAAGACCAATACTTGCAAGAGAATGACATAGTTATCTCGATGGCCAACAGTTATGAATTAGTTGGTAAAGTAGCGCTTGCAAACCATATTCCAGAAAAAAGTAGTTTTGGTGGATTTCTTTCCGTAATAAGACCTTTTTTATTTAATCCACTTTATTATTTCTATTTGCTAAGAAGCGATTATGTGCAAGAGGCTTTTAGAGAATCCTCAAGCCAAACGGTAAACATTGCAAACATTTCATTAAAAGTAATGTTGCCAATACCAATGCCATTACCTCCCGTTGAAGAACAAGAACGCATCGTTCAAAAAATAGAATCCCTGTTTGCGGAGGTGGATGAGCTGGAAGCCAAGCTGAACCGGCAGGGCAAACTGGATGAGAAGCTGCAGCTGGCCGTCAATGCGAAAGTGCAGCAAGCCCCTGATGCCAACGCCTCCAAATCCGCCTGGAACTTCATCACTTCCCACTTTGACACCCTCTACCACACCCCGGAGGCCATCGACAACCTTAAAAAGAATATCCTGAACGAGGCTGTCCGTGGAAGACTCGTCCCCCAAAACCCCAACGACGAACCCGCCTCCGAACTCCTCAAAAAGATTGAAGCAGAGAAACAGCGGTTGTATGAGGAAGGCGAAATTCGAAAACCGAAGAAATTACCACCGGTTAAAGAAGATGAGATTCCGTTTGAGATACCGGAGAGTTGGGAGTGGTGTAGGTTGGGGAAAGTGTCCACTTATGGAAATAATAATTCTGTCAGTCCTGATGAAATTGACGGCGATACTTGGGTTTTAGATTTAGCTGATATTGAAAAAGACACTTCAAGAATTGTCGATTTTGATACATTCAAGAATAGAAAGTCCAAAAGTAATAAGTACGTATTTAATAAAGGAGATGTTTTATATGGCAAGCTTCGTCCTTACCTAAATAAAGTTGTTATAGCAGTTGATGATGGAGTATGTACAACTGAAATAGTTCCATTAAAAGTATTGTCAGGAATGTCGAATAAATATTTGTTGCACTCATTAAAACGACAAGACTTTTTAGACTATGTAAATGCTATAACATACGGTACCAAGATGCCAAGATTAGGAACTGATGATGGTAGGAAGGCTTTAATACCACTACCACCATCCGATGAACAACACCGCATCGTCCGGCGCATCGAAGAGCTCTTTGCCCTCTGCGACCTGTTCAAAGTTCAATTAGAGCAACGGGAAAAAGTTAATGACCGCTTGGTGAAGGGGCTGGTGAGTGAAGTTTTAGAGGAAGCAGGAAATACAAAGGAGAAGTATTTAACCAAACAGGAAATCGGCTTTTTGCAAATACTATGCATAGCTTATGCACTCCATGTACTTAAACAAAGAAATATGCTTCAAGGGGAGATGGGGCTGGCTAAGTATATATATTTGGCAGATCGTATTGGAGAAGTTGATACAAAGTTTAAGTTTGAGCAAAATAATTTTGGTCCATATCCATCTAACTTCAAACGAAGGCTATTTACAAGAAGCAGATATTTTTACAAAGCTGGGGAAGAAGGGTATGAAGTAATTGACTTGACTAGTAAATCTAATCGACTATTTGGAAAGAAATCTGAACAGACAGAACAGATTAAAAAGTCAATGCAGAGCTTGGCTAATATTTTTGAACCCTATAAAAAAAACCGAGCTCATAAGTTAGAATTATTAGCTTCTGTTTGTTGGTTAGTAGAAAAAACAAAACAAACTGATTTTGAAACTATTTGGGAAGAGTTAGAGAACTGGGAAACTCCTAAACGAAATGATGTAGATAAAAAATCTGAATTGTTTACTCAGAAAGAGGTAAAAGACAGTTTAAATTATTTAATCGAAAATAATTGGGACAAAAAATTGATTAATAAATCTTCCTCAACCTAAAAACACCGTCGCTTTTACTCCCAAATAGAACCTTTCCCCATCTCACATTGTTAAGGTAAGTCAACTCTTCACCGTTAACTTAAAAGCTTGACTTATGGATGCTTCAAAAGAAAAAACCACTCAGAAATCAACCTCAAAAAGTGGAGCGGCTCATACCGTTTATGTGGATACTTTTACCGATGGAGTTTTAGATCCCGACAGACCTATGCTGGGTCCCGTTAAAGATGGCGGATATATTATTGCAAATACCGCTCCCGGCTGCTGGGGACCAATGATTACACCTTCGCTTCGGGGCGGACACGAAGTAACTCAACCCGTAAAAGTAGAAGGCGCCGAACCGGGTGATGCCATCGCCATTCGCATTCGATCCATTCAGGTTACATCCAGGGCAACGGCTTCCGGGAATGATACACCCATGCCGGAACACTTCGTTTCTGATCCTTATGTGGATGGAAAATGTCCGGAATGCGGAACCATCAATCCGGAAACTCGAACAGAAGGCGTGGGAGCTGATGCTGTTCGCTGTGCTAATTGCGGTGCTTCAGTAACGCCCTTTCAGTTTACGGAAGGCTATACCATCGCTTTTGATGAAAATAAAGAAGTGGGCGTAACGCTGCCCAAAAAAGCCGCCGAGAAAGCAGGAAAAGATGCTCACAACGTGATGAGCATGCCTGAAAATGCAACACAGCATCCCATTGTAACGATTGCTCCGCACGACATCCCCGGCACCGTGGCGCGGCTCCGTCCATTTTTGGGACAGCTGGGAACTACGCCGGCTCGAGCCATGCCGGATTCACACAACGCCGGTGATTTTGGACTTTCACTGGTTGGCGCAGATCACGACTATGCGCTTACCAAAGAGCAGCTTGCCGATCGCACAGATGGCCACATGGACATCAATCGCGTTCGGGAAGGAGCTACGCTGATTTGCCCTGTTAAAGCATCCGGTGGCGGAATTTATTTGGGTGATATGCACGCCATGCAGGGAAATGGTGAAATTGCGGGTCACACCACCGATGTGGCAGGTATTGCAACGTTGCAAGTTCACCTGATAAAAGGTGCCGATATTGACGGTCCAATTTTACTGCCTGTGTGGGAAGATTTGCCTTATAATGCACGTCCCGTCACGGATGATGAAAAGAAGAAAGCCATCAGTCTTGCTGAAAAACAAGGATTCTCTGAGTTAGAAGAAGTAGCGCCCGTATCATTTATCGGAACGGGAGAAACCATTAATGAAGCCACAAATAACGGCATGGAGCGAGCAAGCAAAGTGCTGGGAATCAGCCTGCCGGAGGTGATGAATCGTTCTACCATTACCGGTTCTATTGATGTTGGTCGCTTACCCGGCGTTGCTACGATCACTTTTTTGGCTCCGGTGAGCAGGCTTAAAAAAGCAGGTTTATTTCCTTTTGTGGAAGAACAGTATTTGAAATAAATCGAGCCTTTTCAAACGCTCACGTTATCATTCCGCTAAAGGATAAAGTGGCAAAATTATAACGTGTATAATTAATCAAGGCAAGGGGTTACAACCCCTTGTCTGGATTTTTTGACAAAATTAGCTTTCTTGTTTACCCGGTTTTTGGGGTGATTTTTGAGAAAGCGCACGCCGGTTGTCGTTAGAAATGGCGTCAATCAGTTTGTTGTAGGGATCGATGCCGGCTTCGGTCGGCTTTTGATCTACGGTGATGGTGAAGCCGTTCAGGATATCAGAAAACTTATGTTTTTCGAGATACAGCACGGTTTCTTCGCCGTTCGCATCGGTGCCAAAAATGCCCACTTCAATCCAGTCGTTTAGAGGAAGTGATTTTATAGGCAGGCGGCGGTCTTCAATTTCCACTTTTAAGCTATCGCCGGCTTCGTTCGTAAAAATACGTTTTCCGGTTTCTCCGGTGCGATATTTAGAAGCCTGAAGCGTTAAATTCACCTCGTAATTTGTAGAATCGATTTCTGTGTAGCTCGCTTCCTCAACCCGATTATCGTGCAGCGTGATGGTTTCAAACATGTCTTTAATCAGGTACTGAAGGCTGTCGGGCGTGGCTTCTTTCAGATATTCCAGCAGTTCCAAAGAAGTGGTATAAGGCGGCTCCTGAAAAGCCACATCATCAATATAACTACTCAAGGCATTATTCAGATTTTCCTCACCGATGTAATCGCTGAGCGCATAAAAAACCAACGAGCCTTTATTGTAATGGATGTACTGCTGATTTTCATTATAAATCAGCGCTTTTTCTTTTTTCGATTCTACCGTTCGGCCAATTAAATAACTGTCTAAGGCTTCTTTCAGAAACCAACGCATTTGGTCGGCTCCATGCTCTTTTTCTAACACCTTCAGCGAGCTGTATTCCGATAAGCTTTCAGACAGCATGGTAGCTCCCTGAACATTCGCCCCAATTACCTGATGCGCCCACCACTGATGTGCCACCTCATGAGCCGTTACGCTGAATGGATAATTGATTCCTTTTTTATTGGTTGAATCCACATCAGCAATAAAACCAATGGCCTCAGAATAGGGAATGGTGTTGGCAAAAGACTGAGCAAAGCTGCCACCGCTGCGGGGAAATTCAATAATGCGTACTTGTTGATGCTGGTACGGACTGAATTCTTCGGTGTAATAATCCAGCGATTTTTTGATGCCGTTTACCATGTGCGCGAGGTTGTAATCATGACCTTTATGATAGTAAATTTCAATGGCCACATCATTCCAAGAATCTTTCAGAACCTCAAATTCGGCCGAAATAAATGAATAGAAATTCACCATGGTGCTATCCATTTTATAATGGAAATAGCGGCGGCCGTTTTCTTCCCATTCATCCTGTAAATAACCCGGCGCAATGGCAATTTGTGAAGGAGCCGTACTTATGGTGGTTTCAAATTCAATCCAGTCAGCATCCCCTGAAATATAATTATTCATTCGAGCGGTGCTGTCGGTAGGCGGAGCCATGCGCTCTTTTGGAGGAAGATTATAACGTTCACGGGCATCGGTCCCGCTAAGCTCCTTCGATTCCTGATATCCTAAACTCGGAAATAAAGAGTTGTTGATGAAGGTTCCGTTATGCAAAATGGGAGAATTATTTCGCAATATTTCATTGGGTTTGTTGGAGAGCGCAAAGGTGAAATTAACCGAATCGCCCGGCAGCAGCGGCTCATGTAATTGGTAGATATCAAAGTGCATAGAATCATCTTCCAAAACCAGATCAAAAGGCTTGCTGAAGCTGAATGAGCTGATGAGGCTGTTATGCCCAACGAGAATAGAATCTACGGGAACCTGTGTTTTATTTTTCAAAATGTACGTGCCGGAGGCTTTGAAATCACGAGTTTCCGGATACAAATCTAAGTTGATGGTGGAAGAAATAATGCGCGGCTGTGGAGTATGTTCATACTTCTTGTAGTTCAGCTCCCACTGGGCGGCCCGCTGCTCTCTTTCTTTGGATGATAACCGTTCGTGCTTGATGTTATCTACGTAATAAATCCAGCTTCCAACGGCTAAAAATCCTATTAAAGAAACACTGAAAATAATTTTTAGCGCGGGTGTGAATACATTTTTGGCATTTTGAAGGCGCTCTTTAAAACTTCCGGGCAATCCTCTTCTAAACAGTAATATGGAAAGTACATACAAAGCAATGCCGAGCAGCAGCCAGTAGCCTTTGTACACGTAATATCTGGTGAGGGATGAACCGTATCCGTTCATGTCAGAATAAAACGTACCGGGATCTTGGTTGTATTTAAAAATGGCCTGTTCAATTCCAATGCTGCTCAGAAACGAAATACCGATGGAAACCAAGAGCAGTAAAATAAAGCCGATGTAGTAGTTCTTGAAAAAGGAGTGAATGAAGATAGCCAGCAGTCCCCAAATGGCCACATGAATCAGAGAAATGGCATAGAGATCAAATAGATACAATCCGATTTCAAAATTATAATAACCATTAAAAACCTGAACGCCGATCCCCGCAATCATGATGATAGAAAGCAGGATCATCTGCATTTTCAGCAACGCCATATATTTTGATAATAAAATGGTCCAGTTGGGCACCGGCGTTACGTGCACTAACTGATCCATATTGGTTACCCGGCTACGGTGGATAAGCATTCCCGCATACAAAAAGGTGAGAATGTTGATAAATAAACTGAAAAAGGTACCGGGCAGCTCCAGCATTTGCCAGGTTACCGGCAGCGTGTCGGTTCCAAAAATTTCGGCTCCTACCAAAATAACGCTTAGCGAAATCAGCAGACCAACCAGCGATATAATAATAAACGCCCATCCTTTTACGATGTATTTGAGGTCGATATTAGAAAGCGTCCAGGCCAGCTTCAGGTTTTGTGACCATGAAAAGTCGAAATTCACTTTGGGGAGCGTTATTCGTAGCGTACTGCCAAAGTTCTTTTTAATAACGCGTTCACTTTTCTTTCTGCTAAAGAAGTTGAATGAAAGAGCATACTGATTAAACCGAAATGTTTTATACACCAAGCCAAAAATGAGCGCGCCGAGCCCGCCCCAAATTAGCCGGTTGTAGAAAATAACTTCACCCCAGGGCAGCGGATTATTGTTTTGCTCGTACACCGTCCAGTATTCTGTATAATGATTGTTAGCGAGTGCCCCAAGAGGATCTAAAAGGGCGGCCAGCATTTTATTATCCAGATTTTGAGTAAGGTTTTGGGCAAAAATCTGTACTAAGAAAAGCACCAAAATGGTGATAAATCCAATGTTGATGTTTCGGGTAAATGTAACCACCGCAAATACAATAGAACCGAAGAAAAAGATGTTGGGAATGATATAGTATATAAACGGCTGTACGTAATTTAAGAGCTTAAAAGGGCCTAACACATCGGGATTGGTGCCGGGAAATATGCTGCCGAGCATCACCCCGAGAGCAGCCGCAATCACCACAAAAGTGGATACGGTAATTCCGGCTAAAAATTTGGCCAGCAGGTATTCCCATTTTTTGAACGGATAGGAATACAGCACGGAGTGCATTTCATGTTTGTAATCTCTGTGAATGGTTCCTCCAATAATGGCCGGAAGAAAAAAGAACACGATAATGGACATCTCGTTCAAAATGCCGTTTATAGCCACGGCAGAATTTACGAGGGTAATGGAATTCATGCTCACGGTCAGGCTTTCAAAAAAGCCGGCCGCGGTAGCCATTATGAAAAGAGAGAGGAAAAAAAGAATGCCTGAATACACATAAAAAGAAGGTTTGCGCAGCCAGTATCGGATTTCAAAAGTGTAAATATTTAAAAACATAAGAGAAGGGATGAATTTGAGCTTAAATGGCTGCTACTTGTTCTTCTTGACGTAAGGTAACGAAGTACACATCTTCTAACTCGGGAGGGGAGGCCCGGAAAGTTTCATCAGGTTTTTGAGCTCCATAAACCCGGATATTCAAGGTGTTATCTTGGTTGAAATTAGAAGAAATGATGTTGAATTGTGCTTCGTTTTCTTCCAGCTGATCTCGCTCAATCGTCTTAGTCCAAATGGTGCCATCCAGTGCTCTAACGGCTTCTTCGGGGGTGTGATGACTTAAAATTCGTCCGCCATTCATAATGGCCATATCGGTGCAAAGTTCTTTTACATCATCTACAATATGCGTAGAGAAAATCACAATGTGATTGGTACCTATTTCGCGCAATACATTCAGGAAACGGTGGCGTTCGGAAGGATCTAAGCCGGCCGTTGGCTCATCCACAATTATGAGATTGGGATTGTTGAGCAACAGCTGCGCAATGCCAAAGCGCTGCTTCATTCCGCCTGAATAACCGGCTACGTGCTTGCGCTTAACTTCGGTGAGATTTGTAACTTCCAAAGCCGTTTGAACTACTTCGTTGCGCTCATTTTTGTCGGCAATTCCTTTCAAACGAGCAAAATAATGCAGCAAATCTTCTGCCGACATATTGGGATAAACGCCAAACGATTGCGGCAAATACCCAAGTACTTTTCGGAGACTTATTTTGTCTTCCAGCAGGTTGATGTCGTCCAGAAAAGCCGTTCCGCTATCGGGCGCCTGCAGCGTGGCAATTGTTCGCATCAGCGTAGATTTACCGGCGCCGTTTGGTCCCAACAGACCAAACATACCGGCTTCAATTTCGAGTGTTACATCGTCTAAGGCTTTAACCCCGTTTTTGTACGTTTTTGAAATATTTGAAAGAGAGAGTTTCATCAATCACCATTTTAAGTAAAAATTTGAAAGAGTATAAGTAATAAATATTTATATCTTCTGAAAACTTTATGTTTAAAGTTTAAGTATTCGTAAACCAGCGACAAAAGTTTAGTTTTATCACAAATTCTTCCGGCCTTTTCTAAAGCAACATCATTCATGAAAAAAACATCACTCTCTCTATTCATTCTATTATTTATTGCCATTGGCACGCATGCGCAAAGCAACATTGTAAAAGGCTACTACATGTACTGGAGCAAAGGTTCACTGGCTCCGTCAACTCTCCCTTGGGATGATTTAACACACGTATCTAATGCGTTCATTTGGCCGAAAACGGATGGCACTTTGGTGACATCTCAAGCCTATCACCCCGAATTAATTGCAGAGGCTCATAAAAATAACGTGAAAGTTATCATTTCTGTAGGTGGGTGGGGGTACAGTGATGCCTTTCCAACCGTTGTGGCAGACAGCTCGCTCAGAGCAAAGCTCATCACAAATCTAACCGATTATGTAGTCCAAAATGAATATGACGGGATTGATTTAGACTGGGAATACCCAACCGCTTCTGATCGAAATAATGTAACGAAGTTCATCACAGAACTGCATGCTTCTTTTCAGGATGTGAATCCGGATTTGACAATTAGCATAGCCATGCCCTCGGTAGATTGGCAAAACGGATATAATTACTCCGCCATTATGGATTATGTTGAGTGGTTTGGACTGATGACCTACGATTTCCATGGAAGCTGGACGGAAAGGGGCGGACATAATTCCCCGCTTTTTGCGCCTCAGAATAGTTCGTGTAATAACGGTTCTATAAGCCAAAGCGTGCAATCGTACAGGCAAAAAGGAGTGCCTTCAGAAAAGATGGTGGTTGGTTTAGCCAGTTATGGCCGTTCTTTTAATACTTCGGTAATTTGTGGCATAGCTTCATCCGGAAGCAATAACGGAGCTTCGGTTTCTTATGCTGATGCCATGCAAAAGATAGATAATGGATGGACGTATCATTGGGATGATAGCGCCAAGGCTCCGTGGCTGCAAAATGCGAATTCTACCAAAATTGTTTCGTTCGACGACACGACTTCTTTCCGCATGAAAAGAGAGTATATACAGTCGAAAAATCTAAAAGGAGCTATGGTTTGGGCGCTGGGTTATGACAAAACACCGGCCGGACACGAGCTGATGAATGTGTTAGGCGATCTGAAAAGAATGAACACTTCGACAGAAAAAGAAGGGCCTGAAAATATTCCTCAAGACTTTGTGTTGAAACCAAACTACCCGAATCCCTTTAATCCGGTTACCACTATTTCCTATTCGCTTGGCAAACCGGGTCGGGTAAAGTTACAGGTGTTTAATGGTGTCGGACAGCTTATTCAGGAAGTGGTTAACACAGAGCAATCGGCTGGCACTTATTCTGTACAGTTTGATGGGATGAAACTTTCTTCAGGCATATATATTTACCGGTTAACGGTAAACGGCCACTCAAAAATCCAAAAAATGACCCTTCTCAAATAAACTCCACCACCAAAAACTCAGCGAGAAAATAGAGATGGTTTTTATCGTCGAGGTGTTTTTCCGGGTGATGTTCTAAATCAAGGAAGGGACTTCTGCTTTTATAAGGACAGTAGTTTTTCCGGCAACGTATTCTTTTGTAGCGGTTTTTATTTTACGCAGAGGCCCGCTGAGTTTGGCGCAGTGTTTCGCAGAGTTTGTTGGAGGGCGTGAAATAGTTTACATAAAAAAAGCCCTGCTCCGAAGGGAACAGGGCTTTTAATTTCTGTGGAGAGAAATTATTCCAGAATATATACTTCTGTGGCGCTTAGGCCTTTAGGAGTTTCTTCTACAGAAAACTCAACTTCTTCTCCATCATTGATGTCCTCGTTAAATCCGAGGTTCTCAATATTGTTTCGGTGAACAAAAATGTCTTTTTCACCATTATCAGGCTTAATGAAACCAAATCCTTTTTGGCCGTCAAACCATTTTACTTTACCGTATTCCATAATAAAAATATATATGTGTTGTTACGCAGGCACAGTGCATTGTATGCTTAAGATGGCATACTTCATTTCAAAAAATCGGCTGCGAAAAATTAAATGTTAGTTATACAAACTATAGAAGGGAAATTAATACTGTACTGATAAAATACCGATGTTGCCTTTAACTAATTTGCACTACAAAGGTCTCGTTATTGCAGCCCAATACCAAACTTAAATTTAGATATTATTTGAGAGGATTCTTTCTCATCCTATTGAACTTCTTTTTTTAAAAAAATAGAAACTGAATCGCTTGCTAACGATCCGAATACTCCAATTCCGCCTTCAACATGGTTAATTACATTTTGAATTTCACCGGCCGACAGGGTAGAACCTCCCAATTGTACCTGCTGAGAGCGTACAAAGTCGTAGATATTAGAATCAATCGTATTAGCAACTATGATATTTCCCCGATAATAGGGGAAAATTGACCAGGGAACCGTATAGGTAAAGGTTCCGTCACCATTAGTGGTGAGGTTTCCTTCATTTATAACTCCGGTAGAACGCTTTGAAAGTAGAACCAAGTCATCAGATAAATTATCTGACTCCTTTAGGATGGAAGCGTAAAATGGCGTCAGATTTTCTTCATCAGGTTCTGAGGCTATTGTATTGAATATAAAAATGTTTTGGCGCCCTGGATATGAGCTCTTGCTGAGCGTGATTTCTAAACGTTCAGCAGATTGATAGACAATGTCATCAGGCACTTTTGAGGCGTGAATATGGAAGGTGTCCGGCACTACGGTGTGTCCGGTTATTACTTCGGGGTGATTGGGGACAGTAGCCGTAATTCGATAAGTACGGGCAGGAATTACTTTGTGCAGTGGCATGGGGTGATACACACCCGGCTTTGCATTTATATAGCGGAAAGTTTGCTCAACATCACTGCCGGGACCACCGGTAAGTAAATGAATGTCAACTCTTGCATGGTTAACGCCCAGTTCCCCGAAATCATAGAATTCATCAGTTGGACTGGTAGTAGATAAACGCACCGGAGGCAGCGCGCGATCTGCTACTAAATAAGATTCAATCACATAAAACTCTTCATACGAATCTTGCGGATATGGATCGCAACCGGCCATGGAAATAAGCAATGCCAATAAAATGAGCGTAATCTTATTCATGAATCAAAAGGTGATGGTGTATGAAAGTGTTGGAAGAATGGGAAGCAGTAGAACCGCATTTCTTTCTACTGGATTTTCATCAAAATTAAAGCTATAAAACCAGGTATTTCGGCGCGAATACACATTTATTATCTGCATCTTCAGCTCCGACTTCCCCCAATCAAAAAACTCTCCGGAGCGCGAAACGGAAACATCCATCCGATGGTAACTTGGCAGGCGGGAAGCATTTACTTTTCCAACCGTAAATACGTTTCTGTCCTCTTCGGTCCACGGGAGATCGGCTTGCACAAATCGACCCAGTGCTTTGGTGTAAGCCTGGCCGGTTGCAAAGTTAAAGGCAAGAGTGGTTTTCCATTTATTATTGATTTGATACGTGCCTACTAAATTAACATCATGCCGACGATCATATTTTGGGGGATAAAACCGAGCCGAAGTATTTGACGCCTGTAAGGAGTGATTGAATCCCGGATATTTTCTCCAGGTATAACCCAGCGTATAGCCCACAAAACCCGTAAAACGCCCGGCTTTTTTCTCAAAAAATATTTCCATTCCATACGCACTGCCCTCTCCAATTCGGAATAATTCCTCATACGCTAATCCGGCTGCATCCGGCAGGAAGGGGTCCAGTTCAAAAAGATCATTCATGGTTCGGTAATAAAGCTCAACATCCAGCCCAAATCCCTGAAATGGAATGGTTTTAGCGCCAATCACAAATTGGTCGCCGTAAGCGGGCTGAACGCCTTTTGCGGAAGTGAGCCAAACATCAAAACCGGAAAATGCCTCGTTTGAAATAAGGGTTAGAAACTGATTATACCGCCCATAAGCAGCTTGCAGGCGAATTTTTTCGCCCGGGCGATATTCTACGGACAGGCGGGGTGCTATGCGCATAAAATTCCCATCCGAAAAGTAATTAAATCTGACGCCGGGTGTAAGAATCCACTTTTCATCAGGCTTCCATTCGTCTTGCAGATATATAGACGCATACTGATTTTGAATACGACTGCTGAAGTTTTTTTGCCCATCAAAACGATCATTCAGCTTAAATGTGAAAAGGCCGGACCATAAACCAGCTTGTAACGTGTGGCGGCTGTTGGGTAAATATTCGAGGTCCGCTTTCACCGAAAAATCATAAATATTATTGTTCCTTCTAAAAGAAGATCCAGCCAGACCTAATTCCGGGAAATTAAAATATCGTGATCCCGTAATTACTGCATTAGAAAACAAACGGTCAGAAAATATATGCGTCCAGTTGCCGCTAATGGTTTGATTTCCATAGTTCAGATCAAAGTCTGCATCATCGGCAAAAGGGAATTTCACCAGGTCTTTTCCGCTATAAAAAGCCAGAGAAAACTTGTCATTGGCGGTAGCATCAAAATTCACTTTTCCATTAAAATCGTAGAAGTAAAACTGTTCAGGAATGTTGTCTATAGAGCTTCTTAAAATAGCCAGCAGAGGTTCTAAGGTTGAACGGCGGGCGGCCAGCATCCAGGAGCCTTTGCCGTGCGGGCCTTCCAGTGATATTCGTGAAGACAGCATACCCAGCGTAAGTGAACCGGCCGTTTTATTGCGATTTCCGTCTTTGTTATAAATGCTGAGCACCGAGCCTAAACGTCCTCCAAACTTGGCCGGATAACCGCCTTTATACAACCTCACATCTTTAATGGCATCGGGATTAAAAGTGGAGAAAAAACCAAAAAAGTGGCTGGGATTATACACGGTGGTGCGGTCTAACAAAATCAGGGTTTGGTCAGGACTTCCTCCGCGAATGTATAAACCGCTTGAAAAATCAGAGGCGGCCTTCACGCCGGGTAGTTGTTGAATAGAACGAAACACATCGGCTTGAAAAACAGAAGGCAGCTTTTTTATAAGCTCTGTATTTACCTGTACGCGCCCGATGTTTTTTTGCTGCTCTTCCTCGGCCTGCGAGCGGACCGTAATTTCATCCAGCAACAGGTTTTCCGGCTCCAGTTTTATATTCAGGCGTAAGTTTTCTCCCGGCTCCAGCTCAATACTTTTTCGAAATGTTTTATAACCAACATAGCTGCATATCAGCGTGTATTTTCCGGGCGCCAGATTGCTGAGTGAATAGTAGCCCAGAGTATTGGTTGAAGTTCCCGTTCCACTTTCCTGAAATCCAATATTAGCACTGATGAGCGTTTCTCCGGTTTCAGAATCTTCAACATATCCGTTAATGGAGGCCGTACTTTGAGCATAGCATTGAGATTGCCACATCATCCCTAATACAATCAAAATCCAGCAGGCTTTGGACGGTTGAATTAGAATATTTTTCAGCATTTAGACATGCCAATTCTGCTCAATATTTCTTTTGAGTGATAAATAATCAGTGTGAGTTTGAACCAACCGGACTACCGGTAAATTTCATTAATCAAACCGGCCATTCGGACGCCCGCTTTTACTAAACGCTGCTGAACGGTATCCCAGTTTTTGTATGAATATGAATAGCCCAGTCTTTTATTTGCCGGAAAATCATACACTTGGGTAAGCAGTGCTGAAGACTCATGCGCCCAATCCCGAATGGTAGAACTTTGCCATTCTTTAACCTCATTTTTGGTGGGGTGATTTACAAATGAAGCGAGTTCGGTATAGCTGAGCTGCTTTCCATCAATCATGCCGCTATCCCACACGCGATGCAGGTTAGAATTGCTGCCAAACCACTGAACGCGCACGTCATTTCCGCCCCGGTCTGTTCCATTTCCCACATGCAGCGGCTGGTGGAGGTCGCCCACCAGATGGACTAATATTTTAAGATTTTCCGCCTCTTTTTCTTTACTCAAATTTCCTTCTTTCAGCTCTTTAACTACTTTTTCGAGCGCCCAGATAATATCGCCTTCTTCGGCTTTTTCTGCCGTTTCATACGTCTCGCCGGCGGGAATGGTCACATAATGCCATGGCGACATAAAATTATACGCATCATCAGATTTTATATTATCCATCCAGGTGCTTACTTCGGCTAAAGATTGATTTCCCAACACTCTTTTTACATGTTTAGCCGCTTTAGGGGTGAGGTGCTGCTCGGCTACCTGCCCCGTTGTTCGGTGCCCGATTTGTCCCCAGCGCAGTGCTGTTTCGGAGGAAGAAGTAAAGCCAAATATAAAAATAGAAAGTAGGGTAAGTAGCTTTGTCATAATCACTTAAATAAAATTTAAAATAATGCCGTTTTGTTGGTTGAAATTTCTTAAGGATTTGAAAACAGTGGCGGATGTTTTTTATGATGATCCGTCGCCTCCTGATATGCCTTAGCCACAGAAAGAACCGTTGCTTCATCAAACAAATCACCGATAAAGGTGATACTTGTCGGGTGCATATCTTCGGTAAAACCGTTGGGGAGAACCACAGCCGGATGGCTTGTTAAATTCGTAATCAAGAGGTTGTTGCCAGCAAAAGAAGGCGAAATATAAACGTCAACTTGCTGCATCAGAGAATCCATTTTTTGTATAAGCTGATAGCGGGCCCGGTTGGCATTTATATATGCGGTGGCGGGAATGAAACGAGCCGCCCGGAATGTATTTGGCCAGGCAGCAGGCTCCTGCCATTGCATCAAATCATCTTGATCGGTGAGCGTGAGCTGATCAAAACTGGCAGCAGCTTCAGCTGATAAAATGAGACGGAGCGGGCCCACATCAAAATCGGGCAGCTCAACGGGAATCAATTCAACCCCCAAATCTTTCATAGTTTCCAGAACCAGACTGTCGCGCTCTTTATTCCAGTAATCTCGCTCAAAAGCAGATTTCAGATATCCAATTTTCAGCTTTGTAATATCTAAATCTGCGTTATAATTAAAAGGAAGATCTATGAGCGTTTGGTCTTGTCCGTCGGGGCCGTAAATGGCGTTAAATACCAGCGCGGCATCTTGTACCGAACGTGTAATAGGCCCAATTTTATCCATCGACCAGCTTAAGGCCATGGCTCCGGTTCGGCTCACGCGTCCATAAGTAGGACGAAGGCCGGTAGTTCCGTTTCGGTTTGAAGGAGACACAATAGAGCCCAGCGTTTCGGTACCGATGCTAAAAGGGAAAAGCCCTGCGGAGGTGCCCGAAGCTGAACCGGCTGAAGATCCGCTGGAGCCTTGCTCTAAATCCCAGGGATTATTTGTTCGTCCGCCAAACCAAATATCACCATAAGCCAGCGCGCCAAGGGTTGCTTTGGCAATTAACACCGCACCGGCTTGGTCCAGCTTTTGGATAACCGTAGCCGTTTGATCAATTTCCTGATTTTTATAAGGCATGGCTCCCCATGTAGTTTTATATCCTTCAACCGCTAATAAATCTTTGGCTCCGTATGGAATGCCATGGAGCGGGCCGCGATAGGTTCCGCTTGCCAATTCCACGTCCATTTTTTCGGCTTGCTCGAGGGCACGCTCGCGGGTAACAGTTACTACGGCCTCCAGTTGGTCGTCAAACTTTTCGATTCGATCCAGAAAAAATTCGGTGAGCTCAACAGATGTAATCTTTCGGTCTTTAATTAAAGAGGCCAATTCTACAACCGTATAAAATGCCAAATCATCCATTTGCTGCGGTAATGCTACGTTTTCAGGCAGATTCCAAACCTGTGGCTTTCGCTGAAATTCAAACTGTTTTCCCAGCGGAATAGGGTTGAAGGTGAGGGCGGCCGGAACCGAATTATTCAGCTTCAAATCCCGAAGAGATTGCAAGTCACGCCGGGCGCTTTCGAGGGCTTCAATCATTGTATCTCGTTCTGCTTGCGTAAAATCTAAGCCAATTATGGAAGCAGCATCTTTAACCATGGCTGAAGTGATGGGCGCGGCTTTATCCTGAACGAGTGTAAAGGCTAAGACAAACCCTAAAGCAATTCCGGTGCAAAAGAGCATGATTTTATTGAACTTTTTCATAGAAACCTTTCTTAATACCTAAGTTGAAAAATCTGATTACGGCATGATGCATTATTAATAGAAACAGGGAGTAAGTCAATGCAAAATATGCAATTATTTGTTATGAAGGATGAGGTAGTTCGAATCTGAATCTCAATTTTATGCTTATTTCAAAATCCAAAAGAAATAAAAAGCTGAAAATCATTAAAATGACTGCTCTGATGTGAAACGACAGCTTGCTGAAACAGGAGCTGAGCTATTTTTAAAGAAACCACAAATCAGCGTTTGATTTATATAGAAAAGTGCCTACTTTCTAAATTCAAAATAATGATGGTCTCGGGCAGACTTAAAAATGCCTTGAGTTAAAAGGGAATCTCGTTAAATCCGAGAGCTGTTCCCGCAACTGTAATCCACGTTCGTCACTTGTTGCCGAGCTTTTGCAGCCTCACCTTTGCCACTGTTCCGAGAAGTTTGGGACGGGAAGGCGCTGCTAATGGAGAAGCCAGGAGACCTGCCATCATTTAACCGTCGCACATTCTTCGGGTAAAAGAAGGTGCTGATTCAGGAACCATGCGTTTTCTCCTTACAATATTTTTATTAACCGGTGTTCTATCCCAAAACGGACAGGCACAGCAGGTTGCCGATACGCTCGATTTAGGCGAGTTCAACATAAAAGCAACCCGCGTTTATGTGTCAGACAGCCATCAGCCCGTAGCCATTTCACGAGTTGACTCTTCCCTCATTCAATCCATTTCGCTGGGAACGGCGTCAGAAGTGCTCCAAAATTATGCTCCGGTGCATGTACGCTCTAATGGTCCCGGCGGTTTAGCCACGTTTTCCATTAGGGGATATTCACCTTCCCAAACGCAGGTGCTTTGGAACGGCTTTGAGCTCAATCACGCTATGCTGGGACTTACCGATCTTTCCCTGATTCCTACTTTTGCCATGGAACAAATTGAAGTAGCCTCGGGAAGTGGAAATACCTCATTTGGAGGAAAGGGCGGCGGAACGGTAGCCATAAAAACCCGTCAGCCAAATAGCGAAGCAGGACTTTCACAAGCCATAGGCTCTTTTGGGCAGAAAGTTACCGAAGGTTTTGTTGGGGTGAAGGTCGGAAAATGGAATATCAGTTTTATAGGCGGGCTGGAAAATTCTGAGAATGATTTCACCTATCAAATTCGAGAATTTAATGCCGAAGCCGGTGGAGTGATTGACGTCAATAAAAAACGCACGAATAATGCTTTAACGTCCCAAACCGGCATTCTTTCGGTGAGCCGGAAAGATGAAAATCATACCTTTTCATCGACGCTTTGGACGCATAATATGGAAAATGAAATTCCGGGCGGCATAAACAGTTTAACGCCCCAAGCCCACCAGGACGATAGTTTTTTGCGCTGGATGAGCCGATATAAAACGCGAATATCTCGCCATAAAATAGAAGCTAAACTGTATGTAAATCGTCAAAAGCTGGACTTTTTCAATTCTCCCGCAAACATTAACAGCCGCAGCACAACTACTTCTGTGATTGCAGATATTGAGCTGCAAACTTCTTTTGCCCCAAACTTCCAGCTGATATCGGCCGTGCAGGTTGGGCAAAGTCAGGTTAAGGCAAATGAGTACTCCGGTTCACCCCAAAGAACGCAGCTGAGCACACAGGTAAATCCTATTTGGCAAATTCTGCCGCAGGTTCATCTCTACGGAGGTTTTCGGGCTGATTATTACTCTGATTTTAATGAAGCATTTTCAGCCAATACAGGACTGAATATTGAGATTATTAAAAACACGCTTTTTGTGAAAGCACAGGCCGGTCGTAATTTTGTAGCGCCTACTTTTAATGATTTATTTTGGCCGGAATTAGGGAAGCCGGATTTGAAGCCGGAAACAAATCTTAAATATGAAGGAAGCGTTTTGTTCAACGTTGGGGATGAAAACCTTGAGAACGCGCTGGAATTCACTTTATATGATGGTTCTGTAAGCAACGGAATCCGCTGGCTGCCCGGGGCGGACGGACAATCACGTCCCCAAAATATTGAACATCTTCGGTTGTGGGGATATGAAGTTCGGGAAGAAGCTGAGCTCAGTTTAGGAAGTGTAAATGCAAAAGTATGGGGAATGTTTTTGCATTCCTTAGCTGAAATTGAAAAGCCCAGATTTGCCGACGATAAAGCCGTGAATAAACAGCTGCGTTATACGCCAAAAAATCAGCTAAAAGCAGGAATGCAGCTTGGCTTCAAAAATCTGAACACAAACTTCAGCTATCACTTTACCGACAAACGATTTTCCTCGGCCGACCACAGCAGTCCTTTTGATCCCATGCCGGCTTACCGCCAGCTGAACTGGAGCGGCTCGTACCGGCTGGATATCCAAAGTTTGACATTCATTCCAAAAATAGGAATCCAAAATATAACTGACGAAAAATATGCGGTCATCAAAGGGTATCCCATGCCCGGCCGTTCATTTCAATGTAATTTAACCGTAAAAATCACCTTATAAATATCATGAAAAAACTACGATACTTATTTTTAACACTATTTATGCTGACTTCCGTATATGCCACGGCTCAACAAAAAACGCTGCTAAATGTAATAGTGGGTAACGAAGGAAACTTTGGCTCCGGTAACGCCACGCTTACCAATTTTGTGTTAGAAAACAGCACGGCCACCGATGGTGTTTTTCTATCCGCAAACGGAATTGGAATTGGAGATGTGGTGCAAAGCCTTGCGTGGATTAACGGAGAAATTTATGCGGTAATAAACAACTCTCAAAAAGTGGTGATTGCAGATCCTGAAACGTTTAATCAAACCGGGCAAATTTCCTTGGAAAACGGAGCAAGTCCCAACTCAATGAAGCAGGTATCGCCAACCAAAGCCTATCTTACCGATTTGTACGGCAACAAAGTGTATGTGGTAGATTTGAATACGAATACGGTAAATCAGCAAGCTATACCCGTTGGTTTAAATCCGGATCGTATAGTAACGCATGCCGGTTTTGCTTACGTAGCTAACAGCGGCTTTGGTGCAGACAGTACCATTTTTAAGATTGATATTTCTACCGATGAGGTGACCGATACGCTGGTAGTGGCTCGGGGGCCGTCAGGAATGAGAGTAGATGCTGAAGGCCGATTGTGGGTAGTTTCAACCGGTTATGCCGGGGATTTTGACAGCAACTATAATATCATTGAAGGCACTTCAAAGCCCGGAGGAATTACAGGGATTGATCTTAGCAGTGGAGAGCAAGTTGCTTTTGCTGAATTGCCAAGTGCGGGCTCAGACATTGCGCTTAACAGTGCTGATAACTTGTTATATGTGAATACCGGCGGTGTTCGTGCATTTGATCTGTCAGAGTTCAAACTTGCGCCTGATACGCTGATTAAAGGTAATTTTTATGCGATGGGATATGATGGTATCAACCAAAAATTTTATTTGTCTGATGCAAAAGATTTCTCATCTGCCGGCGAAGTTATGGTGCACGGAGAGTTTACCGAAGATGTTTCCACTTTTAGCGCGGGCATCATTCCCGGCAGTTTTCTTTTTGTGTATGATACTATGATAGGAACTTCTGCAGAAAAGACTGAATTGGCAGCAGAGTTTGAATTGTCACAAAACTATCCGAATCCGTTTAACCCAACTACAAGTATTCAATATACTATCAAACAAAGCGGGCGGATTAGGTTAGAGGTCTTTAGCATAACCGGACAAAAAGTAGCCGAGCTGATAAACGGAATACAGCCCGCAGGTTCTAACTCGGTTCAATTTGATGCCTCCAACTTATCATCCGGAATGTACATTTACCGACTGGTGACGCCCGCCGGAAGTTTATCTAAAAAGATGATGCTGGTTAAGTGAATAAGGGAATACAAGAAGCTTTACTTAGTCAACGCTTCAAAGGTCCGGTTTTGCCCGGGCCTTTTTTGTTTTATAAACTCTTTTGCACATGCCATGATATTTTTCTGCCGGAAGTTTCTGTTAAGTGTGCTTGAAAAGGTGAAAGCTTTTTACAGATTGCAGCAGGTACAAAAGCATGATCTGGTTTTAGATTTGAACTTTTAAGCCTGTTTAAGTTTATCCTTCCCTGTACTTAACGTGTGCCTATATATCATTAAACATGGTATTATACATGAAATTATATTGAATAAAATTTTATTGAATAATACACTTCAAAATTTAGTTTTAAAAACATAATTTTTATTATAAACAATTTCCGCACTTGAGGAGAGTTGCAACCAAAATGTGGATAACTTCTTGATAGGCGAGCGTGAATTTAGAATCATAAATCCCTTTTTATTGGTTTTAAAGCTAAATTATGGAAAAGTATTTCGGGACTTTGGATTTGTAAATTTTAATAATCAATAATAAAATCATTATTAAAATGAATCTTTAAAATCGTTGTAATTAAGGCGTTACAATTGTGGATAAGTTGGTGGTTTTGTGGAAAAGTAATTGGGTTTTCACTTGCTGAAAAGGGTTCACTCGTCTATATTTGTTCGTACTTATTTAAGGAGATGCCTTATCGGGATTTAACAAATTGTCTCTCATCTGCAAAGGTAAATGTAACATTAATAACTAACGAAGTACGTCCATGAAATTTACTCGCTTCTACACCAAGTCTGACTGGAAAACTCCATTCGATAACATTGAATTTGTAACCCGCACCTCAGAAATCAAAAACCCGGACGGTTCCCAGGTTTTTCACATGGAAAATGTGGTGGTGCCTAAAAGTTGGTCACAAGTTTCAACTGATGTAATTGCTCAAAAGTATTTTCGAAAAGCCGGTGTTCCTGCTAAGCTGAAAAAAGTTAAAGAAAAAGGTGTGCCGGCATGGCTTCAGCGTTCCATAGCAGATGAAAAAGCGTTAAAAGAACTTCCCGAAGAGGAGAGATATTCACACGAAATAGACAGTAAGCAGGTATTCCATCGCTTGGCGGGTTGTTGGACCTACTGGGGCTGGAAAAATGAATACTTCAGCAGCGAAGATGATGCTAAGGTTTTTTATGATGAGCTGGCTTATATGTTAGCCAATCAAATGGCAGCGCCGAACAGTCCGCAATGGTTTAATACCGGTTTGCATTGGGCTTATGGAATTAATGGTCCGGCGCAGGGGCACTATTATGTAGATGCCAAAACCGGCAAGCTTAAAAAATCGGAAGATGCATATACACATCCGCAGCCACATGCGTGCTTTATCCAAAGCGTGGATGATGATTTGGTGAACGAAGGCGGAATTATGGATTTATGGACGCGTGAAGCTCGTCTGTTTAAGTATGGTTCAGGAACGGGAAGTAACTTTTCCAAGATCAGGGGAGCTAACGAGGAGCTAAGCGGCGGCGGACGCAGTTCCGGATTAATGAGCTTTCTGAAAATTGGAGACAGTGCTGCGGGAGCCATAAAGTCGGGCGGAACTACCCGAAGAGCTGCCAAAATGGTAACGCTTGATTTAGATCACCCCGATATTGAGGAATACGTTAACTGGAAGGTTAAGGAAGAACAGAAGGTAGCTGCGCTGGTAGCCGGTTCTAAAATCACGCAAAAACATCTGAAAAACATCATTCAGCTATGCCATACGCCGGTTGAAATTGAAGGGCGTACGTTTAATGGAGCTATGAGCCGTGATCCGCTGAAAAACAAAGAATTGGCTAAAGAAATCCGGGAAGCTAAAAGAAATCAGGTCCCCCTTAATTATATAGAGCGTGTAATACAGCTCGCAGCTCAGGGTTTTACCGATTTAGAATTTAATACCTACGACACAGACTGGAATTCCGAAGCCTATGCAACCGTAAGCGGGCAGAATTCTAATAACTCTGTACGAGTGCCGAACAGCTTTATGAAAGCTGTAAAAGAAGATAAAGACTGGCATTTATACGGCAGAGTAGAAAAGAAGAATGCAGCGGAAGAAGGCCGGGACCCCAAGCCTATGAAAACCTTGAAAGCCCGGGAGCTTTGGGATGATATTGCTTACGCTGCCTGGTCGTCTGCCGATCCGGGAACGCAGTATCACGATACCATTAACGAGTGGCATACTTGCCCTGAAGATGGTCCTATCAATGCAAGTAATCCTTGTTCAGAGTATATGTTCCTGGATAATACGGCCTGTAACTTGGCGTCTCTGAACCTGATGAAGTTTTATAAAAATGATGAGTACAAAGAGTTTGATATCAAATCGCTGGAATATGCTTCCCGGATTTGGACCGTAGTACTCGAAATTTCTGTATTGATGGCTCAGTTCCCATCCAAAGAAATTGCTGAACTATCCTACAAATTCCGCACGCTTGGCTTGGGTTACGCCAATATAGGTGCAGCATTAATGGTGCAAGGGCTTCCTTACGACAGTGAAGAAGGAGCCGCTGTAGCCGGTGCATTAACCGCTACCATGCATATGACATCGTATGCCACTTCAGCCGAAATGGCGCAAGAGCTTGGAACTTTTGAAGGCTATGAGCGAAATAAAGAGCACATGCTGCGAGTGATCCGAAATCACCGCCGTGCCGCTTACAATGCAGAGCCAGGCGAGTACGAAGGACTTACCGTGAAGCCAATGGGAATTGACGCATCTATTTGTCCTGATTATTTACTGAAAGCAGCTAAAAAAGCTTCAGACAAAGCACTTAAGCAGGGCGAAAAGCACGGATACCGAAACGCTCAGGTAACCGTACTTGCCCCAACCGGAACCATTGGTTTGGTGATGGATTGCGATACTACAGGAATTGAGCCTGATTTTGCATTGGTGAAGTTTAAAAAACTGGCCGGTGGAGGGTACTTCAAAATTATTAACCAAGCCGTACCCAAGGCACTTAAAAATCTGGGTTATTCTGCTAAAGAATCTGAAGACATTATTAATTATGCGAAGGGAGCCGGCTCGTTAGAGGGCTGCCCGTATATTAATGAAGAAAGCTTAGCTGAAAAAGGCTTCACAAATACGCAGATTAAAGCAGTTAACGAAGCACTGCCCGGAAGTTTTGATATCAAGTTTGCTTTTAACCAATGGACGCTTGGCGAGGATTTCTGTAAAGAAGTATTGGAAATCACCGAAGAGCAGCTGAATGATATGAACTTTGATATGCTGCGCTATCTTGGATTCAGCAGAGAGCAAATTCAGGATGCCAACGACTACGTTTGTGGAACTATGACGGTTGAAGGCGCGCCTCACCTCAAAGAAGAGGATTATCCCGTATTTGATTGCGCAAATCGCTGCGGACGAATTGGAACGCGCTTCATTTCTGCTAAAGGTCATATTCGCATGATGGCAGCAGCCCAGCCGTTTCTCTCAGGTGCTATTTCAAAAACCATTAACCTGCCGAATGAAGCTTCTATCGAAGACATGAAAGCCGCTTATATGGATTCCTGGGAGATGATGCTGAAGGCCAATGCCTTATATCGCGATGGCTCAAAATTAAGCCAGCCGCTAAATGCGATGGCCGATGTGCTGGAGGAAATTGACGAAGAAGATGAAGCTCCGGCAGATGCGCAAACAACTCAGGCACAGGATAAAGTACTGGAAGTTGCCGAGCGAATTATTCATAAATATGTAGCTCGTCGTCAGCGCCTGCCTTTCCGCCGCGAGGGATACACGCAAAAAGTGAAAATTGGCGGACAAAGTGTTTACCTGAGAACCGGAGAGTATGATAACGGTCAGCTGGGTGAAATCTTTATAGATATGCACCGCGAAGGAGCCGCTTTCCGAAGCTTGTTAAACTGTTTTGCCATTTCAATCTCTCTTGGTTTGCAGCATGGCGTTCCGTTAGAAGAGTTCGTGGATGCTTTTGTATTTACGAAGTTTGAGCCAAGCGGCATGGTTAATGGGAACCCTCATGTTAAAATGACGACTTCTGTTATTGACTACATTTTCCGTGAGCTGGCGGTTACTTATTTGGGAAGAGAAGATTTAGCCCACGTTCCGGCTGAAGAAATCGAAACCCGAAACTTGCGACCAACCGATGATGCGCAAGCCCAGGCTTCAGAAAGTATTCAAGCCAAAACAGACCCGGCAGATGCTGTTGCTAAAAAGACCGTAACTGAGCCTAAGCCGGCTACGGTTGATGAGAGCGAAACGGCTTCAGTTCAACAAAAAGCCGCGCAATCGGACAGCTACGAAAGCGAGTACGACAAAGCCAAGCAAATGGGCTACACGGGAGAAGCTTGCCCCGAATGCGGAAGTATGACCATGGTTCGCAACGGCACGTGCATGAAGTGCATTACCTGCGGCTCTACTACCGGCTGCTCGTAGTAAATTTACTTAAGCATCATTTTTGGTCGGGTGTAAATGCCCGGCCAAAATTTATGGACTGAAGTTTATATCACACACCCAAACCGTGTGAGAGCACAATCTTTAGGTAAATTCCGACTTTTAAGTCAGGACTACAGGACTTTAGCGATGTGCATTCTTAGGTTCTACAGCCCAAAGTATAACACTCCCCGCAGAAGAAACCTTTGCGAGGCGCTACCTTGCATAACTCTGACCATTATTCAACCGCCGAAGCAATCTCGGGAATTGTGGCAGGTGCTTTTATCAACGCAAGCCTTGGTAACATTTTGGTTTTGAACTGGATGGTTCTTAATGGCGCTCCCAACGGGGTCGTTGGGAGCGAGTTCAAGATCGAACGACCGGTTTGCGATGGACGATTTATGAGCTTTTTTTAAATTCCATTTTAAAACCTTCAACCCGAACAAGCTGAAGTAAATAGAATTGTGTTATGCGATTCTTAAAAGAAATTCTCGCCTATTACCGTTAAATTCAGGCTTCACTCAATACCAATTCTCATTCTCATTTTATGAATTTTCCCAATCCTTTTTTCCGGTGGCGTCCGCATCCCTGGCACGGACTGGAAGTAGGCTCTGACACCCCAAAAGTTGTAAATGCTTTTATTGAGCTCACCCCATTCGATACTATTAAATACGAGGTGGATAAAAAAACCGGATACATGCGGGTAGATCGTCCGCAGCGCAGCTCCTCACTTCCGCCCTCGCTGTATGGTTTTATACCGCGCACTTATTGCGGAGATCACGTGGGCGCTCTTTCCAAAGAAGAAGTAAAAGGCGACAGAGATCCGCTGGATATTTGCGTATTAAGTGAGAGGCCAATTGACAGAAACGAAGTGATTTTGAGTGCACGCGTAATAGGTGGCCTGCACATGGTAGATCATGGAGAAGCGGATGATAAAATCATTTCTGTATTAGATAACGATACGTATTATTCCGACATCCAAAGCATAAATGACTTACCGCCGGTACTTATAGAGCGGTTGCGTCACTATTTTGGAACCTACAAACTGATTCCCGGAAAAGACCAGAATGATGTGTATGTGCAGGGTATTTTTGATGCCGAACATGCTTATAAAGTAATAAAAGCCTCCATCAAAGATTACGAAGAAATGTTCGGTGAGTAGGCCGATATGTCGAAAGCTCAGGAAAATATCCGAGTACAAAAATTTATTGTAGGGATAGCTCTCCTTTTATTTGGTATTAAAATTACCGCCTGGTATCTCACCCAATCTATAGCTGTTTTAACCGACGGACTGGAAAGTGTAGTAAACGTATTGAGTGGTTTTATTGGTCTGTACAGCTTATATCTGTCGGCAAAACCCAAGGATGAGAATCACCCGTATGGCCACGGTAAAGTGGAGTTTATTTCTGCGGGAATAGAAGGGGGATTAATTTTTCTTGCCGGTGCTTTTATTATTGTTGAAGCCATTCGAAGCTTTATCAATCCACATCCGTTGCAAAGTCTGGATGTGGGAATAGTATTAATCACCATTTCCGGAATCATAAATTATGCGGTGGGATATTGGGCTTACAATATCGGGAGAAATAACAATTCTTTAGCCTTGCAAGCCAGCGGAAAGCATTTGCAAACTGATACTTTTACAACCATCGGTATTGTGGGCGGATTGGTGCTTATCCGTTTTACCGAAATTCTTTGGTTGGATGGAGCTACAGCCATTCTTTTTGCCTTGTTCATTATTCGAATGGGCTTTAAAATTGTGCGCAAAGCTGTTGCGGGAATCATGGACGAAACGGATGAACAGCTGCTGGAAGAAATGGTGGCCTATCTTCAGAAAAACAGACCCGCAGCCTGGATTGACCTCCACAACCTAAGGATTATAAAATATGGCCGCATACTGCACGTAGATTGCCACTTAACGCTGCCTTGGTACTTTAACGTGAAAGAAGCTCATGCCGAAGTTGAGAAACTGGAAAGCCTTATTGCCGAAAAGTTTGGCGATCGGATTGAGCTGTTCGTTCACACCGATTATTGCATGGAATTCTCCTGCACTTTATGCAGTAAATTCGATTGCGAAGTGCGAAAACAACCGTTCATAAAACAGATTAAATGGACCGTAAAAAATGTAGCTTATAACGAAAAGCACAAGCTGGATGATGAAAAGTATTCCTAAAAAAGAAGAATCGGTTTGGCTTATAAATAAGGTGATAAATCCAGATTCAGCTCATCGGCATATTTCCTGAGCAGCTTCACTTTGTAATCGGGAAACAGTTCGGTTTCGCCTTTAAGAATCTCTTTTGTTGTGCGGTTTGAAAGAATATAGGTTTGGGCATTTTTGCCGTATTCTTCAGCTAATTTACTTTGCATGGGAGAAAACAACTTTCGGCTCAGCATGTTTATTTGTTTTGCCTTTTCCCGCATGGCTTGGTATTCCTCGTCACTCAAATTATGAGAAGCTTTACGAGTAGTAGATAAATTTTGAGCATCAGCTTCTTCAATTTTCTCCTCCAAAACCGATTTTAGCAAAGCCTGAAAACTTGCCGTTTTCAGCTGTCCGTAAACGCCTCCGGTTTGTGTCCATCGGTGAACTGCTTTTGGGTTTTTGGCAAGTTCAGCCAAAATTTTCTTACTCACTAAATGATAAACAGGCTTGTTCATCCTTTTAGCCTGTTCATCAAAAAACTCCATTAATCCACAATAGATATGCCATTCAAACACCGTTAAATTATTTTTATCCTTTTCTTTAATAAGGTTAGAGTGATCTTCATTACTGTAATCAAGCCGGTCTAACACGCTGTTTTCCTGAGCTATCCAGTCAACAACACCCTGTACTTCAGCTTGTTGATGCAGCGTTTTTTTGAAATCAAGAAGGTATAATACATCATCTGCGGCGTAGTGTTTTTGATTTTCTGTAAGCGGACGTTTATACCAGTTACTTTGCTGAGATGAACTGTTTACTTCCACATCAAGTACTTCTTTAATCAGATTAGTAAGCGAAGCAGGGTCAAAATTCAGCAGGCTGGTAGTTATGTCTAAATCGTAAAGGTTTTTGGGGAAGCATCCCATGGAGTGTAACAGCCGCAGGTCTTCTTGAAACGCAAAAACTACTTTCTGAACTCTTTGATTTTCAATGGGTGCAAATATTTCTGAAATGTCTATGCCATTGCTCAGGGGGTCAATCAAATAGCAATTGTTTCCATCATAAATCTGCATCAAACAAAGGTTAAAGCCATAGCGGTACCGGTTGCGATCAAACTCTAAATCGATGGCAAATTCATTGGAGTGTTGAAGAGAGGAGGAAAGTTGTTGAAGTTCGTGATTGCTCGTAATGGTTTGTATGGTCATAAAAAGTAACTGTCTGAATTAGAGGCTCAAAATATTAAGAATGCGGACGAATTTCCGGAAGTTTACGAATCATGCTTGAAACCATTATTTAAGTTTGTATAGCCTAAACTTACAGAAATTAATCCGTCTCTTCTTTTGGGTTCAGTAATGAAGCAATCACAGAAGTGGCTAATGCAAAACCAATAAATGCCAGAGCAAAGAGGGTAGGAATATGATAAAAATCGGCCAAAACCATTTTTATTCCAACAAAAGAAAGAATGGCAGCCAGTCCAAAATGCAGATAATGGAACATTTTCATAATGCTGTTAAGCGCAAAGTACAGCGCGCGTAAGCCAAGAATGGCAAAAGCATTGGAGCTGTACACCAAAAACTCATCGGTGGTAATAGCGAGAATAGCCGGGATGGAATCAACAGCAAACACCACATCGGTAGTTTCAATTACAACAAGCACAACAAATAATGGTGTTGCCATCAGTTTGCCATTTACTCGGGTAAAAAAATCAGCTCCATGATATTTGTTGGTAACCGGGATCAGCTTTCGGGTGAGCTTTAATATAGGATTTCGTTCGGGGTGAACTTCTTTCTCGGTTTCAAAAGCCATTTTTATACCCGTGTAAATCAAAAATCCCCCAAAAACATATACAATCCAGTCGAAGCGGTCTATAAGCGCAACGCCTAAAAATATAAATAGAAAGCGCAGTACTAAAGCACCAAATATACCCCAGAAAAGTACTTTATGCTGATATTTAGCCGGAACGCCAAAGTAGGTAAATACTAAAATAAACACGAAGATATTATCAACGCTTAAAGACTTCTCTATCAGATATCCGGTAAAGAAATCCAGAGAACTTTTGGGATCCATGAAAAAATAAATTCCTATCCCGAATACCAAGGCAAGTGCAATCCAAACTCCGGTCCAGGTAAGTGATTCCTTTAAACTGATTTCATGCTCCTCTCGATTGAAAACCAAGAGGTCTATAATCAGCATGACGACAATAAAAACGTTGAAAAGAATCCAGAGGGTAAGGCTATGTTCCATCATTCGATAACTACGGTGTCTTCTTTAGATTGAAGTTCGGCCGGAATGGAAGATTTGATAACGTCAGCAAAAGCTTCTATAAGATTTTGTTTTAGGAACTCTCGGCTATATACCAGCCTTATTTTTCGGGAAGGAACCGGCTCCTCAAACTCTTTAACAACGCCATTTGCACAGCGGGTGTCGTAGTCGTTCATAGCCAGATATGGCATCAAAGTGACGCCAAAATTTTGTTCAACCAGCCGCTTCAGTGTTTCTAAGTTTCCACTTTCAAAAACAATAGGAGCTTTGTTAAGCTCTTCATTTTTCTGTTTACAAATTTTGATGGTTTGATTTCTGAAACAATGTCCTTCATTCAGCAGCCAGAGGTCTCTTTTGTATAAATCATCAATGCAGAGCTTGTCTTTTTCGGCCAGTTCGTGTTGGGTGCTTACATATCCTAAAAAAGGCTCTAAGAACAACTCAAGCTCAAAAATATGCTGATTTGTAGGCGTCGCAATAATACCCACGTCAAAATAATCCTCATTCAACCCTTTTAACACATCGGCTGTTAATGCTTCTTCAAAAATAAGCTCTACATCGGGGTACTTATCAATAAATGGTTTTAAAAACAGGGGAACTAAATAGGGAGCAATGGTGGGAATAATACCTACACGGAAGGTGCCTTTGAGAGAATCTCCCTGCACGGCTACCATATCTTCGATATGTTTGGCCCCACTGAGAATAGATTTTGCCTGAGCAATTATTTCTTCACCAATTGCTGTGGGAACAACCGGAGTTTTTGAACGATCAAATATTAAAACGCCTAACTCATCTTCCAGCTTTTGGATTTGCATGCTTAAAGTGGGCTGAGTAATATATATTTTTTTTGCAGCTGTTGCAAAATGGCGATATTTGTCAACGGCTACAATATAAGATAGCTGTGTTAAGGTCATATTTTATAAATTTGTGAGCCCTAAAGGTAAGGAATCATTTTTTGAATACTATGCAGGAAAGATAATTTAAAGTAAAAGGATAACAGTGAAAAAACATATTATTATTTACGGGCGCGTACAAGGTGTTGGATTTCGGCATTTTATTAAAACTCATGCTAAAAAACTTGGGGTGAATGGATGGGCAAAAAACCTGGATAATGGAACAGTAGAGGCTATGTTTGAGGGAGATGAGCAATCGGTTCAACAATTAATAGAGCGTTGCAGAAAAGGCCCCGTTACCGGTTTTGTAGAAAAGATGGATATTGAAGATGAGCAGGGTGAAACGAGCTATTCCGGATTTAAGATTGTGTTTTAATGGGGTGATAGTCGCTTTTGAGGCTATATTATATAGGTCAAAAAAAGATGCTTGTCCCTTATTGAATGGTTTATTACTAACTGTTAAGCTTCAATAAACTCAGAGTTAAGGAAAAATCAGTGTTTTCTATTTTACTGCTCACCTTTCTGGCTATTTCTTGTGGTTTTAATAATGAACTTGCTGAAATTGAAAAATTTGAAGAGACTATTTTTATAAGCAGTATTGTTGAACTTGAAACATCTTATCTGATAGATCCCAGGCCCGTAATTCCCTTAGAAAAAATAAGACACTCGTTAAACTTGAGCCGGGGGGAGTCTCCCGTGTTTTTTATCGATGAAATTGCAGAGTATGAACCACGAGAAGATTTTTGTATTTACATCTATGCCTTTGGGGTAGCGGAAGCTGAAAATCCTACCAAATTAGTTAAATTTACCTCTATACAAACAGTTAAAAAAAAGAGTTGATTTGGAACGGCGCGAAAATTCCGGTGTCAAAATAGTCGCGTAATTTGGCAATCGAATTATTTGTTAACTGCAACTTTCCGCTTTCTATATGTATGTCTAAGCTTCATAAAAATTTATTACAGCTAATTCTGTAAACAACTAATTACCTGCAACATTAGCATCATAGTGTGCCAGAAGCTTCACCAGATCTTTTTGAGAACGTCCGTCCAAATCATTTTTTTTGATGAAGGACTTTAGTTGTTTTCGATGCTTTTTAGGAAGTTCATTGATAATAAATTTATCACGAAGTCTGCGCAGTTTGTGAATATTCCCATCATGAGTTTGCAGATAATAAGTAGTAGAGGGGATATATCGGTCTATAACCTTGCCGGTAAATGGGTCTTTGGAATTTCCTTTCATAAATCTCACATCAAAAACGCCCAGAAGCTTTAATCCTGTTTCCTGATTATAAAGTACCTGAACCGGAGTTTTTTCTGTAAAGCCAAACTCTTCATTACGTAATTGGAGTGTGTACACCTCTTGAACCTTACCTGATTGCTGGAAATTAGCAGTAGTCTCAAAAGCAAAGCCACGGACGTTTTGAATATTTAAAATTCGTATCTGGTTATTTTTGATAAATAAGATCTGATTTTTATGCGCATCATAGTTTATGGGAACAACTTCACTTGCTTTATCTCCGGTAAATAGTATGCGTCCATTTTCAAAAGACTCTTTCAGTAGCGGGCTTCCTACAACATCAGTCGTATTTTCCGTATAAATTTGAGTTCCGGTTGAGTTTGTAATTTCAATGGTTTGATAATCTACCGGATCATTAGTCTGGGCATTTGCTGTAGAAAAATTCATTAAGTATATGCAAAAGACAACAGATAAAGTGGAATTAAGAAGCTTCATAATATTCAGATTCAGTTGATTAGATTGTTGTTATTAATAGATTTATAAGTTTATCCTTAACAGAAAAGCTTACATTAAACATAAGAAAATATATTATTTAATTTTACTACTGAAAGAGCAGTAAACATCACTCAAATAATAAATGTACAGGGAAAAGTAAAGGCTAGGTAAATTCTATGTTTTTTTTAAATGTGTTATCAACCCTGCGACTTCCTATATTTGAAAAAAGCTAACATCAACTACTGCACGTTCACGACTTATGTATCTGATTTTTGATACCGAAACCACCGGTTTACCCAATGATTTTTCAGCTCCCATCACCGATTTGGATAACTGGCCCCGATTGGTTCAGCTGGCCTGGCAGCTGCACGACCACACCGGGGAACTGATTAACAGCGGCAATTATATTGTAAAACCGGAAGGATTTAGTATTCCTTTCAACTCGGAGAAAATTCATGGCATTTCTACAAAGCGAGCTCAGGAAGAAGGCGTAGATCTTGAGTTTGTGCTGCAGGAATTCTCCAAAGATATAGAACGGGCACATTTTCTGATTGGTCATAACGTCATTTTTGATGAAAAAATAATGGGGGCGGAATATCTGCGTAAAAAGCTGCCTTCTGCTATTATTGATAAACCAAAAATTGATACCAAAGATGATGGTACAGATGTGGCAAAAATAGAAGGTGGCCGGGGGGGCAGTTACAAATGGCCATCGTTAGGAGAGTTACACCATGCACTATTTGATAAAGGCTTTGAAGATGCCCACGATGCCGCCGCCGATGTGGAAGCCACGGCTCGCTGTTTTCTGGAAATGGTGCGCTTAGGTGCAACAAAGGTAAATTTTCCGATGGATGCCCGCCTGTATGAGCCGGCACAAAGCTATATAAAACGAGAAGCCTATATTGATTTAGTTTCTCCATCCCGGTTTAAAACCAAACAAACCGAAGCAGAAAAAACGGCTCAAAAAAAAAGTGGAAAGCAAGAAAAGGCTGATGCTGAGCAAATAAAGCAAGTCACCTTTACACATCTTCATAATCACTCCAAGTTTTCGGTGCTTCAGGCTACGGCCGGCATTCCCGATTTAGTTGCAAAGGCCAAAGAAGAAGGTATGGAGGCCGTGGGACTTTGCGACCTTGGTAATATGTACGGAGCTTTTTCCTTTGCGGCAGCGGCTCGCAAAGAAGGGATAAAACCAATTATCGGATCCGAATTTTATGTGGTTGAAGATCGGCTTCAGAAAAAATTTACCCGAGATAACAGAGACCGACGCTATCAAATTCCCATGTTTGCAAAGAACATGAACGGTTATAAAAATTTATCAAAACTGAGCTCTATAGGGTTTACAGAGGGATATTATTACAAATTCCCCCGAATTGACAAAGAGGTGATTGCGAAATATGCCGAAGATATTATTTGCCTCAGCGGCGGTATAAGAGGCTGGCTGGCTGATTTGATTTTGAATAAGGGAGAAGAGTTTGCAGAAGAAGAATTGCAGTGGTGGATGCAAACTTTTGGGGATGATTTTTACCTGGAAGTGCTGAATCACGGCTTGGAAGAAGAAAAAAGAGTAAACGAAGTATTTCAGCAATTTTCAGAAAAATACGGGGTAAAACTGGTTGTTACCAATAACGTGTTTTACCTGGAAGAAGAAGACGCTAAAGCCCACGATGCACTTATTTGTATTGATGACGGTGAGCTGGTAAGCACGCCTAAGGGCCGGGGAAGAGGGTATAGATATGGCTTCCCGAATGATGAGTTTTATTTTAAAACTCAGGAAGAAATGAAAGAGCTCTTTTTGGACATACCTTCAGCCATAGAAAGCACGCAGGAAATTGTTGACAAGGTTGAGCCTATTGTGTTAGAACGAGATGTGATTCTGCCACATTTTGAGCTTCCGGAAGGCTTTGAAACTGAAGACGATTACCTCCGCCATTTAACCTTTGAGGGCGCCAAAAATCACTATCCTGATTTAGATTTGGAGGTGGAAGAGCGCATTGAGCTGGAGCTGGGCATTATCAAAGAAATGGGCTTTGCCGGCTACTTCCTGATTGTGCAAGATTTTATTGCAGCAGCACGGGATATGGGCGTTTATGTGGGGCCCGGTCGTGGTTCGGCTGCCGGTTCGGTAGTAGCTTATTGTACGGGCATTACCAATATCGATCCGCTGGAATATGACTTACTGTTTGAGCGTTTTCTGAATCCGGAACGTGTTTCGATGCCTGATATTGATATTGATTTTGATGATGACGGACGTCAGCGCGTAATTGAGTATGTAGTTAATAAATATGGGAAAGATCAGGTTGCCCATATTATCACCTTTGGTTCTATGGCGGCACGCTCATCGGTGCGAGACGTAGCCCGCGTGCTCGACTTACCGCTGGCGGATGCCGACCGTCTGGCAAAAATGGTTCCGGAGCGGCCGGGTACTTCTCTGGATGATGCCTTTGCAGAGGTAAAAGAACTGCGGGAAATACGTGACAGTGAGGGACTCGAAGCCGAAACCTTGCGCATGGCTTATGTATTGGAAGGTTCGGTTCGGAATACCGGAATTCACGCAGCCGGTATTATTATTGCCCCCGATAAGCTCACCGAATACATTCCAATCAGCACGGCAAAAGATGCCGATTTATATGCCACCCAGTACGACGGCAGCGTGATAGAAAATGCCGGTATGCTGAAAATGGATTTTCTGGGACTGAAAACCCTCTCCATCTTAAAAACAGCTATTGGCTATGTGAAGGAAAATTACGGTAAAGAATATCATTTAGATGACATTCCTTTAGACGATGAGCCAACCTATAAGCTGTTTCAGCAAGGTGGAACGGCCGGTATTTTTCAGTTTGAAAGTGATGGAATGCGAAAGCATCTCAAAAACCTGAAGCCCACCGGTATAAATGATTTAATTGCGATGAACGCGCTATACCGCCCGGGGCCTATGCAGTTCATCCCCGATTATATTGAGCGTAAGCACGGCCGTGAAAAAGTGGAGTACGACCACGAAGATTTACGAGAGCTTCTGGAGCCTACTTTTGGAATCATGATTTACCAGGAGCAGATTATGAAAGTGGCACAGCGCATGGGCGGCTACTCACTGGGAGAAGCGGATGTACTGCGCCGTATTATGGGTAAGAAAAAGCCCGAACTGCTGCCTCCTGAAGAAGAAAAGTTTGTAAAACAGGCCATTGAAAAGGGATATGACGAAAAAGTAGCCAAACAAGTATTTGACAAAATGGCCATGTTTGCCGGCTACGGATTTAATAAATCGCACTCGGCGGCTTACTCGGTGGTAGCCTATCATACCATGTATTTTAAGGCCAATTACCCGGCGGAATATATGGCGGCGGTGATGACTCACAATATGAGCAACATCGAAAAAGTGTCGGCTTTTATTGAGGAGTGCCAGCGGATGAATATTCCGGTTGATCCGCCTAATATCAACACGGCTTGGGGAAAGTTTCGTCCCAAAGACGGCCGCGTGCAGTATGGTATGTCGGCTATAAAAGGAGTGGGTTCTTCCGCTATTCAACATATTGTGGAGGAGCGGGAGGAAAACGGAGCATTCAGCTCAATTTTTGATTTTGCTACCCGAATTGATTTACGCATTTGTAACCGAAAAACGCTGGAAAGCCTCATTATTGCCGGCGCCTTCGATACGCTGAATGAAAACAGAGCTCAGCTGCATTATTCTCTGGAAGATATTCTGTCGTATGCAGTGCGCAAGCAGGAAGAAATCAGGCTGAACCAAGGCAATTTATTTGGGGGTGAAAGTGGTGGCGAAGCAGCTCAGGCTCCTAAACTGCAGGAAGTAACCCGATGGACACAAATCGAACGGTTGAATAAGGAGCGGGAACTGATTGGCTTTTATTTGAGTGGACATCCGCTCAGCCGTTTTGAAGAAGAGATTCGGTTATTTGGCAAACAAAACCTGAGCGATGAAGTGTTCGGGCAAATGAGTGACCGGCAGGAAATTCGATTTATTGCCATCATCACTTCTGTAAAAAGAATAACAGACAAAAAAGGAAGGCCTTTCGCTTTTTTGCAGGTTGAAGATTTGAATAACTCTGTGGAAGTGATTGCATTCAGCAAAACTTACGACCAATACATGGGATTACTGCAAACCGACAACGTATTGTTTATTGATGGAATTGTAGATACACGGAGAGGACAGCCAAAAGTAATTGCCAATTCTTTTGAACGGGTTGAAAACTTGCGGGAAAAATTTCAAGACCAGCTGAGTTTAAAAATTGATTTAAAAACGTCGGAATTGCAAAAAGATCATCTCAAGCAAATTGAAACACTGTTTTCTATCAATAAAGGGAGCACACAGGTTCGGTTAGCCATTCACAGCTCGGAGGCAAATGCTCCCATTCGCATGAATGTGCGTAACTTTGTGATTGAACCTAACGATGATTTACTAAGGGGTTTGCGTGAAGTATTAGGAAAAGAAGCCGTTCAGCTGGTTCACGCAAAAGGAAGCTGATGATACCTGAAAAACGGCTTCAATTAAATAAAGTATAAAGCTATGCTATCAGCCCCATAATTTAAAAGAATGTGTATTGTTGACTGAATTATCACGATATTTAGAGCAGTTTAAAGATTTCAAATAAAAAGTAAAGAATATTATGGCAAAACCAATTGAATTAACCGATTCGAACTTCGAGGATGAAGTATTAAAATCTGATCAGCCTGTGTTAGTTGATTTTTGGGCAGAATGGTGTGGCCCATGCCGCATGATTGGTCCTATTGTTGAAGAATTGGCCGGTGAATACGAAGGAAAAGCAAAAATTGGAAAAGTTGACGTTGACAGTAACCCCGAGGTTTCCGTTAAGTATGGAATCCGAAGCATTCCATCGCTGCTGATTTTTAAAAATGGCGAGGTTGTGGATCAAGTTGTAGGAGCTGTTCCTAAATCTCAGCTAACCAAGCAGTTAGATGCTCAAGTAGCATAACACAAATTGCGTAGCTATTTTAAAAAGCAGTGCTAATGAGGCACTGCTTTTTTTTTTGAATTTTTACAAGTAAGATGAATTTTCAAACCTAATGAAAGGTTATTTTAGGGCAAATTCGAAGGATGGAATATAATTATCTATGAAAAAAATACTGATTGTTACCGGGGTATTAGCCGTTGTTGCCCTGCTTGTTATACCCAAAATAAATGAATTTACAGGTTCAAAAGGAGCCTCTAAAAACGGCAAACCAAGTAATGCTCCGCTTTCGGTAGAGGTATTTGTGATACGCCCGGATACTATTCAAAATAATATTTTTACCACCGGTACGCTCATTGCCAACGAGAATGTAGAGCTTGCCAGTGAACGATCGGGGCTGATTCAGCAAATTTATTTAGAAGAAGGTAAAACCGTCAAAAAAAATGAACTGTTGGTTAAGATTAACGACAGCGAGTTGCAGGCACAGCTAAAGCGGGCTCAATTTCGGCTAACCTTGGCCAAAGACCGCGAGCTCCGGCAGAAACAGCTTCTGGATAAAGGCGGTATCAGTCAGGAAGAATATGATGCTACACTTAATGAAGTAAATGTGCTGCAGGCCGAAGTTCGCCTGATTGAAGCTCAAATTGATAAAACCGAAATCCGTGCTCCATTTGATGGACAAATTGGCCTTAAGTATGTAAGCGAAGGCAGTTATATCAACCCAAGCACGCGTATTGCCACCCTTCAGGATATTGATCCTATTAAAATAGATTTTTCTGTACCCGAGCGATATGCTCCTCAAATTGAAGTTGGCAATAAAATCAGCTTTACCGTTTCAGGTTCTGGTCAGACTTTTTATGCGGAAGTGTATGCCAAAGAGCCGCGTATTGATACGGAAACGCGTTCGTTACAGGTGCGTGCTAAAAGCGATAACAAAGAAGGACGCTTGCTGCCGGGTGCTTTTGCAGATTTAGAACTAACACTTTCTACTGTAGAAGATGCGCTGATGGTGCCTTCCATTTCGCTGGTTCCTGAACTGCAGGGACAAAAAGTTTTTGTGATTAAAAACGGACTGGTGCAGCCCCAATCGGTAGAAACCGGCCTTAGAACCGCGAAAAAGGTTCAAATCATAAAAGGAATAGCGGCCGGCGATTCAGTGCTTACCACCGGCTTGTTGCAGGTGCGCCCGGGAATGCCGGTAAAAATTTCACACGTAGAAGCGGAGTAATATGAGTTTATCGTCCCTGAGTATTCGTCGCCCGGTTCTGGCTACCGTTTTCTCTATTGTTATTGTACTGTTTGGTATTATTTCATTCAACTACCTGCCTGTTCGGGAATATCCTGCCGTAGATCCACCTATAGTTACCGTTAGTACTTCTTATATAGGTGCCAATGCCGAGGTGATAGAATCACAAATCACCGAGCCGCTGGAGGAGGAAATCAACGGAATTGCTGGAATTAAAAATCTGACGTCGGTAAGCCGTGAAGGCCGGAGTACCGTAACCGTAGAGTTTGATTTAGACATAGATTTGGAAACCGCTGCCAACGACGTGCGCTCCAGAGTATCACGCGCCGTCCGTAATATTCCGCCTGATGCCGACCCTCCGGTTATTTCCAAAGCCGATGCCGATGCCCGGCCTATTTTATTCTTCAATATAAAAAGTGATTCCCGGAATCTGCTGCAGCTCACCGACATTGCCATCAACTACTTTAAAGAACGGGTGCAAACCATTCCCGGCGTAAGCAGCGTGCAAATTTGGGGTGATAAAACCTACGCCATGCGCCTGTGGTTAGATCCCATGAGGCTGGCCGCTTATGACCTCACCCCGTTAGACGTAAGAAATGCACTTACCAGCGAAAATGTGGAACTGCCTTCCGGCCGAATTGAAGGAGATTTAACCGAGCTTACCGTGCGAACAATGGGTCGCATGACCACTGAAGAGGAATTCAATAATCTGATTATCAGCCAACGAAATGGAAGCACCATCAAGCTTCGTGATGTGGGCAGGGCTGAATTAGGTCCCCAAAACGAGCGCACCGTTCTGAAACGCGACGGCGTGCCCATGGTGGGCGTGGTGCTCATTCCTCAACCCGGCGCCAACCAAATTGATATTGCGGATGAGTTTTATCGCCGTGCCGAAGCCATCAGAGGTGACCTTCCCCCGGATATTGAAACCGCCATTGGTTTTGACAGTACCGATTACGTACGAGCATCCATCACGGAAGTACAGCAAACTATTTTCATAGCTTTCTTATTGGTGATCGGCATTATCTTCTTTTTTCTAAGAGACTGGCGAACCACGCTCATTCCCGTTTTGGTGATTCCAATTGCTTTAATTGGAGCCTTTTTTGTGATGTATATGGCCGGTTTTTCCATCAACGTGCTTACGCTGCTGGCCATTGTACTGGCTATCGGTTTGGTGGTAGATGATGCCATTGTGGTGCTGGAAAATATTTACGCCAAAATTGAGCAGGGACAAGAACCCGTAATTGCCGGAATTTTAGGTTCCAGAGAAATATTTTTTGCGGTGATTTCTACCTCAGCGGCACTGGTTTCGGTATTTTTACCCATTCTGTTCTTAGGAGGAATAACGGGACGTTTATTTCGTGAATTCGGAGTAGTTATTGCCGGAGCGGTTATTATTTCATCTTTTGTAGCGCTCACGCTTACGCCCATGCTTTCGTCTAAATTGCTGAAAAAGCGGGAAAGGCATAACAAATTGTACGAAATGACAGAGCCCTTTTTTATTGGGTTGAACCGAGCATATAGAAACTCTCTGCAGGCTTTTATGAATTTACGCTGGCTGGCCTTTGTGATTATTGCTGCATCCGGTGGGTTGATTTATTTATTTATGATGACGCTTCCTCAAGAAATTGCACCGCTGGAAGATAGAAGCCGCGTTCGGATGTTTGCTCAGGCACCGGAAGGCGCCTCCTTCGAATATATGGACAATTATATGGATCGCCTGATTGCCTTGGTGCAAGACAGCATCCCCGAAGCGCAAGCCGTTATTTCCGTAACATCACCCGGTTTTGGCGCATCCAGTTCTGTAAACACCGGTTTTGCATTTACTATTCTCACCAATCCGGAAAACAGAAACCGTTCTCAAAGCCAGATTGCTGACGAACTTTCTGAAATGGTAACCGATTTAAGCGGAGCCCAAACCTTTGTGTCTCAGGAACAAACCATTGGGAGCAGTCGTGGCGGATTTCCCGTACAGTTCGTACTTCAGCATCAGGATTTTGAACGGCTGAGCCAAGCCATACCAACTTTTCTGGAAGAAGTTCGAAACGAGCAGATGTTCACCTATCAGGATGTGGATTTGAAATTCAACAAGCCCGAGCTTCAGGTATCTATTGACCGTGAACGAGCGCAAGATTTGGGAGTTTCAGTCCGCGATATAGCCGAAACCCTTCAGCTTTCACTGAGTGGTCGCCGTTTCGATTTCTTCATTATGAATGCAAAACAATATCAGGTAATTGGGCAGGTGAGCCGCCACAACCGTAATGCACCGATCGATTTAACCAGTTTGTACGTGCGCAGCAACGAAGGCCGGCTCATTCAGTTAGACAATTTAGTAACTCTTGCGGAGGAAAGCAGTCCGCCGCAGCTGTATCGATTTAACAGATATGCTTCAGCCACGGTTTCGGCCAGCTTAGCTCCGGGCTACACCATTGCGGATGGCATTGAGAAAATGGAAGAAATTACGGCCCGCGTACTGGATCAAACATTTACCACCAGTTTAGCAGGACCATCCCGCGATTTTGCCGAAAGCTCATCCAGTTTAGGCTTCATTTTTATGTTAGCACTGGTGCTGGTTTACTTGGTGCTTTCCGCTCAGTTCGAAAGCTTCCGGGATCCTTTCACCATTATGCTAACGGTTCCTCTGGCACTGGCCGGGGCACTGCTGAGCATGTGGTATTTTAATGGCACCTTGAACATTTTCAGCCAGATTGGAATGATTATGCTCATTGGCCTGGTCACCAAAAACGGAATCCTCATCGTTGAGTTTGCAAATCAGCGCCAGCGACAGGGGCTTTCAATTGTTGATGCCATTATGGATGCTGCTGCCGCGCGATTCAGACCTATTTTAATGACCAGTATTTCTACCGTATTAGGAATTCTGCCCATTGCTTTAGCCTTAGGAGCGGGCGCAGAAAGCAGAACTTCGATGGGAATTGCCGTAATTGGAGGGTTGATTATCGGAAGTCTGTTAACTTTATATGTGATTCCCGCCATGTATTCCTACTTATCTCCCGTTAAATCAGAAGATGACTTTATTGATGACGAAACGATTAAAAAAGCAGAGGAAAAACTTGAAAAGGCACCGGTTTAACATGACAAAATTACCATTAAGCATACTGCCGGTTTTATTTTGTTGGATACTGGCTCCTTCAGTGAATGCGCAAGATACGCTAAGCATTCAACACGTAATTGAAACCGGATTAGAGAAAAACTTTTCCATTCGAATTGCTAAAAATGAAGCGCGTATTTCTGAAAACAACAACAGTTTAGGGAACGCGGGAATGCTCCCGGTTATAACAGCCGATGGCGCCATTAACAAGCGGATTGAAGACAGCGAGACGGAGTACTCCTCTAACGCAATACCCGACAGGAATGATAAGAATGCCAAAACTACCATTCTAAACTATGGTGTGGATGCAAGCTGGACTGTTTTTGACGGTTTGACAATGTTTGCAACCGCAGATCGGCTGGCACTGGAAGCTGAGCTGGGAGAAACTCAGGCAAGGCTGCAGTTAGAAAGCCTGCTGGCCGAAATCATAAGCACTTACTATCAAATTTCGGGACAGCAAAATGCTTTTAAAGTAATTGAAAATACGGTGGGTGTTTCTAAGGAACGTATTCGTATTGCTGAAACAAAGCTGGATTTAGGCTCCGGCTCAGAATATGATTTACTGCAGGCCCAGGCCGACTTCAATGCAGACCGCGCAGCTCTGATTCGTGCAGGAACCGGACTGAAACAGGCTAAGATTTTACTCACTCAAGTACTTGCAGACACCAGCCTCACCGGCTTTAATGTAGCTGATCAGATTGTGCTGGCAGAACCGTTAAAACTGAATGAATTACTTCAATTTGCAAAAAAAGAAAATACGCAGTTGAAAGCAGCCCGGTTAAGTAATAGAGCCGCTGATGCAGAAATTCGGGAAATTACAGGAGAATGGTTCCCACAAATAACGGTTAATGGAGGTTATGGCTATCAGCGCACGGAAGCAAGCACCGGCTTTGCTGACTACTCGAAGACCAAAGGATTTAGCTATGGCGTGACGGCTCGGATCAATTTATTTGATGGATTCAATAAGAACCGAAGAAAGCAAAATGCACAAATTGCCGCCAAGAATGAAGAGCTGAGGCTGCAAGATTTAGAGTTTCAGGTGCGTGCACAAATTAAGCAAATCTATGCACGCTATTCTGATGCACTTTCGCTGATAGCTTTGGAAGAAGAAAACCTGCAATATGCCCAGCAAAGTCAGGAAATTGCCCTGGAGCGCTTTCGGTTAGGAACCATCAGCTCGGTAGAACTTCGGGAGGCTCAGCTGAGCCTGCTGGATGCCGAAAACCGCCTTATTTCTGCCCAAATAGAAGCCAAAACCGCTGAAACAGAACTCCTGCGCCTAAGCGGAAAATTGCTATCCAAGCCATAAGTACAAAGCGAAAGCATCGGCGTCAAATTTCATTGAATTGATTAAGGATGATAAGCAACGTAATCCATAGCAAACCTTCGAACCGATAGTTTTTTCATAATCCACAACGCAGGCGCCGTTCCACATCCCAATTACATTCCCGAGACTGCCGCGTCGTGCATTCTTTTGGTTTGGCAACCAAAAAAATAACACTCCTCGCAGAAGAAAACTTTTGCGAAGCGTCACCCTGTAGAACTATGTAACCGCCGAAGCAATCTCGTGAATATGGTAGCTAACCGCATCAACGCAATGTGAGCCGAAAATTGCTGGATTTTCAGATGTTCAGGATTACCAATAAAAGCCCAAAATCTCGTCCGACGACTCCAGCTTGTCAGACGATTGAGTAGGGTAGATAGTTATTAAAACCAAAAGCATCTTTTCAGGTAATTCTGAATTCCAAGCTCGCAAAAACAGGACCCTATCTCTGTCTCTTTCCCTCCGGCGCGCCTATACCCAACCATTAGCTACCGCCGCAAGGAAAGAGGGCGCGTTGTTTGAGAACTTTGCAGATAATACCAAAAGAAGCACTGAAAATTGATCCCTGATCACTGCAAACTGCTCCCTGTTCACTGAATCATCCGTCAGACCGCTTCAAGACGTATTCAGACAGCCCAATCACATCCAGCGGTCAGACGGGGTTTTGGATTTTTACGAGAATCCATGAAAACGCACTAAAGTTCAATAAATCCTTCACACCCAAAAACTCCATTCACCCGCTGTTCACTGATCACTGCAAACTGCTCACTGAAAAATCTCGCCAAAGAGTCTCCTTCCTTGGCGCGCTTGCGCGTTAGGGAAGGAACAAGGATGGGGCCTGGCGCTAAGGCTCAGTATTACATGAGAAGCTTTCATTTTTAACCGGGTGGTTCTTAAAGGCGCTCCCAACGGGGTCGTTGGGAGCGAGGGCGAACAGCAAATGGATACCGCTCCTCGGGTATAAATTCTGAACAGATAGAGGATAGGTGAAGAAAAAAAATTAAAAAAGACCTTTTATTTAGATTAAATCTAAATTAACTTTAAGTCTGTTAAGAAAATAAATTTTCAGTTAGAAAAAAACTTGTGACATCCGGACTTAAAGTACATTTCTGCTTGGTAATCGGCATTTTATTGATGCCTCATCTTCTTCAGGCTCAGCAAAATATCATCAGAGGAAAGGTTGTTGACGCACAAGGAGAACCTATAATGCAGGCTCATATTTCAGTTGAAGAGTCATCACACCAAACAATTTCTGATGAAGACGGTTACTTTGAACTGGCTATCGATAAAGATAAAAAGATTACTCTTTTCATCACACACATTTCATATAAATCTCTTCGAAAATCTGTGGTGCCGGGAAAAGAGCCGTATCATTTTGAGATGAAATCTCATCGGTATGATTCGGGCGTTTATGTAATAACAGCTACCCGCAGCCGCCGTGATATTGAAGACGTTCCCGAGCCAATTACCGTCATCACTGAAGAGGAAATTAAAACAACGGGAAGTACGCGCTTAACAGAAGTTTTAGCTGAGCAAACAGGGCTAAATATTACAGCCAATCACGGCATGGGCGTACAAGTACAGGGTTTTGATTCGGAATACACAAAAATAATGATTGACGGACAGCCTTTGATGGGGCGCACAGCGGGCACGCTGGATTTAAACCGAATTGCAGTAGGCAATATCAAACAGGTGGAAATGATAAAAGGGCCTTCCTCAGCACTGTGGGGGAGCGATGCGCTGGCAGGCGTAATTAACATTATCACCGAAAAGGGAAGCCGGCCGTTTGAGCTTGAGACGCAAGCAAGGTATGCCACGCACGAAGCGATGGATTTGGGAGTGAATGCTTTTATCAAATCCGATGTCTGGCAGAACAGCTTTTTCATTAATAGAAACAGTTCATCCGGGTATAAGCTAAATCCAAATTCTATCTCTCAAACCGTGCCGCCTTATCAAAGCTATACGCTTTCTTATAAAACGGATTGGGATATTAATGAGGCATGGTCTGTGAATCTGAAAAGCCGTTATTATCTTGAAAATCAGCAGAGCAAAGATTTTGTGGGAACGCAGGAAAACCCAACGCTATTAGACGGGAAAGCACTGCAGGAAGACATGGCCCTCACTCCAAGCGTTGTTTGGAATTCCGGTTACGGCCAAAAAGTAGAGATTTCGAATTTTTTCAGCCGATACAGAACCGATTCCCGTTATGATTACCGAAAAGGGGACAGCCTCTATGAGCACACTACATTTGATCAGCTGTTAAATAAATCTACGGCTCAGTTTTTTTCTGCCTGGAATACAGAACACATGACCACCACGGGAGCCGGCTATCAGTATGAGAGTTTGCGAGGTGAACGGTATGCGGCCACACCGGCTTTTAACAGCTACTTTGGATTTGTACAGCACGAGTGGATGCCCACGCCAAACTGGGACATAATTGCGGGCATGAGGTTTGACGGCCACAGTGCCTATCGTTCTCAGTTAAGTCCCAAACTGTCGGCACGCTATAAAGCTACAGATTGGATGCATGTTCGTGCATCGGCCGGAAGCGGATTTAAAGCTCCTGATTTCCGGCAGCTGTATTTGAATTTTACCAATCCCACGGTGGGCTATGTGGTGCTGGGCGCCAACAGAGTGAAGGAAGGAATAACTGAACTTCAGCAAAATAATCAGCTTTCACAGCAGCTTGTTCCGTTTTCTCAGTTAAATGAATTAAAGGCCGAACAGTCTTGGGCATTTAACGGAGGGGTTGAACTTTTCCCGGCCGAAAATCTGGACATTCGGCTTAATGTTTTTCGGAATAATGTACAGGATTTGATTGAAACTGCTCCTGTAGCTACAAAGAACAACGGCCAATCGGTATTCGGATATTTTAACTTAGAAAAGGTTTATACCCGGGGAATGGAGGCACAGGTTCGGTGGCAATTGTCCAAAAGCTTGCGAGTGATGGGCGGCTATCAGCTGTTGGATGCCCGACGAAAGTTTACGGAAACGCGAACTGTTGTTAATGATGAGGGTTCGCTTGAGCAAAAGAAATTCAGTTCGTTTGAGCCGATGTTTAATCGATCGGCTCACGCAGCTAATTTAAAGCTGTTTTATTATTTAAAGCCGTGGGATGCAGAGATGAATATCAGAGGAAATTGGTATGGACGGTATGGCCGGTTTGACCAAAACGGAAACGGCTATGTAGATGAAAACGAATATCATGACGGATACATGATTTGGAATACGGCGATCTCCAAGACCTTCAACAAAAAGTACCAGTTGCGTGTAGGCATGGATAATATGCTGGATTTTAAGCGAGCTGCCGATTTTCCCCACTATTCCGGCCGAACGTTTTTTGCAAGCCTGTCACTGAAATTTTATTAAAAACGAATCAACAATCACCCTAAAATTAACCTTCATTATTAACATGGTAAACAACATTCATTTATTAAAAATACCCACACTATTATTTGTTATCGGAGCCTTCTTTATGAGCGCATGTTCCAGTTCAACAAGTTCAGGAGCCGGAGAATCAGAATTGGAAGTGTACATGGCAGAAGATATTCCTGCAAACCCGAGCGGATCTCGAGGCGGTGCACCGGATTTCACCTTTTACAGCTTAAAAAATAACACCATTGTGGATAAAGCTGATTCCGCTTCCGTAAAATGGGATTTAGCTTTCAACGCAACTACCATTTTGGTTAACAGCGGCGCCAGCGGTCCCGGAAATGGCGGTGCTATTGTGGTTGATCAGGCTTTTGAGAATACCGATTTAGCGCCTGTTGAAGGCTATAAAACCGATACAGATACATCTTTTGCAATATCAGACTGGTACCGTTATGACATGAGCGTTCACGCCGTACTTCCTAAAACCGGAAAAACGATAGTACTGAAAACGGCAGATGGCGAGCACTATGCGAAAGTACAAATTTTAAGCTATTACAAAGGTAATCCCGACACTTCCTCAGAAAGTTTCCAAAACAGAGAAACCCGACCGGAAGACCGATACTACACCTTCGAATACGCAATTCAGCTTAACGGATCAAACGAACTTAATTAAGCAGAATAGCTCAGAAAACGATAAAACGATGCATTCAATTAAAAAAATATTTCCAATTATTTGTATGATTGTAATGAGCTTTACTTCAACAAAAGCTCAAGAAACCGGCGTGCTGATTATGGCACACGGAGGCGGCGAGGAATGGAATCAGCTGGTTCGGGATGCTGCCGAACCTTTAGCTGAAAATTATACGGTTGAATTCGCCTGGGGCATGGCAAATTATGTAACCTTACAGCATGCCGTACAAAGGCTGGAGGAGCAAGGAGTTGAGCATATTATTGCGGTTCCTTTGTTTATTTCCAGCCACAGTCCCATCATTCGCCAAACAGAATTCTTGCTGGGATTACGCGAAACCATGGCCGACACGCCCATGCCGCTCATGCATCACTCCCAAAAGTATGTGGAAATGACCGGAGCGGAGGTAGATTCCGGTAATTATAAAGGGCATATGCTAATGCCACCTAACTTGCAGCCAATTGAGAGAAAGGCAGACATTACCCTTACCCATGCGTTAGACGATCACTCGGTAATGGCAGAAATTCTGCGAAATAGGATTTTGGCATTAAGTAAAACGCCCGAAGCGGAAACAGTGATATTGGTAGCGCATGGTCCAAACCGGGAGTCGGATAATGTGGAGTGGATACATAATCTTGAATCGTTAGCTCGAAAAATTCAATCCCGGCAAAAAGAAGAAGGCAAGGCGTTTAAGCAAATTTACTCGCTGACGGTACGGGATGATGCCAACGAGAGCATCCATGAACAGGCTAAACAGCAGTTTAGAGCATTGGTTCGCCAGGCCAACGATTTTGGAAATGTGATTGTAATTCCCGTATTTCTTTCTTCCGGTGGAAGGGAGAAAGCCGTGGCAGAGCGGCTGGCCGGACTTGAGTTTAGCTGGAGCGGACAAACCGTGCTTCCGGATAACAAAATCACCGAGTTTCTTATGAGGTCGGTACAAGATGCTGTGCTAATTTCAGCTGCCAAATAGCTTTAAGCACATAAAGTAAACCTACTGACAGAATCCATAGAGTGCTAATATCAGTTGCTCTATGGATTTTTTTATGTCCTTGAGTTTTGCGGGAGATAGCCAACGATAGCGCAGAATAACCGGAAAATTTTTACGCCTTTACTTCTGCTCCATGGCTTTTTGTTCCAGATAATCAACAAAACGGTACGGCAGCTCAAAGGGCCGCTTTTTGGGAACCGGCGGCAAGCGTGGGGTGATGGCAGAGTCGGGCCGGGTCGGGCGGCGTTCGGGATGCCAGGCAAAACCGTCAAGTTTTCGTGTAGCTAAGCCGGGAAATTCTTCAAAAAAGTAACCGCTGTTTTTTTCGGCTTTTACGCGTTGTAAATCCCCATTTTTGAAGTACATAATTGTTTTAGGTGATGAATACTGCACGGCACCATCCGGTTCATCCTGCTCATTTTTGGTGTGATATAAAACCTGACTGTTGGGATAAATCTGAATCCGTGAAATGCTTCCGTCTTCAAAATCTGCAATCAGCGTATCGCCCTTAATTTGATGCAGCCTACCGGTGGCGCTGTCTTCCTGAACGGTCATGGTGTTGTGGAATGAGCGCAATCTTTTCACCTCGTTACTGTCCATTTGCACGGTAATGTATGGACCGGTAAGCTGAATATTTTTGTGCCAGGCAACAGGATTGGAAATCAATTCAAAAACCTCCGTGTCTGAGCGGTACAGTAGCGTGTCGGATAAGGAAGAGAATTTTGGAGACCATACTTTTACCAGCTCATAAGCATTGATATAAGTAACAGAATCTTCTTCTTGCAGTAAAATTTGTGAGGCGTTGATGTGCGTGGTATCGGTAGTATCAGCGCTGATTCTTCGCAAATAACCGTGGCCATCAACAAAGCGACGGCCGGTGGAATCGGCTTCCAGAAAATCACCCGCTAAAACAGCGTTGTTGGTGCTATCGGCCACAAAAATGTTATCGTAAAGCTGTAAATGCTTGCTTTCTCGGTTGATGAATAAGCTGTCTCCTTCGGCATATTGGGCAGAGTCGGCCAGCTGCACGTTGCCTCTGAAAATAGCACTGTCTTGGTTTTGAAAATAAATGCCACGATCAGCAATTAACGTTCCGTCCTGATCTTCCAGACGAATACCATTTTCGAAATAAGCAACTTTCGTAAAGAAGTTGTAATCTACTTTTTTACCGAAAAGGGTGGTGCTGTCCTGTAAAATAATGACTCGCCCCCGCAGCAAACTTAAATCTTCGTTCGTATAATAAAACAGCGTATCAGCCCAAATATCTTCCTGAGGCGTATTGATTTCAATATTTCCAAATGCACGAATTTCATTCCTATTCAAAAACTGCCAGGCGCTGTCGCACACCATTTCCACATTTCCAAAGCTGAGCCGGGCATCATAGAGTTTGCGAATTTGCTCGCCATCTATGGTAATTCCTTGTGCTTCCCGAAACTTTTCGATGGTAACCACATTTTGTGCAGTTCCTTCCTGCGGAGCCAGAACCAGCGCCATCATAAAAACAGCGATCCAATACTTACAAATGGTTTTTATCATGCGGCCAATATACCATTCCAATGATTTAGTTTATAACCCGAGTTCAAGAAAAAAACCTTCATATCAAGAAAAGATATATAAGCATCTGCGCAACTCCGCGTAAACCTCCGCGTGACTCCGCGAGAAAAAGGAGGTGTTAAAAAAGCTATGTTGTAAATAAAAGAAGCATTGCATTGAAAAACCCGAAAAGCTTACCCATTTGAATACATTATCGTAGTAGCAACTATCTCTGGGTTCACGCAGATTCTCGCAGAGGGATGCGCGGAGTTAATGAATTTGACGAAAAAAGTAATCGGTTTGGGAAATGATTACTTACTCATTTTCAGAAATTTCGTATTGCTCAATTTTTGAGTATAGGAGACGGCGGTTAATTCCCAAGAGCTTTGCTGCTTTGGTTTTATTCCAATTGGTGCGATGTAAACCTTTAAGAATCAAATCTTTTTCGATGGACTCCATGATTTTTTGCATAGGAATATCACCTTCGCCGGTGTGGGCTTCGTAGATGTTGGAAAGGTCAGATTTTAATGAAATAGATAAATCTTTTTTCTCTAAAATTTTTCCATTCATCAAAATAGTAGCCCGCTCTATAATATTTTCAAGCTCGCGAATATTCCCCGGCCAGTGGTATGATTTTAAATAGTTAAGTGCCTCCGGAGAAATTATAATTTCGGAGTTTGGCGCGTATTTTTTTAAAAAGTAATTAGTAAGCGGTTCAATATCAGCAATACGCTCGCGCAGGGGAGGAATTGAAATATTGAATATATTCAGACGATAATAAAGATCTTCGCGAAAGTTGCCATTTTTAACCTCTTGTTTCAGATTTTTATTTGTTGCTGCAATAATGCGGGCATCAGTTTTTATCGTTTTTTCGCTGCCCACGCGTTCAAAAGTGAAGTGCTGGAGCACACGTAACAGCTTTACCTGTGTTGAGGGAGCCAGAGTATTTACTTCGTCCAGAAAAATAGTACCACCGTGTGCCAGCTCAAATCGCCCCAGTCTGCGTTTTTTGGCATCTGTGAACGAGCCTGCTTCGTGTCCAAAAAGTTCACTTTCGAGCAGTGAATCGGGTAATGCTCCGCAGTTTACCTTTATAAAAGGTCCGTTTGCTTTATGAGAATGGCGATGAATCGCATCCGCGATTACTTCTTTACCCGATCCGCTTTCACCCTCAACAAGCACGGTAGTATCTTTTGGAGCTATTTTACCCACCATTTTGAGGATATCTCGCATTTTCTTGCTGTTACCGACAATATGCTGTTCGGCAGTGGCAATGTCCGGTGGGCAGTAAACCGCACTTTCCTTTTCCAGCTTTTTTGCTTTTTTATGTTGTTCGCTGGCTGCTTTAATTACGTTTAGGAGCTCATCTACATCAAAAGGTTTTTCCAGATAGTCGAAAGCACCGGCTTTTATAGCTTCAATGGGTTTCTCATTGGTGCCGTAAGCCGTAAATATAATGACCGGAATTTTTCTTGATCTGGTTTTTATGGTTTTCAATGCTTCCAAACCGGAAAGCTTGGGCATTTTGATGTCCATAAGCACAACCATCGGCTTATGCTCCAGTGCCATATTCAGGGCTTCATCTCCGTTAGATGCTTGCAAAACGGAGTATCCTTCCGCCTCTAAAAGCTCTACAAGGTTTAATCTCATAGAAGGTTCGTCATCCGCAATTAAAACCAGATTTGAGTCCATGAGTCGCCAAAATATTAGGAAACCGGCAAAGTGATTCTGACCACCGTGCCTTGTGAATAATCAATAGACTCAATATTCATATTTTGTTTCCAATAATCCAATAATGGATCATTTTTATAAGGCGCTAAGAATTCGATATTGCCATTATGAGCCGTGACAATTTCGTTGCAGATAGAAAGGCCCAATCCCGTGCCGGTATCTTTAGTCGAAAAAAATGGCTCAAGCATTTTTTTCTTCAGTTTCTCACTGATGCCGGTGCCAAAATCACGAACAGACAGCTCTACTTTTTGCTCTTTGGGGTGATATTGGGTTGAAATATGCAGCCGGCAAAGCCCGGGCGAAGCTTCAGCGGCATTTTTCAGTACGTTTAGTAATACGTGGTTAAGGGCCTCTTCATCAGCGGTGATGAGAGGGACATGTTCGTCAAAGTGTGTGGTTACTTTAAATTCCTGATGTGGAAATACCTGCTGAATACGCTTGATGTTAATATGAAGCAATGCGTGGATGTTGAGCGGTGTTTTTTCATTTTTGAGCGGTTTGGAGAAAAAAAGCAATCGTTTTATAAGGGAAGAAACCCGTTCAATTTCATCATGCACAATTTTCATGGACGAGTCGGTTATAATGCTTTTATCTTGACCATTAGCCCGGTTTTTAAGCAATGTTCGTTCCCATATTTGAATGCGGGTTTTAATAATAGAAAGCGGCGTGTTTATTTCGTGGGCGGTGCCGGCTATCAGATTTCCCAGCGAAGCCATTTTCTCTTTTTGATACAGTTCGGCTTGCAGTTTTTTGGCTTTACGTTGCTCTTTTTGGCGCGCCTCTGTCATTTCATTTATAGCTTTGCTTATTTCACCGAGCGTGCCATTGTGCTCTTTCAGGCGATGGTCAGGATTGTATTTCATAGTAGATATTCCTGACTTCATTTCCCGGATACGCATTCTGAGAGTCCAAACGGCCAAAACTGTCAGCAGCAAACCAAACAGAATAGCTCCAACCGTCAGAAAAAAAGTACCGCTTTGGATATTCTGTGAAGTAGCCAGCTGTCGTTCAATATGAATGCGCGCCCAAGCGGCTCCAATAATTTCACCGTCTTTGTATAAAGGCTGCGTTGAAAGTGGAAAGATGGCGGGATCAAATTTATGCAATTCCGTACGAGAGGAATCAGACTGAATGGTTTCTCGGGCTTGCTTCCGTATAATATTGTATGAGCGTGGAGGCGGGCCAAATGCCGGTTTCGGGTCACTGATTGTAGGGAAACTGTAGCCCAAAAACTCATCCAATTGATAAAAGTAGAATCCGCCTTCCAGTCTGTTGTAATTGGAAAGTACGTTTTTAACCGTTATAGATAGCAGGGAATCAACAATTCGCTGGTCTTTTTTAGTGATTTTATTACGGTTTTTTAAATACTGCTCCCAGACCGGCCATATTTCCTCATTACCTTGAAAGGTTAGCTCTTTAACGGCTGTTCGAGTAATATTTTTACTGTCCTGAATAATTTCATCAGCAGATTTAAGAACATTCTTGTACAGATAGAAGCTTGTAATCATCATAAATAGAATTACAAAAGCCCCAACCAGTAACAATCTGGGATTGTTTTTATAAGAAAAAGACATAAAACATAGGATTAATTTTGCTGTCTGCTGCTGAACCAGCATAAAAGATGCCAAAAATAATTAAATGCCTGCAATCAGATATTACGTTAGACTGAGGTGAAAAATCATTAAAAAGTGTGATGAAAACTCACGCAATGTGAGGTTTTATCACACTTAAAAGTCGGTGTAATTATAAAAAGCTCCGCATTGGTGGTTTAAAGGTGTTGGCATGATATTTGACTTTGTTTGCAATATAATGCTTGAAATACAAGCGTTGCTCAATCTCAACCTTAAAAATTCGACAAATGAAGGACAGGATACTACAAGCTTTTTCAAGATTAAGATCTTTAAAAGTAAGATGGGCGCTGTTTGCTTTAGCCACTGCCGTTGTTGTTTTTTCCGGATCTCTACAAGCGGAAAGCATGGCTGAAAAGAAGTTTCAAGATGGAACTATATATGGCAAAATAATAGATGCTCGGGATAAAGAACCTTTGGTAGGAGCTAACGTTTTTATAGAAGGGACCAACAAAGGGGCTTCTGTAGATGTGGATGGAACGTATGAAATTACGGGCATTGAACCGGGTACTTACGTTTTAAAAGCTCGCTTTATTGGATATCGAGACTTCACCCAGGAAGTTACGGTTGCAGATGGCGAACGCGTTGAAGTAAATGCAGAACTTCGCCGCGAATCTATTGGTTTAGACGAATTAGTTGTTACAGCTACCGGCGAAACCCGTGCGCGCGAAGTTGGAACCAGCCTTTCCCGTTTAAACGCTGACGACTTTGAGTCGGCCGCGGTAAATAATACCCAGGACATTTTAACCGGAAGTATTCCGGGCGTTACCGTGCTGGCCAACTCAGGAAATCCGGGTTCGGGCGGTACCATTCGGTTGAGAGGAAACAACAGTATTTCCCAAAATAATAACCCGATTATTTATGTAGATGGAATTCGCATCAGCAGTGATGATACTCCAACTCACCAGGCCTCACGGCAGTCTGCATCACCCCTGAATGATATTAACCCAAGTGATATTGTGAGTATTGATATTGTAAAAGGAGCTGCCGCTACAACTTTGTATGGGACGGAAGCATCGGGCGGGGTGATTCGAATTACTACCCGGCAGGGACAATCCGGTTCAACCCAATGGAATGCCGGCGTTACCATGGGTTTTAACAATATGGATCATTTTGGCCCTAAAGATGATAATCCTACCGGTTTATTTGTGGGTAAGTGTAGGGGGGATGATTTAGTAACCTATAATGGCGTACATTTTGAGGATGCAAACTGCCCAAGCAGTAACTCATGGCTGCAAAATGGATTGGTACAGCGTTATAACCTCAGCGTTGCCAGCGGGCTTGATAATTTTACGTATTACGTTTCTGCTGAATATGAGGATGAAGAAGGTGTAATTTATAACGGTGGCGGAACTCGCGGAGCCGGATTTAGAGGTAACTTCCGTTTTTCTCCGGTTGATGATGTGACTATTACTTACAACTCATTTTACAAGAGAACGCATACTGATTGGGTTCCTTCCGGTAACAACGGAGATGGTTTTGTGCTGAATGTAACGCGTGGCCCGGGTGGAAACTTTTCAGGTGCTACCGGTTGTGAAGACCCCAATGCAGTTTGCGTGAACAACGGAGAAATTCTGGAAAGCGATAATAACAGCCAGCGCGAGCATTTTATAAACAGCTTGGTGTTAGAAACTACAAAAGGCAAAAACTTGAGTAACAGGCTTACCTTTGGGTATGATTATAACACCTCGGAACTTCGCTCAACCCAATATTTTGGATATTCCAGAAGTCCGTTGGGCGAGCAAAGCATTACGGACTGGAATAAATCTGTCCTTTCTCTGGAATACCTTGGTACCTTTGATCATCAGTTCAATAAAAATATTGGGCTGAAGCTGCACTGGGGCGGACAGTTATTTAATGAAAGTACAGAAACCACAGATCTTTTTTCTGAAGGATTTTCGGGTCCGCAGGAGCCTACGCTTACCTCCGGAGCCAGAACCAGCATTAACGGCGACTCAAGAATTGTAGTTACTACCGGTGGTTTTTTTAGTCAAGCGGCTTTTGATCTGAACGATCAGCTCTTCCTAACCGGCGGGGTACGGGTTGACGGACACTCAGCTTTTGGTGAAAACTACGGCCTGCAAGTATATCCAAAAGTGAGTATGTCGTACGTTCTTTCTGATTATGATTTTTGGCCCACAAACTGGTGGAACACATTAAGGTTACGAGCCGCAGTTGGGCAATCGGGTCAGGCGCCCGGCGCTTTTGATGCCGTACGTACCTGGCGCCCAATTGCCGGTGAAAATGGCCAGCCCGGCTTCACCCCCAATCAAATCGGAAATCCCGACCTTGGTCCCGAAAAAAGCACAGAGTTTGAAACCGGTTTTATGGCAGGTTTCTTAGATGGACGAATTACTACGGACTTTACTTATTACAACCAAACTACTTCGGATGCTTTAATTCCGGTTCCCGCCATTGCTTCGGAAGGTTTTATCTCTTCGCAAGTGCAAAATGTTGGTGAAGTTCAAAACCAAGGCGTTGAGGTAGAGTTAAAGTTAAACGTAGTCAGAAGTTCAAATATAAACTGGGATGTAAGAGCCGGATTCTCCAAAGAAAAAAGCGAAGCCGTTGATTTAGGAAATACTTCTACTATTTCTGTAGCCTACTTTGCCCGAACCGATATTAAAGAAGGCTATCCCGTACCGGCCGTATTTGGTGCTAAAATTACGAATCCCAAAGAATTGGCCGATCCTATTTATGAGGAAGATCAGTACTACGGACCTTCTTACCCCGATAAATCTCTGACATTAGGAACAACCGTTCGTTTGTTGAAAAACGTGGTGGTTGATGCCATGGGCGAGTTCAAATATGGCGGTTATATGGTTAATGCCACAGCCTATCAAAATGGACGCCGTGGCGTTTGGCCTCCCTGCTACGATTTACAGCAACAAAATGTAGCAAGCTTGACAGCAGCTCAAAGAGCTAAATGTGCGCTGAATTCCGGTAACGTTTCTCCACGATATGACCACTGGATTGAGTCAACCGATTTCTTCAAGCTCCGGCACGTATCGGTAACCTACAATTTCCCGGACAGATGGATGAGAGGGGGCGTACAAAGGGCCTCACTTCGGTTAGCTGCCCGTAATCTTATTACCATAACAGATTACTCAGGCACCGATCCTGAACTGGATGACTACCGAGACTCACTGGCCCGGCGCGATTATTATGCCATGCCCACCTATCGGTCTTTTCTTGCAACCCTAAACTTTGCGTTTTAGTCATGAGCACAGAAAAACAAATTAAACACCCAAACGAGACTAAGGTTATGAAGAAGATACTCTCCATTTTTGTATTACTGCTTTTTATATATGGTTGCGATGTCGAAAATCCCGGCCCAATTGATGAAAGCGCGCTAAACTCACCCACGGCTATTCCCGGATTAGTGGTAGGAATGTCAGCCGATTTCTCCTTTGCTTACCGAACTACCACCCGTTGGGGCAGCGTATGGGGTGATGAGCTAACGCACAGCGGAACCTATTCGGCACCTACTATTTTTAGCACCGGTGCGCTAAACAGCGAAGATGTAAACCCCTGGTGGGAAGACGCTCAGCGTGCCCGATGGGTAGCTGAAAGCGGAATTAAACGAATTCGAGATGTTTTAGGAAGCGATTTTGACTCAAACGAATATGTGGCTAAAGCCCATTTATTTGCCGGCTACTCAAATCGTATGCTTGGCGAAAATGCGTGTTATGCTGTTATAGACGGTGGCGAACGCCAGCCACACACCGTGCATTTTGAGCGTGCTGAACAATACTTTACCGATGCCATTGCCATTGCTAATGCGGCCGGAAATTCGGATATGGCGAGCGCAGCCACGGCCGGACGAGCTTCTGTACGTGCTGCGCTTGGTAACTGGGGTGCAGCCGCAACCGATGCAGCCGGAATTCCCATCGACTTTAAGTTCGAGGCTATTTACTCTACCAACAGTGGCCGGGAAAATAATGACTGGCCTCCAAATACAATCCGGCGCGGTGAGTACAGCGTTTGGGGCACACAGTGGGAAGGAGTGAACGACCCGCGCCTGCCTCAGGAAGTTAAGCTTACGGCCACTAACGACACCGCTACCGCAGCAAATGGCGTCACCCCGTGGATTACGCAGCTCAAATATGAGACCGATGGAGACAATATTGCTCTTTCCAAAGGAACAGAAATGGTGCTCATCAGAGCAGAAATGGAGCTGAGAGAAAACCAGGATTTTATCGCCGCCATGGGTTTGATTAATCAGGTTAGAGCACATCATGGATTAGCAAATTTATCGGCAACTAATATGGCAGAAGCCTGGGAACATCTGCAGGACGAACGCGGTAAAGAGTTATGGCTGGAAGGCCGCAGGTTTTGGGATCTGCGCCGTTGGAATAAAGAATCGGGAGCAGCCAATAATTCATTCCTTGATTCAAGAGACAGCTGTGTACCCATTGGCCAAACTGAATTAGAAATGAACCCCAATTTATAATAGTAAGCAGTAGCCGGCCTCAAACAAAAGCAGAATTTTATTTGGCTTTGTTTGGGGCTTTTTTAGGTAAATACCTACAACAATAGTTTTGTTAAAATTAAAATTTGAGGGTAGGTACTTTCTTGTAAAAAGATAAAACCTGTACGTGCCCCAAGTCGAATTATGCCAATCAATTGGCTTTTTTAAACCTTTATTAGAGCAATTATTATGTATAAGATTATTTTCATTGATATAAAAAGAATAAAGTTATTACCGTTACTGTTGAGCGTTTTTCTTCTTATAGGATGTAACGGCATATCAAATACAGACCTGCCCAGCGGAAGTGCCGATCGGGGCAAGCGGCTGGTTGCTGACAATGCCATGGTAAGTTCGGCTCATCCTTTGGCCAGTGAGGCGGGCCTTAAAATGCTGCAAAATGGAGGAAATGCAGTAGATGCCGCCGTGGCCACTGCTTTTGCCCTGAATGTAGTGGAGCCAAATATGTCAGGAATTGGCGGTGGCGGAGCTATGCTCATTTGGAATGATTCTGCTCAAGCAGCCGATTATGTAGATTTTTACTCAGCCAAGCGCGCCGAAACCTATAAGAATATAAACTACGATGAGGTGGACGAGGATGAATTCAACCTGCTTGAAGTAGGAATACCCGGTACGGTTCATGGGTTACTGCAAGCGCTTGACAAGCATGGAACCATGTCGCGACAGGAAGTGATGGCGCCGGCAATTGCGTATGCGAAAGATGGTTTTCCAATGTATATGACACTTGCCCAGTTTGTGTTGGATAACGAAGAAAAACTGAAGCGTTTTGAAGGAGCAGCCAAAACATTTTATCCCAATGGAAAGCCTGTCTCAGTGGGTAAAAAACTAATTCAACCCGAACTGGCACAAACACTGCAAAATATATCAGACAACGGGCCAGCTGCTTTTTATGAAGGCCAAAATGCCAAAGATATGGTGGCTTTACTGAATGAATATGGAAATCCAGTGAGCAAAAATGATTTTTCTGAGTTTGAACCGCAATGGGACAAACCTGCGCTTTGTGGCGGATATGGTGACTATCGCGTGCTATCTGCTCCACTTCCTCAAACCGGATTTTATATCATTCAGGGGCTAAATATACTGGAGCCTTATAACCTCAAAACCATCGGATTACCAACTGAATCGGCTGAGGCATTTGATATTCTCACTTCTACTCTACGTGCCGGCAGCGCCGATCGTATGGAATACGTAACTGATCCAAATTGGAAAGACATTCCTGTTGAGGGATTGATTTCTAAAGAATATGCCCAAAAGCGAGGCTCATTAATTGGCACGGGAACTGCCGTCGAAGAGATAACCTTTGGAGTGCCGTCTTCTTCAGCAATAAGCGGGTCGTTCAGCGGCTGTGGTGCACTTACGATAGCAGACCATCAGAAACGGGAGGAAAGCGCTGAAAGCTCATTGGACTATGCGGTATCACAAATGCAGACTGTATCTAAGTCTAATAACTTGCCACTTGATGAAGCAGCAGGGACCGGAGAAACCACACATATTTCTGTAGTAGATGCGGATGGAAATGCGGTTTCTTTATCCACCACTCTGAGCCACGTTTTTGGTTCGGGAGCTTGGGTAAATGGCTTTTTGCTGAACAACTCCGGTTTTAACTTTTCGTACCTGGAAAGTGAGGAAGAGTGGACATCCAATCATTCCTATCGCATTCGTTCCTCAACTATATCTCCAACCATTATTCTGGATCGTAACAATGAAGTACGATTGGTGATAGGTGCACCGGGCGGCAGCCGAATTCCCACGGCCGTACTGCAAAATATCGTATACATCCTGGAGTACGGGCTTGATCCGCTGGATGCGGTGAAAATGCCACGCATATTTCCTGATCGTGTAAATACTTCGGTTCAAATAGAAAAAGGGTTTGTTCCTGAAGTACTTCATCAGGTAAGCGAAATGGGCTATCAGATTAAGTCGCTGTCAAAAGGTTACGCCCGCATGTATTTGATTTCAAAAGAAAACGGAAAGCTGATTGGTGTAGCCGATCCCCGCCACGATGGTGAAGTGAGAGGATATTGATATAATTCTTTGGCACTCAAAAACCGCCATTTTTCTCTCAGAAGGATATACAAATCTGCGAAACTCAGTGTAAACCTCCGCGTAACTCAGCGAGAAAAAGGAGGTATCAAAAAGCTACGCTGTAAATGAAAGAAGTATAATTGGGAAAACTCAGAAAGCTAACCATTTGAATGCACTATCGTAGTTGTAGCCATCTCTGGGTTCACGCAGATTTTCGCAGAGGGATGCGCGGAGTTTCGGGGAGTTTTTTTAGGTGTAGTTAAATTGGTATGTGGTTCGGATATTCTAATCCATGAAATCCATAAATTTGCGCAAATCTGTGATTCAAAACAGATAAATGACAGATCAGAATAAGTTTCCTCGTGGAATAAATTAATTAAGCTTTATAAGCATCTGCGCAACTCAGCGAGAAAAAAGGAGGTATTTAAAGCTAAGCTGTAATGAAAGAA
>CAZDGU010000005.1:0-6489 GCA_964505215.1 uncultured Balneola sp.
TAAGTTAACGTTATTTGTTGTTACTTAGACAGAGTTTGATTTACACTCTCCCTCTAAAAGTAAATCTGTTATGTTTTCAACAATTTTATCTCCCATCTCAAGTAACTAAATAAAACAAACCGTACACCCTGCATAGTCTTCATCTTCTTTATCGAAGTAATCCCCCTTTTCTTCTTCCCCGAGGAGGTTATTTAGGAGTGTTTTGGATGTCTTTCCGTTGCTTTTTTCCTTTTTCTCAATGTGCCTGAGCTTAATATCCTTTACTCGTTCTGGCTGAGTGAGCTCTTCCAGTGATTCTCCTTCAATCCAGGTGAAGCCATCTTTTTCATATTTTTTAGCCTCTTCAAATTTTTCTCTATTGTTTTCATATAACCAAATCCATTCAATTTTCTGCTGGTAAAAGCAAAAGAAACATCCTGAGCGAGTTCTAGAGTAGGTACCCTTTTTTCCATCTACTTCATACTCTATTTTCTTATAGTATTCTGGAACTCCAACAGAGTTTTCAAGCATATCAAACACTTGATCTCTCACAATAATCTGATCGGTTGTGGGTATATGAGATTTGTCAAGTATTGGGAATTCGTGTTCTTCAAGTTGAGCAAGAGGGAAGTCTGTTTTTTTAAGAAAATGAAAGACTGCTCTGTTAAATGCAGTGACATTAAGATTTAATAAGGCATTCACTTTCTTATTAAAGTTATGCTCAACGGAAATAGGGCGCTCAACCTCTTCAAGAATTCGTTCCAGGTTATTTGGCTTGACGATATTTTCATAAATATCTTTAAGCTGCCCCGTGTTATGCATATCCAACACAAGGTCAAGCACATCAAATGACCAGATATTTTTCTTAAACGGAAATATAGTTTGTACATTTTCCTTTGTGGAAATATAGGCTTCTCGTTCTTCATCTCCCCGGATGGCTACATAAGAAATAGTTGGGTCGTCTCCTATATATTCTTCAAACGGTTTCAGCTTTAAATCTTTAGTACACCATCGAGAATAAGTGGAGGGTAAAAACCCCCCATAATCATTGAGCATATAATCGAATGGAGAAAGCTCTTCATTGTCTTCAAAATTAGGCTTTGTCATACCCTCTGTTTTAACAGCATGAAGCTTTTTCACTTCTAACCCAAGATAAGCTTCCAAGTTCTCGATTAACTCATAGGTTTCATCTAATTCTCTCCCCGTATCACAGCTATAAAGGTCTAAATCAATTTCTGAAAAGTATTCTCTTAAATATAGTGCAAGAGCTGCACTGTCTTTACCACCGCTTATACCTAATACATGCCTGACTTCTTTACTCATTTACTGCTAATGTCCTCTATAAGCTTAAATAATATTGCTAGGTCTTTCTTTCTGTCTCCTGTTAACTGTTCCCGAATATGTTTAAGATTCTCCTCATGTTCAACTAATGATTTCTTTGATATCTTAATATTTTCTTTGATTGGACTTCTGCCTAATGGAACCAGTTCTAATTTAAAAGCTTCATCCTTACTTTCATCCACTTTTTGTTTACTAATTTCAACAAGGCTCTCTAACTCTTGGAGTCTACTCTCCAAATTATAAAAAAGGGTATCTTCCTCATCATCTTTCAGCTTGGAAATGGGCTTATCTATCACTGCTAAGCCAACAGCACTTAGCCATTTTTCTCTGTTATCTAGTTTCGAATCTAATCGATTTAAAAGCTTCTTTTGATAGTCTGCTAAACGGTAACTTTTAATAGAGCAGAATTTACTCCTGATCAATTCAGTGTAATTCTGAAATGATTTTTCTGGTTCTATCTCAAGAACATTTAGTAGATGTTTTTCTATGCGGTTCAGCAAATCATCAAATGAACCCTCAATTTCAGCAACCTTTGAACTCAGTAGGCCAACAAAATCATTAATAGCTTTTTTACTCTTAAGCTGCTCTAAATTTGTATATCCTAGTGCCTGAGGGAAACTCTCAAAAAAAGCTTTTTCGGGATCTGTAGCTGTTTTAATTGCTTCTCTTAAGCTTCTAGCTTCAGGTGATATTTTACTCGTTTTTCTCCCATATTGGTTTAATTCATTATAGGTAAGCAGAAAAGGTCTAATGGTTTCTACAAATAATTTATTTGAAAACTCAGTTTCTGATGGAAGATTTTGAAAGGTTCTATATTTGTTGAAAAGTTCTCTTTTCTTCTCATCAATATTAAAAGCTTTGATTTCAAATAATTTTGGATTCCTGAACACCAAGTTTACTACATCATAGGTTAGTTCAGGCACATAGGCCTCCTCATGATAGAGCGCGCAATCACTACTTTTCATAATTACATAAATGGGAATCCAAATTTCAAGAAACCCATTTTTTAGCCCCACAGGTGGTTTTTGCAAATCTTCTATGAGCTGAGTAAGTGGTTTTTTTCCAGACTTGGTACTATCAAAAAACTCTTCACATATTAACCAAAGTTCAAAAAGCTCACTTTCTTTGGTTGGGGCATAAAAATCCCAGATACCATTTTCTTCTCTATGTAAACCGGTGTGATTTAGAAGGGATAGATAAATAGTTTTTTCAGCAGGAAAGTGGTCCTCATCAAAGCCCAAATCTTTCTGATATTGATTTTCCATCAACATTCTCAAGAGCTCTTTACGGGGGCGATAAACAGCAGGACTTACTTTATGCTTATTAATAAGCTCATTTTTATATACAGGTGTTTTGTGATAAATATCTTTTATAATGGTAGAAAGCTGACTATTAAAAGCTCTTTGTCCATTTATTTCAATTAGCTTTCCGTTATAGATCCACTTTATTTCATCATTAGAACTGTAGATACTATGCAGTATGAGTCGATCAAGCTCTTCAATATGAGAACTTCTAAGTGCTTTTAGCTCTTTTTCTGCAACCTTATCGCTTTCTATATTTTCAAGAAGCAAATCTACTTTATGAATTTCAAATATCTGGAGACGAAGCTTTTCAACTTCTTCAAAAACCCCATAAAAAATAGCTGTGTTATTCTTTTCTGATGCTCTCTTGGTTTCTTTAACATCTGAACCAAATACTAGATTAATGACTCCATCAATAGGTTGATTGATAACTTCATTAAAGGGTTCTTCTGAAATTATGTATTCGAAAAACCGGGGAGTCCCTGTTTTATAAAAGGCTTCTTTAGCTGGAACATAAGGAAAAGAGAAGTGCTGCTTGATATAAGGAACTACATCATTTACTAATTCAATTTTTTGGGATGCATTCTTCAATTCAAGTTCTATATCATAGTCTGTACCATCGAATAGAATAAACTGATTCTTAAAGCTCCTGAACCGGATTATTTTCTTTTTCTCAAGATCATTGATGAGTTTGTTTACATCTGTAAGGTTGGATACTTCCTTAAGATATCCAGTAATAAACTCAGAATTTAGTTTTGCTCCTGGTGCTGCAAAGATATTCAGTAAGCCAATTACTTTGGTAATATCTTTATAGGCATCAATATCTGCATCGAACATGGCCTCAACTCTTTCTATGGATTTTTTCAATGCATTCCACTGTATGTAGTGTGGGTTATATTTTGAACTGAGAAATGAATGATGATTATAGATTAAATAATCATAGACCTCACTAATACTGTAGTATTCGTTTGCAGAAACATCAAAGCTATTTATACCTCGTTCATCATCGGCATTTAAAAACGTAAATAATGAGCGTTCATTTTGACCATAAGTTTGTAGTGATAACGCTAAGGTTGAAGCTGAAATAGGATCTAAAGGATATAAAGATCTAGCAAGCTTTTCATCTATCCGGTTTTTAAGAGGGAATACTTGGGCTTCTGAAATAACCGAGATAAGATTATTCAGGCTTTTTTCGTCAACCTTTTTATTGTCTTTTTTAAGATGTTCAGAAGCAATGTAAATGAGTTGCTCTACAGGCTCGTTAAATGCTAATTCTTTTAGTCTTCCTTTTACTTTGTCCCACTCTTTACGCTGTTGAGTATCTAATCCAAAAGCGTAGGAGTCAAAAGCCTGATGTAACGTATTTATCAAGAATAAGTTCTTTTCCTGTTCATTGGCAAATTCAGCTAGCTGCTGTATGAAATATAACTCAGCATCTGGGTCATTCTTTGCAGCGTATTCTAAGTATTTGCCAAACTCATCAATAATGACAAACCAAAAGACTCCATTCTTTTTGTATTCATCATGCTTTTCTTCAATAGCTTTTAATATTTCTTTATCTGTAGCATTCTCCTTAAGACCCAGGTGAAGTGCCATATCTTTAAGCAAAGATTCATGGCGCCCAACAAGTATATCAAACTCAAATGATTCAGCTAGTTTTAGTTCTCCATTAAAAGGATCAAAAATATTTTGATGCCCTAGAAGGTTACGCATGAACGCGACTAAGAAAGAAGACTTTCCTGTACCATAAGAGCCAATAATAGAGAAGGAATGAACCCCGCTATCGAAACTAGAAACGATTTGACTATAGATATCTATAGAATTGGGAGTTACTAAATATTCAAAATTCTTATTCGAATCTCTTTTAATATTAACAGATGGTGAGAATGATGCGTTAGTAGAATTAGGCATAATATTTCTCGAGAATCTCTAATGATTTGTACTCTTTGGTAAATTGTAGCTCTCTTATTCCTGCATCTTCCGTATAAGTTACACCATCAAATTTTTCAGTGATAACTTTAATGTGCTCAAGTAAACTATCGGCATTCAAAGCAAAAACTAAACCGGGACTGTTCTCATCATTCAATAAATGATTAAATGAAATCGATTTTGATTCACTAAAGTCTGGATTTGAAAGAATCGAGTAAAAAACTATTTCTGTGGGTAAAGTTGAGCGATATTCATTTTTACATTCGAACCAATTTTGTCGGCCAGCAATAGGCCTTATTAAGTCTAGCTCAAATAAAAGTGAGGAGAAATCGTCTTCAATACTTTTAGAGCTATCCTCTGAGCTCGGACGAACATAGCTTTTAAGCAAGACACCTATATCAGTATTTATGGTGTTTTCTGAATGGTTTTCATTCCTATGGTTACATTCAGATACCAAAAAATGGGTTAAATGATCCTTCGAGAATTCCACTCTCTTTTTACGGAAATTATTAAAGAAAAGGCTATAAATAGTTTCTTTGCCTTTATCCTGGTTAGATGTGACTAATTGATAATGCAATAGCCAAAGTGTACCAATGTCTTCTAGATAAGGATCTTTGCCATTGTCATCTAGAATTGTCCGAGCTAATTTCTGTACTGATCCATTGTCATCTAGCAGTTTAAAAGCCTTTAACCAGAATTTAATAGAAGACACCATGTTTTTGCCAACACCAAGGTCTACTACAGCTAAATCATCTGTAAATTTTTTGTTTGTTGTAGCAAATTCGTAACCTTTTTTTAGCCATAAATTTCTACACTGGAAAGATTCATGACCCGAAAAGCTTAATGTGCTCATTGATAGTTATTCTAGTGAATTATTGGGAAGATTTGTGCTATACAATATAAAGAATTACCAGCCATTTATTTTCTAAATTGAATGTAATAATGGCAAGTACCAACTTAGGTCATTCCTTTTTCTCATTCTTTCAATGCCCAAACAAATCTTACTTCTTGAATATGGACTAACTGGCTGAAACGCTAAATTCGTGTAGTTATATGTAAAAAGCTACACACCTCGTCTGGGTATTAATAATAATAATACTTAAACGGTGCCAGGTTTTGTAGTCAGTTAGTACTTGGAAAATCTTAAAACCTACCCCCCTTAATATTAAATCCAATTTCAGGAAGATTCTTTTCAAATCTGGATAAACAAACCATATTATATAATTGATTAGTAAAGTTTGTGTTCTTGGAGGAAAGGCTAAGCTGAAGGTTTTACCCAAAAAAAGAAAAGCATAAAAAAAGCCCGACCGGTTAGTTCCGTGGGCCTGTTTTTTGAATCAGTGCTTTCAATATACGGCGGGATTGGGGCCTCGGCCAAATTTAGTTTCTATTGTATAAGTAACAGTAAGTAATCAATATTTGAGTAAAGATGATCATGTTTAACAACAGCTCAATTGCATATAAAGCGGTTGGGCTGTTCTGTGATTTTTGAAATCGAAGCGCATGCTCAATGCAGCTTTTGAGCATTTCTCTGCTTTTTTGGCTTTTCCGAACATCCGCAGCATCTCGGAGTCTCGGTTCAAAACGAAGATGCTGCCAAGGGCACCCCAATCCATTTCAATGAGATTCCGGATCGACGCTTTCGTTTCACTACAGCTTGCCCGGAATGATGGAGTTTTTCGAGAACTCGCAACATCCTGGTAATCCCGAGATTGCTTCGGCGTTTTAAAGGTGGACAGAGTTATACAAGGTAGCGCCTCGCATAAGTAATGTTATCGTCCGACCACTGTACTCGATTAAACTGCCTGAACAAGACTTGGAGTGGTCAGACGAATATTAAGGGCAGGTAAGTTTTAAAAGAAACCACTGAGCCCAATATTCAATCCTCAGAAACCATTCCATCACCCGGCTCTCCGGGGTAAACTATGACTCGCCTGTT
>CAZDGU010000005.1:6589-221954 GCA_964505215.1 uncultured Balneola sp.
ACAGAGCCGAATGATGGAATTGCAATACTGCTCGCACCCACTAACACCTTACGCATGGTTTCGATGATGCAGTTAGCAGCCGCACTCCCGAGATTTTTTAGCGCTTGATATGAAAATTATACTTCTGCAACATCACGCCCGGAAAATGTGAGTTGAGTGCTATAAAAAAGGAACATTCGGTTCAATTCACCCTATAAAAACAATGAATCAATACAAATTTTTTATAAAATCTAAGATCAATGAAAATGAATAAGATGAAAAGCTTTTTAACATCACTTGCTTTGTTTTCGGTGCTATTTATGGCCTCGTGCAGCACCGGCAGTGACTCCTCAATGGGAAATCTACAGGTTCGCCTGCATGATGCTCCCATTAAAAATGCTGAGGAAGTTAATATTTCTATAAAAGAGGTTGTAGTTAAGGGTGAGAACGGATGGTCTGTTATAAGTAATCCCAATCAAAGCTATAACCTGCTGGAGCTTACAAACGGTGCTTATGAAGTTCTTGGAGATGCTGAACTGCCAGCCGGCAGGTATAAAGAAATTCGGCTGGTACTCCACGAAACCGGCAATAACATTGTAATTGATGGTCAGGTGCATCCCCTAAAAGTTCCAAGTGGCTCACAATCGGGTCTTAAACTCAAAATAGATGCTGAAATTAAGGAAAACATAACCTACGTATTGTTACTCGATTTTGATGTTTCCCAATCTATTGTAAAAGCAGGTAACTCAAAAAATGTGAAATATCTGCTGAAGCCTGTAATCCGCGCTAAAAATAAAGCCGTTACAGGAGCCGTAGCCGGAACCGTGAAGCCTGCCGAAGCGAGTGCTATGGTATTTGCCACTCAAAACTCAGACACGTTAGGCTTTACCATTGCAGATACGTTGAGCGGCGAGTTTAAACTTATGGGACTGGAGGAAGGTTCTTATGACATTTCTATTAACCCCCGGAATGATGGTTTTCAGGCCAAAGATACCGCCGGTATTCAGGTTACCATCGGTGAGACTAACGACCTTGGAAGTATAGAAGTTTCTGAAACCCCACTGTTCTAATAATTTTAACAGCTATATTTTAACATGAGGCCTGCGTCTTTCCGATGCAGGCTTTTTTTTTATAGGTAGCCCTCACAAAAGCATGTCATCGTCCGACCACTGTTCTCGATTAAACTGCCTGAACAAGACTTGGAGTGGTCAGACGATTATTAAGGGCAGGTAAGTTTTAAAAGAAACCACTGAGCCCAATATTCAACCCTCAGAAACCATTCCATCACCCGGCTCTCCGGGGTAAACTATGACTCGCCTGTTCAAACAGAGCCGAATGATGGAATTGCAATACTGCTCGCACCCACTAACACCTTACGCAAGGAAGGACTTTTTTCTTGCTCGTTTCTGCAACAAATATTTATCAAGTTATTGAGCTTATTTCCACCCAAATGTAAGTCTCTCCTTGAGGAGAGGGCCCTTCATTCAGCTTCATGTTGAATGAGGTGCGAGAGGTGTTGGCGGTGGATGCAGGAAATATTGACTACCGGCAAATAGCTCGCACCCGGTCTGAACTGTGATTTTTGTGATGTGTGTGATGGACATGATGGGTTGTGGGTATTAATCAGAAAATCTCATTAACAAATAACAATTCCTGATAACCAATCCACAACAAATCGTCCATTGCAAATCGGTCGCTCGGTCTTTCGCAAATCATCGCATGCTCAAGCTTTCAAATTAAGTTCCAGCATTTCGACCTCCTCTGACTCCTCCTTCTCAAGGAGGAGAACGCATTATTTACAGCTGTCTTTATTTAAGTTAAACAGTTCATAAAAGCTTGTATTTCGTCCGACTGCCGGATAGGATTAGGCTGAGTGAATACGCTTTACAGAAGGCTGGGGATTGTTAGTGGCTGGCAAGCCCCTCATTAACAAATAACCATTTCCCAATAACTACGCCCAACAAATTAAATCTAAAATTATCGGGCGATATCCCCGGCTTCTCTTTTCATGCCGAAGTATTTGTCTATGGCCAGCAGGGTTGGGGAGGTTACCAGAATGATGACTACCGTGGAGGCGTGTGCAATGGTGGCGTAGGCCAGGCCGGTGGCTTCGGGGACGGCGTAAAATATGAATAGCGCCTTGGTTATAAACAGATGGTACGAGCCAATGCCGCCCGGTGTGGGAATAGAAAGTCCGACGGCGCTTACTACGGTGAGTACCACAGCGGAAGTGAAATCGAGCCCAAATACATTTTGCATGTCAAACATCCAGTAGCCGATGTAAGTCATGGCTATATAAAACACCCAAATTAAGGCGGAGTAAAATATAAACAGCGGCCAGTTTTTCAGCTCTTTTATGGCCAATAGCCCGTCCACAAATGTTTTTATTATCGCCTGAATTTTATGCACTAAATCTGCGACTTTGCCTTCGGTACGATCGGCCAGTTTATTCATGCCCCAGAAAAATGCAGTGCCTGCAGCAATCACTATCACCCCGTATTTAAGCAGGCTTAGCACAAAAGAAATCTGCGTTTCGGACTGGGTGATATCAACCCCAAACAGACGAGAAAGCACCTGCGGATCGGCAATTAGGAAAATGAGCACGAAGGCCATCAAAATGAGCATTCCGAGAAGGTCAACCACGCGCTCTAATACAATGGTTCCTATGATTTTACTATTGCTCTCGCCCACCTGCTTGGCTACATAAACGGGACGGGCAATTTCGCCCACTCGCGGAAGTGGAATATTCACCAAATACCCAAACATAACGCCGGTGTATAAGGTGAGTTTGGCCGGTACTTTTTCTTTATTGGTGAACAGCATTTCCCAACGCAGCGCGCGTATATAATGAGAGAAAAGAGTGGTAATCACAAAGGGAATCAGCCACCACCAGCTCATACTTTGGGCCGATGCCAATACTTCACTGAACTCCACTTTCCGGAAGGCCAGCCATAAAAATAATATTCCTAATAAAACACTGGCGGCTGCTTTTAGAAGCTTTTTAACATTCATACAGTAAGGTGAAGCAGATTTATTTTAGGTAAGAAATTAGCATGAGATGTTTTTCGACTTTCCATTTGAAACTAATATCTCATGTCTATTACTTCGGCATCATCGGGATGAGAAATCGTGAATAATTTTTCTATCGGCTTCAGAAAACTGCCATTTTTAAAGGTAGTGGTGATTTCATTTTCAGAAATATCCCACGCCGTTATTTTAACGGGGCGTGCCTGCGCGTCTATCACAATTTCAACCCGCGTAAATACGGCGAAATCATCTCTTGAAAGCAGCGTTATGGTTGTGCTTTTAGCTTTATTTATTTCTGAAATATTATAGGTAGAGTCAATGCCGCTGAGCATACGAGACGGAGCAAAATCGTCATCTTCCGGATTGTAACTGTCTATGATAATGCGGTTTCGGGAAGGGTCGTACACCTTAGATGTTTCACCATCTACTACTACGATTTGCCCTTCGCTTTGCAGTTTATACCGAACTCTGTCCAGCCAAATTTCGCCTTCGCTTTGGGTAATTTCTCCCGTGTACGAATCAATAAATGTTTGATTGAAATGAGCTTTAAAAACCTGACCGTTGTCAAATTTGTTTTTCAGCTGATTGAAGTGAGGTGTTTGAGCCGTGGCCAGCACTGTAAACAGGCTGAGCATTACACAAAGCACCGGGCTTTTAAGGTTTTTATAATTCATCCAGTCCATCTAAAACTTCTTGTAGTTCCTCTTCATCGCTTACCAGCACATCGCGTGCGGTACTGCCTTGATAAGGTCCAACGATGCCGGCGTTAAATAATTGGTCAATAATTCTTCCGGCTCTGTTATAACCTACTTTTAATTTACGCTGAAGAAGAGAAACGGAGCCCTGCTGATGCATAATCACCAGCTTAGCAGCGGCTTCAAAATATTCGTCAATATCATCCAGCGGATCGGGAATTTCGGTAACCTCTTCTTTTACAATGGGCAGGTGGAAAGGCTCTTTGTAACCGGCCTGCCTTCCGATAAATTCATTTATTTTTTCTACCTCTTCGGTGCTTACAAAAGCATTCTGAATTCGAGTCATCCCCGAACCGTTATTAAACAGCATATCTCCCATTCCTACAAGCTGATCGGCTCCGCCCTGGTCCAAAATAGTTCGGGAGTCAACCTTAGAAGCCACCTGATAGGCAATACGTGCCGGGAAGTTCGCTTTTATAGTTCCGGTAATTACGTTTACGGAAGGCCGCTGCGTAGCTACAACCAGGTGAATCCCGATAGCACGGGCAAGCTGTGCAAGGCGCGAAATGGGTTCTTCAATTTGTTTTCCGGCCGTCATCATCAAGTCGGCAAGCTCATCAATAATTACCACAATGTAGGGCAGATGGCGATGGCCGAGTTCTTCGTCTAAATTGCCGGTTTTAAAGCGTTTGTTGTATGATTTAATATCTCGCACTTGTGCCATTTTCAGCAGGTCGTAGCGCTCGTCCATTTCTTTACACAGGCTTTCGAGCGTTTCCTGCGCTTTGGAGGTATCGGTAACAATAGGCTCGTCAGCATCGGGCAGCATAGCCAAAAAGTGATTCTGAATATTGCGATACAGCGAAAGCTCAATCTTCTTGGGATCAATCATCACGAACTTCAGATTATCGGGATGACATTTGTACAGCAGGCAGGTGATTATCGTATTAATTCCCACCGATTTACCCGAACCGGTTGCACCGGCTATCAGCAGGTGAGGCATTTTGGTGAGGTCAATCATAAAAACCTCATTTTCAATAGTTTTCCCGAATGCTACCGGCAGCGTAAAGTCTGTATCAACAAACTTTTTGGTGTTTATAACCTGCTTAATAAATACCGTTTCTCGCGTGCTGTTCGGCACCTCAATACCCACCGCCGACTTACCGGGAATGGGAGTGAGCATCCGCAAGCCTTTGGAGGCCGTAGCCATTTTCAAGTCGCTGGAATAGCTTTCAATCTTAGAAATTTTCACATCGGGAGCGGGCTCCAGCTCATATAGCGTAACCGTAGGTCCCACAATGGCATTAATGCCCACAATCTCAATTTTGTGGCGCTTCAGCTTGTCGAGAATAATGCGCTTATTTTCTTTTATTTCCTCTAAGTCCACCTCATTCCCTTCGTTTGGAGGCGAATCGAGCAGATCTACTTTTGGAAATTTGTATTTGATAACGGGTACTTCTTTGGCCTTTTCCCGGTTTTTCTTTTCAAGGTCTCGGGCATCCGCTTCTTCCTCTCCTTTACCCACAAACACGGAAACTTCTAAATCGTCGTCGTCTTCATCTACTACTTGTTCTTTTTGGAGTGAGGCCCGCTGACGAGTATCCAGGGTTTTAACTTCAGCTTCTTCTTTCTGGCGCTGTTCTCGTTCTTGTTCTTCCGATTGCTCTACAATTTCATCGATAGAAGGCGCCGGCTTTACCGGTTCTTGCTCGCTGACAGGCTCCGCAATTTTTTGTTTTTGCTGAACCTGATTTTTATCCTGTTTTTTAGACTTTTGCTCAGCCTTTTTCTGCTTTTTAGCCGCTATGCGCTCTTCTCTTTCTTTAGCTTTTTGCTCTTTTTTAAGCTGACGTTCGGCGCGCCGGTCTTCCAGCATATCGCGAACATTATCCATCCATAATTTCACATTATCAATGGTTTTTTGGAGATCGCGGTCTATCAGCATCAGCAGGGTTACTACTAATAAAACGGATAAAATGATAATTGAGCCGACGCCCGTAATATTTTGCAACACCTGAGAAATAGCAATTCCCGCCGTTCCGCTCCAAATAGAACTGGGGGGAAAGCCGGCATTGGTATTCAGCCAGCCAATAAAAGTAGAGAGCAGCACCATGCCCCACATGCTTAGCACGGTAAGCCAGCCCAGCTCTTTAAAACTGCGCCGCCTAAAGGTGTGCCAGCCATGATAGCCAATGATAATCGCAATAATAATACTGGTGTAGCCGAACAGGCCATGTACTAAATAGTGAGAAAGATAAGCGCCTACGGGGCCTAACCAGTTTTGCACCAATCGGGAGCTGGCATCGGGATTAAACAGATCTAAAAAAGAAATACTTTTAGCATAGCGGTAATCTTCCGGATTGTAAGAGAAGATGCTCAGCGCAATCAAAACCGCAATAGACATTATGATAATGCCTATAATTTCGAGTTTTCGGTTAGCGTCAAGCCCCGCAGCTGCTGATGTATTTAGTTTGTTTTTAGCCATTTAAATTGGTCAGAATTCCATCCTTCATTCCCGGAAGCACATCAAATTCATTCACTTTACAACAAAATGCAATATCATTATTAGTGAGCGTTTTTTCCAACCTTCTTGCGTGGTCGCTTTTGTTGATGGTTCCTTCTAAATCATTCCCAAATTTCTCGTAAAGACCAAACGCTACTTTTGCACCGTCTTTGGCCGAATCGGGTATATTTCCTCCCGAAATTTCGTGCAGCAGAGCTCCGGCAAATAAAGTGTCTTCTATAGAAAGTCGTCCTTTCCAGCCCGAGCAAATTAACACAATTTCATCGTCATGTTGGTGCAGTAAATCTAAAATAGTTTGCTGGTTTAAAAAAGCTCCTATATAAATGGCATTGGCCAATGCCGCTTTTTTAATGGCTTTGGTGCCATTTGTAGTATTAAAAATCAGCGTTTTATCTTCTACCGCTTCCGGGGTGTATTCGGCCGGAGAGTTACCTAAATGATAGCCCTCAATTTTGGTGCCGTTTTTTTCTCCGCACAGCAGATAATCTTTTTGGTCCATTGTGGTGGCTATTTTCATAGCATCACTCATATCAGCAACAGGAATTATTTTTTTTGCACCGCTGTGCAATGCGGTAATGATGGAAGACGAAGCGCGCAGCACGTCTATAATCACCGCTGTTTTCCCGCGCAACTCTTCTTCCTGAAAAGCCTGTACCGAGAAAAACACATCTATGTATTCTATATTCGCCATTAAGTTAAGCTGTTATTTCTTGATAAATGGAGGCCGTGCTACCTTAGCATCAGCCAATTTTTTCCGGATGCGTATGTAAACATCCGTCCCTTCTGCTGCATACTCTTTGGCAACATACCCCATCCCAATACCTGTACCTAAAGTAATAGACATTGTTCCGCTGGTCACCTCTCCTATAACTTCTTCATCGCTGTTTAAAATCTCATATCCCTGCCGTGGAATGTTGCGCCTCCCCTCTACCGTAAAGCCTACAAGCTGCCGGCTGTTTCCTTCTTCTTTTTTCTGTTGAAGGGCTTCCCTTCCTATAAAATCACCTTTATCTAATTTCGTAATCCAGCCGAGGCGGGCTTCCAGCGGATGGGTTTTTTCGCTGATGTCGTTTCCATATAAAGCAAAACCCATTTCCAGACGCAGCGTATCCCGTGCGCCTAAACCGCAGGGTTCAATCCCAAATTCTTCGCCGGCTTCCATAATTGCTTCCCACACGCTTTCAGCATCGGCATCTTTATGATTGAAATACAGCTCAAAACCTTTTTCTCCGGTGTAGCCCGTTGCCGAAAATATCACATTATCCACACCGGCCAGGCTGCCCGTTTGAAAGGAGTAAAAGCCAATATCGGCTAAATTCAAATCCGTTAATTTCTGAAGCGTTTCCAGCGATTTGGGTCCTTGAACAGCTAATAGTGCTGTTTCGTCTGATTTGTTGACTACTTTTGCATCAAAAGTATTCTGCTTATTAATCCACTCCCAATCTTTTTCCATGTTAGATGCATTGGCCACTATCATGTATTCGGGCTCGTCCGAAAGCTGATACACAATCACATCATCTATAATGCCGCCGTCTTCGTAGCACATGCAGGTATATTGTGCTTTTCCCGTTTTTAGCTTGGAGGCATCATTCACCATAATTTTTTGGAGAAGCTCCAGCGCTTCCGGCCCGCTAATAAAAAACTCGCCCATGTGCGAAACATCAAACATTCCAACTGCTTCCCGAACCGCTGTATGTTCCGTTTTGATGCCGTCATACTGTATCGGCATTTGATATCCGGCAAAATCTACCAGCCTGGCACCGGCTTTTTCATGGATTGCATAAAATGGAGTTTTCTTTGACATAATGAACGCTAAATATCTGTTTATGAATGAATGTGGACTACAAGATTTTCTTTAAACCTTATTTAAAGTCGGTGAAAGGTAAGAGTTTGAACACCAAAAGTTGGACAAACATAGGCATTTATTGGGAATAATTAGAACACTTACCCACGGCAAGTGCCCTGTGCATATGTAAGATTACTTTTTTTGATGTCCGTAAAATATTTTTTATAACATCACATTTGCTCCGGAGCGTGAATACCTAAAATTCCCAACCCATTTCTAAGAACCTGTGCTACCGCTTTGGCCAATTCCATACGGGCTTGGGCCAGCAATTCGTCTTCACCCAAAATACGGCAATCGTGGTAGAAGCTTGTAAAGTTGGAAGCCAGCTCGTTTAAGAACCGAATTACATGATGCGGCTCTCGCAGGCGGGCGGCATTATCAATCGTCTCGGGAAACTTAAGCATGGTTTTAATAAGCGTAATTTCTGTTGGATGCGTAAGCAAATGCAGATCTGCTTTTTCAGAAAAGGTATATTCATCGCTCACCTTGCGTAAAATGCTGGCAATGCGTGCGTGGGCATACTGCAGATAAAACACCGGATTTTTCTCGCCGGCTTCTTTGGCCTGTGCAATATCAAATTCGAGGTGCGTGTTGGGCGAGCGCATCAAAAAGAAGAAACGGGTTACATCAGCGCCCACTTCGTCCATGAGCTCATCCAGCGTCACAAAGTTTGCCTTTCGGGTGCTCATCTTAAACGGCTTTCCGTCTTTCACAATCGTCACAAACTGATATACCACCACATCTACTTTATCGGGATCGTAACCGAGCGATTTTATGCCCGAAAGCACATCGGGATAAGTGGCAATATGATCGGCGCCAAATACATCTACGCATAAATCGTAGCCGCGCTCCAGCTTATTTACATGGTAGGCAATATCGGGAAGCCGATAGGTGGGCTCGCCGGTACTTTTTACCAGCACGGTGTCTTTTTCTTTCCCAAATTCGGTGGTTTTAAACCAAACGGCTCCGTCTTCATCATAAGCTAAATCAAGTTGGCGCAGCTTTCCGATGGTCTCATCAATTTTGCCATCCTCATATAAGCTGTGCTCGTTAAAAAAGGAATCCATTTTGATATCCATGCGCTCCAGCGTGGCACTAATATTATCAAAAATTTCGGCCTGCGCTTTTTCTTTGAATGGCTTTTCATCTTCGGTATCTGCCAGACTTTCACCTTTTTCATCAACTAAAGCTTGTGCAATATCGCGGATGTATTCGCCTTCATAGCCGCCTTCCGGAAACTTTACCTCTTTCCCTAAAAGTTCTAAATACCGAGCCCGAACGCTTTCGCCTAACACGCGCATTTGTCGGCCGGCATCATTAAAATAATATTCGCGATCTACCTCGGCGCCGGTCCATTCCAGCAGGCGGGAAACCGTATCTCCCAAAACCGCATTTCGGCCATGCCCAACCGTGAGCGGACCGGTGGGATTGGCGCTCACAAATTCCACTAATATTCTTTTTCCGGCATTGGTATCTGTTTTTCCAAAATCGGCCCCGGCTTTTTGCAGTTCAGCCAGTTCGTCCCATAAATAATCTTGTGCAAACCGGAAATTAATAAAACCCGGCCCGGCTATTTCAACAGCTGACACCCTTTTTTCATCGACTTCCAATCCATCTAAAATGCGCTGCGCAATGGCACGGGGATTGTTTTTGAGCGGCTTGGCCAGCATCATGGCTATGTTGGTAGAGGCATCGCCGTGCTCGGGTTGATTGGGCTCCTCAATCTGAATTTTGGGTTGATTTTCTAACTCAAACTGAGCCAGCGATTTGCTGATAACTTCAACTAAATAATCTTTCATATAGGCATTGGGTTTCTAAATTCACCCCAAAGATAAGGGAAATGAATATCCAATATGGAATTAGGAATCAGGATTTTTTCCGGCTCATAAAAAAACCTCCCGGCACAAACCGGAAGGTTTTATAAAACAGGAATAATGGAAATTCGCTTAGTTTACAGCCGCATCAATCAGCGCTTTAAACTGTGCAAAGGTGCGAGGATTTCGCTCAACTTTAGAACCGTTTATGAAAAAAGTGGGCGTTGAGTTTACGTTTAATCTTATGCCTTCACGCTTATCGGCCATTACCACGCGCTGCAGGTCGGCAGAGTACATATCTTCCTGAAACTTTTCCATGTCCAGATCTAAGCTTTTGGCGTAACCTATAAATATGGATTCCGCATTACCGCGCGCCCATCGCTCTTGTCCGGCAAAAATAAGCTCGTGCATTTCCTCATATTTACCCTGCTTGCGGGCCGCTTCTGCCACTCTCGAAGCCAGCGCGGCGTACTCATGCATATCCAGCGGAAAGTGCTTGGTTACAATAGAAATATCATCTCCATACTCTTCTTTAAGCTGCGCCTCAATAGAAACAAAATACTTGCACGCCGGGCATTGGTAATCGCTGTATTTAACAAGCTGAATTTTTGCATCAGACGAGCCTGAGCTTTGAGCAAATGCGGTTCCTGTAAATAGAAAAGAGCAAAGTGTGAGTAAAAATAGTCCGCGTTTCATGATATGATTCCTTCTTTATGCCGGTGGTAATTAACTTTATTAAAATGTCGGGTTAAGATACTATTCATTTTTTCAATTATCAGTGGAATTTGATCTTCAGTATTAGATTTTCCAAATGATAAACGTATAAACTGCCGGGAATCTTGCTCACTTTTTCCGGTGGCCATCATGGTTTTGCTGGGGTGATCTGAACCTGCCCTGCAGGCGCTTCCGGTAGAAATTGCCAGCCCGGCCTGATTGCATTCCAGCATAAAAAACTGTCCTTCAATTCCCGCAAAACGCAGTCCCAATATATTCGGCACGTTGTTTTGTGGGTGACCTTCAATTTCAAACTCAAAAGGAAGTTCCTTCAGCTGTTCAATTAATTTTGTTCTGAATGCAGCAATGCGCTGCTGTTCAGCTTCCATATTTTGGGTGATGTGCTTGGCAGCCGTTGCAAAAGCGGCAATGGATGGAACGTCTTTGGTGCCCGGCTTAAACGTAACTTTATGCTCCACATCCGGAAATACCGGCTTCCACTTTGTTTTGGGATTCATCCACACGGCACCTGCTCCTTTTGGGCCATAAATTTTGTGGCTTGAAATGGAAATTGCATCCACCGGTAAATCAGACACATCCAGCGGAATGCGGCCAAAGCTTTGTACGCAATCGCTGTGCAACAGCACGCCTTTAGCATGCAAAAGTGATCCTATTTTTTGAAGATTCTGAACCGTCCCTATTTCTGAGTTTACGTGTTGAATAGAAGCCAACACCGTATTTTCCTGAATCAGACTTTCCAAATGCTCTACATCCACTTCACCCTGCGCATTAACCGAAACGGTAGAAACCTCATATCCTTCTCGCTCTAATTTCAGAAAAAGATTGCGTACCGAAGAGTGCTCAACAGGCGTAGTAATTAAATGACCGGTCTGTTTTTGAAGTCCGGCTAACAGCGAGTAAATAGCCAAAAAGTTAGCCTCTGTAGCACCTGAGGTGAAATAAATATGCCGGGGACTCGCGCTCAGCGTATTGGCTAAGGTTTTTTTAGAAGCATCCAGAATTTGCTCGGCTGCAGAGCCTTCATCGTGCAGGCTGTGGGAGTTCCCAAAATAATGCTTCGACACGTTCACAAAGACCTCCAGCGCCTTATCGCTGACGGGCGTGGTGGCGGCATGATCTAAATAAATCATCAATTATTGCTTATGATTAGAAAAAGGTATCTTTGAAAGGCTGTTAAAAGCTATCATTAATTTCACTTAAAAATTACAAATAATTCTCCCTATTCTCTCTTATGAATCCACTTGAGCTTACTGAAATGCTTAAACAAGCCTTTGCCGAAGATATGGGCATGGGTGATCTTACCTCAAGCGCTATTTTCCCCAACAACCAGATGGGAAAAGGTGTGTTTACCGCTAAAGCAAACGGCGTTCTGGCCGGACTGGAGGCCATAGAAACCGGCTATCAGGTGCTGGGGCCGTCGGCACGTATAAAATTTCATAAGAATGATGGAATGCCCGTTAAAAAGGGTGAGGAAATTGCCGAAGTGGAAGCGCCGGTGCGCTCACTGCTGAGCGGAGAGCGTGTAATCCTGAATATTGTGCAGCACGCCAGCGGAATTGCTACGGCTACGCGACAGGTTATAGAAAATCTGGGCGACCCGAATATTACCATCACCGATACGCGCAAAACGCTGCCCTCACTTCGTGCGCTCCAAAAATATGCAGTGCGTTGCGGTGGCGGCAAAAATCATCGCTTTCGCTTAGATGATGGCGTTATAATTAAAGACAATCACATAAAAGCGGCCGGAAGTATAAAAGCGGCGGTAGAACTGGCTCGCGCTCGCATTGGGCACATGGTGAACATTGAAGTAGAAACCGAAAACAAGCAGCAGGTGCAGGAGGCGGTAACCGCCAAAGCAGATGTTATTATGCTGGATAACCGCACGCCTGCAGAAGTAAAAGAGCTGGTTCAGCTCATTCCGGATGAGATTATTGTTGAGGTTTCGGGAGGTATCACCCCAAAAACAATTAGCAGTTATAAAAACTGCGGCGCGGATGTGATTTCATTAGGCTGGCTCACGCATTCCGTTACGGCTTTAGATATCAGCTTTAATTTGGTGTAATCGGCGATATTCACTCGAATTCAATCAATTTTTTCTTACCTTCGCGATGGTTCGTAATTACAGCACTTAAAATCATCCTAACAATAACCGAAAACTGAACGGTTAGCACCAAAAATTGAGGCATACCAGAGTCCTATGGAAGTATTAGAAGCCTTAGATATTGAATCCGAAATTTCCCTTCCCAAGCAGTACACCCAACTTTCTGAAGACGAGATGAAACGGCGCATCCAGGCCGTTAAAGATAAGTTTGGAGAGCGGCTTTTTATTCCGGGCCATCATTACCAAAAGGATGAAGTTATCGAGTTTACCGATGCCCGTGGCGACTCGCTGAAGCTGGCTCAAATTTGTGCCAACATGCCGGATGCTGAGTTCATCGCCTTTTGCGGCGTACATTTTATGGCAGAAACGGCCGATATGCTTACCGAAGCGCATCAAAAAGTGATTTTACCGGATATGCGCGCGGGCTGCTCCATGGCCGACATGGCGGATATTGAGCAAACGGTGTCGGGCTGGGAAAAGATGCAGGAAATTTGGGGTGATACCATTTTACCCCTCACTTATGTGAATTCTACCGCAGCCATAAAAGCATTTGTGGGTAAGCACGGCGGCGCTACGGTTACGTCTTCCAATGCTAAAAAAATGCTGGAGTGGGCCTTCACTCAAAAAGAGCGACTGCTGTTTTTACCCGATCAGCACCTGGGCCGCAATACGGCTTTTGATTTAGGCATTCCTTTAGAACACATGGCCGTTTGGGCTCCGCTGGAAGATAAGCTGGAGTATGAAGGAGATCCGGATGATGTAAAGGTGATTTTATGGAAAGGGCACTGCTCGGTGCACGAAAAGTTTAACGTGAAGCATATCCAGAATCTGAAAAAGAAAGATCCTGAAATACAGGTTTTAGTTCACCCTGAATGTACCTACGAAGTGGTGCAGGCATCCGACCTTGACGGCTCAACCGGTTTTATTGTGAATACCATCGAAAATGCTGAGCCCGGCTCAAAGTGGGCGATTGGAACCGAAATGAATCTGGTAAACCGACTGGCGCAAAAGCATCCGGATAAAGAAATTGTGTCGCTCAATCCATTTATGTGTCCGTGTTTAACTATGAACCGCATTGATTTGCCGCACCTGTTGTGGTCGCTCGAAAGGCTGGCTGAGGGTGAAGTGGTAAATCACATATCGGTTCCTCCGGAAGTTGCCGAACATGCCGTTCTGGCGCTGAACAGAATGCTGGAGCGCTCTTAGGCATTTCGGGCCGCAAATTATCTGTTATTATTGGTTTTTTATGATTGAAACGAAGGAACACAACCCAACAATTCTAAGTACATCTTTTTCGTTAGCTATTACTCAAACCATCCTTCAAAAATTAGTACATTCTGGAAACGCAGTTTAATGATGAAATTACGCCTCCTACTTTTTGCCTTATTTTTTGTTAGCATGTACCCTGTTGCAAATTTTGCCCAAAGCGGACAGCAAGGCGACGGCTCCCTTCTCCCCGAAATAAATCCGCAGGATATTGAAATCAGGAGTGAATTTAAGGCGCGCTTTCCGGGTTTACGCCGCCAGCCAATTTTAGGCTTCAACCCCAAGCCGCGCGTATATCAAATTGACCCAAACCGGATGCCTTTTCTGGAAACCCGGGAAGAAGCTGTGGCTGATATTTCTGTAACCGAGCTGGGCCGCCCAACGCCTCCGTTCCGAACTTTACTGCACACGCCGGAGCGACAAAACGCATATCTGAGAGGCGGAATTGGCAGCTATTTATCGCCCGAAATTTATGGCTATGGCTTTTATAAACTAAATGACAGTGATCTGCTTTCCGCTAATTTAAACCTGCAGGCTTCTGACGGACATCTCGACAATCAGGAAAGCAGCTTTCGGTATTTTGACGCCAATGCAAGATACATCAGCAAGCGAAGCGATGATTTAAAGCTGATTGTTGATGTGGGCGGACTGAGTGACCAAAATTATCTGTTTAATCTGGAAGATAATTATCAGCAAAATATAATTGGCAAAACCGCCGATAAAAGTTACGGCGGCTTTAATGCACAGGTTACCCTGCAAAATATGAAAAATACGCTCACCGGCTGGGAAGCTTCTGCGGGCGGAAATCTGTTTTCTGCTACTTTAAATGCGGGTTCTGCGCCCATGGCAGGAAAAATCAGTGAGAATCAGCTTCAGGCCGCATTTTCGTATTTCTGGCCGGGCAAACGATTGTATGAAACCTTTGATGTATCAGCCAAGCTAGTGCATGGCTCTTTCAATCCGGCCGCATTCAGTTCCAAAACCCGGACTTCGGCCGAGGCCTCTTTTAAGTACGAGCGCCTGTTCAATTTCTCCACTCGCATAAGCGGGAAAGGCGGCATTACGTACGTTTCGGACCCTATGAATGATCAGGTTTATTTTACGCCTGAAGTTGAAGTGAAGCATAACTTCAGCGATAAACTTTCTTTGACAGGTACCGCATTTGCTAAACCTGATTTTCTAACCGTGCAGGAACATCATCAACATAACCGCTTTTTAAATGCAGATACGCAGCTTCGCCACGCTTATCACATGGGCGCTAATGGAACGGTAAACATTCAGCTGATTGAAGGGAATAAAGTATTTGGCGGCGTAAGTTATTCGCACATTAATGATTATGCCTATTACGAGCGAGATCTGATTCCTCCCCCAACATCTGCTCCGGGTTTCTATTCGGTTCGGTACAGTGATGCTGATATTTTTGAAATCTATGGCGGAGTAAGCCAGCAGCTGCTGCCCGAAAAGTTTTGGTTTAGCGGTAAAGTGTATGCCAGAAGTCCACAGTTTTCTACCGGCGGAGTTATTCCTTACGAAGAGAAACTGGGGGTTGAAGGAGCTATTTCGTATAAAATTATAAAAGAACTTACAATTAACAGCTGGGCAGAATATATTGGCAAGCGAAAGGCTCCACAGGCCGGTTCTGACCTAAAGGGCTTTTTATTGCTGAATGCCGGAGCTGAGTATCAGATTAATGATACATTTGGCGTTTATGCAAAACTGTTAAATATTATGGGGCAAAATTATCAAATATGGGATGGCTATCAGGAACGTCCGTTTCAAATGTTTGGTGGAGTAACCGTTAAATTCTGATTTATTATGGATAACAAATTTTTAGAAACTCTTGGGATGGTGATTCGTGATCAGCTGATTATGAAAAACTCTATCGAAATTAAGGGGCTGGGTACATTTAAGGCCGTTCATCACAACCAAAAGCAGGAAAAAAGAGCAGACGGCACCAACGTGATGATACCCCCCAAAGATACCGTGGAATTTATTGCAGAAAAAAGGGGATAACGCATGAATATAGATCATTCTAAACTAATTGAACTGCTGGCCGAAGCGGCAGACATTACAGAGCAAAATGCAGAGGAAAAACTCAACAAACTGGTTGAAGAAATAAACGAGGCTTTTGAAGAAGGTGATGCTTACGAGGTAAATGGTTTAGGCGTTTTCAGTAAAATGGGGAATAATGTGATTTTCATTCCCGCTGATGATTTTGCCACAGAAATTAATTACAAATACGTGGGCATGGAACCGATTGAGCTGGACGAGCCAAGCCAGGAATCGGAAGCTCCTGCTGCTGCCGAAGAGATTTCCCCACAACAAGATGACGGCCAAGACGAGGAAGATGAAGATCCTTTTGGCGGTTTACTGGACGACCCTGACACTACAGAAGAACAGCCGGATGAACCCGAAGAAGTACTGCAAGACAAAGAGCCGGAAGATATAAGCGATTTTGCTGATGAAGAAGCCGAAGAAGCTCCTTTTGATATTACTGATGAGGAACCCACTGAAGAGGCTGAAGAAGAACTGACCGAGCCGGCTGATGAAGAAAAACCGGGCCCTGAAGCCTGGGGAATTGATACGTATAAAGACGACAGCGCCGAATCTATGTTTTCGGGCCTGCTGGGTGACAAACCCGATGACGAAGCTTTTTCGCTGGATGACGATGACGATTCTAAACAGCAGGAAGAAAGCTTAGAAGAAGAATTGGAAGATGCCCTTTCGGATGTTGAGAAAGAAGACACGCCTGAGGATGATGCATTAAGCGTCTTTTTCAGTGATGATATTACAGACAAAGCTGCTGCTGACGAAGAAGAACAAGAAGAACCTGAAGATCCTTTTGAAGCGCTTGCAGGTGAACTTGATGATGACGAAGATGATGAGCTTTTCGAGGAATCTGAAAAAGACGATGAAACTGAGACAGCTGAAACGGAAACATCAGAATCTGCAGATAAAAAAGCAGATGAAGTCGTTCCCGTTATTAAGAATTTAGCTTCAGAAGGCGCCAAGCAAAAGCGAAAAGAAGAAGTTCAGAAAAAAGAAGAAAAATCAGACAAAAAGGAAAAGCCAACTCCTTCTTTCAAACGTACGGCTACCCCGCGCGAAACCAAGCGTCAGCCTGTACTGCTTTGGGTACTGTTGCTGATTGTAGTACTGGCGGGTGGAACTTATGGCTTGGGATATTTCGGCGTAATTAACATTCCCGGCGTTACCCCAAAGCCGCAGATGGCTGCCACTCAATCTCCAACAGAAGCAGAAATGCCACCGGCTCAACCCGAAACCCAACCGGAAAAAACTGAACCGCCTGTGAGTGAAGAACCGGCACAAGAAGAACCGGAATCAACGGAAAGCACCGAAGGCGAGCCTCCATCCGCTCCGCAAGCTGCTGATGATGAAAACCGACAGGAACAAGCCACTTCGCCCGAAGTATCAAATACGGAAGCGAGTGCTCAGGATCAGCCTAAATATGGGTTGACCGGTGCGGTAAATCGCTCAGCAAACGATGGCTATACCATTGTTGTATTTTCGTTAAGCAATAAAGAAAATGCCGAAGCAAAAATAAAAGAACTTACTGCCGAAGGCTACCGAGCCCTGCTGGCTTCTATACCTTCAGCACAATATGGACAGCTTTGGCGCGTAAGCGTAGGGCAGTTTGAAAGTACCCGAACGGCTACTCTTGCTGCAAATACCCTCAAAGCTCCATATGCTAACAACTACTTTATAACCAGAATTTATTAAATCTTATCATCTACATGCACCTCTTGCTGATCTTTTTGCAGACCACGGTTCCTGCCGATTCCCTAATTAACCTACAGGAAGAAACCATTACTTTTTTTGACCTTTTAGTAGAAGGGGGAATTTTAATGATTCCCATATTTCTGCTCTTTGCGCTTTCCTGTTATGTGATAGCCGAGCGCTGGCTGGCGGTAAATCGCTCGCACGTAGCGCCCGAACAATTTTTAGCCACTGTAGAAAGCATGTTGAAATCCGGCAAAGGCGGTGCAGCCAAAGCTATGGATTATTGCGATGAGGTGGACAAACCCATGGCCCGAATTATAAAAGCAGGAATCAAAAGATTAGGTCGCCCGCTTCGTGATATTGAAGATGCCATTGATAATGCAGGTAAAAAAGAGATTTTCTTTTTAGAAAAACGCATGAACTGGCTGGCTACCGTTGCAGGTGTGGCTCCGCTGTTAGGATTTACCGGAACTGTTACCGGAATGATTGAAGCCTTTATGGATATTCAGTCGCTACAGGGAAATGTAAACCCAAGCGCGCTTGCAGGCGGTATTTGGGAAGCTTTAATTACCACAGCAGCCGGCTTAATTGTGGGGCTGATTGCGTATGGTTTTTATAACTTCCTGCTCGGCAAAATTAACCGCACTATTTTTGAGCTTGAAAATGCATCGGCCGACTTTCTGGATCTTCTGCAATCTCCTGCATCAAAAAAAGAAGGATAAAATACTATGGCACGAGACTTTAGAGGTGGAGATAAAAAATTAGCGCCCTTATCGCTGTTTTCGCAATCTTCGTTAACCGATATTGTGTTGCTATTGCTTATCTTTTTTCTGCTTACTTCTTCCTTTGTTACCAATTTCGGAATTCGGGTTGAAGTCCCCAAAGCAGAAAGCAGCGCAGAAACCAATCAACAATATATTTCGGTAGCCGTTACCAAAGAGGGCGAGTTTTATGTGGATGGCGATTTAACGGCAAGAGGTTCTTTGGCAACCGCCATCAGAACCGCCCGAAATAATAAGCCGCAGGGAACCGTTGTACTAAGGGCTGATAAGGACGCAAAAGTTGATGACGCCGTTCGCGTGATGAACGTAAGCAAAGCTTTAAACTTGAAAATTATAATGGCAACCGAGCAAGGTTCCTGACAACATAATGCTAAAAGACTTCACTGAAAACGACCGCACCGCGCTTTATATCACCTTTGGTATAAATACGGTTTTTTTACTGTTTTCGCTATGGTTTACGCTGGATATGAACCAAAACGTGCGCCCTTCCTATATAGAAGTGGAGTTTGGTGAATTTAAAACCGGCCAGCTTGCCGAGTACTCAGAAGTCAAAAATGAGCAGGTAGCTCAGCGCCCAAATCCTTCTGAAACTGAGCCGGAAGAACCTGTTGAGGAAGCACCCGAACCTGAAGTAACGCCTCAGGAAACCACGGAAGAACAAACCAAAGCTGTGGACTTACCCGATCAGGTTGAAGAAGTAGTTGAAGAAGAAATCACCACTCCTGAAACGGAAAAAATTGATCCCAAAGAACCGGAAACCCAGCCGGAAGAAGAGGAAGTTGAAATCCCACCGGTAGCTCGCGAAAATATAGCTTCTACAGAAGGTGCCAAAGAAAGCGGCGATGTAAAGGGCGCCCGTGGCGACGTGAACTCCGACCAGGGCATTGGAAATGATGAGCAGAAAACCTCTCCTTATGAGCTAAAGTGGGAAGGCGAAATCAACCGAGATCCCATGGTGCAGCCGCTGCCCAGCAATACCACAAATACAGAAGGTGTAATTACCGTTCGGTTTGAAGTGCGTCCAAATGGAACCGTTGGCCGCATTATTCCTATCAAAAAAATGAATCCGGAGCTGGAACGAGAGGTTATGAGTACGCTTCGAACGTGGAAATTTTCACGCCTTCCAAGCGGTGTACCTCAACAAACGCAATGGGGAACCATTACCTTCCGCTTCGTCTTCAACTAACACTTTTTGTTGGTAATGGTTGTTGGTTAATTGGAAGTGGTGAAGGGTGAATAGTGAATTTTTTCTTCAATCCATTTAACACGAAAAAAGTCAGGTCACAGATGAAAGCAACAATCTGTTAGTTAATACAAGGTCTTCCCTCAACGCTCGCAAACCTGTCAGGTTTTTCTCAACTCAACAAACACTAACCTGCGGTTTCGCTTTTTTCTGCCGGCTGAGGGTTTTCCGAGAAATTGAAAGAATGGCTCATTGGCACCTGATCTACTATTTCCAGACCAAAGCTTTTGATTCCAATTCTCTTCACGGGATTGTTTGTCATCAATCGAAGCTTTCGGATGCCCAGCGTACGTAAAATTTGAGCACCAACGCCGTAATCGCGCGCATCGCTTCTTGGGGTGATATCTTCTTCATTACTGCCCACCGAACCTTCCTGCATAGCCTTCAGCGTTTTAAGCTGATTCACCAGCACGGAGCCGCGCTGATTCCGGTTCATGTATAAAACCACGCCTTTTCCTTCTCGCTCAACCTGCAGCATAGCCTGATGTAGCTGTTCGCTGGTATCTGCGTTTCGGGCACCAAAAATATCACCGATTAAATCGGAGGAGTGAACGCGGGTAAGCACCGGCTCTTCTTTACTCCAGCTTCCTTTGGTTAGTGCAAGGTGAATATCACCGGTCAGCTTTTCTTTGAAAGCGCGCAGGCTGAAATCTCCATACATAGTAGGAAGATCAACGCCCATCACTTCTTCCACCAGCGATTCATTTTCATTGCGGTAAGCAATCAGATCTTTAATGGTGATGATTTTCATTTCGAACTCATCTGCCATTTTCATCAAATCAGGAACGCGGGCCATTTCCCCGTCTTCCTTCATAATTTCACAAATAATGCCCACGGGTTTCAGTCCGGCAAGCCGCGCTAAATCAATAGCTGCTTCTGTGTGGCCGGCACGCCGAAGCACGCCTCCGCCTACGGCAAGCAGGGGAAAGATATGTCCCGGACGGCGAAAATCCATCGGTTTAGAATCATCACTGGCCAGCTCACGAATGGTGTTGGCGCGATCCTGAGCCGAAATCCCGGTAGTTGTGAGGCGTTTATGGTCTATAGAAACCGTAAAGTTAGCCTCATCCGGGTCGGCTCCTTCTTCCACCATATGCCGCAGATTCAGTTTATCGGCTTTTTCTTTGGTGATAGGTGCGCAAACCAAGCCGCGCCCGTGCGTAACCATCAGGTTAATAGCTTCTGTAGAAACCATTTCTGCAGCCATCAGAAAGTCTCCCTCATTCTCTCGGTCTTCATCATCTACAACAATTACAATTTTGCCGTTTTTGATGTCTTCAATGGCTTCGGGAATGGTATTAAAGCGAAACTCTTGACTCATTTGAATAGAAAGTTAGTCTTTTTTATCCGGTTTGTTTGGATTCACGTCTGTAATTGCAGACTTCAGCATGCGTACTTTTACGCCGCTATCTACTTCCACTAAAACCGAATCTTCATCAATAGAATTCAAAATGCCAATAATGCCGGAAGAGGTTACCAGCTTATCGCCTTTCTTCATTCCTTCCACTTTCTGCTTAATTTCTTTTTGCTGCTTGCTCTGCGGCCGGATGATGAAAAAATAGAATACCAGAAAAATTCCGCCCAGAAAAACAAGGTTTATAATACCGGCGTTGGGATCATCAGGATTGCCCATTAAAAACAAAGGTAAAAACTGCATAGTCATAAATTAGTGTACGATTATATTTTGCGGGCGAAAGATACAAATTCCCTGGCTGAAAGACGATTGAAATGCCACTTTTAACACTTTCGGCTATTTACAGCTTCCCCGCTAAAATCAGCCGCTCCTAAAGTAGCTGAAAGCCAAATAAAAGAGTGAGCAGCGTGGCTATTCCGCTTATCACCAAGCAGATGATTTGCGTTTTGGTTTCCCTGCTTTTTAAATAACCGGAAAAGCTGAAAATAGCCGACCCCAAACTCATCCCAAAAAATGAAAGTGTTATCCCGAAAGGATTTCGGACAGATTCGGGAAAATACCCCATATACATCTGCACTTTTTCAAAATAAGTAAGCGCATCGTTACCGGAAATGGAAATCCAGAGTCCTAAATAAACAACAGGTAAAATAAGCAGCAGCAATCCAAGACGAATTCGATTCCGAACAACCCGAGCTTTGTGTTTTGACTGCTCCATGACGTTACTTCTTAGCCGTAAGAGAAAGTTTGTACTGATATTCTTCCGGGCGTTCTCGCATAAAATTCAGCTCAAACAACCGGCCGGTGCGCCATCCTTCCACCATATCATCGTAGTGGGGTGAACCGGGATTTCCGGACTGCCCGCCCGGGTAAATGCCCCATCCTTTCACCTCAGGACCCACCTCAACCACCATTCTCCAGGACGGACCGTTGCCGCCACGGGTAGCGTTTATGGCTTCGGCCGCACCGCCGCTAAATAAGTTCTCCCGCCCAAACCCGGGAATATTTGCCAGATGGTCAATATCATTATTTATGTCGATGCCGCGCTTCCAGTTTTCTAACTCGGCGCCATACACTTTACTTAGCACCGCAATGGTTTCCTTGAAGGTCATCGTCACCAAATCTTCTACCGTCTCGGTCTGTTCGGTTTCAATATTATTCACAAATTTCATATCGGGTTCTTCTTTAATCACTTCCACAAAAATATCCCGCGACGGATAGCGTAATTCGGCTTCGGTGGAGTTCATTTCATCATCAAAAATAGCATCATAAAACCGGTTTCTCCAGGTGATATAAACGGTTGGAGCGCTTTTTTCAGCATCCATAAAAAAGTCCCAGTTCTTTACCATTTCCAGCGCCTCCAGCTCAAAATCATTCAGCTTCTCCGTGTTGGTCCACTCTATCATTTGCGGAATGATGGTGTACGCGTTATACGCAAAATTGTCCATCTGCATGTTTTGCATGTCTTTTGGGGTGATGTCATCCATGCCTTCCAACAGCTCATTAATTCGGCGGCCGCGTTCAAAAGGAGCAAAATCATCGTCCAGATAATAAGGATAATCGGGCGCTACCGACTCCTGATTTGCTGAACTCACAAAGCCACGCTCGGGATTTTTGATATGCGGATTTTGCTCGGTTGGAATCCAGCCGTGCCAGTCGTACAGCGGATCGGTTCCATCACTCACGGTTCGCCCCTGAAACTGCCATTTTTTAGGGATTTTGCCGGAAATCCACAAAGCAATATCTCCGGAGGTATCGGCATAAGCAAAGTTTTGAGCCGGGGCCACATAATGACTCACCGCCTCCACGTATTCCTCATAATTCTTCATTTTATTAAACTCATAAAACGTGCGGATATCATTTGACGGATAATGTGCAATCCAGCGCAGCGCATGATAAATCGGCTCGCCCTCTCCCGTGGCCGGCTCCACTTCCATCACCGGTCCGTGATGCGTGTAAATCACGGTATCCGTCACCATTTCACCCCCGCGCACCTTTATATTTTCTATACGGGTTGAAGTTGCTTTCCACTCGCCATCGTGCCAATATTCCTGCATGCTTTCATCCTTAAAACGAATTTGATACCAGTCCATTACGTCTGAAGCCACGTTTGTAGTTCCCCAGGCGGTTTGCTCGTTAAAGCCAATAATAACAGCGGGCGAGCCCTGCAGCGTAACACCATAACTGTTGTAGCCGGGCGCCGACAGCTGCATTTCGTACCAGATAGAAGGCAGCGTTAAACTCAAATGCGGATCGTTTGCCAAAATCGGATAGCCCGATGCTGTTTTTGAACCGCTGACTGCCCAGTTGTTGCTCCCGGTTCCCTCCACAAACGGAAACGGATCTATCACTTTTGAAACATCGGGAACAAACAGAGAGTCGGGCGCAGCAGGAACGTCTGCCTCAAAATCCCACTGGCGGGAAGGCGGAATGATAGGATCGTTTAGCTTGGGCTTTCGGGTGAAGTATTTTTCAACAAAATCTTCTCCAAAATATTGAATAGTGTTGGAAGTGCGTACATCATTATTTCTTCCCGCCAGCACGAGCGTCATATTTTTGAGCAAGTAGGCGGTTTTTATGGGTCTCCACGCTTCGGGTTGAATGTCTAATATTTTATATTCAACGGGATAGTCGGCCGGAGAAAGTTGATCAATGTACGCATTCACGCCGGCTGCATAGGCCTGAACCACGCTTTTCATTTGCGGATCTTTGTTGATTTCTTCCATGGCTTTTTCCGCTCCATAAGTCATTCCCAGCCGGCGGGTATTGAGGTCGCGATTAAGCAGTGCGGGACCTACAATTTCGGCCAGACGTCCGGCGGCGTCATAGGTTTGCATTTCCATTTGGAAGAGGCGATCGCGAGCCACAATGTAGCCTTGCGCCACAAATAAATCGTGCTCGTTATTGGCAAAAATGTGCGGCACATTCCGCTCATCAAAGTAAACGGTGACTTCATCTTCCAGGCCGGGAATATCCAGCTTTTCTGAATCCGAAGCGCCCGTTTCTGCATTAGCCCAGAATCCTGCAGACGGATCAAAAAACTTCCCCAGCGGAGGAATGGCGCCAAACTTGGTGTTTAAAACAAAAATCAGAGCTACAAGAAAAAGAAAAGAGATAGAAGCTTTAACGGGATTCATTTAAATAGATTTTTAAATTTGCTTGGCGAGGTTCTCGAAATTGGAAACCAGTGGGAATATATTTGAAAATGCCCTCAGTTAGAAAAAACGATATGAATTATTCTAAGAAATCTGAACTCAATAGGCATTCTGATTTTTAAACAGGCTCTGTTTCACCCCAATACCCTTTCAGCGATTACAGCCCGGCACCTCACTCCCTATCGGCTATTGCTGAAGTCGAATTAGAATAATACTTGCGAATAAATTCTGTTGGCTACCAAAGCATCAGTTTCATACAAAACACAGAACCGCCGCTTTTCAGATATTCGTAAGTGCTGAATTCGTGCACGTTAAAGCCTAAATCTTTCAGCTTTTGGTTTACATCCGTGGCGCCCTGCTGAATGAGTACATTTTTGCCATCCGGGCAGGCGGCATTACACGCAAACAGCTTCTCAGCCTCATATTGCGATGCCTCAATTACGTTTTTGAACAAGGCTTTAATCAGCGCAAGTCCTTCTTCCGTAAAGGCATTGGGATAAATAAGCACCGAGTCTGTATTCAGAATACACATGCAGGTATCCAAATGATAAAAACGCTCATCAATTAGCTCCAGCGCTATAACCGGCGTATTAAACGTATCTGAAACCACGTCATACACTTCTTTGGAAGAGCGATATCCGTAGCCGCCCCAAACCAGCCGCTTTTTAAAATGCCAAAGCGCATCACCCATTCCCTCAAAATCGGTGAACCTGGACTCGTCCAAATGCACAACCTTGTAGCTGCTGTCCTCATACATTTTTTGGATAAAAGGCACTTCTCCTTTTCGGTGATCGGAATGCATCACGCTCATAATCACTTCTTTTTCCCCATCTTCGGTGATATTGGGCATGCTTTGGTTGGCACAAAAAACCATATCCGGATAACCGCGCCGGCCTTCTTCTACTTGCACGTACAAACCCAGTTCTTCATAGGCCGTTTTTAAGTGCTCCCATTCATTTTGGGCGGCCAGTTTATCCACACCGCCAATATTCCCTTCCATGTGCGGGTTGATTACATATTCAACTGTAAAAAAAGTAGGTTTTACCATCAACACTTTTCCCGGAACCGGCATATCCTGCAGCTCTGAAAGCGAAAAATCCAGTTCATTAACGGAAGTGATTACTTTGCTCATAGGTTTATTATTTGATATTAGAGGAGGTTAGCAAATATTGAAAATATCAGCTTACGGAACAAGTGCTTGTTGGCTGTGTTTTGGAAATCGTTGGCAGAGCTCAGAATTCAGAACTCAGGAGTCAGGAGTCAGGAGTCAGAATTCCACTCGTTGCTCTAATCTCCCCCAATCCAACAGGACCCTTTCTCTGTCTCTTTCCCTCCGGCACGCCTGTATAAATTCACAAACCTTAGCTAACGCCGCAAGGAAAGAGGACGCAGTAGTAAAATATTTGGCAAATTATACCATGTTTGATATTAAAGTTGTCAATCCCGGCTTTACACAAAAAAACCAACCACAACCTTACCAACGCGTCTCCTTCCTTGGCGCGCTTGCGTGTTAGGGAAGAAACAAGGATGGGTCCCCGATGCTAAAGGTAAATAGGCTGGGCTAAACAAAAATCATTTCCAAAAGCTTACAATTAACGTCAAACAATCCTATTTTCGAATCTTAATACACTTAAAAATCTATGTCCAAGAAAAACCTTATTGTTGCCTTTGGCGGCGTTTCTCCGGAGCACGAAGTTTCTGTTCTTACGGCTGTGCAGGCTATATCTGCATTGGAAAAAAGCTCATATAATATCATTCCGCTTTATGTGGCTAAATCGGGGCGATGGCTGACGGGCGAGCCGCTGCTGAAGCTCAGTAATTATGAAGACCTTCCCTCTCTCGAGAAAAACAGCATAAGCTGTGCTTTTGTGAAAGATGAAACCGGCAAAACGTTTCTGAAAGAGCAGGATAAAGTCGGCTTATTTTCTAAGCCTAAAAGTATTCCTGTTTATGCGGTGCTGTGTGCTTTCCACGGCAGCGAGGGCGAAAACGGTTCTTTTCAGGGCATTTGCGAGATGATGAATATTCCCTACACGGGAAGCGGTGTGTTGGGTTCTGCACTGGGCATGGATAAGGTTCAAGCCAAAACTGTTGCTGCCGCAAATGGCATTCCCGTTACGCAGTCTGTTAACTTTTATGAACGAGACTGGACACAGGAGCAAGAGGAAATTTTAAACGCGGCAGAAACATTTGGCTATCCGCTGATTGTGAAGCCTGTCACTTTGGGAAGCAGCATTGGCGTAGCTATTGCTAATGACAGAGAAGAGTTGATTAATGCGGTTGAAACTGCCTTTCGCTACGATGAGCACCTGCTTATTGAGGAAGCCATCAACCCGCTGATGGAAATTAACTGCTCGGTATTGGGCACGCCGGATGACTGCCGGGCCAGCGTGTGCGAGCGTCCGTTAGGGAAAGCGGAAGCGCTCAGTTTTGAGGATAAATATCAGAGCGGTGAAGGAGCTGACAAAGGCATGGCTTCGGCCGATCGGGAAATTCCTGCTGATATTTCTGATGCGCTTACGCAAAAGATTCAAAAGCTTTCTGTAAAAACGTTTGCTGCGCTGGGTGCTGCCGGTGTTGCCCGCCTCGATTTTCTGGTGAATGCGAATTCAGAAGAAGTGTATTTTAATGAAATTAATACCATTCCGGGCTCGTTCTCTTTTTATCTGTGGGAACAATCAGATATCACCTTTAGCGGGTTGATGGAAGAGCTGATTCGTATTGGACTGGAACAGCATCAACAAAAAAATGGACGCGTGCGCAGCTACGATACCAACCTGCTGAGCGAAAAAGCCGTGAAGGGAATTAAGGGCTTAAAAGGCTCTAAGAGTTAGTTATAACAATGGCTGTGGAATGATTTTTGGCCACTCCTTTTTATTAAGTAAACTGAAGAAGATTTGATTTATATGAAAAACCTTGCTTACCTCCTGCTTCCATTACTGCTGCTTAGCGCCTGCGGTAATAATCTGGAAACGGTTACCGTGCAGTCGGGTCCTGAAGATCTTGTGAGCAGTCCGGCAGATTCTGTGTTTGAAACGGATGATGTTGCTGATAGCGATTTTATACAAGTAAGAGTGGGCGAAATTGCTCCCATCGAATCTCTTGATCCGCTTTATGCTACCTCCAACAGCGAATATCGTGCGCTCAGCATGATTTATGAAAAGCTGGTTGACTTGAATACGTTTGGTGAGCCTGCCCCGCAGTTAGCAAAAGAATGGAGCGTGAACAAAGACTCAACCCAATTTACCATTCACTTAAAAACGAATGTGGTATTTCATGACTCTCCGGTTTTTTCGAGCGGAAACGGTCCGCGCTTAACGGCAAAAATGATAGAGCAGGTTTTTAAACGCATGGCAGCTCAGGATGTCCCCAATACCGCCGCCCGAATGTTTAAGGATATTCACGGATTTTCGGCCTACCGTAACGAGCAGATGTACGTCAAAAATCCTAAAAAAAGAGTGCTTACTTCTATTGAAGGCGTCCGGGCAACAAACGATTCTACCCTTGTTTTCAGCCTAAACAAACCGTCTTCTGATTTCCTGCAAAAGCTGGCGCACCCCGTGGCTTCCATTTATGCACCGCAAAGCGTTCCTAAAGCTTCGGGGCCTATTCAGCGACCTGCCGGAACGGGTCGTTTCAAATATGTGAAAAAAGAAGGGAACGCCTATTTATTCACCCCATTCGATAATTATCGGGGTTTTACGCCGCCCGTCAGCCGCCTTGATATTATATCCGGATTGGATGAATCCGATCTGTTTCAAGAGTTTGCCCGTGGAAATTTAGACGTGCTGATGGAAGCCGGAGCAAATACGCTGCTTACCATCACCGATGCGGACGGCGAGCTTGAATCCGACATTTATAAAAATTACAAGCTGGAGAAGATGTCGGCTCATTCCACTTATAAATTGTACTATAATATGGATTCCGATCAATCCTCTGCCGTTAATAAGTTTTTGAGCACGCTTCAGCCCGACTCTGTTTTGGGAACGAGGAAATTGGGCTCCGTGAGTTTTCATAAAGCCCCCGAAAACTCAGAATCTGCAGAGTCACCGCGGCAGCTGGTGGTTACGCATACCGAGCATCCTTTTGAGCTTTTTTTAATTGATAAGTTAGCTACCAGAGCCACAAAAGCTGGCTTTAGTTTTGCAATGAATGCTTCGTATGCATTATCAGATGCCGTCACGTTTTCTACCGAGCCTTATCCCAATACAAAGCTGCTGGCCGCGTGGGAAAGTCCGATTTATGTGTTGACCAATCAGCGGGTTTCGGGCATAAAAATTGAGCACACGCCCTGGAACCTCAACTTAATTTCCCTAAAAATAACGCAGGGTGAAAAATGAAGCTGGGAATCATTGCCAATCCGGAGAAGTATGAGGTGCGGGAAGCGCTGGCTGATACCATAGTCTGGGCTGAGCAAAAAAATATTCCGCTTTATATCAACAAAAAGACGTGCATACAAACTGAGCTGCCCGACTCTGAAGTTATTCATCGAACCGATTCGGATCGAGCTTCCATTAAAGCTGCCGACATGGTGCTGGTAATGGGCGGCGACGGCACTATTTTATATACGGCCAGAATTTCTAAGGATTTGAATAAGCCTATTTTAGGAATTAACAGCGGCCGGCTGGGCTTTATGGCAAATACTCAAAAAGAGGATTTGAACGAAGCGCTGAACAATCTGCTAAATTATAACTTCACACTGGATAAACGCGCTTTTCTGAAAGCCACCGACTCTGACGGAAATAAATATTATGCGCTGAATGAATTTCTGTTTACCCGCAAAGGCTCCATTTCTATGGTAAACGTGCGGGCAGAATATGACGAAAGCCTTATTAACACCTACTGGGCCGATGGCTTATTAGTGGCCTCGCCCACCGGTTCAACCGCTTATAATTTGGCCTCGGGCGGACCAATTGTGGCTCCCGGAACGGATGTATTTGTGGTGACCCCCATCAACCCCCATACGCTTACAACACGGCCGCTGGTACTGAATTCAAACAAACCGCTGCGCATTATTATTGAAAAACAAGAAAGTGAGATTCAATTTTCTTTTGATGGGAAAATGCAGCAGATAAAAGCATTCCCTTTTGAGGTAGAAATCACAAAATCTGATTTAACGTTTGATTTAATTCACCTTCCGGGCCACGACTATTTTGAAACGCTGAGAAACAAATTAATGTGGGGCATGGACCGAAGGCGAAAGCAAAACGATTAGCCGTGATTATTAACACTGATTGAAGAATTCTGATTTCTTATCTTTACCATGGCTTCACAAAACGATTGTATATTAATTGAAAACCGAACATTAAAACAAAGCATAAAATGAAAGTAACAGTAGTAGGAGCAGGAGGAAACGTAGGTTCTACCGTAGCACACGCCGTAGCACAACGCGATTTTGCTAAAGAGGTTATAGCCGTAGATTTAGAACGCAAAGATGGAGATAAAACTTTTTACCCTTCCAAAGGTCGCGCTTTAGACCAATGGGAATCTTCACCGATCGACCTTTTTGATACGCGTATTAAAGGAACCGTTGATTATGCCGACACCGCCAATTCGGACGTTTGTGTAATTACGGCAGGCGTTCCGCGCCGCCCGGGAATGAGCCGTGATGACTTGCTCGAAACCAACGCAAATATTGTAAAAAGCGTTACCGAGCAGCTGGTTAAGCACTCTCCCGATACCATTATTATTGTTGTTTCTAATCCTTTAGACGTGATGGTTCAGGTGGCTAAAGACGCCAGCGGACTTCCTCACGAAAAAGTGATGGGCATGGCCGGCATTTTGGATACGGCTCGCTTCCGCGCATTTATTGCAGAGGAATTGAACGTTTCTCCCAAAGATATTCAGGCACTGCTGATGGGCGGCCACGGCGATACTATGGTTCCGCTTCCGCGATTTACTACGCTAAGCGGAATGCCTATCACGCACTTTATTAAGGAAGACCGCCTTAACGAAATTGTGGAGCGCGCCAAAAAAGGCGGCGGTGAAATTGTTGGCCTGATGGGAACATCAGCCTGGTATGCACCCGGAGCCGCAGCCGCACAAATGGTGGAAGCTATCCTGCTTGATCAAAACCGAATTTTCCCGGTTTGTGCTCATATAGACGGTCAGTACGGAATTGATGACCTTTACATCGGCGTTCCTGTTAAGTTAGGGACCGGCGGAATCAAGGAAGTAATTGAGGTTGATTTAAACCCGGAAGAACAAGAACTTATGAATGAATCAGCTAAAGCCGTTCGCGGTACTTTAGATGACTTCAAAAAACTAATGAACAAGTAAACTTAAATCGAGGACTAAGGTCTTCACTACTTGCATTAATCCCTCACACGGCTTTTCGTGTGAGGGATTTTTTTTGGGAATATTATTTAGTTAGGCTTTAGGTGAGCGAATGAGCCAAAATAGCACTTATCAGTGAGGTATTACCAGAGTAAGGAAATAACAGTATTCAAAAACATAATGCATCACTTATACATTTCTAATTACTACATTACAAACTAACTGATATGCCTCTTCCTGATCGTACTCAATTTCAGGTCGTAATAAAGCCATAATATCTCCGCTAAACTCATCATCCTGCATCTTCTCTTGCAGGTTAAGCTCAAATTCTCGAGCGGTAGGTGCTTTATTTTCTTCTTCCTGCATGTATGCATGAAAACACTCGATAATCTTATCAATATCCAAATCAAGGTTTTCCAAAGCATAGTGAAGGTCGAATAAATCCCGCCCTTTCTTTCGCTGATACAATGCTCTGAGTTTGGTACCTAATAGTTCTTCCGGCTGGTACGTCGTTACTTCCGCACTTCCCTGATACCAAGGATTATCCACGGAAAAGGTTTCATTCTGTAATCCCAACACATTGAAGTGCTCCCGTGTATTGACTTCAATTTTTACACGCATGCTTGGTGGAGGAGGTATTTCAGCTTCAAAATCATATAAAGCCTTCCAATTGTGTTCCTTCTGAACTATTTTTCTATCGTCTATAGATGAAAGAAACTGAAGCTGTGTTCCAATAGCTTGCAATATCGGTTTTATGTTTCCAGACTTTACCTGTACCAAGTCAATATCTTCAGAATATCTCGCCTGAGGATTCAGGTAGAGTTTATGCAATGCCGTTCCACCTCGGAATGCGAGATTTTTCTTCAAAAAATCATTGGAAAATATCTCTACAACGGCTCTGGAAATAACCAAATCCTGTTCAACCTGTGAAGATTCAGTCCAGGGAGCTTTGGCTCGCCATGCATCTATATAAGCTTTTGGAATCATAGCTCATCAGCCTCAACTTCCATATTCGGGATGATTTTCCACCGGTTTGGTGTTTTTTGGTTTTCACTTTCTTTTTTGGGATCCAACTGAGTCGGATAATACTTTCGATTATTCAAGGAGGCATGCAAAGCATCTGCCAATTCAATTTTATGAAGAACTTCCTCCAGCAGGAATCCCAAGCGTTGAAGAGTTGTGGTTTGAGAGAATTTAGTTGCAGCTTTAGCAAGCTTATCCGGTTTCAATTCAAAAATTAATTCAGCCAGAACCGTAGCAGCCCGGTTTATGCCACCGATACGATCTGAGTAAAAGACCAAATCGAGAGCCGTCAATGCCGGACCAGAAATATTGATATACCCTGCATCTGTTTTGTACTGAGCTATAAAATCAGTATCCCACTCTTTTTTCAGGCAAAAAACTATGGATTGCTGCCTGTTTTTGATGGGTCTTAAATAAGGGGGGGCGGAAACAATAAATTGTGTTTGTGGCTGCTGATGTGCCGCACCGTGGTACATTGCTGCGGTTAGGAGGCCCACATAATAATCGCGTTCCAGGAATTTCATCAGATCATCAATGAAATAGCCTAATGGAAGAGTTTGGCGGGATGCATATTCCGGTGGGATGATTAGGTAGAATTCATTTCGCAGTCTCGCCACTCGGTCTTTTTGTAACAACCGCTGCATTGTTTTTTTAAACGCATTATCAGTGAGACGGAATCTTCCAATTACTTCATTAGAAGTAAAGGTAAACCTGCCCTGGCTTCTCATTTCGTCCAGATAGTCGTCAAGATATTTGTATTGCGTATCACTCATGGATTTAGTTCTTAACTGCAAAAAGGGTTGAAATCCCGCCCGTTCTGCAGTTAAGAACTAAAAAATCCCGATTAAAAACAAGCACACAGCTACTTGCTAATCTTTTCTTGTTGATTAAAAGTGCACTGGATCAGAGAATTATACTTTCTTCCCGCACGCCCGATAGGTTTCTCAATAAACCTCCTATCGGGTCAATCAAACTATAGTATTATATCTTTATAAACGCGCTTTTTTTACTTATCCAAATACTCTTTAAACTCGCCGGCTCGCAGGCGTTTAAAGTAGTCTTTGGAGGCGGCTCGTACTTTGGGGGAAAGCAGCAGGGCTGAAATCATGGTTGGTACGGCCATGAGCGCAAACATTCCATCGATGAGGTTGATGACCGCATCTAAGGAAGCAATGGCTCCAAAAATAATGGAGAATACGTAGAAGTAGTTGTAATAGTGCTGCTTGTCGGCGCCGAGCATAAAGCCTAAGCATTTTGAGCCGTAGTATGAGTAGGAAAGCATTGAGCTGACGCTAAAGGTAAGCACGCTAATCAGCAGTAAATACGTTCCGTAAGTTGGCAGTGCTTCGTTGAAGGCATTTAGAGTAAGCGTTACTCCGTTGGCTTCGGTAGATTGCCACACGCCGGTTACTAAAATGGCGAGAGCGGTCATGGTACAAACAATCAGCGTGTCGATGGCAGGTTCCATCATAGCCACAAGTCCTTCGCGAACCGGTTCTTTGGTTTTGGATGCACCGTGCGCTAACGACTCGGTACCGATTCCGGCCTCATTCGAAAATGCCGCGCGCTGCACTCCAATAATAATCAGCTGTCCCACAGCTCCACCCATTACGGCTTTTCCGGTGAAGGCATCGGTTACAATCAGCTTTAAATAATAAGGAACGTCGCCAATATGCACGGCCAGAATAAACAGTACCGACAGGAAGTATATCACTACCATAGAGGGAACCAGCTTGGAAGCTACTTTCCCAATTTTCGTTATCCCCCCAAAAATAACCAGCGATACCAGCCCAACCAACGCAATTCCGGTAATCAGGTTTCCGGTAAACGCGGCATCGGCTTCAACCCAACCGTTGGGGATATAAATAAAGTCTCGTAAAATTTGAACCAGCTGATTGGTTTGAAAAATAGGCAACGGACCGAATAAACCGGCAAATGCAAAAAGATAAGCCAGCGGCATCCATTTGCTGCTCAATCCTTCGCGAATCACGTACATGGGGCCACCCTGCAGCTTTCCCTCAGAATCTTCTCCGCGATACATAATAGACAGCGTACAGGTGAAAAACTTAGTGGCCATTCCCACAATGGCGCTCATCCACATCCAGAATAAGGCGCCGGGACCTCCCATAAAAATAGCCACGGCAACTCCACTGATATTTCCCATGCCCACGGTAGAAGCCAGCGCGGTAGAAAGGGCCTCAAAGTGGTTAATATCACCGGGATCGTCCGGATTGTCATATTTTCCGCGTATTAAATCAACGGCGTGAAAGAAAAAACGAAAGGGTGTGAAGCCGGATGAAAGCAGAAAGTAAAGTCCGCCTCCCACCAATAAAATAACAAGTGGATACCCCCACATGAAGGATGAGAATTCAGCTAATAAATTTTCAAGAAGTTTCAGTGTACTGTCCGTTTAATTTATATTAAGGGCTGAAACTAACTATCGGACGGCTCATTGTCTAATATGGAGTTAAAAAATTTGTAACCAATCTTGAAATAGTTACTTCACGCCTTCAATTGTATATCTGCCATAACTCAAAACGGTGGCAGACGGTGTTTCTACGTTACTTTTTGGTTTTTCATGATCCGGTTTAGCAGCGTGGGAGAAAGTCGCTGCAACCAAAGTGCCAATCCTTCCCTGAATCCGGTTACGTAAATTTCTTCTTTACGGGCTTTAATTTTGGGCATCACTTTAGCCACCATTTCATCGGCCGACATCGCATCGGAGTGTGCATCTCCCATTTTGTTGAACTTGGAGCCGTCGCCTTTGAGCGCATTTTTACTGATGTTGGTTTTTATGAAGCCCGGACAAAGTAGCGTAACTGCCACATTGTGCTCGTACATTTCCTGCCTCAGCGAGCTGAAAAAACCCTGCACGGCGTGTTTGCTGCCTGCATAACCGGAACGGAGCTTTGTACCTACCTTACCGGCCACGCTGCTGGTAACAATAATGTGGCCTGTTTTTCGCTCCACCATATGCGGCAGCACCTGCTTGGTTAAGCCGATGGCGCCAAAGTAGTTGATTTCCATAAGCCGGCGAAAGGTGCTCATTTCCGATTCCATCACGGTAGCACGCTGGCTGATTCCGCCATTGTTCATCAGCACATCAATTTGACCAAAAGCTTGAAGTGCTTCTTCTGCTTTTTTTGCGAAAGAGTCTCCATCTGTTAAATCCAGCGGAAGAACGGCAATACGGGCGGCATCATCCCCGAGACTTTCTTTCACCTCGTTAAGCGCTTCTTCCCGGCGGGATGATAAAATCAGGTTTGCCCCTTCATTATAAAACGCTTGTGCAAAAGCTTCTCCAATTCCTGATGAGGCTCCGGTAATCCAAATGGTTTTTCCTTGGTAATTCATGTGTAAATTCAGATTTTAAGGTCGCAATTTTAAAGTTTTGTATAATGCCTCATAAGGTACGATTTTAAAGATTATCTTAACATTATTACCTTTAATGAAGCTTTGATAACCCAATAACTTTAGTGAGCCACCCAAATCATACCAAAAAGTAACTATGAGTAATAAACATACCCTTCTTTTAGTAGAAGATGAGCACGAATCGGGCGAAATGTTAGCCAATTTTCTGGAACTTAATAACTACAACGTGCTTTGGGCTAAAGATGGAAAAAAGGCACTTCAGCTTATTGATGAAAATGCCAACGAGCTGCATTTAGCTATTTTAGATATCATGGTTCCTCATCACGACGGAAAGGAAATTTGCAGCCACATTCGTAAGCACCCGGTGGTGTACGATATTCCGGTACTGTTTTTAACCGCACGCGACGAGGAAAAAGATGAAATTGAAGGCTTAGAACTCGGTGCCGATGATTACATCAAAAAACCGGCCAGCCTTAATTTGGTAAAAGCCCACGTTGAAACTCAGCTTCGCCGGCGTTCTGCAGAAAAAGGAAACTGGATTCAGTATAGCAACGTGTATTTAGATCTGGATTCGTCAGAAATGTTCATAAATAATAAGCCGGTGGACCTTACGCATACCGAATACACCATTGCGGAAATGATTTTCCAAAACCCCAAGCTGGTGTATAGCCGACAGCAGATTTTAGAGAAAATAAGTGATGAGGATAAGTATGTTTTTGACCGAACGGTAGATGTACATGTGAAAAACCTGCGCCTTAAAATGGGAGACGAAGGCAAGCTTATTAAAACCTATCGCGGGGTTGGCTATGGGTTTAACAAAGAGTTTCTTTACGCATGAACATTCGCTCCAAATTAGCGTGGACCTACATTATTCTGCTTATTATTGGGGTGATTACCATCAGCGCGTACTCCATACTTACCATTCGCAGTTTCTTGCTGGAAGAAGGAGTTGAGCAGTTTGAACGAGATGTGCTTTCTTTAGCGCTGGCGGCCGGAAGCTTTAGAAACAATGCCTTTTTTGATGATAAAATTAAGCGCCACGCACAACTGGCTGAATATGAAGTAGCTGTTTATGACAAGGCCGGGCAGCGCTTTTTAACTTTCCCCGATTCTGCTTTCCATACCGTAGATACTTATTTGGCTCCCGAATTAGTAGTAGAGTTAAACCTTAAAGACGGCCAACCCATTATTCGGGATGATGAAAACCCTAACAAACTGATTGCTTACATAGATTTAGGCATTTCTGATAATGAAGCGCAATATCTTAGAATCAGCCAGGACAAAAGCCAGTATTATGCGGCCGTAGCCAGTATTCGGCATATTATTTATGCAGGTATGTTTTTCTCTATTGGCGCTGTAATTGTGGTAAGCATTCTGTTTGCCCGGTACATGGCGGCACCCATTCAGCAGCTTGATAATGCAGCTTTAGATATTGCAAAGGGAAATTTAAACCGAAAAATTAACCTCAACAGGAATGATGAATTTGGCACGCTCGCCAATTCCCTGAACCACATGGCCAGCACGCTTCGCGCCGATAATGAGAAGCTGCAAAAGCTGAATGAAAAACAAAGCCAGTTTTTTGCTGATATTACGCACGAGGTGCGAAATCCCCTGCATACCATTGCCGGAGCCTTGGAAATGCTGGAGCTGAAAGAGCTGCCCGCAGATAAAAAACAGCAGTATATGGTAATTGCGCAAAAGCAAATTAAACGCATTACAAGGCTTTTTGAGGATATCAAAACCCTGCAGCGGTATGATTTTGACGATAGCTTCCTAAACCGGCAGCCCATTGATCTGGATGAAATTATTCAAGAGATGTACACCGTATATAAGCCTATTGCGCAAAATAAAAACCTACTGTTTACTTCAAAAGCCGGCAATCAGGCCATTGCATACGCCGACCCGGACAAAATGGAGCAGGTGCTTGATAATCTCATTTCAAATGCCATTAAATATACGCCCGAAGGCTCCGTTGAAGTGGGCTACACGGTTAACAATGAAGAGGCTGAGATTTATGTTAAAGATTCCGGTCCGGGTATAAGTAAAGAGCATTTAACTCGCTTATTTGATCGGTTTTATCGTACTGATAAAGCCCGCACGCGCGACAAAGGCGGCACCGGTCTCGGGCTGGCGGTTGTAAAAGGCATATTAAGCGCGCATCAAAGCGACATACACGTGGAAAGTAAAGTGGGAGAAGGCAGCCGGTTTTACTTTACTCTTCCGCTGGCGAATGAAAATAGCTGATAGCCAGGGCGGCTAAGGCTCCGCCGGTTAAAGGTGCCAGCGTATAAAGCAGCGAATGCTTGATGGAGTAGCCACCCATTATCAAATCAAATAAACCGGTTCCTATGGCTATAGCCGGATTCAGCACGCCGCCCGAAACGGGCTTGGTTACCATAATCACTCCTGCAAAAGTTAGCCCCACGGCTACGCCGCTCACGTGATTTCGGTGCGCCGATTGCTGCTGAGAAAGTGTCAGCATCACCATCACAAATAAAAAGGTAAACGCTACTTCTGCAAACCCCTGCTGATATAAATTGGTGGTGGCCGGCGGTTCTAAATAAAAGACAGAAGAGGTTAAAAAGTACACCACGGCGGCAGCGGCGGTTCCTCCTATCAGTTGGCTGGCTACATGTGTGCAAAGCTCGCCAAAACTGAGCTTTTTTCTCAAGAAAAATGCAAGTGAAACTGCCGGATTGTAATGCGCACCCGAAACTTGCCAACCCATATAAACCAATGCCGTTAGTGTAAGGCCTATTGCTAACGCATCTCCTGTAAAGGTAAATACCAACACAAGAAAAAAGGCGCCTACGGCCTCCATTACATAAGAGTGCATACCCAGTTTATTAGTCATCAATATCTTTTATGTCCTTCGGCCCCAAACTACTTGCCCCAAAAGGGAATAGCAAGAAACAACCACTGTATTTTTGTAAAAACTTTGTGCTCAAAAACAGTTATGAACATCCATTTAGTAAGACAATAATGTGCATTGCTAAATTGTTTACCCACGGCAGGTATTTTAATATCTTTTTGTGCGCACAATACTACGTTAAATGTGCAACTTTACTGTTGCATTTAAAATCCGGAAATCAACTTCACTAAGGAATTTAAAAAGGTTATTTTAACCCAATTAAAAAAACCAAATAAAAGTTAAATGAAATTTTTCAACAAAATTAAAACCCACTGGGGCATCACCAGTAACTGGCAGGTCATTATCATTTTGATTGTGTTTGCCATCACCGGCTTTTCGGCACTTTATGCTCGCAGATTTTTATTTCCAATTTTAGGGATTGAAGAAACAGATCCTTTTTGGTTTAAAACCGTGATTTGGCTGCTTACTATTTTCCCGCTCTATAATGTTTTTCTGATTACTTATGGTACTATTTTCGGTCAATTTGATTTTTTCTGGAACTTTCTGAAAAAAATGATGAGCCGGCTTATTCCGGGTAAATCAAGGTCGTAAAAACATTTTTTAAACACGGCTACTCTCGCGAAATTACTTTTTTGGCGTCTTCAAAACGGTTGGCTTTATGCAAAGCTGCTATTAAATATTCTTTCAGTATTGCATGATCTTTGTTGTTTTGATAACGCTGCAGCCAGCGGTCGCACAGTTCATTTAATCGCCCCTGTTTTGCGCTAAGAGCAATCAGGCGTTCGTAGGCGGGTTTATAATCTTGATTAAGCGACAGTGCGCGCTCGTACGAAAGTTCGGCGGCCTGCATGCTGCCTTGGCCCTGCTGAACTTCACCCAAAAGCAGATAAATATGCGGGTCTTTTCCCCCCAGCCGTATTGATTGTTCTAAAGCACTTTGTGCCTGCTCAAAATCCTGATTTTCATGAGCTACTCTTCCTTTAAAATAATACAAGCGTGAGCTGTTCGGATATGCGGTCATCACATCATCCAGCAACTCGTTTTGAACTTCCGGCGGATAGTGCTTTTTCAATAAAACAAACCAGCCGTCCACATAGCTGTCCAGTTTTTCAAGAAACCGGCGGTCTTGTAAAAGCTCCGGCTTGGGCGAGGTATCTCCTTCCAGCATTCGCTCCGAACGAGCCATTTCTGATGACTGCACATCTGAGTAAAGGCTCAATAAACCTATCAACGAAGACCTGAACTGATTATACCTCCGGCTTTCGTCTTTGGGGTTGAAGGCATAGTTGAGCTCAAAATACTCCCCAACCGGAAAGTACACCGTCTCTTTTAGGTATGAAATGAGCCGCTCTGTATCTGCTGAGTTATTTGAGCTGTTTAAGGTTAAAAGCTCAACCAAATGCATGGCTGTTTTCGGCTCTCGCCTGATTTCAAATGCGGCTTTAAATAAGTGCAGCGCTTCGGCAGTTAAGCCTGCGGCTTGGTGTACTTTTGCAGCTTCAAACTTCACCTCAAAATTATCCGGCCAGCTTTCCAGTACTGCGTTATAAGCCGAAATAGCAGCATCATTCACTTGTTCATACACATGCGTGCGTGCCCACCTCAGTGCTGTCAATGGCGAAGGGTTTGCTGTATTCAGAGAGTCAAAAATTGCACGCGCCTGCTCATATTCTTTCAGTAAAATGTGTGTGTCTGCCAATTCGAGAGCTACGGGTTGACTTTCGGGGAAAGCTTTTCTTTGGCGCTTCAGCACGTTTTTTTTGGTGGTAAAGTCAAAGCGCTGCTCGCTCATAGCAATTAACGCTTCGTACACTTCTTCGTTATCGGGATATTTTTGGAGCAGCTGCTCCATGAACTCGTTAGCCTTGCGCGCCTGATTTTGAGACATCAGCGTTTGCCCATAGATAATGGCATAATTGATTTTTTCGGGGTGAAGTTCGTGCAGCATTTTGAACGTTTGAAGCATTTCTGCCTTTTGGCCCGCTCCCCGGTGGGCTTGTCCTTTTAAAAACAACAGCTGCTCGCTGCTCGGGAAGCGTTGCAAACCTTGCTCCAGCGCAGATATAGCCTCTTCCCAGTTTTTTTCTTGCAACAGCGTATATGCCAAATTGTTATGAACGGTAAGGCTATCCGGATTTAGCGCCCGGGCTTTCTTATAGTTTTGTATCGCGTTTTTTGAATTTCCGGACAGAAACTCATCATTTGCTTTGCGCTGATACAGATAACCCAGATAAGAGTCGGCCTGCCTTTTTGTGATGACCCCGGCCGAGGGCTCCGTTCTTTTCGAAACCAAGTCTGAGATTTTCAGATAAACGGGAATAGCCTCCAAATAATCTAAGTGATATAACGCCTCGGCTTTCACCAATAAAATCTGTACGTGATTGGGAGCAAACGACAGCGCTTTGTCGGTGGTTTCAATTACTTCCCGGTATTGCTTTAGCCCAAGCTGACTGGCAGCTAAGTAATAAAAGGCTTCTACAAGCATTGGGTTTTTGGCAAGAGCCTGCTCCAGCGGAAAAATTGCTTTCTCGAAATCTCCATTTTCGTAATGCGAAATTCCATTAGCCAGCTCGTAGCTTTGGGCCTGCGCCGGGCGGTTTGCGCTTAGCATTAACGCGCCAATCACACATAAGACAACAGCTATTTTATGGAGTGATTGAATTGAGCACCGATTTGCAAGCATGGTTAAAGCAGACTTTGAGCACATAAATCTAAAGCAGAGAACGGAGTTTTTGCGTGATGGTTATTGCCGGTTTCAAAAAACAGTATAAGATAGAAACTACTCAACTTTGAGGAGCTTTTTGTGGTTTTGAAAAGGAATTCATCAGTTTCTTTTTACAGCCTGTGTAGCTTGTGCCGTTCTTGATTCTTTCCCTGCTTTATCTTTTGAAAATACTTTATACCATTGTCCGGCCACTCCGGAGGCATCAGTCCACCGGTTTTCGCCGGCTTTTGTTTCGGCCACTCGTTTATATACGCCTGTTGCAATCTCCGATTTATAGATTACATAGCTCTCAATTTGTTCCTCTTCAACCCGCTCCCACGCAAGGGTTACACCATTATCTAATTGAACGGCTTGAACATTTCGCACGCTCTTTGGTGCATGCATAGATCGGGTCATGAGCGTATCGGTGGCGGCAGTGGTACTCACATTTCCAACGGAGTCAACCGCAAAAACGGAATAAATGTATTCGGTATTCAGAGGCACATTTTCATCCCGGAAATAACGCTCTCCAATTTCGACTTCTTTAAGCAGTTCATTTTCACTTTCGGGATTTCCTGCTTCTCTTTTGTAAACTCTGTATTGCACCACATCTCCCGAACGCGATGCATTCCAGGTTAGGCCCACGCGCTTTGCTTCCTGCATTTTTGCCTCCAGAAAAGCGGGAGCTTCGGGCGGAGTTATATCGGGTATTTTCACGGCGGTTATCAACGTGTCACTTGCGCTTCCGTTTTCGCTTAATACCGCAATTCCGTATTCTAAGGTAGTTCCTTCCACAAATCGGGTGCCGCCAATTCCGGCATCTTCATATCTGTTTTGGGTGTGAGCTGATGCGTTTAGCATGGTCCAAAGTCCTTCCGAGTCCCGGCGTTGTTCTCTGCGAAATATCTGGAATGATCTGAGGCCTCCGGGCACCTCTCCATTTTGCCAGGAAATATGTACTATCTCGTTGTCAATAAGCGTGGCTTCCAGTTCTGTAACGGGATCGGGAATTCTGTAATCTTCAATAAACACATAAGCCGGATTACTAAGCTCACTTTCATTCCCCAGCGTATCTAAAGCAGAGATTTTATACCTGAATTGATTCCCGGGTGTTTTGATAGAATCCTCGTACACGGTTTGCAGCGGCGGCAGAACTTGTTCGGTGATTTTATGGTACTCTTCTTCATCACCCCGTGCGCGATATACGTGATAACCCTGCAAATCTAATTCGGTAGATACCGGCCAGGTGATGCGGCTTTTATACCTGCTAACCTCACTGGCCTGTACGTTACGCACTATAGCCGGCGGTATATTTTCTTTTACATTCAGCTGGGCAACTTCGCTGCCGGCCGAGTAAGCGCCGGTAAAATCTACGGCATGCACTCTAAACTGATACGTTTGTCCTGCAACCGGAACATCTGCACTGTATTTAAACTGTGTGGTGCCTGTTGTGCGGGCTAAAAATTCAGGGTTGAATATCTGCCATTCCTGCTGTTCTGATTCACGAAATAAAATCTGAAAACGAATTACATAGCGGGACTTTTGGTCCGAGCTTGGTACATATTTCCATTGAATATCTACCTGTGAGCCTTTGTTTTCCACTTCTAACGCAGTGGGCGCAGGTGCCTCTATTACATTCAGCTCCACCTTTTGCTGAATAGCCGTTTCCGTATCATTCCCTAAATCATCAACAAGCTGGAATTTATAGTGTGCTGATTTCCCAACAGGTGCGCCTTCATCTATATACAGTTTCCCCATTTCTTGCGCAATTTCCGGAGAAGCAAAATTGGCCAGTAATCCTATCCCGGTGTTGCTTCTGAGGCTCAAAAATACAGACTGCGGATCTTCGCGGTCGGTGAGTTGTTGAGCTATAGCAAACTGTTCCTGCAGGCGATATTCAAGCTCAAAACCGTTTGAAGGAGGGTATATGGTTTCCTCATTCAGCCGGGTCCAGTTATTTCCATCGGTACTTCTGAACACATTATATCCATGAGAAAGCGGTATTTGATCGGCATGGTAAATATATGCCCGGCCTTCTTCTTTGGCTATGGCAATCAGCTTAGGGGAGGAACCGGATTGTGCCATTGCTGAACCTGTTGCTACTAAACAGAACAGTATTATTGATAAAGCTTTCTGAAATATGTTGTTAGTAATCATGTGTAAAATTATTGAGTCTGTAATATTATCGTCCAACCTGAGCTCGATTTCTATTTTGTTTGTTTACGATAACCTCATAGACGTCTGTGCTTTTCAGTTGCTTGGTAATAGTCCGTTGCATGCCGGCTCCATTGGTTATTATGATCTTAACCTTGAGTTTAGTTACATCCTGGAGGCTGCTTACCTGAGCACTTGTGAAGCTTATGGTTTTGGATAAATTGAATTTACCATTTTTAATTCCACTGTGGGTATGAAGATTCTTCCATGATTTTACAGGAAATCTACTCTTCCCGGAATAGATTGCATATCGAACCTTTTTAATTCCGGATTCCGGGTCCTCAATATTGTTTAAATTAATTCTCAAGGTGTTATTAGCCAATTTGAAACCTGCTTGTAAAGACGGAGCTCGAGGAATGCTGTTGTCATGCGTAAATGGACCGGTGGCTCTTATGCCCGATATTTTGCCATGGCCATTTACTACTCTGTAATTGATGTACAAATCCACACCTTCCGGTAAAGCTGATTTTGGAATGGTTACAAAAGGATCTTGCTTAGACCTTAAACGGTGCATTGCGGTTGACAACCGATTATTTTTTATTGAATTCCATTCAAAATCCACCTGATCTGAGGAAAGCCAGCTTCTTAAATCGGAACTTCCCGGAGAAGTACCTATGGAATACTGAATACCTTTAAGATCTGTTTCCGGATCATATGGCAATTCTGTAAAGTACAGCTTAACATCGTTTGTATTGATCTTAACCTGCATTCTGCCCCCTTTAGGAAAGGTGGGGTCTGCGGGCTGCAAGGGTCCAATGGTGTAAATATCACTCCCATTTCCGGCATAGTCTATACTTCTGACGTGCACATACACTTCGCTGTCGTAATCTTGCAGCAGAGAGCCGGACTCGTCTCCGGTATAATCCATAGTAAGATTTCTTGTAAACGTAACTTTATCGCCCTCAAAGTCTGTAGCTGACACTCTTTCGGAACTGCTTACTACATATTCATAGCCCTTTAGTCCGGAAGAACCTTGATCCGTTGATTTTGACCAGCTCGCTGATACTTCCGGAGTAATGGCATCACCCCAAGCGTCTCTGTCGGCCTGACTAACCGATAAATACGGAATCTCTTCAGCTACAGGATCTACCGGAGTAGAATAACCCAAGAGTAGTACTTCAGCCGTGAGCGGAGCTGCAACGTAAACCATTCCCGGCTGTGTTGGTTTTTGCATATCTAATTTAACGGGCCAGTTACTTTCTTTAACATTGCTGACCATACCTTCTCCGTTAGTCACCCTTACGCTTACATAATAAGAGACTCCTTCCTGCATATTCATCAGGCGGGTTTGTCCCGTGATTTGCGAGGTTGGTATTTCCGGTATAAACTCTCTGCTACCCTGCAATTCGGTCCAGTCAATTACATCAGTTCCTCCTTTTGTGGTACCAATAGCATACTCATAAGAAGCGATGTCTGACTCCGGATCATAACCCTGAATTTTTAGCGTGAGGTTTTCAGGTTTATTGGTCCAGTAAGTTCTTGAAATTGCCCGCCTTCTTGCGCCAAAGTCCCGGCTGGTTGTTGATGGGTAAATATCGCCGAGTTTTATAACCGGATTATGAGGCGGAGAAGTATCTACTTTCAGGACAGATGTATCATCATCGCCAAGGCCGAGTATCCCTCCATCTTTGTTGAATGCAAACCCATCCGGGCCTACATCTACATAAAAAGAAGCTCGGCGGGTTGCTGTGTTTCCTGCATTTCCTCTTACCCTCAAGCCTACGTTAATAAGCTTAGTTTCGTCTATTGCTCCACTTTCTATATACGATTCTTTGAACGGGTAAACTGTAAACGATGTGTTTTCTCCTAAAGACAGATACTCATCACTTCCCATGGCTATAGAAGTACCTAAAATGTCCTGATCATTCATCAGATCACCCTGCTCAATTTGTATGCTGTTTTCAATTACACCTACCCCATGGTTTGCCGTCCATGTTATTTCTGTGGTGTTGTAGAAGTTGTCCAGTTTTATATTATTGATTTCGGCTGAGAACCTTTCCGGATCGGCAGTAATTCCCGTAATTTGTGGCGGCATTAAATCTTCAGCAAGATGTTGTAATTTTGTTCTGTACTCAGATCCACCTGCTCCTGCCAGGCCTTCACTCCCCCCCTCAGTTTCCAGCTCTATTTGCTGTTTCCAGTTTAGATAGTTGTCAACCATATTGTGCAAAATGGAAGTTAATGCAGCCTTATTTGAATAAAACTGATCTAATATTTGTGTAATGCTTTTATGTGCACTTTTCACCGAGGCTTCAACACTGTTACGCCTTGGGATTACATCATCCATCACAAGTTGGGCTGATTTCTCTGCTTCTTCTTTCAAACCCTCTACGTGCATATTGTACCAGAAGTCTTCGTTAACCTGCGCTGCGCCACTCCGGATACAACCCAATCCTGAACCTTCGCAATTTGGATTAGACATTTGGTTGAAAAAGTCTCTTACAACGGCGGGTGCCTGATTACCGCCAGGGTAAGGGAAGTTGGGCTCAAAATTTGCTTTGCTAAACCTTAAAATAGCATGATTTCTTTGGGTAAGCTTAAACACTTCAGCTTGATAAGCAAACTTTCCTTCCATAGGGTTACCTCTGTTAGACAGGGCACTATTAAATCGCTGATTTAAAGTAGAAATACCACTCTGAATTGAGCTTTGGTTGTCTTGAAATTCACTTCGAAGGTTCAGTGCCCAATACCAATTCATCCATCTTAGGTTGGCTTCCAGTGCAAAGTAGCGGTCAAGTTTCTGATGAACATCCATATAGGCTGTTGCCAAAGTATTCACGCTGGGAATTACTTGTACTATTGGTGGATCTACATTCTGTACGCCTTTGGAATTTGATCCGGAAACGGATGCCTGATTTTCCAAGAGTTGCACACTTCCTTCACGCACGTTTCTGTTAGCCTTAAATTCTGCAGCCAGCATGCTTTGCATCTCATTCAGGTTTTCTTCAACCTGTGCTATACTTTCTCTGAATTGCTGATCCAGCTTATCAATCTCCTCCCGGAGCGACTCTACGCTGGTTGACTGACTTTCTGCCATCGCTTCATCCACTTCAAAAGAAGTTGATTGCGTGGCGTTTTCGGAAACGGCCGGCTTAATCACATTAGAAACCGGAGACTGGCTCATACTGCTAAGCATATCATCGAAAGCCGTTTCAGCATCATTATTAAACTCAATTGATTTCTCTACGCTGGAGCTTAGCTTATTTGAAACCGCATCTGAAATAGCCCGTGCGTTTGCTATTGCTTCTTCAAGGCTGCTTTTAGCTCTTCCACGGAAAGACAGAAAGTCCACAAGCATATAAACCCGGGGTTGCTCCAGCTGGTTCTTCAATACGCTTTTCAGCGATGAAGGCAGTTCTTTAGTAGCGTATGGCAACGGAGGCTCAATGCCGTTTTCAATCATTGAGCTTATGTCTCTTCTTTGCTGAAAATCGAGTGCATAAAGATTGGCTCCGGCTTTAATAACATCTTCAGCAGAATAAGATGGTCCTTCAAATACCGGAGGTTCACTCAGTGCATTTTTAGCTGCATCAATCCCATCCATCATGGCTTGAATTTTAGCCCGAAACTGATCTCTTTGTTCGCGAGCCTGAGCAATAAGGTTGTTATGATCTCCTTCACCAAATCCGCCGGTAAAATCATTTTCAGTTACTGAAACCCATGCTGAAACACAAGCGTCAGTAAAAAGCAGGTCAACACATCCTTTTACGGCTCCGTATAACTCATAGCCTGCAGAGCGGTGTTTTACAAAAGCGGCTTTAGCTTCCGCACTAATACAAACACCTAAACACGCTTTTCCGTTAAACACTACGTATGCTCCAACAGGCATGCTGAAATCCGGGTCATCAATCATCCAAATAGAACCGGTTACATTGCTTTTAACTTCTATAACAGGCACATCAATCCCAAAGCCTACGCTTACTTCCAATAATACTCCTTCATTAGCAGCCAAAAATTCACCGCCTCCATTTAATACCCCGGCATAAATAGAGTAATCGGCATTTCCGATAATACCCCATACGGTTTTGCCCTCGTTTTTAGCTGAAAAGTATTCAATACTGCCCGTACCTGTAAGTACGGCCGGTATTTCAGCATCAACGCGCACCTCACCTGAAATAAAGGTTGGGTCTGTTTGTACCATGAAAGACATCGCTCCGGATACCATGGTTTTTCCCGGAGAGTTTGACGAACCGTCCATCCCCAGAAGCACGCCGTTTACATCCATGTAGAAGCTCTTATTTGTTATTTCCAGAAAGGTGCTTCCCTCAATTACATATTGGTTGGCCGAGCCTGCAATACCAAGGCTGGCGTACAGCTGGGCGGCAAAGGTTAGATCATCCGGACTTTTGAACTTACCGGCACTTACAATATCGTGCCCCATGCCTTCAACCGCCGCTCGTACCATATCAAGGTCAGCCTGTTCGGGCTTCCAAAAGAAACCGCCACCGGCTCCGGTCAGGTCCACAATGCCCGGCACAATCGGAATGCCCACGCTGCTTTTTGCGGCTACAAATAAGCCATAACTTGTTTCTCCGCCAATATTTGCAAACTTACCGGCTACGGCCGCTGACACCTCCTGCCCACCAAAGTTAAACTCGCCGCTTGCTGCTGCTCTCAGTAAAAAGCCGTCTTCACTGTTTATGTAATGCATACCGGCTGTAATTTCGAAATTATCCATCAGGCCGGCGTTTAATCCTTCAATAAGCAGCTCAAATTCACCGGATGCTTTTTTCATGAAAAAGATGGTTTCAACGCCACCGCTTATTCCGCCGCTCTCGCCGTCGGTACCGGCGTTAATGCTGATATTCAGAGCTACATCACTTTCCGAAGCTCCCGATACCGGGCAGGGCCCAAAGCAGAGCAGTTCCAATACGCCCGACTCAACCCGGGTTGGTACTCCTTCCTGATCTCCATCCAGCTCATCCGGTTTTTTCCCGGCCGCATCAACAATGGTTACATCGGTACCATCCTTATATTTTTCATAAAAGAATTTGCCAATGGTAATGGTACCGATTCCGTCTAAAGTCAGCTCTCCGCTTCCATCCAGATTTCCGGTATTTTTCACCCCATCCTGATTAATGACAAAGTTCTCATATTTAATTTCAGAGCCGGCACTCATTCCGTCTATTCCGCCAATTCCCAACGTACCGTTCAGGGTAATTTCAAAACCCTCTGTATCAGCGGCAATCTGATCAAAGCCGACCGTTACTTCAAATACGCTGAAGTCGTACGTAAATTGAACATTTCCGGTGGCATTGAACTGCACATACGGGCTGGTGGCCGATATTCCTATACCCGGATTGCTTGTTACGTTTCTGGAGTTGCCAAAACTAATAACCGATTCTTCTTTACCGTTTTTATATAAATCTCCACTCGCATAAATGCCGGACTTTTCCCAATCATATGGATCAATATCAGCCGCCAGCTTGGTTAGTTCAAAGTGCCCGAAATCTCCCAGAGCATATTCCTGTTCCAAATCGAACGCAGGCGCGGTGGCTTCTACCTGAACCTGATTATCCTCATCTCTGTAAATGCTGATGATTGAACTTGAGGTTTGATCAATAGGAGCCGGCAGGGTTACGGCTACTTCACTGTCTAACCGCAGGCCTTCGCTGCCCGAAAGGGTTAACGTATTCATTACCACATATCCCGGAATCAGCTCTATGTTATTGGCTTCGATGTTATCGAAGGTAACGCCGCCCCGGGTGTCTATTACTAAATCGGTATAATCGATATTTTTTTCGAGGAAGGTGAGCATTCCGGAGGCTGAACTTAAAGCTACTGACCGGCCGTGTATGGTTATGGTCGGCTCTTCAATCAGCCCTTCTAAAGCGCCATCAAACAAGGTAAAAGTCTGATCTTCTAAAGTTCCGGCGGCACTGCCTAAAGCAAAATGCAACTTGGGATCAGTGTCATAATCAGCCACACCTACTTCCAGATCCTGAATGGTAACGTCCAGCGGCTCACCAATTACATCATCCATGGAAATCACTCCATTCATGGCCAGATAAAACGAACTGTTATCTGATACAATGCGAATGCCATTTTCGTCATTTAGAGCAAGCGCAGCATCTCCGATTTTTAAATCACCCAACGAGCCCGGATCAACATTAAAATCCCAGCCGGTATCACCCCACGATGCTGCAAAGAAAACCGGATCTGCTCCACCGCTTACTTCTAAAATTAAGCTGCTGTTTAAAGTCCCGGAAAACGCAATACTGTTAGCAGCGCCAAATTCGGCTTCAACTCCCCACAGTGCGGCTTCAAAGATATCGGTTTCGTCACTGTCTTCTACCTTTCCGGATTGGCTAAAGGTATATAAAGCTTCTATTTCTGACTCATACGCTGTGCGGTGATTCCCTACCGATACGGAACCTTGTGCAAATCCGTTTGAGTTAATTACCGCATGTGCAATAGCCGGGTGCTCGCTCAGCGGTCCGGGCAGTTCTACTTTTAAGCCGGCCTGTAATTCCAGTCCGTTTCCGTTTTCACCAATACTAAATTCGGTGATGCTTACGGGAAGATCTAATATCGGCCTCATCGAAACATCACTTTCCAAAGTCAGGCTGCCGCCGGTTACGCTGTATGTACCGTCTGTGGTTAAACTAAACTGTACGCCGGCTTCAACAGGACTTCCGGTTTGATCCTGAATGGCTGCAATTACTACCGGAATGGGCGTGCCGGTGGTGCTGATGGTATATCCGCCGGTGCCTTCATTGGCAGATACATCAACCAGCAAATTATCATCAGCATCTTTGATGTCGATATAGGCAACATCTTCGCTGGGCAGCGGAATTCTGGCGGGCAAAGCGGCTATAATGGTTGCGCCTAAATCAAAGCCGTTTTCATCCAAAATAGCTAAGGGATTTTGTGATCTCACTCCATCTTCTACTTCATAAAATAATGCCCTGCCCTCATTTACAGCAAAACCGCCCACATTCAGAGAAAATCCATCTTCATATGCTACTTCCAACGAAGCATATTCTTCTCCCTGAAAGCGCAGCGATGCCGTCGATGTACCAGATAGCGTTAGCCCATTATTGTTGAGACTAATATCGTTATTGAGAGTTAAGTCGATGCCATTATCTAAGGTCATGGCCGTGCCGGCTTCTTTTAGCTTCAGCGAAAGCGGCTGTATTCCCACTTCCATCCCAAAGTTTGTTGAAATGGAAGCATTTCCGGATGCCACACCAAATGGTTTGAATCCAATTAATAAATCATTGAATTGGACGGCGGACTGAACGGTTTCGGTTTGTAAACTTCCGCCACCGTTTATCAACAAGCCGCTGCTGCTTAATACGGCCCGGTTCACTCCAAAGCTGAGCAACGGATCATCGGAACCGGTGGGCATATTTAGCGCAAAGGTCTCGTTTATGCTAACAGAGCCGTCGTTTATTTTTCCATTTATTAGGTCAAGTACCAGGCTGCCGTTGGCAACTACAGGCGTTCCTTGCGCCGGAGCCGGAAGTGTAACTTGAACTCCGCCATCTAACTCAGCCATTTGCTCATCTTCTGACACGCTGAATCTAAGCTCGGCGCTTGCTACTTCTATTTTGGCCGGACCTAATTCCAGATATCCACAGGGCTCAAATCCGCTTACGGTGCCTTCAAAATATTTGCTTTCAACCAGCGAAAGCGTGAACGATCCGTTTTCTGTGCATAGCGAAGGATCTTCAATGGTAAGAGCCGGAATATTGCCAAGCATTCCCTCCAGATTTATATCCACAAGCTGAAAATCTCCATCATCGCTTTCACCTTTTCCAAGCGAGCCAAACAGTGAGCTGATCATAAGCGTGGGCGAATCAGGCAAGCCCGGAACAAGGTCTATTTCAACCCCGCCGAGCGGATTAAAAGGCTCAACCGAACCGGTGAGGAATCCATCACTCAGCCCAACATTATTAAAAGTAAGTCCATCCGGGGGATTTAAACCGGTTCCTTCGAAGTCCGGTAAATCTACTTCAAAACTCATATTTACGTCCGGATTAAACGCAATTCCCTCTCCCCAGTTAAAAGTAAGCGGCGAAACAGTTTCGAATGATATAGGTTTGAAGGTAAAACCGGCAATTTCAAACTCCGGCAGTTCTAAGCCCGGAATGCTGGCTGAACTTATATTTTGAGTTGGTAGATGAATACCGTCATGCCGTATCTCAAAACCCTGTAGCGGGAACGTAATTTCCCCGGAGCCTTCCGGCTGAATGCGGATATCGGCATCCAAAGCAAAAGCAAAATTAAAACCCTGCTCGCTTGAATAATTAAACTCAGGTATGGAAGTCAGCTCTTTCAGCTTCAGCCCAAATACGCCAAAATCAAATTCCGGCATTCCCGTCAGTTCTTCTCCAACAAAATTTTGAAGATCTACTTTTCCGGGAGTAAGCCTTAAATCAAATTCCGCGCCGGTGCTGATTCCCGTTTCAGTATCCAGCTCAAAGCCACTGTCAATAATCAGCTCGTAACTTGGATTTACGCTCCCCTCAACCAGTGAAAATAATCCGCTGATTCCCTCAACCTTCAATGAAGCTTTATCTTCCGGTAAAAGAGGAATGCGAGCGTCCATTCCGGTTATATCAAAATTCCCTTGAATGATGCCACTGCTCTCAATATAGAAACCGAACTCCTGTTGTGCATCGCTTACATCCGTTTCAAACAGGTGCAAATCACCTAATAAATGCAAAGCCGTAATTTGGGTTCCATCAATGGGGCGTGAACCGAATTCAATTTTCTTTAGCGTAAGCGGCAATCCACGATCCTGCAGTTGCCAAACCGGATTATTTTCAGGAACCGTCACCTCCACTTTTCCTTCAATAATTTCCGGCTGAGTAGGATTTCCGGAAATAACTACATTATCGAGCGTTGCCGTTGCTGAGGGCGCACTTCCATCCGGATTCAGCGCCGGAACGGTAAGCGTTAATGATTTTCCGGGCAGCGTTGAAAGCGCATAATTCCCATCTTCGGTTTCTACGGCTTCAACCAGCAGCTCACCTTCTTCTCGCAGCGTGAGATACGCAATATCTAAAGTAGGGAGCGGCAAGTGTTCGGGCAGTAAAAGGTCAGCAAAAAAGCCGGGTGCGGGGTGAAAGCCTTCCGCATCAACCCAGCCCACGCGCGTATCGTTATAAATAATATCAGCCTGACCGCTGCCTACGCCAAAAGGAAACAACCGAAATCTGAAGCCATCGGAGTATTCCACTTTCGCTAAATCATAGGTTTCGCCATTGAACTTTACAGAAGCATCGGCTTCACCTTCAACCCCGAGGCCTTCTGAGTCTATTTGTAACTGGCCGGACATGCCCATGTATAATCCGGGATCCTGCAGCAGTTCGGCATCTGATTCTACGGCTTGAAAGCTGAGCGATTGATCGCTTTGGTCGATGCCCGCGGTGAACGCAAATTCTTCATCAAATAATATGCGGCCTCGTTTTATCTGTAACGTTTCAACATCAATCAGTAAGCTGTCGAACGTGGCGCCCATTACCCGGTCGGAGGGAAGTAAGAACTGTTGTCTTCCATCTACGCTAAAGCCTTCTTCGGTAAATTCTGCTTTGTTTAACCTAAAGCTGAGCACCGGATTTTCGGCGGGAATATTCCACTCAAACGGATCCTCAATTAAAAAGCTTAGCGAATTGAAGCGGCCGCTCATCAGGTCCAGATCAAACGATCCTGAAGCGGTCTGCCCTTCCGGAAGATTCAGATTTGCAGATGCCGCCATAGAAGCCTGCTGTCCGGTTGCCGGCTCGTGCGAAAACGTTAGGCTTGAAGAATTTACCTGTGCGGTAAACGGCCCTACAGAAACATCACAAGCTGGAATGATGTTTTCTATTTCTCCAACAATTCCGGTAGTAAACGACAGCCTGCTTTGGGGAAGCTGCACCGATGGGTCGCCATCGCAAGTAAAAGGTTCGCCCAGCTTCAGGCTTCCGTCAAAATCTAAGCGGCCAATGGGCTTTTGCTCTCCGCTTTCAAGAAACTTAACACCTATTTTGCCTCCCATTTCATCAATATTAAAAGCATATCCTGAGCCTAACTCCAGCGAGCACCCTCCAAAATCAGGCAGCCGGATGCCGGCAAAAACTTCATCCCCGGCTACTTTTCCGCCTGTAAATGCCAGCCGCTGCCCTCTTACACACTCCGGATAATTGGATTGATTAGGCACAGTTACATTTCCTGCAAAAGAAAGATCCCAAGGCCCCGGCCCGGTTTGGTTCCATGTAAAAATCGGGAATAAAAACTCTGCAATTTCCAGCGTTTCCAGCCTTACATTGTAGTTATTAATATCAAAATTGGGCAGTTGCGCTAACCCTTCCGAAAAGTCAATATTTCCAAAATGCGCGCCTTCTTTGGTGATTGTTACGTCTCTAACCTGCTGCGAGCCCCACTCCCCGAAAGAAGGAATTTCAAACTTTGCGCCTAAAGTTACTTCAAAGTCCCATTCGCCATTGTTGGAGTTGTAAGCAAGGCGCTCCAAATGGGTTTTATGCAGCTCCAATGCAAAAAAGCCCAGATCGATTTTGGGTTGAACAAATTTACAGTTTTCATTTTGCGTTACATCATCAATTTCCAGCCCCGACTCGCTGCTTAAGTTCACCGTTGCTTGCGCTCCGCACACTTGTCCTTGCTCGGTATCAAGCCCAACGGATGAGCGAAGAGAAAAATCATACTCAAGATCTCCGGTTTCTGCTCCAATATTTAAATCACCGCTCAGGCGCTCCACCACCATGTTTATTCTGCTGCTGTTTTCCACCAGTGGAATGGCCATAGGAGCATTGCATCTGAAGGAAGTAAAGAACTGGCCGTCTATTAAATTAAAGCGAGTCAGATCACAACCGGTGTCTTCACCCAAAATCTTTACCGAACCATCGGCCCGAATAGCAGCTCCCGGAAAAGTGGCTTCCAGAGCTTCAACTTCTACTTCAATCAGCTCGTCGTTGTAAGTAAATAATGGGTTTCCGGTTGCTTTAACCGTACCGCCCGCTCCATGATTGCTAAGCCTCAGCTTACCCGAAGTTTTAAGCCTATTTCCATCCGGACTCCGCAGCTCTATTCCGGCCGTAACGCCTTCACCCACTCTCCAGCCCACCTCTTGAATGGCCATCATTTTTGAGTCTTCGCTTAAAATATTACCCAGCGTTTCTCCACGGCCTCTCAGCGAACCTCCCATTAATATGGGTGCATCTATAGAGCCTTTTTGAATGCGAATTCCATTTACCTGAACATCCATGCGCTGCGTGCCGCCGGTTGTAAAGGCCAGCTCAAGCGAGGCGGTTCCATTCAGTGAATAATAGTTGGGGCCTTCATCTACATCAATTCTGTCTAAATCTGTGAGCGTAGCAAAATTCGGAATGAGTTTCAGCTCCTCCAACTCACGCACTTCCGCTATGGTTTCAGCTCCTGCTCCGGCTTTATAAACAAAGGTTTGAACCGGACTTTCACCCTCATTTTTTATAGGAAGATCACCGCTTACAGAACTTGCCTTTACGCGCCACGCATACTCTTTGCCCGGCTCTAACGGAAGATATTCGGGCGTATAAACCAGCGTGTTCCGGCCGGTTAAGGTAGCTTCTGCATGTGCTCTGTTACTGTTAATGGCCTGCAGCGGAGTTTGTGCGTTTAATACTTCTACCAGTAGAAAGTGATAGTCTATGGGAAATCCCGCAACAGAAACCGGCACCCAGTTAAATATGGGCGTTTCCATTGTAAGATTGGCTCCATTTGGCGGGTTAATGAGTATTGGAGCATCCGGATACAGTACATTAAAGGGATTAACAGATGGAGTAGAAGAAATCATAGCCGACGGATCTTCCGGTATAGCTCTGATATTCAGAATGTAATTACCCTCCGGAATTACGCCTGATTGTATAATCTGCTCGGCCTGCTTTCTCCCTATCTGGTCTAATACATCTTCAAGGCTTTCATCGAAAGGAAGCTCATCAAAAACTGATCTAAACACATATACACCGGGACTGAAACTTTTGAGCCCGGAAGTAATATCCAGCTCTTTTCGTCCGTCTTTCATCAAGCTGAACTGAAACCTGAACTGAACAGGCTGCGTGTTTGTATTGTTATATCTGAAAATAACCTGATACCGTCCGCTGCGAAAGTTTTGCTCAAACTGATCGGTAAACGGAGAGCTGATAACACTCGGAATTCCCGTAACAGTTACATTGGCCACCCCTTGAGCCATAGCCGTTTCATTAATGCCCAATATGATGTTTAACAGCATAATTACACATGCTGCAGATATGGTAATCCATCTGTTTTTTAAATAAATACGTTGCATAATCTTAAATTAACACTCGTTGATTTAAAAGCGATGTTGAAAGCTGATTGAGCCTTCCAGTTCAGTATATTTTGTTCCCGCACCTTCTATTACATTATTGGTCCGGCTTCTCAAACTCAGTGATAAGCTTCCCTTATCATACACTCGGTAGTTAGAGGATAGATTTACCATCATTTGACGGGTTTTAAAGATGGTATTCCCTTGATTAGGCCCAACACTTTCTACTTCATTTGTATTTTGGTTGATGCCAAGATTTACATTCACGTTCATCTTATTATCAAAAAACATATAAGAGGCGCCAAAGTCGGCTCCCAGCGTGGTATTGTCGGAGCTGGCTGACTGATAAACCAAATAATTCCCCATGCTGTTTACAGAAAATCCGGATGGAAACGTCAGGCTGTACGTCAGTGAGGTGGAGTAGGTATCGGATGAAAAATTATTGGCGTTTCCGGCAGAAGCGCTCTTAAATTCGTTACTCATATTAAAGTAAGATCCGGACACTCCAACATTGTGAATTAAGTCATTTTGCTGAATAGTTAAATTAGGCTGCAGCATAAATGTATGCGACACCTGCGTTTGCCCTAAAGTTACCTGCTGTATGGAATCAGCCACCGCATCAGAGGAAAAGTCATTTAACATTAAATTATAATTGGCACTTAGTGTTAGCATATCTGTTACCCGGTACTGCACACCCGTACCGGCGTTAGTCGTTTTGCGGGTTTGCAGACGCGTACCTAACAAGTTATCTCTTCCAAAACCTACATTTGCCTGCATAGACAGCCGGTTTTCAAATAACTGAATGGAAGGCGCTACCGTAATTTCCTGCTGATCATCACGAATTCTCCCAATACCCAGCGAGCGGAACCCCGGCTGAATTCTCTTATATCCAACCTGCATTCCAAACTGATGCAGGCTTAAGTCCGCGGCTGCTTTTCCGGCATACGTAACTCTGGAGCTGGTACGGGCTTTAAATAGATTATTTACAAAGGCAGGCACACCTACCGATTCTAACGGCAGGCGTTCGCTATTTATGTCGCGCGTATAGGCCGAAACGGTAACTTGGCTCGAAACCGTGAGCTTTCTTTTAAAAAAAGCGAGCTGCACATCGGGGGTGAGGGTTAGGTTTTCCTGAGGAGTTACCGAAAGCGGTGTTCCGCCGGTGGCGTTCAAATCACTTTTTTCGTCTATAGAGTAATGAGAGCTTAAGAAGAAATGAGAACCTTTTTCATCGCCATAGCCAATTTTTCCGGCAACAGTCCATCTTTCAAATGCAGGTTCGCGAAAGCCGTCCCCAACCTGAAACTCCACTTTCCTTCGCGATTGGCCGCCTGAAACTTCAAAAAGCCATTTTCCTGGCGTTGCCGAAATGTATCCTCCTCTCACCGAGGTTCCTTTAAATCCGAATTCTGAAATATTCGGGCTTACGCTTCCGGCCTGCACGGCTAACCACTTCCAGCGGGCATTAAAGCTTATGCTGTTCATATTTTGCCGCAGTCCGGTTTGGTCGGTTGAATACAGCATATTAAGTCCCGAACTAAATCCAAAAAGGGAGAAACTCATGTTTGCATTGCTTTGAAATACAGCCGGTGCTCTCCTGTTCGAAATACCGCTGGCCGTATATCCATTTGCTTTCACCCCCACACTTCCGGAAGCCGTAAAAGGCCGGATGTCGGAGTCTTCTATAATAGGGTCGGTTTGCGCTTTCACTTCTATAGCGAGCCCAAATATTACTATTACCTGTAATATTCTTAGTATTGTGCCTCTCAAGCTGGTGTATTTCAATCTTTAATAGGTGATGTCCACTATCATTACGTTAAAAGTTTGAAGATAGGCTCAAAAAAAGATGAGAGTTTTCCCTGAACGGAATATTTACAATTAATTATCTCTTAATGGCCTTCTTGATGATACTTATCACTTACGCCATGATTCGCAAATACCCCGAAATAAAAAGATAAAAGCATTGCTAAACGCCTCATTTTAAACTGTGATGTTTGTGATGATCAGGATGCAAATGGCAGTGATTTTCAGTGAACAGGGAGCAGTTTGCAGTGATCAGATTTGGGTGGCAGGCCGGTATTGGACATAGAGCTGCAAAATTGCCTGCTTTTACCCGAACGCTGCGAGGTCTTTTAGACGCTCGCAGGTTCTGCAATTGCGCTTTTATGGAGCAACCTCGCAGCGTGCAGAGCTCCTGCGAGCGTTGCGGATGGGAGTTGAGAAAGTGTTTAAATCAGCTTGTTCGTAATGACAAGCTATTTATGTTGAGCAGATAGTAGTAGGTTTCTATAGCACCACACCTCTTCGAGCTGTGATATTTGTGATTTAGTGTGATGGATGTGATGGGTTTTGGGCGTTAATTAGGAAGTCCCGTTAACAAATAACCAATCCCAAAAAACTATGCGGGGCTTTTCAACAGCTTGACCCCAAACCAAATCCAGCCGGCTATAAAGGCGACGCCTCCAATGGGCGTAATGGCGCCCATCCAGCCAATTCCCGTCAGGCAAAGCGTGTATAAGCTGCCGGAGAAAATCAGGATTCCGGCCAAAAGAAGGGAAGCGGGTCCGCCAACGCTGATATTAAAATAGGCCCCAACACCGGCTATCAGCATCAGCCCAAGAGCGTGCCAGGCATGGTATTGAACCGCCGTTTGCCATGTTTCAAGCCGTTCCGGAGTGAGAATATTCTTCAAAGCGTGGGCACCAAAAGCTCCGGCAGCTACCGCAACGGCTAACAGAAAAGCGGCAATAGCGATAATGGTTTTAGGATTCGACATGACAGGCATATTTGTTAATAGTTATTAGAAAATGGGTTTATAATGCATGGAAGTTAATGAATAACCCGGCAACGTTTCAGCCTTTTAAGAATCTCTATTGCCGGTAAATCTATATTTTCGGGTTCGGTTCAAACCAAAAAATCAAAAGCCACATTTCGTTAAATAGTTAGATCCACAATCTCATAGAGCTCCGGTATGTGAGCTTCCCAGCCGTAATCATCTTTAAGCTTTACCCGCATCATATCCAGGCTTTGGGGTTCTCCGTGAACCAGAAATAGATGTTCCGGTTTTTGGCCAATATCAGATACCCAATCCAAGAGTTCGGTTTGGTCAGCATGGGCTGACAAGCCTTCTAATATATCTACGCGTGCTTTTACCGGATAGTACTTGCCGTAAAACTTAATCTCCTCGGCGCCATCCAGTAATTGGCGGCCACGGGTGCCCTCAGCCTGATATCCGGCTAAAAGCACCGTGGTCTCTTTTCTTTTTATGTACTGCTGCAGGTAGGTAAGCACCCGCCCTCCGGTTACCATTCCACTGCCCGCGATAATGATCTTTGGCCCTTTATGATCAACAATCTGCCAGGTTTCTTTATAAGACTCCACAATATGAGTCCGGTCGGTCATGTGTCTGTAATCCTGTTCCGATAATTTGTGCCAGTCCGGATATTTGATAAAAGTAGATAAAGCCCGGGCTCCCATGGGGCTGTCTAATATGACCGGCAGAGATTCCGGAATCTGTCCTTTTTTATGAAGCTGCCAGATGAGAGACATCAACAGTTGGGCTCTTTCTACCGCAAAGCTTGGAATTATAAGAGTTCCGCCATTTTGGGAGGTATCATTAATGATTTTTTCAAGCTTCGCCGGAATATCTTCTTGAATATGTTTACGATCTCCATAGGTGGATTCCATAAATAACACATCGGCCTTTTCAGGTTTTTGTGGAGCCCGTAATAAGGGGTCGTTTGGCCGGCCAATGTCTCCCGAAAATACAACTCGTTTTCCAAATAGATCCATTTCGATAAAGGCTGAACCGATGATGTGGCCATTATATTGATAGCGAAACCTGATATGGTCATCTATCTCTATCCATTCTTGCAGTTCTTGATTACGAAACCGACTTATAGCTTTTTCTGCATCTTCAGTATTGTACAGGGGCTCGGCGGGGCCGTGTTTGGTAAACCCGTCTTTATTAGCCCTTTCAGCATCTTCTTCCTGAATCTTTGCGCTATCTCTCAAAATGATCTCGGCAATATCGAGTGTTGGAGCGGTTCCAAATATTGTTCCTTTAAAGCCCATTTTTACAAGCCTTGGCAAAAAGCCGCAGTGGTCAAGATGCCCATGAGTCAGCAGCACCTGATCGATGGAAGAGGCTGGCACCGGAAGCTGCTGCCAGTTTAATTCCCGTAGTTTCTTCACCCCTTGAAACAAGCCACAATCAATCAGGATTTTTTTACCGGGTGTTTCCACAAGGTATTTGGAACCGGTAACCGTTCCTGAAGCACCTAAAAAATGAATTTTAACAGGCTTGCTCATAATCACCCCATATTATTGTTGCAAATTTCTATGGCTTCCTTATGAATGAGTTCGGCACGGTCTCTTTTGATCCCAAGCTTTAGCAGTCTGTTTATATCCTCACAAATCTGTTTTGCAAGTACTACATCATTCTTCAACAAAAGTCGTTTTTCAGTTTTATCAATTTCTGACAGGCATGTTACAGGATGAAGGCCGGCCCTGGCAATCAGGTCTTTCAATCCATTATGCTTTGGGTAGCTCCAGCTAAGCAATTTCAACCCAATACAATCAGAGTATTCTATGGCATCGGTGGTAAAGCGGGTGTTTGTGACAACCCAACCGGTATAATCTTTGTGTTTAAATTCTGATTGTTGGAGGTATGCATGTTTGATATCTACAAATCGCGATCTCACATACAATGGGATGGTTACATTACAACTGTGATTTTGGCGGTTATGAAATTTGCACTCCATGATCAGATGCTCATTATCTTTTGTGGCAATAACATCTACCTCATGAGACACACATTCTCCCATAATCACTCGCCCAACTTGTGTTTTATAACCGAGTTTGCGAAATAGTTCTGAAATAAAAATCTCAAAAGGATAGCCGGAGGGGCCAAGGTCGAGAAGAGCTTCTTTTAACTTATACCGTCCGGCAATCCGGGCCGACTTTTGTTTCAGCAACCGATAAGCTTCACGATATATTTTTTTCGTTGACATACCGTCTGCAAACAATCCCTTCTCCTCAAGGTCGTTGATCACAGAATGTATGATATCCGGTTGTGCACCGGCATTGCCCAGCGAGCCTTTAAGCTTAGACAGGTCAAAAGCCTCTCTTTCACCGGTTGCTTTTATAACATCAAAAGGTATCATGATATACGCCGCCATTTGGTGATTAACAGAAAGTAAACAAAAGAACTATAAAGATTTTGTGAGGCCGGTATAACAAAATGACCGGGTTATGAAGAAATAATTTACCTAAAGGTATGCCAATTCAGTTTTATTGGCAGCAAGAATTGTCCTCTTGAACAGGCGGGCAGGCAACGTCTCCGTAGGAACAAAAGACACAGCAGTCCCCGCTTTTTGGCTTGATGATGTTTTCACAATCGGGACATAGCCAAAAGTACTGACAGGAATTTGTGGGCATTTCCTCCATTTTCTGAAATCCACAATCCGGACAGGTTATAGCTGATTGAGTAATTATAGACATAGTGTTTTTTCTTATTCCAATTTTAATAAACGGGCATTAATAGCAACAATTACCGTACTAAGCGACATTAAAATAGCACCAACTGCCGGGCTTAAAATAATGCCCCAGGTATAGAGCGCACCGGCGGCCAGCGGAATGGCTCCAATGTTATATCCGGAAGCCCACCATAAATTCTGAACCATTTTTTTATAGGTAGCTTTAGATAATTTAATGAGTGCGGTTACGTCTTGCGGATTGTTTTTCACCAGTACAATATCTCCGGTTTCTACCGCCACATCAGAGCCGGCGCCAATGGCAATACCTACATTAGCCTGGGCCAAAGCGGGCGCATCGTTCACTCCGTCTCCCGTCATGGCAACCAGTTTTCCCTGACTTTGCACTTCTTTTACCTTGTCTGCTTTTTCATCGGGCAGCACTTCGGCAAATACCTGATCAATGCCCAGCTCTTTGGCTACATATTCGGCCGTCTGCTTATTATCGCCGGTTAGCATAATGCATTCTATGCCCATTTCGTGCAGTGCGTCTATGGCGTTTTTGGAAGATTCTCTGATTTGATCTCCCAATGCTATGGCTCCAACAAGCTCGTTTTCTAAGATTACAAAAACTACCGTTTTCCCCTGCGATGATATTTCTTCAACCTCGCTTTCGGGATAGCTTATTTCTTGCTCGCGGATATAGCCCGGACTTACTACTTTCATTGATTTTCCGTTTACTTTTCCTTCAATTCCTTTTCCGGTAATGGAATTAAATTCTTCAATTTCAAACGTTTCCTCCGCTTTTTCCAGAATTCCTTTGGCCAGCGGATGTTCCGAGTTTGCCTCCAGCGATGCGGCATATTTCAGTATTTCCTCATCCGAATATTGATCGCCAAAGTTCAGAATATCGGTTACTGTAAAGGTGCCTTCCGTCAGCGTGCCCGTTTTATCAAAAATTACGGAATCTAAGTTTCTGGCTTGTTCAAATGAGGCTCTGTCGCGTATTAAAAATCCGTTTGAGGCCGCAATACTGGTCGACATCGAAACCACTAATGGAATAGCCAAACCAAGTGCGTGCGGACACGTAATTACCATCACGGCTACCGTGCGGTTCATGGCAAAACCGAATTCCTGTCCGGTAAGGGATATCCAAATCCCGAAAGTGATAAGTCCGGCGGTTATGGCCACAATGGTTAACCAAAAAGCCGCTCTGTCTGCAAGGTTTTGCGTTCGCGATTTACTTTCCTGAGCTTCCCGAACCAGGCTCACTACCTGAGATAAAAAGGAATCGTCTCCGGTTTTCGATATTTCTATGGTGAGTGAACCTTTTTCATTCACCGAGCCGCCAATTACTTCATCGCCGTCTTTTTTGCTGACGGGTTTAGATTCGCCGGTAAGCATGGCTTCGTTAACGCTGCTTTCTCCTTTAACAACTTTTCCGTCGGCCGGAATTTTCTCGCCCGGCCTGATGAGTACTTTATCTCCTTTTTGCAGCTCATCTACCGGAACGTCTTCGGTTGAGCCATCTTCATTTATGCGATGAGCCTCACCGGGAAGCAGTTCAGCCAGCTCTTCTAAAGCGGCAGATGCACTCATCACCGATCGCATTTCAACCCAGTGCCCCAGCAGCATTACGCCCACCAATGTGGCCAGCTCCCAATAGAGCAGATCTCCTTTAAAACCAAATACTACGAACGTGCTGTAGATGTAAGCAATGGAAATAGCAAGCCCGATCAGCGTCATCATTCCGGGCTGCTTTTTCTTCAGTTCATCTACCAATCCGGTTAAAAATGGCCAGCCGCCAAAGAAATATACAAAGGTAGAAAGGGCGGCAAGAATCCAGGTATCGCCGCTAAATCTCCAATCAACCCCCAAAAAGTACTGAATCATTGGCGAGAGGGCTAAAATGGGAATTGTAAATCCTAACACCCACCAGAACCTCCACTTAAAATCCTGGACCATCATCTCATGATGTTCGTGGTGTGAATGTTCTTTATGATCGTGATTTTCATGCTCCGAATTGTGATTGTGACTGTGTTCCATGGCTATCTCTTTTCTTGCTGATTAAAATTTATGAATCTGCTTCACGTTTAGTTAGATGACCAGTGAATGGCCATTATTTTCCATTGCCCGGCTTCTTTTTTTAGAACAGCTAACTCTAAAGAAGTAAGATCTATGGGGCGGCCTGAATACGCGCCTTTAAGATTACTAACCGTGCTTATCCAGGCTGTGTTTCCGTTTACTTTTATCGTTTTATCACGTACTGTTTCTGTAAGATTTTTTAAAAAATTACCGTCCGCTTCAAAATGATGGGACATATACTCCTCTTTTGTCTCCTTTGCCGAGCCTTCTAATATGAAGGCTTCCTCATGCAAGTAATGGCCGGCCTTTTCTGTGTCGTTATCTACAATGGCCTGTTTAAAACTTTGAAGCGCATCAGCAGCCTGCTGTTCTGAAGTGGCATTTTGAGCCGCTAAAGAACCGGTTGCGGCTAACAATATAAAAAGTGCTTTAAGGATGGTATTCATGCTGTTTGATTTAGTTAAGTTGATTCAGTTCTATACCTGAAATTAAAACTGTACCGCTTCCGCTTAGCTTAAGCCCAACGGAGCCGGCTTTAGGAGCATCACCGTGGCCGTGAACTATCATCTCCTTATTTACATAACCGCGGAAATGCGTTCCATCTGCTACTACTCGTACAAAAAGCTCCCCAACCACCTCAAAAGTTCCTTCCTCAAAAAGGATGGTTTTATCCTTTTCCATTCTTCCCTGACGAATATCACCATTCGAATTCAGAGAAACAAAATCGTAGTTTTTACTGTCTATCACGTGATGAGCTAATATAATTTCTCCGCTAAACTCAGATAAGTTCAAATAATAATCTACCTGCACATTTTGATAGCTTTGTTGGGTAACAAAAAAGTTAGGGGTTCCGGGCGCCTGTAATGCTAAGGCGGCATCAGCCCCCTGCAACACCTTTGGCTTGAGCTGATTTACCGTTCCTTCTATCCAATTAAAGTTTGAAATTAAGTCGCTAACTGAGGTGGCGGTAATTTCCCAAGTCCAGTCACCATTTGGTTTTTCACTAAACGAGAAAGAATACTCAATGGCTGTGGAATCTGACTCAGTACTTCCCTCACTTTCTTGCTGTATAAGCTGCCCGGTGCCAACTCCATGGCCAAATACCATTTTTCCGCCATATTCCGCCGTCTCAAAAAGAAAAAATAAGCCGGGTAATACGGTTATAAAGGCAATGAGTTTAAAGCTCATGTTCTCAAAAAGATGCAATCGGTGAAATACCAATCTGAGCAGTGCATACAGCGCAAAAAACCAAACTAACCAAAGGGCCCAATCAGCATGGCTGCTTAATACTGATTGCGCTTCGGCTTCAAGAAATACGGAATCTGCTGCTTCCTGACCGGTAAAATACACCCACACGGCCGATAAGGAACCGATCACATATAAGACGGTATTTTTTTGCTCATCCCACCACCTGTCCGGTACAAAAAAGGATAATAGACTGCCCAGCGCCGCTATGATTAAAATAGCTATTGGAAAATGCACCAATAACGGATGAATGTTGGGTGCCCATTCTGGGACTAATAATGCTTCCATAATCTCTGAGTTAGTTTAAAATTGATTTGGCATTTAAGTCTGTTTGTTTTGGTTTCTTACCTGTTTTTGACAAGGTTTGTAAGAGTATTATTCAAAGAGGTTACCCCGAAACTTAGTTTGGTTTTTGGTTTCACGCAAAGTTCCGCAGAGTTTGGCGCAGTGTTTCGCTGAGGCGCTGCGAAAATCAGCAATTCATCCGCGAGACTCTGCGAGAAATAGAATGTGGTCATTTTATGAACAATTTGATTTATATACACTTAGCAGCTATAGATTAAAAATTTTAGGATAACTTCTCTATGATTTACCATAGATTAATGATTGCTGTGATCTTCCTCATGCCCGGCAGAAGAAGATTCATGATTAGCTTCTCCCTCCATTGTATGGCCTTCATGTCCGGTTTGGTTGGCGCCGGTGCCCGGTTCACGGTTCATCATGCTGAGCTTGTCGTTAAGCTGAGCCGCACTGTCAAGTTTAAACGTGCCGTTACTTACTACCTGCTCCCCGGCTTGCAAACCCGATTCAACCACATAATAAGCTCCCGCACGCGGACCGAGCACAACTTCCCGGGCTTCAAATGTTGGGGTTTCTGCTCCCTCTATTTGAACATAAACAATGGAGCGCTTTCCCGTCCACATAACGGCAGACCTTGGTATCAAAAGTGCATTTTTATCTGAAACGGAAGACTCAACATTGGCTTTTGCAAGCATGCCCGGCTTTAAACTCGCTTCTTCATTTTCTACTCTCGCACGGATGGTTACCGAACGGGAATCGTCATTCAGAAATGGATCTACATATATAACCGTTGACTCAAACTTCTTACCCGGATAGGCTTCTACCACAAACTGAATATGATCTCCTTTTTTGATGGAAGCTATATTAGACTCATACGCCTGAAAATCAACCCAAACAGAAGACAGGTTTGCTACACGATACATTAAACTTCCCTTCGTTACGTGGTCTTCTCGCGAAATAGCTACTTTAGATACATAGCCGTTTACGGGAGAATAAAAATCGAGCTCCTTCATTACTTCACCGCTTTCTTCTATCCGGCTGATGGTTGTTTCGGGAAACTCCCACAGGCGAAGCTTTTGGCGGGCCGCCTTATACAGCTTTGGGTTCTGATTTTTGTACTTCATGGTTTCCAGCAGCTCTTGCTGGGCCGCAACAAGTTCGGGAGAATATACCGATGCCAGCTTTTGGCCCTTACGTACATATTGCCCCTCATAATCAACATATAAATTGCGAATGCGGGCGGGGAAATGCGCCGTTACGCTTGAGACATTGTTTCTGTTTTCAGCCACTTTTCCGGGCAGCGTGAATGAATGAACGGCCTTCTCGTAACGCACAGGCGTGGTTTGAATTTCGGCCAGTTTTACGGCTGCATGAGTCATGCTGAGGGTGTAATCGTTTTCTTCAGCGGCCGATGCGTCCGACTCAGCCGGAATCAGCTCCATGCCGCAAATGGGGCAGTTTCCCGGCTCATTTTCGCGTACTTGCGGGTGCATACTGCACGTGTAAATTACACTTCCTTCCTCATCGGTGTGAGTTTCTGCAATATGCTCATTTATGGTTTGAGGTTCCGGTGCTCCGCCAAAAAAGAGGTATCCCAGCAGCAGCCCGCCTAATAAAATTCCGGTATAAAGTGCTATTTTCTTCATGTTCATAAGATGGTTCAATTTAGATTCATTTCGTTGGGTGTAATATTGTATGCTCCGCTTAAATAATGAATATAAGCGGCGGTGCTTTGCATATCTGTCAGGGCCTGAACTCGGCTTAACTGATAGTCTAACAGCTTGCGCTGCATGCGCAATAACTCTTCAAAATCTGAGTAGTCGGTGGCATATTTTTGCATCATAATGGTAAGTGCCTGGTTTACCCGCTGAATTTGCATTTGGTCATACAGGTTAAATCGGCGGCGCGCGTCGTAATAATCGCGCAGGGAGGCATCCAAATCTGTTTCCAGCGCATTTTTTTGGCTGATGATTTGTGACTGCACCGATTGAATATTGAATTCGGCCTGATTTACTTTAGCATTGTATTTTTTTCGGAATATTGGAATTCGAAAGCTGGCCCGGGCCATAATGCCGTTTTTACCACTTCCCGCCATGCCGGGGCTTTTGGCAGCAATATCATAATCAACCCCCAAACCAAAAGAGGGCCTGCCCTCTTTGGCGGCAAGTGTTTTCATATTCCGTGCTGCATCTTCCTGATACCTGAGACGATTTAAGGTTGGATTTCTCCGCGCTATCTGGTCGTTTAAAATTTCACCGGCTTCGATGGAAGTATCGGGATTCAGCGTATCCGGCAGCACAACCTTTGCCGTACTTTCTCTGTTCAGCAATTCATTTACTCTCTGAATGAGCACGCCGCGATTGTCTTTCAAAAGCTCTATTTGAGTTTTCAAGTCTTCCTGCTCAATTTGGGCACGCAGCACATCTACCTGCGAAGCCTGTGCGGTTTCGTAACGGCGCAGGCTTATTTCTACCAGTGAGTTCAGGATATCCAGATTCTCGGCCGCTATTTCTATACTACGCTCCAGCTCATACAATTCCATCAGCGTATATTCCACCTCATAAAACAGCTGATTACGAGCTTCCTGAAAAGCCTGAAATTTGGCTTTTGCGTTATTTTCAGCAATGTTTTTTTGGTCTGAAAGCGAACCGAACCAAGGGAACATTTGCGTTAAAGAAATCCGCACTTTCTGGGGTTTTGGGGTGATGAAATATCCAAACGCAATCTCCGGATCGGGCAACACTCCAACCTGTGGACTTTCTTCCAAACCGGCTAAATATTGCTGAAAGGCAGCTCTGATTTCCGGATTTCGTTCGGCGGCCATCTGCTGATAGTCTTCCATACTTTGGGCAGCAAGCTTGCCCGGTATAAAAATGAACGCTGCCACTAGCAACATTGCCGGAAGGTGCATCCATTTGGATACATGGTTACCAAGTTTTTTGAGTTGAGTAGGTGTCATTCTATGATTCTGTGTTTGATGTTCTTGTCAGTTTAAATTCCTTCCACATGAAGTAAAGCACCGGCACCACAAATAGCGTGATAACCTGAAGCAGCATGCCGCCCACGCTTGGAATGGCCATGGGAACCATAATGTCGGCTCCTCGCCCGGTGGAGGTGAGCACGGGAAGCAGCGCTAAAATGGTGGTGGCGGTAGTCATAAGCGTAGGACGAATTCGGCGAGTACCGGCTTCTATTACCGCTTCTTTCAGCTCGGCCACGGTAGTGGGCTTTTTGCGGTTGTAAAGCTGATCCAGATAAGTGGCCATCACCACGCCGCCATCGGCTGCAATTCCGAATAAGGCAATAAAGCCCACCCATACGGCTACGCTCAGGTTTACCGTTCCCATCTGGAAAACATCTCTCAAATTCTGCCCAAACAGATCTATGTTTAAAAACCAGCCCTGTCCGTATAACCACACCAGTAAAAAGCCGCCGGCCCAAGCCACAAAAATACTGCTGAATATCATAGCGGTAGTAGCTGCCGAGCGGAACTGGAAATACATAATCAGGAAAATCAGTATCAGCGCAACGGGCAGAATAATGCTTAGCCGCTCCTCTGCACGCACCTGGTTTTCATAATTTCCGGCAAACTCAAAGTTAATTCCGGCCGGAACTGCAAGGCTGCCTGCATCAATTCGATCCTGAATAATTTGTCCGGTCTGCTCTACCACTTCCACCTCGGCATAGCCGTCATTTTTATCAAATATCACATATCCCACTAAAAAAGTATCTTCGCTTTTAATGGCCTGCGGACCCTGGCGATATTTAATCTCGGCCAGCTGTTTTAGAGGAATTTGAGTCCCGGTTTGAGTGGGTACCAGCAGCTCTGCCAGCGACTCCGGATCGCCGCGCAGCTCGCGGGCAAAACGAACCCGAATGTTATAGCGCTCCCGTCCTTCTACCGAAGTTGAAACGGGCATTCCTCCAATTCCGGCCGTCACAAACTGCTGCACATCCCGCATCGACAAGCCGTAGCGGGCTAATTCTTCCCGGTTCCAGTCAATTTCCAGATAGGGCTTTCCTACAATACGTTCTGCAAAAACCGAAGAAGCTTTCACGCCGGGCACTTCCTTAAGTATAGTTTCCAGTTTCAAGCCAAAATCTTCAATTTGCTGTAAATCGGTGCCTTTCACTTTTATGCCCATAGGAGCTCGCATGCCCGACTGCAACATCACCAATCGGGTTTGAATAGGCTGTAATTTAGGAGCCGAAGTAGTTCCGGGAATGCGAGAAGCTTTCACAATTTCATCCCAAATATCATCCGGAGATTTTATTTTATCTCTCCATTGCCTGAAATATTCACCCTCAGGATCAGGAATTACTTCGCCATTTTCATCCCGCACAAACTCTCCGTTTTCGTCTGTTTTGAACCTGACTCTTCTTCCGTTTTCATCCGTTTTATATTCCGATTTATAGAGAATCACGTTTTCAAACATAGAAATAGGTGCCGGATCCAGAGCCGATTCCGTACGCCCCATTTTACCCACTGCCGTTTCCACCTCCGGTATAGAAGCCACCGACATATCAATTTTTCGCATCACGTCTTTGGCTTCTTCCACTCCTGCGTGCGGCATGGTGGTGGGCATCAGCAAGAAGGCTCCTTCATCCAGTGCAGGCATAAACTCTTCGCCTAATCCCGGAAAAGCGTGCGTGCCCGCCGTCCAAACTGAAGTTGTTCTGACATTCACCCCAATGGAATCAAACCCGTTGGCAACAAAGCCAAATACCGAGGCAAAGCCCAGCCAAATTACCATAGCCAATACCATGAAAAAGGCAGGAATAGCGAGAAAGGTTTTTTTGTATTCCAGACACCAGCTAATGAGGCGCGTATAATATTTGATGAGCATCCAAAACGTGAAAAGAATGCCTCCGATTAGCAGAACAATGAAAGTCAGATTGCCTAAAAAGGAAACCGAAGGGCCAAACGGCAGCCAGTAGGTTGTCAGCAGCCAGGTAACCACCACAACCGAAAGCACGTTATTTAACAGAGGCACCCGCTGCTCATATCCTTCTCCCAAGAAATAGACGGCTCCGTTAATCAACCCAAAACCAATGAGCAAAATGCCCGCCCATCCCGGCAGGGTAAACAGAGCTGCTATTCCTCCCAAAACTAACAACACATTCCAACCCAGCTTAATGGCTTTGTTCTTGATCTCCAGCCCAAACACCCAGTGCGCAAAGGGCGGAATGAGCGTAATAGCCACAATAATGGAGGCGATAAGCGCAAAGGTTTTGGTATAAGCCAAAGGCTTAAACAGTTTCCCCTCGGCGGCAATCATCGTGAAAACAGGTAAGAAGCTTACAATAGTTGTGGTGACTGCTGTCAAAACCGCCGAAGCCACTTCTACCGTAGCGGTGTAAATAACTTCGAGCAGCGATTCTCCTTCTTCCATCTCTTCCATATGGCGCAGCATGTTTTCGGAGAGAATTACGCCCATATCCACGATGGTACCAATAGCAATGGCAATACCTGAAAGCGCCACAATATTGGCATCTACCCCAAAATATTTCATGGCTATAAAGCTCATTAAAACCGAAAGGGGCAGCATTGTTGAAATCAGAATGGAGGTGCGCAGGTTCATCACCATAATCACGATTACGATAATGGTGATCAGAATTTCTAAAGTGAGCGCCTCTTCCAGCGTTCCTAACGTTTCTGAAATCAGCTCGGAGCGGTCGTAAAACGGAACAATGGTAACCTTTGAATCGGTGCCATCTTCTAAGGTTTTTGACGGCAAACCGGCCGAAAGCTCGGCAATTTTCTCTTTTACATTGTCAATTACCTGCTGGGGATTGGCTCCCTGCCGGGCTACTACCACACCGCCAACGGCCTCGGCTCCCGCTTTGTCTAACGCTCCACGCCGCTGAGCCGGTCCCATCGTTACAAAAGCCACATCCTTAATGCGAATTGGGGTATTATCTACTACTTTGACAACTGCTGATTCAAGATCTTCGAGACTTTTTACGTATCCCAATCCCCGAACCAGATATTCCGCATTATTTAATTCCAGCGTACGCGCTCCGGTTTCCACATTACTGTTTCGCACCGCCTCAAACACGTCCGAAAGCGTAACTCCATACACTTTCATTTTGTTTGGATCTACATCCACCTGATATTCTTTCACATACCCGCCAATGGGAGAAACTTCGGCCACGCCTTCTGCCCCGGAAAGCGCATATCCCACATAAAAATCCTGAATAGATCGTAACTCCTGCGGATCCCATCCACCGGCCGGTTCCCCATCTTTATCACGCCCTTCCAGCGTGTACCAATACACTTGCCCAAGTGCCGTGGCATCGGGGCCCAGTGCGGGTTGAACCGATTCGGGCAGCGTTCCGGCCGGCAAAGAGTTTAGTTTCTCCAGAATGCGGGAACGGCTCCAGTAAAACTCAATATCTTCTTCAAAAATCACATAAATGCTGGACAAACCCGTCATAGAAGTACTCCGCACCGTCCGAACTCCGGGAACGGTAAGCAGCTGCGTGGTTAGGGGATAGGTGATTTGATCTTCCACATCCTGTGGCGACTGTCCCGGCCACTCGGTATAAACAATTTGCTGGTTTTCGCCTAAATTTGGAATGGCATCTACCGGAACTGAATCTCGGGGCAGAAAATCTAAATTCCAGTTAAAAGGTGCAGTAGCTAACCCCCAGCCGCTAAGCAGCAGCACCAAAAGAACGGCAATCAGTTTATTTTCCAGAAAAAACCGGATGGTTTTATTTAGCATGTCTTTGTGATAAAATACGTGTTGGTTTATGGCATCACGGCACTATATTCGCCGGGCCGATATACTTTTTTGATAAATTGGGTGACTGCTTTTTTACGAATGAATGAATGTTGGGCCTTTCAAACGTATGCAGTCCATTATTTAGGCAGCTGTTGCAAGATGTGCAGAATAGCTGCTAAATCAGATTAGCTGCGTAATATCAAAGTATAAAAACCTCGTTCATGAGGTAGATGGGGGGAGGTGAGTAAGCGTTTGAAGCTATAGTACGAATTGCATGTGATGCTTCAGGCTCTAAACCGGGAAGCGTAACTGCCACTCCGGTTAACGACAGATCCGGAATACTAATCTTAAGCAAGTTTTGAACCTGCGTTTTAAGCGGAGCTTCATCTACCGAGCAGGCGCAGGCAAAACCAAAATCATGGGCTTTGTGATGGGTGGGAGCCGCATCCCGATCCGGCATATCCATTGGGCACTGTTCTCCTTCGTGTCCGGCTGTTGCATGAGCCGGGTTTTTGCATATATCATCAGACATTGCATGTAAACCCGCCGGCACAGAAATGCCTATCAAAATGCTCAGGCTGAGCACAGTGGCCAAAAATCGATATGCGGTAGAAATTTTCACGAGTCTATAATAATCAATTAAGCCATGACTTCAAAGCAAAGCAGCTGCAACCACAGGATTTGATAAACTTTTCCCAACAAGTGATAAAATCACACCCGGTCTAACTCCTTTTTCTGCGTATTTTCTTGATTGCTTAAATTGCTCAAGTTACTTTATGGTAGATTTCAAGCCACAAAATGAAATCAGAACAGCTTCCCAAAACCTCCTAATCATGGAGCAGACCAATGAGCCAACACGAAAAAATTGATTATGTAGAGTTCCCCTCAACCAATTTAAAAGCTACCCAAACATTTTTTACCAAAGCTTTTGGGTGGAAGTTCACGGAGTATGGCCCCGACTATTGCGACTTCACCAACGAGGGCATAAACGGCGGTTTCTATTCATCCCAAAACACAGCAACTGCCGAAAGTGGAAGTGCACTCATTATTTTGTACAGCCGGAATTTAGAAAACACCTTAAAAAAAGTAGAAGAAGCAGAAGGTCGCGTTAATAAAGCAATTTTCCCTTTTCCCGGCGGCCGGCGCTTTCACTTCATAGAACCGGGCGGAAATGAACTGGCGGTGTGGTCAGATAAGGAATTAGAGGCTTGATTCATCCCGTTTTAAAAAATTCCTGCGAATGTAGTTTCTTTAGGAAGTGTTTATCTTGATGTTATGGAAAAAATAACGCTGCATATTAAAAATATGGTGTGCGATCGCTGCGAGATGGTGATTGAAACGGCTCTCACCGCACTCGGACTGCAGGTGCATCATGTGCAATTGGGTCGGGCTGAAGTTTCTCGAAATGGAATTCATCCCACACTCAAAGAAATTGAAAAAGAACTGGAGCGGTTTAATTTTGGGCTGATTAAATCCGAAGATTCCATTTTGGCAGAAAATGTGAAAACGGCTCTTATTCAATGGATAGACTCCGGTCTGGTTGAAGAAGCCAATGTTTCACTATCTCATTTTCTGGCTGAAAAACTCTCCAGAAGCTACGATTCTATTTCCCGAATTTTTTCCAAACAGGAAGAAGTCACCATTGAAAAATACTTTATTCGCCTAAAGATTGAAAAAGCCAAGGAGCTGGTTATGTATGAAGATTTAAACTTCAGTGAAATTGCCTATCGGCTGGGATATAAAAACCTGCAGCACTTATCGCGACAGTTCAAGGAAATTACCGGGATGAGCATGAGCGCCTATCAAAAGCTTCAGGAACCCGACCGCAGGGCTCTGGATAGAATTTAAGTCCGGCTGTACCTCTTCAAAACTCTGAATAAAAGCGTTCACTTTTTATTTTTTTTAAAAACTGATGGAACTCATTTTTACAGAACCTTGGTGGATATATGCGGTCCTCTTTTTGGTCGGAATGGCAACCTACATCATTTCCGCAATTGCCGGCGGTGGCGGTGCGCTGTTGCTTATACCTGCCGTTAATGCGCTCTTTGGCGCCAAAACCGTAGCACCAATTTTGAATCTTGGAAGCCTGATTGGCCGCCCTTCCCGCCTTATTATTTTTTGGAAACACATCCGCTGGGATATTGTCCGCTGGTACGCGCCCTCTACCATTGCGGGCGTGCTGCTGGCCGGCCGGTTATTCACAAAAGTAGATGCTTCGTGGTTTCAGGTGCTTATTGGACTCTTTTTAGTGAGCACGGTATTTCAATATCGGCTGGGCAAAAAAGAACGCACCTTCGTCATGAAGAAAAAATACTGGCTGCCGCTGGGCTTTGGCGTTGCTACCGTCTCTACCATTGTGGGAGGCTTAGGCCCCGTTCTCAATCCGTTTTATCTGAACGCCGGAATTTTAAAAGAAGAAATGATTGCCACCAAAACGGCGAATTCATTTTTCATGGGATTGATACAAATTGGTACTTACTCATTCCTTGGCGCTTTACATGGAGATTTATGGGTATTTGGAATTATTCTGGGTTTAGGAGCCACTGCCGGAAACCTGATCGGCAAAAAGCTGCTTAGCTCAATGACAGCCCAAACCTTCCGGAAATACGTACTCGCCGTTATGGTTATTAGCGGACTTTATATGATTAGCTCCAAAATCGGTTTATTTTAAGTGATAAATTTACAAAGTAATGATAGAAAACTTAAAACTGAAAATCCCTCCGGCTGTCACCTTTCTGTTCTGCCTTGGGTTGATGTGGGCCATACAACACCTAACAACCAATAGCTGGCTGCTGTTTGAATTTCGAGTCTATATTGCTCTCCTTTTTGTGGCCATCGGTGCTCTTTTAGGCGTGCTTAGCGTACTGCTTTTTATACGAAGCACAACAACGGTAAACCCTCACAAGCCAAATAATGCCTCCACTTTTGTACAAACCGGTGTGTATCAAATCTCCCGAAATCCTATGTACTTGGGATTATTATTCGTGCTAATCGCGGCCATCTTTTATTGGGGGAATACATTCACCTTGGCCGTCCCGCCACTTTTTATATGGTACATGACGGAGTTCCAAATAAAGCCGGAAGAAGAAGCCCTAAAACAAAAATTCGGGCAGGCCTACCAAACCTATCTCACCAAAGTAAACCGCTGGGTTTAATAGAAAAGCCATGCGAAGCTGGAGCTTCGCGGACTGCATTGCTAAGCCGGAGCTTAGCAACGAGGACCAAATTTGTCAACCTTATTTAAGCATGGACACCGATTCACTGTAAACTGATATCTGACAACTGCTCACTGCAAATAACGCATTTATTCGTTATTATTATCGTCATTGAGTCATTAAAAGCCGGATATTATGAAAGAAATCACTCTCAGAGTCCCCAACCAAAAAGTAGATTTTGTGCTGGAACTTATCGAACAATTAGGGCTGGAAGTTGCCTCCGAAAAAATGGAAATCCCCGAAGAGCATAAAGCTATTGTAAGAGAGCGTATAAGAACAGCAAAGCCGGAGGATATGGTACCTTGGGAAGAAGCTCGCAAGCGATTTACGTTTAAAACTAAAGCATAGAAATGTCCTTTAATACTGTTCTGGATCCCAGAGCCATTCGTGATATTCAACAAGCCATTGATTATTATGAAGAACAAGAACCGGGACTTGTGGAACGGTTCGAGGGATTTTAAACGAATGTTTACATGAACTCGAGCAAAGTCCATTCTACCAAAATCGCTATGACGATACTCATTGCTTTCCATTAAACAAATACCCGTATATGATCCATTTTACTATTGACGAGCAAGAGCAGATTATTAACGTCCGGGCTGTGTTCAACACCTTCAGAAATCCAAAAATCTGGAAGGACAGATCCTAAATAATCTCGATTCATACACCCTAAACTTGAATTAAATAAACCCGAAACCAGCAACAAGTAATCAGACCAAACCATGTTTAATCAATTTCAGGTTCATATTCAGCATAAATCGCGGCAGCGAAGTATTATCAATGCGCTGTTAACGCTTGCCACCGGCGTGCTCACGCTCATTTTTCCAAACTTTCTGTATCTCATTGCCGGGGCTTATTTGGTTTCACTCGGGTTGATGTTTTTGGTGTTCAAATTTCCATCTCCACTGGTGGCGCTGCCGCTGGTTTCCGGGATACTTATTTTCATTTTTCCCGAATTAATTCCCATCACCTTTGCTTCCTTTTTAGGATTATTTGGCTTGGCGATGCTTTTTGCACTTCAGCTCTCAATTTTAGGCATCATCACGCTGATTATAGCTCTTCTTATTGTAATGAATCCCGATTCCGTGGCTTACTTTATCGCCTTTTTTATGCTGATTTATGCCACCTCAAACCTAATCAGCTTCTACAACAATCGGAAAGAAAGTAATGATGGCTTTGATGACGACAGCGTAACTATTGAGTAAATCAAAATGTACGAAACGCTGTTTGCAACCTATGGAGCACTTACCAGCACGATGTTTTCTGCAATCAGGCCTTTTTCATTTTCGGTGACATCAAATTCAAAAATGAGCTCGCGGCTGGGCAAATATCCCGTATCAAAATCATCCTCAAACTCTGAGACGTGGGCAAATACTGTTTTGTAAGGTGAGTTCTCATCTCTGGAATCGGTTATCCAGAGGCAGTCGTTTTTACGGGTTAAAAATCGCAGGAAGCCATAGCCTTCGTCTTGGCTAAAATCGTAACATACGCCACGAACGCGTGAGCCATTTTCGCCCCAGCTGTAGGGAGACTCGATAGGTAATAATCCGGGAATTAAATATCCCGAAACGTGGGAGTCCACCATCTTTTTGAGGGATGAAGACACATTATCAAAGCCGATTAATTCTACGCGGCATCCTTTGTTTTGAATGGCATTTACAACGCTTACGTAGCTTCCGCTGCTGCTCAACAGAACCACTTTATCGAGATGCTCGGCTTGCACCAACATATCTACCGCCATGTCCATATCTACTGTAGATTTGCTGACTTTTTCGCCGGTTTCGTGATTGGTATAGGTTTGAACCGGTTTCTGAATCACCTTGTATTCAAAATCACGCAGTATTTCACAAAAGCGTTGTGTTTTTTGTTTGTATTCGGGGTCTTCTTGCAGGCGATTTGCATCATAACATAAATAAACGTTTAGCCGAGAGGCTCCGCCACCGCCACGGCAGGCAAATTTCCGCAAGGTATCATACCGAAGCCCGTAGCCGCCATTCATAGTTACATTTACGGCATCAACATAAATTCCTACCCGTTCCTGCATACTCATAATACTTTCCGATAACTGTAAGGTTTAAAATAATAGTAACAGAGTTAAAGAGAAAAGAACCCCGGCTTTCCTTCTTTACTCCCATCCATTAACTCACTTTTTCAGATGATAATCAAGTCAAAGAAAACCGACTCTACAGCTCAGCAGAAATAGAACTATAGGTTATGAGGCCAACACCTGCCAAACCTGTGAATAACAGCAGGAAAGAAGCCGCCGTATCAGAAAACCCGAAGGAAGTGAGTACAGGTTGGGAATAATAAATACCGGCAACAAATCCAATCACCCCAAAGCCGTTGAGCAGTTTATAAGGAACGTGGAATCCTTTTACGGAGTAATGGTACATCAGCAAGGCCATAACGGCGTAGCTGCTCAGCGTGGCTAAGGCGGCGCCCATCATTCCTAAAATGGGTATTAATATGATATTGGCTATGATGGTAATTCCGGCTCCCATAAGCGTAATTTGAGGAAGGCGTTTGGTGTTTTCACTAATAAAAATTCCCGCCGAAAAGTTAATGTACCATCCCTGAAACCAGTAGGCTAATAGCAGGATGGGGACAATGGTTAAGCCTTCCCAGAATTTTTCGTCCACCAGATAAAAATCTAATATCGGCACCTTAATGGAGACGATTTGCTCTGCGAATAAAGCTACCGTTAAAAACACAATGGCGGCGGCGGCATTAAAAAGGGTGAAGGTTTGAGAAAAAGTTTGTGGAGCCGACTCTTCATCCGACTGCCGCATAAAGAAAGGCTGCCAGGCCATCCGAAACATTTGCACAATCAGCAGCATAAATACGGCCAGCTTATAGCAGGCTCCATAAATGCCTACAATATCATCGGCGGTATGTTCCGGTGAATAAATTGCGTTGATAGCCGACTGGTCCATAGCTTTCAGAAAAAACCGATCTACCAGCTCGTTGATAGCATGGCCAAAACCGGCCGGCACGAAAGGCAGTCCAAATAGTAATGCCTTTTTAAGCAGCGCAGTGTTCCAGCTTCCCATAAACATAGGAATAGTGAGTGCCCAAATAACCACAGCCGTAAGCAGTGAAGCGGCCAGATTACTGATAAAAACGGCTTCAATTCCATAATTCAAACCCAGAATTAAGTAAAAATTCAGCCCCAGATTTACCACCACATTTCCGGTTTTAAGAACAGCAAAAAGCACGGATTTACGAACCAGCCGAAGCTCAGCAAAAGGCACAATGGCAATGGTATCAAAGAAGAGAATACCGAGCATAATCCACAAAATAGGATCGCCGGTTTCGAGCCCGATGGCCGGAGCCAGCAGCGGTTCTGCCATCCAAATAAATACAACTAATAATCCGGCCGTAGCCAGCAGAAACAGCTGTACGGTTTTAAAAATATCTTTGGCCTTTTCGCGGTCTTTGGCATAACGAATGTAAGCCGACTCCATCCCCATGGTAAACAGCACGTTGAACAGCGCAATGGCAGCAAAAATCAGCGTAATTACGCCATACTCGGATTCACTGAAAACCCCGGTGTGCAACGGAACCAGCAGATAGCCGATAAACCGAGCCACTACGCTGCTGATGCCATAAACCAGCGTGTCCGAGAAAAGTTCTTTGAGTTTGGTCAAGCCGACTCTTTAGCTAATTGTTCGATGGCTTTGATGCCCAGCACGTAACTGTTTGGGCCAAAACCGGTAATAATGCCATCCATAACTGCACCCGTTACCGATTTTTCACGAAAGGCTTCGCGGGCGTGAATGTTGGAAATATGGACTTCTACTTTGGGAATTCCCAGCGGTTCCAGAGCATCTCGCAAAGCAACGGAAGTATGTGAATACCCGCCGGGATTAATGACCACGCCTTCGGTACCGTCTTCCATAGCCGCCTGCACGCAGTTAATGAGCTCTCCCTCCACATTGTTTTGGTAGAAAGTGAGTTCATGATCGGGATAGGATTCATTCAAAAAATCTTGCAGCTCTTGCAGACTTCCACTGCCATACACTCCGGGATTTCGTTTTCCGAGCAAGTTCAGGTTAGGCCCGTTCACAATTAAAATTTTCATAACTCTACTTTTTCGCTAATTAATGCAGCCAATTCTTCCATTCGTTCCTGGCTCACCTCCACTTGTTTTCCCAGTCTGAAATTCTGTGTTACTTCATAAACGGGAATGAGGTGAATATGCGCATGTGGCACCTCCAGTCCCTCTACAATAACACCCGTTCGCAGAGGTTTTAGTGCCTTATCCATTCCTTTTGCAACTTTTTGGGCAAAGGCGGTAAGTTCCTTCAGGTCGGCAGGCTCCAAATCAAACAGATAATCCACTTCTGTTTTGGGAATACATAAGGTGTGGCCTTCGGCAGATGGATTGATGTCTAAAAATGCGTAATGCTTTTCATCTTCGGCTATCTTGAAGCTTGGAATTTCGCCTGCTATAATTTTTGTGAAAATAGTTGCCATAATAAAATCTAAAAAGTTTATTTAACGAAATTAAATAGTACAGAACCACTACTTTGTTCACATCAAAACGGACCAAAATATCGGTTGTGTAATACCTTCTGAAGATACTATCCAAAAAACAGAATTCCTTATGAACCTTGCAAGGTTTCTTTTACTGATTGTTTTATTGCTGACGGGAGCCGGATCTTGCTCTCAAATCTACGCACAAAATGCTGATATTTTAGGAATAACATCTAAAAAAGAAATCATAGAACGCCATCCTGTTTACTCTATTTACATGGATCGGTATCAACCCAATGAAGAAGCCTTGAGCTACCTTTCAGCTTATACCGACTCTGTCACATTATGGGTATTTATGGGCAGCTGGTGCCGGGAATCAACAAAACACATTCCCGGATTGATGAAAACGCTTGAGCGAGCAGCCAATCCCAAAGTTGAAATTAAATACATTGGCGTTGGCCGAAAGAAATTAGAACCGCTTTCATTTTTAAATGAGTTCAAAATAAAATATATTCCAACTGTTGTGGTTTTAAAAGGTCGTTTTGAAATCGGACGCATTGAAGAACAACCACATCAACTGATTGAAACTGATTTAGTTCGAGTTTTGAAGTCAGGCAAAAAGAATTAATAAAAAAGTTTATTTTTTCTTTGCACTCTAATTGATAAATGCCTTATCTTTGGAATCTCTTTTCTGAATCGGTAGCTCAGTTGGTAGAGCAACGGCCTTTTAAGCCGTGGGTCGAGGGTTCGAGCCCCTCCCGATTCACACACTAAGAATTTCATAATGAATCTCTCTTGACCAACCCCATACGATTGAACTCGGATGGGGTTTTTTTATGCCTTTATTTACTCTATAGTAATGATTGGGCGTAATTTTTGTAACGTTTTCGGGCCAATTCCTTTTATGTTTGTAATTTCTGCCACGCTGGTAAAACTTCCATTTTTAATACGGTATGCCACTATTCGCTTTGAGTAGGCAGGGCCAATTCCCGGCAGCAGCTGCAGCATAGCCTCATCGGCAGTATTAATGTTGATGGGATACACCACATTCGCCGGATTTCCGGTATCTACTTCGCGCGCCCGTTCTACTTTGGTGTTAATTTTTTGAGGATGTTTCCAAAGTCCGGCACCTTCGCTTTTGGCTAACTGCTCGTACTGTTTAAAAGCTAAAACTGAATCTTCATTTTGCTTGTAATAAACGGATGTGGTTGCAAATCCTTTTTCCAGCAGTATTTTATTCAGACTAACCGCCCTATCTTCATACTGCAGTTCTACATAGGCTTGAAATGCGTTGTATTTTGCTTCCGGTTCACTCCCCGAAAATCCTTTTACGCGCACTTTACGGCCTTCTAAAATATTCTGTAAATACTCAGCAACCGCTCCTGAAAGGTACTCAGCAGAATCTGCTCCGGCATAAATACTGGGAACATCAAGCCCTAAAAAGCGTACTCCGTAGCCAAATCCGGGCGCTATTTCAATTTCAAACCGGCTGCCATCACTAATTGCATAGACCTCGTACCACTTATCCGTTTCTACCGGTGGAGCGGGCGGGAAAGTGATTCCCTGCGCGCGGTTCATCACTCCCATAAAATCCTGATAAAACTGATTGGTGATTTCATCCGAATAAATGATGAGCGTGTTTTCATCATTATTCATTTCGGCATTGTTGGAGAAATTATAGGAACCGGCTACCGTCACTCCCACATCTTCCGGATCGGGATGCTCTGTATCTATTAAAATTACTTTGTGATGCAGCTTTCGAAGCTCTTTGGCTGCTAATATCATTCGGTTCCCCGTGATTGCAGAGTCGGATCCCCAAATATCTCCGGCTGCGGCATATCGGCTGTAAAAACTTCGATCTATGGCTCCGCGCAGCTTAATTTGGCCATCGGCCGTTTGCGTCCACATTTGCTGACTGATAGGAATGGTTGGCGTGATGGCAAAAGCCTGAAAGTTGATATCATGCTGAGCTTCTTCTTCCAACAGCCGAACCAGGCGTTCGCTAACGCTGGGCTTAGAACGATCGCGATTGACGGGCGCAAAATAAACTTCCACTCTGGTTCCGCCCACATCAACGATATGCCGACTCACATCTTTTTTGTCTTTGTGAAAAACGGCGCGCTTTGCATCCGGAAGTTCTCCATCACTGCCCCACATTTGCTCAAATTCTTCGGTGTAAATTTCAGCCAGCTCCGAGTCTTTAACTACTATGGCGTGATTGGTATTATAAGCGCCGGTAAAGGTTAAATTGGTGGAACCGGTCCATACATAATCATCATCCGGAGAGGGACTTAAGTAATCGATTACAGCAAATTTGTTGTGCATATCTGAGCTGCTGTTCACCAAATCATTATCTATAATTTCCCCTTTTGCATTATAGATATCGCCGTCGTCATCAATGGAAGTAATGCCTGCAGTAGCCAGGATTTTCCAAATAGCCAGATCATATTCGCCGGCATCGGTTCGGTTATGGTCGTCGGTTACAAGACGCACGCGCACGCCCCGCCTTTTGGCACGGGCCAGCGCATGGGCAATTCTGGGATCTTCCAGATCATAAATGCTAAGATCTATACTGGCTGTGGCCGAGTCGATAAGCTGCTCCAGCGTTCCAATCAAATCCCAGCTGCTGTTGCTTTCGTTACCGGGTGTGGCTACGGAGTGATCGCCCGGCATGTTAAAATAAACTTGTATCCATTCCTCCGAAGACTGGCTGTAAACGCTTCCGGTGGCTGAAAAGATCAGCCCAATTAAGAAAATAAACGGTACCCAAAATAGTGTCTTCATGTCAAAAATATTTTTTAAGCCCCCTTTCTATGTAACAAATCCGGCTCTTTAATCATACCCGCACATCTGCTGTAACCTGAACGTATGGGAGCTGATACTTTACTTAAATTCCCGAACCTGCTACCGGTTTAAAAATTAATGCCGGATTGTACTTAATTACCAAATTAATGTATTTTTGCACATATCAGAAATCTACAGGCAAAATCATGAACCTACAACTCCTAAATCCTTTACGGTGGAAAAAATCTTTTCTCATCTTTTTGCTTGCCGCTTTTATTGTAGTCTGGTTTGCTTTTATTGACTCGTACAGCCTGAAAACCCGCTGGGATTTACATTCTCAAAAGCAGGAGCTGAATGAACGAACACAAGAACTGGACGAACACTCAAAAGAACTTCAAACAAAAATAAATCAATTGGATAATGATCCTGCACTTCTCGAAAAAATTGCTCGCGAAGAATATGGAATGCGTAAGCCCGGAGAGACCGTCTATAAAGTGAAGCGCAAATAAACAGTTTGGTTTGGTTGATGCCGCTTTGCCTGTTATCTTTTCTGAAAATTAAATTGCAACTCCCCTAAATAGTAGCTAATGAAAGCCATTGGTGTAGATCTTGGTGGTACTAACATACTGGCAGCCGTAGTTGACTCAGAAACCGGCATTGTAGAACAAAAAAGCACTCCTACTCAAGCTGACAAGGGACGGGAACACGTTCTCGACCGAATAGCTGAAACCGTTTTGAGTTTGGCTGAAAATCATGATGTAATTGGTATTGGCATGGGCATGCCGGGCATGGTTTCTAAAGACCAAACTACCGTCAGCTATCCGCCTAATTTACCGGGCTGGAAGGTGGTTAAAGTTGCAGACGCACTTTCCCAACGCACCTCCTACGCCTGCAAAGTTGAAAATGATGCCAATATTGCCGCTTTAGGCTCGCTGCACTTTGGTGCCGGGCAAACTTTTAATGACTTTATTATGATTACGCTGGGCACCGGTGTAGGTGGCGGGGTGATTTTAAACCGCCAGCTTTTTAAAGGGCCCGGAGGCTTAGCCGGCGAGCTGGGCCATGTAATTATAAATTATGACGGACCGCTTTCTAACAGCGTTACGCCCGGAACTATTGAGGCTTATCTGGGGCAGCGCTTTTTAAGCACAATGGCTGCAAAAAGAATTGCTCAACATCCCGAAAATCCGCTTTATAAAAAATTCAATGATGATTTTAGCCGGTTGGAGCCGGTTGATTTAAGCCTGGCCGCAAATGAAGGAAATGAGTTAGCCATCAACATTTTAGCCCAAAGCGGGCAGCGGCTCGGTTATGCCATTATAAACTATATTCACACCTTAGATATTCGCAAATTTGTAGTAGGTGGCGGTGTTTCCAAAGCCGGAGAACTGATTTTTGAACCGGCTCGGCAAATCATCCAAAAGCACCTGATGGAGCCTTATAAAGAAGGTTTTGAACTGGTGGGCGAAGAGCTGGGTAACGAAAGCGCTTTACTTGGAGCTGCCGGCCTTGCGTTCCAGTCTTTTTCTTAACTCTATTAATCACTTGCATGCTTTTCGTCATTAAGACATACACAGGCAAATACCTTTCTGTTTTTTGTCTGTTTTTTTTGATGACGACTCCACTTTTTGCGCAACAAATAGACAGCTTGGCAACAGTTCGGGATACCACCCAAGCACCGGCTGCTGCGCCTACAAAACCACCCACCGGCTCCGTGCCCGATAATGCTGTACAGTTTCAGTCATCCGATTCGCTGCTTATTGATTTCCGAAGCGGCAAAAAAGCTTTTTTGTTTGGTTCGGCATCAGTTAAGCACACTGCAGGCGAGCTTAAAGCAGGTGAAATTAACATGGATATTGAAAGAAATACCGTTGAGGCCACCACCCTCACCCCAAGCGACACCCTTTCGCGCCCGGTACTGATACGTGATTCCGACGAAATTAAAAGCACCCGCATTCTCTTCAACTATAAAACCAATAAAGGAAAGTTTGAGGAAGCTCAGGTAAAAATTTCGGAAGGGCATTTAATCGGTTCAAAAATTAAGAATGTCAGTGAAGATGTGGTTTTTATAAAAGATGGAATTTATTCAACCTGTCCGCCCGAATATTTGTATTACTACATTCAAGCCGAGAAAATGAAAGTGGTTGATCAGGATGAACTGTTTTTCAGCAATGCGCGGCTGTATGTATTGGATATCCCGTATCCGCTTATTTTTCCTTTTGGTTATGTACCCACAGATATCGAAAAGAAAAGGTCGGGATTGTTAACTCCTACCTATGCTTTTCAGGATAAAAGCGGGCGCGGGTTGGGATTGCAAAATGTGGGCTGGTTTCAGTATTTCAACGATTATATAACCGGACAAGTTGATGGAGATATTTATACTTCGGGCACGTTTTATCTGAACGGACTGGCGCAATACAGTAATACGGATCAGTATTCCGGCTCGGTGCGTATCGGTTACTCTAAAGAGCGTGGGCTTGAGCCTACCGACCCCAATTATACCGAACGAATTCAGCGCTCTATTGCAATTCAGCACAGCCAAAGAATTTCTCCTTACGCATCGCTTTCTGCCAACGTGAATTTGAGAACGGCCGACTTTTATAAGCAAAACTCGTATGATTTAAACCAGCAGGCTTCTACTAATTCTAACTCAAAACTCTCGTATAACTACAATCACCCCGAGAACTTGTTTACCTTTGGCACCAATGCACAGCTGGTGCAAAATTTCACCAATTACACTACACGGCTGAGTGGACCTTCAGCCAACTTCAGCCTGCGAACTTTTTCTCCTTTCCAGAACTCAAGCTCCGGAACGGGTACTAAAAAGTGGTATGAAAGCATCAACATAAAATATAACAACTCCCTGAAATCTCAGTTCAGTTACGACCCAATTGATGCCGACAGCGCCAACGTCACCTTTCTGGAAGCCCTTACCGATCGGGATTTATATGAAGAAGCTACCGGTAACGAAAAGTACATTCAAGCCGGTTTTCAACAAACGGCCGGGCTCCAAATCGGGCAGTTGATTCCCAGTCAGTTTTTAAATATATCGGCCAATGTGAACGTAAATGAATATTGGTATCCATCTTCGGTTCGCAAAACTTTTAACGCAGATTCTAATCGGGTTGAAACCAAAAAACTGTATGGCTTTAATGCCGCCCGCGATTTTAATACCGGAGTAAATTTCAGCACTACCGTGTATGGAATTTCAAATGCAAAAATAGGTGCGCTGGAAGGTTTCCGGCACACGCTGCGGCCCAGTATTGGATTTTCATACCGCCCTGATTTCAGCTCCGAGCGCTGGGGATATTATAAAACGGTGCAAACCGATTCTACCGGGCGAACTCAAAAATATTCTATTTTTGAAGATGAAATCATCCCTTCGCCGGGCAGAGGCGAACAGCAGTCTATCTCATTTTCGCTGAATAATGTGTTTGAAACCAAGCTCGTAAAGCGAGACAGTACCGGAGAAGTTTCAGAAAAAAATATCCGATTTATTGATAATCTCTCCCTTAGTACATCTTACAACTTTGCGGCCGACAGCCTGAATTTGAGTAATCTCCAAACGCGCATAAGCTCTAACGCCGTGCCGGGGCTGAACCTCAGCGCCAATGCAAGCTTCTCATTTTATCAGCTTGATTCTACCGGCAGAGAAATTGATCGGTTTTTTATTGAAGATGGAAACAAACTGGCTCAGCTTCAGTCATTTTCTCTGAATGCAAGTACCTCTTTTCGCGGAGGCAACGGGGTTGAAGTTTTTACACCCGAATATCGCCGCCGATATGATCCGTACGATCAGTCTATTTTCAGTCCTGTTGATTCCCGCTTTGGGCTTGAGCCGGTTCCGCCTTTCAGCTCTCCGTGGAGCGTTTCGCTGAACTTCAGCTACAGCTGGCGGTACAGATTTGGCCAAAAACCTACCAAGCGTGCCACCATAGATGCCACCAATATCAGCTTTAATTTAACACCGAAATGGCAGGTTTCTACCCGAATAGGATACGATTTCATCCAAAAAGAATTGACGCCGTCAAAGCTTTCCTTAAGGCGTAATTTAGAGTGCTGGGATTTATTTTTTGAAATTAAACCCTTCGGCGACAACCAATATTACTTTTTCCGCCTGAGCGTGAACAGCTCTCAAATTCAAAGCTTATTCCAGAAGCTTCCTGTGCTTAAAAACTTAGAAAGAGGCTCCAGCCAGTCGGGCCGTGGTTTTGGTCGGTATTAGGGGGTAATTATGAGTCTTAATGTAGATTTTCGAAAGACCGATTAACCGATTTGCGATGGGCGATTTGTACTTTGAGCTTACTCTTACTTCTTCACCTCGAAACCTGTTCTTCGTAAAACGATAGTCAGCACGGCGCTCACCAAATTCCTGAAAAGCCGTACCGCCTTCCTGATTCATCATAAAACCCCGGGGATGCATTTCTAACCAGGTCACCATTCGGTTTTGTGAGAAAAGCAGCCGTACGCTAAATTCTGCCAGCAGCAATCCGACAAGCGTGCTTGCCACAATAATAGTTACAGATATAATTCCCCGAGTTATTTTCATGCGAAAGGGTTTTTAAAGCGAATCGCGGCCCATTTTTGCTAAGTATTTCACCACATATTTGCCAATAATATCAAACTCCAGATTTACGCGGTCACCCACTTTTTTGTGGTGAAGGTTGGTGTGCTCCCACGTGTATGGAATAATAGCCACGGTAAAGTGATTATCATTTTCGCGCGCGATGGTAAGACTGATGCCTTCCATCGTAATGCTGCCGCGCCCTACAATCATATCCGTAAATTCATCGGGATATTCTATGGTGAGGAGCCATCCGGTTTCTTCCTTTTCAATTTCAATCAGCATTCCGGTGGTATCTACATGGCCTTGCACTAAATGTCCTTCAATTCCTTTTTGAAGGGTTAGAGAACGCTCCAGATTTACGTGACTTCCTTCTTCAAGCGCGCCGGTATTGGTTTTACGCAGCGTTTCTTCTACGGCCTGGGCGCTAAAGGTTTGCTCGTCAAAGGCGGTAACTGTGAGGCACACGCCGTTTACCGCAATGCTTTCATCTACGTGGCATGTATGCGCAAAGGAACATGCAATGCGAATTTCCTTTCCGCCGTCATTTAAAGATTTAACTTCTTTGACTGTTCCTATTTCTTGAATAATTCCCGTAAACATAATTTTAAAAATATCCGGTTAATAACATATCGTCTCCAACTTGCGTCCAGGAAACGTCTTTAAGTTCTGCAATTTCTTTCATTTTATTCACCCCAATATTAATGAGTGAACGCGTTCCGGCTCCCAGCAGCTTTGGAGCAATAAAAAGCTCCAGTTTATCTACCAATCCATTTCGGATGAGAGCGGAAGAAAGCTGGCGGCCGCCTTCTACCAATACAGAAGTAATGCCCTGTTCGCCCAGCAGCTTAAAAGCCTGCCGTAAATCTGCATGCCCTTCTGTTTTTGAAACCTGCAAAATCTGTCCTCTGAAATAATTTTGCTTCATCAGCTTTAGCATGGGATCGGCATCTGTTTTGGAAGCCTCTTTATTCCAGGTGATGATGGTGGTTTTTTCCTCAAATTTGTCAGAAAACAAATTCAGATTTTTGGGCAACTCATACGGGCCGTCCAGCACAATGCGCTGCGGCTGTCGGCCGGCTACGTGACGAACAGTCAGGCTTGGATTGTCGGCCATTGCCGTGGTTCTGCCCACCATCACCGCGTCATATTCTGCGCGCCACCGGTGTACGAGCTTTCGGGACTGCTTACCGCTAATCCACTGCGACTCTCCATCAGCTGCCGCCACAAAGCCATCAGCGGTTTGGGCAATTTTTAAGGTTATAAAAGGCCGCCCGAAAGTCTGGTGATGAATAAAAAACTCATTCAGCTTTTCCGCTTTTTCTTCCAAAACGCCCACTTCTGTTCCAATGCCTTTATTTCGCAAATGAAGCATGCCTTTCCCATTTACTTTTGGGTTGGGATCTTTCATAGCCGCCACCACTTTTTTAATAGGAAGTTCGGCCAGCATGTGAGCGCAAGAAGGCGTTATGCCCTGATGTGCACATGGCTCAAGTGTTACATATACTGTGGCATTTTTGAGTTTTTTCTTGTCCTCAACAGAATGTACGGCGTTTACTTCGGCGTGAGCTTCTCCATACTTTTTATGAAATCCCTGCCCAATTAACGTTCCGTCTTCCGAAACAATAACACAACCTACCATAGGATTAGGAGCCACATAGCCTTTCCCTTTTTCGGCCAGAGCGAGGGCTTTTTCCATCCATTGCTCATCGGTATGTGTGACGGTAGCGGTAGTCATATCTGAAGTTAGCTTTTTAATCCTTTATATAAATAAAACAAAAAAGGGTGAGAATTGACTCCTCACCCTATAATACTCTTTGTAAACTTGAAACAGCTTTACTGACGTAGCAGTCGGCTGCGGTTATCTACAATTTTGGCATCTTTGCGTAATTGGTCTAACCAAACTGAAGTAAATGCCTGAATACGCTGCTGCTCCAGCTGCTGTCGGGTTTGCTGGCGCTTTTCGGGTGTTAAATTAGCGATATCAGCTTTGGTTTTGCTATTCACTTTAACCACAAATGCTGCGCTGTTGCCAACCAATACGTCTGAGGTTTGTCCTTCTTCTAAGGCAAAAACAGCACCTATAATCTTAGGCTCACGTCCTGCACCGGGCAGTACCGTAGCATTTGCCCGAAGGTTATCTTCGTTAACTACTTCTTTGTCGGCAGCATCTGCTAAAGCCTGTAGGCTGCTGTTTTGCTGCAGCAAATCTTGAATCTTTTGTGCGGTGAGTTCCTTTCTTTTTTCAATTTTCACCATGGTTTCAACCTGAGCTTTTACTTCCGAGAATGGACGATATCCTTCCGGAGTGATTTCAGCTACTTCTAAAACCACAAAGTCAGAATTCAGCTCAATCACTTCAGAAATATCACCTTTTCTGGATGACTCTAAAAAGTTCATCACCTGCTTACTGCTTCCCAAGCCTGATATAAAATCATTTCCTTTAGTGGCAAACCCTTCTTTCACTTCCAGATTTCGGGTTTCTGCTTCCTTGTCAAAGCTGCTTTCTTCAGATGCAAAGAACTCAAAGTCGCTGGCCATTTCGCTGGCATTATCAACAGTAGCGGGTAACGCCTGAATAGGATAACTCATCACCTGAAATTTAACCTCTTTTCCACTTTGAGCCGTTTTCTTAAGAATAGCTACTTCTCCGGGAAGAGAAACAACATCAGAAACTTCACCTACTTTTAAGTCAAGCACTGCTCGGTATTCATCTCTTATATCTTCTTCTGTAACCGAAGCATCCCGGTAGGGAGTAGATGAACCCTGACGAACCAAAAAGAGAGAATCATTTTGAGCTTCAGCAAATGGTTGCTTCAGCTCTTCAAGGTCTTCTATAATTTGTGAAGTATCTTCCTTAGTTGGACGCTTACTGAAAGTTACATACCGTATGCGGTAGCTCTCTTCGCGGCTGTACTGCTCTTTATTTTTGTTATAAAAATCTTTGAGTTCACTTTCTGTGATGTCGAGCTCCTGCTCTGTAACCTCACTGTATGGAAAGCGAACGTAGCTAACGTCAGCTAAGCTGTTGTTCTTGATGAAGGCTTCTTCTACTTCGGCCTGTGTTACCTGAAGACCGGCAGAAATATAGTTATTCAGCTTTTGCTGGCGGCGCTGTTCACGCAGCTGCATTTCTAAGGCAATAGCCTGCTGAGAGAATTCATTTGATGAAAGTACCTGCTGTACAGCGGCACGATCTATAGTTCCGTCTTCGCGAGTAAAATTCTGACGAATAACCGGTGCAGGATTATCACCATAAACCATATCCAGCACTTCCTGGTCGGTTACGGTAATGCCTAACTCATCCATTTTTTGAGTAAGCAAACGAGAGTTTACTAATTCATCCCAAGCCTGGGTTTCATAATAAGCACGCATTTCCGGAGTTAGCGAGTTTCCGGTTTGCTGGCTATATGCGTTTGAATAGTACTGAACGCGACTTTGATATTCTTCATTGGAAATTTTCTCACCATTTACGGCTCCTAATGAACTTGGCCCGGCCTGCATGGCGTCAAAAAAGTTCACATCAGACAACACCCATAAAAGACCAAAAGATCCAATCAGTACCCACAGGATAATTCCGGTACTGTTTCTCATTCTTTCCATTACACCCATAAACGGTTACCTCTACAAAAACATTAAATTAAATTGAAATTTTGTTACTTCAGGCGTTTTTTACCTTTAGCAGTAAGCTTGGAAATATAAGTGAATACCCAAGAAATTGAAAGCACATTCAGCAGATAGCTTTTCTGTTTAAAAAATTTCTACCAAACGCATATGCTTCAAATACCGGCCGGGGTTTTCATTTATCTTTTTCACCAAATCATTCAAGCTTACGGCCAGGCTGTCTATATTATGATACAATGACGGATCGTTTAACATTTTACCCAGTGTTCCGTCTCCTTCATTTATTTTGGTAAGCACTTCATTCAGAGTGAATGACGTTTCATTAAGGCTCTTACTCAGCGTTTCCAGCTCGGCGCCGGTTGCTTCCAGGCTGTTTATTAATGCGGTGAGCTTCTCTTTATTGTCACCGGTCAGGCCTTCCAGATTCTGCATGGTGTTTTTTGCCTCCTCAATCATAATATCGAGGTCGCCTTTTCTTTTTTGAATCAGTTGGTCTAATGAACCGGTAGTTGTTTTCAGGTTGCTGATGATATCTGAAATGTGTTCTTTATTTTCATCATCCAGCGTTTCATTGAGGCTGGTTACCAATTCTTCTACGCCCTGGATGGAGGCCGACACATCTTTACTGAGCTTTTCACCTTCTTCAGCAAAAGTATCCATAATACCCTGCTCAAAAATACCGGTAATATATCCGCCATAAGGAACCATCTCAGAAGAGTCAGATTTTTGAATTTCTATAAACTTGCCACCAAGCACCCCGCTCGATTTCAGCAGCGCAACCGAACCTTCAGGTATTTGATAACCTTCCTCAATGTTCAGAGTAACTATAGTAGAATCGGTAGCTGTCAGCTTCATTTGCTTGACAGAGCCTATTTTGAAACCTTTCACATTTACCACATTTCCCGGTATTAAGCCGTGTACTTGATCAAACTTGGTATAAATAACGGTTGAGCTTCGGAATAACGGAATGTCCTTCATTACGCGATAACTTACAAAGGCCACCAAAATGGCTACCACAATTGTTATTCCAATTTTAAGTTCATTCGATACTTTCGCCAAAACAGATTCTCCTTTACAATTTGTTAGTTAATTTGATATTCACTTGCTGATACAAACTTAATCAACTCTTCATTATCGCTGTGTTTCAGTTCTTCTGTTTTACCAAACCAGCTTAATTTTTGATTATCTAAAAATGCTACATGTTCAGCCACTTCCAGCACGCTGTGCATATCGTGAGTAATTACTACTGAGGTTATTTCCAGTTTATCAGCCATGGTTATAATCAGCTCATTAATTTCTTCGGAAGTGCGCGGGTCCAGTCCCGAGGTAGGTTCGTCATACAATAAGTAATCCGGCTTCAGTATAATAGCTCTTGCCAAGCCTACTCGCTTTCTCATACCGCCCGAAAGCTCAGAGGTTGATTTATCTCCGGAGTTTTCCAGATTAACCATTTTCAAGGCTTCCATTACATTATGTGTGATTTCTTCCTCGCCTTGTTCAGTAAAATATCGCAGCGGAAAAGCAACATTTTCAAAGGTGCTGATGGAGTCGAACAATGCGCCGCCCTGGAATAAAATACCAAAGCGCTGGCGCACCATTCGCAACTCGGAATAGCTGAGCTCAAACACGCACTTATCGTCTATCAAAACCTGGCCGCTGTCAGGATACATCAACCCATTCAGGTGCTTCATTAACACAGACTTACCACAACCGGATTTCCCAATTATTGCGGTCGTTTTTCCGTTTTCAATGTCAAAAGAAACGTCTTCCCAAACGAGGTGACTTCCAAAGCTTTTGGTAAGGTTTTTTATTTCAATCATAGCTTATAATAATATAGAGGCTAAAGCAAAATCAGCCAAAAGAACAAAGATACAACTTAATACCGTTGCTTGTGTGGTGGCATTCCCTACACCCTCGGCCCCTCCAAACGCAAAATAGCCTTTAAAGCAAGAAATGGAGGTTATTATAAACCCAAATACTACCGATTTTATCAACCCAAAAATAATATCTGATTCAAAAAAGAATGCGCGGGCGCCTTCTAAAAACTCAGCGGCCGGCAAAATTCCATCTAAGGCTCCGGCAGAAATTCCACCGATTATCCCAAACACCGCTGCTGTTATATAAAGAATAGGAAACATCAGCAGTCCGGCTAAAATACGCGGCACTACTAAAAAGGAAACCGAGTTAAAACCCATAGACTCGAGCGCGTCAATTTGCTCGCTCACGCGCATGGTACCAAGCTCGGTAGAAATTCGCGCGCCTACTTTCCCTGCCAGCACCAGCGCACTGATTACCGCAGCCAGCTCAATCACAATAGATTGTGCCACAATAGAACCAATAATGGTGCTGGGATAAATATCCGTATCCAGCTGATAGGCCGTTTGCAAGGTGAGCACCGCTCCCGTAAAAATGCCTACCAAAAATATAATAGGAATAGACTCATAACCTATCTTCACAAACTCTTGGAACAGATTATTGCGATAGGTATTAAGCTCTGTTGATGACCGTAAAGCCTGATATAAAAGCTGAGCGTATTGACCAAGTTGTTTTAGGCCGGCCGCTCCTGGAAAATTAGAAATCATTTCTTGTTTAATATTCTTGACGTATTACCGAAGCATTTGATTATATTACAAAACATTTTTGCCAATTGTGATTTATAAATAGTTAAAAGTGCGACTATTCTTTCTTTGTTTAACTTTTGTTTTTCTCGCCCACACCGGACTTGCCCAAACGAATAACTCTACCGTTTTTCGTTTTTTAGATGTTTCGCCTACGGCGCGTTCTGCAGCTTTGGGCGGAAGCCACGTAGCACTATATAATGCCGATTTCAGCCTGCTTCATCTAAATCCGGCTTATTTGAACTCAAAATCTTCCGGCTCCATTTCCGCCTCGTATATTAATTTTTTGGGTGATGCCAACATGGGCTTTACCAGCGGAACCTACACCTTCGGCAGGCTGGGAACCGTTGGTGCCGCCATCCGCTTTGTGGGATATGGAGAGTTTGATCACTTAGACGAACATGGAAATCAGTTAAGCACTTTTCAAGCTAACGACTTGGCTTTTACGGGAGCTTACAGCATTCCCATCACCCCGCTTTTAACCGCAGGTGCCGGGCTCGATTTTATTTATTCCTCATATTTCAACTATAAATCATCGGCTGTGGCCGTTTCAGGCGGGCTTTTTTATCAAAACCCCGAAACTCATTTCAGTGCGGGCGTTGCATTTCGAAATATGGGAACACAGCTAACGGCCTACCGCCACCGCCACGAGCCGCTTCCATTTGATGTTTCCATCGGCATCACCAAAAAACCCGAAGCATTTCCTTTCCAGCTCAGCCTCACCCTAAATAAACTTACCGATTGGGATGTGCGCACGGCCGGAGAAACTGAAAAACCCGACCTTATTAACAATATAGCACGGCATGTTATTTTTGGGGGTGAAGCCAAACTTGGCCAAAATGCAGCGTTTCGTCTCGGCTACGACCATTACCTGCACGAGCAAACTAAAACCGGAAAAGACTTTGACTTAGCCGGCATCGCTTTTGGCGTTGGTTTTACGGTGAAATCTATTGTTATAGACTTCAGCCGAAATTCGTTTTCCAGCCTGGGCGGCATCACCCGTTTGAGTATAAAAACTCAGCTTGATTAGGCCACATTAATCACCGAAAAGGCTTAGAAAAGCACAAAGAAACACTTCGGTGCCTTTCATAATGTTGATTATATTTGCGGTATGCACTCAACACGCAGTTTCATAGCACAGAAGAACAATCAAACAAAGAAAGTAATTACAGGGAGCCGTTCATTTTATACCGCCCTCCTATGTTAAAACCAATTCTATGTTTATTTTTGAGCTGCATAAGAATTTCAAAACTTCCGCGCCTAACTGCTATACATTTATAACGCACTCGGAAGAAATCTCACAAACTCAACGTTTCAAGTACACGAATGATTAAATACATCACAGCCGGAGAATCTCACGGACCCTCACTTACCGGTATTGTTCAAGGCGTTCCGGCAGGACTCACCCTTACCGAAGAAGATATTGCCACCCATTTAGTACGCCGCCAGCAGGGCTATGGCCGCGGAGGGCGCATGGCTTTTGAAAAAGATTTTGCCACCATCAGCTCCGGACTCCGGTTTTCTAAAACCATGGGCGGCCCCATTGCGCTGAGCATGCCCAACCGCGCCTTTGAAAAAGACGATGCCGGCTGGCCCGTTGTAATGAATAAAAAAGAAGAAGCTGAAGGAATTGAAAAAATCACCCTTCCGCGCCCCGGTCATGCCGATTTGGTGGGAGCTCTAAAATATAATTTTGATGACATTCGTCCGGTCATTGAGCGCTCCAGTGCTCGTGAAACTGCTATGCGAGTGGCCTGCTGCAGCGTGGCTCGTCAGTTTTTAAAGCACTTTGGAATTGAAATTGGCGGACACGTACTCCGCATCGGCTCAGTGGGTTTTGAGAACTGGAATGAAGTGCGCGAACTCGCAGATCCTCTGGCTAAAAAAGGCGCCGAAGCCGTTTATAAAGCCGCCGACAAATCGGATGTGCGTTGCCTGGATGAAACGCTTTCACACGAAATGAGAGAAGAAATTAAAGTGAGGCGAAAAGAAGGATCTTCGCTGGGCGGTATTTACGAAATTATAATTACCGGCGTACCCGTTGGCTTAGGCAGCTTTGTACACTGGGATGAAAAGCTGGACGGAAAGCTGGCACAAGCCATTATGGGAACCCAAGCCATGAAAGGCGTTGAAATTGGATTGGGCTTTCAGGCCGGACATCAGCCCGGGCACGAAGTACACGACGAAATTACTCACGACGGCACTTCTTTCAAGCGAAGAACCAACCGCATGGGCGGCATTGAAGGCGGAATGAGCACCGGAATGCCCATTATTATTCGCGGGGTGATGAAGCCCATTCCCACCATGTTAAATCCGCTTAGCACCGTAGATATGCACAGCAAAATGGAAACGGAAACTCGCTACGAGCGCTCTGATGTATGCGCACTTCCGCGTGCCATTGTGGTTGCCGAAAGCGTAATCGCGCCCATAATTGCCAACGCCTTTTTACAAAAATTTGGCGGTGACTCCATTTCAGAGATTGAAGAAAACTTCCGAAACGCTACATCATGAGTACCCGAATTTCTTCTTTAGCAAGGGCTGTAAAACAGAATCCCAATGATTCTTTTTATAAGTTTGCACTTGCTTTAGAAATGCTGAAAATTGATCAACCCATAAAGGCTAAGGTTTTATTTGAAGCTATTCGGAATTCAGACCCGGAATATGTGGGCGTTTATTATCACCTGGCTAAATTATATGTGCAGCTGGGCGAGAACAAAAAAGCGCTGCATACTTATAAAGAAGGTATTAACGTTGCAGAAGCACAAAATGATGCTCACACAAAATCTGAGCTGTCAGCTGCATTACTAAATCTTGAAATTGAACTGGACGATTAATTATGAATTCAATCCAAAAAATTCTTCTTGCAGGCGCACTGCTGGCCTCCTTGCTCTTTTTTATTTCACCGGAAATACAGGCTCAGCAAAAAGCCAACTACACCGTTAAGCAAGGCGATACGCTATACGGAATTTCCAAAAAGCTGGATGTTACCATAGCCGAGCTCAAGCGCTGGAACAACCTCTCAGGAAATGAAATTGGGCTGGGACAAAAACTGGTGTATTATGAGAGCGATCAGCCCGAAGATGTGCAGGCACAGCCAACGCCATCCGAACCGCTGGTTGGCACTTCCGACGGACCCGAAAACCAATATTATCTGGTTAAAAGCGGCGACACACTTTATGGAATAGCCAGAGAGCATAATATGACGGTGAGCCAGCTTCGAGAACTGAACAACATATCCGGCTCAGCCATTAATGTGGGGCAAAAGCTGGTGGTTAGAAAGAAAACCCGCACCGCTCCTTCCATCGGGCAGTTCACCGAAGCATCTTCTCCGCAAGGCGTGTTTTCTACCTACAAGGTGCAAAGAAGAGAAACCAAAAATGCTCTTCTGAAGAAGTTCAGAATGTCGGACGAGGAATTTAATCAGCTCAACCCGCAATTAAACATCGAGCGCTTAACAACCGGACAAGAAATTACCGTGCTCTTACCGCCTTCAAAAAATTACGGAAATCCTTATTTACAAAAGGCCGATTTGCAGAATTTAGGTCAGGTTCCCACCACTCGGTATAATGAGTCGGAGGCCGGAGAAGCCACCACAAACGGCGAGCTGCATAATCCGGATGACCTCACCGCAGCCCACTCAAACATTGCAATGGGAAGCATTATTTTCATCGAAAACACTGAAACAGGTGCCGGCATTTACGTACGCATTAATGACAGGATTACCGGCAGCGGACTAAAGCTTTCTCAAAAAGCCTATTTTACACTTGGTCTGAATGATTCTAACCAACCGGCAGTAACCATCTACACCGAAGAAATATGAACAACCCCGTAAAGACGTACATAAAAGACACTGACAATCTGCTTTACAGCTTCCTGGTCAGCGTTCCTCTTTTTCTGCTTTACGAGTTCCTCATTATTATCACCCAGCCCTCGGGCGAAGCTATTGTTCGCATCAGCGTAGATGTGTGGATGAAAACCTTATTCACGTATTTAGGTGTAAATGCACTTTCCTTTTCTCTTCTGCTGGTACTGCTACTCGGCTTTGTGATTATCTATAAAGAACGGCATCGGCTGAAATCGCTTCAGTTTTCTTACTTTCCGATGCTTATTTTAGAAGCCATATTTTACGCCGTTATTGTTGCCTTTATCAGCCGCACACTGGTTACTTCTATTTTTGCCATGTTTGCAAGCGATCCCATCCAAAGCCTGCCGGTGCTTCAGCAAATTGCACTTTCATTAGGCGCCGGACTGTATGAGGAACTGTTTTTCAGGGTGATTTTAGTCAGCTTATTTACGCTCATCTTTACCAAGCTGATGGGCAAAAAATGGGCCGGCATTACCGCTGCCATTTTGCTTTCCGCTCTGCTATTTTCAGCCGTCCATTACATAGGAAATATGGGAGACGCCTTCACGCTCAGCTCCTTCATTTATCGCTTTGTATTTGGATTGCTCCTCAACGGAATTTACGTAGCCCGCGGCTTCGGCGTAGCCGCCTGGACACACGCCATTTACGATATAATGGTTATTGTGTTTTAGTTACGGAAAGAAATGCATTTCCATCACCCGGCTCTCTCGATTCAGACTTCCCAACCTAATTTATGCTGAGCCGAATGATGGAACCTGGCGGGCATAGAACCCATCATTCCGCTTCCCAAATGAGGGCATTATAATACTACTGATGAGAAACGGGGTGATGGATGGATAGTGCTCTTCTACACAAGCTCTTGGGTTAGTTGGAAACAATGAACATTTCAACTCTGACTTTACACATCAAACAAAACATGTAAAGAAAAGACGGATTTCTTTGCATATAAATAAAACGTATAAAGAGTTTATTGATGTTTTCACATGTTAACCTATTCTTAGGCTTTTGATCTAAGCCACTTCATAAAAAAGCTGGATAGCCGCATGTAATAAAGTAGAACGGAAATTATTTATTACTTATCTATCAATATTTCTAACAAGTTTTTATTAATAAAATAGTTACTCCTGCCCTGCTTCACCTTTTCTAAGAAATTTGCTTCCGATAGTTCGTCCAAATACTTGGTAGCCGTAGGGCGGCTAATCCTCAGATCTTCTTTTAGATGATTAATTTTTGTGTAAGGATGTCGGAAAATATGGTTAATTAAGTCTTGGCTATAAAAAGAGAACTTCTTTCGAATTTGGTGCTTTGTTCGCAGCATCTCTTCCCGAATTTGCGTGATATCTTCAATCGTGCTAATGGATGTCTGCCTCACCCCTTCCAGCATATATAAAATCCAGCGCTCCCAGTCACCGTGCGTTCTTACCCGCTGTAGCAACTCGTAATATTGGGGCTTATTCTTCACAATATATCGGCTCAGATACAACACCGGAATATCTAACAGTTTTTTCTGAACCAGATATAGCATATTTATAATTCGCCCTGTTCTTCCATTACCGTCATAAAATGGATGAATACTCTCAAACTGAACATGAATAATGGCCATCTTTATGAGTGGATGAACATCAGAAAGCGCATCATTATTTATATACTGCTCTAAGTTATTCAGAGCTTTTACTATCACATCCTTATGTTGCGGAGGCACAAAAACGATTTCTCCTGTGGCAGGATTTGATAATTTTGTGCCTGGTAAAGAACGAACACCTGCATTGTTATCTTCCAGTATTTCCTGAATGGCAATGATATCATTAATTTTTAAAAGTCCCTCTTTTTGAATGCGTTCAAACCCTTTTTTTAGAGCAACCGCGTACCTCTGAACTTCTTTCGTGGTCTGGTCAATCCTTCGCGCGTTTTCTACATCCGCTTTGTACAAAGCATCACTGGTAGTTACAATGTTTTCAATTTCAGAAGATGACCTCGCCTCCTGAATAGGCAGCGTATTAAGCAAAATTTCTTGATTAGGAATGGCATGAGATACTCCTTTTAGCTCTGATAAATATTGTTGAGCTTCCAACGCTTTCTTCAGCACCTCGGGAGTTTCTACCTGCACATTTGGCGGGAGTGGACTCCATGTCCATTCTTTAGGTTCGTTTATCATAAACTTTTAACTTTTTCTTTACACATCAAACAGTATATGTAAAAAAAAGACGACTTTCTTTACATATAAATAAAACGTGTAAAGAAATTACTGATGCTTTCCCTTGTTACCATCTTGCGAACTCCCATCACCCGGCTTCCTCGATTCAGACTCCTCAACCTAATTTATGCGGAGCCGAATGATGGGCTTGCTTGGAAGGTCAACTTCATACAGATCTTATTCTTGACTAAAAATGTCAATTTGATCTGAATCATCATTAGCAAGGTAATATTGAAGATCACGATTGATTGTCATGATTTTACATGGAGTCTTATACTCTTCAATTATAGGTTTGAAGTACTTCTTTACGCCGTTATAATCACCGGTCATAAATGCATCAATCTCTTCAAAAATTACTTGAGCCATAATTTTAAGGTCATCTTTAATGCAGTCCCGGTTAGCGTCATCCCTTTTATGTTTAAAACTGCCTAATTCTCCTGCTAAATTTGCATGTACGTGATTAAAAGTTAACGGCTCAAATAATAACAAAAACGCTTCAGGAATTTCATGTAGCGACTGTTTCACCGTAAATTCAGATACAACAATAGAAGATAACTTTAACGAGATGTTATTTTTCAGAGCATACTCTAATATCCCTTTGGCTTCGTCATGGCTTTTATAATGGCTGTTTGACAAAGCAATGAGTACTGAAGTATCAACTAATATCGATTGAATGTTTGTCATCTCTTAGGTTTCGCACCCACTCTCCGGGGTTATCTACATCTTTCCAAAACTCACCTGATATAGCTTCAAATTCGTTTAAAGCATTTTTAAAATCAGCGGTTTTTTCAGGCAAAAACTCCAATAGTTGAGCTTTAGTTATTTCCCCTGTTTTCATGTTCTGATGAGCTTCAATCAAAACGCCTACTTTTGAGTATAGCTTATGCTCATTACCTTTAATCTGCTTTTTTGTACAGCCAATGGTAATACTGCCGTATTTTTTGGTATCAATATGGATGTTAACATTTTGCTTTCCGCCCATATCATGAATAATACCAAAAACATGCAGGCGGTTTTTTAAAACTATCGGTGGCGTTCTTTTGTACTCGGTTTGATCCGTAATCTGAAAGCTAAGATTCCAGTTTTTTGAAAAAAGACTTGTTTTTAGTCCAAATTTATGGCTTTCATTTTGCCATTTCTCAAGCACTTCTGCTCTCTTAGGATCAATATCATTTATATCACCACTTTCACCCAGAGTAACAATATCAGCCATAAAGCTTTTGTCACTGTTAAAAAGCTCAGCATCGGCATTAAACACCAGTGAACCAGCCTCAATTTTGGCTACAATATCTCCGCGCTCTTGTTTAGTTAAAGAACCGGTCAGAAACTGCTCTACCTCCTGTAGTTTTGCAATAAGTACAGACATTTCAATGGTGTCAGGATGCAGTTCCCTTCCATTCATTTCACCCTTAAATTTTATCTTAAAATTACCCACTGCTATCTGCTTATTTCTTACTAACACTTTTATATACTTACCTAAATAAGTAACAATTTAAGCTTATTTCAAATTCAAAAATTAAAATTGTTTAAAAAAGCTGAATATCAGTAGAATGCAGGGGGCTTTCAGTCAGTTCATATAGCCGGAATTAGCCGTCTTCCCCAGCCGGCGCATTTGCAGTTTCAGTCTTTTTTGAGGTTGTCTCCGGCTTGGCCTCGCCTTGGTCAGAAGCATTGTTTTTACTCTTAGCAGATGCTGTGTTCCGCCCGCCGTCTTTGTAATCAGTTACATACCAGCCGTCGCCTTTATATACTACGCCGCTTCCACCGGAAATAATGCGCCTCACCTTTTGTCCCGTTTCCGGACATTCCGTTAAAGCAGCATCACTCATTTTTTGGGTGATTTCAAAAGTAGTTCCATCTTCTCTTTTGTACTCGTATGTAGGCATTATTCTAAATTTTTTTGGGTTGAATGATTTCAAAACCAACCCTCAAACTCTGTGCCAATTTGATCAAAGCTGTAATTTTTGTAGTTCCAATAATTTTGCTCGCACAAATCAGAACAAAACTGAATAAAACTGACAGCTTTCCTTCACAACAGAACAGCGTGATTCTTCAAAAATCGCATCAGCTCTATTGTTTCAATCATTCGCATATAACGGGCATCACCCAAAAAAACGCTTCCAGAAAATGATTACAGCATTGGCTTCCGGCATTCATCATTCAAATAAAACTGTGAATAAAGGGTACCTTTCCGGCCTTTAAATCCGTATATTATCCAGCTTCAAAATAAAATGAAACGCGGTCGCGCCCTCCCCTATTAAGCCTTTCTTTTTTGCGGAAGCGTCTCTACAAAAAGCATTATTACAGTAAATTACACAGTATCCACGAATAGTTTCTATGAAAAAATATTTAGACCTCTTTGGTCTTGACGGTGAAGTAAATTATAAAACAGAAATTTTATCCGGTTTAACGGTTTCTATGGCGCTCATTCCCGAGGCCGTAGCTTTTGCACTTATTGCGGGACTTTCTCCCCTTACGGGTTTGTACGCTGCATTTATGATGGGATTAGTGACCTCTTTAATTGGCGGACGTCCCGGCATGATTTCGGGCGCAACCGGCGCCATTGCGGTGGTATTGGTTTCTTTGGCACAATCGCATGGGGTGGAATATATTTTTGGAGCGGTAATTTTAGCCGGTATCATACAGGTTGCCGCCGGCTCCTTAAAGTTAGGAAAGCTGATGCGCCTGGTTCCTCACCCCGTAATTTTCGGATTTGTTAACGGACTGGCGGTCATCATTTTTATGTCGCAGTTAACGCAATTTAAAGCACCCGACGGCTCGTGGCTCACCGGCCAAACCATGTACGTGTTGCTTGGATTAGTAGCGCTCACCATGTTTATAATTTGGGGACTTCCAAAACTTACCAAAGCCGTTCCCGCATCACTGGTTGCTATTTTAACCGTTTTTGGAGTAGTAGTTTTCTTTGGGATTGAAACACGAACCGTTGGCGACATCGCCTCCATTCAGGGCGGATTTCCTCCGTTCCACATCCCACAAATTCCCTTTTCCTGGGAAGCATTAATGGTGATTCTGCCCTATTCTGCCATTATTGCCGGCGTAGGATTAATTGAGAGCCTGTTAACGCTTAATATTATTGATGAAATCACCGAAACCCGTGGAAATGGAAATCAAGAAGCCATTGCTCAGGGTACAGCTAATATTCTTTCGGGCTTTTTCTCCGGAATGGGTGGCTGTGCGATGATTGGCCAAAGCCTGATTAACATTTCATCCGGTGCACGGACTCGTATTTCGGGCATCGTGGCCTCCGTGATGCTTCTGGTGTTTATCATGTTTGGCGCTCCGCTTATTGAGATGATGCCCATGGCCGCGTTAACAGGACTGATGATTATGGTTGCGATCGGAACCTTTGAATGGGCCAGCTTGCGCACGTTCAACCGCATGCCGGTGTCAGATATTTTTGTAATGGTGATGGTGACTTTAGTTACGGCTGTGCTCCATAACTTAGCGCTGGCTGTTATTATCGGGGTGATTATTGCCGCACTCGTATTTGCCTGGGATAACGCCAAAAGAATTCGTGCCCGCAAGCGGATTGACGCCGATGGAGCCAAACATTATGAAATTTACGGTCCACTCTTTTTCGGCTCCACCGCTGTTTTCAACTCTAAGTTTGATATTCTGAACGACCCGGATACCGTAATCATAGACTTTAAAGAAAGCCGCGTGGTAGATATGTCAGCCATTGAAGCTCTCAATAAAATCACCGAACGCTACAATAAAGTAGGCAAAACAGTGCACCTGAAACACCTCAGCAAAGACTGCCGCAAGCTCCTCCACAACGCGGACGCCATTATAGACGTAAACGTGCTTCAAGATCCCACCTACAAATTGGCTATAGACGAATTGTAGAAAAACAGTGATCAGTTAGCAGTATAACAGTGAACAGTAATAGTTTGCTGCGTGATCTTCGTTATCCGACCCTCGTTGCTAAGCTCCGGCTTCCCGTGATGTTAATTTGAATCGCAGATTTAGGGTGTTTTTCGAACTACATGATTTATTTTATGAGCTTAAATCAAGCGATCTAAAAGCTAAAACTTCTTCATACATGAAATTAATTTCGATTGTACCCTTTTTTGTACCCAATATGTAAGAAGAAAGTCCTTATATGTGAAAACTTTTAACCAAATCGAAAGCTAATAATTGGCTAAAAAACACAAATAAACCCGCTCTAAAATAGATTAAAGCGGGTTTTTGTAAGTGTACGCCCGGAAGAAAACAAAAGTATTCATTCTATTGCCTTTAAGTACACTTTATTGATGATTAAACTTAGTTTATGCTTTTTCTTAAGTGAACAAAGAGAAGGTAAATGAAAGTTTTGTTTGCCGGAAAAATGTTCTTCTGTTAGATACTCTATTGACATATATCAAGATTAATTCCTGTCTTATATCAATGGTGTTGGTTAGGTATGCCCTTATGTTATTCCTGAACAAAATGAATAACATCAAATCCCCAATACCATGACTACTTCAACAAAAACTTTATGGAAAATTGATCCCACTCACTCTGAAGTGCAATTCAAAGTAAAACACCTGGTTATTTCGACTGTCACCGGAAGCTTCGGTTCTTATGACGGAACGATTGAAACCGATGGTGACGATTTCAAAAAGGCTAAAGCTACCTTTACCGCTGACATCGACAGCATATCGACCAACAATGAAGACCGGGATCAGCACCTGAAGTCGGATGATTTCTTCAATGCAGAAGAATATCCCCAACTGAAATTTGAATCAGTGAATTTTGAAAAGATCAAAGACGGAGAATATAAAGTAACCGGTGACCTGACCATTCGTGATGTAACCAAAAAGGTACTTTTGGATGTGGTTCACGGCGGAACTGTTGTTGATCCATACGGCCAAACCAAAGCCGGTTTTGATATTAGTGGATCTATCAACCGCAAAGACTTCGGTCTTACATGGAGTGCTGTAACAGAAGCCGGAAACGTTGTTGTTGGTGACCAGGTTAAATTGCAGTTAAACGTTCAGTTCGTTCAAAGCTAATTACAGCAATTTATTGTTGATCCCCCAAGCGGATATTCTTTCAAAGGGTATCCGCTTTTTTATTTACTGCAATTCGGTGTACATTTTTGATCACTGGATTTCACAACAAGCTAAAGCCTTTTCTCATGTATGAACAGCTAAAAAAGAGCCTTCAGGAACATGTTACTTTAAGTGACAAAGAATGGGATCTGTGCAAACATAGTTTTCGCCCGAAGCGCATGCTCAAAAGGCAATTCTTACTTCAGGAGGGGGATGTTTGCAGAGAATTAGCTTTTGTTGAAAAAGGGGCCCTGTACTCCTATTCATTAGATATGTCTGGAAATAAACATGTGATTCGATTTGCTTTTGAAGGGTGGTGGATGGCCAATCTCCAAAGTTTCTTTACGGGCAAACCCACACGTTTAAATATCGAAGTACTTGAAGATAGTGAACTGCTAATACTGGACCGAAAGAATCATGAAATGCTTCTTGAACAAATTCCCCCTTATGAACGCTATCATCGTATTATTGTACAGAATGCTTATGTAGCTCTGCAGCGTCGCGTTGAAAATGCCCTGGGACTTACAGCGGAAGAAAAATATGAACGCTTGATCGCTGAAAGTCCAGCTTTCCTTAATAGGGTTCCCCAACATTTGATAGCCTCTTATATTGGAGTTAGCCCGGAAACACTTAGTAGAGTACGTGGAAGTTATAATCGTTGATCTGTCTCTTTTCAACAGATAGCGAATTTTGTTTGCACATTCATTGATATATATCAAGAGTTTTTCCTAACAGATATCAATGGTTTCAAGACCAGTGACCGGTAAGTTTGCATTGAAATAAATATTCAATTGTAAACGAAAGTCCAATATGTCTATTACCAAACAAACGGTTGCCATTCTTGGTGCCGGAGGCTCAATGGGTTCTGCCATTGCAAAAAGCATTGCCGGTGGTAACTATCGCCTCCTACTATTTGACTCAGACCCAAAGCAATTAGGTGAGCTTTCACAACAAATTCGTGATAAACACCCTGAAGCTGATACCCATTTCATGAGCTGTCCTCACGAAACCAGCTGGGAAGCTGACATTATTATTCTTGCTGTCCCACATGAAGTCGAAAAAGAGCTGGCTGACAAGATCAGAGATGTTGCCACTCAAAAAGTAGTGATCAGTATAGCAAATCCGGTAGATGAAGATTTCGAAAAGCTAACAACCAGGCCTGATACCAGTGCAGCTGAAGAATTGCAAGAGTGGCTCCCTCACTCTAAGGTGATTAAAGCCTTTAACACAACCTTCGCTGCTGATTTTGAGCAGCCAATCATCGATGGGAAACAAACCGATGCCTTTATTGCCGGTGATGACGATGAGGCCTTAAGAACAGTAAGTGAACTTGTAGAGACCGCAGGATTCAATCCAATAATTGCCGGCGATCTGACGGTGAGCGGAACTCTTGAACGCATGCAGCTTCTGCTGATGCAACTCACCATAAAAAATAATTATAAATGGCACGCCGGCTGGAAGATACTCCACTGAGAAGCCAACAGAACTTAAACACTAAAAAATTAGACTTATGATACTTGTAACCGGAGCAAACGGAGAATTAGGATCTCAAACCATCAATTATCTGCTTAAGAAGGATCCCGATGCAAACATCGCCGGACTCGTTCGCAGTGAGCAAAGAGGAACAGAACTGAAAGCAAAAGGTGTAGAACTAAGAATTGGAGACTATACCGATTATGTCTCCATTGAAAATGCCCTGCAAGGTGTTGATACCTTGCTATTGATTTCCTCCAGTACCCTTGATGGGCGTGTAAAGCAACATAAAAATGTCATCGAAGCTGCTAAGGGCGCCAACGTAAACCACATCTTTTACACCAGTATTATTAAGGCTGACAAAAAATTAAGCCCGCTATCTCCAGATCATGCTTCAACTGAAAAACTAATAAAACAATCAGGCATTCCTTACACGATCTATCGTAATACATTTTATATGGAGTTCCTGCCATTGTTTCTGGGAGATGCACTTAAAACAGGACAGTGGGTATTCCCATCTTCCGGTAAACCTATCAACCTGGCACTTCGTTCTGAGATGGCTGAGGCATTAGCCAATGGTCTTCAGAATAAAGATCAGCACAGAAACAAGACCTACGAGATCACATCCGGCAGGTCATATACACTTGCCGAGATTGCTGATATGTTGAGTAAAGCAGCCGGCAAAAAGGTCACTTACTCGGATATATCAGTCCCTTACTTTGCAGAGGCTTTGCAAGGACTTAAGATAACAGAAGAACAAGCAGCTATGAGCTTGATGACTGCAGAGACCTTTTCTGACGGAGCCTTAGACTTCTCGTTTGATCACCTGGAAAAATTACTTGGTCGCACACCCACTGATATGCAAAGTTTTATCGACAAAATGACCACCCGTTAATTAAAACAATTTACTGTAACCTAATACAACCATGAAAAAACTAACCTTTATACTATCTCTTTTAATTGTGCCTGCGAGCGTTTTTGCTCAGGATGTCTGGGTTGAAGACCCGGCTCACTCAAAGCTCGGATTTACTGTAACTCACCTGGGTATAGCTGATGTCCCAGGATACTTTAGCGACTATAAAGTCAATATCACTTCTTCGAAGGATGACTTCAGTGATGCGCAAGTAGAACTCATTGTACAAACAGCGTCCATCGAAACCCGTGTAGATCAGCGCAATGATCACCTTAAAAGTGCGGACTTCTTTGATGTAGAAAAGTACCCGACCATGACATTCAAAAGCACCGGCATTAAAAAGTTAGCAAAAAACTCTTATGCACTTACAGGTAACCTGACGTTACACGGCATCACAAAAGAAGTGAAAGTCCATATGGTCTACCGTGGAAAAATTCAGAACGAAATGACCTATGGAGCCCTTAAAGCCGGCATTCAAATTACCGGTACCATTGATCGCTCAGACTTTGACCTTGGCAATGGCTTTCCCCCACCCATGATTAGCAATAAGGTGCAAATTAAAGCCGATGGTGAATTTACCAAGCAAGATAGCTGATAGATGACCAGGGTCATGAGGGTGAATCTTTATGGCCTTTTATCCCAAAAAAATCAAACAATGATCTTTCATTCAACTTGATAACTACACGCAAATAAACCATACCATGAGCCACGAAAAAGCATATACCACTCCCCCAGAAACCCGCGTCGGTCACGTGCATCTGAAAGTATCTGACCTTGACAAAGCCCTTGAGTTTTATCGCGATCTGCTGGGTTTCGAGTTAACCACTATGTATGGAGAACAGGCCGCATTTCTATCTGCAGGTGGCTACCACCATCATATCGGATTGAACACCTGGCACAGCCATGGCGGCTCTCCTGCACCTCGAAATAGCCCGGGTTTGTATCATACGGCATTTTTGTACCCGACCCGAAAAGACTTAGCGGTCATACTAAAAAGACTCATAGACAAAGAGTACCCTATTGGCGGAGCCAGTGACCATGGAGTTTCTGAAGCAATCTATCTTCAGGATCCTGATGGAAATGGAGTAGAACTATACCGGGACCGCCCCAAAACAGATTGGAAATATAATAAAGATGGCTCGGTGAACATGGTTACCAAACCTCTGGATCTGAAAGGACTATTAAAAGAATTGGATGAGTGATCATCTGTGAACTTAAATAATTAATCAAAGACAACACTATCTACTATTATGAAAAACTAAAAATTACCCTACTGGATTTCTACCATTCTATTTAGCGCAATGATGTTATTCAGTGCAACCATGTATTTCACTAGTCCTGGGATGGCTCAAACGTTTCAGCACTTAGGATTCCCGGATTATTTCCGTGTTGAATTAGGTATCGCTAAATACCTTGGTGTTCTGGTGCTGTTGACTCCTTTTTACGGTCGCCTTAAAGAATGGGTGTATGCCGGATTCACCATTAATATGATCTCAGGGAGTATTGCGCATGCTGCACAAGGTGACCCTACTTCAGCTGTCATCACTCCGATTGTCATGTTGGATATTCTTGGGTTGTCATATTATACATTTCATAAGCTGAATGATGACCTACAACCTGATATAGTAAAAAATATGGTTCAAACAGCTTCTTAAGAAGTCTATCATGATACACATCATCAATGCAAATAAGAGACGAGTCGTCAGGCGGGGACCTTTTACATCAAGGTTCCTGCCGCTTGGCAAACCTTTCAAAGAATTGAATGATCACGGACTTGCACAGATCGGGCGGTTAGAACATGCTACCCTGGAAGGTGGAGCTTTAGTTCCAATGCATATGCATCAAAATGAAGAGATCTTATCCTACCTAAGAAGAGGAACCATGCACCATAAATACAGCGACGGAAACGATCTCGGCATTCATAGCAAGCACTTCATGCTAATGAACGCAGGAAGTGGGATCTATCATGAAGAAGGTGTTCCTGAAGATGAGGAAACCGTGGAGATGCTCCAGATATTCATTCGGCCCAAAGCCGACGGCCTCGAACCCAGAATCCAGTTTCTAGAACCAAAAGAAACCTCCAGCCTTAATACCTGGCGCCTATTAGCGGGACATGAACGCTCACAAGCACCTATAATTTTCAGGAGTGAGGTTTTGTTTTATGATGCATTACTTGAGAAAGGCCATAATCTTGTAACACCGGAACTGAATGGCAATACCGGTTTATTATATGTATTCCATGGAAGCGGAATCATCGAAAACTCAGGTGTGATTGTTGAAAAAGGCGATTCCATTGTCATCTAAGATCAGCTGATTAACATAAAAAGCCATGATGATGCTGACTTAGTCTTTTTCGTACTAGATGAGGAAGCCCCTTTTAGCCGGAATGGTTTATTTGCCAAATAATTTGTGAATGAGATAAAATAACTCACAGATCAGCATTGGTAGCAATCTCATTGATAACCCGGGCAGGATTACCTGCGATCACTACATTATCCCTGAAATTTTTTGTAACAACAGCACCTGAAGCTACAACTACATTGTGACCCAGGGTCACTCCAGGATTTAAGATTGCATGCCCCCCTATCCAACAGTTATTTCCGATGGTTACGGGCCTTGCTAATTCTAGTCCACTGCTTCTTTCTTTTGGAGTTAGTGGATGGGTCGAAGTGTAGATTCCAACCTGAGGACCTATTAAGCAATTATTGCCTATTGTCACTTCAGCAGCATCGAGGATCACACAATCAAAATTGGCATAAAAATTCTCACCAACTGTAATATGTACTCCATAATCACACCTGAAATTAGACTCTATGTAAATCTTTTCCCCGGTAACTTTAAATAAAGACTTCAAAATTTGACCTCTCATCCTTTCATCATTTGCAGGTACCTGATTAAACTGACTTGTCATACGACGAGCATGAAGTCTCATCCTTACCAATTGACTGTCAGCCGGATCGTATAACCTACCCACAAGCATTTTTTCTTTTTCGGTCATATCGGAAATTATTTTTTTGAAACCGTTTAAAGATAGTCTTAAAACTTCAATCACGAATTGAGATATATCAAGACTTTTTATTAACACTTGTCAATGCAATACCTCAGTCTTTCAGCTAGATCTTATTAAACAACAAGTTTAATAATAACCTAACAAAGGTGACTTTTATGAAACGTTTTGAAAATAAAGTAGCAATAGTAACTGGAGGATCAGGTAGTATAGGATTTGCAACAGCAAAAAATATTGCTTCTGAAGGAGCCAGAGTTCTGATCGTAGACATAAATGAAAACAGTCTGAAAGAACGAGTAGCAGAGGCCCAAAAAGAAGGTCTGGAAATATCTTATGAAGTGGCTGATGTAACTTTAGCAGATGATGTGAAAAAGTATGTGGACACAGCAGTCAAAAGATACGGAAAAATAGATCTCTTCTTTAACAATGCTGGTATTGAAGGCGTAGTAAAACCAATTATCGATTACCCGGAAGATACTTTTGATAAAGTAATGGCAGTGAATGTGAAAGGAGTATTTTTAGGTATTAAATATGTAGCTCCGAATATGAAAGATAACGGAAGTATTGTCATCACATCTTCTGTGGCCGGGTTGATAGGCAACCCCGGAACATCCGCTTACAATACAAGTAAGCATGCCGTCATAGGCACAATGAGGGTTGCAGCTCAGGAATTAGGAGAGCGTGGCATCAGAGTTAACAGTGTCCACCCCGGCCCTGTGGATAACAGAATGATGCGTTCACTCGAAGAGGAAGCCAAACCCGGTCACGGCAATGAGGTAAAAGCCGGATATGAACAACAAATTCCTTTGAAGCGATACGCTAAACCAGAAGACGTTGTAAGCATGGTTGCCTTTCTTTTCTCAAACGAGAGTGAATATATCAGTGGTAACACATTTGTAGTTGATGGAGGGATGTCAGCAGGATAGACATTATTCCAACCTTTTTGATTAATTAAAAGCCTGTGAAGTATGTTTTACAGGCTTTTTTATGTAAATAGATTAGAATGCAACAGAGCGCATTTAAATGAATATGTTTGCCATATGTTGGCCGATCCCTAAAACACAAAAGCCATAAGATATTGTAAGTAAATACCTTATGGCTTGGTGTTAGTACGTCTATGTACGCCCGGAAGGATTCGAACCCTCAACCTTCTGATCCGAAGTCAGACGCTCTATCCGGTTGAGCTACGGGCGCAGGTGTATTGTGTCAATAAAGTAGTTTGGCTCTATGGCCGTATAGTTCCTTTTAAAAAGGGCATCAAATATACAAATAGTATGCAAAAATTACAGTCGAATTATTGCTTATTTATTGCTGTTGGGCTTAAAAATGGCGAACTTTAGGTATCCTAAACAGAGAGGAAATTATGATTGAATTTATATTAGCAGTTACATTAATTGGTATTGGTTTCGCCGGAATTGCCGTTAAAATATGGGCAAAAGAAGGCGGCGAATTTGCAGGAACCTGCGCCAGCCAAAGTCCTTTTTTAAATACAGAAGGCGAGCCTTGCGGCTTCTGTGGCGCCAGCCCGAATGAGAAGTGTAAAAGTGATAGTGTGAAACAATCGGATGAGGAATTCAGTCCGTTTGTAAACTAAACTCCTACTTCACCACAAACGCTTCAAAACCCTGCGTCACGTACTCACCCAAGCCTTGGGTGGAATCCGTTTCACTGTAAATAAGATATGCCTCTAAATCCGGGTGATCCTCAACTAGTTTTTTACAGCCTTCAACACCTTTTACCATGCAGGTAGTGGCGTAGGCATCAGCATCCATGGCGTTAGAGGCTATGATGGACACACTTAGCAACCTGTTTTTTGCCGGATAGCCTGATTTTGGATCTATGGTATGGGCATATTTTATACCTGTTTCTTCTTCAACCCAAAACTTTCGGTAGTTGCCGGAGGTTGCCAGCGCAGCGTTATCAAGTGCCAATACAAATTGGAATCTTGAGCCTGAATCTACCTCCTTTTGAGGCTTATCTACTCCTATTTTCCATATTTCCTGCTTTTCATTTACTCCTTTGGTTAGTATCTCTCCCCCCACTTCTACCATGTAATGCTGAACCTCTTTATTTTCTAAATACTCAGCAAGATTATCTACCGTGTAGCCTTGGGCAATGGCATTGAAGTCGAGGTTAAAACCTTTGGGAATGCGCACCCGGTTGCCATCCACTTCTATAGATGTGTATCCGGTATGATTCTTTATTTTCCTGATGCTGTCTGCATTAATGTCGCTTCGTAATTTATCGAAACCAAAGCCCCAATAACGAACCAGCGGACCGATAGTCGGATCAAAATCACCATCGCTTTCTTCAGCTATTTCGAGGGAGCGATGTAAGACCTTCATAAACATTGTATCAACTTCAACCCACGTATCTCCTTCATTGATTGCCATAATTTTGGAATTGGCTATATATCCACTCATCGACAGGTCAATTTCTTTTAATCGCTGAATGATATCTTGTTTGAAGTTCTTCCCTTTTGGGCTAAGGTATTTAATCTGATAAGTAGTTCCCTGAGCATTGCCGGTATTTGTAATGTATGCGGGTTCTTGGGGTGAACCGCAGGCTGCAACCACAGCAGCTATCAATAAAATGGGAAGAATTTGTGTCAGTAATTTCATGGAATTTGTCAAACTAAAAAGCCCTGCATAGAGTGTATGCAGGGCTTGGTATTAGAAATAATAGGTTTTGGTTAGCCGCCGAAGTCGTCAAAGGAGACGTTTTCTTCGGGTACGCCCCACTCATCTACCATTTTCAGAACGGCTTGGTTCATCAATGGAGGTCCGCAGAAATAAAACTCGATTTCTTCCGGTTCATCGTGGTTAACTAAATACTCATCAATTACGGCCTGGTGCACAAAGCCTAAGAAGCCGTCACCATCTTCGTCATGAATGTCTTTCTTCTCTACCCACTTGTCTTCCTCCAATGGTTCTGAAAGCACTACGTAAAACTGGAAATTATCAAATTTCTCTTCCAGTTCTCTAAAGTGATCTAAGTAGAAAAGCTCACGCTTAGAACGTCCGCCATACCAATAAGTAACTTTACGACCGGTTTGCAGCGTCTTGAACAGCTCGTACAAGTGAGAGCGCATCGGCGCCATTCCGGCACCACCGCCAATGTAAAGCATTTCTCTTTCGCTTTCTTCTTTAATGAAGAACTCACCGAACGGCCCTGAGATAGTTACGGTGTCACCCGGCTTTTGAGCAAAAATGTAAGAAGATGCAATTCCCGGATTCACGTCCATCCACTGGTCTTTGTCGCGATCCCACGGCGGAGTTGCAACCCTAACGTTCAGCATAATTCTACGTCCTTCTGCAGGATAGCTGGCCATAGAGTAGGCACGTTCTACAAACTCGGTGTTTTTCATCTTAAGATCCCAAAGACCGAATTTATCCCATTCTTTGTGGAATTTATCCGGCTCGCCGGGATGCTCTTCGGGGTGAGCAGTAATGTCGATATCTTTATAGTCTATTTCGCATGGCGGAATTTCTATCTGTACGTAACCGCCGGCTTTATAGTCCATATCTTCAGGAATTTCAATAATAAACTCCTTAATAAACGAAGCTACGTTGTAGTTAGAAACTACTTTAGCTTCCCATTTCTTAATACCGAAGACCTCTTCGGGCACTCGTATTTTCATGTCTTCTTTCACCCTCACCTGGCACGCCATTCGCCAGTTTTCTTGCTGCTCTTTACGGGTAAAGTGAGGTGTTTCGGTAGGCAAAATACTGCCGCCGCCTTCATCTACCTGGCAACGACACTCTACACAGGTACCGCCACCTCCACAAGCTGAAGGTAGAAATATTTTATTATCTCCCAAGGTACTCAACAGAGTACTTCCCGAGCTTACTTCCAGTTCCTTTTCATCATTAATAGTGATGGTAACAGGACCGGAAGGCGATAATTTTGATTTGGCAAATAATAGAATAGATACCAAAATAAATATTACCAGAAAGAAAACTAAAATACTGGTTGTTACAATAAAGAGTGTTGATGCTGCTAAAGCCATGTCGATTTTTATATTGTAATAGTGATTATAACTTGATACCCATGAAAGACATGAAGGCAATTCCCATCAGTCCGGTTACAATAAATGTAATACCTAAACCTTTAAGCGGGGCGGGTACGTTTGAGTATTGAATTTTTTCGCGGATGGCAGCAATGGCTACAATAGCTAAAAACCAGCCTACTCCACTTCCCAATCCAAATACACCGGCTTCCGTTATAGAAGCGTAGTTGCGTTCTTGCATAAATAGCGAGCCTCCTAAAATAGCACAGTTTACGGCTATAAGGGGCAAGAATATACCTAAGGAGTTATATAGAGCCGGAGCAAATTTCTCTACCGTCATTTCTACCAGCTGCACCATAGATGCAATAATGGCAATAAATAAAATGAACGATAAGAAGCTTAAATCTACCGATGCCAGTTCCGGGCTAATCCAGCTTAAAGCTCCCTCGCTAAGTACATAGTTTTCGAGCAGATAGTTGGCAGGTACGGTAATGCCCAGTACAAATATAACGGCAAAACCGAGTCCAACACCTGTTTTTACTGTTTTGGATACGGCCAGGTAGGAACACATGCCTAAGAAATAGGCGAAAATCATGTTCTCTACAAAAACCGCTTTAACAAATATATTAATTAGTTCTTGCATGGCTTCGTTATTCCTCTATCAATTTAGTATTTCGGGAGCGCTGCACCCAAATTATAATTCCAACCACAATTAGCGCCATGGGAGGAAGCAGCATAAATCCATTGTTGCTGTAATATCCACCGTTGGCAATGTACCAGGCATCGGGTATTACCTGAATACCAAATAAGGTTCCGGAGCCGAGCAACTCTCTGAAAAAAGCCACCACTATCAAAATTATTCCATATCCAAAGGCGTTTCCAACCCCGTCTAAGAACGAGCGCCAGGTGCCGTTGCCTAAAGCAAAGGCCTCTAAACGTCCCATAATAATACAGTTGGTAATAATCAGCCCAACAAAAACCGATAGCTCTTTGGAAATATCATACACAAATGCTTTAAGCACCTGATCTACCAAAGCTACCAATCCGGCAACTACTACCAGCTGCACGATAATTCGAATTCGGTTGGGGATGAGGTTCCTCATTAAAGAAACGATCACGTTTGCCGAGGCCATCACAAATAATACCGATATGGCCATTACTACGGCCGGGTATAACTTTACGGTAATAGCGAGTGCCGAGCAAATCCCTAATACCTGTACGGTAATGGGGTTGTCATCGTTAAATGGATCGGTGATTAATTTTCGATTCTTTTTCGAAAATAGCGGTTCCTTAGGAGGCTTTTGCATCTCCTTTTGTTCCTTTCCGGATACTTCGTTTGTTTCTAATACTTCTTCAGCCATAACGCTTAGATATTATGTTGCGTCGTTTGTTCTATTATTGATCAAGTCCGGCAGGTGCGTTTGCACTCAGCGAGCTTGTAAATTCTTTTAAGTAAGGAATATATGCTTGCAGATTTTCTTTAATCATATCTTCCACACCGTCTGAGGTAATGGTTCCTCCGCTAATTCCATCTACTTCATTATCATCATTTGCATCACCTTTGCGTACGTCTATGCCAATGAGATTACCATTTTCGTCTAACACTTTCTTTCCTTTGAACTGAGCCGTGAATTCCTCGTTCTTAATTTCAGCTCCCAATCCGGGCGTCTCACCCTGGTGATCAAAAACAGCTCCATAAATAGTTAAGTCATTTTGGAGTGAGATATATCCCCAGATAGGGCCCCAAAGTCCGGTTCCTCTAAGCGGAATGATGAAGTATTTTTCGCCTTCTTTTTCAGCTATATATAGAGGTGCATTTCGCTCAAGGGGAGCTTTTTTAGCCTCTTTGGCCATATCGATGGTAAATGCATCCAGCCCTTCTTTAAGTTGGTTGTTTTGCAACACCAGCTCTTCAGTAATATACTCAGGATAAACCTCAGCCGATTCTTCACGGGTTTTATTGATTTCAATGGAACTGAGAATATTTTGCATTTTCTCCATTTCCACATTCTTTTCTTGAAAGGGTTTTAATGTAGTTGCGGTAAATGAAAGCACGGCGGCTACCACAACAACCATAATACCTGCAAATAGAAATGTGTAACTATTTTTATTTACATCCATGGGACTAAGCTCCTACTTTTTGAGATATTCTTTTCTTACGGCGTTTAATGTTGGCTTGTACCACATAGTGATCTACCAACGGAGCCATCGTATTCATAAATAAAATGGCAAGCATTACGCCTTCAGGATAAGCCGGGTTAAAAATCCGAATCATAATGGCTAACAAGCCTATTAAAAATCCATAAATCCATTTTCCGGTGTTAGTTTGTGCGCCCGTTACCGGATCGGTGGCCATAAATACAATACCAAAAGCAAAACCACCTACTATTAGCTGATGCCAAAATGGAACAGCCATAAATGCTTGTTGTGCATCTGTTAAAGCATACGGCGCCACTGCGTTAAAAATAAGCCCCATTACAGCACCGCCGGCTACTGCACTAACCATAATTCTCCAACTTCCAATTCCTGTAAAAATTAGCAGGCCGGCTCCCAGTAAAATTGCAATTACTGAGGTTTCCCCTACCGAACCGGGAATGGTTCCTATAAATGCATCCATCGCAGAATATGCAGAAGTACCGGTGTTAGCCAGCGTACCTAATACGGTAGCACCTGAAAAACCATCTACCACTGCTTGTCCTTTTTCGGTGGCCGTGTTAATCCACACACTGTCGCCCGACATAAAAGCCGGATACGCAAAAAAGGCAAAAGCCCGTGCAACCAAAGCCGGATTGAAGATGTTCATTCCTGTTCCGCCAAATACCTCTTTTCCAATTACAACCGCAAATATTACGGAAAGCGCGAGCATCCAGAGGGGAATATCTACCGGCATTATTAGTGGAATCAGCATTCCGGTTACTAAATAACCTTCATTTATTTGATGACCTTGAACTACACAGAATATAAACTCTACGCCCAGTCCCACGCCGTAAGAAACCACTACCAAAGGCAGTACTTTTATGGCTCCGTATATAAATTGCTCCATAAAAGTAGCGTCTATACCTAAGGCCACAAAGTGCTGATAGCCTACATTCCACATCCCAAAAAGCAGGGTTGGAATAAGAGCCATAATCACAGTATTCATGGTTCTTTTCAGGTCAACACCGTCGCGAACGTGTGCGCCGCTTTCTGCCGGGTGGCCGGGAACAAATAGAAAAGTTGAGAAACCGTCATAAACGGGCCAATACTTTTCAAGCTTTCCCCCTTCTTCGAAATGGGGCTTTATGTTATCTAAAAAATTCTGTAATACTTTCATTACTTAATTATCAAACTGTTTTATGGGTCTCTATCCTAATTCCTGCTTCATTAAGTCCAGCCCTTGGCGAACTATTTGCTGAACAGGAATTTTTGAGGTACAAACTACTTCACATAGCGCAAAGTCTTCCTCTACTACTTCATATATGCCAAGATTTTCCATGGCTTCAATGTCGTTGGTGATAATAGCTTTAATAAGCTGAACGGGGTAAATATCGAAGGGAAATACTTTTTCGTATTGTCCGGTTACTACATACGCTCGTCGCTCGCCGTTCAGGTTACTGTCAAGCCTGTACTTCACATCACCCATTTTTCTCTGGAACCAGGAAGGCAGCGTTCGGGAAATACTGAATTTATCGGTTTTAGGAATTACCCAACCAAACAGCTCCGGCTCATCTCCTTCGGGAATAATGGTTATCTGTCGCTCATAGCAGCTCAAATATCCATCTTCTTCAATTTTGGTTCCGCTCAGCACATTTCCTGAGATAATGCGGTTATTACCTTCAACCATATTATTTTCGATGAACGGCTTTACAGCTGCCCCTAAAATAGTATTGTGGTACACACGCTCTTTGGCTTCTGATCCGGTCATAGCCACACGAATGCGGGCATCATACTTACCTTCTAAAAACAAGCGCCCAATTATTACAATATGCTCAGGGTTGATGGTCCACACCACCTCGCCCTGATTGATAGGATCTAACTTGTTGATATGAACACCAACCAATCCGGCAGGATGCGGCCCGTCATACTTAGTAATCGTCAGGCCTTCCGTATTATTAAAAATAGCCGGGGCAGATTCTTTGGCATTCAGTCCTAAATGAATTTTTCCTGAGGTAAGCTTTTTCAGAGCATCTATACCGGTCTGAAATTCTTTCTCCATTCCTTCAAGCAGCACTCCAAAATCTGGAGCCAGAGGGGCGGAATCGAAACCGGAAATAAAAATAGCCTTAGGCGTTCTTTCAGGATTAGCTATCACATTGTACGGGCGCTCCCTTAGAAACGTCCAGCAGCCGGAAAGCGCCATCTTCTCAATTACTTCATCCCTTTCTAAATCATTGGGATTAGCAGCGCCAAATTCTTCATATTTGGTTTCCGCATCAGCAAGAATGCGTATTTCCAAAAGCCTGCGCTTGGCTCCACGAACTACCTGAGCAACCTCTCCACTAACGGGAGAGCAAAACTTTACCTGCTCGTGGTCTTTATCAAAAAGGATGGGGGTTCCGGCTTTTACTTCAGCGCCTTCTTTGGCAGTTAGTTTAAACCGTACACCGTGAAAATCGTCGGGTTTTACAGCGGCTGTTTTCACCGGCATTGGTTCCGCAAAAGTTGCTTCCGCTTCGCCAACGAGCTTGATGTCCACACCACGCTTTATCTTAATTACGTCTGACATTTATTATTCAAATAATCGATTGGTAATAGAAAAAAGAACTCTCGTTTTATGAAAGCAAAACCTCATAGCACATGAAGTATATTCTGATCACTTTCTAAAACTCAAATTTCAAGGACGGTAAAATTAAGGTTTTTTTTGAATGATTGTTAAAATTGTTTCTCAAAAGAATTCCAAATTTTATATGCGCAGTTTTGAGTGTTTTTCATCTTAAAAAAAGGGTCGTTTTATGCAAACAATGCTTTAAAAGCCGCTTAAGCCGTAATTGCGTTTTAATGAAATACTGTATCAATGCTCCTCAATTAAAAATCTTTTATAACTTTTACAATTTTATTGCAGCTCAAAAAGCGTAAAGTTGAGCAGACACCGAAAATAATATCTCTTAAAAGAGTATGCGATTTTACCCATAGTTATCTAAGTTTGAAACAGACTAAATAATTAAAGGAAATTACAGTTTATGAAAAAAGTTTATGTAGGAATGGGCACCGATCTCATTCATCACGGCCATATCAATATCATAGAAAAAGCAAGAGAGTTGGGCGAAGTTACCGTTGGTTTATTATCCGACGAAGCCGTTACAAAATACAGCCGCATTCCTTTTTTAGAGTATGAAGAGCGAAAGCGTATTCTCGAAAACATTAAAGGGGTGAAGGAAGTGGTGCTGCAGCCTGCTTTAGATTATGAGGAAAATCTGCGAAAGCTGAAGCCCGATTTTGTAGTACACGGCACCGACTGGAAAGTAGGTCCGCAAAAACACATTCGCGATAAAGTTATTCGCATTTTAAAAGAATGGGACGGTAAATTGGTTGAACCGGATTATACCGAAGGAATTTCTTCCACAGGGTTGCGAAACGCTCTGCGCGAAATTGGCACCACGCCCGATATCCGCCGAAAAATGTTGCGCCGGCTTATTTCTGCAAAACCCATTGTACGCGTGATGGAAGCCCATAACGGAATTTCCAGCCTTATTGTGGAAGATACCGTGGTAGAAACCGAGAACGAACGACGCGAGTTTGACGCCATCTGGGTTAGCAGCCTCACCGATTCTACCGCAAAGGGTAAGCCCGACACAGAATACGTGGATCGCACCTCCCGCATTCAAACCATAAACGATATTTTAGATGTCACCACCAAACCCCTCATTTTAGATGGCGACACCGGCGGACCTACCGAGCATTTTGAGCTTTTGGTAAAAAATATGGAGCGCCTGGGCGTTTCGGCCGTTATTATAGAAGACAAAGCCGGCCTGAAGCGAAACTCCTTGTTTGGAACGGAAGTGAAGCAGCAGCTGGAAGATATAGACACCTTTTGCGAAAAAATATCAGCCGGTAAAAAAGCACAACGCACCTCCGACTTCCTGATTATTTCTCGGGTTGAAAGCCTGATTGCCAACGCAGGAATGGATGAGGCGCTGAAAAGAACCAAAGCCTACATCGAAGCAGGCACCGACGGCATCATGATTCACAGTCGTCATAAACACGGCGAAGACATTATGGAGTTTATGGAGGAGTATCAGAAGTTTGAGTATAAAGTACCCACAATTTCCGTCCCTTCTTCCTACAACAAATTCACCGAGCAAGAGCTTTCAGATGCCGGATTTAATGTGGTTATTTATGCAAATCACCTATTACGCAGCGCTTTTCCGGCTATGAAGAAAACGGCGGAATCTATACTGACGCACAAACGTTCGTTAGAAGCTGACGAGTACTGCATGTCTATTAAAGATATTCTGGAAATTCTCCCCAATTAATTGAAATCCATGCTTCAACCCAAATTTTTATATCAGCAGCTGCAGCAACGCGGCGTCGAGTTTACGCTGGGCGTGCCCGATTCGCTGTTAAAATACTACTGCTCGTATGCTTTTGATCAGGGCAACAAAACGATTGCCGCCAACGAAGGCGGAGCCATCGGTATGGCCGCCGGATATCATTTGGCAACGGGGAAAATTCCGCTGGTGTATCTTCAAAACTCCGGTTTTGGCAATATCATCAACCCGCTTACTTCTTTAATTGATAAAAGCGTGTACGCCATTCCCATGCTAATTATGGTTGGCTGGCGCGGAATGCCGGGCACTAAAGATGCGCCTCAGCATCATAAACAAGGCCAAACTATGGAAGCTCAGCTTAAAGCTTTCGAACTTCCGTATCACATTTTATCTACGGATGAGCAAGAAGTGCCGTCTCAGCTGGATGAGCTTTTCACCGTAATGAAAGAACAGTCTAAACCGGCCGTACTGCTGGTTCCGCCCAATACTTTTGAGAGCTACACGCTGCAAAACCCCGTAAGTCCTCCCCAGAATTATACCTTAAAAAGGGAAGAAGCTTTGGAAGTGATGCTTCGCCAAATGGAGGAAGACAGCGTCATTATTTCAACCACCGGAAAAACCTCGCGCGAGCTGTTTGAACTTCGCGAAAAGCTGGGGCAAGGACATGATCGTGATTTCCTGACGGTGGGAAGTATGGGCCACGCTTCGCAAATTGCGCTGGGTGTTGCTCAACATTCTTCCAAAAATGTATTTTGCATAGACGGCGACGGCGCCATGATTATGCATATGGGAAGTTTGGCCATTATTGGAGAACTTCAACCCGCAAACTTTAAACACATTTTAATTAATAACGGCGCGCACGAGTCAGTGGGTGGACAGCCTACCGCGGGCTTTTCCATTAATTTTAGAATGATTGCCAAAGGATGCGGCTACAAACACGTGCTAAAGGCTGCTTCCAAAGAAGAACTGGAACAGCTTTGGCCCGAATTTATCTCAAAAGACGGTCCTGTTTTGCTGGAAGTTATGACCCAAAAAGGAGCCCGTTCAGATTTAGGCCGCCCCACTATTTCGCCCGCTGAGAACAAAAAATATTTGATGTCTTTTTTAAGTGATTCCAAATAATAAAATCATGAGTACAGAACCCAAGCGTAATATTTTACTGAATCCCGGTCCGCCCACAACCTCTTTAGCCGTTAAGCAGGCCATGGTGGTGCCGGATATCTGCCCCAGAGAACAAGAATTCGGGGATTTGTTAGGTTCTATTACGGATGATTTAATTCGCCTTGGAAAAGGAGAAGATAATTATGAATGCAGCCTTTTTGCGGCCAGTGGAACCGGTGCGGTAGAAGCTATGCTCACCTCTGCGCTGAGCTCACAAACGCAGGTACTTATTGTAACTAACGGCGCGTACGGCTACCGATTGCGCGATATTTGTCAGGCTTACGAGCTGCCGCATGAAACCGTAGGCGAGTTTGGCGACTACCCGAATGTGGATGAAATTGAGCAAAAGCTGGCTTCCGGAAAGTTTACGCATCTGGCCGTCATTCACCACGAAACTTCTACCGGAATGATGAATCCACTGGAGGATTTTTCCCGGATTTGTAAACAAACGGACGTCCGCCTTATGGTTGATGCCATGAGCTCCTTTGGCGGCGTCCCTATGAACCTGAACGAGCTGGACGTTGATTATCTGGTGGCTTCTTCTAACAAATGCATCCACGGAATGGCAGGTTTGTCTTTTGTGATATTCCATAAAAACTGCCTGCCGGAGCTTGAAAATCAGTCCAAAAACTTCTACTTCGATTTATATAAGCAATGGAGCTATCTGAAAGAAAAAAATCAGCTTCGGTTCACCCCGCCGGTACAAATTTGTTACGCATTCAGACAGGCGCTGGATGAAACGATGGAAGAAACCGTGGAAGCACGCTGGCAGCGTTATCAGAATAACTGGACCGTTTTATTTGAAGGATTGCAAGAGTTTGGCTTTAAACCATTTTTGCCGATTGGACAGCAGTCGAAAATATTGGCGGCTTTTAAATTTGAAAAGCAGCTTCCCAAAGGCTTCGATCACTTTCACGATTATTTATTTGAGCGAGACATTACGGTATATCCCGGCGTAATTCCTGAAACCAAAACGTTTCGAATGGCGGTGATTGGGGATTTGTATGAAAAAGATCTTCGCTTGGTCGTTAAAACCGTTGGAGAATATCTTGATTCGGTTCACTGATAACTGTTTATCCACGCTCGCTTCACTCCTTTAAACTGAAGGCACTCACTTATGAAACCCAAATCATTTTTTGTACTGCTGGTGCTGGTTTATGCCGTTGCTTTTGTGTTCTTTTTGGGGAGAAGTTTAAACCTGAACTTTAATGGCGAGCTGATTGCCCTGCTCCCCGCCGACAATCCCCACATTGAAAGCTACGAAAAGCTGGAAAACCTGAACTCCAGCGAGGGCGGATTTGATCTCGTGCTCACAACCGAAAATTCGGGAGAAGCTATTCGAGCGGCTCAAAAAGTAACCAATCAAATTTTACAGCTGCAGCTGGATGGTGAGCCTGTTTTCAGAAATGCAGAGCTGGAAAATGATTTGTACGACATCAAATATTCAGCGCTTTATTTGATGACGCTCGGTGAGCTCCAAACTCTTCAAACCGACGTCTCGCAGTATATAGATGACAAAAAAATGGAGGCCAATCCATTTTATGTAGAGCTCGAGGAAGACGAGGAGGCGCAGGCCGGTTTAAATCACAACAACTCAGTGCTTCTGGAGGAAGTTTCCAACTCCAGGCGATATACCATAAATGCCGACACCAGCATTATCAGCGCGCGGTTTTTGCCTAATTTTCCCAAGAGTAATTACAATAAGCTGGAGGCTACCTATCAGCTTTTAGAGGCCGAAAAGGAGCGGATTGAACAGCAAGAAAACGGCGTGCATATTTATTGGGGCGGCTCGTACATCAACCATTATCACAAAATAAACGATGTGCAGTTTTCGGTTACAAAAGCGCTGGTTATTGGCGTGCTTTGCCTCATTGTTTTTCTGATTGGCTACATGCTGCTCATCAACAAAAGCACAGATTATAAGCTCCGTTACGTACTCGCCGATTTAGGACTTATCTTTTTCATTCTCTTTTCGGGATTCATCATCACGCTGGGTATTTCTACTTTTATGTTTGATGAAATCAACGTTTTTACCGGCATTGTTTTCAGCATTTTGTTTGGCATAAACCTGGATTATATCCTCCACCTTTATTCTGTGGAGAAATCTTCTATGCTGAATCATCAGCGTATTTTGCGCATTCTCCGCTCGTATTTTTCTCACACCAAACCCATTTTGCTCAGCTGCCTCACCACCGGATTAGCCATCATGAGCCTGATTTTTGCAGATTTTGACGGCTTTGTTCAGTTTGGGATCATTTTCTTTACCAACATTTTGGTGAACCTGTTTTCAACCTACCTGTTTCTGCTTTTATCGAAATCTTCCCACCAGCAGCAGGTTACCGATAAGGCAAAAATCAGGAATGAACCGGTTTTTATTGAGCACCGTCCGCAAGTGCGTGCATTTTCTTCTGTGGCCATTTTAGCCCTATTAATGGGCGGAAGCCTGATTGGCGGAAGCGTGCTCAGCTTCAACTTCAGCTTTTCTGATTTGGAGCCGCAATCCGAACAATCCGACTTTGAAGTTCAGGCGCATAAGCTGAGTTCAGGCAGCTCGTATTTTGAGCCTTCGTACATCATCACCGATACTATTGCGGAATCTAAAGAGCTTTTCAATCATGTTAAGGAAGGCATTGGAACCGAGTACGAATACATAGATCGCGTGGAATCTTTTTCTGCACGCTATCCGATTTCGGGTGAAGAACTTGCAGACAAAAAAGCCATCATTCAGGAAATTCAGCAGCTGTTGCGCCGGAATGAAGAGTTCATAGAAACGGATGATTCCGAAGCCGCCGAACTAATCGACATCGCCCTGAATACGAAAAAACCGGATATGGATTCGCTGCCTAAATACATTACCAACCGGTTTTTTATGAAAAATGGAGATATGGCTCCGCTGGTAATTATTTACCCGAATATGAGCCTTTCGGATGGGCAACGTTCTATTTTATTCCGCAAAACATCGGCCGTAATGGAGCTTGATTCCGGAAAAACGTATTACGCTGCCAGCACTTCTATCATCGCATCCAGCATTTTGGAACTGCTCATTAATGAATCGCTTTTTTTGCTGATTACGCCTTTGCTCACCATTATAATCTTGCTGCTTATCTATTACCGCTCGGTGTTAAACATGCTGATTGCCGTGGCTCCGCTACTGTTCACGTTCGGACTTTTACTATCTTTGCGCGCCATTTTTGAGTTCAACATTAACTTATATAATGTGATTGTGCTACCCATTATAATTGGCGTAGGCGCAGATAACGGCATTCATTTAGTGGATGCCTTGCTGAATAAGAAACCAAAATTTTTCAGTTATTTTATTCGAGATAAATTTCCGGTGCTGGCGGCCTGTTCGTTTACTACCATTTTGGGTTTTGTGGGACTGCTGTTTATCAATCACCCCGGAATGGAATCGTTGGGAGTTTTAGCCGTGGCGGGAATTTCAGGAACGCTGGCGGCCACCTACTTTACTGCAATACTTGTTCAAACTTTTCTGCTGAAACGTTGAGATCCCAGTCTTTAATTTGCTCCAAAATCCGCCGGTCTATTCGGTTTTGATATTTTCCTACCAAAAGAAACAGCCCGTACGAGGCAATGTTGGCCAATACATAAATATCAATTCTGCCAAACAGGCTGGAAATGATAATGGAGTTTCGCATCACGTTTGAGCCGCAAACCCACGCCCAGCCACCCAGCATTTTTCGGCTGTTGCTTACATAAACTTCTTTAAATTCTTCGGGCTTTTGCTTGCGGGCTTCCTCAAAAATTTTAGTTACTGTATCACTCCGAAATTTATTTTTATTCTGGCGTGTCACATAATCAATTAAAACGGGATAGGTGATTTTGCGCAGCAGCGTAGTACGATCAAAGTTTTCCTTAATTTCCTCCACCGAGTCATTTCGTTGGGAAGAATCGGTGAGCGAATAGTGCAAAAATTCTCCCTTGTACCATTCATAAATATTAGATTTCAAGCTGTGCACATAACCCGAAAGCAGGCCTAAAACCCAAACTCCGGCCAGCGTATATTCGTCCACAAAAAAGTGAAACCCGGCCGCATAACAGCTGATAAAAACCAGCATGTCGTTAAATAAATCCAGATAGCGACCCATTTCTGAGTGGGTATTGTACAGGCGGGCAGCCTGACCGTCAGCGCTGTCAAAAACGCCGGAAATAATGATTAACAATCCACCAACGGAAGTAAAAAGCAGAGAGTTTTGCCAGTACAGCATGGTGCCGCCGGTAACGCCAATGAACATCCCCAAGAAAGAAATATTAGTAGGCGTAAATCCAATTTTGGAGAGTGCTTTTGCAATAATAAAGCCCAGCGGACGGCTGAATACCAAGTCGAATTTTTCTTCGACTACCTTATTTTTTATAGACTTGTCGTAATCGTCAAAGAAACCGGTCAGGAACATGAATGAGCTTATCTGTTTATTAAATTTGAAGCAACTCTTGACAATTGCTTAACCAAATTTGGGTCTGTTCGTTTTAACACTATTTCTTTTTCAAACAAATAGCTGATGGTATCAAAATTGCTGGAGCCATACACTGCTGTTTTATCATCAATCAAAATCAGTTTTGTATGAACCATTTCACCTTCTGCATATACATAGTTTATATTATTGTACCGGGGTAAATTATGAATGATGCTAATCTGTTGCTTATTATTTTGGCTTGGTAATATGACGGTGTGATTTTCAACCTCCGATATGGCATCAAGCATAGGATAAGAAATATATGGAGATATGGCGACAACCTTTTTAGCATTCTCAAAAGTTTTTAGCAGTTCCCGATAGGCCTGCCTTGTTTTCCATCCATTTAAAAAAAACAGCGTGTTATCTGCGTTTACTTCATGAATGGGAGAAAGTTCGGTGTTGTACAAATCACTTTGTAGCGAGCGCCACACTGCTCTGTTTAAATCCGGCTCTGCGTGGCGAATCATTAAATCGGACCATCTGAAATTGTGTTCCGTGAAGTTCAGTCCGCCCAAATAAGTGATGTCGTGATCAATAGTTATCAGCTTTTTATGATTTCGGGCAGGATATTTTCTCATCAAAAATCCCATGGGATTGGTGAAATGGACCTCAATTCCGGCTGTACGGGCCCGGTCTAAGAGAGCGGGAAGTGCGCGGCGCTCGGCCAGTGCATTGTTTTTATTTAGCAACCCAAACGGTGAGGGTAAAAAAACATCATTCACCACAAATTTGGAGTAACTGTCTATTAATAAAGTGCGCTGAATGGTTGGTTTACCGGCCAGCAATTCAATAAGTTTGGTGCCTACGCTGTCCGCCTCAAAACTCATGCACTGTATATAAACAGAGTTTTGAGCGCGCTCAATATCGGCAGCTAATTGATTAAAAAAAGCATCGCTGTCAATAAAAACAGAGGTATTATCGGTAGCGTAATTTTTAGACATAAAAGATGAACATCATACAGGTTTGCCCTTACGATTTATCAAAACCGGGGGGCGTGCAGACGCATATTGCGTATTTAAGCCGGCAGCTTATTCAAAATAATCACAAGGTACTTATTATAGCTCCCGGCTCTAAAAGTACCGATGTGGAAGCTAAGTTTAACGGTAAGGTAATAAATATTACCACAGCCAAGAGAATTCATTTATGGGGAACTTCCATCGACCTTGCCGTGCTTTCCAAAAAAGAGAAAGAGGACTTTAAAAACGTAATTGAAGATTTTTCGCCGGATGTTATCCATTTTCACACCGTTTGGAATCCTTTTATGCAAACCCAGATGCTGCGTTTATTGCCCGAAGATGTTAAAAAAGTAGCCACCTTCCACGATACACCGCCGGATTTTGGGGTGGGAAAACACATTGGCGCAAACCTCATGAAAATTGGGGTGAAGTATTACCTGCCCAAAATAGACGTTCCTATTTCAGTGTCTAAAACGCAGGCTAAAGCCATGGGTTTTGATGAGCACGAGCCGGGGAATCGCATCCATCTTATTCCCAATGGAATTGACGCCTCGCTCAGCCAAGACTTTCCAGCCGCAAAAAGAACGGATGATGAGTTCAGGATTGTTTTTATTGGCCGATTTGAAGAACGAAAAGGCATTTTTGATTTACTGGAAGTATTTCAAAAGCTCGTTCAAAATCACCCCAAAACTACTTTAAAATTGCGCTTAATCGGAAACGGGCCGCAAATGGAAAAGGTGCAGGAGTTTGTGAATGAGCATCAGATCCGGCAAAACGTGCAGTTTTTCCCGAGCGCAAGCGATGAGCAAAAAAACGAACTGATTGCCAACTCAGACCTGATGGTGGCGCCCTCGCTGTACGGAGAAAGTTTCGGAATTGTGCTGCTGGAAGCCATGACGTTAAAAGTAAAAGTGACAGGCTATGGAAATGCCGGATATCTGAATATTGGCACAGAATACGGAGCCGAAAACTTCCCCAAACCGGGTGACAAAAGCGCGCTTTTTTCTATTATTGAAAAACATCTTACCAAGCCGGAAAAAACGGATTATTTAATCGAAAAAGGCATGCAGATTGCGCGCCGGCACGACTGGGCCAAAATCACCGAACACATCGAACAATTGTATCAGAAAGAATTATGAGCACATCTACCGCCATTATTTTAGCCGCCGGAAAAGGAACACGCTTACGAAGCGTAACCGGCGGAGAGTTCCCAAAACCGCTCACGCCGCTGGAGGGAAAGCCGCTTATTGAATATTCCATAGAAGCGCTCATTCAAGCCGGAGTTACGCGGGTTTTGTTGGGCTGCGGTCACATGATTGAGAATTTTTCGTATCTGGAAGATCAATACCCGGAAGTACAGATTGTGGAAAATCCGAAGTACGATACGCTGGCCAGTATTTATACGCTGCTGCTTTTTGAGCTGCTGGTGGAAGAATCGTTTTACCTGCTGGAATCAGATTTATTGTACGATCCGGCCGTTTTTGATGCCATCGATGATTCCCAAAAAGAGGAAAACATCATTTTCACCTCTCCCGCTTTGCCGTTGGACGATAACGTGTATTTCAGCTCAAAAGATGGGATTTTAACTTCCTTGAGTAAAGAAAAAGTGAACGACCCAAAAGGCGTTATGACGGGAATTTGGCGACTTAAAGCCGGTTTTTTACCACGCTTTGGAAACTACTGCCGGCGGGTTCAAATCAGCTTCAAAGAAGATTACGAAATGATGCTGGCTGAATATTCTTCTCTGCAAGAGCCCATTCACATCAACCATTTAGAAACACTGAACTGGTGTGAAATTGATAACGAATCGCATTTAGAATATGCGCTCGATAACGTGCTTCCCAAAATCAATCATTCCCAGTAGCCCGTTTCAGAATTTCGTTTTGCATCTGCCGCAAGATTGCCGTAAATGGTTTTCAGATAGGCTTCCGTTTTGGCGGGAAATTGAGTGGTAATTCCCTGCACCTCAGCCGGTTGAGTGGGCAGCGTTTGTTCTAACGGAATGGGTGCATTGTAATTAGGCCAGTGCGTTTTTTCGGAACTGAACAGCTGTCCGTTTTCTTCCCGATAAAAATAAATATCGGCATCAAAACCTTTGTAACTCATGTATAATTTGGGTCCGCGATGCTTAAAACCGGTATCGTGCATGCTAAGCTCGGCGGGCAGCCGGTTCAGGTTTTCCATAATATAATTGAAGTGCTTCTCGTGGCAGCCAAAGTCGATATCGAGATCGTGCCCCATAATGTCATCTTCTCTGTAAAAACCCAGTAATGTTCCGTAGTTTACCCAGTACTCAATTTCTAAATCAGCCAAAAATTGGTTTGAAAGCTCAAACAATTCCCACAAAATCTGCTTCCTTGCATCTGCGCCTTTCATTCTTGTGTGAATGTATCTTTGAGTATATTCCCACGTTCTGCGAAATTGATACTCAATAGTTTTAACCAACCTGTTTTTCATAAAAAGTAGTGCATGAAGTTTGATGTTGTATATACCTGGGTAAACGGGGCCGATTCAGATTACATTCAAAAGCGTAACGCGTATGCGAATGATAAAAAAGATCGAAATCCTGAGCGTTTCCGTGATCCTTTTGAGATGTTAAAATACAGCCTTCGCTCGTTAGAAACGTACTTTAATTCCTTCAATAAGCTCTACATTTTAACGCAGCGCCCACAGGTTCCCGAGTGGATGGATACAGCCTCCGATCGCATCCAAATTGTGCACCACGACCAAGTAATTCCCGAAGCCTACCGCCCTACATTTAACTCTAACGTTATTGAGAGCTTTCTGCACCGCATTCCCGGAATTTCCGAAAACTTTCTATATATGAATGATGACTATCTGTTTGGAAACCCGGTTACGCTCAAATCTTTTTATAAGGATGAAAAATACCGGATATTTAATACGCTGTTCGGCGAGAATTTAAAATGGCGTATTTATGACGGATATCGCGATATTATTGGACTGGGAATTATTGAACATCAGCCCATTTTAATTAATAAAGACTACTGGAAAGAAGCCTATACGCTCTTTCCTGAAAAAGTAGAACGAACGCGACTCAGCCGCTTCCGTAAAGACACTAATATTTGTCCGTACAAGCTGTACCGATATTACATGCTGAAGCACAAGCGGGAGGAATCTAAGCCGGTTAAAATCACCGAGCTTAAAGATGAATTCATCTTTCATAAATTAACGAACAACCTGAAAAAGCAGGAGCAGTTTTTTCAAAAAATGAAAACCTCCGCTCCCGATTATTACTGCCTGAATGATGATTTACGTGACAATCCCAACCCAAAAGTAGTACGATTGGTTAAGAATTTTTTAGAGCAAAAATACTCGGTGCCATCCTCATTTGAGAACCTTTAAAATCGCATGAAATTACTCAGTTTACTCATCCGGGCCTCCCTTCCGCTGTTCATTACCTCGGCGGTAGCCAGTATGCTAACCGGACTTTTTTCAACACTTACCATTAAGGAAATTCATGCGGCTATAAATGGTGAATATCAGACGGCCAACGAATTTATTGGCTGGTTTTTAACGCTGATTGCCGGCTATCTGCTTTTTTCCATTATTGCTTCGGTCAGTATTTCTTTCCTCACCAAGCGCATTGTGCACAACCTTCGGGTAGATCTCACAAACAGCATTATTAAAGCCGATTACAGCCATCTTGAGAATTTAAAAGCCAAGCTGCTGCCCGTTTTAACCGACGATATTTCTACCATTGGCATTGTAATTGAACGCCTGCCCAGCGTTGCCAACGGCATTGCCACCGTTTTAGGACTGCTGATTTATATGACCTGGCTCTCGCCCACGCTTTCACTGCTCACCCTTGGGGCGCTGCTGGTCATTGTGGCCATTAATAAATTCAGCCTGCATTTTATTGCCAAATATTCCAAGCTTTCGCGCGAATATACTAACAAAGTGTATGAGGCTTTTGAAGGGCTGGTTTACGGGTTGAAGTCTTTAAAGGTGAACTCAAAATTCCGCGGCTCATACATTCACAAAACCGTTATTCCCGGCAGTATAAAGCAAACGAAATACTACCTGTACGACAATGTATTTAACGCCACTACAAATCGCCTGAATGACGTGGTTTTATTTCTGTTTTTGGGCATTGTAATTGTGGGCGTGTTCATGTTCAACTTTGTGAGCATGGATTTTTTCAACAAATACCTGACACTCATTCTTTTTATGCTGGCTCCGCTTTCTACCATCAGCGGGTTCTTCAGCACCATGAAGAAAATCGAAGCTTCCGTCTATCAAATCGATCAGCTGGGAATTGATGTGAATAAGGAAGTGGAAGCTTCTGAGCTGGCTGAGGATGAGCCGCTTGTTATCACCGATTCTACGGATTCCAATATTGAGCTGGACCGGCTCACTTATACCCATTCCGATGGGGAGAATTCTTTCCGGCTGGGACCGATTTCTTTAACCATTGCACATGGAGAAATCACTTTTATTACCGGCGGCAACGGTTCCGGAAAAACCACGCTTATTAAAGTCATTGCCGGATTATATCAACCCGAAGAAGGACATATTTCATATCGCGGAGTGCAAATTTCCAAAGCCAACCTGACGGCTTACCGCGATTTATTTGCGGTGATTTTTACAGATGGATTTATATTCAATCACCTGCATCATATTCCCGAGCAGGAATTAGAACAACGCGGTCCCGAACTGCTGAAACTGCTGAATTTGCATGAAAAGGTGAAAATTGAAAACGGAAAGCTCACCACGGTAAATCTATCGGAAGGACAGAAAAAGCGCCTGGCGTTATTCAAAGCACTGCTCGAAGACAAAGAAATTTACGTGTTTGATGAATGGGCGGCTTATCAGGATAAAGCCTCTAAAGAACTATTCTTTTATACCATTTTGCCCTATTTAAAAGAGCAGGGAAAAACCATAATCAACATTTCACACGATTCCGGTTTTGAGGATGCAGCCGATGCTACTATTCATCTTCAGTTCGGAAAAGTAGATCGAATTTCTTGAAATGAGCACGTCCCTTTCTTTTGCCATCGTCATTTTTAATCATGCTGAAAATGAACAGGCTATTCGGTTAAAAAACAGATTTAAAGGCAAAATGGATGTCTTTTTATTTGACAGCGGCTCTGACATCACCCCAAAACAACAGCCTCATTTCGATAAAATCTTCCCCAATATTTACTATAACGGACTGCTGAATAAAACCCATCGTTTTTTGCAGGAAAACGGCTACGATGTGGGAATGATTATCACCTCTGATGTGGAAATTGATGATGTGGATATGTTCATTAAAAAAATGAAATCTGCTTTTGAGAATGAAGAAGTCGGCGTGTATGCACCATCCACGAGCTACTCGCATCATCGGCACATGATTCACAAATCCGGAAAAAAGCTGACTCAGGTTTCTTTCACGGAAGGCTTTTGTTTTGCGGTTCGCTCCGAAATTTTAGCCGCACTTTGTCCCATTGATGTGGCGCTGAATAAATACGGTTACGGCTCGGATATCATATTGGGTTATCATACGCTCAACCAAAATAAAATCAGCGTGGTAGATCACAACATAGTGGTTGAGCATCCCTACGGCAGCGGATACGATAAGCATAAAGCCGTGGCGGCCAAACACCGCTGGCTGGGCTCGCTTCCTAAAAGGCAGCATTGGTTTTATAAAATTGCCGAAAAGTCTTTTTTAAAAAACAGCTTTGGAACGTGGCTCACCGACTTGCTATTCCGAAGTAAGCGGTAAATGCCTTAGCATGGAATCGTCTTTCACCGCGTTGGTTCGCACTTCAATGGCTGCAAAATCTTCTTCACTAACTTTGCGTCCGCGACTGATATTCTGTCGATCAAAATACTCCTGCCGCGATTTGGTGTAGTAGTGATTAATACGAAGCTCGTTGGTGGGGTGCGGCTCAAAAATCTCCCCACGCCCAAAAAGCCGAAACGACCAGCGGTGGGAGGAATAGCAATAGTTATTATTATTGAGGAAATCTGTATTGGCCATATCTTTATAATTGGAAGCCGTTTTCTCCCGCTCCAGGTAGTTTTCCAATACGCCGCCTTCGGGCTGCTCTTTTAAACCGGCACTGCCGAAGTCAATACGCGGAACACGAATAGCTCGATACTTCTCTTTATCTATTTTGTGCAACCAGGAGGATATGGTTTGGTTTTCATCAGCCATAAATAGAAATTCATCCAGGTCAATTTTCAACAGCCATTCGGTTTCATCCCGATAATTTGTAGCGGCGTGCGTGTAGGCCATGTGGTTTTTATTTTTTTGGAAAAAAAGAGTAGGACCGTCATATTTTGGGCTTATATTTGTCCAGTCGTGGACGGTCACCAGCTTCTTTTTTATATAAGGAGCCAAAATCCGGTCGGCCTCCTCCGAACCGCACTGATTGAATAAGTAGAAATGATCTACACCAACTTTAAGGTGATAATCGAGCCATTCTTTCAGATATGGGTTTTCATCTTTAAAGTTAGAAACGAAAGACAAAAAATGTTTTTTCAAGAGTAATGAAATTTATTACGGTTGCTACACATTCAACCCCTGCCTTCGAAATTTTTCGAGCCTCTGCCGAACATCATGGAATTTCTTTAGAGGTTCTGGGCTGGGGCAAGGAATATACCAGTCATAACTGTAAGTCGTTATGGCTAATTGAGTATTTAGAAACTTTACCGGAAGATGAAATTGTGCTTTATTCCGATGGCTACGATGCTTTTTTCGTAGCACCGGAATCTGAGATCTTAATGAAGTTTAAACAATTTGATCACCCTTTTGTAGCCTCTGCAGAGCAAAATTTAAACGTTGAAGCTAATTTTTTCACTAAGCTTAGCACATATCTCAAACTTAAAAAAGGAACCAAACCTTACCAATTTCTGAATGCAGGTCAGTGGATTGGTCGCGCCGGAGCTGCTAAAGAAATTCTAAATCTTACCATCAGCCCCGACCACTTCGATCAGTCTAAACAGAACGATCAAAGCACGTTAAATCAATACTTTGCACAAAATCCAAATGCGCTGAAATTAGACGATACGCATCAAATATTTTCGTGCACCGCGGGGCGAACCGGTTTAACAAAACAAGATTATACCGTAAAAGATGACCGCGTAATAAATAACATAACCGGAACAAAGCCGGCCATTATGCACTTTGCGGGAAAGAATTTTGACGGGGCTAATTATTTACTTAGCGATATCTCATACTTAAGAGATTTTAGGTACGAAGTTCCCGATATTAGGCTCGCTTGGTACACCTTTAAAAACAAACTGATAGACCAAACATGTCAAGACAATTATTTATTTCATTTAATTCTTCACAGCCTGCTCATTATTTTCGGTATTTTTGCGCTGGCGTATGCGCTTTCCTTTTTATTTTAGCGACCTCTCACTCCTCTTTTGCGCAGCAGATTGTGTACGATCAGGAAGATCTTATTGAACATACCGGCGAAGAATGTAACAGCCAATATCTCGCTTTTTTTCCATCGGTTCGTTGTAAAGATAATATCACCGGCACTTTTAACCTGCTTCCCGTTTATTCAAACTCCATTTATAACACCCGCTATGCTAAAGGTTTGAATGACGGCGCTCCCTGGCAAGGCCGGGGACTTAACTCAACCATCGGGTTTGGGTTTTCAGGGAAAGTCGGGCGGCTAACTTACGTCATCAATCCCATTCTCCACTATGCCGAAAACCGCCACTTTTATATTGGTGATGATTTATCCAATCGCCCCGATTATCAGTATCCATATTTAACAGGCATTGATTATGTGATGCGTTACGGAGAGGATCCAATTTGGGGACTGTATCCCGGACAAAGTGAGGTTTCTCTGAATCTAAATCCGGTAGAAATTTCGCTTTCTACCCAAAATATGAAATGGGGACCCGGTATTTATAATCCCATTATTATGAGCACCAATGCGGCCGGAATGCCTCACCTGCGTGTTGGAACTTACAAGCCTATAAAAACCGCCATCGGTGATGTTGAAGCAAATATTTTTTGGGGGTTGATGAGAGAATCAGATTATTACAACAACGATCCTGTGGATGAATTTCGCTACTTTTCTGCTCTTAATTTAGGTTATCAGCCCAGCTTTTTTGATGGATTAACCATTGGCCTTCACCGGGTTTTTTATGCTCAGGAAAATTATTTAACCGAGTTTTTCTACGACGGATTCATCGTGTTTTCACAGCTTTTCAGCGAGGGCAACGACCGCATGGTTGAGGGGAGAATGACCAACGATTATTACGACCAAATTATGTCGGTTTCTTTCGATTGGAAAGACCCAAACTCTGATTTTAACATTTATGCAGAATGGGCAAGAGGTGACTTTGCCGGAAACTTTGTGGCTTTAATGGAGCAGTATGAGCGCCAAAGCGGCTACATGTTTGGCCTTCATAAAAACTTTCATATAAACAGTAATTCATACATTCGGTTTATTTACGAACATACAGGACTGGCCGTTTGGAAAGGCGACAGCTTTAACTCAAAATCCGGTGGGTTTTATACGCACAGCATCAACAAACAAGGTTATACCAACAACGGGCAAGTTATGGGTGCTTTTGTGGGTCCCGGAGCACAGGCCGATATGCTAAACGTGGCTTATCTTTGGGATGATTATATTTTCACCTTCGAATATCAGCGGGCACGATATAACGATGATTATTTTTACACCACGTACAAAACCATGGGCGGCCCCACTCCGCAAGATATTGAACACCAGCTCGGCTTCCGTTTTGCAGGCCGTTATAAAAATATGTCCTATAACATCGGTTCATTTATTGGGGTGAGAGACAACTACTTGTTTGAAGACGAGATCGTAATGGTGAACGTGCATTCCAATATCAGCCTGCGATATAACTTTTAGCCGATATTTTATAAACCCAGTCATCACAAAAAAGAGGATTCAAAACCTCAGCGAAACCCAGCGCATTTCTCTGCGCCACTCTGCGAGAAAAACAGACCTGTCCGGCATTACCGTGGTAAAAAACTGCTTTTATCAGCCTTCTACAAAATAAGCATGGCATCACCGAAGGAGTAAAACCGATACTCTTGTTCGATGGCGTGCTCATATACTTTCTTCATTTCGCTGTAGCCCATAAATGCGGCTACCAACATAAGCAGCGTGCTTTTAGGCAAGTGGAAATTGGTGATTAGCGCATCTACAGATTTAAAAGAATAGCCCGGTGTTATAAAAATATCGGTTTCACGAGCCTGTGGCTCAAATCGGCGCTGATTGTCAGATGCTGTTTCCAGTACGCGAATGGCGGTTGTGCCAACGGCGGTAATGTGCGAAGCATCATTCAGCTGTTTACAAGTGGCAGCATTTAGTTGAAACCACTCGCTGTGCATGTTGTGCTCATCCAGATTCTCCATTTTCACCGGAGCAAAGGTTCCCAGCCCTACATGCAGCGTCACTTCCGCTTTCGAAATACCGTTGGTTTTTAAGGTGTGAATAAGCTCATCCGTGAAATGTAATCCGGCCGTGGGCGCGGCTTTACTGCCCAAATCTTTGGCATACACGGTTTGATATTCATCGGCAAGGCTTTCATCCTGCTGAATATAAGGCGGAAAGGGCGTGTGCTTGTATGGAATCAGCTTGGGGTCGTCCAAATCACAGGATAGCTGCAGCGTACGCAGGCCGTCTTCGGCAATATGCGTTACTTTGGCCCAAACACCATCAGCTAATTCCACCTCTCTACCCTTCTTGAACTTTTTACCCGGCCGCACCATGGCCTCTACTGTATTATTGTTTTGCGCAGAAACTACGAACAGCTCTTTTTTACCTTCCTCAAACAAAAGACGGCACTTTTCTACCTTGCTATTGTTTACGGTCAGGATAGTGTCTTGCGGAAGGTATTCTCCTACGTTATAAAAATAATTATCCGTAATACAGCCGGTTTTCCGATCGTAAACCAGCAGCCGGGCATGATCTCTCGGTTGCGCCGGCGACTGAGCAATCAGATTTTCGGGGAGATGATAATCAAAATCAGAAAGGGTAAAATTCATTCAATAAGATAACAGAATTAGTTAGCTAACTTGATGGCGAAAAAGTTTTCCTGATCAGGCACCACTTGTACTCTTTCTGTGTGTACAATTTCGTTATTCCGTTCAATCAATATTTGAAGACTGTCTCGCACTTCAAACCCGCCACTGGCCGACGACCTAAACGTCCTGCCCAAGGCTAAATGATCGGCATTAAGCTCAAACTCACCCATTTGATTTGTATAGTCGTACGGCATCACGTTAATTAGGGCGCTATCGGGGCGGCTCACTACAAACAAATTAGCCGTCAAAACTCTGTCATTAAAGGTTATTTCATATCCGTACATGCCGTTGGTAAGCAGTGAATCGGGCATTTCAATTATCTGATGACCGGTTTCCAGCGTATCTTCTAAAAAAGTGGCGAAAGGAGTAACCGCTCCATGTCGAAAAAGAGATGCGGTATATTTTGTTCGCACCGGCACATCTACAGCAATACCCAGGGTGTCTTCCAGTTCCTGAACCAGAAAGCCGCCGGGTTTAAAGTAGTTTCTGAAATGAATTTCGGCATCAGTTACCGGGAGGCCGTCCGCAGTTTCTACTACACCTTTTACATTTTCATAAGTTTTGGGTTTCGATTCTTTTATACAGCCTGTAAATAACAGTATAGCTACAAAAAACAGTAGCGTGAATAGTCGTGACATTATATTACGTTGATTGGTTTTAACTCTTTTATAGTTTCAATTATTCCTGTAACCCCAATCCCAATTTCATCGTGCAGTTCTTCCTGCGTTCCGTGCTCTATAATACGGTCAGGAATGCCCATTATTTTAAGCGCCGGGCGATTTGGTTTTTCAGCAATGTATTCTGCAACAGCACTTCCAATTCCACCTATTTTTGCTCCATCCTCGAGCGTAACAATATGTGAATAGTGCTCACATACCTCATCAATAAGCGCAGTGTCTAACGGCTTGGCAAAGCGCATATCATAATGACCAATTTCTATGCCTTCCTTCGATAATGCTTCCGCTGCTTCTGTTACATACTTCCCAATGGGACCAAAACTGAGCACGGCTATGTGCTCTCCTTTTCGCAGCTCCACGCCTTTGCCTATTTCCATAAGCTCGAATCCTTCGCGAACTTTCATTCCGGTCGCTTTTCCTCGCGGATAACGAATGGCCCAGGCCGCTTCATCATATTTTGAAGCCGTGTACATCATATCGCGCAAATCCTGTTCATTCAGCGGCGAGGAAATCACCATATTAGGAATAGCGCGCATATACGCCGTATCGTAAACGCCGTGATGAGTTGGCCCATCGGCGCCCACCAATCCCGCGCGATCTATACAAAACACAACCGGCAGATTCTGAATGGCTACATCGTGCACCAGCTGATCGTAACCGCGCTGTAAAAATGAAGAGTAAATAGCGCAAAAGGCTTTTTTGCCTTCTGTGGCAAGTCCGGCCGCAAAAGTAACGGCGTGCTGCTCGGCAATGCCCACATCAAAAGCGCGCTCTGGAAATTCGTTCATCATGGGCAGCAGACTGGAACCACTGGGCATGGCGGGCGTCATACTTACAATATCTTCATCCATTTTGGCCAGCTCTACTAACGTATCACCAAATACTTGTTGGTACTTTGGGGTGATGTCTTTTTGAACCGGAGCCGACAATGATTTTCCGGTAATTTTATCGAAAGGACTACTGGAAGCATGCCATTTGGTTTGCTCCCGTTCTGCCGGAGCAAATCCTTTTCCTTTCACCGTAACAATGTGCAACAGCTTAGGGCCTTTTACTTCTTTAAGATCTTCCAGCATTTTGCGGAGTCCGTCCACATCATGGCCATCGGTGGGACCGTAATATTTGAAACCGAGTGCGCGAAAAAGGGAACCGGGAGTAAGCGCTGCCGTCATCGCATTTTCGAGACGTGAAGCTACTTTTCGCATTTTATCTCCGGCCGATTTGAAATGCCCGAGCATGTCGTACACTTCATCCCGCATTTTGTTAAACGTTTTACTGGTGGTGATATCAGCCAAATATTCTTTCAGCGCGCCCACGTTGGGATCAATCGACATGTTGTTGTCATTCAAAACCACCAACACATCGCTATTCATAGCGCCGGCGTTGTTCATGGCCTCAAAAGCGAGGCCGGCCGTCATGGCGCCATCACCGATTACGGCTACTACTTTTTTGTCAGATTTATTCAAATCGCGAGCCACAGCCATACCCAAAGCGGCAGAAATGGATGTGCTGGAATGGCCCACTCCAAAGGTATCGTACTCGCTTTCGCTGCGTTTTGGGAAACCGGAAATTCCACCATACTTCCGATTGGTATGAAACTGGTCTCTCCGTCCGGTCAATATTTTATGGCCATACGCCTGATGCCCCACATCCCAAACCAGCAAATCATTTGGCGTATCATACACGTAATGCAGCGCGGTTGTTAGCTCTACCACGCCCAAGCTGGCACCAAAATGTCCGCCATGTACCGATACAATATCAATAATATATTGCCGAAGCTGATCACATACTTCCTGAAGCTGATCGGCTTTTAGTTTTTTAAGGTCTGAGGGGGAATTTATTTCTGCAAGCAGAGCTCCCGGAGTTGGTTTTGATTGGCTCATAAATATAACTATAAACTATGAATGGTCTTCGTTGACTTGCTCTATGCGAAGCTCCGCTTGTTCTAAAATTTCCGTTAAAAATTTAGACATTTTAACGCCTTCTTCATACAGAGAAACTGAATCTTCTAATGTAATCTCATCATCTTCAAGTTGTTCCACTATCACTTCTAACTTTTGTAAAGCTTCTTCAAAGCTCAGTCGTTCCTTGTCTGCCATGTATTTTCCTGAAACAGTAATTGTTATGCGTTTTAGCCCTCAAGGATACCGGTTTTTAATGAAAAAGGCATGTTTTACTGTCATCTTATTTTCACTTCACCAATTAATGCGGCGTATATTTTGCCCATCTGATGCTAATACAACAGCTCGTTCTAAACTGGTGAAGAGCAGCTCTGCTTTTGTTTTTTGAAGCCTGCTTATGGCTTCGGGGTGAGGGTGCCGGAATTTATTTCGCTCTGCTAAAGATATAATGGCTTGTTGCGGAGTTACTGCATCCAGAAAAGAGATGCTCGAACTGGTTCGGCTTCCATGGTGACCTACTTTCAAAATATCAGCATCCAGCAGGTTTTGATACTGCCGGACTACTTTTTGCTCCTGATGGGTCCCCGCATCTCCAGTAAATAATATTTCTGATTCTCCATAAATAACCTGCAGTATCAGCGAGTGTTCGTTGGGGTCTGAGCCGTGAACATCATCATCCGGACCCAGCACTAAAAACAGCATAGCAGGATCTATGCTTGGAATATCGCCGGACTGAAGCGCCTCAACCGGAATGGACTTCTCCCCGGCAAGCTGAAGATAGTTTTTATACAAATTGGAGTCGTATGGATATCCGGAATTATAAATGGTTTTAATAGGAACATGCTGTATCAAATCCACTATTCCCCCAATATGATCGGCGTGTGGATGGCTTAAGAATACGGCGTCCAGCGTATCAACTCCCAGCGCTTTTAGGTGAGGCAGAATAATGGATTTTCCGCTGTTGTAACCGGGCGACCATACACCGGCATCTATCAGCACGTGGTTTTTATTTGGAGTGATGAGTAAGGCGGCATCTCCCTGACCAACGTCAAAAAAGGTGATTTCCAGCTCGGCGGGCTTTAACTTCAGCGCTATATTTTGTGAAACCATGAGGCAGGCTACACATAGAAATCCAATAATCAGTTTCCAGCGTAATGCGGCTATATGAAAAGATGAAATCCCAAAAATGAGAAACATCCACAGCACAAACAGCAACGGACTCTGAAAAGAAATGGCCGTCCACGCCCATTCCCACCCGGCCGCCATATTCACAAAATCATTCATCCACCCCAAGAATATATCAGAAGGATAATTCAAGATAAGTCCCACCCACGGTATTACCGCCGATATGCCCAGCGCAATGAGTGAAATGGGGACAATCAGTCCTAAAAATGGAACGAAAAGAGCATTGGAAATCGGACTCACCAAAGAAATTTCACCAAAATAAAACACCTGCAATGGATACAGTCCAAACTGTACCACAATGGAAACAATAATCACCATCAGCGGCTTGCCGTACCAGCGGATGCGCAACCAATAAGGCAGCATTTTTTGTATAACAGGAAGAATCAGCAAAATGATAATTACGGCTGAAAAAGAGAGCTGAAAGCCAATGTCAAAAAGCTGTGCAGGGTTGATAATCAGCAGCACAATGGCGGCAGCAGCGGTTAGATTCAGCGAATCATTTATTTTGTGAAACAGTTTTCCATAGCTTAAAAAAACGGCCATGACAGAAGCGCGCATCACCGATGGAGAAAAACCGGTGAGCCCGGCATAGGCAAATAAAATGCCGAGCAAAACAAAGAGCCCAATAGTGCTCCCGAACTTTTTAGTCCAGAAATATGGAATAAAAACCCAGAACGGAGCCACTACAAAACCCACATGAAGTCCCGATACAGCCATAATGTGCGATAATCCTGATCGGGAAAATGCTTTTTTGGATTCACTGTCCAGCTCTTTTTTGTAACCGATCAGCAGCGCCTTGGCTATGGGCGCGTTTACGGCATCAAAATTTTTATCCACTAAAGATAATGCCTGCTCTCGCCACCAAATCCATTCATTTATTGCTGTGTTGGGTTCCAACTCGTACAGCTGCGTTGCTTTTATCTGTGCTGCTATCTGTTGGGATTTCAGGTACTGCTTATAATTAAATTCATACGGATTCCTTTTTTCTGAAATTGGAATTACAGTTCCCAAAATGATTACCCGGTCACCTAACGTAGCACCGGTGTGAACTTCGTCAGCCAATATTCTGGCTTTATAGCGCACATCTGAAATAACACTTCCCAAAGCCGTGCTGTCCACATTTAAATCCCATCGAATTTTACCCGTTGAGGTTTTAGAAATAGACTGAATGGTTCCCTGAATAACCACCTCTTCCCAATCCGAAATGGCTAACAGCTGAGTTGTTGGCGAATCCGTTTTTTGATCTCTTATTTGCATTCGGAGCATCCCAAAAACCACCACTATACACAGAAATAGAAGCGTGCTTATTTTAAAAATCAGTGGTCGTATTACCTGAGTGCCCCGCCATTCAACAAGAAAAAAGAGGAGGATAAGTGAGGCAAAAATAATCCATAATACAACTGTCTCAGGCTCTAAATAGTAGAACAGCAATATGCCGGCAATCAGTAATAAGGCTAAACGAACGGCCGGATATCTGCTAAATGGAAACCGATATTTTGTTCGCGACTCCATATTAGTAAGAGTGTATTAAACTACATTCCTTACACTTTTACAGTCGGGAGGATGTCGCAATTTCATCCCGCTTTTAAAAAGATGCGAAATGGAAAAATTTATGAAATAAGTTTTTAACGTGAACCGAGATTCATAACTTCATAGGAACCACCATGTTTAGTGTAATTAACCAATCGGACACAAAGCCGTGCAACAGCAAGTTTTATTCCCTCCCCGAGAACCCTTCAACGCCTACTCTCATTACTTAGGCGCGCTAATTGCAACAGTATGGCTCATTTTTTTGATGATCGCTGCCGCCGGAGATCCGATATCGCATCAGGTTTCATTTTTAGTATATGGCATCTCCGTTATTCTGATGTTTCTCTCCAGCGGAATTTATCACACGCTGAATGTGCAAAACAAGACTGAAGAACTTTTTCGACTGTTTGATCATATTCTCATTTACGTAGTTATTGCCGGCTCATATACTCCCATGTGTACCATTTTGCTGGAAGGCGGCTGGCAGTGGGGCATGCTGCTGGGAATTTGGCTGTTTGCGCTGGCGGGCGTGCTCAAAAAAACCTTTTGGCTGAACGCGCCCCGCTGGTTTTCAACCATTATTTATTTGTTGATGGGCTGGGTTTCCGTAATAGTGCTTCCGCAAGTTTGGAATTTACTGCCTAACGGCTTTGTATATTGGATTGCAATCGGTGGAGTGTTTTACACCATTGGCGCAGTTATTTACGGCATCCAAAAACCCAATCCCATTCCTCGCTATTTTGGATTTCATGAGATTTGGCATTTATTTGTAATGGGTGGTGCATTTTCTCATTTTTGGGCTATTTATCACTATTTACCAAACTATACGCTTCCTGCTTAATGCTTAGAAATACTCTTCTTATTGCTCTTTGTTTGATGTTGGCGCCAGCTGTGGTATGGGCGCAATTATACAGTCCATATACCTATAACGCTTACACTATTCACCGGCCAACGGGGTTGAAGTGGAAGCAAATAAAGACCGACCATTTTCGCGTTATTTACCCAGATGGTGAAGATTCTCTGGCTTACCGCTCGGCGGCTATTTTGGAAAGCAGCTACCCGAAAGCTTCTAAACTTACGGGTGGCTCGTTATCCAACTTTCCGGTGATATTGAATAACTATAACTACCGCTCTAATGGATTTGTAACCTCCATGAACTTCAGGTCTGAAATTGACTTGGCGGCTATGAAGGGAAAAGGGATGAATCCCAAGTCGGGCGATTGGCTGGAAACTGTACTGCCGCATGAGCTGGTGCACGCCACTCATTTTAATGTGCAGCAGCCAGCTAAAAATAAGAAGGCAAGCATTCCAAATTTCATCAGCCTTTTTTCTCCCGATATGGCTCGGTCTTTTCATGGACTCCCACCCGTAGGTATGCATGAAGGCCTGGCGGTGTATTATGAAACAGAATCTGTAGCACCCGGTGGCGGACGGGGTAATTATTCTTTTTTCAACAATCGGTTCAACGCTAATTTTGGTTCTACAAACCGCTGGAACATGGGGCAAACGCTCATTCCGTCAAACTACACGCGGCCGTTCAATCGCCACTATATAGCCGGTTATACTTTTATGGACTGGCTGCACGTGCGCTATGGCGACTCCATTTCAAAAAAAGCCATTCGAAATCACTACCATAATTTCTTTTTGGGATATGGCTTTGCGCTCCGCCAAAAAACCGGGAAGTGGCCGGGACAGCTTTATGCGCTCTACGAACAGGATTTAGCCGAACAGGAAGCAGATCGACTAAGCAATATAACGGTAAACACTACGGAGAAATCTCAGATAATAGACCCTTCATTTAAAGGCGATGAAATGCACGCTCCCAAATGGCTTTCTGAAAATACGCTGCTTTTTTATGGCTCCTTTTATAATGCCCGTGTTGGCTTTTACCGCTATAATTTAGACGAACAGCGCGCACGGCTCATTTCAGAAGTATATGGCACCGATGGATATGATTACGAGATTACAGAAAACAACAACGTGCTGTTCAGTAATTACCAACAAGATGCTAAATTCTCCGGCGTGTTTACGACCGACCTCCAGCTGCTTAACGTTGAAAACGGCAAGTACAACCGTCTTACAAAAAATGCGCAGGTGTACGCGCCCGCCACTAATGGCGAACAGGTTTTAGCTCTTCAATCTGACGGTGCCGGAGCTCAAATAGTACAAGTGGAAGAAAACGGCGAGCTCACCGTTCTTAAAAAATTCAAAGATGCCATTCCCATCAGTCTGGCCTTCAACCCGAAAAACCCGAAGCAGTTAGCCGTTATTGTGAAGCAGCGGGGCGTGCAGGCGCTGTGGATTACCACCACCCAAAATCTGGCTGATGACTTGGATTTACTGCCGGATTTAGCCTTCAAAAATGCTTCCGTTTTTGATGTGGAATGGCACCCAAACGGACAAAAATTTCTGTTTTCGATGGATGCGGAATCGGCTATGAATATTTTTGAGTATGATTTATCCACTCAGCAAACAACGCAACTTACCGGTTCGCTGTATAATGCATTCGAGGCATCGTACAGTCCCGATGGAAATAAAATAGCGTATGTGCTGCAATCCGAAAGTGACCGAAAGGTTGCCATTTTGGACCGGCGTGATTTTGTGAACCGGCAAGTACCGGAGCAGGCTTTTTTGCGGGGTGATGAACTTCGGACTCAGCTTCAGCGTCCATTACTGGGCAGCGAGCTGATTGGTGACATTTCACCCCTCACGCCAACGAATTATCGGGCTGATTTTCGATGGTTAAAACCTCGCGCAATCTATCCCGTTGTGGAAGAGCACGCCGGAACGTATCAGTACGGTGCGGGAATTTCGAGCATTGATCCGCTTTCGAGTCAGGCTTATTCTATTGAGGTCACCGGTATTCAAGATCGGCTGTGGTATGATGCCACCTACACCAATAAAATGTTTTATCCCGGCTTTGAGCTGTCTGCCTATAGCGAGCCTCAGTTTTTTGCCACCAAAAATCCCAATACCGATCAGAATTTTTCGCTGATGCAGCAAGAGCGGGGATTCAGCCTCGGCTCACCCTTTAATTATATTTTTCGGGGTGATACGCGGCTGACTTCTATTTATCTGTCCCCAAAAATTTCAGCTGAGCAAATAAAATATTACAACCTTCAGGCTCAGGAGCTTTCCGATTTTTCAACACGATACAAAGCTTCTATTTTTTCGCAGCTTAGCCTGGGAGTGCTAAATTTACCGCGCAGCGTGCAGCCTGCGGCCGGGCTATCTCTTTTCGGGCTGTATGAGCAAACGCTGAATGAGCCGGAATATGACATCCATTTCCCCGGAAGTTCTACGCCAACGCGATACAGGTTTTCGGAGCAGTGGTCGGCTTATTACGGCATGTTTGGATTTCTTTCACCCCTGCGCCGATGGAACCAATCGCTTCGGTTAGACCTGCAGTTTCTGCAACAAAGTGCTTCACCTATTTACTCTAACAGCACCATTGTGCCCATGGGTTTTAACAGCGACGAGTTCCCCAACTTCAACTCCGGCAATAATGAAGGATTTCAGCATTTGGGGCGTCTCAGCGCACGCTACACCATCCCGCTGTTTTATCCGGATAATGGCGGACTCCTGCTTCCACTTTACTTTAGCAGTATTTACTTAACGGCTTTTTCACATACATTAACCAACATGGAAGCTGCCAATCTTGTAGATTCAAGCCGCAGTATTTTCGGCGGGGGCTTACATGTTCAGTTTAAAGTATCGAACTTATTATTCGATTTGGGTGTTGGTTTTGCCTACGAGCCTACGCGCAATCAATCACAATTTATATTTGGCCAATTTTGATCTCAGCAATTAATTATCCTATACGCACCTTATCTCTTTTACTGGCTTGTATATTTGTTATTTGGGGATGCCAAACCAAGCAAAGTGACAACACCGATCCGGAGGCAACAGGAAATCGTAAAAGTCCAATTGCCATTGCATCTGTAAAACAGGACGGAACCTACATAAAAGTGGTTTACGGGCAGCCATATCGCCGCGGGCGCACTATTTTTGGAGATTTGGAACCGTGGGGTGAAGTGTGGAGAACGGGCGCAAACGAGGCCACAGAAATCACCATTACCAAACCCGTTTTAATGGGCGATGAAGCCATTCGCGCCGGAACGTATGCCTTGTTTACCATTCCCGAACCCGATTCTTTTACCGTCATATTAAATCACGAGTTGGGACAATGGGGCGCATTTGGCTACAACCCCGAACGAGATTACAAGCGCATGAAGTTTCCCGTCCAAAAGCTGGAAACTCCCGCCGAAGCGCTGATGATGGAATTCTCAAAACCACAATTCAGCATGACAACCCTCACGCTAAAGTGGGATGTGATAAAAGTAGAAATCCCCATTCGATTTTATGGGGAGTAGGCGCTGATTGGCTGTAAGAAACCGGAACGAAACGCTACTGTGTGGATAAGCAGCACATCCGGATTCAGGTCTCAGTAATTAATTTTCCTCAACCAGCTTCAGCAATTCTTCAGGAACGTCAATATCCATGCGCAGCACTTGAGAGGCGTGTGTTTTACCTTGAGCATCCAGCTTTAGCGAAACCGTTCCGCCGCCGCCCAGGCTTTTATTCAGAATGAAATTGAGCGCACCAATATTTGGCATTTCGTAGCGCTCTACATCTCCTTTGCAAACGTGCTTCATGTGTTCTTTCACACGATCTGCGGTTAGATTTTCCTGCAAGAAAGGATATATTTTTTCGTGACGTGCAATAATTCCCACATTACTGCCATTTCCCTTATCACCACTGCGGCCGTGGGCAATTTTTAAAAGTTTTACGGTTTTCATGATTACTTATTTTAGCTCGTTTTGATTTAAGATAACCCGATTTTACCCTACTTCACAATGCAATAGCTTCAAAAGAGAAAGCTGAGGATTCATAGGACAAGCTGTATGAGCAACCAAAAGGGCTTCACTCCAGACTTAAAATGCATGGGATCGTTCGTCAGAATCACTTGTTCTCGTTCGAAAAAATCTGACAAGATTGGATATAATTATATATAATTATTTAAAAGTTGCTGAAGATGCTTCCCATAAACCATCAATGTTTTGTAGTAAGCACTTCTGCCAAACATCAGAAACAGATTAGGTTAATTAAGTAATGAACAAAAAAGACTGGGAAAGAGCAGAAGCTGAATTCGATATTATTTTTGATTTAAGTGATGACGAGCGGGAAAAACATTTTGAAAAACTAAAGCAGGAACAACCGGAACTGTATAAGCAGGTTAAGGAAATCTGGGAGTATGCAGAGCAATCAGATTCATTCCTGACCGGTGGCATAGATTATTTTAAAACCTTTGTCAGTGAAATGGTCAAAGAAAATTCGGAGACGAATGTTCCCAAAATGGAAGGGAAATCAGTTGGCAAATATAAGATCGTGAAACAGCTGGGTTATGGAGGAATGGGCACCGTGTATTTGGCTGAGCGGTCCGATGGGAGTTTTGATCAGCAGGTGGCACTGAAATTCATCCGGAGCGGGATGAACCATGACTTGCTGGTAGCGCGATTCAAACAAGAACAACAGATTCAGGCCAGGCTGGCGCATCCTTCTATTCCGGCGCTATATGATGCCGATGTGGATGAACACGGCACGCCCTACATCGTGATGGAATATGTAAAGGGGAAATCGATTACGGAGTATTCAAAGGATCACAATCCCGGTCTGCGGGAAAAGATCGCACTGTTTAAAGAAGTCTGCCAGGTGATACATTTTGCGCATCAGAACCTGGTAATCCATCGCGACCTGAAGCCCTCGAACATTCTTATTACCGAAGAAGGAAGCTGTAAACTCTTGGATTTTGGGATTTCAAAACTGCTGGATGAGGAAGCAGAAAACAATCTCACCAAAACAAATGCCCGGTTGTTTTCAGTGAAATATGCGGCTCCCGAACAACTTCAGGGAAAACCGGTTACCACCGCCACCGACATCTACTCGCTTGGGGTGATTTTGCATGAGCTGCTCTGCGGATTTCCACCTTACGGAACAAATACTAAAAGCCTGGCAGAGATGGAGCGTTCAATATGCGAGAAACCTGTTTCAAAGCCAAGCACGAGTATCATTCAAAACAACGAAATTACGGAAGCTGTTGAAGAAAAGATCAGGATCTCGAAACAACTGAAAGGAGATTTAGACAACATTATTCTAAAAGCTCTGGAGAAAGAACCGGAACGCAGGTATGCATCCGTCAAAGAGTTTTCGGAAGACCTGGAACGGTATCTCGGGAATAAACCGGTATTGGCACGTCCGGGCGGTTTTTTCTACACATCAGGGAAATTCATTCAAAGGAATAAATTAGCGGTAGCTTCAGCAGTTGCCGTTTTTATGGTGCTTTTAGCGGGATTTATCTATCACTCCATCACGGTGACAGCAGAACGTAATGCGGCTCAGCTCGAGGCTCAGAAATTTGAGCAGATGTCGGGATTTCTGATCGATCTGTTTGATTATGACGACCTTGCCATTCCCCCCGAAGAAGCTACCATTGCCAACTTACTGGATGCCGGGGTGAACCGAATCAGCGAGGATTTGGGCGATAACCCGGAAGTTCAGGCCGAAATTATGCTGGCTATCGGGAATTCGTATCTGCAGCTGGGAAATATTGTAACCGGATACGAAATGACGGCTCAGGCGGTGGATATTTATGAACAACTTCCTGAGGACAATACGCTTTCAAAAAGTCAGGTGTATCTGAATCTGGCAAATGCCAAGTATGAAAACGGTCAGCCGGATGCAATGGAAAGCATCGATAAAGCCATTGAAATTGCTAAGGAAGAGTATGGGGAGATTTCTGCTGAACACGCAGAGGCGCTTTGGCTGAAAGGGAAAGTGGTGTATCGCGCAGAAGGTGGAGAAAGTCCTGAAGCGGAGGAGATCATGGATCGATATTTGGAGATTACTAAGCAGGTTTTTTCGGAGGATTCTCCTGAATATGGATTGGCGGTGGCCGAACATGCCGCATATCGGGTGAATATTGAGGAACGGCTTGAGGCTTTAAAGGTGGCTGCAGAAGTAAATCAGAATATTCACGGGCCAAATCACCCAAGGGTCGCGAATATTTTCAATACGCTTGGTTTTTATTATCGGGCCTCAGATGAAGAGCAGAGCATCAGCTACTTCAATCAGTCTATAGATATTTATGCGGAGCTGTATGGCGATGCGCATTTCAGAACCATCAACACGCTTACCAACCTGGGAGATACTTATCGCAGAGCCGGACAAATGGAGAAATCCATCGAAACCTTTCAGCGGGCGGTGGATGCGGCAAAATCGGTGTATCCGGATGGAAGTATCCGCATTGCGGATCCGCAGTATTGGCTTTCCAATGCCCAAATTGAAGCGGAAATGTTAGCCGAGGCTGAGCAAAATTTAGTAGAAGTGCTTTCGGTGTATGAACAAAATTATGAACTCGGTGCTCTGAAAGTGGAAATGGCTCGCTCCAATCTGGGATATGCCATTCGCCTGCAAGGACGGGATACGGAGGGCCGGCAGCTTATCGAGCAAACCTTGAAAAATGTGCGGGAAGTGCACGGAGAAGAACATCGATTAATTGATTTTGCCAATTCGAGACTGTGAAAACCAGATAGGAATCGTCCGACCACTGAAAAGGAAAACTGGTTAAGTTATTTTTTCTTCCCCACCGGCCAGGCTGCAAATTCAATCCAGAAGTGGTCTGACGAATGAATTTGGGTAATACGGTTCGGGACTCTGGCACCTGCCTGAACGGAATTCAATCGTCGGACGAGACAGAGGCTTTGGAGAAAGTTGAGGTTAATTCACTATTTGAGTCCTGAAAGATATCCAAGTGGTTTCACTCGTCGGACGAATTCTAGCCTTTTAAAGCAAACTTATCAGCTCGCACTTTTTAAACGTTTAAAAAGCCATGCGCGAGCCTTCGCCCAATCACGGCTGACGGTTTTCCCGGATATTCCAAGCGTATTTCCGGTTTCCTCCATGCTTAATCCCGCATAAAACCGAAGTTCGACTATTTTGGCCAAGCGGTTGTTTAAGTTATACAACTCGTTGAGAGCTTCATCAATTTCGACGAGTTCTTCCGCCTGTTTGTTGATGTTGATTACGCGTTCATCGAGCGTAATCTTGTATGATTTACCGCCTCTTTTCTGAGCCATTTTTTTTCGGGCGTAATCGGTGAGAATTTGACGCATTGCTTTAGCGGCAACAGCATAAAAGTGACCGCGGTCTTGCCAATCAACATTGGTTCCCTCTGCCAGTTTTAGGAACACTTCATGCACCAAATCAGATTTGTTTAAGGTATGATCGCCATATTCCCGGTTCAGCTGATTACGCGCTATCACCAGCAGGTTGTCGTACACAATAGGCAGCAGCTCTTGCAAAGCCTTTTCCTCTCCCTTGCTTACCCTAATTAGTAATTGTGTTACTTCTGGTTTATTCAAATTCATCAAAACTGCTCACTTGTTACCCTTTATTTGATGGTTTAAGAATCAAAGAATGTAACTAAAAATAAAAGTTCGAATCTCATGTCCGCTTTCTGAAAAAAATTACGCTTATCAGGGAAATACTCCTTAATAAAATCTATGCGCATTATGTATTTCAGAAAGAGAACGAAACAGATTATACGAAAATATATCGGGTTATTTACGGCTTTGTGCTTCCTTTTCATTGTATCAGGAACAGCATCGGCACAGTATATTTTTCATATAGACGCCAGCGGTCCGGGAAACTCAAACAGCATTCATAAAACCAATACTGAAACCGGTGAAACCGAAAGGCTCATTAGTTCAGCTCCAACTTTTACATCTGCCCATCAAATAGTGAGTGAAGACAGTGTGTTGTTTTGGACAGGATCGGATGTGTATAAAACGGGTCGCGATTTTAAAACCTACCGCTTGGTAACAACAGTAGAAGGTTCGTGGTCTAACATGTTCGTTGATTTCGATACCGAAAGTCAGGTGATGTATTATAATTTTGCGAATTTTGGTGACCGCTGGATTCTTGGCCAAGATCTTGCAACGGGAGCAGTTGACACGGTAATAGACCTGGAAAATGGAGATGTTGAAGATCTTGCCTATTCCGAATTCGGCATCACTTATGTGTTGCATCTTGGCTTTGGCGAAAGTGAAATTATTCATACCAACTTTGAGGGAGAGGCCGACACGCTCTATTCCATTGATTCCGGACGTTTTGAAAAAGTGATGGTGGATGAGTCGAATGAACACATCTATTTCGTGTACGAAGAGTCATTCACAAACACCAACTTATACAGAATGAATTTAGATGGCAGCGAAGTCACGTTAGTAGAGGAATTATTGAATAATTTTTCCGATCTGTTAATAGATGAAGCCAATCAAAAACTTTATATCCGTTACTCTAATCGAAGTGTTTGGGTTTTAGACATGACTTCAGACGACCCTGAGCAGGAAGAACTTTTTACATCCGATTATCGCATCGACCGGACCTTCTTTGATGCCAACAGAAATATGATCTTGTTTTACAGTTCAGGCGGAGGGATGTTCGAGTATGATATTGAGCATGCTTCATTCAACACAGTAGCAACCTTTAAGCCCAATGAAAATGTGCTTCTTTTAGATGAGCAAAATGAGCGTATTTATTACCTCGTGTATGCCAATGCGGAATCTGCCGTTTACAGCATGAATTTTGACGGCGAAGACATTCAGCTCGTTACAGAATTGGATTATATGTACACCGCTAATGAAGCCCGGGATGCAAAAATTGATACCGTTAATAATCATATCTATTTCATCATCAGAAAAACCGTGTATCGTGTGGCACTGGAAGAAGGAGCCAAAGAAGAAACGCTCATTTCTTATCCGTTTTCTTCGGAAACTGTACTTCAGGCGCTTGCCTTGGATATCGAAAGAGAACAAATCTATCTGTATAAAGAAGATGAAGGTATCTACAGTCTTTCCTTTGATGGAGAAACGGAGAACGCAGTCACAACCGAAGGTCGGTTCAAAAAAAACGGATTAACTTACGACCCAGTGGGGGATAAAATCTACTACACTTCAAACCGCCACTATATGGTAAATCCGGATGGATCCGAATGGGAAGAATGGCCAAGATATTCAAGTCTTGAAGTGGATAAGATCGAGTATAATGTAAACACCGGTCAGCTTCTGATGGTGCAGCAATCGAACCGGTTCGATGATGATATGAATAGCATTTATGAAGAGCGTATCCGCTTTCTGAATTTTGATGAAGACCTGACTTCCGGGATCTACATAAATGTTCCTTCAAGTGGAACTTTTTATGACGCAATCACCACCTTCTCAGCTATTCTTCCATCCAATTCAGATTCTATGGGGACAAGCACGGAAAATCCACTTAATGAACTTCCGGGAAAGATCAGTTTATACCAAAACTACCCCAATCCCTTCAACCCTTCTACCGTGATCAGTTATCAGCTGCCGGTGAATAGTGAAGTTTCGCTGAAAGTGTTTGACATGCTGGGGCGTGAAGTGGCTTCTCTGATAGATGGCAAGCGGATGTCTGCCGGAATGCATTCATTAACATTTGATGCAGGGAATCTTTCCTCGGGGATGTATATCTACCGCTTGCAGGCAGGAAATCAGGTATTCACCAGAAAGCTGACGCTGATAAAATAACCTGAACTTCGATTAGCTACGAGTCTTTTTTGGTGCATTGTTTACGGTCTGACGGCTTCAAGTCCGTCTGACCGTTGAACTCAAGAGACTGAAGCATATTTGATATCTATCCCTTAAAACACAAGAACTTCAAATTCATATAAATCATAAAAATCAAGAAGATGAAAAAAGCGTTACAAATCATAGGTTTTATAATATTGAACACCGTTTTGTGTACTGCTGTGCAGGCTCAGAACGACAATGAAAACTGGAATCTTGAAAGCTCTTATCCAGGCGTAGATGGTTCTGTATTAGCCACGGTAAGCAGTGGAGATTTTTTATATGTAGCAGGTAACTTTACAAATGCAGGGGGTGTTTCTGCACAAAGTATAGCCCGGTATAATATTTCAGAAGGAAAATGGGATAGTTTGGGCAGTGGTATAATTGGCGCGGTCAATGACATTCTGCTTGATGGAAATTACCTGTATGCAGGAGGTGGTTTTAGTGAAGCAGGAGGGCAAGCCGTAAATAACATTGCCCGCTTTGACCTGGAGAATCAGGTTTGGGAAAAATTGGGAAATGGTTTAACCGGCGATATTTCAAATGTGTCTGATTTACACAAAATTGATACAGATATTTTTGTAGGCGGTACTTTTAATTTAGCCGGTGAAGATAGTGCGAACAATATTGCACGATTCGATATTGAAAACGAAACATGGCATCCATTAGGTAGTGGGCTGAACAGCAATGTGTATAGCATGGGTGGCCTGGAGAATGAACTTATTGTGACGGGGTACTTTAGCGTGGCCGGCAGCGATAGTGCTTTTAAGATTGCGAAATATGACATTGAGGCTGAAAACTGGTCCTCCTTTGAAGAAGAATTTATCGGAGCAAGGTTAGTGATTATGTGGTCCGTGCTCCAAATAGAAGACAATGTATACATTGGCGGCGAATTTGACTCTGTGGGGACCTTGGCTGCACAAAACGTGGTTCGGTATAATCTTACGGATGACAGCTGGCACACTGTTGGAAGAGGCTTAGATACTATAGTAAGAGATTTTACTCTTGTAAACGATCAGCTTTACGCAGCCGCAGATGCCCGGTTTGGGTCTAGTGTATTTAGCTACAACGAAACGGAGGATGCCTGGAGTGAATTGGATGCAGGTTTTAATTCCGGCTTAAAATCCATCAGTTCCGCAAACGGAAAACTTTATGTTGGGGGAATTTTCTCCTCATTCCTTGGACTTAGTACACGTATTGTAGAATATGATCCTCAAACAGAAGAATGGAACGCTCTTGGAAACGGCTTTAACACAGATATAAGCGCAATTCTTATTTCCGAAGGGAATGTATTCCTTGGCGGTCAATTTTCGGGAGTTGATAACACGCGCTATAATAGCTTGGTTAAGTTCAATCCTGAAGATGAAACGTGGAGTTCTGTGGGCGGTGGCGCCACAGGCAGTGTGTCAGCATTAGAAATGCACGAAGAGGAATTATATGTTGGCGGAAGTTTTAACCGGGTTGGGAATGCTCTCATATCTAATCTTGCCAAATTTAATCCTGCTCAGAATAGCTGGAGCAGAGTAGGAGGCGGAGTGAATGGTTCGGTTACCGATCTTCTAATTGCCGGAGATAATCTGTTTGTAGCAGGAACATTTACCGCAGCTGGAGTAGGACCTGAGCAAATTGAAGCGAGCAAAGTGGCCCGGTTTGATATGGTTGAGAATACGTGGCACTCTCTGGGAGACGTAAATAATACGGTTACTACTTTGGAATGGGATGAGAGTACTCAAACACTGTATATAGGTGGAAATTTTTCAGCCATTAATGACGAAGAGAGTGAAGCTGTTGCCGCCTATAACCTGGATACTGAGGAGTGGACAAACCTCAATTCCGGGATGAACCGGGGAGTGGATGCCTTGGCCATACATAATGGATACTTATATGCCGGGGGACGGTTTATTACATTAGGTGAAGAGGTTATTCCATATATCGTTAGATATAATATTGAAACAGAAGTCTGGGAGTCGTTAGGTGAAGGACTGAATAGAGGCGTTCGGGAAATATTGTCGGTAGGAAATGAACTTTATGTGACTGGATCTTTCACCGCTTCTGGAGAAACAACCTTAAATGGCATTGCAAGGTATGACGATGAAAACGAAACATTCTACCCATTGGGAAGCGGATTGTTTAACGGTAACGAAGTTGCTTATGGATCGGCTTTGGCGGTATTTGAAGATCAATTATATGTGGGCGGACGTTTCACGCAAGCGGGGGATAAACCGGCTTCTATGTTCGCCAGATATAAACTCGATGTACCGGTCTCAATCGAAGAGCCTGTTACTTATTCTGAAAAGCCAAGTACATTCAGCCTAAACCAAAACTACCCAAATCCTTTCAACCCTTCTACCGTGATCAGTTATCAGCTGCCGGTGAACAGTGAGGTTTCATTAAAAGTGTTTGATATGCTGGGGCGTGAAGTGGCTTCTCTGATAGAGGGCAAGCGGATGTCTGCCGGAATGCATTCATTAACATTTGATGCCGGAAACCTTTCCTCGGGAATGTATATCTACCGTTTGCAGGCAGGTAATCAGGTATTCACTAAAAAGCTGACGCTGATAAAGTAAGCATTTCTTTCTCTTTTTTCCCTATCCCAAACCTCCGGCGTTTTGACAAATCCGGAGGTTTTTTATGGGGAGGGAAAACTCTGAACAAAGAACTCGCCCGACCACTGAAGAGACTGGGTTGGTTGCTCCGGCAACGAATTTTAAGGAGAAGAATTGGGTGAATAATGAAAAGTGGTGCGACGAATGGCGATGCCAAAGCAGTGCAATCCATTTTAAGTTACCGCTGGGAAGACTATTCAACATAATCGTATTTTGGGCTTACTAAAGGCTTAAAGTATCCTGAAGACTGAAATGAAATTCTTGTTAGGCTTAAATTGGCGGACAAATCCTCAGTAGTTTATTGCGGACGAACCCTGAGCTGAAAACTTTTCAACTACGCCCGTTCGGCCATTTCCAGCCACGTCAGTTCTTTTTCTTCCAGCGTTTCTTTCAGCTGTTCAAACTCTAAAGAAAGTTCATTCAGCTCCTCATACCCCAAATCACCGCCACTCATCTTTTGCTCCAGCTCTGCTTTTTGCTTTTCCATTTCAGCAATTTCCTTTTCCAGCTTATTGAATTCCCGGCGCTCGTTGTAATTCAGCTTTTTGGGTTCTTCAGCTGGCTTTTGTTCTTCTTTTTTTGATTTTTTCTCTGGAGCCGATTTCTCTTTTTGGGGTGATTCCGATGACATGCTATCCAAAATCTGCTCTCTATATTCGGAATAAGTCCCGTGGAAATCTTTCACCACGCCGTTGCCTTCAAACACAAAGTAATGATCAACCAGCTTATCCATAAAAAAGCGATCGTGAGATACAATGAGCAGGCAGCCGCCAAAGTTTTGCAGAAAATCTTCCAGCTTATTCAGGGTGAGAAGATCCAAATCATTTGTCGGCTCATCCAGCACTAAAAAGTTTGGGTTTTTGATGAGTACCATCATCAGCATAAGACGGCGCTTTTCGCCGCCACTCAGCTTTTCTACGGGCGTGTACTGCATTTTTCCGGGAAACATAAAGTGCTCTAAAAACTGAGAAGCCGTAATTTTATCTCCGTTGGCCAGCTCAATAACTTCCGCCACCTCTTTTATGACTTCAATCACCCGTTTGCTCTCGTCAAGCTTCAGTCCCTTTTGTTGATAGTGGCCAAAAACAATGGTTTCTCCTGTATCTACCGTGCCCGAGTCGGCCGGTTCTTCTCCCAATAAAATCTTTAAAAACGTACTTTTTCCCACGCCGTTTTTTCCCAGAATACCAATGCGTTCACCCTGCAAAAACTGATAGCTGAAATCATCCAGAATAACAGTTTCATCAAAAGCTTTGAACAAATGCTCCACCTCCAGCACCTTCCCGCCCATGCGGCTCATGTTCACCTCTAACTGAAGCTCGGCTTCATCCCGGCCCGAAGTTGCTTTTTCCTCCGTTTCATAAAAGGCTTTAATGCGCGATTTCGACTTGGTGGTACGCGCTTTGGGTCCGCGACGCATCCATTCCAGCTCTTTCTTCATCAGCTTTCCGGCTTTGGCAACTTCCGTTGCTTCTACCTCTTCCCGCTCCGCTTTCTTCTGTAAATAATATTCATAATTCCCTTTGTGATGATACAACTTGCCATAGTCGAGCTCTAAAATGTGATTACACACCCGATCCAGAAAGTACCGATCGTGCGTTACCATCAGCAGCGTCATGGTGCTTTTGGCGAGGTAGGCTTCCAGCCACTCAATCATTTCCACATCCAGATGGTTGGTCGGCTCATCCAGAATCAGCAAATCGGGTTCATCCAGCAGCACAAATGCCAGCGCCACCCGCTTTCGTTCACCCCCGGAAAGCGAAGAAATAGACTGCTCCAAATCATGAATATTCAGCACGCCTAACATTTGCTCCATCTGCTGCTCAACGCCCCACGCATCGGAAGCATCCATGGCGGCAGAGGCTTTTTCAAATTCTTTCCGTGTTTGGGGGTTGAAGTCCTCGGCCTGCGCGTGCACGGCTTTTTCGTAACGCTGCACTATTTTTATTTTGTCAGAATCGCCATGGGCAATAAATTCCATGATGGTCATGCTTTCATCCAGCTTAGGCTGCTGGGCCAAGTATCCAATCTGGATGCCTTTTTGAGTCATTACCTGCCCGGAATCCGGCTCCATTTCTCCTGCTAAAATTTTCAATAAAGTAGATTTCCCCGTTCCGTTGGGCGCAATTAATGCCGTTTTATCTCCTTTAGATATTCCAAAGGTTAAATTCTCAAAAAGAGGTTTTATCCCAAAGTTTTTAGAAAGGTTTTCGGTAGAGAGATACGTCATTGAATAGATTTGCTAAATAATTTTTATGAATCCCTTAAAATACGGATTAACCGATCCATATTATACCCTTAACTGCTTGAGAAGTTATCCCGAAATTTAGTTCAGTTTTGGTTTCACGCGGAGTTCCTCAGAGTTTGACGCAGTGTTTCGCTGAGGCACTTCGAAAATCAGCGATTCATCTGTAAGATTGGTGAGAAATAGAATGATGAAGCAATGACAAAGCCAATTCTCAAAAAGATTAAAATTTTATGATGCAGGATTGAAACTCATCCAACATCTGTTTAAGCTCATTCATCACAAAAAATTATGGCGTGAAGTTTAACCATCCTCCAAAATCACATAATCAAAACGGCGACGAACGCACGGTTGGATTCGAGTTTGAATTTACCGGCGTGGAAATGCATGATGCCGCCGAGATGATCGCTTCCCTTTATGGCGGAACGGTAGAGCAGCTGAGTGGCTACGCTTTTAAGGTAACCGATTCGCAATTCGGGGATTTTGCGCTGGAGCTGGATGCCAGCCTTTTTCTGAATAAAAAGTATGAGAAGGTGCTAAAATCGGTGGGACTGGATGTCAATAAGCTTCAGGATAAAACCAAGCTGGAAGACACGCTGCGTGATGTGGCTTCGGCCGTGGTGCCTTTCGAAATTATCACCCCGCCTATTGCGCTCTCTCAACTTCACGTGTTAAATAAATTGGTGGGTAAACTTCGGGATTGGAAAGCCAAAGGTACGGGCAGCTCCTTTTTTTATGCGTTTGGGCTGCACCTCAACCCCGAAGCTCCACAGCTAACCGCCGCCGACCTGCTGAATCACCTAAAAGCTTACGTGTTGTTAGACGGGTGGATTCGCCAAGATGCAGAAATTGACCTCAGCCGCAGAATTACGCCTTACATTAATGAATATGAGGTGCCGTATATCCGCCACATTTTAGCAGCCGATTACCGGCCGGATATGAAAACGTTGATTCAGGATTATATTGAATTTGAAAACTCCCGAAATCGCGCACTGGATATGCTTCCTGTTTTTATGTTTGTTGAACCGGAGCTGACCAAGCAGCTATTGGAGGAAGAGCTCACCTCAGCCCGGCCAACGTATCATTACCGCCTGCCCAACTGCTCTATTGATGATGAAAGCTGGGAACTGGCTGCAGAGTGGAATCGCTGGGTGCTGGTAGAGCGAATGGCTGCGGATGAAGAAACGTTAAACCGTTATGCACGGAAGTTTTTAGAAATGGAGGAAAAGTCGTTATTCGGTATAAAGAAAAAATGGATTATGCTAATGGACAGATGGGTGCAAAATGCGCGGTAAAAAACCCATAATTGGCGTTACGGGTCCAACAGAAGGTGGTACAAGCGCGTGGATTTTCACGGCACTGTCGGTACTTATTGCCGACGGAAAGCCTTTGCGCATAACGCCTGAAAAACCTAAAAGCATAAACCAAATAGATGGACTGATAATTGGCGGCGGCGCTGATATTGAGCCGCTCAAATACGGGCAGCAGCGCATTGAAAAAGCAAAGTTAGTGAGGCATCACCGAACAATTTTTGAGTGGGTGCTTTCCATTTTATTCTTTCCGGTTTACTGGCTGGCCCGGTATGTTCAGCACACCAAAAAATCACCCATAGATTTAGAACGCGATAAGCTGGAGTTTGCACTTTTGGAGCAGGCCATCGAACAAGAGTTCCCGGTATTGGGAATTTGCAGAGGCATGCAGCTTATTAATGTTCATTTTAAAGGAACGCTGTATCAGGACCTAAAAAGCTTTTATGGTGAAAAGCCGGAAATATCTTCCATATTTCCTAAAAAAAGAATTACGGTAAAGAAAGACTCCAAAATTTATAAAGCATTACATACCGAAATCTGTAACGTAAATGCACTGCATCATCAGGCCATACACGAGCCGGGAAACGGCATAAAAATAACCTGTCAGGAGCTGGAAACCGGCATTACGCAAGGTATTGAGCACACCGGATATCCATTTGTAATTGGCGTGCAGTGGCATCCCGAATACCTGATTCAAATATCCCGCCAGCGTAACATTTTTAAAGAACTGGTAAGAGCAGCCCGGTGAATATTACTTTTTAATTTGGGGATTCATTGTTCGGGTTGAAGCTTTGGAAAAAGATAAATCTCTAAATTCTAATATCTCATCTTGATTAATGTAGCGCCTTCCATCAGCAAACCGGCGCCTAAACGAGTCCGCTCAAAACGCATGTTATGTAACCGGCTCGGGCTCTTGGATTAAAATTTCGGCAGGAATCCCAAGATTTTTGTGTAGCAATTTAATATGCGTAAGAGAAAGCGAACGTTTGCCTGAAAGTATTTCACTGGCTCGCGATTTAGACCCTAAAATTTTGGCCAAATCTTTTTGTTTCATACCTAATTGGTCCATTCGAAATTTAATTGCCTCTACGGGTTTTGGAGCTTCAATAGGAAAGTGCTTTTTTTCATATTCATCCACTAAAATTCCCAATATTTCCAATTCGTCACCTTCTTTACTTCCGGGCTTAGCATCAAAAATTTCCTCAATACGGCTGAGTGCTTTTTTATAATCGTCTTCAGTATGTATGGGTCGAATCTTCATAATTCATATCTGCTTTAAATTGTCGTTGCGTCAATTTTATCGTATTCAGCATGAGTGCCCATAAAACGGATGAACACCTGTCCATATTCATAATTAATTTTGACTACTAACCGATAATTGTTGCCCTTGATATTAAAAACCACTCGATTGTCAGGAAGAATACTGGCATGTGGAGAGCTATTCTTTATATCAGCGGGTGATTTCCATTGGGAATTCTTCGCTTCAGAAAACCATGCTTTTAAAGCATCTTCGCTATCTGAATGATTAATCCAAAACTCACGTAAGGTTTTTCGGGCAAAACTCGTATAGAAGAACATAGAAAGTTCCATTATTGGGAACAAGCGAGGGGATTGCATAACCGTGCCTATTTTATAGTTTTTGATTCACAGCCATAAAAAAAGGCGGAAGTGATCAGCTTCCGCCCTGTCTCTCTTCGCTAATGGAGTTACTGGCTACGTTGGGTAACCACTCCATTTTCATCGGAAATCACAATTTCTACTCGTCGGTTTTGCTGTCGCCCGGCTTCGTTCATATTGGTAGCCACAGGAAACTTCTCTCCGTATCCAATCGTTTTTATTCTTTGGGATGAAATTCCGGCATTAACCAAAGCATTTCTAAGCGCTTCAGCCCGGCGTTTGGATAAATTTCGGTTATACTCTGCCTCACCCACGCTATCGGTAAAACCTTCAATTTGCACGGTTCTTTCCGGGTACTCGCGCAGAAAAGAAGCCAGTTCATTCACTACTTTGGTAGCCCCTCCTTTCAGGTTCGAGCTGTCAAAGTCGAAGAGTACATCGCTTAGCGTCAGCACCATTCCGCGTTCGCTTTGTTTAGCTTCCATTTCGGAAAGCCGGTCGGCCAGTTCGCGGGCTTCCCGTCGGGCACGTTCGGCCTCAACTCGTTCTTTTTCTACCTGCTCAAGTGCTTGTTTGGCCCTTTGCTCTGCGGCAATGGCTTCGGCTTTTCGGGCTTCAATAAGTACTTGTTTTCGCTCGGCCTCGGCACGTTCTACCTCATCCTGAGCTGCATTCAGCTTTGCTGTTTCTTCCGCAATTTTTGTTTTTTGCTTAGCAATATAGGCGTAATGTTCAATCAACTCTTTATCGCCTTTTTCTTTCCAAATATCTTCGCTTTCCTCTAACGCCTCTTCAGCTTCTTTAAGAGCAACAGGCGCTTTCATCACTACCAAAGAGTCGTTTTCTGCTTTTTTATAATCCTCTTTTGCCTGACTTAACAGCGGGTTGTTTTGTGGCGGACCGCCGCACGCTGTGGCAATAAAGGAAATCACTAAAAGACCAATAATTGTATGTATTGTTGAAAGTTTCATACCGATATCCCCTACTTATTTTTATTTAGATTATTCTCAATTTCCTGCTTCAGCACCTTTATGCTTTCCCGAAGCTCGGCAACAGCTTTTTGTGCCTTCTCGGAGAGTGATTTAATCTGCGCAAGCTCGGCATCTACCATGGCACGATCGGCTACTCGCTTCGCTTTTTCATATTTCTCTTTATTTACCAGCTCCTGTGCTTTATCCAGTTTTTTGCGGGCTTCACGGATTTCAAGCGGAGCATAATTTTCGGCTCCTACCTGTTCGGCCTGCTGGATGGAAGCTTTAGTTTGGGTAAGTTTTTCGGTGGGTGGCTTGGTGCTGGCGCAAGCTCCCATTACAAAAACGGTGGCGGTAAATAGTATCAGTTTTTTCATAGTAGTCAGTTTTTGGTTGCATTCAGTCTTTTATAATCTTTTAAGCCGGCAGATGTTCCCAACCTCAAATTGTGGCGCCCCATGAAGTCTCCAAAGTCACGGATTTTAGCTCTTTTTTCTTTTTTTGGTGATAGCAAGCTGAATCGCCTATTTGCTTCTTTTTACGAACAGAGGCTTTTCACCCTCATCTTTTTTTATAAATTGGTTGCACAAATCTCTAACTACAAAAACATTATTATGAAGTCATTCCAAAGCCTATTGTTTGCTTTGGTTTGTGTGCTTTTATTTGGGGGAAATGGATTTTCACAATCTACCCCACAAGCATTTAAAGGCGCTCAAATCATCCCTATCTCCGGCGAGCCTATAAATAACGGAGTACTTGTTGTTCACAAAGGAAAAATAACCGCCGTGGGCGGGCCCAACACCCGCATTCCACGCAAAGCTGAAGTGCATGATGTTTCTGGCAAAATTATTATGCCCGGACTGATAGATACGCACTCTCATATTGGAGAAGGTGACGGCGGCGACCGCTCTTCTGCCATGCACCCGGATGTGCGCATTATGGATGCCATCAACCCAAGAAGCGATACGTTTTATAAAGCCCGCGCAGGTGGAATTACTTCCGTTAACGTGATGCCCGGTTCCGGCCATTTAATGAGCGGACAAACCGTTTATCTAAAGCTTCGCGAAGCAAATACCATCGACGATATGCTGCTTTACACTGATAAGGACAAAACCATTTATGGCGGACTGAAGATGGCCAATGGAACCAATCCGATTGGAAGCGGAGCTTTTCCGGGAACCCGTGCAAAGTCAGCCGCTATGGTGCGTGAGCTATTTGTAAAAGCACAAGAGTATAAAGCCAAAATAGACGCTGCCGATGGCGATGAAAGTAAAATGCCAAGCCGCGATATTGGCATGGAAACGCTGGTGGAAGTGCTGGAAGGAAAGCGAACCGTTCATAACCACACTCACCGACATGACGATATTTTAACCGCTATTCGTCTTTCTGAAGAGTTTGGGTACGACTTAGTGCTTCAGCACGTAAGTGAAGCCTGGCGCGTTGCTGACGAAATTGCCGCAGCAGGTGTTCCGGCTTCTATTATTACACTCGACTCTCCCGGTGGGAAGTTAGAAGTAAAAGATTTTAGCAATTCAAACGGTGCTGCACTTGAAAAAGCAGGCGTTATGACCGGCTTTCACACCGATGACGGCATTACCGATTCCAGATTATTCTTGCGCTCTGCCGCTTTAGGCGTTCGTGAAGGAATGAGCCGAAAAGCAGCTCTGGAAGCCGTTACCATTGCCAACGCAAAAATGATGAGAATTGACAAACGCACCGGAACTCTTGATAAAGGCAAAGACGCGGATTTCATCATTCTCTCCGGCGATCCGTTCAGTGTTTATACACATGTTGAGCAAACGTGGATTGAAGGCTCTAAAGTTTTTGACCGCGCGAATGAAGATCACCGAAAATATGCAACCGGCGGATATGAAGCATATCGCGGACAGGTGCACACACATCACAGTAAGGGAGGATTGAATTGAAACTTTTTAAACATTTAGTACTTGTAACAGCACTTTTATTCGCAGCCCATGCACAGGTTGCAGAAGCACAAATTGCGGTAAAAGGAGAAACGGTATATACCATGTCAGGAAATCCAATTTCTGACGGAGTAGTATTGGTGAAAGATGGAAAAATTGAAAATGTAGGCCCTGCCTCACGCGTCAACATTCCATCTAATTATGAAGTGTATGAAGCCAAAGTGGTAACACCCGGCTTTATTGATGCACATTCTGTGGTAGGTTTAGCCGGATACCTGAATCAAAATCACGATCAGGATCAGCTGGAAACTTCTAATGCCATTCAGCCCGAACTGCGTGCGATTGACGCCTATAATGCCCGTGAACGTCTGGTGGAATACTTGCGAAATAAAGGCATTACCACGGTTCACACCGGTCATGGTCCGGGCGCATTAATAAGCGGCCAAACCATGATTGTAAAAACAGCCGGCGAAACCGTAGATGATGCAGTTGTAGTTCCTGCTAAAATGCTTGCCTTCACGCTTGGCGATAATTTAAGAGCATTCAGCAAGCCCGGAACGCGCTCTAAAGGCATTGCTATGCTGCGCCAAAAGCTGATAAAAGCCCAAAACTACCTCGACAAAAGAAACGGCGACGATGACTATTCCAAAGATTTAGGAATGGAAGCGCTCGCCGACCTGCTGGAAGGTGAGTTAACGGCTTTAGTAACCGTTCACAGAGCCAATGATATTATGACGGCCATTCGCCTTCAGAAAGAGTTCGGCTTTCCAATGGTACTGGATGGCGCTTCTGAAGCTTATCTGGTGATGGATAAAATTAAGAAGTCAGGTTACTCTGTTATCATTCACCCCACAATGACGCGCACCTATGGAGGCAGCAAAAATGCTTCTATGGAAACGGCCGGCAAGCTATACAAAGCCGGAATTCCCGTGGCTTTCCAAAGTGGATACGAGGGTTACGTGCCTAAAACCCGCGTTGTACTGTACGAAGCAGGCGTAGCCGCAGCAAACGGACTTGGAAAGGAAAACGCCTTAAAAATGCTCACCATCGATGCCGCCAAGCTGTTGGATATCGACAAAAAAGTGGGCTCTTTAGAAAAAGGCAAAGATGCGGATATCTCTCTGTTTGATGGAGATCCTTTAGAATACACCACGCATGTAACAGGTGTAATTATTAATGGTAAAAAAGTGAAGTAATCACACAATCTCCCTTTTATAAACTGCGTGTATAACGCATTAAATTTAAAAAGCCGGGAGTGATTCCGGCTTTTTTTATAACTATAAATCTGTGAAGAGTAATGTTTTGGATTATTTTACTAACGTCAGCTTTTTGGTAATCTCTTGCGTATTGGTTTTTAAGCGGTAAATATAAACTCCGCTCGATAAATTTGAGGCATCAAAACTTACCTCATAAAAGCCTGATGATTTTTCTTCATTAACCAACTCAGCTACCTTTTCGCCAAGCAAATTATAAACGGAGAGATTTGTAAATGCAGGTTTTGCAAGTTCGTAGCTGATGGTTGTAGACGGATTGAACGGGTTCGGATAGTTTTGATTTAAACGCAGATCTGTAATCATTTCATCCTGCTCAATAGATGTACCGTTTTGTGCCTCTGCATTGGTAATTTTTCCCGCTTCTACGGTAACCACTCTTCTGTAACCGTTTATGGAAGTAATTACATATTCACCGGGTTTAACATCTCCAATTGCATAGTTCTCTCCATAATGAGGATGACTGCCAATGCCAACATCAGATAAATTATAGGTGAGCGAATAGCTGTATGTGTCATACGGCGGACGTGGTTTGGGGTCAGGAGAAATATTAACACGGGTTGAATTCGGTGCTCCGGGAACTTTCCCATAAATGGCTCCCATTCCTTCCATAGCAATAAATAACTCCGGATTTTTCCTTCTTCTCGGAGCTTTATAACTGTCGTCGTTGTGATAACCTAAGTGCACTTCAAAATGCAAATGCGGACCTGTTACATTGCCCGTTGCTCCTGAAATAGCAATAGGCTCACCGGCTTGTACCGAATCGCCGAGAGCTACCAAATGCTTATCCAAATGGCAGTAAATGGTCATCATTTTATCATCATACAAATAGCCGTCTATAACAAGGTGCGTACCACAGCTTCCATAAGTGTTAGCATAGCTGATTTTACCGGTATGTGCTGCATACACAGTATCATAAACCATATCAATATCAAGACCGCCATGTGCTTGATTTGGGTTTCCATTTATATTTGGCTCTCCAAATAAATACCGTCCGTTTACCTGAATGGTATCATGCATAGGGCGGAAGAACTCAAAGGTTTGGGCTGATAGTGTATTGGTGAAAAATAACAGAAAAAGGGTGGGCAGTAGCTTATTAATCATTATAAAAGAACAATTTGATGACGAGGAAAGAAAAGCAAAACTAAAGCTTCTGCCCTGATTGTGCAGAGCAGAAGCCAATTGATTTATTTAAGTAGCGTGAATTTACGGGTAAGGACTTCTTGGCCAACCGTTAATCTGTACAAATAGATTCCGCTCGATAAATTAGATGCATTAAAAGACACATCATGTGTACCGGCAGACATTCTTTGGTTTTTAAGTAAAGCCACTTGCTTGCCCAGCATGTCATACACCGCAAGATTCACAAAACTGTTGTTCGGAATAGAGAAGTTAATAACCGTAGATGGGTTGAAGGGATTCGGATAATTTTGACTCAGCTGAATCTCATTAGCTATACTGTTTTCCTCTTCGTTTGAGGTAACAACAATACCTTCAACACTTATAATTTCACCGGCTTTTACGGTAACTGTTTTTGTATAAGAACCGGAGGTTATGGTATATGTACCGGGCTTAACCTCTCCAATTACATAATTTTCGGAGTAAAACGGATCACTGCCCACTTTCAAGGAGGTAAAGTCGTAGGTCAAAGTCCATCCGTAAGTTGTATATGGCGGGCGTGGTTTTGGGTCCGGATCAATATCTACTCTCGTTGCGTTTGTAGCATTTGGAACCGTACCCACAATAACTCCGGTATTTTCCATAGCAACCCATAGCTCAGGGTTCATGCGGCTATTGTCCAATTCCGTTTCGCCGGAATGCCAGCCATACCGAACTTCGAAATGTAATTTAGAACTTTCTGTATCACCGGTAGAGCCTGCTATTGCTATTGCATCACCGGCAGAAACTTCTTCACCTTGGGTAACTAACGATTTGCTTAAGTGACCATAAAAGGTGTTTATCTTTTCGTCTTTCCACATGCCGTCTAACACAATAAACTTTCCGGCAAAGGCATCTTCATCCGTAATACCAACTGTACCTGAATGTGCTGCATATACGGTATCTATACTCGAGGTTGTAAAGTCAACACCTGTTTGTGTTCCATTTGCAGAACTTGTTTCGCCAAACAGGTAGCTCCCGTTCATCGGTATATCATCCGAGACAGGTCGCACCAATCGCACCGCTTCTTGTGCCATCAGCGAGCCGCTGGCAAAGAGCACTGTTATCATTATTAGTAGAAAATTCTTCATAAGCTTAAATATTTAGTTAAAGGTTCGCGTTCAATCTATATAAATTAATTCAGTTTTAAAATAAACGCTTACTTGATTTTTTATAAATCAGGGCATCAGAGCTCTTTAAAACAAGATCAAAACTTATTTTTACAACTCAATTCTAACATGCCCGGCGGAGCATACCTCTGAGGAGCTGTGTTTAGCATGTTAAATTCGGAAGGTAGTTATTTATCAGCCGTCAGCTTTCAGGCTTCAGCTGTCAGCGATGTGCAGCCGGGTGATGGAATGGTTTCTGCAAATTATCACTCAGGATTCGATCTGACGGATTGCCCGTCTGATCGATGATTTAGGATTAGTTGGTCGAATTAAGCAACAGCCCGGACAAAAAAAGCACCTTTTGCGGGCGCTGCCTTGCATAACTCTGACCATTATTCAACCGCCGAAGCAATCTCGGGAATGTGGCAGTCCGTTTCATCAACGCTTTCTTTAAGCATCATTTTTATTTTGAACCGGGTGGTTCTGTACGATACTCCCAACGGGGTCGTTGGGAGCGAGCAAAATCCTGATCACTGTAATCTGTTCCTTGTTCACTGACCTGGTTGCCTTTACCATCCGTCAGACCGCACCAAAACGTATCCCGTCAGCCTAACCATATCCAGCGGTCAGACGGGAAATTTTGCGAGGCGCCGTCCTACAGAACTAAGCCCAAAATACCAACCGCCGAAGCAATCTCGGAAAATGTTGCAGCTGATCTCATCAACGCCGCCTTGGTGATCTGTTCGCTTACGAACCTGGATTGGCCGGGATTTTGGGGATTTATAAGGTTAGCAACAATCAAACAGCACACTCGGTATTTTAAGGCTACTTAACTCAAATAAACGCAGCTGTATATCAACACGTTCTCCTCCTTGCGAAGGAGGAGACAGAGGAGGTCGGAATGGTGGAATTTGCTCATATCCATTTAGAGGAATGATTTGATTTGCGATAGACCGAGCGACCGAGTTGCGATGGACGATTTGTTGGGGAATGGTTATTGGGGAATTGATTATTTGTTAATCGGGCTTTCTGTTTAATGCTCAAAACTCATACCCCATCTCAGCCATCAAAAAAATCACCCCTATCACAGTTCAAAGCAAGGGCTCGCATGCTCATCTTATGCACACCTCCGGTTTTAGCTGAAAGATGAATAATGATAGCTGAGCGCTCACTTCCTCATTCCACAGCGCTCCATTTATCGGCTATCGGCCTTGTACTCTTTTGCGGAGCTTCATGGTGGTTTTGTACTGCTTGTTTTGGCGCACCAGGTGCAGCGTCATGTCTTCTCCTTCTTCGTAATCACGCATCAGTGCCCATGCGTGCATTTCGCTGGTAACGCGCTGGTCGCCAATTTGGGTGATTACATCTCCGGGCATAATTCCGCATTCATAAGCAGGGCCGTTTTTATTTACTTCCGTCACAAAAAGCCCAAGCACGCGCGGAATTTGCGGATATTTCATAATGAGCTGTCGTGTAACGGGCTTGAACTTCATACCGGGATCGTAGGCCAGAGAAACGGAACCGGATGCCTTCAGCTGAGATATTATTTTTTGAACCCGATTGCTGGGAATGGCAAATCCCAATCCCACAAAACCATGACCGGTTCCGCCTGTAAAAATAAACGTATTCACGCCCATCACCTCACCATTACTGTTTACCAGCGGGCCGCCGGAATTCCCGTGATTAATAGCTGCATCCGTTTGTATCATCTCTACATACACGCGTGGGTCTTTGGGATCCGGACGGAAATCTCGCTCCTTAGCGCTTACAACGCCAACCGTAACCGATGGCTGACCATCAGCAAATAACCCGAATGGATTTCCCATGGCAATAGTCCATTCACCTACCATTATTTCATCCGAATTGGCAAACTTTACATAGGGAAATTTCTTTCGATCGCTTTTTATTTTCAGGAGAGATAAATCGGCCAGCTCATCGGAGCCCAGCAGCTCGGCTTGGTAACTGTTCCCATCGGAGAGTGCCACCATGATGGTTTTGGAATTTTTACTGGCTACATGCTCGTTGGTTACCACTAATCCGTCTTCACTTATAATAAATCCCGAGCCGGAGCTTTTTACTTCGCGCTGAACCGGTACGTCAAAGTATCGAAAAAAGAATGCGTCAAATTCGCGTGTGTATCCTCTTTGAAGTTCCGTTACCGTAATACTGACTACCGCCGGGCCGGCTTTATCAACCGCATTAGTGATGGCATTTCGGCGGGTATCATCAACAGAAATTCCGGGCTGCTCGGCTTGAATTTCTTTTTGCTGAATGGAAGAATTGGTTTGTGTTGAACTTACCGAATCTGCCACCAAAACCGGTGATGTGGAATTTTGTGGAGTTTGTTGTTGGACATCATTACAGCCTGCAGCTGCAAATAGGAAAAGGAACAAAGGAATTAAGGTTCTCATCATAAAAAATGGCGTGCATTTTAATATTTTTCCGGAGTGATAACTTAGAAGCTAACGTAGAATCACCCCAAGCATTGCTTATTTCTTTACGCTTTGTTGATTACAAATTATGATATAATCGCCAAAGAATAGTGCCTAAATGCATCATAAGTACAGAAGTCATTTTATATTCTTTAGTGGTAAATACTTTTTTTCTTTTCAGCACTACATATCCAAAAAGAGGAACTTGTGGCGGAATTTTCATTTTATTTTTAATCAGCTGCTTTTCAGTAAGTGCAAAAAGCGGGATTCCAATTTCAGCCGGCAGCCCCTGCTGTTTCGACATTTCCGGTAAAATACCCTTACCTGCGCTATACACATTGTTAATTAAATACGGCCTTTTCTGCTTCAGCACCCGCTGAAAAGTATCCTCATTCTTAAGCTCGCGCGGGCCGTAGCGCCGGGGAAGCTGAATGCCATTTGCAAGCAGCATTTGCACATTTTCGCCATTAATAGTCCAAAAAGACAGGTGATCTGTGTTCAGCTTTTGTTCTATAATTTTGCACAACTTCTGCACGGTTGATACAAAATCACCGTCCGAAACTTCAAACAAAAGCTGCTTAATAATTTCCTTTTTATCGAATACCAGCTTCTCGGGAAGTTCCGTAATCTCTACCGAAGCCACCATTTTCATTCTAATCCGGTTCAATAATTCATCCACATCAGAATAGAACAGAGATTTGTCAATAAAATCGGCAGCACCCAAATCTAAAGCCTCTCGTTCTTTTTCTACCGTGGGCAGGCTGGTCATGATTAGAATAGGAATATTTTGCTGTTCGGCATCTTCCGTAATAGCCTGCAGAAACTCCAGGCCCGACATCCCGGGCATGTGGATATCCGTCAGAATAAAATGAACTTTATTTTCTCTGAGTTTATCAATGCCTTCTTGTGCTGTTTTGGCACTTATAATCTGATATTCATCCTGCAGAAACTTATTCAGCATCAGATGAATAGAGGCTTCGTCATCAATAATTAGCAATGTATAACTTGTATCCATTAAAGCGATATCTGCCGGGAGTTCCGTTTTTAGTGTAAATGATAACGCGTGAGCTTAGCAAAACCAATATGGCCACACTAATATTGTATTACCTAAACTTTATAACTGCTTTCGACCTATGCTCAACACTTCTTTAACAGCTTTTTCTAACGGACCGTGATGCCATGCTCCTGCCGCTTTTTTATGTCCGCCGCCATTTAATTCACGCGCCCATTTATTTACATCAATCTCACTTTGAGACCGCAGGCTAAGCTTGACACCGTCATCATCTTCGCGCAACAGCACGCACGCCTTCACGCCTTCCACGCTAAGCGGATATTGCACAAACCCTTCGGTATCCTCGTTGGTGGTTCCCGTTTGTTCAAACATTTTTTGGGTGATGCTGATGGTAGCTATTTGTCCTTCTTCGTGCAAAGCAATGGTTTCTAAAGCTAAACTGAGCAGCTTTAGCTGGCGCAGTGGCCGGGTAGAATAAATACGTTCGGTAATTTCATTCGGGGTGAAATTCCCCTTATCCAACAGCGTAGCCGCGGCGTGTAAAGTAGCTGGCTTAACGCTCTCAAACTGAAAGGAGCCGGTGTCGGTTACCATGCCCAAGTACATGGCTTTGGCGGCCGGTTCATCAATCTGATCCAGATCATGTTCTGCATACAGTTCATATACCAGCTCGCAAGTAGATGAGGTGTGTACGGTAGAAACCGACTCTTCAAAAATCGTATCCGGATCGGGGTGATGATCAATCATGTAAATAGGTTTTCCTAAATCGGACAGCTTTTCGGCCGTTTCACCAAAGCGGTTCAGCGCATTTCCATCTACTACTGCAAATGCATCGAATTCGGCAAGCTGACTCTCAGACGGCTTTGAAATCGGAAAGAAATCGAGCAGCCATTCCATGTTTTTGGGAACGGAATGTTCGTTAAAAGCTACGGCTTCTATGTCATTTTTTTGCAGCCACAGGCACAGCGCAACCTGACTTCCCAGGCAGTCGCCATCGGGGCGGACATGAGAAAAAACGGCTACTTTTTGGTGTTGGGTAATCTTTGAAATAAATTTTTTAAACATATAATCTCCTTGGCCTGAAAATAGGCGAACATCAGCACAATTCCATGTATTTTGCCGAAGGTTTTGCATAACTGATGAATTGCTTCATACCTTGTTTTTGTACATCAACTTCAACCCAATACATACTATGCACGCGGTTATTGTCAGTAAGGGATTTCCACCCGGTAAAGAACTTCTAAAGAAAGAAGCGGCCTCAGCCGACCTGCTTATTGGTGCTGATGGCGGGGGAAATCATATTTTGGAGCTTGGCTTTACTCCGGATGTTGTTATCGGTGATTTAGACAGCTTCCAAAAACCTGATGAAGTTGATTTTGAGCTTATAAAAGATCCCGACCAAGAAACTAACGATCTGGAAAAGGCGCTTCGCTATGCGATCAACCAAAAAGCAGATAGCTGCACCGTGTTAGGTGCTTTCGGTAAACGCATGGATCATTCCTTAAAAAACCTTTCCGTTTTAGAGCAGTTCCATTCCTCTTTCAACCAACTCATTTTCAAAGATGATTACCTTGTCGCCGTTCTGGTCAGGTCAAAATTTAGTGCTACTTTGCCGGTGGGCAGTGTTGTATCGCTGTTTCCTTTATCGGGAAAAGTGACGGGGATAGTAACTAAAGGGTTGAAGTTTCCGCTAAACAACGAGCCGCTGGAAAATGGAGTTCGGGATGGAACATCCAATGAAAACACCACGCCCGACTTTTCTATACAAATAGAAAGCGGCGATTTAGTGGTTTTTATGGAAAACTCAGGCGCTTACTAACTCTCTATTGAGCCTGTCTTCCTCATACTTATCGTAGGTTTTTTTCCACGCAAAATAGCCCGCAATTGCAATCCCTGTAAAAAACAGAAACTGGAAGCTGGTAAGTACTAAACCCTTGTAAAAATAAAGCGGAATAGATATTAAATCGGTGATAATCCACGCGATCCAGTTTTCCAGTTTTTTGCGAGCCATCAGCCACATCCCGGTAATGGCAAAGCAGGTGGTGGCAGAATCCCAAAGCGGCACATCGCTGTCGGTATAATTAGACAGCACAAAATAGAGAATACTGAAAGAGCCCAGCAAAATAGCTAACGAAATCACGTTTTCTTTTACAGTATTTACGGTAATTCTTACCTGCTCTTGGTTCTCATTTTTGGGGTGAAGCCAAAAATACCAGCCATACACACTCACTACAAAATAGTAGAAATTCACGCCCATATCGGCGTAAAGTTTAAACGTGTACGCTAAAAAAACGTAAATGAGCACACTCACAATGCCGGTGGGATAAACCAGAATATTCTCCTTCATCGAGTACCACACGCTCATGATGCCGGTAGCAACGGCAACCCATTCTAAAACGGTGGTTTGGATAATCCCATCAATAATATATTCCATAGCCAATTTTGTTGGAGAGAAAGCCGTGAAAATAGGCAATTATCTAAAGGGAATGGGAATAAATTCCATCCATTTCAGGCAGATTTACTCACTTTTTATTATCGGCTTTTGAGCACGCCGGAGAGGTTTAGTTTGTGAATAGGGATGAGGTATGAGGAAAGCATTTCGTCTTTATGAATGCCCAATTCTCCGGTTCCCCGAAAATCGACCATGCATACTTTTTCGGCTGTTTGCACAACTTCGCCAATGCCATAATATTCGGGACTGGGCCCGTAGTAAACCAAATCGCCGGTTTGCAGGGTATTTTTAGCTCTTCGGTGATAGGGAAGTATAACCGGCAACAAATCTAAGCGATATGAAAGCTGTCTTTTTTTGGAACGTCTCATCAGTACTGCTGTCTGTGACGAATAGTTATTTTTCGTTTCTGCCCCGAAAGATGTGAAATTTCTACCCAAATTGCTTCCTCGGGAATCAGAGAAGCAATTTTGCCCGGCCATTCTATCAAACTAACACCTTCACCATAAAAATATTCTTCCGCTCCTATCTCCAAAGCTTCAGCTTCATGGTTCAACCGGTAGCAATCAAAATGATAAACAGGCGTTTCGCCGGCATATTCATGAATTAAAGTATAAGTAGGCGAGCTTACTTTACCGGGAGGAAATCCAAAATAAGAAGCCACACCTTTTACAAAATGCGTTTTTCCGGCACCGAGGTCTCCCTCCAGACAAACCACATCTCCCGGCGAAAGCTGTTTCCCAAATTCAAAACCCATGCGAATGGTTTCCTCAACCGAGGTGCTTATGTACTCTTTTTTCTCCATAATTTCATATTAACCGAATGTATGTTCGGTTGAAATTCAAATTATTTGGGCGTTAACGTAGCCACCGGCAGAATCATTTCTTCCATCGAGGCGCCGCCGTGTTGGAAAGTATCTCTATAGCGGTTTTGGTACTTGTGGTAATTTGTTGGATACACAAAGTAATAATCTTCGCGGGCAATCATGTAGTTGTTTGCCGTGCCCACTTTTGGCAACCGAAACTCCTCAGGATTGTCCATAAAAATAACCGCTTCCGGCTCATCTGCTTTTAAATTTCGCCCGTATTTATACCGCAAGTTAGTGGCCGTGTCTTTGTCACCATACACTTTAGTATCGCGGAGTGAACGCACGGAACCGTGATCGGTAGTAATAACCAGCGTAATATCTTTTTCGGCCAGTGTTTTAAACATTTGCAGCAGCGAGGAATGTTGAAACCAAGCCTCCGTAACCGAACGAAAAGCCGACACATCGGGAGCCAGCTCTTTAATAACGGCCGAGTCGGAACGAGAATGCACCAACGTATCCACAAAGTTAAAAACAAAAGCAGCCAGTCTCGACTGCGCATAGCTGCCAATTTTATCGGCTACTTTATTGCCTGTTTGTGCGTTTAAAATTTTCTCGTACTTAAAATTAATATCAATTCCCTGCCGCTCTAACTGTTTTTGAAGCAGCTCTTCTTCGTGACGGTTCAGCGAAGTCTCGTCCTGCCCCTGCTGCCATAACTGGGGATACATGCGTTCAATATCAGCGGGAAATAAGCCTGAAAAAATTGCATTTCGCGAATATGGCGTAGCCGTTGGTAAAATGGAATAATAAAAATCGGTATCAATCGAATAATGATTGGCAAGATAAGGCTCAAAAATCAGCCACTGATCGTACCGCATACAATCAATCAGAAAAAACATGACGTTTTTATCTTTCTCTAAATGCGGATTTACGTACTTCTTAAAAATCTCCTGAGAAAGCAGCGGGCGGTCTTCATCTCTTTGCATCCAGCTTTTGTATTCCTCATTTATAAACTTGCCAAACTCCTTATTGGCCTGCTGAAACTGATCGTCAAGCACTTGCACCAAACCTTCATCCCCCGACCGTAAATCAATTTGCCAATTGGTGAGCTCCTTGTAAATATCAATCCACTCTTTCCAGTGCGTGCCGGGGTGAATGCGCGAGGAAAGCTCATTAAACTGGCGCAGATAGGTTTGAGCAGATTTTTCGGACTGAAGGCGCCGACGCTCGAGCAGCCGCTTAGTGGTAAGCAGAATTTGATTGGGATTGACCGGCTTAATCAGATAATCTGAAATTTTGCCGCCGATAGCATCCTCCATAATCGACTCTTCCTCACTTTTGGTAATCATTACCACGGGCAGAGAAGGCTGAATGGTTTTGATTTTTTCCAGCGTTTCGAGTCCTCCCATGCCGGGCATTTGTTCATCCAGATACACAATATCAAACGGTTCGGAAGAAATCATGCTCACGGCATCATCCCCATTAGCTACCGGAGTAATATTAAACCCCTTTTTTTCTAAAAATATAATATGTGATTGCAGCTGATCAATTTCATCGTCAGCCCATAGTATTTTTGGCATGTTTTCCTTTTAAAAATGTTAGTTACCGTCTCTATTCAAATAGCGATTCAAATACGTTTGTTCCAAGTGGAAATTGTAAAAAAAGATATTAAATATCTTATGGGCACTGTAGTACCTTTCAAATATTTTGAGGTGCTTAAATTACCGTTTAGATGACTCTAAATCACCTGCTATTCCAGTGTTACAAAAGGACGGATATTTTCCAGCCGTTTCTTGCCAATACCTTTTATGTTTATCAGGTCATCAACCGACTTAAACCCTCCGTTTTCTTCCCGGTATTTTAAAATTCGCTGAGCGTAGGTGGGTCCAATTCCATCTAACTGCTGCAGTTCGGCTGCCGTGGCTTTGTTTATGTTTATAATTTGGGGTTGAGCCGATGCCTCCTTTACCTCCTGCTTACTGTTTTCATCAACCTGCTGCTCAACACTTTTGGAAGTAGTGGGCTCGCTTAATTCCGGCACTTCAGCCACTGAACCTGCAATATATTTTTGCCGCTGTTTCTCTTTTTCTTGTTGAATTTGTTGGGTTTTACGCTCTAATTCAGCAGCTAACTGATTATATCTTTCCTGATTCTCGTTCACTTTTTGGGTCAGCAGCGTGCTTAGCACCAGCAGTATTAAAATCACAGCCAACAAAAACGTAATAGAAATGCGTTCGGCACGGGAAATCTGAAGCTTTTCCGTCCAAAAAAACAATTTCCGTTTTAGCTGGTTTAAGTTCATACAGTTAATATGGCTGGCCTGCGCGAGAAACTCAACGTCAAATTGCAGCTTGTTTCCCATTGCTGGAAATGAGAAGTTTGGCAAAATTAAATGTATGACTTCCACCTCCTTTTTTACCTATAAAAATCAACAAATTGCCTACACAAAAATAGGCGAAGGCAAGCCGCTGATTATACTCCACGGCTGGGGAAGCAGTAAAAGGGTGATGATGCCGGTTGCCAAAAACCTGTCTCACCTGCGCACGCATTATGTGCTGGATTTACCGGGTTTTGGAGAATCTCCCGAACCCGCCCAATCGTGGAATATCGATGATTACGCAGATGCCGTTCAGGCCTTTATTTCATCCCTGAATGTTCCTTCTGCAGACATGCTGGTACATTCTTACGGCGGGCGAATTGCCTTGAAATTATGCGCCCGCGAGTTCGGGAAATCTCACATCCAAAAAGTACTGATTACGGGTGGCGCAGGGATGAAGCCAAAGCGCTCCATGAAGTTTTACTTCAAAAAATACCTGGCCAAATTTTTGAAAGCCCCTTTTCTGATACTGCCGGGCGCACTGCGCGAAAAAGCACTGCGCTGGCTGCGAACCACGGCTTTGTGGAGAAGCTTAGGCTCCAGCGATTACAGCAAACTATCCGGGGTGATGCGCGAAACCTTTGTGAAATCGGTGAGCGAATATTTAGAATCCTGCCTGCCTGAAATTCCGCATGAAGTACTGCTAATTTGGGGCCGGAATGACGAAGCCACTCCCGTTTATCAAGGAAAACGAATAGAAGCTGGAATTAAAAACTCAGCCTTGGTAATTATTGAAGATGCCGGCCATTACGCCTTTCTCGACAAGCCCAAACAATTCGCCCGCATTGCGGAAGCTTTTTATAAAGGGTGAAATTGAGTGCTGATTCTTAATTTTTGATTTGAACCGGGTGGTTCTGTATGACACTCCCAACAGGGGCGTTGGGAGCGAGTTCAAAATGCTTGAAAGCTATTTAACTCAAACAAACACAACTGCATATCAACGCGTCCTCCTCCTTGAGAAGGAGGAGCCAAAGGAGGTCGGAATGGTGGAATTTATTCATATTCATTTAGAGGAATGGTTTGATTTGCGAAAGACCGAGCGATCGAATTGCGATGGACGATTTGTTGGGGATTGGTTATTGGGAAACGGTTATTTGTTAATGGGGTTATCCCGATCAATGCCCAAAATCTATCCTGTCCATCACTCCCATCACAAGTATCACAGATCAAACGAATGGTTTACTAACACACTCGCATGTTCATCTTAGCTGATAGCTGATAGCTGATAGCTGATAGCTGATAGCTGATAAAAACCAACACAAACTCTGCCACGTGCACAACAAAACATGCCTAATTAATTAAATGGAGAAGCTCATATAAATATAAATCTTTAGTACCTTTGAAGGCTCACTTTCACTCTATAAGTAACCATAATGAATACTAAAGAAGCTCTTTCTTATCCAAAAGATAATATTAAAATTCTACTGCTTGAGGGCATTCACCCCGCTGCAGTAGAAAGTTTTAAAGACCACGAGTTTTTCAATATAGAAACCTATGATGAAGCCTGGAGCGAAGAACAGCTGTTAGAGCAAATTGAAGATGTGCATCTTATCGGCATTCGCTCTAAAACACATATCACAAAAAAGGTGATTGAAAAAGCCGAGAAGCTAAAGGGCATCGGATGTTTCTGTATAGGAACAAACCAAGTAGATCTCGAAGCCGCAACTATGGCGGGCGTTACGGTTTTTAACTCGCCATACTCGAATACACGATCGGTTGCTGAGCTGGTTATTGCTGAGTCTATTATGATAAAGCGACGCATTCCGCTAAGAAACAAAATGGCGCACGAAGGCGTATGGCTCAAAGATGCCAATGAAAGCTACGAAGTACGTGGTAAAAATATAGGCATTATCGGCTACGGACATATTGGCTCTCAAGTTTCCGTTTTAGCTGAAAACATGGGTTTTAATGTGCTTTATTACGACATTGAGCCTAAGCTGCCAATGGGAAATGCTACCCGAATTGATTCGCTGGATGAGTTGCTTGCCAAATCGGATGTGGTAACTTTGCACGTGCCGGCTACGCCTAACACCAAGCTGCTGATGGACGCCGAAAAGCTGGCTAAAATGAAAAAAGGCAGCGTGCTGCTGAATCTATCACGGGGTTCGGTTGTAGATACTAAAGCTTTAAAAGAAGCGCTGGAATCCGGCCACCTTTCGGGCGCCGGTATTGATGTTTTTCCGGAAGAGCCGGAGTCGAGCGGAGATACTTTTAAAAGTGAGCTTCAAAACGTACCCAATGTGATTTTAACACCACATATTGGTGGCTCCACGCTGGAGGCCCAGTATAATATTGGTCGTGATGTTTCTACCAAGCTCATTAACCTCATTGACGACGGCTCTACGGTGGGTTCTCATTCAGTTCCTCCGCTCAACCTGCCGGTTCAAAACGGAGCGCACCGTATTTTACACATTCACGAAAACAAACCCGGAGTGCTTTCAGAAATTAACCGCTGCCTGTCCGATTCGAACATTAACATTTTGGGACAATACCTGAAAACCAATGAGCGAATTGGCTACGTAGTGCTGGATGTGGATAAAAACTATGACGAGCAGGTTATCGAAGAAATACAAAATGTGAAATACACCATTAAGTCACGAATTTTGTATTAGTACAACGGCAACAAATATCTGATAAACAAAAAAAGGATATACCATAAAAGTATATCCTTTTTTATTTAACCCGGTACAATAAGGGTTGATTAGCTTATCTCCAGAGTGGAATGATCTCCCACATCTACCTTCCCTTTCACGTTTTTAAGCGTAGTGTGGGCGCCAATGGTTGAGCCTTCGGTTTCCACATCTTCCAGCGTGGCGTGATCTCGGATGATGGTATTAGCCACTTTTGAGTTTTTAATCTCGGTATTGGCCTCAATGCTTACTTTTGGGCCAACTGTGCTGTTTTCAATTTTTACACCTTCCGCAATGTAAACGGGAGGAATGATGGTTGAGCCGGGATATTTACTTTCATCCACTCCGTCAAATTCCTTTTCGGTGATGATGCCGGTGGTTTCCAGCCAGGCGGGCAGCGTTCCGCAATCTAACCACTCATCAACGGTGGCTGTTTTAAATACTTTGCCTTCTTTAATCATCATATCCAGCGCGGCAGTCAGGAAATATTCTCCGCCCGGACCTTTCATATCATCGGCAATTACTTTTTCAATTTTTTCTTTCAGCGCTTTTCCATTCTTGAAGTAATACACTCCAATAATGGCTAAATCTGAAATAAATTCTTTCGGCTTTTCTACAAAACCGGTGATGGTGTCGCCTTCATAAACGGCTACTCCAAAACGAGACGGGTCTTCTACTTTTTTAAGCCAAATCACACTGTCGGCATCGCCCAGTTCAAATGGCTCCTTACTGTCAAAAATGGTATCAGCGAACGCAATAATTACTTCTCCATCCAGGTGCTCGTTAGCGCAAGAAACCGCGTGCGCGGTTCCCAGAGCTTCGGCTTGCACTTCAAAAATAGCTTTGGCATTATGGCGGTCACTCATTTCGCGAAGCGGTTGTTTGATATCTTCTCCAAAATCGGGCCCCAAAATATACACAACTTCGTTGATCTCACGGTCCAGCGTGCGGTTAAATGTTTCTATAATTCGTTCAATAATCATGGTTCCTGCAACGGGAAGCAGCGGTTTAGGAACGGTATGCGAGTGCGGCCGTACACGTGTACCTCGTCCGGCCATTGGGATAATTAATTTCATATATTTGCCTTTCTTGATTGAAACAATTTGGTTTGTTGGCGGTGAATATAGGAGGGTTATTAACCAAATTCGAATTTTGGTTCCTGCTTACATAATCCGTCGCGCATAACCTCTGCCAATCCTATAACATAAACAAAGATTCTATTGAACTGGTATTACATACTTCTTGACCTTACGGCCCTCCTATTTTGCGTTATTTTTCTGCGTTACAGCTGGTATCGCCTGCGTTTTTTTCTGCACACGTATCAGCAGATTGGCTACAAGAACAACGAATACTGGCAGTGGCTGAAAAGTAACTGGGAAGCAAAAGTAATACCGGCTAACATTGCCGCGCTCAATGTTTTAATTTTCATTTTTATCTGGTTTGATGAATGGTTCCTAAACACCTTTACGTACAGTGCACTTTCCATTTTCTTTTTTGTGATTTGTCTGTTTTGGTTTACCCCCGTAACTAAATACAAGCCTGAAAAAGTAAAAAAGCCGCTGGTTTTTACGCCGCGTGTGTGGCGGCTGACGGTTCCATTAGTACTTCTGAGTGCTTTTTTCCCGACTCTTTTCACATATCTTTCTTTTTCGGGAATGTTTCCGTTTACACAGGTACAGCTTCCCAATTACTTCTCCGGCTTTCAGCGATACGACCTCATTCTTCTGGTTTTTGGCTGGGCGTTTGGCAGTATGATTATCCCCTTTTTCCTGTTTATAGCCGGACTTCTCACCAAACCTGTTGAGTGGTTTATTCAAAATGGATTTAAGCGGCAGGCTCGCAAAAAGCTGGCTTCCATGCCCGATCTTAAAGTAATAGCCATCACCGGAAGCTATGGTAAAACCAGCACCAAATTCATGATTCGGGACTTGTTGAAAGAGCGGTTTAGCGTGTGCGCAACACCGGGCAGCTTCAACACGCCAATGGGCATTTGCAAGGTCATAAACAACGATCTTCAGTCCCATCATCAAATTCTTATTTTAGAAATGGGTGCTCGGTATGAAGGCAATATTCAGGAACTCTGCGACATTGCCAAGCCTGATATTGCGGTAATCACCAACGTGGGGGTGGCTCATCTCGAAACATTTGGCTCGCAAGATGTAATTGCCCGCGAAAAAGGCACATTAGTACAAAACCTATCTGAGGAAGGAGTAGCTATTCTGAATGCAGACGATGCCCGCGTTGCTAAAATGGGAAGCGAGCGCGAAGAAATAACCCGAATTTTAACAGGACTTTCGAGGGGTGAAATTAAAGCCGGCAACATTTCTTTCGACACTTCCGGAATGTCTTTTGACGTGGAAGTGGACGGCTACAAAGAACCGTTCAAAACAAAATTGCTGGGGGCACATAATGTGCAAAACTTACTGCTCGCTATTGCTACAGCACGTCATTTCGGAATACGTTTAAAAACCATGGCCCTTGCTGCATCAGAAATTGAACCCATAGAACATAGGCTGGAGCTTAAGCAACAAGGTGACTTATTTGTGATTGATGATGCCTTCAACTCTAATCCCGTGGGTGCTAAAAATGCGGTGGAAATATTGAGTGCATTTAATTCCGGCCAGCGTATTATCATCACCCCGGGAATGGTAGAACTTGGAGAAATTGAAGAACAAGAAAACAAGAAGTTTGGACAAAGTATTGCCCGCGCCAATCTTGATTTAGTAATTTTAGTAGGCGAAGAACGGGCGAAACCTATTTTGGCGGGCATTCGTGAAGAAAATTCGGGAGCTATGAATGTGCGCATCGTAAATAGCCTGTACGAAGCCAACGATTTGGTAAAAAAACACGCCCGCCCCGGCGATATTATCCTATACGAAAACGATCTTCCGGATGTGTATAATGAGTAAAGAGCAGGTTACTGCTGCCCTAATTTCATTCTAAAACACCAGAACTTCTTCTTCCTGACTTCTATCAACCGCCACAAACCGGACAGGTTTTTTCCCTTTAAAAACTGGCTGACTATCCTCGTTGCTAAGCTCCGGCTTAGAAACGCAGTCCCGGAAGCTCCAGCTTCGCATTATCTAACCATTGGTTTTGAATCACGGATTAAGGGGGGGATTACGCTGATGACGCGGATTTGGTTTCCTGACTTCCGCACTGGAACACCCAACTTTTGTCCATAATTCGGCTAAGTTAAATAGTATCATTGACGCAATATTGCCTGATTATAAAAGTGCGGAAGTCAGGCAGAATCAACCATCTCTTAGTTTTAATTACTGCATCTAATAAAAATTGGCTGATGAGATTATTCAGTTGTAGTCACTACTCGAAGCGTACGGCCTGCGCCGGCTCTATTTCTGCAGCGCGATGTGCCGGATACCAGCTGGCAAGCACGCTCAATACCAAACTGACGGTTAAAATAAGCAGCACATCAACCGGGTTAATAAGTACCGGATAGGCGTCTATAATAAAGGCCGATGATAATTTTATGAGACCGAATTTCATTTGTAGCCAGCTTAGCAGAAGTCCCAGCGTTCCCCCAATTCCGCAGCCAATCAACCCAATGTACAACCCTTGTTTGCGGAATATAGATTTAATGCCCTTCCGGCTGTATCCCATCGACATCAAAATGCCAATATCGCGCTGCTTTTGAATCACAATCATGGTCAGCGAGCCGATGATATTCAGCATAGCCACAATCACAATAATGATTAGAATGGCAAAAGAGCCCCACTTTTCCAGATACATCACATCGTAAAGCGGCTTTTGCAAATCGTACCAGGTAGAAATTTTGTAAGAAGGTCCCAGCTCTGCCGACAGCTCTTTTTTAATTTGCTCGGCCTCTTCATTGTTATGCAGCTTAATATCTAATCCGGAAATTTCATTTCGTACTTTAAATAATCGGCTGGCGGCTTCAATATCAACAAATACTTTAGGGCCGCCGGCTACCTGCTGCAAAAAATAGGTTCCTCTTAAATCAAACCGAAACGTTTGGGGAACTGTAATTTGGGTGAGTGCATTTTTCATTCCGGCTGAGCTCATTAACGCTAAATCATCGTTTAGCTTGAGGTGAAGGCGGTTTTTCAAATCTTCGTGCACAATAATGCCCGGCACCCGGTTGCGTACCGAAACATCAAACACCCCGTTGGTTACACTTTCCTCAATATCTACCAATTGAAAAAACACAGATCGGTTCACCCCTTTTACCTCAACTACTTCGTTCTGGCGGTCTTCTATGGCCAGCAGCGCCTTGCCTTCTACATAAGGAGAAATAACGCGCACCTCGGGATGCGATTTTATTTTGTCCATCATTTCTTGGTTTTGTGCGAAGGTAGCAGCGCCGGAAGCCTCAATCCGAACATCCGGATCGTAGGAAAGCAGAAAGCTTTTTATAACATCAAAAAAGCCATTAAAAACAGACAAAACCACAATCAGCAGCGCCGTACCAATAGTTATGCCGGTAATACTGATAAAAGTAAGTGTGGAAATAAGCGACACATGTTTGCGAGAGAATAAATATCGCCTTGCAATAAATCCGGAATTCTTCATAGTTCCAAAATATAGAATCAAGCAATTGAAAACACCTTAAATGAGCACAGACATTTGTTAAAGATGTTAGTATCTTCCAAGCCCTTTTCGAATTCAAATTTCATGATGAGTTCAACACTTTCAAAAGATATTATCAGATCCATTTCGGATGGTACTCACGGAGATCCTTTTTCGGTGCTCGGGCTTCACAAAGTTACAATTAACGGAAAAGAAAAACTGGTTTTGCGCGCCTTTAGACCCGAAGCAAAATCAATTACGGCAAAGGTAAAGAAACAGTCGTACAAGCTGGAGCGCATTTCGGATGAAGGACTGTTCGAGCATGTTTTTGTGAGGCGTAAAAACCGATTTAATTATTCGCTGGATATTCAGCCTCATTCCGGCCCTCGGTTTGAAATTTTTGACGCCTATCAATTCGATCCTCTTATCAGTGATTTTGACCTTCAGCTTTGGGGTGAAGGCAAACATCGCCGGGCCTACGATTTTATGGGAGCACACCCCCGAACGGTGGACGGAATTGAAGGTATATACTTTGCTGTAACGGCGCCAAGTGCGAGCCGCGTGAGCGTTATTGGAGAGTTTAACCAATGGGACGGCCGCGTGCACCGCATGAGGAAGTTCCACGATCAGGGAATTTGGGAGCTGTTTATTCCGCATGTAAAAGAAGGCGACTATTATAAGTTTGAAATTATAAGCCCCTCCCAAGAAGCTCCGCTCAAAAAATCCGACCCTTTTGCCTTTTATGCAGAGCTTCGTCCGGGCACCGCTTCCATTGTTGCTGATATTGAGCAATACGACTGGAGTGATGACACATGGATGCAAACACGCCAAAAAAAGCAGGCTAAAGACCGGCCCATATCCATTTATGAAATGCATTTGGGCTCATGGCGCCGAAAAGTAGGTGAAGACCCCGGGTTTTTGAATTATCGCGAAACAGCCGACCAGCTGGTTCCTTACTTAAAAGAATTAGGCTTCACGCATGTAGAGTTACTGCCTGTTTCAGAACATCCGTACGATCCTTCGTGGGGATATCAAACAACGGGATATTTTGCGCCCACCAGCCGCTTCGGCAAGCCCGAAGACTTTATGTATTTTGTAGATTTATGCCACCAAAATGAGATTGGCGTTATTATAGACTGGGTTCCCGCCCACTTTGCTAAAGACGAACACGGACTTCGCCGGTTTGACGGAACCGGCCTTTTTGAACATGACGACCCCCGCAAAGGTGAACATAAAGATTGGGGAACCTGCATTTTCAACTACGGGCGCACCGAAGTACAAAACTTCCTGATTTCCAACGCTCTGTATTGGTGCGATAAATTTCATATTGACGGATTACGGGTTGATGCTGTGGCCTCTATGCTCTATTTGGATTATTCGCGTGAAGATGGCGACTGGCTGCCCAATAAATATGGCGGGCGCGAAAACATTGAGGCCATCCAGTTTCTAAAAGATATGAACAATGCCGTGCACGAGCATTTTCCCGGAGTTATTACCTTTGCGGAAGAATCTACCTCGTGGGGAGGCGTTTCGCGCCCAACCGAAACCGGCGGTTTAGGCTTTGATTATAAATGGAATATGGGATGGATGAATGACAGCCTTACCTACATCCAAAAAGACCCCGTACACCGCAAATACCATCAGGATCAGCTTACCTTCTCGCTTGTATATGCTTTTACTGAACACTTTTTGCTGCCCTACTCGCACGATGAAGTAGTGCACATGAAACAGTCTATGTTAGGAAAAATGCCCGGCGATGACTGGCAAAAGTTTGCAAATTTACGCCTGCTGTACCTTTATATGTTTACGCATCCCGGTAAAAACCTGCTCTTTATGGGTGGCGAGTTTGGGCAATGGTCAGAGTGGAGCGAATCTCGCTCTTTAGACTGGCACCTGCTTGAGTGGGAAAAACATCAGGGCATTCAGTTGTTGATAAAAGACCTTAACGCCATCAATAATACAGAACAGGCCCTGCACCAAATTGATTTCGACTGGCGAGGGTTTGAATGGATAGACATCAGCGATGCCGACAACAGTATTATTTCTTTCATTCGCCGGGCTAAAAATCCCGAAGACTTTGTAGTAGTGATTCTTAATTTCACCCCCACCGTACATTACGGATATAAAATTGGCGTACCGCAGGCCGGCGAATATGAAATTTTAATGAACAGTGATTCCGAGTTTTACGGCGGAAGTAATGCCGGCGACTCAAAAATACGCGCCGAGTGGGGAGAATGGCATCATCAGGAAGCAAATGTTGCCTTAACGGTACCGCCACTTTCCGGTGTAATTTTAAAACCAAAGAATTAATTTTTATGAGATTTTCGCGTTCATGCGGTTGCTTAGTTCACCCTACATCCTTTCCCGGTAATTATGGAATGGGAGATTTTGGGTTTGAAGCTCGCACCTTTATAGATTTTTTAGAACGGACTAACCAAACTATTTGGCAAATATTACCTCTTACGCCAACCGGTTATGGGAACTCTCCCTATGCCAGTTATTCCGCTTTTGCGGGTAATGCCTATTTAATCAGCCCCGATATTCTTCATCAAAAAGAATTACTGACAGAGAAGGAATTGGAGGATATAAAACTTCCCTCCAAAACCCGTGCCGACTATGATGCATCTTTCGATAATAAAGACAAAATATATAAGCTTGCATTCAAACGGTTCAGCAAAAAGCTCTCGGCTCAGGACAAAAAGAATTTTAAAAAATTCAAGGCTGACAACAAGCACTGGCTGGATGATTATGTGCTTTTCCGCGCCTGCTCGCTGCATTTTAATAAGCAGCCTTGGAACACCTGGGAGAAAGACATTGCCCGGCGCAAACCGGCAGCATTAAAAGCTTACCGAAGTAAATTCAGTGATGAAATAGAATTTCAGTATTGGCTGCAATTTGAGTTCAACAATCAGTGGATGGCGCTTAAAGAATATGCAAATGAGCGGGGCATTCGAGTAATAGGCGACATTCCCATTTTTGTAGATCACAACAGTGCCGATGTGTGGGCAAATCCTAAGTATTTTGAGGTGGATGAGCAGGGAAATCGCACAAAAGTAGCCGGCGTTCCACCGGATTATTTCAGTAAAACAGGCCAGCTTTGGGGAAACCCTTTGTATAAATGGGGTGAACTTGAAAAAGACGGATATTCCTGGTGGGTAGAACGTTTTGAGCACATGTTTGAAGCTTTTGATGCCATCCGGGTTGACCACTTCAGAGGCTTTGACGCCTACTGGGAAGTGAAAGCTGACCAAAAAACGGCCGAAAAAGGCCAATGGGTTGACGGCCCCGGCAAAAAACTTTTTGACACTATTTTAAAGGAATGTGGAGAGCTTCCCATTATAGCTGAAGACCTTGGCTTTATGACCGAAGGCGTTCAAAAACTGAGAGATAAATACCACTTCCCCGGCATGAAGATTATACAATTTGCCTTTGACTCAGACTCCGCCAACAGCTTTCTTCCTCACAATTACTCTCAAAACAGCGTGGCCTACTCCGGCACGCACGACAACGACACCGCTCTTGGCTGGTATCAAACCACAAGCGCTGAAGAACAGCATCGGGCACGCACCTACACGCGCTCATCCGGTAATGATATTCACTGGGAATTTATTCGCTTAGGCATGCTTTCCGTATCAGACCAAGCTATTTTCCCTTTACAAGATTATATGGGATTAAACAGCGAGCACCGCATGAATATACCCGGTACCTCGTCTAACAACTGGCTGTGGCGCTATACTTCAAAAATGCTGCAAGCCGTTGACGAAGAGCATATAACACATCTCGTAGAACTTAGTAACCGTAAAACAGATAATAAGTCCTAAATTTGCTGCTTCATTTCATATGAAGGCGTTGATTTCGTATATTCAGGGCTTTGATACTTCAAAACAATTATGTCATTCTCACTCAATAACTTACCTAAACGAACTGAAAAACCCCGAAATAGTGGCTATACCATGTGTCTCGACAAGGGATACAGCGTGCGGCAGGTGCAAGACTTTATAGAGACTTGCTCAAACTATATTGACGTTGTAAAATTAGGCTGGGGCACCTCTTACGTAACGCAGAACCTGAGTGCTAAAATTGAAGCTTACCAAAATGCAGATATTCCTGTTTACTTTGGTGGCACTCTTTTTGAAGCTTATGTGCTTCGCAATCAGCTTGACAGTTATGTGGAGCTAATGCAAAAATACCGAATTGAAAATGTGGAAGTATCGAATGGTACTATTTGGCTCTCTGATGAGCGCAAACGAGATATTATAAAAGAGCTAAGCCAGGAGTTTAATGTTTTCTCTGAAGTAGGAAGCAAAAACCCCAACGACATTATACCTCCCTACAAGTGGGTGCGCATTATTGAGGGTGAGCTGGAAGCCGGTGCTTCAAAAGTTATTTGTGAGGCTCGCGAAAGCGGAACGGTAGGCGTGTTCAGGCCAAACGGAGAAGTTCGCTCAGGATTGATTGAAGAAATTACGGATCAAATTCCCCAAGAAAAACTGATTTTTGAAGCACCCAAAAAGCAGCAACAAGTATGGTTTATTCGCAAGTTTGGAAGTAACGTAAACCTTGGAAACATTCAACCTGCCGACGTTATTTCTGTTGAAACCTTACGCCTGGGGCTGCGGGGAGATACCCTTTTAGATTTTTATTCCTTAGATGACGACGAGGATCTTAATGTCGTTATGAATGTTAACACAACTATTTCCAATAACGAGTAATCACTGAGAGTACATATATATGAAAATTCTTTATGTTGCCGCTGAAATTTCCCCCTTTGCACGCATGACTCATACCGCCGATTTACTTCGGTTTTTGCCCGCCTCTTTACAAGACAAAGGATTTGAAATTCGCATTCTTCTTCCCAAATACGGAACTATTAATGACAGACGTAATCGCCTGCACGAAGTAATACGCCTTTCCGGTATTGAGGTAGAAGTAGGCGAAAACACAGAAAGCATGAAAATTAAAGTAGCAAGCATTCCCAATGCAAAGCTGCAGGTGTATTTCCTCGATAATGATACCTACTTCAAGAGAAAAGGACTCTTTAGAAAGCCGGACACCGAAGAATTTTACGAAGATAACGCCGAGCGTTTAGCTTTCTACAATAAAGGTGTACTTGAAACAGTTATGAAACTCGGCTGGCAACCGGACATCATTCATTGCCACGATTGGCCGGCCGGATTAGTTCCACTGTTAGTACGAACCAAATATAAAGACGAAGAAATCTTTAAAAACACACAAATTATTTACAACCTGCATCACCCCATTAATGAGGGTGACGCTGACTCAGCCCATGTGTTGGAGCTTTTGGGTCTGCCTGCAGACACCGATATTGACAACCTAACAGAAGAAGGAAAAGTTGATATTCTAAAGCTTGGACTCAAATATAGTGACCACGTTGTAACAGGTAACTATCTGAAAGACGAGTTTGATGATATGTTTGAAGAGCTGGGAATTAACCCCACTAAAATACAAGGCTCGCCGGAAGATGTATCTGACAAGTTTGCTGAATACTACCGCACCATTTCTGACGCCGAATAAAAGATCGATAATCAAAATAAATTTTTTTTTAATGAGCAGAAAAAATAAGGGCATCATCTCCTTATGTATCCCACTGTTAGCTGTACTCTTAATTTTTAATAGCTGTGAAGATCCCGGAAGCGTAGGCAGTGATTATGTAGAACGCCCCGAGCTCACTTTTGACACCCTCAGCATCTCCAGCCCTAACGCCTTAGCTTTTAACGGCTATTCGGGTCGCCTTGGCTTTATACCCATAGGGCAATACAGCGATCCGGTTTTTGGTGATATGGATGCACAGGGATTGTTTAAGCCGCAGGTAAACCCTTTTGTACCCGACACAGTAAGCCTAAGTGAGCACTTCAGGCTTAAACTTAAGTTAAGACTCGATTCCTTAGAAACTTATGGAGACACGCTGTCTCAGTCCGGGTTTTCTGTTTACCAGGTTACTTCTGATTGGAGAGGAAATGCACTTAGAATCGACGATCAAATTCAAACAAGTAACTTGGTGGGAAGCTTTACAATTTCCAATAAAAAAGAAGTAATAGTAGATTTAGACCATCAATGGGTAAGTCACTATAAAACCTTTTTTGATAACAGCGATGCAAATGCCGATTCTTTATACCAAGCCGATTTTAAGGGATTAGCCGTTATATCTAACAGCAACAATCAGAGAGTTTCGTTTGCACGCTCCGACAGCTCCGGGTTTTTAATTGTGGATGGTACCACACCCAGCACTACCGATACGGTTTTTGTACCTCTTTCTGATTGGGGATACACCTTAAAACGAACCGGCCAAACGCCGCCGGCAAACACCATTCCGTTGCACACCACTTTAGAAGGCATGCTCGGCTTCACTATGCCCTTTTCTGCTTTAAAATCGGATGATCAAACCAAAGATATTATTAAAGCCGAACTGCTTTTTTATGAAGCTACGGACGAACTGGAAGCCAACCTGCCAGCCAATCATGTTCGTTTAGGCGTTAAACAATTAAACCTCGATTTAGCAGAAACTCAGCAACCAGTTTTTGAGTACCAGTTTGGAAATGTGCCTTATGTTGGTTCAAAAAAGTCTGATGAGCCTTTCTTCAGAATCAACGTTACCCGCTATATTAATAATGTAGTGTTTGGGGGTGAAGACAGGGAAGACCTGGTACTTGGCATTGGCTCTGCTTCGGGAACTGTTCGTTCCACTTTAATTTACGGAGTGAATGCTCCACAAGCCGTACGCCCTAAATTAATTATTACATCATTGGTAGATTAATACGCATGAAATTATTCAAAAACCTATTTATTCTATTTCTTTTGCTGCTGCCGGCTCAGCAGTTATGGGCGCAAATTGAAGACGCCAGCAAAACCAGAACCGGCTCCTTTTATTCTCTTTTTGGTTTAGGATATCCCTCCGATAATAACACCTCCCGCGAGTTAGGCTTAGGCATTATAGGTGTTTCGTTAGATAATATGGATTCGAACACGCTGCAAAACCCGGCTTTATGGGGAAAAAACGCTTTTACAACAGCAACAGCCAGCTTTGGGCTCAGTAAATTCAATACAAAAAGCAGCACTCAAAGCAATACCAATGCACTACTCGAAGCCGGCCACTTTCAAACTACCTTTCCTTTAATGCGAGACAAATTGGGGGCTTCCCTCTCTTTATATTCGGTTACGCGCTCTAACTACCGCTTTGTTACCATCGACTCTACCGTGATTTCGCCCGGAAATGTGGTAAATTATGCTTCTGACATCAGAGGCTCCGGTGGTATAAATAAAATCGAATTTGGTTTCGGATGGAATATCAACAAAAATATAGCTGTAGGATACGCTCCGGCCCTTACCTTTGTGACGGAAAACAGCTCCCAAGATGTGTTTTTTGATCAGGCAGACTACCGAACGAGTAAACGAGATTCCCGAATCAGCGGAGCTGCTATTGGCCACCGCTTTGGTGCTTTATTAACTTTTCGCCGGCTCCTAAGCAGCCGAGACCGCATCAGTATCGGAGCTTCTGCTACTTTGCCTGTAACAATTAAAGGTAAAGAGAGAATTACAGTTACCAAAGTGGTAAATAACCGAGATCAGGTTGTAAAGCTTCAGGAGCCTGAAAAAGGTGACATTTCACTTCCTTTAGAGCTAAAGGGTGGCTTTACCTACTATCCGAGTGGTTTATATAATATTTCGTTAGAGGGTTTATACGAACAATGGAGTGATTATGATTCTCCTTTCAGCTCTCCCAATGAGCTTGCCATGATGAGCGACCGCGTTAAGCTGGGGCTTGGAGGAGAATTTCACCCCTATAGAATGAATTCATCAAATTTCTTTACTAATTTCCGGTATAGCGCAGGGTTGAGTTATGATTCAGGACATTTAACCATGCAGGACCAGGATATAAATACTCTTTGGTTTTCTGCCGGCTTAGGAATAATTTCCCCCCGCTCTCGTTCCTCCATAGACCTAAGCATTCGCTACGGCATTAGAGGTACCACCGAACAAAACTTAATTAAGGAAAATATTTGGACATTTAATTTGTCTGTAAACCTGTCTGAACTTATGTTTTTCCGCAGAAAACTTAATTAATTCATAATTCAATTTTATAATAAATACACTGTCTGCTTAGTTTATTAGCTAATGGTATAAACAAGACCAATAAATCCATGAAACAAATAATATTACTTTTAGGAATTCTATTTCTTGGCTCTTCATTAACACAAGCCCAAGAAAATTGTCAAGAAACCCCGCCGGACGGATTAACTCCCATTGCCGCCTATTCTCTTTTTTACGAAAATTACCGACAGGGTGAGTACGACTTTGCTTTGCGATATGGGAAATGGATGATTTGTGGAAATCCGGAAAAAATAGAGGGAAATCCTCAGTTTAGCTTAGATAAGCAGTATGAGCGTTTAGTTACCATTTATGCAGAAATTGGACGCGCCAAACAAGATCCCTCTATCCGAAAGGCATACTTAGACACCGCAGAAACTTTGCTAAACAAAAGCCTTGAAATGTTTGGCGAAACCACCAAAGATAAGTTTGATATTATCTTTAAACGAGGCCGCTTCTATCAGCAAAACTATGATTACATAGATGATGGGTTACAAAAAGCCTATCAAGATTATCAGAAATTATTTGAGCTTGACCCGAAAAGAGCCGTTGGAATGGGCCAAGGTTACTATCTAAAGCAAGCTCTGTCTAACTTGGTTAATAAAGGAAATAAACAAGAAGCGCAGGAATTTATCGATCGGGTCAAACCGCATGCCTCCGGTGATGCTCTTGAATTTATTGAGGAGCAGCAGCAAAAGCTTTTAGGAAGTCCGGAAGAGCAAATAGCCTACTTCAAGCCTATAGTAGAAGAAAACCCGGATGACCTTGCAGCCTGGAAAGCGCTTGAAAGTGCATATGAAAGCTTAGAAAGCCGCAAAGAACTTAAAGAGGCCCGCGAACGCATTAACGAGCTCGAGCCAACCTTAGACAGTGCACTTGGTTTAGGCGAGCTTGCAAAAGGAAATGCTAATTATGCTGAGGCTGCTAAGTACTACAAGCAAGCACTGAACAGAACAGACTCTGATAAGGAAAAAACATTCATTTATATGGATTTAGCAGACGTTCATATAAACCTTGAAAAGCTCAAAGAAGCTAAAAACTATGTGCAAAAAGCACTGCAAATAGATCCAAACAATGGTAATGCTTACATAAAAATGGCTACCATTTATGGCGCAGCGGTTTCTCAGTGCACAAAAGACCGTAAGCTGGAAGCTAAAGACCGTGTGGTATATTGGCTGGTTGTTGATTATTTGAATAAGGCGAAAAAGAACGATCCTTCTGTAGCCAGTGTGGTAAATCGTCAGCTTTCAACTTATGAAGGCGTTACCCCAAGTACGGAAGATAAATTCTTTACGCTGAATTTAGAAAACGGCCAAAAAGTAAAAATAGACAGCTCACTTATGGCTTGCTATGGCTGGATAAATGAAACCGTAACGGTACGTTAGTTGGGTATCTACCAAAACATTTGTATCTTTTCTTATCTACAAAATCAGGTGCGGGTAATTTAAACCTGCACCATTTTTTCCTTCCCTCCTTTTAAAAAACCACCATTTTTTACTTATCAACTTTTCGGGAGAAGGATTATTAACTCGTATTAATTAGAATGGCACGCAGAAAAAAACATAAAAACCGTAACAAGAATAAAAGAAACCGTGGCAATAAAGGCAGTAATGTTTTTATCCCGAAGTTTCATTGGAAAAATAACCAAGGTATTGCAGGGAGATATGCTGGCGTATTAGAAATCAACTCGAAGGGTTGGGGATTTATACGACAATTGGATTATGAATTTACTTATCAGCCAAAAGATCCTTTTTTAAAACCGGAAGAAGTTAAGGAATTAGATTTACGCCCCGGTTTGGTGTTAGAGGGTGAATTTGAAGAAGATAACAGAGGGCACAAGCATGTGGCTTCCGTAGATGTTATTAACGGAAGACCGGTAGAGGCTTGGACTAAATCAAGCCGCTTTGAGCGCCAAACTCCCATTATGCCGGTTGACTGGATTAAGCTTGGCCATCAACCCGATGATGTAGAAATGCGTGTGATTGATTTGGTAGCTCCCATAGGAAAAGGTCAGCGATCTCTAATCGTGGCTCCTCCCAGAACCGGAAAAACAGTTTTGCTTAAGAAAATTGCAAAATCACTAAATGATAACTTTCCGGATGATATTCATGTAAGCGTATTATTGGTAGATGAACGCCCCGAAGAAGTAACCGACTTTATCCGCTCTACCAATGCTGAAGTGTTTGCCTCCTCTAACGATAAAGACACGCAAAGCCATATCCGCATTACAGAAATGGCCTTAGGGTATGCCAAACGAAAAGCAGAAATGGGTGGCGACGCTGTGCTGCTTATTGATTCTTTAACTCGCCTGTCTCGGGCATACAATGCCGTTCAAACCAACAGCGGCAGAACGCTTTCCGGCGGTTTGGATATAAGAGCACTTGAAATTCCTAAAAAAATATTTGGTTCAGCCCGTAAAATTGAAGGCGGCGGCTCGCTAACTATTATCGCTACCTGCCTTATCGAAACAAACTCTCGTATGGATGATTTGATTTTTGAAGAGTTTAAAGGCACCGGAAATATGGAACTGGTATTAGACCGGGATTTAGCTAACGATAGAATTTACCCGGCCATTAACGTTGCTGCCTCCGGTACCCGAAACGAGCATAAATTCATCACCGATTCGTTGGAAGAGCGAAATATGGTGCGCCGTTATTTACTTAAAAAATCACCCAGAGAATCTATGCTTGGCCTCCTGAAGGTGCTTAAAAACACGGAAAGTAATCAGGAGCTGCTCAATCAGATAGCCGCTATTGCCTAAGCCTTCTGCTTAATATTCAGGCTTATAATCAGTCTGAGCTAATTTGAGAACGGATTTGCTGTCTCCGGCAGGCATAAATCGGGTGCTTTCCGGTTGAAAAGCACCGGTACTCGGCCATATAGGCTTATTTATAATCAGGCAACCGGAATAGATGGGTCTATTTCAGAGGCCCAGGCTTTAATACCTCCCTTTAAATTCACAGCCTCTTCAAAGCCTTCTCTTTGTAAAAAAGAAGCCGCTTGCGAACTTCGCCCGCCACTTCGGCACATTACAACCACTTGTTTGTTTTTATACTCTTCAAGCTCTTTTAAACGGGTTTCAAGCTGGTCTAAAGGGATATGCTTTCCGTCCAGATTTGAAACCATGTATTCAAAGTCTTCGCGTACATCTAACAGCAGAAAGTCTTCTTTTGCTTCTTTTTTTTCTTTTAACTCTTCTACGGTTATTTCTTTCATAGGTGGAATGTATTTATGTGGTATATCTATCTAATTTGAATTGTTTGCCAAGGTATAGCTTTTTTGCTTTTTCATCCTCAGCCAGTCGGTCGGCCGAGCCTTCCATTAATATTCTGCCTTCAAACATCAGGTAGGCTCTGTCGGTAATAGCGAGGGTTTCGTGCACGTTATGATCGGTAATTAAAATCCCAATATTCTGATGACGTAAGCCACTCACAATTTGCTGAATATCTTCAACAGCAATGGGATCAACCCCGGCAAACGGTTCATCCAGTAAAATAAACTTTGGGTTTGTTACCAGCGCACGGGCTATTTCGCATCGCCTCCGCTCCCCGCCCGATAAGCTGTAGCCTTTACTGTTTACTACTTTGTGAAGCCCAAATTCTTCAATCAGCTTATCTACTTTTTGTTTGATTTCACTCTTTGGGGTTGAAAGAAACTGCAATACAGATTCCAGGTTTTCACGCACCGTCAGGTTTCTGAAAACACTGGCCTCTTGAGCCAAATAGCCAATTCCCAACCGCGCCCTTTTATACATGGGCATTCGGGTGAGGTTTTTATCGTTCAGAAAAATTTCTCCGGCGTTGGGGCTTACCAAACCTACCATCATATAGAAAGTAGTGGTTTTACCTGCTCCGTTAGGGCCCAGCAGCCCAACTACTTCGCCTTGCTTTACATTAATAGACACATCATCTACCACCGTACGCTTGCGATAGCGCTTAACCAAGCCCTTGCTATGCAGCATCAAGTCCGGATGAGTTTCTGTGTCAGGCATTCTGCTTTAAGCTACTGAAAGAGCATTTAAAATAGATTCAAAAATAGGCTTTCCGTCTTCTGCGCCGAGTAGTTTTTCCATTGCGCGTTCGGGGTGAGGCATCAGCCCTAAAACGTTGCGTCCGGTATTACAGATTCCTGCAATGTGGTCGACCGAGCCGTTAAAATTGGCTTCTTCGGTGAGATTTCCGTCCGCATCGCAATAGCGAAATACAATCTGATCATTATCTTGCAGAGATTTCAACCCGTCACTTTCTATAAAATAGTTTCCTTCCCCATGCGAAACCGGAATATCAAAAACCTGTCCTTTTAATAGAGAGTTAGTGAATACCGAATCGGTAGTTTCGCAGCGCATAAAGGTGTTTTTACACACAAACCGAAGCTGCTCGTTATGTAGCATGGCGCCAGGGATAAGATGCGCTTCCAAAAGTATTTGAAAGCCGTTACAAATACCCATAACCGGGCCGCCTTTTTCTACAAATTTCACAACTTCTTGCATAATGGGCGAGAAGCGGGCAATGGCGCCGGAGCGGAGATAATCTCCATACGAAAATCCGCCGGGAATTATTATAAAGTCGATGCCGGACAAGTCTGTTTCTTTATGCCAAAGAAATTTCACATCGCAATTCATTACGTGTTTAATGGCATGGTATGCGTCGTGGTCGCAGTTAGATCCGGGAAATACTATTACACCAAATGTGGGCATTTTTATCCTTTTATTTCAGTAACCAGTTGAATTTCTTTAAGTACGTTATCTATACGAAGGCATTCCTCAAATTCGCCTTCGTGCACGGTGGCTTTACCTTCGTTATGCACCTTCCAGGTGATGTCCTCTGCTTCAGACAGGCTGCAACCGGTAGCCTTCATAAGTTGAGAAATAACCTCATCGAAGGTGTGAATATCATCATCGTAAAGAATAAGGCGCCAAGGCGTATTTACGACCTCTTCCACCTCTTCTTTCTCTTTGGTATCAACCTCGTATTCTACTTCTTCTTCCGTCAACCAAATAGGTGATATTTGCTGAGAAAGTTCATTCATAGATTACGATTCTATCGTTATTTCAAAGTCTTCTGTCACTTCATTAGCCAATAATTGGGAGCAAGCTGCTTCCGCAATTTTTCTGGCTGATGCTTCATCTTCAGCTTCCACATCAAGCTCAATAAATTTACCAATACGAACTTGTTGAACTTCATTTAAACCAAGGTTTTGGAGTGCATGATGAGCAGCTTTTCCTTTAGGGTCCAAAATAGATGGACGGAGCGTTACATTTATTTTCGCTTTATACATAGTTGGGCTTCGTTTAAGTGAATGCCAAAGTTAACCTTTCTTCAACTCAGCTGCTAACTCTCTTTAAGAATTCACCGCTTTCAAAACCTTTGCTTTCATTTCTTGGGGTGATAGCGTATCTGCTTCTAACCAGTTGATGAAATCCCACCTTTTAAACCAGGTAATTTGCCGCTTTGCGTAGCGACGTGTATGCGTTTTTATTTTCTCTTTTGCTTTTTCCAGGCTCCATTCACCGGCTAAGTAAGCAAACACTTCTTTATAACCAACAGTGTTAAGAGATTGTAAATCTGGAGAATAACCTGCTTCTAAAATAGCTTCTGCCTCCTCTACCAAACCACGTTCAAACATAGCATCTACACGCGTGTTTATTCGGTCATAAAGCTTTTGTCGCGGCCACTTCAACCCAAAAACCAACGTCTTTTCATCGGGTTGAATTTCTCCCTGCTGATGGTAACTGCTAAATGGATTTCCCGTTTGCATCCACACATCCAGAGCCCGAATAATGCGCTGCCGATTCATCCCATCCATTTTTTCGGCATACTGTGAATCTGCTTGCTTTAATTCGTCAAAAAGAACTTCTAACCCTTCGCTTTCTATTCTCTTTTCCAGCTCAGCTATATTTTCCTCATCTGCTTTTGGCATCCCATTAAACGGCTGAATGAGGCTTTGCAGATGAAGTGTACTTCCGCCCGCATACAGAACATGTTCTGAATTTGCGAGAATCACTTTCTCCCATTCCGCTGCACGTTTCTGAAAATCAATGACGCTGTCCTCTTCCTTCAGTCCAAACACAGAAATATTATAGTGCGGCACCCTTTCCAGCTCCTCTACTGGTGGTTTGGCCGTGCCAATGTTTATATGCTTATAACACTGCCGGGAATCAACTGAAATGATGGACGTATTCAACGCTTCTGCAACTTGCAAAGAAAGCTCCGTTTTACCGGAAGCAGTAGGGCCTAAAAGTATAATTCGCAAAATGTATAGTTTTGGAATGAATAATTACCGAGAAAATATAGAAAGTGTTAGCGTGTTTGGGTGTTTTCGTGTTAATGTATTCGAGTGTTAATCCGAATAAGAAAAAACCCAAACACGCTAACACCCTGACACATAAACACACAGCTATCTATTAAAATCAAATCGCAGCGAAATGCGGTGCGTAAATCCCAAATCGCTGGAAGCGCCGGCAAAGCTGGCAAATCCATAATCCAGCACAAAATACGAGAGCTTCAGTCCCAGCCCCAGGGTCGGAGAAACCATAAACCCCGAAACCGGATCTGTAATAAAATCCGTAACACCGGCTCTGAATGCAATTACATCTTTATACGAAACCTCACCCCCCACGTGCGGCTCAATACTCATACTTCCCAAACTAATGTAATAAGCCCGGCGGTTTTCAAAAAACAGATCTACATCGGCCGCGGCAGAAATTAAAAAATCTGCACCGATTGGGAATAACTTAGAAGCTCCCAGTTTCAGCGAAGGCAGCACAAATTCGTTTTGGCCGGTGGGCAAGGTGGCTCCTAAACTGTCAAATTGTGCTTCGTAATCACCAAACTCACTTTCATCTACATCCCACATTTTTTGCATGGTGGTTACATCGTGCACGGTAGCTCCAAAAGTGGCAAAATCCGTTTTATATTTTGCTCCTAAATCTAAACTATAGCCCCAGGCCTGAGCAAAAGGTCCTAATTTTTGGCGTACAATTTTAGCCGATGCGCCATAGGAAATACGCTCTGAAGGTGTGGTGGCAAACGAAAAGAACAGTGCCATATCTGCCGCACTGAATCGGGTTATATAATCTTGTACATTTCCTTTGGGTTGATCGCGCTCGCGATCCCAGGCATTCAGCGTGTTGGCAATATTATCCACCCCCTGACGAAAAAAGCTGAGAGATATCACCCCATTTCTGTTTTTTAAAGGTAGAGCTACAGCTCCGTAATCATATCCCACAATTCCGCTAAAGCGCTCGGAATGCATATACATAAGCTGTGGACTCTCAATTTCTGCAAGTCCCGCCACGTTCCAATACGCAGCTGTTACATCATTCACAAGGGCGGTTTGGGCACTTCCCATACCTAATGCACGAGCGCCGCTGCCGGTACTTAAAAAATCGTTCCCATACTTAGCCTGTGTAGCTTGAGCTAATATGAGCATGGGTAGCAGCATCCAAAAAATAAGCGCCGGTAAGATTCGGTTCATCAAAAAAGTGCAGCGAAATAATTAATAGTTACAGTAGCGCTTAAACGATATATTTAATGACTTATTTGGAATGAAATTTACGTTTTCTGCGGTTGCAGAGAGAGCCAGTATTTCTTAGTATAAGCACACTGTATTGAAAGGGCAACTATTGTTGTTAAATTGCCTTTAAACCTATTTAAATAATGAATGTATGAAATTTTCCATATCCAGTAACGAACTTAATAAAGGGCTTTCGGCTGTAATTGGCGCCGTGCCTTCTAAAGCTACTTTGCCCATCCTGGAAACCATTCTTTTTGAAAGTGAAGATGGGAAATTAAAACTGACAGCTACCGATCTTGAAATTTCAATTGTTGAATATATTGATGCCGATATTGAAGAGGAAGGTGCTGTTGCCATTCCCGCCCGCCGCATGCTGGAAACACTGCGGCAGCTGCCAAACATCCCTGTGTTTTTTGAAGTGGATGAGCGCAAGAACATAAACTTCCGCACCGATAAAGGAAAGTACAAGCTGGTTGGTGACGATGCCGATGAGTTTCCGGAAGTACCCAGCTTAGAGGATGGAACCACCATCAACACTACCACCGAGCTGATGAATAATGCCATCCACAAAACACTGTTTGCTGTTTCAAATGATGATTTACGTCCGGCAATGATGGGCGTTTATTTCCAAATGGGAACGGAAGAAAGCCGCTTTGTAGCTACCGACGGCCACCGTTTGGTGAAGTACACCAATAGAGATATTACGGCTGACAATGAAGTTGATTTTATTGTGCCCGACAAAGCTTTGAATCTCATTCAAAAAACCATTTCCGGCGAACAGTGCGAGCTTACCGTTACCCAAGATCATGCCCGTTTCAAAAGTGATGGCACCATCGTAATTACTCGTCTTATAAATGAGCAGTATCCTAATTACGATTCCGTTATTCCGCGTGATAACGACAAATTTTTAACCATCAGCAAAGAGCAAATGCTCTCTACCGTAAAACGGGTAGCTATTTTCTCAAGCACCACTACGCGTCAAATTCGGCTTCAGCTGGAAGAAGATAAGCTCACCATCCGGGCTGAAGACCTGGACATGAGCAGCGAAGCTAAAGAAACCATTAGTTGCGAGTATAACTATGAAGAAATGGAAATCGGCTTCAATGCAAAATACTTGGGAGACGTGCTCAGCAATATCGACGATGATGAAGTTACCTTTGAGTTTTCTTCACCAAACCGCGCCGGCATTGTGAAGCCTTCCGAAGAAAATGAAAACGAAGATATCTTAATGCTGGTAATGCCTGTTATGCTTAACAGCTATGCCTGATGAGTCAAATAATAACCCTGACAACTGACTTTGGACTTCAGGATCAATACGTGAGCGCCATGAAGGCGGTAATTCTCGGTATTGCGCCCGATGTCCGCTTTATTGATATTTCGCACGACATTCCTGCCCAAGACATTATGGCAGGAGCCTGGGTGGTGCGTAATGCAGCCTTTCTGTTTCCCAAAAATACGGTTCATTTAGTAGTAGTAGATCCCGGCGTGGGAACGTCTCGCCATCCTGTTGCACTGAAAGTAAAAGATCAATATTTCGTGGGACCTGATAACGGGATTTTTTCTCTGCTTTTTGATGAATTTGAGCATGAAGCTATAAAACTCAATAATTCCGATTTCTGGAGACAAGAAGCTATTTCAAATACCTTTCATGGTCGAGACATTTTTGCTCCTGTGGCTGCTCACCTTAGCAAAGGCGCTTCATTTAAAGAAATTGGCGAACCCATTGAAGAACTGGTAACCTACCACTGGGCCGTCCCCATTGCCGACAAAGACGGACTTCAGGGCTGGATTGTACACATCGACCGTTTTGGCAATCTTATCAGTAATCTTTCCGAAGACCTGCTGCAAAAGCACATCAACAACAAAGATGTGAAAATTTACGTGGGTAATACGATGATTAACAAAATAGTATCTACTTTTGGGGATGTTGAAGATGGCGACCCGGCTGCATTTATAGGAAGCTCGGGAATGCTGGAGGTTAGCATTAACAAAGGGAATGCCGCACAAATGCTAAGTGTTGATAAGGGCGCACAAATCTCTATTGTACTGCAGAAGTAGTGTAACACTACCGGTTATTTAACGTACGCATTCATCACCCACAAAAAGATTAATTAAGATGCTTGAACTACGCTCACCTATTGATGAACGAGCTTCCATTTCCATCCCCCCGGAAATTGCCCGACTTGCCACTCCATTTAACGGAACGGTTGGCTCTAAAGAAGGGGATGAATATCCGGTAAAAAACAACATTATAGATTTATTGGGAAAAGCGCCGGAATTCACTTCAATTGCTCAAAGCACTAATCATTGGAAAATAACAGCGGCTATTTATGAAGATATTTGGCGCAAGCGCTCTCTTTCACTGCTTTCGGGTGAGGAGTTTCCAATCCAAAAAGAGCACGAATTACTGATTGACTGGACAGCCCCAAAAGAGAACGGGTTATATTTAGATTTAGGCTGCTCAACCGCTTTATATGGAAGGGCGCTAAAAGCGGCTCAAAAGAAAGCAACCATAATAGGCCTCGATTTTTCCTCTCAAATGCTGGAGGAAGCTCGCCTTAAAGCAGAAGCAGATCAAACCGATATGTTTTTTATTCGAGCAGATGGGCGCGATCTTCCATTCTTCTCCAAAACATTCGACGGCATTGTGATGGGCGGAACGCTAAATGAACTTACCGATGAGCTTAAAGTGCTGTACGAAGCCAGGCGCGTACTCAAAGAAAATGGCGTGTTTTTTGTGATGCATTTGATAAAATCGGACGTGTGGTACGGGCGATTGCTTCAAGAATCGGCTGCTATTGGAGGTATCAAGTTTTGGACCGTAGCCGAAACTAACAAGCTTTTCACACAAGCCGGTTTTAAGGTTGAGGAACAGTTAGTTAAAGGGATTGTTTGCTTTAATAAACTGAGTCCAGCTTAAGAAATTATTTAACACCTGGCCGGTTTATCTTACAGCGTGAATGTATTAGATTGAGAGTCAATCAGTATTATTCTATCTCGTATGATTAGATTCTTCTCTTTTATTTGCGCCGTCGTAATGGTTTTTTTACTTGGCACACCTATTGTGACTGCCCAAACGGATATCACATCTGCACCGGCTGCCATTCACTTTGTATATGGCTCGGATACTTCTACACCCGGAATAGATGTTCGCAACAAAAGCAGCTTATACCGTAACTCTAACCTGTCTCTTTTTTCGAATCCTTCTCGAAATGCTTATCAAATAATGAGCCAAAGCTATCGTGACAGGTTTAGAGATTCGTTCGGAAAATCTTTAAAAATGACCTGGTGGATGCAGGGCGGTTCCCTTTATCGTTTTGCCACAAACACCAACATTCCGTTTGGCAGCACTATGTCCATTTATCTTATGCAAAAACATCACGCCGATAAAGTGGAGCTGCTGGGTGATGAAATGACTTTTCACTATCACACGTGGGAATGGTCGGATGTAAACAAGGACGGGCGTTTTTACTGGAACCAAACCGATGATTTTAACAAAGTGAAAGATGATTTTATGATTACCTTAGCTGAGCATTTATTGGAAGAAAATATGTTTCCCGTTTCCTTTCGCAGCGGCTGGCACTACATGGATAATGCGTGGCAAGCTACTTTAAACGACTGGATTCCATTTAGCCTGCACAATAACTCACCGGTTCATACCAACCCCACCGAAGAGCCTATAAACAACCTCATCGATTGGGGACATGCCACCACAGATTTCATCCCCTTCCGTCCCAGCGAGCACAACTATCAGGTTGGAGGAGGAAAAGGCGGCTGGAATACCCGATCCCGATCTTTCTCAAGCCTTAATAAGGCCGAAGTGCGCCGCATGTTTGAGCAAGCAAAGCAGGGAAAAGAACAAGTTGCTGCTATTTGGGGACACTTAGCTGAGAATTCTTTTTTGCAAAATTTGGAACGAAGTTTATCCGTAATCTACGAAGTTGCCGATGAGTTTCCGGACGTTCCATTTCACTTTTCTACGGCTATTGAAGCTATGCAAGACTATTTGGGTACTTCTGATACCACTGCTCCAACTCTTGAAGTTGACATAAACGGAAAGTTTAGTGAAACATACGTTACTGTTGATGTTTCGACTGATGAGCCTATTTTTCAAAAACATCCCTTTTTAGCTATTAAAGATATTTATGAGCAGCATCTGGTGATTCCCATGAATAAAGTTGGGGATAACCAATGGAGCTCTGAGCCTATTGAGTTTGCCGGCTTGGCCAAGGTCGGTGTGGCCGTTACGGATTCATCAGGGAATCTCAGTAAAGAGATTATCAACCTTTTACTCGATGATATTTATGTGGATAATGATGATGCCCACTTTAGCGTTACCGGCCAAAACTGGCAGAGAATCACCTACAATACCATAGAACATATTTGGGGTGATGATTTTCATCAGGTTACTTTAAGCGGACAGGACTCAGCTTCAGCAAGCTGGACGGCTTTAGCTTCGGGCACTCACCAACAGCAGGTATTTGTCCGGTTTCCGGATGTAAAACACACTGCAAGCAATATAATGGCTACTATTGCTGTGAACGGCTCTGCCATTCATCAATCAACTATTACCGATATTCGGCCTAACAAATGGGCACTGGTGGGCATTATCTCGCCAGAAGAAAATCAGGAAATCAGCGTTACTCTTTCTGCTAAAGCTACCGGCGACACGGCTTCCGTATTTGCCGCTGACGTAATAAAACTCTCCCCTCTTATTAAGGAAAGGCAGCTGCATTTATCCATTAGCCCGTACAACTTTAAAGAAGTCGTGTATTATGAAGAATCAATAGCCAACATCGAGCTTACGAACAATGGAACAAAAGAACTTACGGTGAATGAGGTTTCATCGGAACAAGGTTTTGCCATTCCCGATGCCGGCTTTCCGCTTGCTATTCCGCCTCAACAATCCTATACATTATCACTCAAACTAACATCTGACAAGCCGCAAACGGTGCAGGATACGCTCACTTTTATCAGTAATGATCCTATAAATCCCACCATTAAAAAAGAGTATAGGGTTGAGTTCAGAAATTATTTTGAACTGGTTGATAATGATGATAAATCAGGCTACTCAGAATCAGGAAGCTGGCATACCAGTTCTACTCAGGCCTACGGCGCCAGCAGTCGCTATGCTTTTTTTAAGCAATCTGAAACACCTTCCGCTACATATACTTTTTCCGTTTCTGAGACCGGTTATTATGATCTTGCATATTTAGTTCCCCAAGCAACCAACAGTGCTCTTCGCGCAGATTATATTATATCTATAAATGGCACAGAGCATCAGGTTTATCAATCAAACCAAAATGAGGATAGCGGCAGCTGGACTACCTTGGGACTTCTTCATTTAAACAAAGATGATATTATTAAAGTCACGGTTAAAGCATCAGACAAAAACCAGCCGCCCGAAAATGCAGTTCTTCGTGCCGATGCCATGCGCCTCTCCTACATGGGTTCAAACCTCGAGTACACTTTTATTGATAATGAAAACACAGAGGCTTATTCTGAAACGGGTGCATGGAAAACCAGTGTAACTCAGGCTTATGGTCCTTCCAGCCGATATGTGGGGTATAACACGGAAGCATCGGCTTCATTTCGTTACATCGCCCAAGTTAATGAACCCCACTTTATTTCTATGATAGTGCCCGAAACAGAAAATGCGTCACGACAAGCACAGTACTCGGTTTTTGTTAATAGTGTTAAAAGAGGGCAGAGAACAATAAATCAAAATCTAAACAGTGGGCAATGGCGTGCGCTTGGGGCATGGTCGGTTCAGGCAAATGATACCCTGACCGTTACCGTTAAAAATGCAGAAACTCAAAATTCAAGCCGCGTACTTCGTGCCGATGCCATTAAGTTTGAATATAACCTGCCTTGGGCTAACCCTGTTTCGGAAACAGATAGCCCGCTGCAGTTTTCGCTTTCGCAAAACTACCCAAATCCATTTAACCCATCCACGCAGATTTCATATTCCATTCCCCAGGGCATGAAAGTAAGTCTAACGGTATATGACATTTTGGGTAAAAAAGTTGCCACACTGGTAGACGATTATAAAACAGCGGGTTCATATCAAGTTTCATTTAATGGGAAAAATCTTTCAAGCGGAGTTTATTATTACCGCCTTCACACCAATCGGTTCACCCAAACAAAGGCGCTGACAATTATTAAATAACATGGGGCGGTCAAGTTTACGGCTGTTTCGGGGTGATTTGATTCCATCCCAACCTTTTATAAGAATCACTAATTTGAGACCTGCATAAAATAGGCGTACTTTTTAACGCAATTTTTTCTTCACTTTATAACTTTCAATCATGCACAACGTTCAGTCTCGTTTTTGGATAAAATCCTTTTTATTTCTTTCAATTATAATTTTTATAAGCAGCTGTTCGGCGCTGCAAGATGTGGCTTCAACTATTCAAAAGCCTAAGCTTTCCATTCAAGACGTTCGGGTTTCTGATTTCAATTTTCAAGAGTTAAGTTTGGTGTATGAGGTGAAGGTAGAAAATACCAATCCGGCTGCTATACAAATGTTGGGCTATAATTATGCATTAGATGTAAACGAGCACGCATTTTTAAAAGGTGAACAAACGCAAAAGATGGAGATTTCTGCCTCTGATAGCAGCTCACTATTGGTTCCGGTCACACTGAATTTCCGGGATTTATATCAAACTATAAAAGGTATTTCCGAGAAAGATGAATCGACTTATGCATTCAACACACAGCTTTCGTTTGATCTCCCAGTTTTAGGGCGCACCGAAGTTCCTGTAAGTAAAAATGGAACCATTCCCGTTGTCAAACTTCCAAAACTGAAAGTTGGTGATGTTAACGTTCAAAGCCTGAGCTTCAGCGGTGCTAAAATCAATCTCCAGCTTCTATTTGATAACCCAAATGGGTTTGGAATGAAAGTGAATAATCTTATGTATGATTTGGAAGTAAACGAAGACCCTTGGGCTTCGGGCACTGCTTTACAAAACGTACAAATTGCCCCAAATGGAATTACTGAGCTTGAAATTCCACTTACGCTAAGCCTCAACAAAATTGGAATGTCGGCCTATCAGATTTTAACCGGCTCTAAAAAAGCCAATTATCGGGTGAAGGGAACCATTGATTTTAATGTACTTCACAATTTGCTGGGAAATACACAACTTCGGTTTGATGAATCCGGCGAAGTGCCGATTGGGAATTAAGTGAAACCGCTGCACATTGTATTGAATTTTTGCCGGCCTTATTCTTACTGACTGATTTCATCGACATAAGAAGTGTGGCTATTTCCTTAAAGCTATTCGTCAACTGTAATTTTAAAAACAGCCGTTTTTGGGCGATTGGTTTTTCGTCCTTCTTGCTTGTCAGTAAGCAGTAAATCCTGAGCTGATTTTTCCTCAAACACCCTTTTAATATCCTTTATCTCTCCGGCCGGAATTCTTAGCAAATGGCATTTTTCTAAAAACACAGCCCCATTAAAACGCTCTATTTCTTGTTGAAGAATCGTTTGCAGATCTTCCCTGTTTTCAACTCGTAAAGAGTTTGTGCTAAACCGGTTATTATTTGCCAATTCCTCATTTCCAAGAATCTCACATAAAGCTGAAAACTGCGCATCACTTCCAATGGCCACCGTAATTAACACTCCGTCTTTGGCGGTAAAAACTTCTCCATAAGGTGCAATATTGGGATGAAGGGAACCCGATCGCTGTGGATTATTTTCATTCATTAACCAATTTGTAGCCTGATTTATAAGAGAGGCAATAGCGCTATCGTACAGGCTTACTTCAACACAAAATGCTTTTACCGGCTCTTTATTTTGCTTTAGCATGGCGCATAAAATTCCCTGCTTTAGCTGATGCGCTGCCAGCAAGTCAATCATAGCCAATGGAAATTTAGTGGGTGCACTTTCAGGCTGCCCATTTATACTCATAAAACCGGTTTCTGCCTGTACTATCAAATCATAGGCAACGCGCTCACTTTGGCTGCCAAATCCGGATATGTTACCATAAATTACGGTTGGATTTAGCTTTTTAAGATCCGCAAAGCTCAGCCCAAACTTTTCATCATCCCCTTTTTTGAAATTACTCAATACAAGGTCTGCTTCTCTGATATAATCCTGTACAAGGTTGAAATCTTCCGGATCGGTAAGATCTGCAAAAACCGCTTTCTTATTCCAATTTATGCTGGCGTAATAAGCTGAAGGTCCGCTTTCTGTTTCTCCGGACTGCCGCCAATTTCGGGTAACATCTCCGCCCGTTCTTTTATTTTCAATCTTGATTACATCAGCGCCTAATTCAGAAAAGAAGGTGCCTACCGCAGGCCCTGCCAGTACGCTTGCCAGCTCAACAACTTTCAGTCCTTTAAAAATTGAATTCATAAACAGCCATTTGTTTGCAGCTCAACTTAACAAGGATGGGCGTTAAATACTGTTTCTTTCGGGCAAGAATTCTACTCCAAAACATCTGTAAAGCTCACTAAAATCAGGCTAAATAAAAATACAGAAGCCCAACTTCATCTTTAATCTTTTTTCCCCAGCTTCTTACAAATTTCCCCTAATTGTTCTTTTTCCTCTTCTGTTAACACGGCAAACTCTTCTCTTATTTTTTGCAGATGCTGTGGGAAAAAGTCTTCAATGAAATCACGGCCTTTATCCGTAAGACTGATGATTACCGACCGTAAATCTTCCGGGTTTTTCTTCTTTTCAACCAGTTCTCCTTTCAGCAAGTTATCAATCACCATGGTGATATTTCCGCCGGATTTTAACAGCTTTTTCCCCAATTCCTTTTGATTTAAAGGCCCGATATGAAACAAGGCCTCCAGCACGCCAAATTGGCTAATGGTAAGATTGGCTTCCATTAGATGGCGAGCCAGCCGGTTATTTACGCTTTCGCTGGCGCGGGTAAGTTTAATAAAAGCGTTTAAAGTAGCTTTGTCCTGCTCGGTTCCTTTATAATGCGTTCCCATATTAACTATCACTGCTTATTATGCTCTAAGCACCAATTTTATTAGGGCTTAGCTGGTAAAATCGTAGCTCACTGAAACCGGAGCATGGTCAGAAATATCCCATTTTTTTTCGATCTCGGCAATTTGGGCCTTTTTTGCCAATTCTTGGCTTGCTAAGTGATAATCAATCCGCCAGCCTTTGTTCCGTTCTTTTGATGCAGCGCGGTAGCTCCACCAGCTGTACAAGTCCGGTTTGTTGGGGTGAAGTTGACGAAAAACATCGTGATAGCCAACATCTAAAAAGTCGGTTACCCACTGCCTTTCTTCCGGTAAAAATCCGGACGTTCTATGCTGCTTACTTGGATTATGAATATCAATTTCGGTATGACAAATGTTGAAGTCGCCACAAAAAACGGTCGGCTTACTGTCCTCAACATATTTCTTCCCGAACTTTATGAAGTGCTCCAGGAATTCCATTTTCAAATCCTGGCGAATATCGCCGGTGGTTCCGCTGGGTGCATACACGCTAAAAACACGAAAGTCTTCATATTCCAGCATCATCACGCGGCCTTCACTGTCAATCCAGTCCACGCCTATGCCTTTTTCAACCTTAAGCGGTTCTATTTTGGAATACATGGCCACTCCGGAATATCCTTTTTTTTCGGCAGTGTGGTAGTATTTATGATATCCCAGCTCATTAACTTCTTTTGGGACCTGATCTTCAAGTGCCCGCAGTTCCTGAATACAAATAATATCGGGATTGCTTTCTTCTACCCAATCCACAAATCCCTTTCGGTGCGCGGCTCTGATACCGTTTACGTTGTACGAACTTATTTTAATCAAAAGACTTATTTGGCTTTTATAATTCCGAAATTTCTCTTTCCAACCTTCAGTGTGTGTTCGTCACCTTCTGCAAAAGTAATGGTGTGATTGATATCCTTCACTTTCTCATCATCAACGCTGATTCCGCCCTGCTTAATCATTCGCTTGGTTTCGCCATTACTGGGAGAAAATCCTGTTTCAGCCACAATATCCAGCAGTCTGATTTCCTTACCGGTTTCAAAAAGAAACTCAGGCGCATCATCCGGTACTTCTTTGTTTATAACGGTTTGCTCAAAATATTTTTTCGCTCCTTTAGCCGCTTCTTCCCCGTGATACATGCGCACAATGGTAAACGCCAGATCGTGTTTAGCATTACGCGGATCTTTTTTGATGCGCTCTTTTATTTGAGGAAGCTCGTCGGTATCCACGTCGGTAATTAATTCGTAATAAGTATAAATCAATTCATCCGGAACCGATAGCGCCTTCCCGTACATTTCGTTTGGCTCTTCGGTAATACCAATGTAATTATCGTACGATTTAGACATTTTTGCAGAGCCATCGGTACCAACCAGCAGCGGCATCATCAGGCAAACCTGCGGTTCTTGCCCATTTTCTTTTTGAAGCTGCCTTCCTACCAATAAATTAAATTTTTGATCGGTTCCGCCCAGTTCCACATCTGCTTTCAGGTGAACCGAATCCTGGCCTTGCGCCAGCGGATATAAAAACTCATGCAGCGAAATCGGCTCGTTATTGTTGAACCGTTTGGAGAAATCATCCCGTTCAATCATACGGGCAACGGTAAGCTTAGAAGATAACTTGATGACATCCATAAAGTTCATGCCACTCAGCCAATCATTATTATTGGTAAGGGTAAGCTTATCCTCATCTAAAATGCTGTTGGCCTGCTCTATATATGTTTTCGCGTTTTCCATCACTTCCTCTTCGGTAAGCGGAGGGCGGGTTTTATTCTGCCCCGAAGGATCTCCAATCATAGCCGTAAAACCACCGATTATAAGCACAACCTGATGCCCTAAATCCTGAAACTGCCTCATTTTCCGCAGGATTACAGAATGCCCTAAATGAAGGTCCGGTCGCGTGGGGTCAACTCCCAGTTTTATAATAAGAGGCTTATTTTCTTCTTTAGACTTTTTAAGCTTTTTGATGAGTTCTTCTTCCGGTACAATTTCGGTTGTACCTCTTCGAATAATTTCGAGCTGTTCCTCTACTGGTAAAAATGACATTTAATTTTCTTTATGGTTATTTAAAAATGGAATATTTTCTAATGGATTATATGCGCCAATGTTTTTCTTAAGCGTTTCGGTATAATTTTCGGCGCCGGGGTAAATCATAGCAACCCCATTATAGGTAAATGGAGCCAAGTAAATAACACCGGAATATAAATATGATTCATTCCGGGCCTGTTCGCTTGGAGTATTAAAACCGGACAAAAGAAGCAGCACGGCGCTAACTATCAACCCGCTTTTCAAAGCACCAAAAACGGCTCCCAGCAGTCGATTCACAGTGCTCAGTTTAACGGCCTTTAATAATTCTTTTGTGGCATAAGCTATCAGCGCTACTATGCCAACCGTTCCAATAAAAAGCATGGCACCGGAAATAAACGGTACGTACGATGCGCCTTCCTCAAAAAAAGGAGCTATAATTCCGGTAAAAACATCCAGATAGTTAAAGGTTATAAAGATAGCGAGAATAATTCCTGCAATATTCAGCACTTCTTTTACCAAGCCATTTACGGCCCCTTTATATCCAAAATAAAGAATAGGTACGGCAATAATCAGATCTAAGACTGGCATGCCGTTAGCTGTTTAATTCTTCTTTCACCACTTTACTTACTAAAGAGCCGTCTGCCTGTCCTTTTAGTTGCCCCATAACCGGGCCCATTACTTTCCCCATATCTTGCATTCCGGCAGCTCCAATAGCGCTGATCCTTTCTTTAACAATACGGCGGATTTCATCTTCACTCAACATTTCGGGCAGGTACGCTTCTATGATCTTCAGCTCTTCTTTTTCTTTATCCGCTAAATCCTGGCGACTGCCCTGCTCAAACTGCTCAATAGATTCTTTTCGCTGTTTGGCGGCTTTCATCAGTACTTCTATCGCCTGCTCGTCAGTGAGTTCTGCTTCTCCGCCTTTGCGTTCGCTGATTTCCTTCTCCATCAGCCTGGCTTTCAAAGAGCGCAGTACCTGAAGCCTATCTTTAGCTTTGGCTTTCATGGCCTCGGTTATGTCTTCAATTATTTGATTTTTAATACTCATAATTAATTCCTCCTTTGCTAAAAATACTCAAAAAAAAAGGTTACACAATTTCTTTTGTGTAACCTTTTAAAATCGTGGTAAGTAAAAAAAATCAGCCTTTATTCTGCTGAATAAAAGCCTTTACATTGTCTTGCTCTACCATTAATTCTTTATAGGCGAATTTACCTTTATTATTTTTTGTAGAAAGAACAACCTTCGCCATCTTGCGGTGGGTTCCTTTTCCTTTCAGTGCTTCTTCTCCAAATGCTTGCTTCTTAGCCATAACTACAGTTATTTAATTTCTTTGTGAACAGTGTGTTTACGAAGAACAGGATTATATTTTTTCAGTTCAAGCCTATCGGTTGTTGTTCTTCGGTTTTTAGTAGTAACATAACGAGATGAACCGGGTTTTTCGGTGCACTCTAAAATAACCTGAACTCTGTTTCCTTTTGCCATGGTTTTATACTTCTTTTAAAAGAGTTCCTTTTTTCTGCGCATCTTTAAGTACTGCAGAAATTCCCTTCTTATTAATAGTTCTTACCGTTTTTGCAGAAACTTTGAGCGTTACCCATCTATCCTCTTCAGGGATATAAAAACGACGCTTTTGCAGGTTTAATTGAAAGCGATGTTTGCTCTTATTGTTTGCTTTTGATGAACGGTATCCGTTCAAAGCTCCTTTTCCAGTAATATCGTCTTTTCGCGACATCGTTGATTCCGTTTATTCATAATGAAAATAGACACCAAAGATAGAACTATAATTACCAAAGTTCAACGATTTACAACCCAAAAAATCTAATTATTAACATTTTTCTTACTTATCCACATTTACAACCTGTTTTTTCTACGCTCAATTTCCCTCCAGACATGCTATCTCTATTATTTTAAACAAAAGTAACGCCTTTTTTTGATTTTGCCTGTGTAAGCTCTATTTTCAGGCGTCAATTAACTCATCTTACAAAGCTATCACTCCAAAATTATGGCAAAAAAACAAAGTTCGGATTACAAGGCGTCAAACATTCAAGTTTTAGAAGGCCTTGAAGCCGTACGGAAGCGCCCTGCAATGTACATTGGGGATACGGGCCAGCGAGGCCTGCACCACTTAATTAATGAAGTGGTTGATAACTCCATTGATGAAGCGCTTGCAGGTTATTGCGACCATATTACAGTTACTATTAATGAAGACGGATCTATGACCATTCAGGATAATGGCCGTGGAATTCCCGTTGATACGCACGAAAAATTAGGCATCCCCGCTGTGGAAGTTGTGTTAACCAAACTGCACGCCGGCGGAAAATTTGATAAAGATACGTACAAAGTATCAGGCGGTTTGCACGGCGTTGGTGTAAGTTGTGTAAACGGATTGGCCTCTCACTTCCTTGCTGAAATTCACCGCGACGGTAAAATTCATGTGATGGAATTTGAATATGGTAAAACCACTACACCGCTTTCTGTAAAAGGGGACACGGACATTACCGGTACCAAAATTACTTTCACCCCCGACCCTACCATATTTACCCAAACCACAGAATTTAAGTTCGATATTATTGCCGAGCGCATGAGAGAACTTGCTTTTCTGAATCCCGAAATTACCATCGAACTAATTGATGAGCGTGAAGAGGATGAAGAGCTTAAAAAAGAAGTTTATCATTATGATGGCGGTGTAAAAGACTTTGTAGAGTTTTTAGATGAAAACCGGGAGTCTATGTTAGACACTCCTATTCATATAACCGGTGAAATGGACAACGTTCCTGTTGAAATTGCAATTTCATACAATAGCTCCTTTTCAGAGAACGTCCACTCTTATGTAAACAATATTAATACACGGGAAGGAGGAAGCCACGTTTCCGGATTTCGCAGAGCTCTTACCCGATCTTTAAAAACCTACGCCGAGAAGAACGGCCTTATTAAATCTAACAGTAAGATTTCTGTTTCCGGTGAAGATTTTCGTGAAGGTATGACTGCTGTACTAAGTGTTAAAGTTGCCGAACCCCAGTTTGAGGGACAAACAAAAACTAAATTAGGTAACTCGGAAGTACAAAGTGCTGTAGAAGTTATTGTTTACGATCAGCTTAGTGAGTATTTAGAGCAAAATCCTAAAACCGCTAAAAAGGTAATTGGGAAAGTAGTGCTCGCTGCAGAAGCACGCGAAGCTGCCCGAAAAGCGCGCCAGCTTGTTCAGCGTAAAAGCGTAATGAGCGGTGGCGGATTGCCCGGTAAGTTAGCTGATTGCTCTATTAAAGATCCCGAACACAGTGAAATTTATATAGTGGAGGGTGACTCTGCCGGTGGTTCCGCAAAAATGGGAAGAAACAGAAGTTTCCAGGCCATTTTGCCTCTGCGTGGTAAAATTCTAAACGTAGAGAAGGCTAAAATAAACCGGATTTTGGAGAATAAAGAAATTCAGGCCATGATTACTGCCTTTGGTACCGGTGTAGGCCATGGCGATGATGATTTTGATATTGACAAGCTTCGCTATCACAAAATCATCATTATGACGGATGCGGATGTGGACGGTTCACACATTAGAACGTTACTGCTTACTTTCTTTTATCGATATATGCGCCCGCTTATCGAAAATGGGCATATTTATATTGCCACTCCGCCGCTATATCGCATCACCACCAGCAAAAGCCTGGAGTATGCCTGGGATGATGAAACCCGCGATAAGCTTATAAAAGAGCTAAAGAAAACTCGTAAAAAGTTTGATGTTTCGCGCTATAAAGGCCTTGGAGAGATGAACCCGGAACAGCTTTGGGAAACAACAATGGACCCTGAAACCAGAACCCTTCAACAAGTAAGTGTTGAAAGTGCTGCAGGGGCCGATAAACTTTTCTCCATATTAATGGGTGGAGAGGTAGAGCCCCGGAGAGCTTTTATTGAGCGCAATGCTAAATATGCTACCATCGACACATAAACCATTAAACCATTTTTTCTGATAATTTAAACTCAGACTAACCAACCTTTTTTATTTTATAATTTATGGCCAGAGAAAAAATTATACCTATTACTATAGAAGATGAAATGCAGTCTTCTTACATCGATTATTCGATGTCTGTGATTGTTTCGCGAGCTTTACCTGATGTACGAGATGGTTTAAAACCTGTGCATCGCCGTTCCCTTTATGGAATGAATGATCTCGGGATGCTTCACAACCGAAATTATAAGAAAAGTGCTCGTATAGTTGGTGAGGTACTTGGTAAGTATCACCCCCATGGCGATACGGCCGTTTATGACTCTATTGTACGAATGGTGCAAGAGTTTTCCCTCCGATATCCTTTAGTAGATGGGCAGGGCAACTTTGGTTCTATTGATGGCGACAGCGCTGCGGCTATGCGTTATACTGAAGTTCGGATGGATCGATTGTCGGAAGAGCTGTTGGCAGACATCAACAAAGAAACGGTAGATTATCAGCCGAACTTTGATGATACCCTTGAGGAGCCCACTGTTCTGCCAAGCATGTTACCGAATCTGTTACTAAATGGTGCTTCAGGAATTGCTGTAGGTATGGCAACCAACATGGCCCCTCATAACATGAATGAAGTTATAGACGGGGTTTCTGCTTATATCGACAATCCGGATATCGAAATTAAAGAGCTGATGAAGCATATCACAGCTCCGGACTTTCCTACTGCCGGTATTATTTATGGATATGAAGGTGTTAAAGAGGCTTATGAAACCGGTCGTGGAAAAGTCACCCTTCGTGCCCGCGCCAATACGGAAGAGCTTCGAGGAAACAGAGAGCAAATTGTAATTACAGAAATTCCCTACCAGGTTAACAAAAGCACACTTATCCAAAAGATAGCTACGCTGGTTAACGAAGAAAAAATAACTGATATTTCTGAAGTTAGAGATGAATCAGATCGTGAGGGAATACGAGTTGTTATAATATTGAAGAGGTCGGCAAATGCAGGTGTTGTACTAAACCAATTGTACAAGTACACCCAAATGCAGACCACTTTTGGGATCATTAACCTTGCCTTAGTTAAAGGCAGACCTAAGGTGATGAACCTGAAAGAGCTTATCTATCATTTTGTAGAGCACCGTGTGGATATCATTATTCGCAGAACAATCTATGATCTGGATCAAGCCGAAGCTCGTGCTCATATTTTAGAAGGGCTGAAAATAGCTCTTGATAACTTAGATGAAGTTATTAAAATTATTAGAGCTGCAAATAGTCCTAATGAGGCAAATAAAGAGTTAAGAAAACGATTTGCTCTAACCGATCTGCAAGCTAAAGCCATATTAGATATGCGCTTACAGAAGCTTACCGGACTTGAGCGCGAAAAAATTGACGGCGAATATAGGGATATTACCGAGAAGATTGCCGATTATAGAGAAATTCTTACTAATCGTGATAATCAAACAGATATTATTAAGCAGGAACTCGCCGATCTTAAAAAACGCTATGGCGATGAGCGCAGAACTCAAGTAGTACATTCTGCCGATGATTTTAACATCGAGGATATGATTGCCAACGAAGATGTGGTAGTAACCATTTCTAACAAAGGCTTTATAAAGCGTATGCCGGTAAGTGGATATCGCAGACAACGCCGGGGCGGTAAAGGAATGAAAGGCACCACAACTCGCGATGAGGAATACGTGGAACATTTATTTGTTGCCACAACACATAACTATATTCTATTCTTTACAGAAAAAGGAATGTGTTACTGGCTAAAAGTATATGAAATTCCCGAAGGTGGAAGATTGGCCCGAGGCCGTGCCATCGTAAATCTTATTGATTTAGATAAAGATGATGCGATTAAAGCATTCGTTCCGGTTAAAACCCTGGATGACGAAGAGTACATAAACGACCACTCCATTATTATGGCCACCAAAGGCGGACTGGTTAAGAAAACCAAACTGGAAGCATACAGCCGACCACGCCGGGATGGTATTATCGCCATCAACATTAAAGAAGACGATAGCCTGCTGGCAGCCGAACTGACAGACGGTGACAGTCACGTTGTTTTAGCTAACAGAAAAGGACGTGCTATCCGTTTCCACGAAAGTGATGTGCGGGAAATGGGCCGAAACACTTCCGGTGTTAAAGGCATGACGCTTTCTAAAAAAGACGAAGTTGTGGACATGGTTATTATTAAAAATACCCATGAGGCAACCGTCTTGGCTATGTCAGAAAATGGATATGGCAAACGGTCTCTTGTAGAAGATTACCGTGAGCAATCTCGAGGAGGTAAAGGTGTAATTACATTGAAAATAACACCGAAAACCGGAGATTTAATCGCACTCAAAGAAGTAACTGATCAGGATGATTTAATGATTATCACTGAAAAAGGGAAAGTCATTCGAATGAACTGCGGCGGAATCCGCACTATGGGTAGAAATACACAAGGTGTTAGAATTATGCGCCTCGACTCTGACGGTGCCATCGCAGCTGTTACCCGAGTGGTTAATGAGGAAGAAGGTGACGAGGATGAAGAAGAGTAAAATTCTTCACAAATCGTAACCTAACTGATTACTGATACTAAAAAGGGCTTCAATTAATTGAAGCCCTTTTTTAATTTGTGTAGAGAGTGTAAATCAAACTCTGTCTAAGTAACAACAAATACCGTTAACTTAGACC
>CAZDGU010000006.1:0-40128 GCA_964505215.1 uncultured Balneola sp.
CGGGACCCTGAAAACTATTAACCAATAATCAGACAGAGTTTAGATTACACTCCCTCTCATCATCTTCGGTTTTTGCCAATGAAAAAATATTTGTACCGGGTGGCCGGTTCTTCCATCTATTTGAAGATGTGATTTATTTTCCAATTATTGAAACCAGATACAGCAATAATCCCGACTCTTCTGATTTAATTGGAAAAATGAATTTAGATGGGGAGATAATTTCCACTTTTGGGCATTATGATCCTTTTTTGAACGAGGATAACGTGTATTCCCTTTTGAGCTACTTTTATTTAGATGGGGAAAGATCAATAATATATACAGTTCTTGAAAGCTCATATAAAATCTATACTTATGATTTAAAGAACCAAACATATCTAAATGAATTCGGAATTGAATTCCCCAGTTTTTCTCTCCCCAAACAGGAAATTTCATCTCAATTATCTATCCCTGAGATTAATAGAAGAAGCATCGGTAACACGGTAACTAATTCCATTCATGCTGCCGAATCTTATTTTATACAGCATGTACAGGTGCTTACAAAAGAATGGTTTAATAACGTAAACTATGAGGATAAAGATAATTTTTTAGTATTGTACGATTTAGAAAGCAAAAGCTTTTTAGGAGAAATCCATACTGACCATACACTGGGTGCAGTTCATAATAATCAGCTTTATATGATTGAAAGTTTTGACCCCGACAACTACACCATTGGCATTTATGAATTGGCTGAGAAGAAATAACTGTATTAGCGTTCTTCTAATTACAGTAGGTATTATTTTGGTTACTTCCTGCGAGAATAAAAACAAACCATACCTTAAAAAGACTGCTGATGATTGGGAACCTTATTTAAATGAAATAAGCGATGAAGAGATACAGGCTGAAAATGCTGTATTTTTAGTGCTTAAAACAAAAGAGTGTGAACCTTGTATAAATGAGCTTACATGGTGGAATGAAGAAATTCCCGAAACAACAAATTTAGCCGTTTATCTTATTATTATAGAAAGATATCAAACCACTTTTAATGCCTTCCTGAAACACAATAATTTAAATATAGTAGCCATTCGAGATAAGAATGGATTAGTGCTTGATAAAGAATTAATTCCGCACACCCCGGTTAAAGTTTATATCAACGAAACAGGCAGAGTTAAATACTTAGAACCTATAAACATACAGGCTGATCCTGAAAAGTTTTATGCAAAAATAACAGGATGAACTGCCCTTATTATAGGAGTATAATCTGAATTCCATATGTAAACGACTTACTGTCAAATTCCATCATCGGCTCAGTTTGAATAGGTAAGCCCTGTTTTACCCCAGAGAGGCGGGTGATGAAGCGGTTTCCAGGAATTGGTTATTTGTTATTAGAGCTTCTTTTAAAACTTGAATGCCATTAATATTCGGCAGACCGCTCCAAAACGTATTCCATTAGTTTAATCATATCCAGCGGTCAGACGAAAAAGTACCTTTACGAGGCGCCACCTTGCATAACCCCGTACATTATTCAACCACCGAAGCAATCTCGGGGAATACGACTACTAACCTTAACAAGGCCCATGCTTTTTCTGCCCTTCACGCACGAGCGCTGCTCAGCACCCCAAACGCATTCACGAGACTGCCACGCCGTGCATTTTTTGGCTGAGTAGCCCAAAGAATAACACTCCTCGCAGACGAAACCTTTTGCGAGGCGCCACCTTGCATAACTCTGTCCACTATTCAACCGCCGAAGCAATCTCGGGAATGTGGCAGCCGGTTTCATCAACGCCCGGTTTGGCGCCATTTTTGTTTTGAACCGGGTGGTTCTGTATGGCACTCCCAACGGGGGTGTTGGGAGCAAGGATGGAGTATTTATAAGTTATTTAACCCGAATAAACACAACTGCATATCAACACGTTCTCCTTCTTGCGAAGGAGGAGTCAGAGGAGATCAGAATGGTGGAGTCTAACGTACAGCTTTGAGTACGCAATGATTTGCTAAAGACCGAATGATCGGTTTGTGATGGACGATTTGTTTTGGCCTTGCTTCTAAACTCCGGCCTCTTGAGGTGTACTTATATTTGTGTTTTTGAATCGCAGATTTAGGGCATTGCGCAGATGGCGCGGATTTTTTTTGAATTTTGGTCGGTGTAAGATTGAAGGAGGAATATCTTCATCCGTGGCATCCTTAAATCTGTGCAAATCTGTGATTCAACATTCAGGTTATTGAATTGGGATTGCTAATTTTCAGACGAAATAAAAAGCCCCGTCAATTTCACTTGACGGGGCTTGGTTTTTCGGGGTACAAATATTGTTAGACCGGTTCGGCTATTTCTTGCATAACCTCCGCAAACAGCTGATGCGATTTTAACCACGCATCATAGTCAAAGATATAAGAAGCCATTATTAGTTCATCAACTTTTGTTTGAGTGATAAAGTTCTTCACCTTTTTGTGAATATGTTTTTTATCTCCAACAAAAGAGTAGGCTAACATTTGTTTCATGGCCATTTGATGATGAGGGCTCATTACCTGATCCATATCATCTATAGGTGGTTGTAGAGGATTGCGCTGACCGGTAATAATTCCACCAAACATTTGCTTCATAGAGGTGGAAAGAAACTCGGCCTGTTCGTTGGTGTCGGCGGCGATTACATTCACCCCGGCCATTACGTAAGGTTTATCAAGCTGCTTTGAAGGGGTGAATTGCTCTCTGTAAATGCGCAGGGCATCTACCAGCTGCTGCGGAGCAAAATGGCTGGCAAAAGCGTAGGGCAATCCCATTCTGGCTGCCAAGTGGGCACTGTCGGTGCTGGAGCCTAATATCCAAATTGGTACTTCGGTTCCATGACCGGGAAAAGCGTGTACTTTACCGTCATTTTCTTTAGATAGATATTGCTGAAGCTTTGCCACATTATTCGGGAAATTATACACTTCCTTTATCCGGTCGGGGCGTATGGCGTGAGCCGTAACCTGGTCGGTTCCCGGTGCACGTCCTAATCCAAGATCAATGCGATTGGGATACATAGTGGCCAGTGTTCCAAACTGCTCTGCAATTATATAAGGGGAATGATTTGGAAGCATAATTCCGCCTGAGCCTATACGAATTTTCTCTGTAGCTTCTGCTACGTGGCCTAATAAAAGTGCCGTTGCAGAACTGGCAATATGCTCCATATTATGGTGCTCCGCCATCCAGAACCGGTTATATCCAAACTGTTCTACATGCCGGGCTAAGTCGCGGCTTCTTGAAATAGCTTCCTTGGCATTACTGCCTTCAGTAACAATTGCGAGATCTAAAACAGAATAGGGTATCATAAAAAAGTGAACTTAAAACAGGTGTGAAGGTACACTTACACCTGTTTATTAAATGTTATTCGCCTTTTGAGAATTTAGCAGTAAACCACTGCTTAGTATTGGAGCCGATGTAATACATAGAAGGCACCAAAAAGAGCGTAAGCAGTGTTCCAAAGCCCAGTCCGTAAATAATAGTCCAGGCTAAAGGTCCCCAGAAGCTGGCGTTATCTCCACCGAAGTAGAGATTTGGTTCCAGACTGGCAAACAGGCCGTAAAAGTCGATGTTTAGGCCAATGGCTAATGGAATCAACCCTAAAATAGTGGAGGCTGCGGTTAACAGTACCGGATTTAATCGGGTAGCTCCACCTTCAATAACGGCGTCTTTGAGGCTCAGGCCTTCTTTGCGTTTCAGGTCTATGTAATCAATTAGAATAATTCCGTTTTTAACTACAATACCGGCCACGGCAATAATCCCCATTCCGGTTAGTACAACCGAAATGTCCATCCCAAAGGTGGAGAAGCCAATGAAAACGCCGATAAGGCTGTATCCAATTTGTGACATAATAATGAGTGCTTTTCCGATGGAGTTAAACTGCATTACTAATATCAGGAAGATAAGCCCAACAGCAGAAATTAGGGCGATGATAAGGAATTGGCCTGTTTCAGCCTGCTCTTCCTGTTCTCCGGTCAGGTTAATTTTATAGCCTTGGGGAACCTCAAAATCAGACAGTGACTCTCGAATCTTCGCGTTGATTTCGTTGGCATTATAGCCGGTTAGCACGTTTGAGGAAAGCGTAGCTACGCGTTCCAAATCAATCCGGTTGATAGCACCATAACTGGTTTCAAGGCGAGGGGATGCAACAGCTGAAATTGGAATGTTTCCATCGGGTGTAGGAACCGAAATATTCAATAAATCTGTAATATTACTTCGGTCTTCTTCTTGCAGGCGAAGAGTAATGTCGTATTCGTCCTCATCCTCACGGTAAGTAGAAATTGGAATTCCGAGCAGTGCCGTTCGGATGGTATTACCAATGGCAAGGTTACTCATTCCGTATCTGTTGGCTTTTTCGTTATCAATATCTACCACAATTTCGGGATTGTTTACCTGAAGATCGGAACGAAGCTCTTCTATACCGGGAATATTTTGAGCCTGAATGTGTGCTTTTACTTGTTCAGTCAAAGCAATGATTTCACTGAACTCATCTCCGGATATTTCAATATTAATGGGTTTACCGGTGGGAGGTCCGCTTTGTTCTTTCTCTACGGTTATAATGGTTCCGGGTATGCCTTGTACGGCATCTCTGATTTCAATCAGAAGCTCCTCGGTAGAAGCACCTTCCCGATATTGGTAATCCACAAATTCTACGGTTACTTTACTTTTTGTGGGAGAGGGGGTAGGGTCAATACTTCCGGTTGGGTTGGCGCCAACAGCCACGTTAGAAACTACTGATTTTACAATAGGGTTGTTTCTGCCAATAACGCTGTACACCCGCTCTTCAATTTCTTGGTTAACTCTATTTGTTTCTTCAATATTGGTACCGGCCGGCATCTCATTATATACATATACAAAGTTGGGGTCGCTTTCGGGGAAGAAAACCACTTTAGGAGAGGCTACTCCTAAAAGGAAAAAGCTGAAGATTAAAAATACAGAAGCTCCACCCAGTACAAACCAAGGACGGTTTGCTACTAAAATCCACTCAATTGCATCGTGATATGCTTTTTCCAGCCTTGGTAGTACGCTTTGGTTGAACTTTCTGATAAGTGGTTTAAGTATAAACCGTTCTGAAAGCCAAAGCAGATAAATAAATATCAGCAAGTTGGCCACAAATGCTCCACCGGTAACGTAAAATATCAGCGAGAGGACGGCAACTACGGCTGTAGCAATCCATACAAACCGGTTGCTGTGGTTTTCTTTGCCGTTTCCGTTTACCTGATCATCGTCTTCATTCATAAAAGAGACGGCAAAAACAGGGTTCATTACCAATGCTACCACTAACGATGCTACCAGTGTTAAAATAAGGGTAACCGGCAGGTAAAACATAAAGCGCCCGATAATTCCAGACCAGAATAACAGAGGAAAGAAGGGTGCAATAGTGGTTAAAGTTCCTGTAATTACAGGAAGGGCAATTTCACCGGCTGCTTTTTTGGCTGCTTCGGTTTTACTTAAATTGCTCTTGGTGATGTGCCGGTAAATGTTTTCCACAATTACAATGGCGTTATCTACCACAATACCAAGCCCCAAAATGAGCGCAAAAAGCACTACCATATTAATGGAAAAGTCGATCATTGGCATAATGGCAAAAGCAATGAGTGAGGAGAGGGGGATAGCCAATCCTACAAAAATTGCATTTTGCACGCCCATAATAAACATGAGCACAATCACCACAAAAAAGAAGCCGAGAATAACGGTATTAAATAAGTTAGATACGCTGTCTTTAGTGGTTTGAGACTGATCTCCGGTAATGGTAATATTTAAATTATCCGGAAATTGATTGGCTTTAAGCTCGTCTAAAATAGCTAATGTGGCTTCGGAGGTTTCGATGAGGTTACCGCCACTTTTCTTTTTAATATTCACGGTAATTACCGGCTCACCATTCATGCTGGCGTAGCTTTCCCGGTCTGCGAAGCCATCTTTAATGGTGGCAATATCCTTTAGATATACTTCGTGCCCCTGATTGTTTACAAGTATCAGATCCAGCAAATCGCTGGCCTGCTTTACTTCACCATCAACCCGAACCGAGCGCTCCCTGGCGTCCATATCTATCTGTCCGGCAGAAATGGTGATGTTCTTATTGGAAACGGCACCCATAATGGTATTAAAATTAATACCGGCAGCTTCCATTTTTTGTAAGTCCACATTTATCTGGATTTCGCGCTCCAGAGCACCCACAATCTCTGCTTCATTCACCCCGGAAAGACTTTCTGTGCGATCCTGAATCTCATCAGCAAAACGCTTCAGTTCTACCAAATCAAAATCGCCCGAAAGGTTAATATTCAGGATGGGCTGGTCGTCTAAGTTAAAGTCGTTTACCTGAGGCTCTTGCGTGAGCTGGGTGGGAAGGTCGGCTCTTGCTTTTTCGACGGCGTCGTTTACTTCCTGTTGGGCAACCAGTTTATCTTTACTGGTCAAAAACTCAATGGTAATAATAGAAACCGCTTGCTTTGAAACACTCGATATTTTATCAATCCCATCAATTCCCTTCAGCTCTTGCTCAATGGGGCGGGTAATTACATTCTCAATGTCGGCAGGGGATGCTCCGGCATAAATGGTAACTACACTGAAAATGGGAATTTCCACTTCAGGAAAAGATTCCTTTGGAAGCGTTACGTACGAAAATATGCCAATCAGTGTAATTAAAACCGTAAGCAGATACACACTGGTCCGGTTATTAATTGAGAGGCTCGAAATTTTAAATTCTTTAAAACTCATGGATGTGTGCTCGTTCAATTATTTTTCTTGAATGTTGAGAGGCTGGCCATCGCTTAGCTCAGAATACCCTTCTGTAATCAGTAAATCTCCGGCTTTCAGGCCTTTTGTAATTACTAAATCGTTGTTGTAATAATTTCCTATTTCAACTTCCCTATAGGCGGCTACCCAGTCGTTTCCTTTTTTCTCGGCTACAAACAAATAGTTGATTTCGTTTGAGTTTTGCAACGTATTTAATGGTACTACCAGCCGGTTTTCGAGGCGAACGTCATTGATTTTAAGACGGGCCATCATGTTGGGGTACAAGCCGTCCACATTTGGCAGGTAAATTTCAATACCAAAGGTTCGGTTTGAAGGATTAATCACCTTGCTTACCACATCAATGGTTTTGGTGATGCTGCGATTAATGCTGGGAAAGGTAACCGTAACGCTGTCGGTTTGATCTACGCTGGTAATGTAAGCTTCCGAAATTTCAGCCTTAATTTTCATGGCATCAGAGTTGGAAAGCTGAAAAGCCAGCGTTGCGGGATCGATGTTTTCACCTTCCTTAATATTTACCTGATCAACCGTTCCGGAGATGGTTGCGCGAATGGTGTAGTTAGCAAATTGTTCTTCCAGCGTAGCTAACTGGCTTTGCGCCGACTCGTACTGGGCTTTGGCTTGCAGAAACTCAACTTCAGAGCCAATATTCTGCTCACGCAAATTTTGCTGGCGTTCATAAATAGTTTTAGCCAGCTCAAGCTGGGTTTTAACCTGCTGAATTTGAGTACGTGTAATTTCACCGTCTAACCGGGCAAGAACAGCACCTTTTTGTACACGCTGCCCTGCTTTCACTTTTATAGATTCTACAGTAGCTCCAATTTTTGGAGTAATCATAATGGTCTTGTCCGATTCCACATCACCCTGAATATTCAGGTAGTGGCGAAACACAGAAGGCTGTACTTCCTGCACATAAACAGGAACCATTTTCTTATTGTTTTGGGCTGTATCAGACTCCGGATTGCCATTTCCACATCCGGTTAATAAAACCAATAGTGCTATTATTGATAGATAAGATTTCATGGGGGTCAGTTTCATGTTATTTGAGTTCAATATTTTCTTTTATTTGCTGAATGTCTTCACTGATTAGTGGAACCTGGCCAATGGCAAGGTCGTACTGTGCCTTAGCTGATAAATAACCGGATACCATTTGGGCATAATTAATTTCTGCCTGGCGCAGCTGAAATTCAGCGTCGGTGACTTCCTGCTGAGAGCCTATTCCATTTTTGTAACGGGCTTGGGCACGTTCATAACCGCGATTGGCTTGCTCTAACGCCTGCTTCAGCGCATCGCTTGTTTGTAAAGCTTCGCGAACACCGCGTTTAGCTGAAAAAATTTCTTTGTTGGCTTGCTGTTCAGCCTGGTACATCTGAAGCTCTGTGTCTTTGATTTGAATTTTAGCTTGCTGTACGGCTACATCTCTTTGGAAGCCCTGGAAAATTGGGAGCTGAACTGAAATTGAAAGTGTTTGTGAGCGAGCGCGGGTGTCTTCTGTTCCAAAAAACTGAGGGGTACCGGCTTGAGAGGCCGTCCAGTTAAGGCCGTAATTAGCGGCTATTGTAGGTAAATATGTGCTGCGTTGTGCATCTAACTGCTTGCCTTGCAGCTTCTTTTGTACATCTAAAATCCGAAGATCACCGCGAAGATTCATAGCTTTTTTAAGCATGACAGAATCTTCTTCAAGCGTTAGCGGTGTGAGATTGTTGACAGCCTTTAACTCGCTGTTTTCAGGATTCTGGGGGCTATCGGAATGAATGTCGTAGGTGCTCAGATCTCCTTTTATTTTAATAGGAAGCTGCACCGGAAGGCCCATTACGTCTAAAAGTTCCTGAAGAGCTGTTTTTACGCCAAACTTAGCTTTTGTAAGCTGCGGTTTTACATTACTGAGCTGTACTTCCAGCTGTAAAACGGCGTACTCGTCTGCAAAACCTTGCTCGTAAAGTTTGCGAATATCTGACAAACTCTTTTCTAACCGATCAACCTGAGTTTGTGCCAGCCGCAACTGCTCTTTGGCTACAAGCGCTTGGTAATAAGTAATTCGTGTTTGGGTTATAATACCCTGTGCAGTGGCTCGCATTCCTTCGGCTTGGGCACTTTTATATAATTCAGAACTGCTGATTCCCACAAAAGCTTGTCCGCTAAAAATAGTTTGAGAAACAGAAAAGCCGCCCATCCAGTTATTATCAGTACCAAAAGCTACCGGTATTAATTTATCGGGACTGGCATTTGGGTCAAAAATAACGGCAGGCAAGAAGTTTACCGGTACTTCTAAGTTTCGTGTATAATTGGCAGAAGCTGCAATATTTGGCATAACATTACTCCACGCATTTCTAATTTGCTGATCAGCCTCGCGAACAGATAAAAGCGAGCGCTTCATTTGCGTGTTATTTGCGAGTGAAATCTGCAAAGCTTGCTGCAAATCTATGGTTCGGGCGAGAGTATCTTGCTGCTGCATGGCCGGCTGTGCTTTGGAAGGAGCCGCTATCAAGAAGCACAAAATGAGTGTAAACAATCCTTTTTTGAGAAAGGAAATGGAGAAAGGTGAGTTCATATCATTTAATAAAAGTGTGGTTGTACGTTGTTGATGAATATTCATGATTTGCCTTAAAGTACGTGTCAGCTGAACTGTAGTTGCAAGAAGTGTTCCACGAGTTGATTTAAGGACATATTTTTATTCTCTAAAATTTCAATTCCTTTACTTTGGCTGTCACTTAGGTAAAAAAACAATATTCCGCGCATGTAAACACCGATTTGCAGGGCCATAATTTTAGGATCAAGGTTTGTTTTAATGCTTTTATCCTGAATGCCAATTTGTATGGCCCGGGTCATGAGTATCAAAAGTTCGTTTTCGAGATGTACACATTTTTCATAAACAGGATTTTTAGTTGGCATATTTTCGTTCGAGCGTTCGTACAACATCATTGCTTTTGTCAGCGTTGCATTGTCTTTTATAAAATCTGCATAAAACGAAAGCATGTTTTGCACTAACTCGGCCCCGGGTAAATCTTGCTGTAAAGAACTTGAGAAATTTTGATGAATCTTCTGCAGCGCACGCTTTTTGATTGCCTGGTATAAAGTTGACTTATCTGCGTAATACAAATATAACGTGCCTTTACTTAGTTCAGCACGCTCGGCAATTTCGTCCATGGTTGTAGTATCGAAACCTTGCTCTTCCATAAGGTCGATAGCCGCATCAACTATTTGTGCTTTACGCTGCTTTTTTTCTCTTTCTTTACGCTCTTTAATTCCCATTTTATACGCTTGGTCATTAACTGACCGCTTAGTTAATTTTGAACCATCCAAGTTTACTGAATAGTAAACTAAATAAACAGTGTTTTATGATTAGTTATAAAACATGTCATAGAGCTTGAAATGAGCTGTTTTATCAGTCAGAAGAGAATGCAATGCTTGTTTAAACGCAAAAAAAGCGGTTCCATAAAAAAGCAGGTTTCGAGATCAGGATAGGAGATAAGTAAGAACAATATTTTTTAATGAACTCAGAGTCATTTTTTGAGCGAGAAACTCAATTCAGACGATTTTCTGATTTGTACTTTTGTATAAGAAGCCGGACTTGTTCGCTTATAAATCGGTAAAAATGATTTACTTTTTTGAGGCGCTCCGGGTCAGTCTCTTTTTTATCTTCCACAAGCTTCAGAGCTTTGGCGGTAACGGCTTCCAGCTCTTGGGTAAGGCTTATCTGTTTTTCCATGAAATCTACAAGTGAACCTTTTCTAAGCTTGAAATACATTTGTCGTTCTCCCTGCACTCGTACTTTTTCGATAAGCCCGCGCTCCAGCAGCATGCGAGTCACATTACTGACAGATGCTTTACTGATATCCAGGTTTTCCATTAAGTCAGGAAACGATTGATGGGGTGGATCACAAATAAGCAGCCATCCCAATATTTGCCCATAAATTCGGGGATAGCCTAATTCTTCAATTTTAAGGCTGAAATCTTCAACAAATTCTATTTTATTCCGGTAGTCTGTAGTACTCACTATAGTTCTTAAATTTGTTTTTGAGGCCGTTTGAGTCCTTCAATGCTGTGAAGGAACATGCTTTACAGTTTAAAATGCCTTTTGAGGATGGCTTGTTAAGGCGAGCTCGAATAATCAGCTTCACCTTATCCGGAGGTAGCGAGGGCAATGACCTCACCGTCTCTATTTTTAAGCTGATGGCGAAATGTTTGCCGCTCATCATTTTTTTGTTCTGAGGTAATTAAATCTCCAAGTTTTGCTTCTTTTAGAAAAAGAATGTCTAAATTTTTTACCAGATACGCTTTTTCGCTCTCAAAGGTTTCCATCACCCAGGCTATAAGCCGGGTATTATTTACGTGTTCATTAATATCTAAATCGGATGAACGCACCATAAATTTCTTGGCTATTTCTGCATCCTCAAAAGGAGAGAGGCGATCTTTTTTTACCGGCAGTACCTGGGGCGCATCAGCAAGGCGCAGCTCCAGTACTTCTTTTGGCATACGAGCAGGCTTCCGGGTTTCTATGTTAATCATCATCCAGTAGCTGAGGCAAACAGCAATCTGATTTCCTTCCTCATCCAACACCCGATAATTTCGGTAAGCCCGGAGTTTATCGCCGGCAGCAGGCCAGGTTTCTATCGTAATTTCCTCTTGCCACTGCGGATAGCGTTCCACCTGAATGTCCATACGATGCAACACCCAAGTCAGCTTTTTTTTGTGAAGATCGGGAATGCCGAAGTGGAGCATTTCAGCATGATTTCCGGCCACTTCCTGAAATAAAGCACAAAGTGCCGGAAGGGTTATTTTTTCGACTGCGCCCACTTCACTGGCACGAACGGTAAAGGTCTGGGAATGCTTGGTGATGGTATCTGGCATGGTGAAATTTTGAATTTTATGGTCTCACCTAAACATAACCGAAATTTTAGAGTGATGTAACAGCTTATAGCTGAAAAGAATAATCTTTGCCTTGGTCTTTAAAGCCATAAAAGTTCAGGCAGTTACACCTTTATTATAATATTTTTCTTTTTCATCCATGCGGCCAGCAGGTAAAACAGCACAATCCAAAGCAGTGCGTAAAGCAGGGAGGCATTCAGTGGTGAGGCAACCGATTTCAACACTACTTCGTAAATCCAGCTTTTCAGCGTGTAGCTTTCTCTACCGACGGTAAAACGAATCATATTAAAAGTGCGAGCAATAATACCGCTTAAAAAGAATACTGTAATGGCATTAATGCCGTAAGCCACGCCCCAACCTGTAAATTTCTGTTTCCCTTTCACATCAATAAACCAGTAGCTGAGCCCGAAAATACACATGGCCTGACCGCCGGTAAATAAGGCGTACGAACTGGTCCAAATGCTTTTGTTGAGTGGGAAAATCCAGCTCCAAATGTAGCCAAGAGCAATAAGTATAAATCCCCAAATAAAAAATTGAAGCGTTCGCGATGCTTCCGATTCCTTGTCAGACATCAGCATTCTGCCCGTCCAAACGCCAATAAGCGTACTGCCTAATGCGGGTATGGTGCTTAAGAAGCCTTCAGGGTCCCAGTTTTCTTTCCACATGTGACCGGGCAGCAAGAGTTGGTCGATATAGGCGGCTAAGTTTCCTTCAGCAGAATCAATGGCGCCTGCTCCATAGCCGGGAACCGGAACGCCAATCATTAAAAGCCAGTAACCGATGAGGATTCCACCCAGCGTTAGCATTTGCGTTTTGGGCTTGGTATATAAAAAGAGGAAGGCCGCTGCGGTATAACAAAGAGCAATACGCTGAAGTACGCCCGGAATACGAATATCAATGAGATTGGAGTGAAGGCCGAACTCGGGTGAAAATGTTAAATACGGAAATGCTGAGAGCGCCAGACCCAACCCAAAAATTTTGGCGGCCCGTATGAGCGTTTTTTTCAGCAAGTCTTGATTTTGGGCACCTTTTGCTTTTGCCTTAGTAAAAGCCAATACAATAGAAACGCCTACAATAAATAAGAAAAAGGGAAAGATTAGATCTGTGGGCGTCCATCCGTGCCACGGTGCGTGCTTTAGCGGGCCATAAATATTTGACCACGATCCCGGGTTGTTTACCAAAATCATAGCGGCTACGGTAGCGCCTCTGAAAAAATCTAAAGAAACCAGCCTTTTGCCGGACGAAATTCCACTTAATGTGCTCATAATTTAATATTTGATTAACGCTAATAGTATAAAAAATAAAACCAAAGTGGTAATCAAATCGGCAGTTAAGTATCTTAAATTTCACCAAAAATAAAAGCTCATGAACTTACTTATAGCCGACAGCGGATCTACCAAAACAGAATGGATTTTAGTGAATCAACATGGAGAAAAAGAGTACTTCCACACCGATGGGTTAAACCCATACTTTATGTCGCTGGAGCAGCTTATTAGCATCATAGATGAGGGTCTTCAAAAAAAGTTAGAGCATACCTCAATAGATGAAATTCACTTTTATGGTGCAGGTTCGGGTACGGAAATCAGCAAAGAGGTGCTTCGAAAAGCCATTGCAGCTTGTTTTGAGGGAGCTGAGATTTTCATTAAAACAGACTTGCTTGCTGCAGCTAAAGCTTGTTTTTGGGATAAACCGGGCATAGCTTGTATTTTGGGAACAGGCTCAAATTCGTGCTTATATGATGGAGAGCAAATTGTAACTAAAATTCCATCGCTGGGATTTACTTTGGGGGATGAAGGCTCAGGCGGTTATTTTGGCAAGCGAATTATTCGCAGCTATTTTTATGAGCTTATGCCACAGGATTTGCGCGATGCTTTAGAAGCGCGCTACGATATGCGGCTGGAACGTATTCTCCGGAAGGTGTATAAGGAGCCGAATGGTAACCGTTTTGTGGCTTCATTCTCACGTATTTTAGGAGATTTCTCGGAACACGAATTTATTAAAGCCATTGTTAAAAGCGGATTCGAGGACTTTGCAGATAAACAACTGGCCTATTTCGGAGACATTACAGATAAGAAAATAGGTTTTGTAGGTTCTGTTGCCGCCATTCATCGAACCACTCTGGAGGAAGTGCTGAAATCACGCAACCTTACATTAGGGCCTATTGTTCGTAAACCCATTGAGCGGCTGGTTGATTTTCACCTTCAGGAGAAAGGATCTACAACATAGCTTTTAGAGCTAAAACCCGTTCGGTAGATTCTGTAATTCGCTCTTCGGCCAGCTCTCCGCTTTCAACCAGTTCGGTTAAGGCATCAACGGCATCAGAAAGTTGTATCTGCTCTTTCAGTAAGTTATTACCAAAGCAAAACATATCTAAACCTGCCTGTAGCCCCAGTTTAAGCGATTCTTTCAGTGAATAATGATCAGAAATAGCCCGCATTTGCATATCATCTGAAATGATGACGCCTTTAAACCCAAGTTCTCCTCGCAATAAATCGTGCAATACGTAAGAGGATAAAGTGGCCGGATTATCCGCATCTAAATGAGCATTAAAAATATGTGCGGTCATAATCATGGGGCAGAGGTCTTCAGAAATAAGTTTTTTGTAGGGGAGAAGTTCATCACGTTCCCAGGTATTGGTAACGTCCACAAAGCCAGCATGAGTGTCGCCTTCTGCACTACCATGTCCCGGAAAGTGTTTGGCACACGTGATAATTTGATGCTTTTGATGTCCTTTTACGTATTCAACGGCGTGCTTGGCCACATGCTGGGGAGACTCGCCAAAAGAACGTTCTCTTTTTGAGATGATAGAATCCGGATTGGTTTCTATATCTACGCAGGGGGCAAAGTTCAGGTTCACCCCGGCATCGGATAGTATTTGAGCTATATGCGCTGCTTCTTTAAAGGTGGAATCCGGTTTATTATTCACCCCTAACTGCTTGTGAGATTGTGTTGTAGGAAAGCCATATTCCGGCTTCAGGCGATTTATAAGCCCGCCTTCCTGATCAATGCCAATCAGAAGGGGAAGCCTGGAGGCCTGCTGTAGAGCAGAAGTGAGCTTTCGCACCTGCTCCGGCGATTTGATGTTATGCACCGGCCGGTCGTTCACCATATCCTTATCAAATAAAATGACGCCTCCGGGTTGCTCAGATTTTATCATTTCTAACACTGCAGAGTGCTTCGAAATATCATTTCCTCTAAAACCCATGACGAACAGCTGAGCAATTTTTTCTTTCAGAGTCATTTTAGCAGCAGACAAATATGTGTGAGGCATAGCAGAGAGTGAGTTAGAACTTTTGCAGAAGTGATTCAATATTTACAGAAGTTCAACTTTATAATGTATAACTTCAACACTTTAGCTTAAAATATTGAACAAAATTTCATCATGATTAATAAAACACTCACTCTCTTTATATTTTTATTTTTGATTGGTTACAGCTCAGCGGAAGCACAAGAATCCGGAAGAATTAAAACCGGAGTTGAGGTACTTGCAGAGCAAGACTTTGACCTGCTGAAAGGCAAAAAAGTAGGCTTAATAACAAATGCAACCGGCGTAAATACTCAGCTGAAATCTACTATCGACTTGATAAATGAAGCGGAAGGCGTCCAAATAACCGCCATGTATGGCCCTGAGCACGGCGTTCGCGGTGAATTTGCGGCCGGCGATAAAGTATCAACGTATGTGGATGATGCTACCGGAGTTACGGTGCACTCCTTGTACGGCGCCACACGAAAGCCTACGCCCGAAATGTTGGAAAATGTAGATGTTTTGGTGTACGACATTCAGGATATCGGCGTGCGTTCTTATACGTACATCAGCACCATGGGGCTGGCTATGGAAGCAGCAGCCGAGCAAGGCATTGAGTTTGTGGTGTTAGACAGACCCAATCCATTGGGAGGAAATAAGGTTGAAGGAAATATTGTAGAAGACGGATATTTTTCTTTTGTGAGCCAGTTTCCCATTCCATATATCTACGGACTTACACCCGGCGAAGTAGCGCTGATGATAAATAATGAAGGCTGGCTGAAAGACGGCATGAAGGTTGACCTGACCGTAGTAGAAATGGAAGGCTGGACCCGTGATATGACGTTTGAAGAAACCGGATTGCCTTGGGTACCAACCTCACCTCATATTCCGCATGCGTATTCCTCTTATTTTTACGTGACATCCGGAATAATGGGCGAATTAGGCGTTTTTTCGGAAGGCGTTGGTTATACGCTTCCCTTTGAACTTTTTGCAGCAGAGTGGATTGATGAAGCTGAACTGGCTCGAAAAATGAATGCCCTTGATATTCCCGGAGTAAAATTTCGGCCCATCGTTTTTAAGCCTTTCTACGGCCGTGATAAAGGAAAAACGCTGCATGGCGTCCAGATGCATTTCAGTGATTACAGCAAAGTACATTTAATGAAGCTTCAATTTTGGTTTATGCAGGTTCATCACCAAATGTATCCTGATAAAAAAATCTTTGAAATGGGGAAAAAACGCTGGGGAATGTTTGATAAAGTAAATGGTACCGATCAAATACGGAAGCTGTTCAGCAAGCAGTATCAGGTTTCTGATATTGAGGCATATTTATCTAAAGATGTAGCTCCATTCAAAGAAAAATCACAATCTTATTATCTTTACAATTAATACATTTATGAAATACGTTAGCTTTTTGGCGGTCTTTTTGTGGGCCACATCCTCTGTTTTTGCACAAACAACAACTTCACTAATCAACGCAAATGCAAAAGTTCAGTCCGATACGCTGCGGCTGAATATTGTAATTCCCGAAACGGATACGGTGATATATGGATTTTCGCGCTATCGGGTAGCTGCAAATACCAATCCGGACGCCAACGCTTATATTAACGGCAGGCCGGTGAAAGTGTATGAAAGCGGCGCTTTTATAGATTTCCTTTCTCTTAAAGACGACACTACTGAAATTGTATTTAAAGTAGAACGCAACGGGATGGAAAAATCAAAACGGATGCTGCTGATTAAACCGGAACCACCTGAACCTTTGGATGCCTCCGGAAAGGTTATTTCGCCTCGATTAATGAAGCCTGCAAGTGATTTATGGTTGAACACCGGCGAGGTGCTGGAAGTGCAGTTTTTAGGTACACCCGGACAGGAAGTGGTTTTTAATATCGACTATTTCAAGAACAACATTCCCATGAAAGAGGTGCCGGAAGAAATTGCCGGAGTGAAGGGGCTATATCGCGGAAGTTATGAAGTGAAGTCGGGGGATCGGGTTAAGAATGAATACATCACCTTTAAAATGAAAAAAGGCCTGTTCGGTTATCACAAAAAGAAAAGTGCGTATAAAGTAAGCTTTAACGGCCTGCCAAGAGTGGCCGAGGTGACGGAAGAAGGTGCTTATCTAAATATTGGAATGGGCACCGATCGGCTTGGTGGCGCAAAATACGGCGAGCTTGAGGAAGGAGTGAAGCTGAATATTATTGGCCTGAAAAACGATAACTATAAAGTTAAGCTATCCGATAATTTGAGTGCCTGGATTCCGGCTGAATTTGTAGAACTGAAAAGTGAATTTGAACAGCCTGCGGTATCCCTTACGGGGAATATAAGAGTACGGGGACGAGCACATTCAAACCTGATTACACTTACGCTAAGCGAGAAGCTGCCGTATATTTCGTATCAGGAGCTGGAGCCCAATAAAATTATAGTTGATGTGTTTGGTGCAACTTCTAACACCAACTGGAAAATTAAACACGAAAGCTCGAACGAAGGCATTGAACGGGTTGATTGGCGCCAAATGGAAGATGGCCGGTTCAGGCTGATTATAAAACTGAATCAAAGCCAGAATTGGGGTTATACCGTAGGTTATGGCTGGGGCTCGCAAATGAATATTAAAGTGCGGAAGCCACCGCTGGTAACCAATGTTGTAAGTCCGTTAGAGGGGCAAACCATTTCGGTTGATGCGGGGCATGGCGGTTCAAACAAAGGTTCGCTGGGAGCAGCCGGATATCAGGAAAAAGATGTAACGCTTGAAATTACTATGAAGCTTAAGGAGCTGTTAGAAGAAAAAGGAGCAAAAGTAGTACTGCCTCGCACCAATGATGACTACGTTTATATGCGCGAGCGAAAGGAAATTACGCTGGAGCATAAAGCGGATGTGCTGGTAAGTATTCACACCAATTCAATTGGCTACACCACCGACCCGCTGACCATAAAAGGAACGGGTTCGTTTTATAAACATATTGCTTTTAAACCATTGGCTGAAATTATGTACGCAAATATGCGCTCGCTCGGTTTTGATGATTATGGGCTTACGGGAAGCTTTAATTTTTCGCTAAATCAGCCTATAGAGTTTCCAAATGTACTGGTTGAAACCGGGTTTATTTCTCATCCGGAGGAAGAAATGAAGCTGACCGATCCTGAGTTCCAATATAAAATGGCAGAGCAAATTGTAGCCGGTCTGGAAGAGTTTTTCATGAATTACGGAAGGATTGAATCTGTGTATGATATGCCGGATAAGTAAAGTATCCATAACTTATTAACCGGGCAGCTCACTTAATCTGAGTCATTCTAAGCACTGTTAAACTCTGTGAATTCCTCTGTGCCACACTGCGGTAAAGTGAACCACAGAGTAACACGGAGGGTGCGCGGAGTCACGCTGAGTTTTATTCAAATCGATTTGTGCTACTCTGTGGTTCATTTATTACTACAGAGATTTAGAAAGAAAAGAGATTTTAAAATCAATCTGCGGGCCTCTGCGCCGAACTCCGCGAGCCTCAGCGTGAAATAAAATGTGTGAAAGGGGAAAGATGGTTATATATAAAAGCTGTTTTCCTTTTGGGTTTGATGCATTGATTTTGAATTTCCGATGATGAGTTGGTACAGGCTTTTGTTTTTCACGCAGATTTTCGCGGAGGGGTGCGCTGAGTTACGCAGAGAGTTTTAGAGGCTGTAATGCTCAATTGTTTTCATAAAAAAAGCTCCGAAAGTGAGTGCTTCCGGAGCTTTATAAAGATTGTTAACTAAAATTAGAAAGTTACTTCAGCAGCGTCATCTTTTTGGAGATGGTTCCAAAGTCGCTCACTAATCGGTACAGGTACATGCCGCTGGAAAGAGCAGAGGCATCAAAGTTGAGCGTATGGAAGCCTTGGCCTTTCACTCCGCTGTAAAGTGTGGCTACTTCACGCCCCAGCATGTCATAAATCTTAATACTCACCTCACTGCGTTGTGGCAATCCAAAGCTGATTTTGGTGCTTGGGTTAAATGGATTCGGATAGTTTTGCTCAAGTGTAACGCTGTTAGGTATATCCGCAATTTCTTCTTCAGCAGAAGTGGCCAAGCCCATTCTAACGGCTTTCAGGTCATCAAAAATAACAAAGCCCGAAGCAGCCGCACCATCAACATAAGTAAGCTGGAAGCTGTCAAAGTAAGCTCTTCCATCTATAGTGCCATTTGCGCCACCGGCCCATGCGTTTACATCATCATTCTGGAGGTCCCAGCTTACAAGCTTCCAGCCCATCCAGTCAATGGTTGTCCAGTTGCTGGCTTCTAATTGGCCATTACTGTCTCGCACCACATAGCGCACTTTGTTCCCGCTTCCATCACCAAAAACATAAGATTGAATAACGAGATCATTGCCAAATTTTGGTGTTTTAGACGGAGTGTGTTCACGAATTAAATGCCCTGAGGGGACTGATGTTATCCATCCGTAATTAACACGTAAGGCTTGTGTACTATTTGTAAGTGCATTTACTTTTGCAGTTTCTGCTTCTCTGCCAGTTTCTTCTGCTACGTACTGTGAGGTGCTTCCACTTTGTGACGGATCCCACCAGCTACCAACACCGCTTTCAAAATCATCAATTACAATTTCGGCGGTCGGCTCTTGATCTCCTGTTCGGAATGCACGAGTTATGTTATTCCCTAAGTTATTTCCGTACACATCGCTAATATCTTTGGAAAATATAAGCGTGTAATTAGTATTCTTTTTGAGGCGTTCGGATGGGAAAAAGTTGAGCACTCCTTTCTTATCCACTTCGTAATACTTGACCGTTCCGGGTACAGCATAACTGCCGTGAAGTACCTGAATGGTGTTTCCATCAATAGAAGAAGGATCTAATTTCTCATCAAAAGCGGCGTTAATAATGGGCTTAAGCTCGCTGGGGGTAGAAATAACCGGATAGAGGTTTGTAAGCACCGGTGGGCTAAGGTCTTCAGGTCCGGTATCGAAGTTGAGTGTGAAAGAACCGCCGGAAGTACCATCTCCATTACCATCCAACAGATGTCCACGGCTTGAGTTATCAAAAGCAGTAGAGTCGATAGTTAGCGTATAATTACTTTCAAAATCTAAGCTATCAGTTGTAATTTGTAACCGGGTATTTTTGCTTGATGCCCAGTGTAAACTGTAGGATGCTTGTGGCGAAAAACTCAGCGCACTGTCAACGGAAGCTCGGTTCATGCCTCGGCTGAAATCAATAATGAGCGTTTCGCCGGGATTAATTTCGTTATCGGGTCCAACAGAGGTGGAAATAACCTTAGGCGGAACACTGCTTTCTAAACTGACATCGGTAAAGGTGAAATTATCATCCACTACGTTAATGGAAACGGTATCAGAATAGAAACCTTCTTTTTGTACAATCAGCTCGGCCGGTCCGTTTGGCAAGCCTTCTAAGTAATAAAAACCGTTGCTAAGCTTATCAGGATCGTTGGAGTGCTTATGAAAAAGGGACTGATAGGTATCGGTTACATATACAGAATCTCCCACAGAAACAGTGACGCCGTTTAGAGGTTTTCCGCCGTTAGCATTTGTGATATATCCGGTTGCAATGCCAACGGTTGGCCGCTCAGTAGCTCCGGAATATTCAATTATTGTCCACAAGTGAGCCTGGGCTTCCAGCCGTTTCCATTCGGCATTTAGGTTTCTCTGTTGTTGTGTAGGGTTAGTATGAAAGCCACTCTCACTCAACAAAGATGCCATATCTGTTTCTCTATTAACATGAAGATAAGGCCATTGATTATTAACATTTTGATTATAAAAAGTACGATCAGCGTAGTTACCCCGAGTAGGAATACGCATAGCAGAAGGTAAATTTACGTTCAAGATATCGCCCATATCTTTTCCGCCGGGTGGATATTTTTCTATGATTTGGCCATTCCTTTTCCATCCACCATATAGAAAAAGCGTACTGTTAGCCGAAGAACTGCCAGCATCACTGTGTAATGAATAATAAAAATCTGGAGCAAGCTGATTGGCACGGTCGGTACGCTGCGATAATGTGACGGACTGGGAGTCATTCACACGGCTCATATATACCGTATCAATGTCGGTTTGAGTGAGCAGCATTTCACGAAGTTGAAGCCCAACCCGAAGCATTTTTTCTGCCTCAGAATAGTTGTAAAGCCCTTCGTTTTCTTTTTGGCTATGGCCCGGATCCAGAAATATGGTAAAACCCTCTAAACCGGTAACGGTTTGGGCCTGTGCAGGGGCGGTAAATAAGAGTGAGATAACAAATAATGGTAGTAATAGATACTTCATGGTGAGTAAGATTGATGTGAATGCAATATAGTTTGGGAGCCGATTTTAGTAACTGATATTCAGTATGTAAATGTTGCCTTTGTCGGGCGTATCAAACACAATTTGGTTGCCTTGTGGAGACCAATCGGGATTTAGTGCAATCAGCTCCGTATTTTCGGTGAGGTTTACGCGCTGGCTGCCATCAGTACTGAAGGCCACTAAATCAGACTTGGTATAATTATGACCGTTATCTTCGGCTACCATGGCAATTAGGTAGTTGCTGTCGGGTGCCCATCGGGGGCGGTTGGCTTTGCCCAAATCAGTCAATCCGGTTCCATCTATGTTCATTACGTATAGATTTCCACCATACACTTCAAAAGCTAACTTTCGCCCATCCGGTGATACTTCTAAATTCAAATATTCAGCATCTTCGAAAGGGGAGATATTTTCCGTGCTATTTTCCGGTACCATGCCTTTGGCTATTTGGTTGGATTTAAGCACGTAAAAAGGTTGAATGGATTGCTGCTTAAGCCGAGCAGGAATTTCTTTTTGAGAGTCAAAAGCTTCTACTTCACTGTCAGAAATTAGCACCACCTGCTGATCAAAATTAGCCCATTTTGGTATGGCGGGCATTCTGTCGCGCGCATCCGTTATTTGCGTGGGTTCTTTTCCATCGGTGTGAAATATTTTAATGGCCATTTTACGTCTCCGGTTCTCAAATTCAGAAACCCGGGTTAAAATAGATTCGGAATCTGTGGACCATGAAAACCCGTTTCCGGCGATTTCGTCAGTTATTTGTCGCACGGTGTTTCCGTTTTTGTCGGCAACCCATAATCCCTTGTTACGGATAGAAGTAAAGGCGATTTTATCACCGCTGGGAGCCCAAACCGGCTTCATAAAGCTGGTTGATTTGCCTTCAACTAATATTTGAGGCGATCCTTGTACCACGGGTTGTGCTATAACATAGCCGGTGGTAGCTGCTAAAAATAGTAGGAGAGAGAGCATGCTTTTTGTGTACGTATTCATGGTGCTTATTTTAGAAGTTGTTCTGATGATGTGATTGAGTTAGTGAAAATGGAGCAGCCGATAAATTAAATTATCTGGCGCACTTATTTAACATTATTTTTTTAAAAAACGTAAAGCTTAGGCTAATATATATAAAGCAAAAAACTTTTAAGCAGTCTTTTTGTCTTTTTTCTTACCAAACTCCGGATCTATATCCACAAATTTGGTAACTATAAAAATTGGGATGGTGGCAATCATCACCCAAATGAAAAAGTCGAGATAGCCCAGCCACTCTTGCATAAATCCGCTTATAGCACCCGGAATAAGCATTCCTAAAGCCATAAAACCGGTTCCAAAAGCATAATGGGCAGTTTTGTTTTCGCCTTGTGCTACATAAATGAGGAACATGAGAAAGGCTGCAAATCCAAAACCATAACCAAACTGTTCTATCCCCACAAATGTACTAATTAACACAAAGGAATCGGGTTGATAGTAGGCTAATATTACATATACCAAATTGGGCAGGTTCATGGCTATGAGCATGGGCCATAACCAGAACTTCAGGCCTTTTTGGGAGATTACAATTCCACCGAGAATTCCGCCCAGAGTCAAAAATATCACCCCGATAGTTCCATTAATAAATCCAAGGTCGGTATTGGAGAGTCCGAGTCCGCCGTTTTCAATATCGGCTAAAAAGAAAGGCGCTCCCATTTTCACCAGCTGTCCTTCTGCAAAACGATACAGGAGAATAAAAGCCAGCGCAATCCAAATGTTTTTCTTTTTAAAGAAATCACCAAATACTTTGAAGAATGAGATTATTTGGTCTCTGGTGCTGTCAAATTCTTCGGCTACATCTTCTTTTGGCTTGGGAATAGCAAGAGTGTGGTAAAGACCAATAGCTATCATGAAAATGGCTAATATTGCAAAAGTAATAGCCCAGGCCATATCAATAGCCGTGCCGTGGTCAATTAAATAGCCGGCCAAAATCACTAATATCCCCTTACCACTAATAATGGCAAGGCGATAAAAGGTAGAACGAATACCTACAAAAAATGACTGATCTTCTTCATCCAGGGCAATCATATAAAAGCCGTCGGCGGCAATATCGTGCGTCGCAGATGCCAGAGCTAAGAAGTAAAGTACAATTAGGCTTAGCGTAAAAAAGGAAGGAGTTAGTAGAGTCAGCGCTACGCCGGCAAAGGCAATCCCCATCACAAACTGCATTCCTATGGTCCACCATCGCTTGGTTTTGGTATTTTCAACCAGCGGGCTCCAAAATGGTTTAATAATCCAGGGAAGGTATAACAAACTGGTAAACAGGCCGATATCTGCGTTAGAGATCTCCAGGTTTTTGTACATGATTACCGAAACTTCTACCACCATGATATAAGGCAGCCCTTGTGCGTAGTAGAGAGAAGGAATCCAAAACCAAGGATTCTTTTTGAGTTTTTGAATGAGTGTCATACCAAAAAAGGATTGGTTAAGATTAATATTTTTAGGTTAATGCAACTGGATAGTATAAATAAAAAAAAAGCGAAAGAACTAACTCTTTCGCTTTTTTTGTGATTAAATTATTTAGTCCAGCTCTTTCCAGCGGACAAAGGCTTCCATGGCCTCGTATTCTGCCAGCCCCAGCTTGTCGTAGGTTTCGGCGGTGGTTCGGGTGCGATCGTCGGCACGTTGCCAGAACTCGCGCTTATCGGTTCCGGGGAACAGCGGACGGTCTTTTTGAGACTGGTGCTTAAAAATAGCTTTACGCTTGCGATCGGTTTCTTCCGGACTTAACGGCACGGCCATTTCAATATCCTCAATATCCCACTCTTGCCAGGCGCCGCGGTAAAGCCACGTCCAGCAATCTTTCATGAATGGTTCGTCTTTGAGCTCGCGCAGGGCGGCAAAAATAGCATCCAAACAAACACGGTGCGTTCCGTGAGGATCAGATAAATCGCCCGCCGCATAAATTTGGTGCGGTTTTATCTGAGTAATTAAATCTTTGGTGATTTGAATATCCTCGGGGCCAATTGGTTTTTTACGAACTTTTCCGGTTTCGTAAAAAGGCAAATTCTGGAAGTGCATGTGCTCGTCAGGAATACCAACGTAACGGCAGGCCGCTTTGGCTTCACCCTTTCGAATCATTCCTTTGATAGCTTTAACTTCGTCAGAATCTACATCGCCGGGCTTTTTGTTTTTGATAGAAGTACGTACATCATCAAAAAGGTTAGCCGCTTCTTTTTTCTCAAGCCCAAACTGCTCGTGGTAATCGGTTACAAAATCAGCAAATCGAATGGCTTCATCATCAAAAACGGCAATATTTCCGGATGTTTGGTAAGCCACATGCACTTCATGGCCTTGGTCAACCAGCCGGATAAATGTTCCGCCCATAGAAATTACATCGTCATCAGGGTGGGGACTGAAAATAAGTACACGTTTAGGATGAGGCGACTTTCGTTCAGGACGGTTCGAGTCGTCAGCATTGGGTTTGCCGCCGGGCCAGCCGGTAATGGTGTGCTGAATTTCATTGAAAATTCGGATGTTCACGTTATACGCGCCGCCAAAAGCGGTAAGCACGTCATTCATGCCGTTCTCACTGTAATCCTGATCGCGAAGCTTTAAAATAGGCTTGTCAACGTGTTGGCATAGCCAAACCACGGCTTTTCTTAGCATGTGGTCGGTCCACTCAATAGGCCCGGTTAGCCAAGGGGTTTTGGTTCTTGTCAGCTCGGCCGATGCCGCATCGTCAATTAAAAACTCAACATTTTCGTGCTTTTGAAGATAGGTTGCCGGAATTCGGTTGGTAACAGTCCCTTCAACGGCTTTCTTTACGATTTTCGCTTTGCCTTCACCCCAAGCCATCAGAAAGATTCGCTTGGCCTTCATAATAGTTCCAACTCCCATGGTAATGGCGCGGCGCGGCACGTTTTCGGCACCAAAGAATCCGCTTGCGGCATCTAAAATAGTGAGGCTGTCGAGCGCAATCAGGCGGGTTTTGGAGTTAATGGAAGAGCCGGGTTCGTTAAAACCAACGTGTCCGGTTCGGCCAATTCCTAAAACTTGAATATCTATACCGCCTAAATCTTCAATTTTTTGTTCATATTGCTGGCAATAGTCATACACCTCATCTATATCAACAGTGCCGTCAGGAATGTGGATATTTTCTTTTTTGATGTCGATGTGATCAAACAGATACTCATTCATAAAATGCACGTAGCTATGAATGGAATCGGGCGACATCGGGAAGTACTCGTCCAGGTTAAAAGTAACTACATTCTCAAAACTCAAGCCCTCCTCTTGGTGCATTCGAACCAGTTCATCATAAAGCTGAGTGGGAGAGGAGCCCGTTGCGAGACCAAGAACGGCATGCTCGCCTTTTTTTGCTTTATCACGAATCAGTTTTGCAATTTCATCAGCTGCATACTTTGAAGCTGCTTTAGCACCTTCAAAAACATTGGTAGCTACTTTTTCAAATTTTTCATACTCCGGTCGAATGAGTGGTGTGGAAGACATAAAAAGTGGATTAGAAGTTAAATTTCAATAAAACTCAGATGAACTCTGAAAAAAATAGAACCCGCAAAATACGGCTAAAAGAAGACAATTCCATACCAACGGAGTCCATTTTTTGTAAAGCTGCAGGGGAAATACATTCTTGTCAAATGATAAGACTTAGCCTGTTTTTTATATTTTTAAATGTTTAGCGCTTCCTAATCACTTTACTCTTGTTGGATTTTCAGGGATTAGTATGTACCAACCTGGGTTGAAGTGATCTTTTATATTTTTCGTTTCTATGGTAAAACCGATGAGCGTTTGGCGGTCTTGTTTTTTTCTCGCAGAGGTGCTGAGGAATGCGCGGAGTTACGCTGAGGAGAAGGCTTAAAAAATAATTTGTGAACCTGTTTGTGAGAAAAATAGCTTACCGACTGAACGCGTTATGTTCGGTTTTTCTTGTTTTACAAGCTGTTTGGAATGGCCGGACTAACGGCTTAATTTTGCATCCCTAATATTCTTCAATTTCTAAATGCAATGATAGACACGCACTCCCACATATATTTACCGCAATTTGATGAAGATCGGCAAGAAGTTAATGAACGCGCTGCCGAAGCCGGTGTACAAGCCATTTTTATGCCGGCTATAGACTTTAATTCTATTGAACAAATGGAGAAAATGCATCACCCTAAGATTGATTTTTACAAAATGGCGGGATTGCATCCCAGTGAAGTAAAAGCTGATTTTCCCCAAAATTTTGAACAAACACTGTTGGAATATTGCACAAAAACTGACTTTTACGGAGTGGGAGAAACCGGCCTCGATTATTATTGGAGTACCGATTATGTGCACCGGCAAAAAGAAAGCTTCAGGCTGCACTGCAAGGTCGCGAAAGAAGTTCAGAAGCCTGTGATTATTCACAATCGCGAAAGTACGGCAGATATGCTGAAGATTATTGAAGAGGAGCAGGATGGAAGGCTGACCGGAATTTGGCACTGTTTTAACGGTACGTTGGATGAAGGAAAGCAAGCCATAGATTTGGGTTTACATTTGGGAATTGGCGGAGTAGCTACCTTCAAAAATGCCGGAGTGGATAAAACGGTACAGCAACTGCCCCTTGATAAAATGGTGCTTGAAACGGATGCTCCCTATTTGGCGCCCACACCCAAACGAGGCAAGCGAAATGAGCCGACCTTCATGAAATTTACGGTACAAAAACTGGCCGATTTATTTGACTTAGATTTTCAAGAAATTGTTGATAAAACAACCCAAACGGCAAAGGCAGTATTTCAGCTATAGAATAGCTTATAAGCGTTTGTTGTTTTGCTCTCGTCCCTAACCTCCGGTTGGGGATGCCTGCCTGAACCTCCGGTTCAGAAGTAAATATTCCAGAATAGCCTTGAATTAGCTGTTTGGAACCGGAGATTCGGGTATGTATTACAAACGGGACAGTCTGTGAAGTACGTATTACATTAGAAAGACAGTCTATTTCGGCAAACTCTCCAAGGGTTCAAAACCCTTGGAGAGTTTTTCATAATAAGCTAATGAGTCAATTCATTAACCTTGAGTTTTCACTAGGGCTGAGACGTTTGTAACGAGTGAAAAATCTTTGCGGATTTTAGGCGATTTAATCAGAAGATGATTTTGCCCGTTCTTCTTTTTCTTGAAGAATATAGCTCACGTATAAAAACTCCAGTGCGGCTGCTTCGTATCCTTTCCAGTTTTGGATGAGCTCTTGGAAACGCTCTTCATCGGTTTGATCCGGATCTTCTCCATAACTGCGGATTATCCAGCGTCGTAATCCTTTTTCTTCGCCTGCTTTTTTGTTTGATGGAAACACAGCATCGGTTCGGCCACGCATCATCATGAGGTCCTGGCCGGAGGTTGGGCCAATGCCTTTAATGGTGGTTATTTCATCATAAAAAGTCTGGGGATCGCAACTCATTAGATAATCCATATCCACGGTTCCTGCCACAATATCATTGGCTAAACCCACCAGATATTGTCCTTTGCGAAGCGTGGGACCTAATTTTCGAATATTAGCAGGATCTGCTTTCATCAGCTGATGAGGTCGGGGCCAGGCCGGCAGCGATTGTTTTCCAAGCATTAAAGAGGAGCCGTAATTTTCCCGAATGTCAAACATCATACGTTTTGCAGTGGGTTTGTGATTCATCTGCATTTGCACAATTCGATACAGTATGTCTTCAAATAAATTGGCGCGGGTCATACGTTTCAACCCATATAAATGAACCAGCTTATCGCCCAGTACGGCGTCATTTTTAGCTTGATCGTAAAGCGGTCGCAGATCCATTTCGGCGCCCAGTATTTTGGCTAAAACGGCGTTGGCTTCCTTAATTTCAGCCTTAGATAGAGCTTCAGTTGTTTCTATATGAAATTCAGGATTTTCAGGATCACCGTTGAAGAAGATGGTAACAATTACATCAGATTCTCCAATAGGTATAGGCCGGGTGAATCCTTTTTCGAACATCATTTCCGGATTGTGTTCGTGATCAAAATAAGATTCTACATCTAAGCACAGAAACCAGTCGTGGGGTGGAATGGATGATAAAGTCCAGGAGCTCATAAATAAATTGGGTTGGCGTTAATTAATCGGGTTAGTAAAATCAACAAAGTGGCAGAATCGTTTCCCGGAGTGTGTAGTTTTTGGGTGAATTTTACTGATTATTTTGGGATACGTTCAATTTACAAGGACTAAGAAAATAATTTCTCTAATCTAAACAGAAAAAGTGTAGTGTCTGTAATGTTTTTTGGAGATGCTACTCTCCATACCGGCCTTGTGATTTACCCTCGCTCCCAACGACCCCGTTGGGAGTGCCACACAGAACCACCCGGTTCAAATCAAACATGAAGGCAAAGCGAGCGTTGATGAAACCGGCAGCCATATTTCCGAGATTGCTTCGGCGGTTGGGATGGCGGGCATGGTTATACTTGTTTTCGCCTCGCAAAAGGTTTCTTCTGCGAGGAGTATTATTCTTTTGGTTGCCAAACCAAAAGAATACACGACGCGGCAGTCTCGTGAATGTGTTCGGGAAGCTCCGAGCGTCCCCAACCGGGTGGCAGGGGACGGGCGAAAGAATTCTGAATCCTTGAAGATTTCTACTTGAACTTAGATTCAAAAAAGGTGAAAATTATTTAGCCAGCTCCACTTCTTTAGAAGAAGAAAAAGGATTCCAGCTTATGGCTTTTACGCGGCTTAATAAGTTGTCAGTGGTTACATATACAACAGGAATAAATACCAGCGTAACCAGGGTAGAAGCGGTAAGCCCGCCAATTACTACGCGAGCCAAAGATGCCTGAATTTCAGCCCCGGTACCGATTCCGAATGAAAGGGGAAGCAAGCCTAAAACGGTGGTGAGTGTGGTGATCAAAATGGGACGAAGGCGTAAGCGTCCGGCTTCAACCACGGCTTCAAATACTTCCATTTCTCGTTCACGGCGCATAAGGTTGATATAGTCAACCAACACAATGGCGTTGTTTACCACAATTCCGATGAGCATAATCATTCCCATCAGGCTTTGGATGTTTAGCGTGGTTCCGGTAAGCAGCAGCGCAGGAACTACGCCAATGATAGCTAAGGGAACGGAAAACATAACTACCAGCGGATCTAAAAATCGCTCAAACTGTCCGGCCATTACCATGTAAATAAGAATCAGCGCCATGATAATAGACATAGAGAAGTCGGCGGCTGCTTTTTGCTGTTCTTCGTATTCGCCACCATATACAATGGAAAAGCCTTCGGGGAGGGGAAAGTCAGAAAGTTCGGCTCTGATGGCATTTACAGCTTCACCTAAAGCTACGCCGCCCTCAAGATTTGCGGTAATGTTAGTTACGCGCTGTCCGTTAATCCGGTTGATGGTTTGAGGTCCGCGTGCGCTTTGCTTTTCAATTACGGAAGAAACAGGCAGTACGCCGCCTTGTGGCGTTCGAATAGAAATATTGTCGATATCGAGCGACCCCAGTCGGTCTTCAGGACGCAGGCGTACGGTAATGGGATATTCGTCGCCGCCAATGCGGTATGAGCCGGCCCGGCTGCCGCCAATATTGGTTTGAATGACGCTTGCCACATCGCGAACAGACAGACCTAAATCTGCAATTTTTTCTCTGTCAAAAATAATGCGCTCTTCCGGATTTCCTTCCGATGATGCGGTTCGGACTTCAACAATACCGGGTATGGTTTCAACCCGAAGCTTGATTTTTTGTGCGAGTTCGTAAGCTTGTTCCACGTCATAGCCGCGCAGTTCAAACTGTACATCTTCGCCGCCTCCGCCGCCAAATATGCGTCTTAAAATCCATAAACCGGATTGAGCGCTTACTCTTAAATCGGCTCCCGGAATTTTACCGGTTAAGTTGGCACGTATTTCATTGGCTAATTCTGAGGTGCTCCGGCTGCGCTCCGACTGTGGCACCATCGTAATTTCAATTTCGGAGCGGCCGTCTCTAACCTGTGTTGTGAAATGTTCAACATCATCCATAGGGATAGTTGCACGCACAATTTGCTCCAGTTCTTTCATATATAAATTTTGAACGGCAATATTGGTACCGTCTGCCATGGTGAGGCTGATGTCAATTTCATCAGCATCGGTTTGGGGAGCAAGCTCTACGGGGATAATAGGTATCAATAATGCACTGCCAATTACCAGTACGGCGGTAACGCCGAATACAGCAGGGCGATGCTTCAATACTATTTCTAACGATTGAGAATATTTGGTTTCCAATTTACGGAAGAAGCGCTGAAAAGCACCTTGTTTTTTGCTTCCTCCTTTGGGAATGGTGAGGAAACGGCTGGAAAGCATGGGCACTAAGGTAAGAGCTACCAGCAGCGAACAAACCAGAGCAAAAACAACCACTAAAGCTAACTCCTGAAACATCAGTCCCGACACGGTTTGCATAAATACAACCGGCAGAAAAATAACGCAGGTAGTCAGGGTTGATGCCACAATAGCTCCGGCAACCTGCTTGGTTCCAATCAACGCACTTGTTTTGAGCTCTTCGCTTTCTTCTTCGCGCAGGCGAATAATATTTTCGAGCACTACCACGCCATTGTCCACAATCAACCCAACGCCCAGGGCGAGCCCGCCAAAACTCATTTGGTTGAGGGTTAAATCCGCAAAATAAAGCAGCGCAAAGGTAGCAATTATAGAAATGGGAATGGCCAGCGCAATGATAAAGGTTGAGGAACCGTTTCTGAAAAATATGTACAGTACAAAAATAGCTAAAAAAGCACCCCAAACAGCCGAGCTCTGCACATTATCAATAGAGCCTTGAATAAAGGAGCTTTGGTCGGTGGTAACAAACAGGTTCAGGTCATTTCTTTCTTTATTGATGCGCTCAACTTCTTTTCGAATATCTTCGGCAACGGAAACGGTATTTGCTCCCGTCTGCTTTCGGATACCGAAACGTACCATCGGCTTTTTATCAATACTTACTACGCGGTTTAAATCTCTGTAACCGAAACTGACGTTGGCTACATCCTTCACGCGAATGGGCTTGTTATCGATAGTGGTGATAACGGTATTGGCAATTTGATCTATAGATTCGTACTCACCCAGTGTACGCACATAGAGCTGCTTAATGCCCGAATTTACGTTACCGCCGGGCAGGTTAGCGTTTTCTCTGGCAATAGCCTGCTGTACATCGGTGGTAGAAAGTCCGCTTGCAATCAGCCGGTCTCGTTTAATGTCTATTTTTACTTCGCGCTCAATACCGCCCCAAATATCAATAGAGCCTACGCCGTTTATTTGTTCAAAGCGCTTGGTAATTTCCCGATCCAGCAGTACGGTGAGGTCGGCTAAATTCATATCAGAATTGGCGCCTACAATAACAATGGGAAAGTCATTAGGGTCGAATTTCCAAATGCGCGGAGCGTCGGCTTCGGGGGGAATGGAGCCTCTTACGCGGTCTAAAGCAGCGCGTACATCATTTGAAGCAACGTCAATATCAACATTTTGAGCAAATTCCAGAGTTACTCTGCTTCTGCCTTCCGATGAGCTTGAGCGAACGCGTTCTATACCGGTTACACCGGCTAAGGCATTTTCAACCGGTTCGGTAATAATGGTTTCCATTTCCTCGGGGCCTACATTTGCGTAGGTGGTAGAAACGGTAAGCTGTGGATATTCAATGGGCGGGAGCAAATCAACCGGCAAAAACCGGAATCCAATCACCCCAACGGTAATAATGATCAAAAAGACCATTGTTGTGGCAATAGGACGCTTAATAGAAGTTTCTGTAATAGCCATAATAAAGGGGTTATAGATTCACGTTATTGGATGAATTGTGCCGGTTATCCATAATTTCTTTGAGAAGATCTTCTCGCTGGAGTTGTTGTAACTGCATGGCTCGGCTCCAATCCATGGTTCGTACGCGAGCTTGTCCGCGGCCTTCAGAAAGCAGATTTTGGCCTACGGTTACCACCCATTGGCCACTTTCCAACCCGCGCACGCCTAACTCCATTCTGCCTTCAGCCAGCACTTCAAGTGGCAAGAATTCAACATCAATGGGCTCGGTCATGGCTTTGGGCGTATTACCTGCGTTGTTTGAGGTATCGCTGACGGGCTTAATTTCTGAACCTAAAGAACGGGCAATATACACGCCGTCTTCTCCCGTAGTGGGATTGTTATATAAAGCACTGGTTGGAATTAAAGTAGCTTGTTCACTTTCACCAAACAAAACATCTACGGGAACGAACATGCCAGGGCGCAATAAACCATTAACATTTTCCACATCAATTTCGGCTTCCGTACTTCGGGTTACTTCATTCAAAAAGGGTGAAATTCGGGAAACTTTGGCATTAATTGTAGTTTGCTCACCCTGCGCGTTTTCAACTAAAATATGCGCTGTTTGGCCTACTTTAATACGGTTCAGCATATTTTCGGTAAGCACAATTTCTATTTTAAGTTTGGTTAAATCACCAATTAAGAAAAGTTGAGTATTGGAAGAAGCCTGCATACCAATTTCTGCATTACGCTGGCCAACGGTGCCCGTAATAGGAGCTCTGATAACGGCTTTGCTCAGCTGTTCTTTTCGTTCACTAACCTGTGCCTCAGCCTGTGCCAGGCGAGCTTGTGCCAGTTCTGCATTTGCTTCGGCCGACAATAAACGGGCTTCAGCTTGCTCAACTTCAAGCTGACTGGTCAGTTCTTTTTTCTCCAGCTGTTTTACTCTTTGGTAATCAGACTTTACTTCAGCCAGTTGAGCTTGCGCTTGTTTTAACTGCGCTTTGTTGATGTTTACACCGGCTTCGGCCTGCTGCAGCTGCTTCTCCAAAACATCCGTTTTTAGCTGAACAAGCTTATCGCCTTTCTTTACAAAATCTCCGTTGCGTACAAAAACCTGTTCTATAGTTCCTGAAATTTCAGGATACAGGGAAACCTGGTTTTCGGATTTCACATTACCGCTAAAACGCTCTACCAGCGGGAGTGAACCGTAACGAGCCTGAACAGCTTCTACGGAGGGGATGACACCCGCTCGGTTTGCAAAGGGGTTTTGTGAGCTCTCTTCGTTGCCCGAACAAGCTGTAAAAAAGACAGCTAAAACAATTAAAAGGGCAGATGGAAATAAATGGAATAGTCTTTTCATATTGCTTTTGTTGAGTTCAGTCAAAAATAAACCAATTTTCAGTGAATTCTTTCTTTGGTTATGTTAAATGTTCTAAAAACCAAAACAAGGCTAAGTGCATAAGAATGATAAATATTGAAGAGAGAGAGTAAGGGCTTTTTTCATTTTTTTTAATGCAAAAACTGACTGCAGCCGGCTGAGAACGATCTGCTTCTTTGCCAAAGATTTAAGACGAATTGAGCTTTTTGCTTATGGGAAATAAGTTATTTGTGCTCTCCGGGAGTGATGCTTTCTTATTTTAATGAGGGCATATTATTATTCAGAAGTTTCTCTTAATAGCCTTAAATGCTTCAGAACCGTATATAATGCTGCAGAAAAGCTAAATTAATAAAGCATTTGCGTTGATTATTTTTTCATTTTACATTTTGGCCTGTTGGCAAAAAAACATACAAACACAGGGGTTTCGATATGAATACAAAACACATTGGATTGTACTTTCTTATAATTGCGTTTATTACTTCTTGCGCAAGTGATCAATCATTGACTTCAAAAAAAACAAGTCCTTCCTGGATTAAGTCTCCACCAGCCGATACAGAACATTTTCTTTTTGCCCCCGGGCAGAATGCATCAGCCTGGCAGGGAACCGCTTTGCAAAATGCACAACAAAGTGCTGAGCAGGCAATGGCTGCTAAATTAGAAACGAAAGTATCTGCACTGGAGAGATTATTTAAGGAAGAAACAGGCGAAAGTCCCCATGCTTCGTATGATGCGGCTTTTTCTGATCTAAGCAAACAGTTTGCAAACGGCCATTTGAGCGGAGTAACACGGTCTCGGGCCGAATGTATTCAGCTAAATCATAAAGGAACAGAAAACAGTATAAATCAGCGCTGTTTTGTATTAGTACGCATGCCGGTTAGCGAAGCTCGTTCCGCTATAGTAGCGCAGTTATCAAAAAATAAAGAGTTGTTTGAAAAACTCAAGACCACAAACGCTTATAACATGCTCCAAAATAACCTGCACGAATTAGAATGAAAACTAAAAGTGAATTTGCTTTAATAAGCATGCATTCACTTTATCGGCATTTAAAATTGGGCTCTGTGAATGCTTATCGGTTCTTTTTGAGTGAGGGCTTTTGATGCTAAACCTTTAACTCGGGAAACGCTAAGCGAAAAGAAGCTTACCAAGGCACATTGTCCAGATCCACATTTCCTCCGGAGATTATGATGCCCACTTTCTTGCCTTTAAAATCTGATTGATTGCGGAACAACGCGGCTAAAGGTACTGCGGAAGAGGCTTCAACAATCATATTCAGCCGTTCCCAAATAAAGCGCATGGCTTCAATAATAGCTCCTTCCGGAACGGTGATTATATCGTCCACAAGTTCTTGAATAATAGAAAAAGGAAGCGAGCCCAGCGAAGTTCGCAGTCCATCCGCCACGGTATTGGGATTTTGTACCGGAATTAGCTTTCCGGCTTTAAAAGAGCGGTAGGCATCATCAGCATTTGCAGGCTCAGCCGCAATTACTTTAATATTCGAGTTGACGTGTTTTGCAGCCAGCGCCGTTCCACTAATTAGGCCGCCACCGCCCACCGGCGCTATAATTATATCTAAATCGGGATAGTCTTGCAGCAGCTCCATAGCGCCGGTTGCCTGTCCGGCTATAATACGGTTATTATTGTAGGGGTGAATGGAAAGGGCTCCGGTTTTTTCAACTACTTTTGCTAAGGTAGATTCTCGTGCTTCTAAAGTAGATTCACAAAAGGTAATATCAGCTCCATAACCTTTAACGGCGTTAACTTTCACCCGGGGGGCATTTTCGGGCATCACCACGTGGGCGGGAATTCCCTTCATTTTAGCTGCTAATGCCAGTGCCTGGGCATGATTTCCGGAAGAATGCGTGGCCACGCCGCTGGCGGCTTCCTCATCACTCAAAGAAAAAATAGCGTTGCAGGCTCCGCGAAATTTGAACGCTCCCACTTTCTGGAAGTTTTCACACTTAAAAAAAACAGAAGCTCCGGTTTTCTCATCAACCTGCTTTCCGGTTAGTACGGGCGTGCGGTGGGCATGTTGAGAAATGAGCTTATAAGCCGTTTCTACATCGGCAAAGACAGGTTTTGTTAAAACTGATTGGGACATAATTATTTTACTGTGTTTTTAATTCCGTCAAATATGGCTTTCCACCAGTAGGCAAATATGGATTTTTCGATATCTCGTTCGTAATCTATGGGACCGGGTTGGGCTTTATCGCCTGTGTTATTTGAATTTATCACAAAAGTGTTTGCAATAAAATCACCAAATTTTTGCCTCAGCGAGCTTTTATCAGGATTTTCCTTATCCAGAATTGAAATCTTTAAATCACGATAACGAACCAGTACGGCTCCTTTGGCTGAGGTATTATCGAGCGTGTATCGGGCGTGTAAATCATCTACCATGCCGTCTTCAATCCGAATAAAGCCCACGTTCTCAATAATGTCACTGGCTATTTTTGGGTTGAAACTTCCTACCGTCAGGTCAACCGTGTGCGTGTTTAGAGAATCGAACAAGGCATAGCCGATATCCAGTTTTAACGGAGCGGCATCCATGAACAGGGCCTCAACATTTAGCAAAAGGGAATCTTCCTGAAACTTTGGATGAGCCTTACTCCTGAAGTTCTTAACTGTGGCATCAATCCGGTTAAAACTGATGCTACCTGTTTCTTTGGCGGGCGGCTGATGTTCTTCATAAATAACGGTAGAGTTAGAAATGTCGGCTTCCTTAAGCTCAAATGAAAAATCGGTAGCAGCGGCCAGATCATAAAATAGTGGCTTTTCATTCACGCCTTCCGGCCGGTCCTTATATTTGTCGCGAAATACGTGCAGCTTGGCTCCCGAAACAGTGAGCCGGTTTATATCTAAGCGATTGTGGGAGAGGGAATCAAGCTCAATGCCCGTGGCTGTTATCTGCGGTATGCTTAACTCCATGCGGTCTAACTGATGACCTCTGATTTCTGAAAACCGGTATTTTGGTGCCAGCGGATTGAGTTTAAAGTTCTTAAATACCGCTTTTTGTGTCGCTTTCTCAAAATTGAATGCATCCGCCTTCAGCTCGTATAATTTATCTTCTAACAGCCATTGAATGCCCTTTGCCTGCACGTCTAACTTATCTAAAAACACCAGCTCCGAGCCGTTTAAAATTTCTTGAATATCTACGTCTTCGGCTTTCAGGCTGATGTCGGCTATGCTTGCAACTTCTTGTTTATTGGGCTTGATAAGCTTTCCACCTCCGTTTTTTATAATGAAGTTAAAAGTGGGAATGTCGGAAGCAGCCGAGTTGGCGGGAGCCTTGGTTTTGGAAAAAGACTGGCCGGTAATTTTGGGTCGAATGGCTTCCACATAAGGCCGGTCAACCACAATGGCGCCGAAATGAGGAAAAGGATTGTTGAAAAAGCTGAACCATTTAATTTCTTGAACAGAAATAGAAGCCGCACTTATTTTTTGAATGGGCTGTTGGTCGGAGTTGGGTTGAATTGCAACCGAATCTACAGTAACAGATCGCCCTAATAAATTGATAGTAATTCCCGAAAAGTCGAGCGTGTATTCTTGATCGGTTTGCCGTTCAAACTCCTCAATCATAACGGGCTTTAGCGTATCATTCAGATAAGTATATGCAAACAGGGAGAAAGCACCGATTAATAAAAGAAGCGTTATTACAATTGTTAATAAAACTTTTGGTGCTTTTTTCATATTCCTGAATGTACATAAAAAGGAAAGCAAAGACTTAATTCCTGTATTTTTTTAGATGAATGCGATTCTAAATACCGACTAACAGTATCTTTTAAATCACTGCTTCAATTTTAACTAAACCTGCGTTACTATGAAAAAATTTCTTGTCCTGCTCTCACTTGTCTTTTCTGCGATTACGTTACACGCACAAGATGCCTTTGAACGCTTTCAGTTTGAACCTGATCTGAACTATAATGCTGACATTACCTCTCCGGTTGATTTAGCAAACCCTCCAAGAGTTTTAAGCTCTTGGAGGGTTTTGTCTATTAAATTAATGAGCTTATTCACAAACTTCATTCTCGTCCCTAACCTCCGGTTGGGGACGCCTGCCTGAACCTCCGGTTCAGAAGTATGAATATTGCAGGATTCTTGATTAGCAGTAGGGAACGGGAGGTCCATGCAAACCACGCCCGCCATCCCAACCGCCGAAGCAATCTCGAAGAAAAGGACTACTCATTTTATCAACGTCCACCTTGGTAATATTTTCGCTTCGAACCTTGTTGTCGTTAACATCCGGCAGACCGCTTCAAGTCGTATTCAGGAAGTTTAATCATATTCAGCGGTCAGACGGAGTTTTGGGCTTTTAAAAAGCAGTCATTCCGGACATGCTGGTTTTTACTGATTGCCTGAAAAGGCAATGCCCGACCGCAGGGAGGCAATGAAATGTACTAAACACCCATGTCATCCTGAATGCAGCGAATGCGGAGTGAAGGATCTCCTTGAAACGATTTGGAGTGTTAACCAACGCACATCTTAACAAACATCTCGTCCGACGACTCCAGCTCGTCAGACGATTGAACAGGGCAGTGTAGTTACTAAAAATCCAAAAGCATCTTTTCTGGCAATTCTGAATCCCAACCACATTCCCGAGACTGCCACGTCGTGCATTCTTTTAGCTTTTCAGCCCAAAGAATATCACTCCTCGCAGATGGTTTTTAGAAAAAGAACCTAAAAACCTGAAAAAGATAAGCTGCTAAAACACCCTGAAAAGCTGATTGCAACACCTTATACAGCACGTTTTACGGAAATGCTGCACTATTTAAAAGAATAAATTAGGGAATTAGAAAAAAATAGTTAAGTTTTTTTGTAACAATTAGGGTACTTGGTACTCTTTATAGGTACAAGACAACAAAAACATTAAGTAATTTCTAATTTACTTTGATGTGATTATTATTAAAATTAGCATCAGACAATTAGAAAAACCGTTTTAACAAACAAACCAAACACAACACGTAGGAGATCATCATGGGTCAACAACAATTATTACTCGTTATATTAGTAACAATCATCGTAGGTATTGCGACGGTTGTGGCCATCAACACCTTCGGCTCTGCATCTGACAATGCAAACTTAGATGCAGTAAGGCAAGATGTAGTACAGTTCGCATCATCTGCTCAAGGTTACTTTAAAAAACCAACAATGCTAGGCGGTGGAGGTAATAGCTTTACTGGTATTACTTTTAATCAAGTAGCGTTTCCAACGGATGCAGTTAGTAATGATGGGTTAACTGCTTTTAACTCTAATGGGCATTATACAATAGCAACTAATGATACTACCATTACAATGACGGCTATACCTTCATCAAGAATAGAAGGAACTATGTCATTAACTTCTACAGCAGCATCTGGTGAAAGTGCCTTAACTGCAGAAATAACACAAAGTAATATAACATGGACTGCGAATCAATAATTTAGATTCCATTTACTAATTTTTCATAAGCCTGCAAGTTTGTAATTGCAGGCTTTTTTTATTCATATATCCCCGATTTTGGAACTCTGGTTTTATAGACGCGTACATTGAAAAAAACTAATTCTGATTACAGATAAGATTATCTATACTTAACCAATGATTTAACAAAAAAGTGCTCTTTGGGTCAGCAGCAAATCATATTAATTCTTTTGGTTACGGTGATTGTGGCTATTGCTACCGTTTTGGCCGTAGATACCATGCAGAAATCTCATCACGAGGCTAATCTGGAAGCCATTCGCCAGAAAATGCTGGATGCCACTACCTTGGCTCAGGCGTATTACCGCAAAAATGAATCGATGGGCGGTGGCGGCGGCAATTTTGAACATATCACTCTTCAGGTGTTGGGGATACAGGCTCAGGACGAGCAGTTAGGGAATTTCAGCCTGGCTGCGGCAAGCACGGCTTCATTCCGGCTGTCAGCCCTTCCGGTTTCGGGAGAAGATAGCGTTGTCAGCCTAATCTACCCCGATCGTATCGAGTTTTTGGAGTGAGGTGGAAGTTGATCATAGCAACCTTTGCGAGGCGCTGCTCTGTAAAACCACGCCTGTCACTTCAATCGCCGAAGCAATCTCGGAGAAGAAGAATAGGACTACTCATTTTATCAACGTCCACCTTGGTAATATTTTCGCTTCGAACCCTGTTGTCGTTAACATCCGGCAGACCGCTTCAATTCGTATTCAGGAAGTTTAATCATATTCAGCGGTCAGACGGAGTTTTGGGCTTTTAAAAAGCAGTCATTCCGGACATGCTGGTTTTTACTGATTGCCTGAAAAGGCAATGCCCGACCGCAGGGAGGCAATGAAATGTACTAAACACCCATGTCATCCTGAATGCAGCGAATGCGGAGTGAAGGATCTCCTTGAAACGATTTGGAGTGTTAACCAACGCACATCTTAACAAACATCTCGTCCGACGACTCCAGCTCGTCAGACGATTGAACAGGGCAGTGTAGTTACTAAAAATCCAAAAGCATCTTTTCAGGCAATTCTGAATTTCAAGCTCGCAAAAGCAGAACCCTATCTCTGTCTCGGCTTTACCTCGAATTTTGGGGCTCCGGCTCACTTATATAAATTTCCAAACCTTAGCTAACGCCGCAAGGAAAGAGGACGCACTGGTGGACTTGTTAGTTACTTTAAAACAATAAGGCGACGAAACGGAGTAAAAGTAACCAGTGCAATCCTGAGTTCTGAGTCCTGAATTCTGACTCCTGTAAAACAACGCGTCTCCTTCCTTGGCGCGCTTGCGCGTTAGGGAAGGAACAAGGATGGGTCCCGGTGCCAAAGCCCGGGTTGCACTAAAATTCCCATTTTTTGAACCGGGTGGTTCTTTAGGGCACTCCCAACGGGGTCGTTGGGAGCGAGGAAAAAACACAGTTAAAAGTGAAAAAATTTACAAATACGCTCGCATGTTAATTCCCTAATTCAAATTTTACCTGATACCTGATACCTGATACCTGATACCTGATACCTGATACCTGATACCTGATACCTG
>CAZDGU010000006.1:40228-182022 GCA_964505215.1 uncultured Balneola sp.
ATACCCCAAAATCTCCCTCACTCCAAATCAATACTTTCTTGAGCTTTAATAATCTTTTGCTGTTGGTTGTATAACAGATAGGCAAGAGTCACTCCTGTGATGTGCAGTGCGCAAACGGTGGTAAAATACCAAGCGGGTTCGCTGTTATAGGAGTTGGCAATTTCCACACCGCGCCACCCAAGAATGATACCGGCAAACAGGATGCTGTAAAACTTCAGCTTTTTATTGATAACGGTAAGCACAACCATGGTAATAAGCCAGGTACTGGTTAAAACGGAGGCGAGCAGAACGTACATCCATACATCAGAAGGGAGGTGCGAAATTCCATAAAACTGAAACTCCATGCGGTGATAGAATGAAATAATCAGTCGTGCAAATCCTTCAAAAAACAGAATTCCCACAAAGCCGCCAAATATCGTAAGGGTAGATTTCATTAACCGTCCATTGTGCTTTTATAAAGGCTGTGAACTTACGGCAAGTTGCATTAAAAGAACACCCTGTAAAAGATTTCATCTGCGAGAAGTGTTATTCTTTGAGCTGCAAAGCCAAAGAATGCACGACGTGGCAGTCTCGTTAATGTGTTTGGGTTGCTGAGCAGCGCCTGCGCATAAAATGCAGTAAAAAAACTTTAAATAACCAAACGTAAGGGCGGGCGCTCCAGGCGGATTTGCTTTACTTTAAACTCCTCATCATCAAAGCCTTTTAGCTCTTTCAAGCTTTCTTTTATGAAAAAAGCATCTGAATTCTTTTGGAGATAAAGCTGCACATCGGGGTGATTGAATACGGCTTCGGAAATCATTACTTCTTTTTCGGAAGCCACATCAACCAGACGAGAAGCCATATTTACGGTAGTTCCGAAATAGTCGATACGTCCGTTTAAATTTACAGCGGTGCAATTTCCGAAATGCACTCCGGCTTTAAGCTTAAAATCATCTCCGGCGGCTGAGGTATTAGAAAAAATCTGCTGAATTCGCTGTACAGCTTTCAGTGCAGCCACCGGTTCACAAAAAACGGCCATTACTGAGTCACCGATGGTTTTTACAATTCCGCCACGCTCTTCGGCCACAATTTGCTGGATGATATTAAAATGCCCAACAACGCGCCCAATGGCCGTTTCATCTCCTTCCTGCACATACAGTTCTGTAGAGTTCATTAAGTCTGTAAATAAAAAGGTGATTTCCGAGGCTTTTACCTTGCTGGTTTCTTTTAGCACCTCATGAGAAAACAACGTTCTGAAATCATAAGCTGAGCTGACTTCACTTGCATAAATAGCTTCTCTTTTCCAGTTCATTTTGTCAATAAAGCACACAACTTCTTTTGAAGACCGGTTGTTGAGTACCAAATTTGGCTCGCAAGAAATGGTAATTTCCTGCCCATTCAGTTCCTTGTCTGTGATGTGAATGCTGACGGTATCCGTTCCTTCATCCCGAACGTGCAGTACCAAATGCCCGCTGTGGTTGTGAGTTCTGAATAAATAAGAACCTTCCTCAAGCCTCAGCTGCGGGTAGCGAGTGTCGCCAATATCCAGCTTTTGTTGAGTTACGCGGTGAGGCTTGGTGCCGGGTCCGCCCAAACAATATTTTTTATCGCTAATTTTTCGAATAAGTGGGTGCGGCATAAAAACCATGTGCAAATTTCGGTTGAAATCCATGGTGTAATCACTTTCACAATCTTCGCAATACAGATGAACGCGCGCCTGCTTCATCTTCCGGAAATTATGCTTGGGCGATTTACAGGTTGGGCAGCACACATCCCAGCTAAAATCGAGTATATCTAATTTGGCGGCGTGAAAGAATACATTTAAAACGGAATATTTTTTTTCGCCCCAGTATTCGGCCAGCGCATAGGGGTGAATGCGTGCCAGTTCTTCATCCGAGCCGTGCTCAATCAAATGAATCAGGCGGTTTACAATACGTTTGCGGCGGCTGGCTTTAATCAGTTCCTGCTTTAGTCGGTTGAGCTTCCGATGCGCGCCATTCACTAATTTTTTAGGCTTAGCAAGTTCGTACGGCCTCAGGCCTTCATTCAGACTTTGTTCAATATGCTGTAAATAACCGGCTAACCTGCGTTTTATCACATATTCGGACATTCCTTTAATCAAGAGTGAAAAATAGCGCTTAGACGGAATAACCCGAATCTGGAAAGTGATTTTGGTTCCCTGCTTAGTGGGAGTGCACTCTACTTCAAAGCCAAGTTCTTTCAAAATGCCCAGCTTGTAGTGGCGCTTCACTCCGTAGCGGTAGGGCGCTTCCCACATGTAGGGCTCTTCCTGCCAGGTGGAATAGGACTTTATTTGATGATGACTCAACTCTAAAAACCCTTTTGGTACATTACGCGAAAAAGACGTTTCGCGCACAGCCGTGGCACCGAGTTCCTTTAGCAGTCGGTTTGTATCTGAGAGATACGGCCACAGCTCTTCGGCCGATGGCTTCAAAAGAAACTCCCAGTGGTATATTTGCAGTTGTCCTTCCTTCATTTTTCTGTAACTAAACAAATAAGTCCCATTATAATTTTGAAAAAGATAAGGTTCGAATCTTGATTTGTGAACTCTTATCTTTAACGCATCACTTAAAAGAGTAACTGAAACCCTAATTGTTACAAAATATTAATATTTAATTATAATTAATGGCAAAAGAACGAACGCTAACCATTTTAAAGCCCGATTGTGTACGAAAAAATTTAATCGGGGAAGTAACAAAACGAATTCAAGAAGCCGGATTTACGATTTGCGCTATGAAAATGACACGGCTGACTAAAGATACAGCCGGCGGATTTTATGCCGTTCACAAAGAACGTCCTTTTTATGATGAGCTGTGTGAGTTTATGAGCAGCGGTCCATGTGTACCCATGATTCTTGAAAAAGAAAACGCAATAGCAGACTTCCGTGAGTTTATTGGAGCTACCAATCCTGCTGAAGCAAACAAAGGAACCATCCGTGCCGATTTTGCTGACAGCCTGGGCGAAAATATCATTCACGGGTCCGATTCGGTAGAAAACGGTAAAATTGAAGCCGCATATTTCTTCCCGGAATCTGAAGTAGTAGCAAATCAGGCTTAATAAATTCCTGAAATCATTCTACATTCCAGCCCTGCAATTTTGTGGGGCTTTTTTATGAATTTAATTTTTGATTCAGCATGATGAAATCATTTTTTACCGTTGTTTTTTCAGGTTTACTCTTTTTGGGATGCAGTTCCACATCTCCCAAAAAAACACCGGCCGTTAAAACCGGAGCAGAGGTGCTTTTAGAAAAGCATCTGGATGAAATTGGGGATCAAAGAGTGGGCTTGGTAATGAATCCTACCTCCAGGGTTGATGGCGTTCATATGTTAGATACGCTGCTGCAGCGCGGTATTCAGGTAACGGCGCTTTTTGCAGCCGAGCACGGTTTTAGGGGTGAACTGGGAGCCGGTGAGAAAATTAACGATGGAATTGATGAAGCCACCGGATTGCCGGTATTTTCGCTGTACGGTAAAAATCGGAAACCCACTCCGGAAATGCTGGCACATGTTGACCTGCTGCTGTTTGACCTGCCGGATATGGGCGTTCGTTTTTACACCTACAATTCCACCATGGGTTTAGTTTTAGAGGCAACAGCTGAAGCCGGTAAAGAAATGTGGATTTTAGACCGTCCAAATCCCTTAGGCGGCAATTATATGGCCGGATGGAAGCTGAAGGACGAATATAAATCTTTTGTGGGTTCTTACCCGATGCCATCCGTTTATGGACTTACTATGGCAGAAATTGCGCAAATGGCCATAGGTGAGGGATGGCTTGAATTTGAACAGCCTCCAAAGCTCAAAATAATAAAAGCTGAAAATTGGGAGCGAGACATGCGCTGGCCCGATACGAACCTCCCGTGGATTGCACCATCTCCAAATCTGCCGACTTTCGAACACGCATTTATGTATCCGGGTACCGTGATTTTTGAAGGCACCAATGTGTCGGAAGGAAGGGGAACGCCCGATCCATTTTTGACTATTGGCTCGCCCACGCTGTCGTTTTCACAAGAAGAATTGGCATCGCTGGCAGCAAAGCATAATGTTCGGCTCGATTCCATCACCTTCACTCCAGCATCTATTCCCGGAAAAGCTATTTCTCCAAAGCTGCAGGATGAATTGTGTACCGGAATCCGGATTTATACCGATGGAGCATTTGACAAGATAGATCCTTTTGAATTGGGAATGGATTTGCTGCTTTTTGTGCAAGCGCACGATCCCGGGTTTGAAATGAATACGTTTGCAAATAAGCTTTCCGGGATTAACCTGAAAGCCGTGATGGATACCCAAAAATCACTTCCTTCGTGGCAAAACGATGTGGAAGCTTTCAGCCGGCAAAGAGCTCCCTACCTACTATATTCAAACGATTTATGATGGATATTACCACCTCGAACTCGATCTGACGGATCGCCCGTCTGATCGATGGAGTAGGATTGGGTTGCTCGAATCTGGCAACCGGTCAGGCGGAAACTTTTGCGAGGCGTTGCCTTTTATAACCACGCCCGCCATGCTAACCGCCGAAGCAATCTCGTGAATGTTGCAGCTTACTTTATCAACGCACGCCTTCATGCTATTTACCCTTCACACGAGCGCTGTTCATCACCCTAACCACATTCCCGAGACTGCCGCGTCGTGCATTCTTTGAGCTTTTCAGCCCAAAGAATACCACTCCTCGCAGAAGAAAACCTTTGCGAGGCGCTGCCCCGCAAAACCACGCCTGCCATGCCAACCGCCGAAGCAATCTCGTGAATGTGGCAGCTTACTTTATCAACGCACACCTCCGTGCTATTTCATTTTGAACAGGGATTGCCTTAAAAAAATATATCGCAATCCAAATACGGCAAATCGACCATAAATATCCGCTCATTTACCCCAATTTTGGTGATAAAAAATGGATAGGCTTATATAGATTTATTCTAAAAAGAATGGCTATTCCGTATTTAATCACCCCTAAAGACCTGTTTTAAAAACGTAACAGAATATCCGGTTAATCACCTTCACGAAAAATTCACATAAAAGAGACACTTTTGTCTTAATTCTAATAATCATCGATCAAATCATCATGAAAATCACACAATTATTCACACTATTACTTCTATCAACTGCCGTACTTTTTACAGGTTGCGGGGGTGATGGAGGTCAAAAATCAGCTTCAGAATCTTCAGCCAAGAAAGAAGAAAGCGGTTTATCAGCTTTTGAAATGGAACACGGCATTGGCCCGGTAACAGAAGTAGTAGAGCTTGGCGCTTTAGATATGCAGTTAGCTGAAAAAGGGCGCGAAATTTTTGAATTAAAATGTTCGGCCTGCCATAAAGTAAACGAACGATATATAGGCCCTGCTGTAGGCGACGTTTTGGAACGCCGCTCCGCAACCTACGTAATGAATATGATTTTAAATCCGGATGGAATGGTTAAAGAACATCCGGAAGCAAGAAAAGTACTCCAGGAATACTTGAGCCCTATGCCAAATCAGGGCCTTAGTAAAGAAGAAGCGAGAGCCATAGTTGAGTTTTTTGCTTCAGACTTAGAGTGAACGGTTTCACACACATCAAACCCACATCAACTAACAACAAGAAAACCATGAAAAAACAAACAAATACACATCGGTTTTGGATAGTCCCTGTTATTGCTCTCATAGGCGTTATGCTTTATGGTTGCAGTGGTGCAGGCGATTTTAGCTCCAATCAAGATGCTGCTCAAAAAGTGTATGTAGCTCCCGGCGAGTACGATGAATTCTACGGATTTATGTCCGGCGGGTACAACGGCCAGCTTGGTATCTATGGAATACCTTCGGGGCGTCACCTGTTTACAGTTCCTGTATTTTCGCAGGCTCCGGTAAATGGATACGGCTATAGCGAAGAAACGAAAGCCATGCTGAATACCACTCACGGCTTTGTGCCTTGGGGAGATGCTCACCACCCTGAATTATCACAAACCAATGGCGAAACGGATGGCCGCTGGATTTTCATCAACGAAAATAACACCCCGCGAATAGCCCGTATCGGTCTGGATGAATTTAGAACGCAGGAGATTATTGAAATTCCGAACTCTGCCGGTAACCACGCTTCTGCATTTGTAACACCAAATACAGAGTATGTTTCTGCAGCTACTCGTTTCAGTATTCCTATGGATGCCGACATGTCTAATATGGATGTTCCTATTGATTCCTATAAAGATACTTTCCGAGGCACCATTTCTTTCATCAAAGTTTCGGATGAAGGGAAAATGAGCGTTGATTTCCAGATTTTAATGCCCGGCTTCGATTATGACTTATCTCACGCCGGTAAAGGTCCTTCTGACGGATGGGCGTTCTTTACCAGCTATAACAGTGAGCAGGCGCATACCTTATTAGAGATTAATGCTTCTAAAAACGATAAGGATTTTATTGCAGCCATCAACTGGAGAAAAGCAGCTGAATATGTGAAACAAGGCAAAGGTAAAATGATGCCCGGAAAACACGTGCGTAACTACATTGACCATAACGAAGGCGGCATTGCCAAAACAGAAGTGATTGACGAAGTTAGAGTATTAGATCCCCGGGAATTAGACGGGATTGTATATTTCTTGCCTACTCCAAAATCACCCCACGGTGTTGATATAGACCCAACCGGTAAATACATTATTGCTGGCGGTAAGCTTTCTACCGTTATTCCGGTTCACTCTTTTGCCAAAATGATTGATGCTATTGAAGCCGAAGAGTATGAAGGTAAAGTAATGGGTGTTCCCGTACTTAAGTATGAATCTATTCTGTATGGCGAAGTAGAAAACCCCGGATTAGGACCACTGCACACCGAATTTGACGGTAAAGGATATGCATATACCACCGCTTTCATTTCTTCTGAAATTGTGAAGTGGGATATCGAGAAAACAGAAGTAGTAGATCGTATTGATACCTACTATTCTCCCGGTCACTTAATGATTCCCGGCGGCGACTCTCAAAAGCCTGATGGTAAATATGTGATAGCTCTTAATAAAATTACCAAAGACCGCTATCTGCCAACCGGCCCCGAAATGTTCCACTCAGCTCAGCTGATTGATATTTCCGGTGATAAGATGAAGCTCTTGTTAGACTTCCCAACCGAAGGTGAGCCTCACTACGCACAGGGTATTAAGGCTGAAAAAGTGATTAAACGTCAAAAACGCTTTTACAAGCTGGAAGAAAATACGCACCCGCAGCGTGCTACAACCGAAGCCCAAACCAGAGTGGAACGAAATGGTAACGAAGTACATGTGTACATGACTACCATCCGAAGTCACTTTGCTCCTGATAATATTGAAGGAATAAAAGTGGGTGATAAGGTGTACTTCCATATTACCAATCTGGAGCAAGATTGGGACGTACCGCACGGCTTTGCAATTAAAGGAGCCAATAACTCCGAATTGCTGATTATGCCGGGCGAAACGCTCACCACTACCTGGGAGCCTAAAGAAGTTGGCGTATTCCCATTCTACTGTACAGATTTCTGTTCAGCCCTTCACCAAGAGATGCAGGGTTATGTGAGAGTATCTCCAAAAAATTCAAACGTAAAAATTAAATACGGAACTGGTCAATGATGATTTGACCTCAATCCAATGGGAGGGGAGCTGAACCCTTCCCTTCCATTTTTCAATAACACTCTAACAAAACAACAAACCCATGAAAGCCTCACAAAAAGTCTGGATGCTTATCGCCTCACTAATCCTGATTGGAATTTACTTTGTTCCCATCTGGAGTATTGATATGGACGCCCCGCAATATCCCGAAGGAATCGGAATGAATATTATGGTAAATAATATTGAGGGCAAAAAGCCAAACGACTTACAAAATATTAATGGCCTGAATCACTACATAGGTATGAAAGAGATTGTACCTGAATCTATTCCTGAACTTAGTTTGATGCCCTACATTTTTGGCTTTCTGATTATATCGGGCGTTATAATTGCGGCTACGGGAAAACGAAAGCTCATTATTTGGTGGTTGGCAATATTTGCTTTATTAGCCGTTGCCGGACTGGTCGATTTCTTTATTTGGGGATACGATTACGGGCACAACCTGAATCCGGATGCTCCTATTAAAGTACCCGGAATGACGTATCAGCCACCGCTTTTTGGAACCAAACAGCTGCTTAATATTCGGGCGACATCGCTTCCGCATATCGGCTTTTACTTTGCACTGATTTCAATGGGAATAGCAGGAATGGTGTGGAGGAAGAGTAAAGACAATTAAGCCTAACCCGCTTAAAACTACATACCAACAGTTTTTGTGTAATAACTAAATAATGGATTGAGGATACTATGAACCTGCACAAAATAACATATCTGACAGCACTTTTAGTGCTTGCCTTCATCGGAACATCCTGCAGCCAGGAGCCGCAAGAAATTCATTACAACAGTGATGAATGCGCCCACTGCAGAATGATGATAACCGATAACAAGTTTGCAGCCCAGCTGGTAACCGACAAGGGAAAAGCATTTAAGTTTGATGCCATTGAATGCCTGACGGCCTACAGCAAAGCCAATAAAGAAGTTGCAGATGGTGCCAAATACTGGGTGAGTGATTATAACAATCCCGGCAGCTGGCTGAATACTGAAGAAGCCGTTTTTATTAAAAGTGATGTCATCAACAGTCCCATGGGTGCTTCTTTGCTTGCGCTTTCCAATAAAAGTGAGGCAGAAGCACATCTTCAGGAAAAACCGGGACGCATTATTTCATGGGAGCAAATGCTGCAAATAGAAATGAAAATGGGCAGCGGAATGCCTCAGCACTAATCATGAGAAACTCAATGAAATATCTTTCTTTTTTGATTACAATTTCTTTGATGATGATTTCCTCTTTTGGAAATGCACAGCCGGTTCAGGTTTCTCCGGAAGGCAGCTTTCAAACCATAAAAGAAGCAGTTGAATACGCACAACCGTATGATACGGTAATAATTGCCGAAGGCACGTATGCCGAGCACAATATCCTGATTGATAAACCACTGACAATAATAGGCCAAAATTATCCCATTGTTGATGGAGAGCGAGAGGGCTTTATTTTTATAGTACGTGCCGATGACGTTACGCTGAAAGGAATAGAAATACGCCATGCCAGCACCAGCTTTATGGAAGATTATGCCGGCATAGTTGTAGAAAAAGCCGATGCAACCCTAATAGAAGATATGCGGCTGATTGACAACTTTTTCAGCATTTATCTGGCAGAATCCAGCAATGCCATTATTCGGAATAACTACATTTCTGCATCCGGAAAGAGGGAAACTTCTTCGGGAAACGGTATTCATCTTTGGTACAGTAAAGGGGCTGAGATTTATGATAACTACATCAGAGGCCATCGCGATGGGTTGTATTTTGAATTTGTAGATCAGGCTTATATCCACAATAACATCAGTGAAGAGAATATTCGCTACGGTATTCATTTTATGTATTCTGATAATTGTGCGTACGAAGCGAATACTTTTCGGAATAATGGCGGAGGCGTAGCCGTGATGTACACCACCAACGTGGATATCATCAATAATAAATTTGAAGATAACTGGGGCTCTGCGGCTTACGGACTTCTTCTAAAAGAAATTAACCGCAGTAAAATTTATGGTAACTCATTTTCTAACAATTCAGTTGGCTTGTACATAGAAGCCACCAGCCGGAACGATGTGCGCGGCAACACCTTCACCCAAAACGGATGGGCCGTAAAGCTGATGGCAAACTCAACTGACAATCTCTTCTCAGAAAACAATTTCATTGCCAATACTTTTGAATTGGTGACAAACAGCCGCCAAAGCTTCAACACCTTCGAAGGTAATTACTGGAGCGAATACGAAGGCTACGATTTAGACAGAGACGGAATAGGAGATGTACCGCATCACCCCGTTCGCCTGTTCAGTATTTTGGTAGAACGCCAGCCGCAATCGCTGTTGCTGTTGCGCAGCCTGCTCATTGATTTGCTGGATGCCGCCGAAAAATTTATGCCCGTTTTAACACCCGAAACACTTTATGATTCAAAACCCCTAATGCAACCAGCGCCATGATTACAATTAAAGGATTGAGGAAAACATTTGGCACTCTTACGGTTTTAGATGATTTGGATGTGGAGCTTCCCAAAGGAAAAACGATTGGAATTGTAGGTCCCAACGGTTCCGGAAAAACCACAACCATAAAAGCCATTTTAGGCTTGGTAAAACCGGAGTCCGGCCAAATTTATATTGATGGAAATCCCGTTAACGGAACGTGGGAGTACCGCGAGAAAATTGGCTATATGCCACAAATAGCTCGTTATCCTGAAAATATGACCGTAGAAGAGCTTTTCAGATTTATCAAACAGATAAGGGGAGAACAGTCGTCGGTAGAGGAAGAACTGATTGCTTATTTTGGCATAGAGGCTGAACTCAAAAAGAGAATGCGCACCCTTTCGGGAGGAAATCGCCAGAAAGTGGGCGCCATTTTGGCCATGATGTTTAATCCCGATATTCTCATTTTTGACGAACCCACTGCCGGGCTCGATCCCCGGGCAAGTATTCAGTTTAAGAACTTGGTGAAAAAGGAAAAACAAGCCGGAAAAACCATTTTACTCACCACTCACATAATGAGTGAAATTGAAGAATTAGCCGATTACCTGATCTTTATTGTTGAAGGAAAAATTCGCTATCAGGGAGAAATGAAAGCACTTATAGAACAACAGCAAGAACAGCGTTTAGAAGGTGCTGTTGCAAAACTTATGGAAGAGGCCGCCGCATGAAAACGTTCGAAATTTTAAAATACCAGTGGAAAGACCTTTTTAGGGGAAAATGGATTTTCGGTTACGGCCTCATTTATCTGCTTATAACCGATGCCATGATTCGATTTGGCGGTGCCGGTCCCAAAGCCATGCTTAGTATTGCCAATATTATGCTACTGCTCATTCCTTTGGTGGGAATGATTTACGGAGCTTTATATCTCTATCAATCAAGGGAATTTACCGAGTTATTGCTGGCCCAGCCGCTGAATAGAAAAAATATATTTTGGGGATTATATGGCGGCCTGGCCGTGCCCTTAGCCCTTGCTTTTGGCTTAGGCGTACTTATACCCATGAGCTACAGCGGAATGCTTTTTTCAGTTTCCATGCAGTCTGTCACGCTCATTTTGGTGCTGGGAATAGCACTTACGTTATTATTTACGGGCATTGGCTTTTGGCTGGGCTTGGCCTTTTTTGAGGATCGTATTAAAGGTTTGGGTTTTGCTTTAGTAGGCTGGCTATTTTTAGCCGTACTCTACGATGGCCTGGTACTGCTCACCATTTTTATTTTGGGTGATTATCCCATTGAAAAACCCATGCTGGTGCTAAGTATGGCCAATCCCGTTGATCTGGCGCGAATTGTAGTGCTGCTGGAGTTTGATATTTCGGCACTGATGGGATATACCGGAGCTATCTTTAGCCGATTTTTTGGAAGTTTTGTTGGAATAACGGTAGCTTCATTCAGCCTGCTTTTATGGATTATAATTCCTTTGGCAGGAGGAGCACGCCGATTTAAAAAGATGGATTTTTAAAATATTCAGGCTTTAAAAAAAGGTTGCAGCGGCATAAGAATTATGCTTAAATTAAGACATTCAACTCCGAAATAAGATTCACCATGTTGTTATCTAAATCTTGTGTTTATGGTTTGCGGGCCAGTCTGTATTTGGCGGCTCAGAAAGGCAACCAATTTCACTCCATTAAAGAGATTAGTGAGGAGTTGGATATATCTTTTCATTTCTTAACTAAAATTTTGCAAAACCTTACGGCTGCCGGACTAATGGAATCTTATAAAGGTCCAAACGGTGGCGTTCGCATTTCTGAAAAGGGAAGAAAAACTACATTATTGGACGTGGTTATTGCTATAGACGGCTCTGATCTTTTTACGGAATGTGCTCTTGGTTTACCCGGCTGCGGTTCCGAAAAACCTTGCCCTTTACATAATTCCTGGGCTGTAGTTCGCGAATCAATTAAAGAAATGCTGAGTAAAACAAGTATTGTAGAATTAGCGGCAGAAGGAAAAGCCAATAAGTTCAGAATTACTGCAAACGGCACTTTTAGCTGGCAGTAACTTTTTTTTAAATATATAAAAGACAAAATACTCTTAAATAAACTATGAGAACATTATCAGAAACACCGGTCGGTCAAATTGTAGCGGAAGATTACCGCGCATCACAAGTTTTTAGAGCTAATGGATTAGATTTCTGTTGCGGCGGAAAAGTATCGCTTGCACAGGCTTGCGATAAAAAAGGCTTAAAACTGAATAAAATAGTAAGCGAGCTGCAGGCTCTGAACATTGAAAGTGGCGCAAGTGATAATTACAATGATTGGTCGCTCGATTTTTTGGCTGATTATATTGTGAATAACCATCACAGTTATGTGCGTAAAATGCTGCCCGAGCTAAACTTTTATGCAGAAAAAGTAGCAAGAGTACACGGCAACAGTAACCCTGAGCTTTTTGAGGTACTCCAAAAGGTAAAAGCAATTACAGAAGAAATGACGGCTCATCAGGAAAAAGAAGAGTCTGAGTTATTTCCACAAATTAAAAATCTTGTTCGGAATGGTGTAAAGGGTGAAGTAAAAGCCGGTATTGTTGAAGCGCTTGAAGATGAACATGACAAAGCCGGCGAGCTTATGTTTGATATTGAAGACCTTACCCAAGGTTTTACGCCTCCGGCTCATGCCTGTACCTCGTACAGAGTGCTGTTCAAAAGTTTAGAAGATTTTCAAAAAGACCTGCACAAGCACGTGCATTTAGAAAATAACATCCTTTTTCCAAAAGCTTTAGAGCTGGAAAAGAGCATCAATTAAAATAGGCTTAGCACCGAGTTTCACACTCCCGGCCATGACGGGTACATTGTCGGGAGTGAAATTCAATTCATTTAATATTCATATCACAAAAGTACATTACCCCGATTTTGCGACTTAAATCTGTATTCCACTAAACTCAATTCTATGCAACAACTACTTCACTCTTTCTCGATTCCGGTAATGGGAACAGGTCACTCAATTGATTCGCCCATTCGGGTAGCTCCGTATGGCATCAATTCCGTAATGTCTATTGTTGACGATTTGCTGGTAGAGCGTATTCGTAAACACTATGCAACCTTGTTAGACCTTCCATATAAAAACATTGCCCGTAACGCTGAAGATGGCAGGGCACGCAGAATTACCGCTTACCTCGATTTAGTGCACGATGTGGTTACCCAAAAGTTTGAAGCCATTAAAGCTCAGCCGTTTTTCGAAAATAATGACAAGAAGAAGTATTTTGATATGCTTCCTGATACTTCAGTTTTGAAGCAAAAGTATGCCGAGCTTCAGAAAATGGTGAATGCCGAAAAAAGAGATGAACTTGCCGAAAAGCTGACTTCATTAATGAAGCCGGGCTCCATAGACGTAAACATCATGGCAAAAGTGGACGGTTTCAGCTACACCAACAGCGGTCAGCCAATGACCAACGAGTTTAGTGATGGAAGTGCGGCTCTTCGCGGATTTGCAAAAAGTAAAGTGGCTTCCGGTTTAGTACTTTCGGCGGGATTTAATCCGCGATTATATAACTATCTGGCAGATTTTGAAGATTTTTACCGCGATACCAAAGGGAATATCAAGAAGAAAATTATTCTGAAAGTAAGTGATTTTCGATCGGCGCTTATTCAGGGTAAATATCTGGCTAAAAAGGGATTAGAGGTATTTGAATATCGGATTGAGTCCGGGTTAAATTGTGGCGGTCATGCTTTTGCATCAGACGGCTTTCTGTTGCCTGCGCTTCTCAAAGAGTTTAAAGAACGAAAGGAGATGCTCAGCTCTTCCATTCAACCGCTTATTGAAAAATTTTATGATGAAAACAGAGACGGATTCTCGTCAGACTGGGAAGCAATGGAGCCACGATTGACGGTACAGGGCGGTATTGGTACGTATGGAGAAGCCGAGCGTATGTTTCAGGATTTTGGGATGGATGCCACCGGTTGGGGAAGTCCGTTTTTATTGGTTCCGGAAGCTACTACCGTCGATCAGGAAACCATGCAGCTGCTGCAAAATGCCAAAGAAGAAGATTTATACTTATCGGGAGTTTCGCCACTGGGAGTTCCATTTAATAACGTGAAAAATACCGGTTCTGAGCGCTGGCATAAAGAACGTATTGAGAAAGGAAAACCGGGTTCGCCATGTCCAAAAGGATTTTTGGAAGCGAATACCGAGTTTACCGAAAACCCTATTTGTACGGCATCCAGCCAGTATCAACTGCTGAAAATTGATCAGATTAATCACAACAGTGATTTAAGTGAAGAGAAGAAAGCACAACAGCGAGAAAAGGTATTGGATAAAGCCTGCCTGTGTGACCATTTAGGAAACGGTGCGTTAATCAGTTTGGGAATTTTGAAGCCGCAGAGAGCGCCTCAGGCAATTTGTCCCGGACCAAATATTGCTTGGTTCGACCGCCAGTATTCGCTGGAGGAAATGGTGAATCATATTTATGGGCGCATTGAGTCGCTGGTACCGGCCGAACGTCCGCACATGTTTGCCAAAGAAACGGTGATGTACGTTGATTACTTCGAGGAGCTTGTAGAAAAATGCGAAGATCCCGAAGCCGATGCCCGCAAAATGAAAAAATTCAAAACTAACTTAGTGAAAGGCATGGATTACTGCCTGGAAATTGCCGAGCAGCCGGCTTACAAAAATGAGAATCTGGCTTCAATAAAAGAAACCATTGCCGTGCAAAAGCCCCGACTCGAATCACTTTACGAAAAGTTTGAGCAGCAAATGCTTACGCCGGCCTAAGTTGAAAATTATTTAGATATGTTGGCTTTTTATTTTTGAAGTGGGAGCTTAGTTCATGATATTTGGCGTGAACTAAGCAATTAAATTTTATGCCATTAATTACACGAGTATTTCTTAAAACCGGACTGATTTATTTCTTAGGTTCCCTGGTTTTAGGAATTTTAATGCAGATAAAAAGTTTGGGTTTTCCTAACATCCTGCCGCTTTTCTGGCACATGTTAATGCTGGGATGGATTACCCAAATCATAATTGCCATTTCGGTGTGGATGTTTCCCGGGCGAGAGCGGGAAGAAAGCTTTTGGCTGCAAAAATGGAGCTGGGCAGCGTACATTTTGCTAAACACCGGCTTAATACTCAGAATTATATCTGAGCCTCTGTTAGTAACTGCGGGAGGAACCGTTTGGAAAACACTGCTTGCCGTTTCTGCCGTACTGCAGTTTTTGGCCATTTGCAGCTATGTAATTGAAATATGGCCGCGGGTATTCTCCAAGAAAAAGCGCCGTAAGCGTAAAAAAGCCAAGGGGTAATATGACGCTCCCATCTCGTATTCTTATTAAAAGCGCACTTTTTTATTTGGTGATTGGAGCCCTGATGGGCATGCTTTTGCTGCTCAATAAAGCTTATACGATTTCACCCCAAATTTGGAGCCTGCTACCCATTCATATTGAATTGATGATATTTGGGTGGATTATCCAGCTAACGCTGGGCGTTGCCTACTGGATTCTGCCAAAATATTTGGAAGGGAAATCACGTGGGGCAGTAGCTCCGGCTTACGTGATGGTGGGTTTTATAAACGCCGGTATTTTGTGGACGGTGTTTACCGAGCTGGGCTGGCTGGCCCCCGAATGGAAGCTGTTGGGCCGTATTTTTGAATTACTGGCCGTGTTGATTTTCATTGCCCTCCACTGGAAAAGAGTGGTTACCTATAACAAGTAGTTAGATTCAAAAACCCGAAAACTCCGTCTGACCGCCGGATATAATTAGACTGATGGAATACGTTTTGGTGCGGCCTGACGGATGTTAATAGCAATCAAGTTTTGTTTTACCGGTTTTCTTTTCACGCAGAGGCCCGCGGAGTTTGGCGCAGTGTCTCGCAGATTTTTGAAATTTTACTCAGCGAAACTCCGCGTGAAAATAAAAAGTGTGTACCGGGCCCTTGTAACAATTCATGTAACAATTCAACAAAAAAAATCCCATTTCAGGAGTCTGACAATTATACCATTGGGTTTTACTAAATTGCTGAGTAGTTAAGAAAAAGAAGCTGTCTGTCCCTAACATAGCTTGACCACTAAATTATCAAGTTATGAACAAAAGAAGACTTCAACAAAGGCGAGTATTCAGTGCGCAGATAAAGCGTCAGGCTGTTGCTGACTTTCGCTCAGGTAAATATACAGCTTAAGAGTTGGCGAAATTGTATACTTGTTCAGAGCCAACGATTTATCGATGGATCTATAAATATTCACCGACTGATTCTCCCAGCGTTAATGTCGTAGAAATGCCCAAAAGCAGGGACCAAAAAGTAAAAGACCTTCACAATAAAATTGCAGAGCTTGAGCGTATGCTCGGCCAAAAGCAGATTCAAGTGGAGCTGTACGAAAAAAATGATTGAACTGGCGGAGGCTGAGTATGACCTGGATTTAAAAAAACGTTTTTCTTCGAGTCGCTCGAGTGATTCCGGGAACACCCGGAAATGTATCAGGGTGTTAATCTAATCATCCCATTCGTTCCACTCATCCCGTATCTCTTTCTCAAGTTTTTCTACACGTTCTCTAAGCTTTGTAGATAGCTTTCGGGATGTTTTATGCAATTTTTTCAGTTGAAAAGAAAAGTAGATGTTGAACAATCCGGCAAATAAAAAACTGAGGCTTATCAAAATGACGACGCTCATTCCGGCAAAAACCGGATTCCATAGCAGTATAAATGAAAAGACGGCTCCCAGAATCCCCAAAGTTAAAAGACCACCCCAGTTTGGGCTGCCATATCTTTTAATATCTACCGCAAAGCTGATAGCGGCTATAGAGCGAAACAGCACTACAAAGCCCACATAAAAGGCAAGTGTAGCCATAGAAAGGGTAGGATTTGCCAGCAACAAAATCCCTACAATAGCCGTGATTATACCGAAAGCTAAAGACCATCCCCAGTTTTCTAATTGATGACGGTTGGTGAAAGAAAAAACTACTTCCGAAAATCCACCAATCAGGAAGGAAAGGCTAAATAAAATGGCTAAAGTTAAAAAAGAATTAGCCGGCCACATAAAGGCAATTACGCTCACAGCAATGAAAAACAATCCCACAAAAAGATGAATATACCAGTGCTTAATAGCATTTCTGATTGATTTTAGAAATAGCGTGTTCATGGTTTCAGCGGTTTAGAGATTTAGGTTACTGCTAAGTTCCAAGTACTGCAAAAATAAGAAGCAGGGAGAATCTTTATGTAATGTAATCAAATCTTTTGGGGCACCCAACAGCTCGTCTATTAGCAAGGTGCCTCAGTGCTATTTCTATTTTAACCATAGAAACTCCCGTTTCGGGGAGATCCTTCACGGTCTGCCGGCTATATGCCGTCTGACCGTTTGTTTGAATCGGGTAGCCCAAGCCGGTAGCTAAATTCTCAAGATTGCCTCGACGGGTGACAGGAAAGAACTACTTTACAGGGCTTCAATAACCTTTTTCAGCATATCACGGACTTTTCCGGCTACTTGATCGAGCTCATCATTTTCTATAGCCTGCATGGAAGCCACCGGATCAACGGCAGAAACTTCTACTTCACCGTCTTTACGCTCGTGCACAATTACGTTACAAGGTAGCATCAATCCAATATGCTCTTCGGCTTGAAGTGCGTTATAGGCCTGAGGCGGATTACAAGCTCCCAAAATACGGTAGTTCCTGAAATCTACGTCCAGCTTTTTCTTTAGCGTGGCTTTAATATCTATTTCGGTTAATACCCCAAAACCATGTTCTTTCAAAACTTCTGTTGTTTTGTCAATGGCTTCTTCAAAGGGAAGATCTACTGTTTTGCTAAAATGATAAGACATAATTTTATGATTTTTGAAATTAATACTTATTGATTTACGACTTCCACCGTTGCGTCTAAGCTCACGGTGGTATGTATAGACCGGGTAATAAGGCAGGCCTCTTCCGCTTTGGTCATTATGCGGACGGCTTTGTCAATTTTGCTTTCATCGGTAATAAATAGCGTGGGCTTTAGCTTAATTTCGGTCATTACGAACTTGCCATCTTCTTTGCCCATCACGCCAATGGCGTTCACTTTAAGATCGGTGTATTCCAGTTTTGAGTATTCTGCAATAGCGGCAAAGGTAGTCATAAAACAACTGCTTACCGCTGCCGTAAATAAATGTTCGGGCGACCAAATGCCTTCCACACCGCCCGAAAATTCCGGCGGTGTTGCTACTTCGATTTCTGAGTTCAGCTCTTTGGAACTTAGCGTACCGATACGGCCTTCTTTCCAGGCTAAATCTACGTTATAGTGATGCTCCTGATTACTCATTGGCCTGTAGCTTTTGTTCAATAATTTGCTGAAGCTGTGGCATACGAGTTACGCCGGCCTGTTGCCAGATAACCTGTCCGTTTTTGAACAATACAAGATTAGGAATGCCTCTCACATTATAGCGAATGGCTACATCCGGATTTCTTTCGGTATCAATTTTGATAATGTTAATAGCACTGCCCATGGCTGATTTCAGCTCTTTTAAAATAGGCGGCATCATTTTACACGGGCCGCACCAATCAGCATAAAAATCTACCAAAACGGGCGTGTCACCGTTTATTAATTCTGTAAATGATTTCTTTTTGGTTTCTGTAGTTTCCATGTTGGTTATTTTATCTCAGAATATTCTATTTCTTGGTCATCTTTGGGCTCATGGTTTACCTGAGCAGGCGTGCCACAGGTTTGAGATACCATGCAACCCGTATTAGTTAACGCCTGAAACAAGAAAAAAGCTCCAAAAACTCCGGTAATGGTATCGCTGTAAATAAAAGCGGTGCCTGCGAAAAAGAGGCCGATGCTAAGTGCTACCCAGCGCATAGTGTGCCAGCCGGAAAATATTCGTTGTTTTAAGTTTAGGATAGAAGTCATAACCTTTTGATTTTTATTGAATACTCAATATAAGAATCCCCCACAGTCTATTCAGTGACTTAGGTTACATTCAAAAGTGATGGATGAAAGCTGTGGGTAAGTAAACCGTTTTAGAAGCTCTGATTTTTAACGATTTCCTGACAGTTTTTGAATTTAGGATCGCTGTTATTAAAGCGTTTCAGACTTTCGGGATTTAGCAATGGTACGGCTGATGAGAATAACCGGAATGATGCCTACCAAAACAATCATCAGAGCGGCTCCGGCTGATTCTGCCAGGCGTTCGTCCGAAGCATATCTATACACCTGCACGGCCAGCGTGTCGAAGTTAAAGGGACGTACAATAAGGGTTGCGGGCAGCTCTTTCATCACATCAACAAAAACAAGCAGTCCGGCAGTCAGTAACCCTCCCGACATCATGGGGATGTGAATTTTACGAAGCGTTTTGCTGAACGAATAACCCATGCCCCGGGCGGCTTCATCCATATTTGGGGTGATTTTTTCCATGCTGGCTTCCACACCTCCGAACGAAACGGACAGAAAGCGTACCAGGTAAGCAAAAATCATGGCAAACAGAGTACCGCTGAGCAGCAATCCGGTTGAGAAGTTAAAGTGCTCTCTGAAAAAACCATCTATGGCATTATCAAAAGCTCCAAAGGGAATGAGCACGCCAACGGCAATTACGGAGCCGGGAATAGCATATCCCATAGAGCTGATTCGGTTAAATGTTTTCACAGATTTAGTAGCGTTGAGTCGGGCAGAGTAGGCCATAATGAGTGCCAGTGCCACGGCTAAAAATCCCGTAATTGCCGATACGGTAAAGGAATTAAAGGCGAGCTTTAGGAACTTGAAATTCAGATAATCTAAATTAGCGAAAAACATATTCAGCAAAAGAATAACGGGTAACAAAAACCCAATGAGAACCGGCAAAAAACAGGCGGTAAAAGCCATCCATGCCCCAAAACCTTTTAGCTTGTATCTGTTTAAGCGCTTAAAGCGTGCAGTAGTCGCTTTATCGCTGCTAATTCTATTGCGAGACCATCGCTCCAGTATTAAAAGCACAACAATAAAGCCCATGAGAAAGGCCGCAAGCTGCGCCGCTGCCGGTCGTTCTCCCAAACCAAACCACGTGCGATAAATCCCCGTTGTAAATGTTTGAACACCAAAATACTGAACGGTTCCAAAATCATTCAGCGTCTCCATCAGTGAGAGGGCAAGTCCGGCTGCAATACCGGGGCGGGCTACAGGCAGTGCTACCTTCACAAAGCTTTGCCATGCAGAATATCCCATAATCTGGCTGGCTTCTAACAGGGAAGTAGATTGTTCCAAAAAGGAAGAACGCGCCAGCATATATACGTACGGATAAAATGCCAGCGACATAATCATTACAGCGCCTCCGATTGAGCGAATATTCGGGAACAAATAGGTGTCGATGCTAAGGCCGAATACAGAACGTATGGTAGTTTGCAGCGGACCGGTAATGTCGAGAAAATCGGTGTAAATGTAGGCCATCAAGTAGGCCGGAATGGCAAAAGGGAGGATTGAAGCCCATTCAAAAATTCGGCGGCCGGGGAAGTCGGTCATGGTTATCAGCCACGCAGACGATACGCCCATCAGGATAACTCCGGTACTCACCCCAAAAATAAGCAATACTGAGTTTTTCAGGTAATCACTTAAAACAGTGCCGGCCAGATGTTTCCAGATTTCACCGGAAGGGGTAAAGATGGAAAAAGCTACGGTTAAAATGGGTACAGAAATCAGCAGGGCAATGATCATGCTGAATACTGTCCATTTGGGTGATTTCTGTGTGGCTTTTGAGGAGCCCGGCCGGAGATTCTGAATTGTCGTATGTAGCAATTTAAACATGGCTTAAGATACGGTTATCTTAGCTTTAATCAGTTGTTATTCCGAATTCATTTTTTAAGGCAGATTGGGCAGCATGATAGCCGCACATGCCGTGAACGCCGCCGCCGGGCGGGGTAGAGGAGGAGCAAATATACATCCCTTTGGCCGGCATTTGATAGGGATCCCATTTTAAAACCGGCCTTCCAAATAATTGCTTTACAAACTGTGCGCCACCGTTAATATCACCACCAATATAATTCGCATTATACTGCTCAAACTGCTGCGCAGAAATACGATGCTTACTGATAACAGTATCTTTAAAACCCGGAGCATATCGCTCAATTTGATGTTCAATGGCATCCGTCATGTCTTGTTGCGAGCCGTTGGGAACGTGGCAGTAAGCCCACAGCGTATGCTTTCCTTTGGGTGCGCGGGTTTCGTCAAATAAGCTGGGCTGGGAAAGAAGCACGTATGGTTTTTCGGGATGTTTGTTATCCCAAACGGCTTGTTCGGCTTCAGCAATCTCATCGAAAGTTCCTCCCAGATGTAACGTTCCGGCCTTTTTGCACTCCGGATTCAGCCAGGGTACCGGCTCAGAAAGTGCCCAATCTACTTTAAAAGCTCCCGGTCCATATTGGTAAGACTGAAGTTTATTTCTATAATTTTCAGGAAGCTCATCATCGCAAATATCTGCAATCTGGTGCGGGGTCAGGTCAAACAAAATGGTTTTTGCGGGGGGAATGTCGGATAAAGAAGAAACTCGGTGATTGGTTTCAATAGAACCGTTTTGCTGCTTTAACAATGCCACAAGTGCATGGGTGACGGCAGCCGATCCGCCTTTGGCTATGGGCCAGCCAACGGCGTGAGCCGAACTGCCTAATACAAGCCCAAAAGAAGAGCTGAATGCCTCGGTTAGCGGGAGTATGCCGTGCGCCGCAGCTCCGGTAAACAATGCGCGTGCCTTCTCCGCTTTAAACACAGACTGGCTCAGTTGTTTGGCTGAGCGCTGACCAAACCATCCAAACTGTGCCATTAGCATGGGGTGATTTGGAACACGGAGCGTGCCGAATACATCCAAAGAAAGTGCGTTCCATTTTTCTGAAAAGGGTTGAAACAGATTTTGGTAAGCTTTTCCATCTTCCCCTAAATGCTCTGCCGTTTTTTGAAGAGAGCGATAAGCAAAAGCTGCATCGCCGTTTTCAAGCGGATGGCCGTATGGAATTTCAGGGTAAATGAATTCAAGTCCATATTTTTCTAACCCCAAAGAGCTCAGAAACGGCGAGCCGACCGTGGTGGGAAAAACGGCAGCGCACACATCATGCAAAAAGCCGGGCTCAGTGAGTTCCTGCGTTCGGGTGCCGCCGCCAATAGTGGAGGCTGCTTCAAGCACAAGCACCTTCAATCCTTCCTGAGAAAGACGTACAGCCGCACTCAGCCCGTTTGGGCCGCTTCCCACTATAACTGCATCGTATTCCGGGTGTTCAGCGTTCAAAGTGAATTATGGTTGAGCTCGTTCTCCTGCCAGCTTCAATGCTTCGTATGCATTTATAATTCCTCCGGTAATAGATAATTCTGAGAAATGAACAGGCTCCTGCGTTCCCGGTTTATACACTACCTGATCAGGTTTGGTAACGGTTTGGAGTATAATATTTTTCACTTCTGTAGTAGAAAGATCCGGATAGTACGACATTATCAACGCCGCAACGCCTGCAACCACGGGCGAGGCCATGCTGGTACCGCTTTGCATTTTGTAGGTATTATTCGGGTAGGTCGAATACACATCAACGCCGGGGGCAAAAAGATCAACAGTGGTTTTGCCATAGTTGCTGAAGGTGGCAACCAGCATGGAGTCGGGCTCCCAGGATGTTGCGCCAACGCTCAAATAGTTTTCTGCAAATCCGCCATGTTCGTAATATCGGGTTGGGAAGGAGGCGGTGCTATCTACGTTATCACTTCCATTTCCGGCGCCTGAAACCATTAATACGCCTAAACTGTCGGCAAAACGGATGGCTTTATCAACATATTCTTTTTGGGGCGAATATCCTTTTCCAAAGCTCATATTCATTACGCGTGCACCGTTTTCGGCGGCGTAACGGATGGCATTGGCTACGTCTTTGTCGCGCTCATCGCCATCGGGCACGGTTCGGACAATCATAAGTTCAATATTTGAGGCAATTCCCAATGCGCCGATATTATTATTCCGAACAGCGCCAATGATGCCGGCAACATGTGTTCCATGGTCGTTATATGGGCCACTTACATCGTTATTTCCATAAAAACGATTGCTGAGGTCATCGTAATCATCCCCAACAATATCCCGAGGATTAAACTCCGGATTTAAGCCGTAATCAGCCAAACCTTGAACGTGCTCAAAATATTCCTGAGCATCCGCAAGATCAGACTCTTTAATACCGCTGCGTTTCACATTTAGCATCACCTGCTTGGCTTGGGCTAATTGCGGACCTTCGCTTTCGCTAAGCTGAAGTTCATCAATGGAAACAGAATCAATGTTGGTAATATTCAGCACTTGTTTGATAGACCCGATAGCCATCAAAAACTGACCAATCTGCTGCATTTCTTGATTATTTTTCTCAACCCGACGCTCATAGGCTTTCTTTATTTCCTGAAAATATGCAAACTCTTCTTGTTGCGCATCAGCTACAGAATCAGCAGAAAGCCCTTCGTATTTTTCGCTTAACTTGGCGTACAAGCGAGTTACCTCATAGGTGTCTTTTTTAACGTGCGTGCTGTCGGGGCCGCCAATAAAATTCCAGCCATAGATGTCATCCACGTAGCCATTTCCGTCATCATCGGCATTGTTGTTTGGAATCTCATTTTCATTCACCCAAATATTGGCTTTCAAATCTTCGTGCTCAATATCTGTTCCCGAATCAATGATGGCCACAATTACTTTCTCTTTTGGGGTTTGATTGGCTAACAGCTCGGTATAGGCTTTTTCAACGCCGGTTCCATAGTATGGCGAAGCATTAGCAGGGGTGAGGTGCCAGGTTTCGGTAGCCGTGATTTCTTCCGTTTCGGGAACGGCGGTTTCCGTTTTATCCGGAGCATCGGGCTTTTCGGAAGTGGTAGATTTGGTGCCCGCACAGCTTACCGAGAAAATGAGCAGGAAAAGAAGTGTAGAAAGTTTTGTGATGCTATTCATAAAATAAATATCGTTTAAGTAATTGCTGTTAAATGTGAAAAGACCGCCGAAAATTACGGTGTTTTTATTTTTAGCAAAATGAAATCTGCTCCAACGGTTAAGGTAATAATTAATGTCAAAACAACGAGACTCGCTAAAGGTTCCCAAATAATGAGTCCGCCAAAAGTACCTAAAATAGCGCCCAAATACTGAATGTACTGAAGCTGATCGTTACTGGCGTTTTTAATCAGGTTTTCCAGCTTTTTTTCGTCATACTGCCGCAAATTATCTTCCACCAGCGCCTGCACATCCAGTTGATTGATGAGGCGGTACAGTAAATTAGTAACCATTTCTTCTATGATGGGAGCATGGTCGTCCAGCTGGGCGGGCAGTTCATCTAAAAACACATCCAGATTGTTTAATCCCTGCTCAATGCCGGTTGGCAGCTTAACAAGTGCGCTTTCCACTAAATCCTGCATTTCTTGTCCTTTCAGAAAGCTGTATGCCCTCAGCGCTACTTTCTCGAAAGCATTCTGATCAACGGCTTTATCAATTTGCTGAATCAGCTTTTTGGCAATGGATGAACGCACTTCCGGATCTGCAATCATTTCATCCACGTAGCTGATTACCAGCGCCTTGAGATTCGTTCTGAATTCCGGATCATCTATAATATTTCGCACATAAACGGTTGCCTTTTCCCGGTATTTGGAAATGGCCTGCGACTGCTGAATTTTCTGCTTGATGATATCCGGGTTGATGAGATCTTCCGAAACCGCCCGTGCCAGCCGGTAAGCAATGCGGTCTTTTTGAGCAGGCACAAGACCTTGCCCCAGTAAAGGTCTTTTATGCGTTGGGCGAAACAACATGGTAATAGCCAGCCAGTTGGTCAAAAAGCCGATAAGTCCGCTAATGCTGACAATGCGCATCAGTCCTTCAAACGAAAAATGAATACCAAACCAAGTGGCCGACATCCCGTCAAAATCCCAAAAGAATGAAATTACAAATGTGAGAACCAATACGTAGGGAACGGCGAAAAGGAGGTGCAGAAACCACCGATGTTCACTTACATTTTTTGGAGGAACGGGAGCGGGCGTTTTATCTTCCTGCCGGGCAGAATGCTTATCTACTTGCGTACGGATGAGTTCCCAAAGGCGTGAGCCGTATTGCTTGCTGCGTGTTTTTACAATGTCGGTATAATCTTCTTTCGCCATCTTGTTTTTGCCGTTGATGTACGCAAAAAATTGCTAATTGTTAGCTTTAAAAAGAGCTAAATACGTGTCTTCCAGCCTGCTCATTTCAGCTTTCAGCTCCGGTGTATCATCCTCATAACCAATTAGATGAAGCAGCCCGTGTATAAAAATTCTTTTAAACTCACGTTCAACCGGTTCGCCGAATTCTGCAGCTTGTTCCTTAATCCGTTGCGCACAGCAAAATAAAGTACCTTCAATGCCGGGATTTTCTGCCGGATGTGAATCCTCATCATACCGAAATGAAATGGTATCGGTTACATAACTCCGCCCAAGGTGTTCTGTATTTATGCGTACTATTTCAGCTTCATTTACATAAACCAGCTCTACAAAAGAAAAAGTGGCGTTCTCCTGTTCAGAAACCAACTTGAGAATAGCCGCCGCATCATTTTCACTAAGAGGAACAGGCTCTCCGCTGTCATTAAAAAACTGAAGAGGTGAAGGAGCGGAAGCAGTCAAAGCAGGAGATCCTAAAACGTGAAATCGTCATCCATAGATTCGGTGAGCGAGAGGGCGATGCCGCACATCATTAAGTCTTCGGGAAGCTGGGTGAAGTCTCCACTTAAAATGGCATTATCAACATTTGCGTATAAGCTACAACCTGCTGTTTTTTCAACAATCAGCCCGGAAGTTTTCTCTCCTGATTTGCCAAAAAAGGTAACCTGCTGTAAAATGTCGCTGGCTACAAAAGCCGTGCAGTTGTGCAGCTGCAAAAAAGTGTTATAAGCATACACAGAAACCATGTTCATCTGCTCACCGTTAACGTCTAAGCCGAGGTGAATTTCAAGGGCGAGTTTTCGAGGGTCTTCTTCGTTTTTTACCTCAAAGCGGAATACATCATTACCCAAAGGTTTGGCTGAGGTGCCAAGCACTTCGCCGATGGCGTCAATATTTTCGGTTGTGAACTGATGAATCATAAGCAAGTATTTTATGTGCTGAAATATACGCAGCCAAAAACTAAAATTTAAATGAAATACATAGCAAAGGTTTTGCGAAACCGGCGGCCTCGCAAAACCCTCACTTTAATTGATTCCATAGCGTGCAATTTCGCGATCATTTTCTTCCCTGTTAGCCGGTATAGGAGGGAAGCTTCCGCCAATTAAACCGTTTACTTCTTCGGCCAGTGCGGTGGCTTGTTCAGTATTTCCGGCCTGGAAATAGCTGTACTGGGTTAGCACCAGCGATTGCCGGGTTGATTGAATGTTGCCAATTACCTGCTCAGCCCGGCTGTTTAGCTGCTGAAGCTGCGGACGAATTTTACGCTGTTTTTTAATATTACCCACCGATTTTGCGGCCTCAAGTTCTGCATTCAGAGCATTAAACTTAGCTTCTAAGTCAGAGAACTGATTCATGCTTGATCTCAGCTGACGCAGCAGTGGCTCTTGTGCGGTTTCAGATAATCGAACAGCATCTTCATGAAGGCCAACTTGCGTGTAGCGAACGGCATATAAAAGCTTGAGCGATTGATTATGCTCATCCGGTCGGAATGGAACGCGTTCTTCACCCCACTTCAACCAATACTGAGCACTGTCCACTTTACCGACTTCGCGGTACTTCATGGCTAACGACATAAAGTTGAAGCGGTAGTTACTGAGCATTCTGCGGATATTTTCATCAAAATAAACGTCCGGATTATTCCACTCGCGGAACTGGAATTTTTCTAATCGATCGGTGAAAATATCAATATCTAAATGTCCCTCCGGACCGGCTCCAAAGTTTTTGGGAACTACACGGTAGGCTTTTCCTTCCGTACGGAAATAATCTTGCAGGTTAAGCTGACTCTGGCTCGAAACGGTATTAGCAAAATACACCGGACGTAACCATCGGTTGGTTTTCAGAATATCTAAAATTAAGTGATCCTGCACCTGAAGATAGTAGATGTCTTGTCCCTGCTGGTCTTTTCCGTAATAACGGCCGTTTAGTTTCCATCTCACGACATCATCCAGCGAATCTACCGGCATCTCAAAATCAGTTCCTGACTGGAAAATAGGCAGTGCCGTATCCGGCTTCACTCCAATATTTTCTTTGTATTGGCGATCGCCGGAAAAAGCTTCTTTCAGCATTTCTTTATCCACCGGTATTTCCAGCGTTTGCGGCTGCCACTGGCTAATGCCGGCCGTTGCGCGCTCTACTTCTGCATCGGTTAGAGAAATTGGGAGGGGAGCTGATTCGTGCCACCATTGGTCCCGCAGCTGTTTAATATACCAGTCAGTATTCAGCAGGCTCAGGCATACAATGCGCACATCGGTTCGGATGCCTTCCACCTCCTGAGCGTACCAGAGTGGGAAAGTGTCGTTATCTCCGTTTGTAAATAAAATTGCGTTGGGCGCAACCGACTCTAACAGGTTACGCGCATAATCAGGGGCAACGTAGCGGTTGCTTCGGTCGTGGTCGTCCCAGTTTTGGTAGCCCATCCAAACCGACGATGCTAATAAGGTTAGGGCAACTATGGCATAACCCAATATTTTATTATTAACATAATTCTTGAGCATCTCGATGATGCCGGTTACCCCCAAACCAATCCATATTGAAAAGGCAAAAAATGAGCCTACATAGGCATAATCTCGCTCCCTGGGCTGATAGGGAGGTTGATTCAGGAATACAATAATGGCAAGACCGGTAACCAGAAACAGTGCCAGAATAGCCAATGCTCGCTTCCAATCCGAACTGAAGTGAAAAATCATTCCAATTAAACCCAACAGAAACGGAATGAAATAATACGCATTGCTGGCCATATTATTGGGGTAAGCCGGCTCCTTGAAACCGGATCGCCAGCCGGCATCCTGGATATCAGCTTCGCGGCCAATAAAGTTCCAGTTGAAGTATCGTATATACATGTGGTTTACCTGATAATCCCAGAAATAGGACCAGTCAGAGTCGTACTGTGCATAATATTCTAAGTGATTGGGAGCCGGCGAGTAACGGCGAGGGAACCATTTCTCAGAAGAACGGTCAATTTGTCCGGTTGTATTATCAAAATTATGTCCTTTTAAAATAGGCGTAGCTCCGTACTGCTCTCGTTTCAAGTAGCTGATAAAAGCTTCTACCGTTGCAGGATCGTTTTCGTTAATGGGGGGATTAGCAATAGAGCGAATCATAATTACCGAGTAGGAAGAAAACCCGATTAAGATCATAGCATAGCTAATAACCACAATGTTAGCGATGCGCATTTTGTGCTTATGTGTATAATAAACGGCATACGCAACGGCGGCCATAAATAAGAATATGAACGTAAGCGGTCCTATCAGTCCGTAAGTAGCTTCATCAACCCCGTTTGCAATAGTAGGAATGGTTTGAATGGTAAACGGATAGATGGCAAAAAAGGCAATCACCGAACCAACGCCAACCAACAAAAACGACTTCCACTCAAACTCTCTCAACTTGAAATACACAATAAGCGCCACAAAAAATATAGCCAGTAAGTTCAGCAGGTGAACGCCTATGGCCAAACCAAACAGATAGGCAATAAGCACTAACCAGCGCTCGCTGTAGGGTTCATCATGGTTTTCAGCCCATTTTAGCGCAAGCCACACCACAATGGAAGTAAAAAACATGGACATGGCATACACTTCAGCTTCAACCGCACTAAACCAGAACGTATCGGTAAACATAAAGGTAAGGGCACCGACTAAGGCTCCGCCATACATCCCAATTTTACTCATGGAATCCATTTCATTTGGATTTCCTTTCCATTCGCGCACCAGCCGAACTACGATGAGGTATAAAAACATAACCGTAAGAGCCGAAGTAAGGGCACTTACAAAGTTGATGCTTAGGGCCACATATTCTGTTGGCATAAACATTGAGAAAATGCGGCCTACTATAGAGTAAAAGGGGGCTCCCGGAGGGTGGTTTACCTGAAGACCGTGAGCTACGGCAATGAACTCACCCGCATCCCAAAAGCTGGCCGTTGGGGCCATAGTTAGGGTGTAAACAACGAGAGAGACAATAAAGGTGAATAAAGCGAGATACCTATTGGTCTTTTTATGGTCTGATAGCATATGTAAAAAAGATTAGCTGCTCAAAAAAATTTTGGATATTGGATGATAACATTTTAAGATAGGCTCGCAATTATAAGCACAGCCATTATATAATCAAAATCTAAGATACAGAAGAATTATCAACTTCTCGCAGCTAATACGAGATTGAGCCTCTTCTATTGTTAACTTTAAATAATTTTGCATGTCGTCAAATACAAAAGAACGATTTTCATCCAAGCTGGGATTAATACTCAGTGTATTAGGAATAGCAATTGGAACCGGTAATATTTGGCGATTTCCGCGAATAGCTGCCCAAAATGGTGGAGAGGCAGGAGCCGGTGCGTTCTTATTTGCCTGGGTTTGCTTTCTGCTGCTGTGGTCTATTCCCCTGATGATTGCAGAATACGGCATGGGCCGGAAAGGCCGTAAAGGCGTGGTCGGTTCATTCGTGGCATTAATAGGAGAAAAGAAAGGCTGGCTGGGTGGCTTTGTAGCCTTTGTAGCTACTGCTATTATGTTTTATTACAGCGTAGTTGCCAGCTGGTGCCTGTATTATTTAGTGACTTCAATAACAACCGCTCTGCCGGCCGATCTGCAGCAGGCCACCGGCATCTGGGAAGGTTTCCAAGGCTCAAACTGGCCGGTTATTGGGCATGGGTTGATTATGGGATTGGGAGGATTTGTAGTTATTAAAGGTATTTCTTCTATTGAGAAAGTGAACAAAGTGCTTATTCCCTCTTTGCTGCTTGTGTTGATTGTATCACTGGTGAAATCACTTTCGCTGGAAGGCAGCGAGCTGGGCCTTAAATATTTGTTTACCCCCGATTGGGCAACGCTGAAAAGTCCCGGAATATGGCTCGAAGCGCTCACCCAAAACGCTTGGGATACCGGCGCCGCATGGGGACTCATCCTAACCTACGCCGCCTATATGCGCAAAACAGATGATGTTACTATCAGTGCCTTCCAAACAGGGATTGGTAATAATATGGTTTCGTTAGTAGCGGCTATTATCATTTTTTCCACCGTTTTTGGAACCTTAAGCGGTGATATGGGAAGTAGTGAAATTTTAGACGTCATGAAAACCTCCGGCCCGGCTTCAACCGGACTGACTTTTATTTGGATGCCCCAGCTTTTTGCAACCATGGGCGGTGGCGGCATTTTTGCTATTCTCTTTTTCTTAGGACTGACTTTTGCCGCATTCAGCTCTCTTATTTCTATGATTGAAATGGCCGTAAAAGTTTTTGTAGATATGGGAGCAAACAGAAAGCGAGCTACTAAAGTTATATGCCTGGCCGGTTTTGGTTTTGGCTTACCGTCGGCATTAAACCTTACCTTTTTTGCCAATCAGGATTTTGTGTGGGGCATTGGACTGATGGTTTCCGGAGCGCTGGTTTCCTATGCAGCTATTAAATATGGAACTAAGAAATTCCGTACCGAGCTTATCAACACCGAAGAGCGTACCACAACTTTAGGTCCCTGGTGGGAAATCATAATCAAATATGTAGTGCCTATTGAAGTTGTGACGCTGCTAACCTGGTGGACCTACCTAAGCGTGTCAAGTTATGCACCTGATACCTGGTTCAATCCGTTAAGTCCATTTTCTGTAGCAACGGTGGCACTGCAGTGGGGCGTTGGTTTGGCCCTTGTGTGGTTCTTCCGCAAGCGCCTAATGGGAAAGAAGTTAATGGCTAAGTGACAGCATTTGGGAAAACAGTACCTCTAATTTTTTTAAAACCGAAGAGAAAGACAGCTCAATCCGCCATCCAGTTTTTGAAATTCAGAAACAGGAAGGCTGATGGTTTTATATCCGGCCTCTTCAATCAGCTGTTTTGCTTTGGGGTGATGATCAGGCACCAAAACGGTATCGTTTATCCAAAGAGAATTTGCGGCATAGGATTCTTCATCCGGGATGAGAATACGATTAAATGGTTTGAATTCATCCCGTTCCGCAAACTCACCAAAAACAAGCAGGTTGTTATGTTCCAGATATGAAAGCCCCGTTTTTAAATGCAACATGTGCTCCATTTCAACCACGGAACCCAAGTAGCCAAAATGTTCCAAAAAGCCAATAAACTGCTCAGCTCCCTCCGCATTGGTACGATTGGAAAGTCCAATATAATAATGATCCTCAACCATCATCACGTCGCCACCGTCTAAGGTACCCGGCGCCGTAATTTTCCTAATCTCGTCAAAATACTGTTCAAGTACAGGTTGAATAGAATCAATTTCCTTCCGGCGTGAAGAAGCGCCCGGACGGCTGATAAGAGCAAATTTAGGCGTACATACAGCTGTGTCTTCCACAAAAACAGAGTCCGGAAAAGCTGCGTCTTCAGGCAAAACTTCAACCTTTAGTCCCAGCTTTCTAAGAGCTTCTATATATAGATGATGCTGTTTTTGTGCTGTTTTGTAATCCGGCGTACCAAGATTGGCTTCCGTTATGCCCTTTGCTAAAGAAGGAGCGGGCTTTCGAGTGATAGCGCGGGAAAATTTCATGAGCAGTTAATTGAATTTTAAAAAAGTCGGAAAGCAGATAATAAGAAACCGGGATGGGAATGCGAAGTTCGTTTTCTCGGCTCAAACAAACGTCCAGCCAGCTTTGAGCCGGCAGACCGAGAGGGAGGTAATTACCATTTTGGATTCGATCTGACGGATTGCCCGCCTGATCGATGTATTAGGGTTGGGTTGTTCGAATAAGGTACTCAATCAGCCGAAAAGCTACTTTTGCGAGGCGCCGTTTGCAGATCTGTGTCTTTTATCTCAAACGCCGAAGCAATCTCGGGAATGGGACTGCAAGCTTTATCAACGCTCGCTTTGCCAACATCTTCATTTTGAACCGGGGTTGGTCAAGATTTTGTGGATGTTCAGGATTAGTAAAAATAATTCTCTGAAAAACTACACTAACACCGTCTGATCTCGGCTCGGTACTGCTCCGCCGGAGCAGGGCTGTGGAGCCTTATGTGCTTTTATACAAACATACCGTCCCGATGGGACGGACACTGCTCCATCAGAGCAGTATGTTTGTATAAACTCAAACAGATAACGAGTGGCCGCGCCGTAGGTGCGGTATGTTCTTTTTGGAGCGAGGGAAACACTTTAAAACTATTTAAATCGAATAAACACAGCTATATATCAACGCGTCCTCTTTACGAAGGAGGAGACAGCGGAGGTCGGAATGGTGGAATCCAGCCTTTAGCTTTTTACGCAGTGATTTGCGATAGACCGAACAACTCCCGAGTACTCGGGAATGAACAATTTGTTACAGAACATCAATACTCTAAATCCCGCATCTTTGGTATCTTTGGGATATGCAAAGATATATGTTGACGATAGAATATGACGGAACCGACTTTTCGGGATGGCAAATTCAACCCAATGAAATTACGGTGGAGCAAAGCTTGGAAGATGCTTTTTCAAGAATATTACAATCGCCCATCGACCTGATTGGACAGGGGAGAACCGATGCCGGCGTGCATGCTCGCGGACAAGTGGCACATGTTGATATTCCGGAAGAGGTGAATTTGCAAAAGGTGATTCAGGGTGTAAATGGCCTGATTGGCGAAAAAATACAAGTGGTTTCCTACAGTCCCGTTTCTAACGAATTCCATGCCCGCTTTGATGCGGAGAGTCGGGAATATGAGTACACTTTTATTCAACGAAATATGCCGCTTCGCCGGCACCATGCATGGATGCTTCAGCATCCGGCCGATACCCAAATTTTAAACAAGCTTGCTGAAGAAATTTATGGTCAACATGACTTTTCGGGTTTCTCTAAATACAACAAAGACAATTACACCACCCTATGTACGATCGACAAATCAGTCTTCGAAATTGATGGAGAAGTAATTCGATATCGAATAAGAGCCAACCGATTTTTACGCAATATGGTGCGCCGTTTGGTAGGTACAATGGTACGTGTAGCACAGGAAAAAATGGAAGCTGATGATTTTAAAAAAGTTTTAAACCTGGAAAACACTAAAATACCCACTTATACGGCTCCGGGCCATGGTTTAGTGCTTGAAAAAGTTTTCTATAAAAAGTGAAAATTCATCTTGATAGTAGTTGGTTAAAGTGATTATATTTGTCGCTCCCTTGAGAGAGGGACATACACACTGAAATTCCTCGGTAGCTCAGTGGCAGAGCAGTTGACTGTTAATCAATTGGTCGCTGGTTCGAATCCAGCCCGGGGAGCTAAATAAATTAATTATAGAAGGACTGATTGGCGTATGCCGGTCAGTCCTTTTTTTATAGATGACTTTTTACCTTTACATACTTCAATCCGAGATTAAGGAATCCTATTACACAGGGATGTCTAACAATCCAGAAGGGCGCTGTTATTTTCATAATACGGATGACCGGAATAACTACACAAAGCGCTATAGGCCTTGGAAAATTGTATATACGCATGCTTTTGATAAAAAAGAACGCGCACTTTCAGCAGAACGCAAGGTAAAAAGCTGGAAAAGTAAAAAGATGATCCGCTTGTTAATAGAGGGAGAAATTGACATAGAAGAGTACATTTCTCGGTAGCTCAGTGGCAGAGCAGTTGACTGTTATCCCGACTGCTGTCGGGACGCTGGTTCGAATCCAGCCCGGGGAGCACTTCAAAAGCCTTAAACGTTTTTAAAAATATACGTTTAAGGCTTTTTTGTTTTAAATGGGTACTGACAAGCAAATCTCATCTCTTCTGATTACTGGCCAAAGAGTGACTCTAATTTTTAAGATTAAGTGTATAGCCATTTAGCAGCTAAATAGAGGGTGTTTTAGGGTGCTGTCTAAAAAAGTGAGTAACGGATAATTACGAGTACTGTATTACTCTAAGCCTAAGAATCACCTTCAAACCTTAATCTGGCTAATTTTTCTTGCCAGGATTCCCATTCTTGTGGCTTGGGTTCGCCTGAGTAGTCAGATTTTTTGTTCTTCTTGTTGGGCGATTTGGAAGCTTTAAAAGAAGCAGCATTAACAAACTCGATATTTAATCCTTTTAATGCCTGTTTTATACCGTTATCGGAGGTGGCAATACATACTTTTTCAGGTGCTGACTTCTTAGCTTTTTCAATTATGAGTTTATCTGCTTCCTGGTGCCGGCTAAAGCGGAAGTGCATGCCTTTTTTACGCACGGGAATGGGAAAAGGATAGCCATCAACCATAAAAAATAATTGTCTGTATTTTTTTATGAATTCATGCTGTTCCACCAAAGATATCAGCTGAATGATACCGTTTTGCTTGTCTTTATTCAGACCCAAAGCGTGCATTATATTCATGGTATCTACAATTAAAATCATGGTTATAAAATATACAGACTTGGTTTAACTTAAAAATTCAGTGCATGCAGGCCTTCCTTAAATTTTAGATAGTTTAACTTATGCTAAAAATGTAAAGTGATGTTTGACAATATTACTATTACTTGAACTCAGGATTTATAAAATCACCCGGTTGTTTAAATAAAAAAAGGCGACTCTGCTATACAGAGTCGCCTTTTGTTTTAAATGAATTGTTTTAAAGCTTAGCTGCCAATTTCTTTAACGGTGAGCACGCCTTTCATACCACCGTAAAAGTGGCCGGGAAATGAGCAAACGTACTCATAATTGCCGGGTTCCATAGGGACAGTAAAGGTAACCTCCACTGTTTCGCCACCGCCGGCTAAATCGGTAGTTGCCAGAACCTGGTCCTCTAATTCAGGGGCAATATATTGGTTGTCGGCTGCTTTAGCAGAGGCGTTCACAAAAGCCTTCATATCCACTCCTGCATGTAGAAATACAATGTTGTGTGCCATTGCTTGCTTAGGAATTCTGCTAACCGTTTTTAGCACTACTTTAATGGTTTCTCCCGGCTGGGCATTCATGGTGGTTACGTCAAACTTCATGTTGTCGGTACCCACTACTTCTATTACCCTGGGATTATCTGCCGTGCCTTGTGCAAAAGCGGCGCTTGTTAACAGTATGGTTATTATGAGGGTGGAAAATATGCTTTTTATTAATTTCATAGTTCTGAATTTTTATAATTAAAATTGATATCTGCTGAGTTAAGATTAGTTTGATTTAGGTTTTGCAATAAACACTCCGGCTGCACCTTTCTGCATATCGGCCATTTCATGATCTACAAGTACATATTCTCCCGGTTCGGAAACAATGAACTCCATCACGGCTCCGTTACTTGCACCTAATAATACCGTTTGCATTCCATGCCATTCATTTTTCAAGTTCCCTTCGTAATACACGCGGTCAAATATCCCGCCAATTACGTGTGCACTCGAAACATCATTTGGGCCAACATTCAGCATATACAAGCGTACTCTGTCGCCAACTTCAACTTCCATGGGATTGTCCATTAAAGCATTTTGGTGTCCGTTAAAAGCAACAATGGAAGGATGCTTTAAATCAGCGGCGTCAAAATCTAATTCGTGTAAGTCGCTGCCATCTGCTTTCTTCAGATAAAACTCGGACTGAACGATTGCAAACTCTTTATCTACTGCATAATCGGTTGGGTAACCTTCTTTGGGCGATACAATAACCATCCCGTACTGTCCCATGGCCATGTGTTGCAGTACCGGAGGAACACCACAGTGATAAATATGAACACCCGGGTAGTTAGCAATCCACTCAAAACGAATCGTCATTCCCGGAGGCACAGATCTCCACTTATCGGAGGCGGCTACGGTACCGGAGTGAAAGTCGATAGAGTGCATCATCGGGGCTTCTTCACCCACCGGCTTTTGCAATTTAGACATGGCTAATTGCTGAAGGAAAGGAGCATTCCCTTTCATAGGTGCGGTAATATCTACTGCTTCATCACTTCGATTCTTCATGGTAAAAACTACCTTATCTCCCTCACGGACGTGTAAAACCGGGCCGGGAACGGTTCCGCCAAATGTCCATGCTGCGTAACGCACGCCTTCGGCAACTTCAATTTCCTGAGCCAGAATATCCATTCGTACATGGTGCACGCGGTTACCTTCGGGCAGGGTAGCAATGTTTGGAAGCATGCTTACATATTCTCCAACTACGGGAGGGCCGTCATAATCTTCCATAAAAAGTTCGGCTTCCGGTAAACCGTACCAGCGGCCATCAACTTGAAATTTTGCCTCTAAGTCTTTTGAGGTATCTTGAGCAGAAACAATACCGGTTCCTAAGAGGGTAGAAGCTAATACTGCTAAGGCTAATATTACTTTTAAGTTCTTCATGTTCATTAAGTTTGTGATGTTTAAAGTATTAAGACAACTTTATCTTAATTATATGTGTTTTGGTTTCTTGTTTTGCTCTATGATAACCATGCAATATGAATATCCGGTGAAGTTCACGAAATAAATTTTTAATCAGAAAATATGATACTTAATTGCAGCATTATGAGACTTCGCCATGCTGATGTTTACCTTGGATTATCTCTGAATTTTAGCTGTGGATGCATGGCTTTTAATAAACCGAATATGCCGGCACTGTATAAGCTGCAAGGCTTATAACGGTGTTTATAAGCTTAATGGCTTATAAAAGTATTTGATAAGTTATTTGACTTATATTACATTCTCTAAAACCACTATAACCTTCATATTAGAATAATGAGTATGAAAGCAGTAATTACCGGAGATTTAATCAATTCAACCCGGCTTGGGGAGGAAGCTTATGAGACGGTGATTGATCGATTAAAGGATATCCTTCAGCTTTTAAAAGACGAGGAGCATATCACGCAGTACGAATTGTACAGGGGTGATGCCTTCCAGATTTTAGTTGAGAATGCACAGACTGCGCTTTCCGTACTTTTTATAATCAGAACGTATATCAACAGCCTGGCACCGCCACAGGAGCGCAGAGGACAGAAAGTGGAATATAACTTCAGGTTAGCATTAGGTGTTGCTGATGTAGAAGGTGAGGTGAAAAGCGGGATTACGAATGAGCCACCATTTGTGTACTCGGGTCGTACTTTGGATGCTATTACGGCTAAAAATGTTACCATCGGCATACGAACAGAGTATGATGACCGAAATAGTGAGTTTAATACAGAGCTTAGCCTGCTGGAATATATTATGGAGCAGTGGACGCCTACTTCGGCCGGTATTTTATATCATAAATTATGGGGAAAAACAGAGCGAGTTATTGCAGATAAACTGGGTATCTCGCAGTCGGCCGTTAATCAGCACAGCCGGCAAGCCTGTTGGAACGGTCTTAAAATATTTTTGAATCGGTATGAACAAATCATTGAAAAAATGAGCCAAACGGAGCAGAATGATGATTAATACGCTATTTGGATTACTGCTCGCACACATTCTTACTGATTTCGTTTTTCAGACGAATACCATGGTTCAGCAAAAAAAGGAGAAGGGCTGGAGAAGCAGTGGACTGGTGCTGCACTCCATTATTGCCGGAATATTGGCTACTATTTTATGTTTTCAATGGAATGCAAATGTGTGGTGGATTGGAGCCGTTACGGTGATTTCACATTATCTGATTGACGGCGTGAAGGAAAGTTTGGTTAAGGGAAAGGAAATTCGTCATCCCGGCCCATTTGTGGCCGACCAGCTGGCGCATTTGCTGGTGATAGCCGGTATCATTTTTTGGTTGTATGCTGATTTCCCCTGGGCGGAATTGCTATCAGAAACTACATTATCTGCTTTCTTAATCGTATTTAGTGGAATATTGCTGCTGTATCGGCCCAGCAGCGTCATCATTCAGCAAATATTTCAACAATGGAAGCTGAAAATCCCGAATGATGAAGATCACCTTCCGGAAGCCGGAAAATGGATTGGGTATTTAGAACGTACGCTTATCTTCATTTTTGTTTTGGTTGATGCTTACACGGGCGTAGGATTTTTAATAGCAGCAAAATCAATTTTGCGATTCAGTTCTTCCTCAAATCAGCGCCTGATTTCGGAGTACGTACTACTGGGCACGCTGCTAAGCTTCACAGCCGCCATCCTGATTGCCTCCGCCACCCGATATGTGCTTTTAGTTATGATGTGATTTACCCTCGTTCCGGCTGCTCTGCTGCGGAATGCCCTATCGAGGCTCCACCTCAAACTATCGGATTAGCTCATACCGGAATCTCTAATAATTCTAACCTCAATACAGCTCATTTTTCTATCTATATATAGCTTGAGGCAGAGCATTAAGTTTTACATTTCGCGCGGAAAGAGGATAAATATCAAGTATATCTTTGGCCGAACTGAAACTCTATAACCTTCACCCCGAAATTACTTTTGGACGAGCGGCGCCTAAACCGGCCATCAGCTGCAGGCTGGCGATAACTATCATGGTGTAGAGTGGGATGTTCCAGCTGTGAGTATAGTCGTGAATGAAACCGAACACAACGGGACCAAAAGAAGCGATAAAATAACCTACAGATTGAGCTAAGCCTGATAATCCGGTTGTCAGTTCGGTAGAGTCGGTGCGCAAAACAATCAACAAAAGAGCTATGCCGAAGTTAGCTCCTAATGCAAAACCTAACAATCCAATCCACACGGCTACTGATTGATTGCCCGATACTATCAGTCCGATGATACCCGCAATTTCTAAAAGGGTAGTGGTGAGAACAATTTTTCGCTGATCATAAAATCGGCCGGCCAGAGTGGGTAAAAATAGGGAGCCCAAAATGCCGGTTCCTTGGGAAATGGATAACATCCATCCGGCTTTGGCGGCGCTCATTCCGCGTTCAATTAATATTTCGGGAAGCCAGGCGAGTACGGCATAAAAAATGAAAGATTGCAATCCCATAAAAAATGCAATTTGCCAGGCTGTTGCTGAGGTCCCTAAAATTTTAAACGATTTTAGAATGTGAACCGGAGCTTTAGGCATAGTTCTGTTTTTGAGCTGTGGAATCCAGAGTATAAACCCGATAAATGGAATTAAGGCCCAGATTCCTAAAGAAAACTGCCAGTTTGTGGCCAAGGCCAACGGTACGCTTAAACCGGCTCCCAAGGTGGCTCCAATACCCATAAAACCTGAATACATGCTGGTCATAGCTCCGGACTTTTCTGGAAAATCACGCTTTGTGATAGCGGGGAGCAGCACGTTTACTACGGCTATGCCAATACCTATAAACAGAGTTCCGAGGTAGAGCGATGGAATAAAAGCGATGGCCCGCATGGAGGTGCCGATGGTGAGAATTGCGAGCGCTCCTGCAATGGTAGATTCGAGCCCCCAGCGCTGCGTGAAGTATAAAATGAAGCCTGAAAGTCCCGCAAAGCACAGCAGTGGCAGAGTGGTTAAAAGGCCAATCATACTGTGTGAAAGGCCCAGAGATTCTTGTATAAATTCTGTAAGAGGACCTACGCCTGATAAGGGCGAGCGCATGGTTAAAGCAATAAATAAAATACCAAAAACTAACAGGTAGCGATGCGATGAAGCGGAAGATTTGGAGCTAATTGGATTATCCTTTTTAGGGTTGACTTACAGACTTCGTACTGCTTTTAGCCACGAAATGACAAACCCTAAATATAAGGAGTAAACCAAGGCCATGAAAAGTCATTTTTAAAAAGAATATGCTGATCTCTTTAAGTAAGTTATTAAGTCAGATTGATGAAAGGCAGACTTTTATATAGGCCTGAAAATCTAATGGAAGCGTTTATATAGCAGCTCTAACGTGAGCTAAAATCTGATCCATTTGATCTCCCAGCTTTTGCCGCTGATGAACCACTTCTCCTTTTTTATTCAGGACGGTTATCATATTGGAATGTGTGAAATCATTTTCACTTACCCGCTTATACTTCACACCCAAAAGTGCAGATAATTCTAAAATATCGCCTTGGTCTCCGTTGAGGAGGGTCCAGTTTTCCTGCTCCAAATTATTTTCATCAGCAAAGCTTTGGAAACGCTCCGGGGTATCCCGCTCAGGATCAATACTTACAATCAGAAAGTTGACATGCTTTAATTCTTCTGCGATAAGTTCGCGCTGAATGCGTTTCATGTCTGCTAAAATGCGGGGGCACGCGTACTCACAATGCGTATAAACCATAGCCACTACCTGTACTTTACCGCTTAAATCTTTAAGTGCAATTTCCTCATTGTCTCGATTTTTCCAAACGCTGCTCACATTATAAATAGATACATCGGAAGGCTCGGCAGCTCCCATTTCCATTTCAGCATGTGCTGAGTGATCCATTTCCATGTTCATGGATTCTTCGGGCTGCTCCGCTTTTTTAGAGGATTCTTGCGAACACGAAAATAGGGTGAGAATACAAATGCTGAAAACGAATAGTTTGGTAAGTGAAGTCATTGTAATAGATTATTTATTCAAGATCTTTGGCCATTCTAAAGCCTAAATTTCCCACCGAATAGCTGGCTTCCAGGCTCCCGCGGAATGAAAACCGGAGGAAGGCAGCATAATTTCCTTTGTCCTCGTCGGTGGCGGCAGAACTGCCTGCAGCACAGAAAAATTGATTTAATTTCCCTTGGTCGCTTCGGGATTCCCCACTGATGAAAACCGTGTTGAAATCCTGAACCCATTCCCAGATAAGTCCGTGCATATCGTACACGCCATAATAGTTGGGTTCGTTTTGCCCAACGGCGGGCAGTGTTTTTGGGTTAGGTTTTGAGTACCAGTCTAAAATTTGTTGTACAAACTCTTTATCCCGGCTGGCTAAAGGTTTTTGGCGGCTGGCAGAGGCCACAAATTCCCATTCATCAAGAGTAGGCAGGCGTTTGCCTTTCCATTTGGCATAAGCCCTGGCTGCAAACCACGAAATATTGGTTACCGGACTGTCTTTAATTTCTTCAGATTTTGGTCCTAACTCTAAATCGCCGGACCAGTGACGGAGGTAGCCTTCTTCAGCAAAAATTTTCTTAACCTGAGATTTACGCCATTTGGGATTTTCCCGGACAAAATCAAGAAATTCAGAATTCGTAACCGGATATTTATCTATGTAAAAATCTTCAACGTGTGTACTGTCGGATGATGAGCTGTAGAAGGGCATAAAATTACCCCCTTCTACATACATCATTTTTTTGGGCTGAGCGATGGCTGCCGTTCCGATTATGAAAAGGCAGCAACATATCAACCCGCTAAGTATTCGGTTCATATAATGAATGAATAAGCTGTTTATGAATCCATCTTACGGACACGGGCAACATCGCTTGGTGTAACCACACCGCCTTTGTTGTCAAAGTTGTTTAGCACGTACGTAATTACGTTGGCAACTTCCTCATCCGAAAGGTTTTGGCGAGGCATAACGCCGTTATAGGTTTTTCCATTAACGGTAATTTCGCCCGTCAAACCATGCACTACGGCACTGATGGCTTTATCCGTGTCATTTTCAAAATAATCGGAAGCAGCAATAGGAGGGAAAGCGCCTTCTATACCGCTGCCATCCGCCATGTGGCAAGCCTGGCAAACCGACATATAGGTATTTTTCCCATATTCCATACGCTCTTCTTTGGTTGATGCTAAAGGAACGCTTCGTTTTTCCTGTGGAATTTCTTGAATAGCTCCACCTTCAGGTAAATAAACATTATCCAGCTGCTGGCCGGTGAAAACGTTGTGGTCTTCCTCTCCGGATACGGCTAAGGTAGCTAAAGCCCCTTTATTAAAGGCCCTGAAAATAGCATGATCCACTAAAATATAGCTTCCGGGAACGTCGGATGTAAACTCTACCGTTGTGGCTCCACCGGCGGGAATGGCCGTTGTTTGTACATTAGTTTGCACCATACTTCCGCCTTCATAATATACTTTGTCAAAAATTTCACCAATTACATGGAAAGAAGATGTCAGGTTAGGACCACCGTTTCCAACAAATAAGCGAATTTTATCGCCGGTTTCGGCTGTAATGGCATTGTCGTTCATCATGGCGCCAACCGAACCGTTAAACACTACATAATCCGGATCTTCTTTAATAGCTTTTTCCATGCTGAAAGGCTGCAGGCCGCGCTCACCATATTCGCCTTCGGTGTAAAACTCACTCTGCATTACGTAATACTCTTTATCTACTTTGGAGAGACCTTCCCAAGGTTCAATTAAAATCAACCCGTACATGCCGTTGGCAATGTGCATACCTACCGGAGCCGTTGCACAGTGATATACATATAGCCCGGGATTAAGAGCTCTGAAGGTGAATATGGTTTCTCTTCCGGGTGCAGTAAATGTCGATTCTGCTCCGCCGCCGGGACCGTTTACGGCGTGTAAATCAATATTGTGGGGAAGCTTGTTGTCGGGGTGATTTTTAAGGTGAAATTCAATCACATCACCTTCACGAGCCCGGATAAACGTACCGGGAACCGATCCGCCGAATGTCCACATGGTGTATTGTACGCCATCGGCTAATCGCATTTCTTGTTCAATCACTTCCATGTCAACGATGAGTTTAGTGGCATGGTCGCGCTCAATTGGAGGTGGAACATGTGGCGGAAGGGTAAGTTCTGCTTCCTCCACTCCGATAACTTCTACCGTCCTTGGGTCAAATTTTTTGTTGTCAGCACAGCTGCTAAACAGAAGCAATACCCCTGCAAATACAGTGCTTAAAATTAAGTTTTTGTTGTACATCATAGGTTGTTTTTTTGTGAGAGTGTATTATATAACATAATAAGCTGAACGCTTTTAAGAAAATAATTTATTCTTAATGAAGTGAAATTATTTGTTTAACGGGCTTTTGTAATCCATTTTTATAAATAATAGTTCTCCCACTCATTTAACTCAGCATATAATATTTGATAGGGCTAATGCAATAAGGAAAGCTGAAAAATTTTAAAAACTCTGCAGAGTGTTTACTATTCCTTCTCAAACCTGCCATCCAGTTCAAACCGATAGGAGAAGGAGGCGGCTATGTTCTTGGCAAATGTTTTGGCGGCGGCAGCATTGTGGCCTTCAAAAAGGCTGTCCACGGTGTCTTCAAATAAGCCATACCAAATATCGAAATCATTTTTTTGGATGGGTAAGGGCTGATGCTGCCGAAAAGGCCGGCCTTTGTACCTCCCGGTATCAAAAATAAGATTCGACCAGAAATCAATCATCCGGGGCAGATGATAATCCCAATCAACCTGAGCATAATCGTTAAAGATATAGCCTAAACGATGATTCCGCTGCACTTTATCATAAAAAGTATGCACCAGTGTTTTTATGTCCTCATCGGTGGATATATCGGGCAAATGGCTCATTTTTTATAACACAAAGTGCATTAGTTTCCCGCATTTCTGATAGAACTTACCTGATCAGCCGTTACGGTAGGCGCATCATTTCCCCAGCTTGTGCGTTCGTGGTTTACAATTTCAGCTACCTCTTGGTCTGAAAGCTGTTCTGCAAAAGGAGGCATTGCGGCAGAGTATTCAACCCCTTCAATGGCTTCTCCCTGCATACCAAACAAAATAATTTCAATATGGCGGGTTGGGTCGTCATCAAGAACTACGGGGTCTCCCGCTAAAGGAGGAAATGTATTTGGAATACCTTCGCCATTGGCTTGATGACAGCTTGAGCAGCTGGTGCGGTACAAAGTAGCGCCAAGGTTTGCTTTTGAAGCCGGTACGGGTGCGGCATGAGATTGACCGGTATAAGTACTATAAGTTGGGGTTCCCGCAAATTCCGGAGGAGCGTTCCATTGCGAGGCTATATAAAAAGCACTCCAGGCAATAATGACCAAAAGCAGCACCCATGCCCAGGTAGGCACCGGTGTTGGAGTTTCTGCACGAGATGGTTCCCAATATGGTTCTTTAGCACCTCCGTAGGCATTCAACAAAATGGGGACTTTCCCGTCTAAAATATCATTGTTTTGCAGGCCGTCTATATCTATACCCGGGCCATTTCGTACTTCAAAATTAACGGTTTTAACGCCTTCGTGGCCGGTTGCATCGGTTGCAACTATTTTTAAGGTGTGTGGGCCGTCTTCAAGCTGAGTGGTATCCAGTTCGAAACGTACCGGCGGGCGGTACGATACGATGGGTTCGTCAGCTCCATCCAGATATACACGAATTTGATTGTTTTTCTCACTCATTGTTATCGTCCGATTCTTTTGAGTCTAAGTCTAATATTCGTCTTTTTATATGATCTTCAGATTTTTCACCGGGCCAAATAAGCCATTTCACAGAGTAATAAATAGCCGCCAACACAATTAAGGATGAGCCGATGAGTACTATATAGTACATAGGTCCATTGGGCGGGTTATAGGTATGTCCCTGATTTGATGTAGAAAAATCAGTTGCTTTTTGAAGCAATATAAGTGCACTTGTAAGCATGATTAATTAGGCGGTAGTTTAGTCAAGTTTTTATTGTTGCGAACTTGTTTTACTTGATCTGCAGTAACGGTGGGCGCATCATTTCCCCAGCTGGTTCGTTCATGGTTTATTACAGCAGCAACCTCTTCATCACTAAGAATGCTTTCAAAAGCCTGCATTACACTCGCGTACTCAACGCCGTCAATTTTTCTGCCTTGCAGCCCATAAAGTATAACCTGAATATGCTCGGTGGGATCGTCTGCATTTGTTACTGAATTACCTGCTAACGGTGGGAACACTCCGGTCAGACCTTCTCCATTCTGCTGATGGCAAGATGCACAGTTATTAGAGTAAATAGTAGCTCCTTTAGCAGATGTTTGCTCTGCAGAAGAAGTTTGATTACCTGCATTGTCGCTTCCGTTGCTATTCGAATTGTCTTCTAATGATCCTTGCTTGAGCGATTGCAGATAGGCAATTAAAGCTTTTGCTTTGGGAGTGGCAATAATAGTGCCTTCATCAGGACCAAAACCTTCCGGCATAGTAACGGTAACATCGTCATCTGCAGGGTTTTCTACAACCTCAAATAACCACGGATAGGACGGCATGATAGATTCTTTAACTACCGAACGCGGGTTGTACATGTGCATATAATGCCAAACATCACTGGGTTGGCGTGTTCCAATGCTGCTGAGGTCAGGGCCGGTACGGGCACTGCCTAATACTGCCGGTGTTTGCCGCCATACATCTTGCCGGCCAATGCGCGCATAATCGCCCGGAGCAGATGGGCGACCCCACATTTTATCCATTTCTAATGGCCGCACTTGTTGGGTGTGGCAGTACATGCAGCCTTCACTTACAAAAACATCGAGGCCCTTTTTCTCTAAAGCAGTCATGGGCTGGCTGCCCGGTAAAGGTTCGTTTTTATCCTGCACCCATACGGCAGGAAATACCGCAATTATGAGGCTCAGAAAAACAAAGCCCCAGAATACAACACCAAAAAGTAAATTATGGTTTTTATGAAAATTGAGTTTCATGATGTTTAATTAGTTTGAGCTGAAGTTTGTTTTAGGGGAGCTTGGGCTGAATCGGATCGGAATTTCCACATATTATCAGGTCGCATTTTCCAAACATTATAGAAGAAAATGAGATGGGAGAGGAACATCATGGTTCCACCTATAGCCCGCCACACCCAGTAAGGTGCCATCAGGGTTACGGATTCCATGAAAGGACTTCCTTCAATCCAGCTTAAGCCTTGCAAAGTGCCTCCAATCATAAGCGCAAAGCTGTAAACGAGCAGGCCAATTAGCGCAAGCCAGAAGTGAGCGCCTACGGCTAACTGTGGCGGCTCTTTACCGGTCAGACCCGGAAGCAATCCATATATTCCGCCCCAAATTAGAAATACTACAAAGCCATACATACTCATGTGCGAGTGAGCTACCGTATAGTTTGTAAAGTGCCACACTTTGTTAAGAGATCGAAAAGCCTCCAGCGTTCCCTGATATGATACAATGGCGTAAAACAGCACACCTGTTAAAATAAATGGCAGTGTGTAGCTTCGGGATATAGTGCGCCAGGTGCCCCGCATGGTAAGCAGGAAGTTTCCGGTTCCGGCTGTAACGGGTACAAACATTCCCACACTAAATACAATGGCTACGGTTTGAACCCACCATGGAATAGGGCTGAACACAAAATGGTGAGCACCAATCATGGTGTAGAATATCATTTGAGTCCAAAAGGCGAGTACACCTAAGGAGTAGGAGTAAATGGGGCGATTTAAAAGTTTAGGAATGAAGTAATAGGTAAGACCTAACACCATGGGGGTAAACCACATACCCACGCCCATGTGCATATAATATCCTTGAATTACCGTTTGGCTAAGCCCGTCTTCTTGATAACCCGGCAAGTAAGCGATAATCGCTAATGCAGTAGTCCACAGAAATGCAGCCATTATGTACCAGTTAGAGATATAAATTTCTGATACTCTCCGCCCGGCAATGGTTTTATATAGATTATAGGCTACGGATATAACCCCCAGAGCAAAAAGTCCCATTGCGGGCCAAACAAATTCCCGGTATTCCTGCCCGCCGTTGTTGAAACCCAGAGCCAGCGCAATTACGCCTTCTAATACCGCTACGTTAATAAATATGAGCGACATCCATGCCATTGGATAGCTGTGTAACTTTTTTTGAGAAGTTCGGGGAACTACATATAAAGCGAGGGCAATCATCCCTAATGATGCAAATCCCCAGAACACTACATTGGTATGAATGGGCCGCAACCGCCCGAATGAAAGCCATGAAATATTATCTAATTCAGGCCATACAAATTTGAGGCCCAGATATTCGCCAACTAATGTTCCGAATACTAACCAAATGGTAGATGTGAATATATACCAAAATATAAGTTTTGTGGATTGAACGTCCGCATCAATAATTTGATCGGCTTTAGCCTTTTCTACTGCTAAAGGACGTTCTACATTTAAAATGGATGATTCTTTATTCATTTCATGAAGTGTGTTTTCAAATTTAGTAGGTAATTCATGTTGCTGTGCTTTTACTTCTCTTTAACTTATTAGCACAATATATAATTCTCATTCCCCAAACTAAATAATGTCGATTGTTTAGCTCCGGGCGAGATTTTGTGGCGTAGGCTTTGTTTTTTTCTTGTAAAAATGCAGCGGCTTGATTGCCGGTAAATACCGGTAAGGTTTTAAAAGTTGGTCTCCAAAAATCCACATTAAACAATATCTGTATATGCGATTCACGAGTTGTGACCTTAAAAGTATCGCCTGTTATGGAAGACGATACTGATTTGTGAGAATTAGAAATCAATATCGCTGCGATAGTAAGCCCGCCACCAATCCAATAAATGGCTGCTATTATGAAGATAAACCCGGAAGGCTGATGCATTACAACCTCCGTTTATGAGTTATAAGTCTAACCAAAACCCCACCTAAAAACAACAAAATAGCCACCACATTTCCCCATGCTCCCCAAACGCGTATGGTATGGAAATTCATAAAATCACCAAAAATTCGAGTTCCTAACGTTAAGTGGAGTAAACCCAAGGGAATGTAGAAGTAAGGGCTCCAGGGGATTATTTTTCCTGAAAGGGAGGGAATGATGACCGAAGCGTGTGCAAATATCATGCTAAATACAAAACCCACAAATACCATGTGTAATAATGCATCATAAACGGGACCGGCGGAGGGAAGGCCGTAAATCAACCCTGAAACCCCTGCTGCAAACAACCAAAAATATCCGGATAGCAGGCAGTAGGCACTGTATTTTGTCCATTGAACTGATTTTACAGTTTTTCGGGCAATGTCATATTTAAGCAACCAAAGTGAGCTGCTTATTAAAGAAAGCATGAGCAGATGCATGCCATGGGTGCGGCTAAAATGCATGAGCAGTGCACCTGCAATCCAAAGGAGGTTGAAGGACGCAAAAAGATACTGAGCATTTTTTGGTGGCCTCATAATTCGGTTCAGCTCCAGGCGTTCCCCAAAAATGGTTAAAATGGGAAAACCCATCCACCAGGCCACAAGCTCAAAAACGGGAGAGCCATTCAGGAAAAACAGATTTCCTATAAAAAGGGAAAGTCCGCCCAATGCCATTATCAGATGGTACACTTTGGGCTGAAGGTAAAATACATACAGTAGCGTGAAAAACATGGCGAAGGCGCCAATGGTAAAAAGCCAGGCTCCTAAGTAAATATCCATAAATAACATGGCTGCTACTGCTGCTGCAAAAAACAGCGGTCCCGTTAAAGCCCATTTCTTTTCTAAAGCCGCCGTGCGTTCCAAACTGATGAGCGTGCCTAAAAAAGCATTGATAATTAAGGGCCCGTGCAGCCCGCCATCAAGTGTGAGAGCACTCGGGGCAATGGCTCCCAATCTAATTAATCCTGCATACAAGGCCGATAAAAGTCCCACGCCGGCAAATACCAGAAAAACACCTAACAACCTGTTTGAAAAGCGAAATGTACTCACAATGTTGATTTAATTATTTAGGTGAGGAGGTGGAACGGCGAAGAACTCAACATTTGGAACAATCATCTCCACGGTCCATTCCGGTTCCATAACCAACTTGCTTTCCGACTCGGTAACGCCTTCTATCTGCGTGAGGGCTTCCTCAATTTGCTGCTGAAGATAACGACGCATAGGGCAGCCCGGAGTGGTGGTAGTGTATGTTACCATTACCTTTCCATCATCAACTATAATATCATACACTAACCCTAAGTCAACAATATTGACGCCAAGTTCGGGGTCAATTACGTTGGCTAACTGCCGGGCTACCCGGCGTCGTATGTTCGTTTCGGAATTCAAAGTGTGCCTTTATTATGTTTTAGAAATTCGAACACGCCACACATCGGGACCTTCTTCCAAATATTCCCAGTTAAAAGCTTTTTCGCCTTTCTCTGCCAACATTTGAAAGCGCAGGGGTTTAGGGTCGTGATCATTTATCAGAATAAAAGCTTCTTTATTAGCCAGCTCTTCAAAGGTTTTAAAAATAGTTGAGTGCTTCAGCTTTGGTTCAATAATGCGTACGTCTAATTCCTGTTCCATATTCAGAGTTATTTGTCTTTTTTGTGGTGAAATTTTTTTATTGAGTTCTGATTAACTGATCAAGTTTTGGGAATTTATCGGCCCATTTTTCAGCATCCGGCAGCGGATCTTTGGCTTCATTAATAACATAATCTTCCCATGCTTCGGCGAGCTCTTCATTAAGTTCAATGTAGTGCTCCCATTTTTCAGGAACCTCATCATCGGGATAAATTGCTTCTACCGGACATTCCGAAACGCAGGCATCGCAATCAATGCATTCAAAAGGATCTATGGTTAAAAAATTAGGTCCTTCCCGAAAAGCATCAACCGGACAAACGGCCGCGCAATTGGTGTGTTTACAGTTAATACAGTTTTCGGTGACTACGTACGCCATTATTCAGATCTCCTTAATTTGATGGGTCAAAATTAGGAGCCTTAGATCTAAAACACAACTTTTAAAACGGTAAAAACCATTTTTAATATTCACCTAAAGAATCTATCTTCTCGTGCAATATCTTAGTAATTAAATTATTGAAATGAATCAAAGATTATCGGCTGTTACCACTTCTGTGAGTGTGCAAGAATTGGCCAATATGGAAGAGGGAATTACAGAATTATTGCAATCCATTGGTGTGAATCCGGTTAAGTATGGCAATGAGTCTTTAACAGCATTATGTTTTAAAAGACAGTGGAATGAAGAAGAACTGCTTAAGTGGATTAAAACCAACCGCAACTTATATAAAAGTGGATCTGAAACAGAATTACCCCACGAAAACCTGAAGCAGTGGTGCGCTTTTCTTGAGAATACATATTATAAACCAACCGAAGAGTTTATTGATGAGATGAGAAGAGAGTTCAGGGGAGCTAAAAAAGAGAGCGGCAAACATCTCCAGTGGTTTGAACGAGAGGGAGAAACCATCCAAAAGTTTTTTGATAAACTGGAAATGTATAAACAATTTGAACGCGACAAGCTTTTTCCGCTGATTATTGAGTTAGAGAATAAAAAAACGAAAATTTTATACGGTGCTTTCAAATCACTGCAACGGGCACTTAAAATTACAGAGCAAGATCAGCTCATTATTTTAGATAGTATTGCAGAGATTGAGCTTAGCATGGAAGGCCTGAGTGAACCGGAAGACAACGGAGCGGAATTATCTGTTTTTAAATCTAATTTGCAAGACTTATTTGCAGCTGTAAGAAAACAGTTATTGTTGGAGCGTGAAACCTTTTACCCATTGGTAAAACAGAGAATTCGTAAGCTTAATTTGTAAAATCAAGAACAGAACAATGAAGATTCTGAAAGGCTCGAAAAAAAAGCTGCTTTACTTAGCTAAAAAGAATGGCAGTATTTCGGTAGAGGAGGCTGTTACTGAAACAGGATTAGCTAAAGCAACACTGCGCCAGCACTTTAATGAACTTGAACAAAACGGTTTTCTGAAAAAGAGTTATGAACGTTCAGGAAGAGGGCGCCCCAGCTCTAAGTATAAAATTACAGCCAAAGGCAACGAGCTTTTCCCTTCATCTGAAGCTCAGTTATTGAGAAATCTTATTAAGTTTCTTAAAAGCAATGAGGGAGAAGAGCTGCTTGCGGTCTTTTTTGAGAACTACTGGCAACAACGGCTTGAAAACGTTCGAAAAAAAATGGGAGAAGGTTTTGAAAAAATGCGCCACAAAGAGCTGCACGCACTTACCAAGGTATTAGAAAAAGAAGGCTTTATGCCGGAGTTCAGATTTCTGGAAGACCAAAACAAACTTCAGGTACAAGAATGCAACTGCCCGTTCAGCGAAGCTGTAAAAGAAACCAGATTGCCTTGTAAACTGGAAGCGGAGTTTTTTGCTAAATTATTTAAAGGAGATGTAGAACGTACCGCTTATTTAGCCGATGGAGATCATTCCTGTACCTACCAAATTTCCCTTGATTAGCAGCGCAGTCAATTTAACTTAATTCTGTTCTGTTAAACTACATTTTGTCAGAGATAGCCGCTTCTTTTTAATCTATTGCTGAAATCAGAAGAAAGACTGTTTACGGGCTTTATCCGGACTACTCACAAAGCAAACATACTCAGCTCACTTATCTCACTTATCCATAATATTTGAAATGATGTTGAGCAGTTTTTTGTAGCTCAGCGCATTCTTCTGCACAATGGCCTCAGCTTGCTTACCCAAAACTTTTTCCTCTTCGCCCGACATGCTTTTACCGGAATAAATTATGACCGGTATATCTTTGAATTTTTCATCTGCTTTCAATTTTTGTAACACTTCCTTGCCATCCGCATCGGGCAGGTACATATCTAAAATAATGCCATCAACACGGTGTTTCTCTAATAAATCATACGCCTCTTTTGCTGAATCTGCCGTGAGGCAAGTATCAACCTTCAGGCTTAAAAACTCCTTAAGCGCCATGTTGTGTATGGTGCTGTCGTCTATAAGCAAAATGGAACCTGATGTTTGCGGAGTTTCTTTGGACCCGTTTTTATCAGGCTCAGGTACATTTTTAACTTCATCAGTTAGCTTAACTTTACCAAGTTTTTGAAGGTCTGATATAGCTTTGCGGCTGTCTTCAGGTACATAAAATTTGAATGAACTTCCGTGTCCCGCCCGGCTTTCCAGCAAAATATCACCGCCCAACATGTGTGCAATTTCTTTCGAAATGGTTAAGCCAAGTCCTGTACCTCCAAACCTTTTACGGGTTTTGGAACCCTCTGCCTGCACATAGCTGTTAAAAATTTTAGGTTGAATTTCTTCGGGAATACCAATGCCGGTGTCCTTCACCCTAAATTCAATAAAAGAGGTTTCTGTTTGGGTTGAGCCGATATTCGGAGCCGTATCTTTTTTTGAAATGTGGAGATCAACGGAACCTTTTTCAGTGAATTTTATAGCGTTTGAAATGAGATTATTCAGTACTTGCTCAATGCGCAACCGGTCACTGAATATTACATCTTCAGCCAAGCCGTTTAAGTGGCACGAGAAGTGTATATTTTTCTCACGAGCTATGGGCTTATAAAGCCGCTCCATGCGCTGGCTGAAATCTGACAGCGGAAGTTCCTCAAGCTGTACATTTATATTTCCATACTCTATTTTCGATAAATCCAGCAACCCATTTAGCAGCTGTAACACGTTTCCGTTAGAATTCCGCATAGCTTCCAGGTGATCAACTTGCTGCGTATTCAAATTTTTAAAGCGGTTTTCGGCCAGCACGTTAGTAAGCAGGAGCGACGAGTTGAGCATAGTCCGTATTTCATGGCTTACATGTGCAAAAAATTCTGATTTATGCTTGCTGTTTAACTCCAGTTCTTTTGTTTTCTTTTTCTGCTGTTTGATGATGGCCGCATCTTTAGCTTGTTGAGATATATCAAAGCTAACGCCCATTAACACCTGGCGGTCATTTCCGCGCGAAATCTCAATATGCAGTTGTACGGGATATGTTGAACCGTCTTTTCGTTTGCGATCAAATTTTAAGCTTACTGAGTTTTGTTCTCCCCGATAAAGTGGTGCCACCGCTTTAGAAACCCGGGTCGAATCATAATCTGCAACTATGTAAATCGCCGGCATTTCATATAGTTCATCCTCAGAATAGCCAATATTTTGAATCAGGCTGTCGTTAGCGTAGAAGATTTTTTGAGACATGGGGTCAATCAAAAAAACTTCATTAGTACTTTTTTGAAGAATCTGATCAAACAGCTGTTTTTTGAAAAGAGTATCTGTATAGCGGCGGTGTTTCTTTAGATTCCGAATTTCCTTGATTACCACCGGAAGAAGGCGTTCCAGATTTGTTTTCTCCACGTAATCTTGTGCGCCGTGGCGCATGGCATCATACAAAACATATTTTGATATGTTGCTGCCTGTAATAATGAGAGGAATGCTGAGCAGCTGATCATCAAGAATGGATAACGCCTTATTTACATCAATTCCATCAAGATCCAAATCAAGAAAAATTAAATCCCATTTATGAGCTTCTAACAGCATCGGGAAATGAACCAGGTTGTCTTGGGAAAAGGGAATCAGCGAGAATCCGGATTTTTCCAGTTCAGCTTTAATTTCTTGATTAGAATCTTCAGACTCTTCAATAAATAATATGGAGAGCATTCCTTTCATGCCAACAAGTATAAAATTATAAAAGGTTTTTGGACCTAATGGTGGGCTAAGAAACAAAGAAAAATGATAAGATGTAACTTTATTTGAAAAAGCTCATAAATGAAACTTTTCTGTTCTAATATCAGAATCAGCCGGCTGTTTTCTTTAAAATGTGAGCATCTTGGAAAGAATCAAATTTCGTTAGCAAGTTATCTTGAAAGCTAAACTGAACGCGGAGTGATTTAATATTTAACAAGGTGTAAAAATGGAATATTAATTTTTTTTAATAAATAAAATTTCATACTCTATAAGAGATTAAAAAATCTTAATAAGTCATAAACTTTAGGATTATAGTTAGCTGTTTTGGATGACGTTGGCCATGGGGATGGAAGTTTTAGTTATCCGTTACAAATAGCTCAGTTAGAACATTAACTATCCCATTATTAATAGTATGAATGTAGCTGAAAGCTTAAACGAGATAGTAGAAAAAGAGAAATACGTGGCAAAAGAGCTCAAATCATTAGTTTCTAATGTTACTGATGAGCAAGAGTCTGTAATACCGGATCGCTTTTCTAAATTAAGAGAAGTAAATAACCTGCAGAAAAGCATTGTTCGCCAAAATATGCACAATGCTATGTCGCCCATCAGTGCTATTTCAGGCTATCTGGAACTGATAAATCTGGCGCTTTCTAATGAGCCGGATGTAAAGCAAATTCAACACTACCGAAAGCAAATAGAAGAGGGCGTACAGCAGGTAAATGTTATTTTAGAACAGCTGATGGAGCTCTATAATGACCAGCACTCCGCTGATGTATCCGAACAGGAAGAAGGCTTTGTAGATGTAAACTTAAACTGGTTGGTAGAAGAAGTAACCGCTCGTATTGATTCTTCTATTGGCAGTTTTACCTTCCGGAATATAAATGAACCGATGTATGTAAGAACCGACTTGTTTGCATGTAAACTCATTATTTTCAATTTGATGAATTTTGCAGCAAAGTGTGCCGGAAAGGATAAAAATATTGAACTTACTGCATCGGAAAATGACGGAATGGCTGTTCTTTCTATAAAATTTTATGCTTCTCTTAGAAAAAAGACAGACTTAATTAACGTGATGCAAGCCGATCTGAAAACCCAACCTTGCGAAGTTTGTTCAGAAAACTCTTTTAATGAAGGACTGCTGACTTCCCGAAAATTGACGGCGCAGGTAAATGGAAATATGTTCTTTGAGCATTTAGAGGATGACCAGGTTAAAATTAATCTTCACATTCCATTAGCCGGCTGAAGTCTTAAGAATTAAAGTACGTAATTTAACTCAACGTACACTGCGTAGGTTTATCGCTGCACATCTTTTAGAGCTTAAAGAGAGGAAGTAAGGAGTATAAAAGTCGGTTAAAACCGAGAGTTTATAGAACGCCCGATGGGCTGGAAGTTTGTTAAAACCTGGTACACTGCATGTCTTTTTTGTTGAGGAGGTTTTATATCCCTCGCTTTAATGTGCTTTTCTTTTGTGTGATGCAGCTCCTCCAATATATTTTGGTCTGATTGCGGCACATCCATAAATGTAGAATCGAGGGTGAAGTCAGGTTCTGCAGTAATCACTGTTCCATTTTTTAGATTTCTTTGACCGGTGTGCTTTTCTACAGGATTACTTGTTTCATTTATACTTGAAGCCGCTTCGGTAAGCTGCTGGTACGATAAGTAAGCTTCCACAAGCTTAAACCCGAGCGAAGTTTTAACCTCGGAATGCACAAAAGTCCGAAATGTGCTGTTCATACCCATTTGTACTGTGTTAGATTGCTAAAGCTAATAATTTCCTAAACGATTGCTTGCCTTGCAGTTCCCCTGTTACAAGATCTTACCCGATAATATGGAATTTGATTTAAGCACGCTTAAAACATGCGTTAGAATCTATTAATAATTATGAATTCGGCTGCTCTGCGGTTAGCTGTAAAAATCCCTTCATTTTTCTTAAGAAAAAAGGCAATCAACCGATAACAGTGCAGAAGTGTCGGATGGGTTTTAGCCGGCATTCACACAAAAAGAATTAATGGATTAAAAAAACCGGCTGTTAAACTCTTAACATTTTTGCCGGTGTGTACACAAAGGAGTAAGCATGAGTAAGATAAAAGCACTTGTTGTAGATGATTCAAAAATAATGAGAAGCCAGGTCAAGCGAGCACTTAGCCAGCTTTTAATAGCCGATTTTGAGTTTGTGGAAGCCATGGATGGCGAAGATGCCTTGGAGAAATTCAATGATGATATACAAATGCTTTTTGTGGACTGGAATATGCCCAAAATGACGGGAGTTGAGCTTGCCCGAGCTATTCGTGATAAGGGGTATGATGATATTCCCATTATTATGGTAACTGCGGAAAAGTCGATGGGTAAAGTGGATAAAGCTTTGAATGAGGGCGGTGCCAATGAGTATATAACAAAACCGTTTACAGCCGATAAAATGGCAAAAGCCGTTGGGCGATATGTAGATGATAACGGGCAGGTCATCAAAGAGGAAAAGGAAGAAGAGAAGAAAAGCTTTTTCAGCAGCATTCTAAATGCTTAAAAGGAGATTACCCATGATAGCAGAGCAACTGAAAAAAGTAGATAGCATTCCTTCTGAAATTGTAACCATCGTAGAAGAATCGGTAATTAATACCTTTACTTCTGTATGCGGAGGCACTCCGGAATGCATTAATATTGAAAACGACAGCGGTCCCTTAAACGGTATTATTGGAAACATTGCGGTTTTTAACGCAGAGCATACCTTTTCATTTATGATTGCCATACCTAAAGATACAGCCATTGGCATTTCAAACTCATTTTTAGGAATGGAACTGCCTTTTGACAGTGCAGATATGGGCGACCTGATTGCTGAACTTGCCAATATTGTAGCAGGTGAAATAGCTGCTAATATTGAAAAAATTGGTTTCAGAGGGCAATCTTCACTTCCAACAGCTACCCGAGGCAGCGATCTCACGTTATTTATGCCTAACAAACCACCATCTGCAAAACTGCAATTTTCTACTAAATGCGGAGAATTTGTGCTGAATATGGCGCTAAGCCAATCTCAATAAAAGAACAAATCCATGAGTAATAAAGACGCGCTTATTAAAGACCTTGAAACAATTATCAAGCTGCTGGCAGATGTCTGGCCTAATGACAGAGAAAATGTGGCTATTGCCGGCGCTAAATTTGAAGAGGTAACCAATAATGTAGATAATAACTTTGGCCAGTTTCAAAAACTGATTGATTTGTCGTGGCAGGGAATTAAGCACCTTTATGAAAAGGACGAGTATTTTATGATGGTGAAAACAGCCACTATGCAGGCTGTTAATACGATTCGCGAATACGTAATTGAAGACGGTGATATTAAAGTTGAAGACTTTGAAAAAGCTTACGAAGAGTTGGAAAAGTCTTTGGAAGGCGGGTCAGAATCTGCTGACAGCGTTATTGAGTTGGATGATGAAAAAGCACGTGAAATTGCAGAAAATGGCGAAGGTAAAAAAAGCGAATCCCGGCAAGAAAAAACTGAAGTTTTCACTTTAGATGATTTAGCTGCTTTTTTGGTGATGCTGAATGAGGATGACGTGCAGGCAGAGGATGCACGACAGCTGGACGCTATTGTATCGTATCTGTTTGCCCATGAAGCGGCAGATGTGACCGCTCCGCTCAAAGAAGCTATGACCGAAGTAGAAGCTAATAATGGCGCTAAAGGCTGGCTTAAAATTCTGTCAGATAAAACAGAAGAAGCGCTCGATATTTCAGCCCAAAATGATTGGACTGATTCCATGGAGGCTGAAACCACTGTCAAGACTGTGGAAGCATCACCCCAAAAAGAAGAAGTGCTTCAGCCGTCCGAAGAGCATGCAGATAAGCCAAAGGCTGCATCTGAAGTGTTCTACATTCCCGAAGATATTGAAGCGGATTTGGTGGGCGAGTTTATCACAGAGTGTTCTGAGCTGCTGGAAATGGCAGAAAGTGCACTGCTCGATCTCGAAGAAAAACCTAATGATGATGAGCTGATTAACACCATTTTCAGAGCCTTTCATACTATTAAGGGGACTTCCGCATTTATGGCGTTGGACCCTATTTCTGAATTTACGCATTTCGTAGAAACACTGCTCAGCATGGTTCGGGAAGGTGATTTGCCCTTCGATCGTGCCTGTGCCGATATCAACTTTGAGTCGATAGATATTCTGAATGAAATGTTGGATGTGGTGGAGGTTTCCGGAGGTGGAGATCCGCTGCATAAACCGGAGGCTTTTGACGGGATGATGGCTGTGCTTCATGCAATTTCTGAAGAAGGCGAAAAGCCGGCAGAAGCACTTAAAGCTATTAAAGGGCAAGAACATGCGCTGCCGGAAACACCTATTGCTTCAAATGAAGAAATCACTGATGAAGCTGTGAGTTCGTCGGCTAATTCTAAACCGGCTGCTGATAAAACAAGTTCAAAATCAGAAACAGAATCTTCTGTTCGGGTGAGCGTGGAGCGCCTCGATCGCCTGATTGATATGGTGGGCGAGTTAGTGATTGCGCATTCGGTGGTAGCACAGGACGAAGCCATACCCAAAGATACCGAGCTTCAGAAAAAGGTGAATCATGCATCCAAAATTTTACGGGAACTGCAGGATAGCAGCCTTACGCTGCGCATGGTTCCGCTGAAGGCCACCTTTCATAAAATGAACCGCTTAGTGCGCGATTTATCCCGAAAAGCCGGCAAACAGGTCAAGTTTTCCACTTTTGGCGAGGACACCGAAATTGACCGGAACATGGTAGATATAATAAACGAGCCGCTTATTCACATGCTGAGGAATTCCTTAGATCATGGGGTAGAAGAGCCGGAACAGCGCGTTGCAAATGGCAAAGAAGCTACCTCTAATATTTCGTTGTCAGCATCGCAGGAAGGCGGAAAGGTAGTGATTGAAATTAAAGATGACGGTCGGGGAATTGATAAAGATGTCATTTTCAAAAAAGCGGTTGAAAAGGGACTTATTGATCCTGAAAGAAATTTAACAGACACTGAAATTTATAATCTGATATTTCTGCCCGGTTTTTCATCAGCAGAAAAAGTAACCGATTTATCAGGCCGCGGTGTAGGAATGGATGTAGTACGCCGATCTATAGAGCAGCTACAGGGAAAGGTAGATGTAGATTCTGAACTGGGCTCCGGAACCACGATAACCATAGAGTTGCCATTTACACTGGCCATTACGGATGGAATGCTGGTTCAAATTGGAACCGAACGGTTTATTGTACCCACCATAAATATTGATATGACATTCCGTGCGGAAGAAAAAGATTTGTTCACCATGCTGGGCGACTCTGAACAAGTAAACTTTCGCGGGCAATCGGTGCCTGTAATTCGCCTACACAAATTATTTGATGTTAAAGGAGCAGTCGAAGACATACGCAAGGGAACATTGCTGGTAATAAAAAACAGCAATCGCCGCTATGCGCTGTTGGTTGATGAAGTGATAGGACAACAGCATCTGGTAGGGAAGTCAATTCATATGCCTATAAAATCAAAACATGTTTCCGGCGGTGCTATTCTTGGTGATGGTCGTGTTGGCCTCATTTTAGACACGGGAGCTTTAGTTGACCCAGCCGCATAAATAATAATGCCAACGTTATGAAACCTTCTGCCGGTACACCTTTATCAAGTTTTTCTGCTGTTACACTCAGTAAAGCCGATTTTCTGCGGGTAAAACGTATTATTCATACGTACAGCGGTATTTATGTAGATGACAGGAAGAAAGTACTGGTTCAAAGTCGCCTTATGAAGCGGCTGCGTAAGTACAAAATGCAATGCTTTACCGAGTATTTAAACTTCATAGAATCAGATGCAGGTTCTAACGAATTTTTAGCTTTTGTTGATGTACTGACTACTAATAAAACAAACTTTTTCAGAGAAGCCCAGCACTTTTCATTTATTGAACAACGGGTGCTTCCGGAGTTAGCCGGCCAGCATATAAAATGGTGGTCGGCAGGATGTTCTACCGGCGAAGAGCCCATTACTACGGCTATCACATTATTAGAAAACAGGCATAAACATAGGTGGTCATCTGCTAAAATATTAGCCACCGATCTTTCAAACGAAGTACTTCATACGGCTTCAAGAGGAATATATGCCGCCAATAGGTTTACGGATGTTCCCATGGCTTATCGTCGTAAATACTTTCGGGAAGCTGAGCAAGGCGCCTACAAAACAGTGCCTGAAATCCAGAATATGATTATGTATAAAAGGCTGAATTTACTCCGCCGTTGGCCCTTAAAAGGGAATTTCCAGGTTATTATGTGCCGCAACGTAATGATTTACTTTGACAGAGAAACTCAAATACAAATAGTGGATAAATTTCACAAAATGTTAGCGCCCGGAGGTTACCTGTTTTTAGGGCATTCAGAAAGCGTTTCTCCTCAAAATAAAGGCTTTAAAAATCAGGCTCCCGCAGTCTATAAAAAAATGCAGGGGTGATGAATGAGAAAGACGGTAGGCGTTGGGGAATTAAAAGTTTCAAATCATATAAACGAAAGTATTATAACGCATGCTTTGGGCAGCTGTTTGGGCATTTCCGTTTTTGATCCTGTTGCCCACGTAGGCGGGTTGTTACACGTAATGCTTCCCCTGTCTAAGGCGGACAAGGAAAAAGCAAAAACCAGGCCGGCTATGTACGTAGATACCGGCTTTGCTCTGTTGCTTGAGGAAGTATATAACCTGGGCGCTCAAAAAAGTAACCTTCAAATAATTGTTGCCGGAGGCGCCAGCATGAAACGCAGCGAAAGTGATGACTACTTTAAAATAGGAAAACGAAACTTTACCGTATTACGAAAACTGTTATGGAAGAATGGATTTATGATAGCCAAACAAGATGTAGGCGGCCATATTTCCCGAACCATGGAGCTGTTTTTAAGAGACGGAACAGTAGTTGTTAATAAAGTGCCTATTAACAAGCCGGCAGGGGCCAGAAATGAACCGACGGCCGAAAAAGCCTTCAAACACATAACAGTATAGAGGTAATTATGGGATTACAAATATTAATAGTTGACGATTGTTCGGTGATGCGGTTTATGATTAAACGAACACTGAAAATGTGTGGATTAAATATCAAAAAAACTTTAGAAGCCGAAAATGGAAAACAGGCGCTGGATATATTACATGAAAACCAAATTGGGCTCATTATTGCAGATTTAAACATGCCCGTAATGATGGGGTCAAAAATGTTAGTTCATATCAGGCAGCATCCCGAATACCGGGATATTCCGGTACTAATTGTATCTGCAGAAAGTAACAAAGTGAAAGTGGATGTTGTTTCAGACCTGAGTTCCTGTTTTGTGCATAAACCCTTTCAACCCGAAGAACTTTGCGAGGAAATATTAAAGGTATTGGAAAAAGATTCGATAACTAATCCTGAGACGAGATTAACGTCTGTGGAAGAACTGTAACAGTTAGTAGGAGCACTCGCATGAAACATTTCATAAATAATGTATTGGTAGTAGATAACGAGCCGAAAGTACGCCAACATATTGAGCGGATGCTGTTAAAAAGCAGGTTCAAAGTAAAACGGATTTTTGAAGCTGAAAATGGAATAGAAGCAATAGAAATACTAAGCCGAAACCCGGTTAATTTAGTGCTTACCGGTATAAATATGCCGGTAATGAGTGGGACGGAATTGTTAAACATTCTGCATAATCATCCCAGATTTATGAACTTGCCCGTTATTGCCGTTACAGAAGTAAAGGATGAAAAATTGAGCAATATGCTTTCCTCCTGGGGTGATGGTTATGTGCAAAAACCAATAACCACATATGCACTCGAAAATCAAATATCAAAAACTTATGGAAAAAGTAATGAATACTCCCTACATGGATAAAATTCGGGATATTGCTGTCCACACCTTTGAAGTAGCCTGTTATTTATTTCCATTGGAAGATTGGGAATTAGATGGTGAGGAAGCCATAGACAAACCCGATGGCAGTAAAAGGGCTATTGTGCATTTTGAAGGTGCAGCTACAGGTGGCATGGTTATAAATACTTCTAAGAATTTGCTGGATGCTATTGCAGCCAACATGCTGGGGGTGGAGGAAGCCACCGACAAGGATAAAGACGGTGCATTATGCGAGATAGCCAATATTATTTGTGGAAATACAGTGCCGTTGTTCGCAAAAAATGAAAATATATGCTACATCCGTCCTCCAAGAATGGCTGAACCCGGTGAAGATCTTGACGTTCTATTCAAAAATATGAAGTACGATCAACTGGAAATAATATTGGATGAAGGCATTGCACATATTTCTATTTACTATGAAACTGAAGGAACAGGATGATTAAAGTACTGATTGTAGATGATTCGGCGGTAGTTCGAAAATTATTAAGTGAAGAACTGGACAAGCAGAAAGATATTGAAGTGGTGGGTACGGCCATGAACCCATATGTAGCCCGCGAGAAAATTCTTAAGCTGAAGCCGGACGTGCTTACCTTAGATCTTGAAATGCCACGCATGGATGGGCTTTCTTTTCTATCTAAGCTGATGAAACATTATCCCTTACCGGTGGTGGTGGTGAGTTCCTTAACGCCAAAAAACAGCGCAAATGCCTTGAATGCGCTTCGATTAGGAGCTATTGAGGTGATTTGCAAACCCGGTTCGGCGTATTCAACGCAAAACATTTCGCAAAATATTATTAAAGCAATACGCACCGCATCCGTTGCCCGCTTTGACAGGCATGTTGAAAATGTTAAAAATCAACAAGACAAGACCAAGCATACTGACAATAATAAGTCAGTTCAGCTTTTGCATACAACCGATAAGCTGATAGCTATTGGATCCTCAACCGGAGGCACAAAAGCTTTAGAAACAGTTTTAACCCAACTGCCCGAAAACATGCCGGGCATTGTAATTGTGCAGCACATGCCGCCGGTGTTCACCAAAAGTTTTGCAGAGCGGTTAGATACCGTGTGTAAATTATCGGTTAAAGAAGCCGAAGATGGAGATTGGGTAAAGCCCGGGCAGGTGCTAATTGCTCCCGGTAACTATCACATGCTGGTAGTAAAAAGTGGGGCAAAATATTATACGCGCATAAAGCAAGGGCCGCCCGTACTGCACCAGCGCCCAAGTGTAGATGTGTTGTTTCAATCGGTTGCAAAAGCAGCCGGTGTGAATGCCACAGGCGTCATTTTAACGGGTATGGGAGCTGATGGAGCCAAAGGAATGCTGGCAATGAAAGAAACCGGCTCATTTACCATTGCCCAGGATGAGGCTACCTCGGTAGTGTATGGAATGCCAAAAGAAGCCGTTAAAGCAGGTGGCGTAACCGAAGTTGTGGGCCTCCACAATATCCCCGATGTACTTTTAAAGAATATTAAAAAACAAAGCATACAACCGGTAGCATAACAGGAGCTAACCATGGCTATAAATATACTTGTAGTAGATGACAGCGCCGTAATGCGCAGCATGATTAAGAGAACTATTTTGAACACGGGCATAGAAGTGGCAGAAATTCACGAAGCAGCAAATGGGGCCGAAGGACTGGAAATAGTAGATCAACATTGGCTCGACCTGCTTTTTATTGACGTAAACATGCCCATAATGGATGGCATGGAGATGCTGGAGCGACTCAGGGAAAAGCCTGAAACCAAAAAAATGCCGGTACTTATCGTGTCAACCGAAAGTAATACCGAACGCATTAAGCTTATTGATGAACATGATGCGGGCTTTGTTCATAAACCCTTCACACCGGAACTGCTTCGGGAAAAAATCCTATCAGTGCTGGGTGTAACTTATTGATTTACATGACTCTGTATCATCAGTACATCTATTCTTTTTAATATTATTAAAAAAAATTAATAAATCTCTTAAGAAATCCATCAAATAGTCGATAACTCAAGTGTCATTAAAAAATAGTCGGCTTATTAAAACAGCAGGCTTTTGAATAAAATAAGGATAAAACTATGGTAAAGAAGCTACTAAAACTACTTTCGCTAACTCTGGTGTTACTTTTTGCAGGTGGCATTTCAACGATGGCCTATGATCTTAACGACGGTGCGGAAACAGTGGTCGCAGACTCATCTAAAGTATATGATGTTGTAGATCAAATGCCGGAAATACAAGGTGGTATTAAAGAGGTCTATAAAAATATTCGCTATCCCCAGGGGGCAATTGCCAGCCGTGTAGAGGGTAGAGTATTTGTGAAATTTATTGTTGATGAGAAAGGAAATGTTAAAAGCCCGCAGGTAGTTAAAGATATTGGCGGAGGATGTGGCCAGGCAGCTATTGAAGGAATTAAAAAGGTGAAGTTTACACCCGGAACTTTGCAAGGCCAACCGGTAAAAGTGTACTATACGCTGCCGGTTACGTTTCAGCTTTCTGATTAAAGACTATAAGTTTTTATGTGACTAAGACATAACATCCCCAAAATGACAAAAGCACTATTCTGATCAGGATAGTGCTTTTTTTTGCCAACATATTTTGTGAAGATCTTTTGCAGAATAATCCAATTAGCACAACTATCGCAAGCATTTGCTCGTGCCATTCTATCGTTGTGGCCCTCTTTTCCACAAATAGCAAAGGCTGACTTCTCCCGGCATTTTTTACTTTGGCTGTATTTGTACAGCTATGCGCAAAGAATGATGCGAAATTTAGAATTCGAAAAACAACCTTAGCAGAGTGCGACTAAAGCTGTTTCATATTATTAAAAAAACTTAAGTAATCCTGAAACGCACCGATAAACACCAGTAAATCTAACACTCTTTCGGAAACGCATAACAGTCATATAGAATGGCTGCAAACCCGAAGTAAAAGTAATTTAATATGGCACAGCTACAAGTTAAAGATCAGGAAGCCGAAGAAAGCGGGCTCTCGCTCTCCGGCGGGAAGTTTTTGAGCTTCTTTTTAGGAGAAGAAGAATACGCCTTGAATATATTAAAGGTGCAGGAAATTATTGGGCTTATGCCCATTACGCCGGTACCCCGAATGCCTTCATACATACGAGGCGTGCTGAACCTGCGAGGGAAAATTGTGCCCGTTATGAATGTACGCCAACGGTTCGGTTTGCCCTTAGTAGAAGACACCGACGAAACCTGCATTATTGTAGTGCAAGAAGACAGCTATTTGATGGGCGTTCTGGTAGATAAGGTGTCGGAAGTAGCCGATATAAAAAGTGATGAAATTGAAGAAGTGCCATCATTTGGAGTGAATGAAAGCAGTGATTATTTGGCCGGAATCGGTAAAGTCAAAGATTCAGTAAAAATGATTGTGGACATCCACAAAGTACTGTTTGATGTACCTGAAGAGGTGCTCGAAACCAATGAACATTCCGCATAAAAAATTTAAAACACAAAACGAGGTAAACTAACATGTCAGTAATTAATAATTATATGGATAAGGTAACCGGCGGAGGCAGTTCAAAAATAGATAACTGGACCATTGGAAAAAAAATAGGATTCCTAATTGGGGCAGCTTCCATTATTACACTGATTTTGGGCGCAATATCTGTATTTTCGCTCACCCGAATTAATGGATTTGCTCAATCTTTAGAGGAGGTTTCTCTGAATGAATGGGGAACGGCAGCCGCTTTTGAAACGGCTGTGCGTAAAACCGGCTACGAACATCTTCAGTACAGTAAATCGAATGATGAAGAGCATATTAACAAAGCCCTTTCTCGGTTTGATAAAATTAATGAAGAATACCAAGAGTTTGAGAAGTATGCCGAAAAGTATGACTTACCTGTTCTTGAAGAACAAATAGTGGGGCTAAAAACAGCTATTGATGCGTATGAAGAAAATTTAAAAGCTTTTAAAGAAGCAACCATCGCTCTTCAAACAAACAACGATCCGGCTGAGCTAACCCGCGTAAGCAATGCCTTATTTGCTGCCGAACGTAATGCAAATAACCAATACGAAACCCTTTTAGAGCGTTCTATCATAATAAATGAAGCAGCTGAAGAAAGTGCACGACAGTTAGCTCAAGATACCAGGCAAACGGTATTCTACTACAATTGGATTATCAGCATTTTAGCCGTTCTATCTGTATTAGGAGCATTAATTTCAGGCTTCTTTATTCAGCGTTCTGTAAATATATCTCTATCTAAAATTATCGAGCGCTTAAAGAGCGGCTCGGAGCAGGTAAATGCGTCTTCAGAACAGCTTTCCAGTGCCAGCCAACAGTTAGCGGAAAGCTCAAGCGAGCAGGCTGCAAGCCTCCAGGAAACAACTTCTTCACTCGAAGAAATGGCTTCGCAAATTAAGCAAACCGATGAGAATTCAAGCCAGGCCGAATTAGCTATGGAAGAATCTAAGCCCCTGGTTGAAAATGGAGTGAGTGCCATGGATCGTATGGTAAAGGCGATGGATGAAATTAAAGAATCTTCTCAGGAAACATCGAAGATTATAAATACCATTGATGACATCGCATTTCAAACCAACCTGCTGGCGTTAAATGCTGCGGTTGAAGCCGCACGTGCCGGTGAGGCTGGAAAAGGCTTTGCAGTGGTGGCAGAAGAAGTCCGCAATTTAGCACAACGCAGTGCCGAAGCGGCTCAAAATACATCCGACCTTATTCAGAAATCACAGGCCAGTTCCGATCGTGGGTCAAGCGTAGCCGAAGAGGTTTCAGAAAACCTGAAGGAAATTGAAAAGAGTATTTCAAATGTAAGTACGCTGGTGGTTGAAATTTCTGCTGCATCCAAAGAGCAAGCTGTTGGCATTGAGCAGATGACCTCCGTAATGGCTGAAATGGATAATGTAGTGCAAGGAAATGCTTCTTCTTCGGAAGAATCGGCCAGTGCAGCTGAGGAGCTTTCTTCTCAGGCTTATGAGCTCAATAATATTATTAATGAATTAGTGGGCTTGGTAGGAAAAGGTAAAAAATCCAGCATAGGTGATGGCAGTTTCTTACAAAACCCCGCTCACTCCCAAAGCGCGTACGATCGTAACTATGCCAATGGAAATGGACATCAATATGGAAATGGATTTGCCCGGAACAACCCTAATGGAGGCGCAGGTCACAAAGCTTCCGCGCATGCAAATGCACCTGGTAATGGCACATCCCAAAGAGTGGAAGCTCACGAGCTGATTCCTTTTGATGATGATGACTTCGGAGATTTTTAATCAACGCGGTGCTCGAAGCCGTACCATTTAATTACGAATCTGTTTACTGAGGGTTTAGATTTGAATCTTCAGTACAGGTTCCAAACTAAATTGAACATGGAACATATACCAACCGACTTAGAAATTCTGGAAGACATCTACTTTCGTTATTACGATGAGTATAAAAAGTATGCCAAGGATGAGCCGGATCGGATTGCTCGCATAAGAGTGCCAATCAACATCCAGGAAGTTGCGGAGGCCTGTGGTGTTGAAGAGGATATGATTTTTGGGCGTATGTTTTATCATTTCAATAAAAAGTACAGTTATAAGGACGAGCGTGGTGAGATTACTACCTTTTTTATGTCAGACAAGTTCGAAGGCTTAAGCGTTAATTACCCGCTGGTATCTTCTGTAATTGCAGATCTCAGTATGGAGAAAAAGCGCACGGCTTTATACGTCACGCTTTCATCGGTAGCCATTATGCTTTCTTTAATCGCTATAATTATTGCGGTGTTTTTATAGCATTTCGCTTACGGTTCACAAACAGTTCATAAAATTGTTCTAAAATTTATCAGTAAAATGAAGATTAATATTTTGATAGTTGAAGATGACCCGGCCATGCGTGTAGTGCTTAAAAGTACGGTTAGGTCGGCTGATTTGGGTGTTGAGATAGACACTATTTTTGAAGCAGAAAATGGGCAAGAAGGACTGGATGTGCTGCTGAAAGAACCTTCGATTGACTTGATGCTGGTGGATATTTATATGCCCGTTATGGACGGGCTGGAAATGCTGGATTACGCCCGAGATCACCCCGATATAAACCACATACCGGCCATTGTAGTTTCTTCGGAAAATGACGAAGACCGCATTGACGCTATTCTGAGACAGGGCATGGGTTTTGTTCACAAACCATTAACGCATGTATTGTTAAAAGATAAAATAAAAGAGCTGATAGTGCCGAATAAAGCTCAGGAAAACGGATAACAGCATGATGAGCGAAAGAGTATTGCCCATAGCAGTAAATGTGATTTTACAGGTATTCAGTAACTGTATTCATGCACACTCAATATTCCAAAATATAAACTCAGCAATACTACAGGAACACTACTGTGAAAAATCCAAGTGCTAAAAAGAATAGAATTTTAGAATTCAAAAGTGGAGCAAAAAGGTTAGTTACATCTAATAACCTCGGAGAAAAGGAGGAGAAGCTTAATCCTGAAGTTTTGTCTAATGAAAATACGTATGCGTGGGATCTGCCGGAAAGTGAAGGATTAAAAGCACCATTTAATTTACCCCCGTTAGAATACATGGCACCCGGTAAATTGGATTCTGATAAATTTCATGCATTTATGAATAAACATTATTTGTCGCAAGAAAAGCAATCAACAACCGGCTCATCAGCAGATGTAGAAACCTCAAAAAATCCATATAAAAAGTTTTTAAAAGCTGTAGAGTTAAGCCCCAGTTTAATACTTATTACAGACAGGCGCGGTTATATAGAATATGCAAATCCCCGCTTTTTGAAAGTTTCTGAATATGTTTTGGAAGAAGTACGCGGCAAAGAATTGGGAATGTTTAAAGTACATTTCTCTGCTTTTGATGAATTTCAAGAATTAAAAAAAGCTATTCTAAAGGGTATTGAATGGGAAGGGGAGTTGCTCAAGAAAAAGAAAGGCGGCGACCGTTTCATGTTTTCAGCATCTGTAAGTCCGGTAACAGACAAATACGGATATATCACCAATTTTATAATGGTTGGGCAAGACATTACCCCCTTTAGAGAAACCGAAAGGCAGCTGAAAATGGCGGTTGAGGAAAAAACAATACTCCTCTCAGAACTGCATCACCGAGTAAAAAACAATCTGGCTATAATTTCGGGATTAATTCAGTTGCAAGCGTTTTCTGAGACGGATGAAAGGGTGAAGTTGAAATTACTGTCCAGCGTTGGAAGGGTGCAAACCATGGCATCTATGCACGAAGTGCTCTATGAATCCGGCAGTTTTTCAAAATTGGAATTTGGAGAAAATGTTCGGAAAATAGTTGCTACCATTTCCAAAATGTATTACGAAAAGGCAAAAAACATTGAGGTAAAGTTAGACGTAGAAAACGTTTTGCTAAACATTAACCAAGCTCATCCTTGCTCGCTAATTATAAATGAAGTGATAACAAATGCGTTTAAGCATGCTTTCAATCAAAGCGGGAAAAAGGGCAAAATTATTGTACAGCTTTACACGCAATCTAAAACCGTTTACCTGTCAATTATGGATAACGGTATTGGCCTGCCGGAAGATTTTTATGAGCAAGACCAAGCTGAAAAGTACTTAGGCAGTACGTTGTTAAAAAGCATGGTGCAGCAACTCTACGGCTCCTATAATTATTCCTCTGATAAAGATGGAACAACTTTTACGCTAAAGTTTGACCAGGAAGATGTAAGGGGAACAGCAAATTCTGCACTCACCTAAACACTTAGGCTGCAACCGATTCCTCCAGAATCTCATCCGCAATGTAAATCACTTTATTGGCTTTTAGCAGTAGATCTTGCAGTTTCTTGCTTACCAGACGCTTAACCTCATTCAGGCTTTTCGGAGGGGTGAGATCATACTGGAAGTATGAAATCAAATTGATGGCCGATAAATAACGCCCTTCTTCATCTCCGTCAATTTCGATGTGCCAGCGAGTAATGATGTCGTCTTCTGCCAGTAATTCATTCACTTTTTTACTGATAGATTCCATCCATCGGCTGGCTTTTTCAACCCGATAATTACCGGCTTCACCCGGTATTTGAGGCTGACAAGTTTCAATTTCAAACAGCCACGACATCTCAACATCTATAGTTGGGGTGACGTTAGACTTTGTAAGCGTTTCAATCTGAAGAAATGGATGACTATCCATACCTTCCAGATCTTTAGCCATAGTGGTTTCCCGAAAACTGTCCCAGTCGAAGTTAATGGAAAGAGAATCCATATAATGCGAAGCCTTATTCAGGTTGATAATAAGTTCTAACCCCGTAGCGTGAATCTTGTTATCTTCCCAAGTTCTAAACTTAGTAGTTTGAATGCCTCGTTTCCCCAACTGCGTTTCTACTGTGTTAACAATGGAATTAAAAATTGGATAATGCATAAAACCTTTTATTTCCCTCTGATTTAAATGAATTATTACGAGCTAATATATCTAAAGCAAGAACTTAAAACCAACTTAACTGGCGGATTTGTAGAAAAAGCTGTAAGTCCATATAAGAATTATATCGAGTTTCTTATTACAGGTACAAACGGCAACTATCGTCTTTGTTTCAGCACTGCACCGGGCAATATTGCTTTATATCTGGATACTTACCGGGGGGCTAAAAAAAGAAATACCATCCATTTTTTTGAACGAGTATATGATAAGGAAATTGTAAACATTTCTATTCCGGAAACAGACCGCTGGCTTTTTATTGACTTTGAAGACGGCCATCAGCTGCACTTTAGATTGTTCAGTAACAGAGCTAATGTTTTTTTAAGCAAAGGTGATGTGATTGAAAAAGTATTTAAAGAATACGATGCAGAAGGAGAAGCTCCACCGGCGCCTCAAAAGCTTGATTTGTATGTGGTAGATGAAGACATCAGCCGAAAAAGTACCAAGAATAAATTGGTTGCCTTCAACGCAATGATTCCCCGCCAAAATATTCCTGAATTGATTGATATTTACGACCTGGATGAAGCGGATCATGAGGAATTAAAACAGTTGGTCCGCAATATATGTGAAAGCATGGAAGAGCAAGCGGTGCCGCGCCTGCTGGAAAATGGAGAAACCACACTGCTTTCTGAAAAATGGCTGCCTCTAAAAACGGTAGAACACTTCGACAGCGTAAACAATCTCATACGCTATCGCTATAAAAACCACGCTCACAATCAGCGGCTGAAACAACAAAAGGCAACGCTGATAAAAAGCCTTAAACGTAAAATTAAGCGCACAACTTCCGGCCTGCAAAATTTAGCTCAAGCTGATAAAGGATTAGAGCGAGCAGAGAAATATGAACAATGGGGTCATATTTTGATGGCTAATGCTCATTTGGGAAACATTCCCCAAAAAGAAATTGAGCTGGATGATTTATATAAAGCCGGAGAAAAAGTAGTTATTCCGCTTGAAATGGATTTAGATCTTGCTGAAAATGCACAGCGCTATTACAAAAAATCATCCGGCGCAGAAAAATCTTACGAGGAAGCGATGAAGCGTATTCCTGTTATGCAGAAGGAAAAAGAAAAAGCAGAGCGGCTGCTGGAAGAAGCGGAATCTATTACCAATTTATGGGAGTTCAAAGACTGGGAAGATGAGCACGAAAAAGAGCTGCGCGAATACCGAACACAGGATGGAAGTACGGACGAAGAACAGCTTCCATTTTACACCCTCGAAATAAAAGGCTATCCCGTATGGATTGGAAAAAACGCTAAAAGCAATGATAAGCTGGTGCAAAAAGCGCACAAAGAAGACGTATGGATGCACGCTCGCGGTGTTGCAGGCTCTCATTTGGTTATCCGCATGGGAAATAAAAAGGGGATGCCCGAAAAAAGTGTTTTGTTAGAAGCGGCTTCTTATGCGGCTTATAATTCTAAGGCAAAAGGCAGCCGGCTGGCACCGGTTATCATCACCAAGAAAAAATACGTGCGCAAGCCCAAAGGTTCCCCTGCCGGCGCGGTAGTGGTAGATAAAGAGGAAGTAGAAATGGTAACACCCAAAAAGCCCAATTCATGAAGTTAGAATCGTTGCAAAACTACTCAGCAAATATTTATTTAAGCGGATTTATGGCTTCCGGAAAAAGTACGCTTGGCAAGATACTGGCCCAAAAAACACAGCGACCTTTTCTCGATTTGGATGATGTGATTGAGCAAAAAGAAGGAAAAGAAATCAAAGATATTTTCAAGGATCGGGGCGAAGCTTATTTCCGCCAAAAAGAGCGAGAATATTTAGAAGAGCTGGCTCAAAACTTTAGAGGTATTGTAGCGCTGGGCGGCGGTGCCCTTCAAAATCAACAGATGGTAGAAACCCTGAAGAAAAGTGGACTGCTCATTTTTATTGATACGCCTATGAATGAAATATTGAAAAGAGTAAAAAGCAGTTCGGAACGACCTATTTTGTATAACGAAGCCGGTGAAATTAAATCAGATGAGGTTCTTTTTGCAGAGCTGAAAACCTTATATTCCCAGCGAGATAAATTTTATAAACAGGCGCATCTTACTATTACTTCCTCGTCATATTCATCTGCCGAGGAAATGTCAGAGTCAGCTATCGAAAAAATACTGCGGCATGTCTGAATCGATATCCGTCCAAACATCTACAGAAAATACGTATAACCTTTATTTCGGCAACGACCTTCGTACCGAACTTAAAGAACATATTGCCCGCTATGGCCGCTCAAAAGCTATAGTACTGGCAGATAAACTGGTGTTGAGACATCACCAAAGTTATTTTGAAGACGTACTCAAAAACCACTTTGAAGAAGTGCATATTTTTGAGGTTCCGCAGGGCGAGCAGGCCAAAAGCATGAAGGTCTATCATCAAGCCATAGACTTTACGCTGCAGCAGGGTGTTGAGCGCGGCACGCCGGTATTTGCCATTGGCGGTGGCATAACGGGAGATTTAGCCGGCTTTGTAGCCGCTACTGTTTTACGCGGACTTCCGCTCGTACACATTCCCACTACTTTATTGGCCATGGTAGATAGCTCCATTGGCGGCAAAACGGGAATCAATCACACCACAGGAAAAAACCTGATTGGCAGTTTTTATCAGCCTCAAGCCGTTTTTGCTGACGTTCACTACTTGAAAACATTAGCCCTCGAAGAATGGGTAAACGGCCTCAGCGAAGTGCTCAAGTACGGAATGATTCACAGCCCGGATATTCTTGATCACGTTCAGCAACTAATTGATGATGGCCAATTCACGGACGGAAATGCGTGGCTGCCGCTCATCAGGCAAAGCGCACAAATAAAAACAGACATTGTAGCTGAAGATGTTCTGGAAGCCGGAAAAAGAGCTTTCTTAAACTTTGGTCACACCTTTGCTCACGTAATTGAGAGAGAAGGAGATTACAAAGAATTTTCGCACGGAGAAGCCGTATTTGCCGGAATGATTGCGGCCGTACATGCGTCTAATTCATTGGGATCGGTTATTAATCTATCCAATTTAATGCGGTTTAAACCGTTGTATAATTTGTCATTGGAGCATATATCATCAACTCCTGCAAAATTAGTACATTGGATGAAAACAGATAAAAAAGTGAAGGACACATATATACAGTTAGTTCTACTAAATAAGATGGGGAATCCATATATATATAAAGTGTCTGAAACTGATTTTGTGGAGCAAGCATGGCAACACACGTTAAATATTTTTAGATAGTGGCATACCTGCGCTGGTTACATAAATCATGGAATGTAATTTGGACCTTTATTGGGGTCTTAGTGCTTTCCATTACCCTTTTAGCGGTGGCTGCTTTTGGGGTGATGCAGTTGCAGACCGTAAAAGACAGAATTGCCATAGAATTAGAAAATCGCTTTAGCCAGGATTTTGAAGGAGTGCTTACCATTGGTCATTTAGACGGACTAATGCCCATACAGATGCAGTTGCAAGACGTTCGAATCTACCCGGATTCGCTGGAACACCGTCCGGTACTGCAAACAAATTCCATAACTATTGGGTTAGATGTTTGGTCGCTCTTGCAGAACCGCATAGTAATAAAGGCGCTGCAAATAGAAAATGTAGATGGTATTCTGGATCCCGAATCAGACTTTTCCATTGATAAAGCCTTTGTGAGAAAAACGATTCCTCAAAACACTTCCGGTAGGTCGCCTGTTCAGCCGAATGTGCAAATAATTATCCCATCGGTTAGCATAGAAAATGGAAACCTCTTATACAGAAATGCCCTTCCTGCTGAGAACCGATACAGTTCGGGCGACAGCCTGCACCTCAACAATATTCAGCTTGATGTATTTTTTGAGTACTCCAACAATCAGCGTTTTGTTGATATAGATCTGCTTCAGTTCGAGATACCTGAGTTAGATATTCCTCCGGTTTCTGTTTATGGGCAAATTTATAACGACGAACGCTATCTGGAACTAAATGCCCTGAATATAAATATGGGCAAAACCGCATTGCGAATTGGAGCTGAAGCCGATGGAGTAAATCTTTTACTGGGCGAAGTTGGCCATCAATTTTCGGAAGCTGAGCTTAGCTTCAACGTAGATAGGATGGAAGTAGAACCGAGCCACTTGTCCTACTTTGTGCCTGATATTCCGGTTCTTCCCGCATCGGTTAAAGGCAGCGTAAGAGGTGAAGGGAAACTGGATGCTCTGCAATTTACGAATGTAGAAATAAGCCTGAGCGAAAGCTACGCTCAACTTTATGGTACACTCAACAACATTCAAAATCCATCTCAACTTTATTATAATGCGTCTTTAGACGCACTTATTTTGAGTGAACAAGAGCTGGATTATTTAATCCCCGGGATTACACAAGCCCAAAAAAAGGCGCTTTCAGCAACCCGGGTAGAAGGGAACGTATCAGGTACTACAGATACAACCTTGGCAAACTTGCACACCTTTAATGCAGAGCGCGGAACGCTTGATATGCAGGCTCGGGTTAACTGGGAGCAGAACAACGCATTTGAGGCTCAATTTCAAACCGATTCTTTAGATCTTGGATATCTCTTTCATCCAAAAATTCAATCTACCCGTTTAACGCTTACCGGAGAAATAAAGAGCTCGGCTGCCGATCTTCGAAACAGTAAAGGTGGATTGGTTATTAACGGAGGCAGCGGCGTGGTTGACAATCGCACTTACAGTCGCCTTTCTATACTTGTAAACTGGGAAAACGGAATTTTTAATCCCAGCTTAAGTACCGAGGTGGGAGAGTCTATATTAAATACAACCGGCCGTATTGATTTGCAAGGAAAGGTTCCGTCCTATCAGTTAGAGGGAGATGCTAAACACATTTTTGTGAATGATTTAATACAAAACGAGCAGCTTAAAAAAGTTTTTGCCGACTTTGAATTTGATGTGGATGCCGAAGGCAACAACTGGGATAATTTGAATGGACAGCTAAGCCTGGATGTGATCAAGGCGATTGCCGGAGAAGATACGCTTGACCGCCATCAAATTTATATGGATCTCAACAAACCGGATGAACCCAAGCGAATATTAAGGCTCACTTCTACTGCCTTTGATGTAACGTTAACCGGAAACTTTAACCCTTCAAATGTAGGTGTACTTGGGCGGCAGTGGAAAAACTACTTTACTGAGCGGATGCAACAAGAGCTATTTTTTGAATCGGTTCAACCCGATTTAACCGGAACAGATATTGTCGAAAACCAAAGCATAGAGCTAACCGGACGGTTAAAAAATATGGCGCTTATCAGGTCGTACCTTCCTGAGTTTCCGGCTATTTTAAGCGGTGCCAAAATTAATTCTACCTTAAATATAAATTCTCATCGGCTATTATTTAACAGCACACTGGTAGATTCAAGAACAAAAATCAATAGGTTTGAAGCCGACTCGCTTATGCTCCAGGTTACCGGCAGCTTTAGGAGAGAATCTAAGCTCAAAGATTTTGCAGGCATACAGTTCGAAGGCTATGCAGCCGATGTGGATTACGGTTTTTTAAAAGGTAAAAATGCCTCCCTTTCTGTAAATCTGAATCGGGATTCGCTGCAAATATCATCATCCATTCCTCAGTTAGCCGAGAAAGCCCGGTTTGAACTGGAGGCCGCTGCTAAAATTTCACCCAATGCACTAACGCTTTATATTCATGATTTTAATGTAGGTTCTGAAGGCTACAGCTGGACCAACAGAGCAACTCCGCTCATCCGTTATCAAGCCAATGATAAATTGTTGCTGCAAGATTTTATTTTTGAAAGCGATTCTCAGTTTGTAGAAATTAATGGAACTTTCAGTAACGCTACGGAAGATTCGGTGAACTACAGGCTGGAAGATGTGCAGCTGAGCCGCCTTTCTGAACTGATTGCCGGCAGAATTAGTTTTGGAGGAATACTAAATGGAACATTTACAACCCGAACGCTCACAAAAGTACCTACTATTCAAGGTGATATAGAAGTTGAAGCTTTGAATCTGGACGAAACATTGGTTGGTGATATAACCATAAACAGCCGATACAATGATGAACAGAAGCGATTTAACACAACCATTATTTCTACTACCGACTCCACAAAATACCCCGATTACTTTGCCGACAGTGGCCGTAAAGGACAGCAGTTTGAAATAGACGGCTATGTATTAGCCCCCAAAGGCGGAGACTTCCCCGAAGCAGATTCTCTGTTCAAGTTCGATGTCGATTTTGAGAATATTGATATGTGGATTTTACCGTTAATTGGGCCAAAAGTATTTGCACAGGGAGGAGGAAGAGCCAAAGGATCGGGTATTATTTGGGGAAATTTAGACACCTACGATTTTGAATCTACTTTTGATGTGGGTGAATCTGAGCCTGCTTTTATTCGTCCCAATTTCTTAGATACCTATTATTATGCACAAGGAAATTTAACTTTTACCCGCCACGAAGGTTTATCATTTAACGATATTTACCTGATTGATCCTTCAGGAGGTAGCGCCATTTTAGGCGGTTGGTATGATCTGAATGATTTTGCCGATGTCGATAGCATGTACATTACCTTAGATATGGATGAGTTCCAGTTTTTAAATAGTTCTTTCGACCCAACAGCGGCGTTTTTTGGGAAAGCGTATGGTTCCAGTGTGGTAAGTATTTCCGGCTCAAACCTAAATCCGGTATTACGAACAGAGCAGCCGGTTGTAATCTCAGACTTTTCTGAAATTTCCATTCCACTGCTCGAAGAAACAGAGCTGGATGAAGGAAATCGCTTTATCCGTTTTGTTGATACTTTTGATATAGACGAAATTACCGGCTCATCCGGTAATAGAAATATACGAGAACAGCTTACCGGCGACGGTGAACTGCAGGAAGATGAACTTACCTTTGCCGAGCGATTCACTCTCGATCTGCAGTTTGTGGCCTATAACCCAATGACGGTACGACTGATATTTGACCCGGTTACCGGAGATATTATTACCGCCAATGGAACCGGCCGGATTCGGATTTTATTAGAAGATGAACAAGTATCTATGTTTGGGCGCTTTGATATTACGGACGGCCGCTACCAATTTGTAAGTGGCGACATTTTTACCCGACGGTTTGAGCTGGAACCCGGAGGAACTATTATTTGGCAAGGCGACCCTGCAAATGCGCGGCTTAACCTGAATGCCATCTACAGCGCACGTCCTGACATTAATACCTTAAGCACAGGTGGTGCCAGAGATCCCGAAAATGCCCAGCGGGTACCTGTTGATCTTGTACTGAATGTAAACGGTACCATTTCGAGCATTGAGAATAACTTTTATTTTCAGTTGCCTAAAACCTATCAATCACAGCAAAGTTCAACTCTGGCCACTCAGTTGGCATCTATAAACAGAGATGAAAACTTAAAACTGATTCAGGCTGCAAACTTTATGCTTATGGGAGATTTTATTCCCGTATCGTCGGCCGGAACTTCTCAAAATGCTTTATTGAGTGAAAATATATCGGGCAGTGCGGCCGTGCTGAATCCGTTACTTTCCAGCCAGGTTATAAATCCACTTCTATCTAATCAGGTGAATTCGTTATTGAACAGTGATTTGAGTAGTTTGGACGTAGATTTTAATTTAAACACCTACAATCAAATTGACCTGGGAGTTGCACTGAGGCTTTACAACGACAAATTAATACTTCGGCGCGAAGGACAAATTACCGGAAGGCAGTCTAATATCGGTGATTTGGGCGCTACCTATCAAATCAATCAGACCTTTGCTTTAACAGCATTTCATAGGCAAGATCTTACCTTTGGTACGCTAAACAGTACGGAACAGTCGCAGCAGTCTCAGGATATAAACGGTGTTGGGGTAGAGGCTAAAGTCAGCTTTAATACTTGGCAGCAGTTTTTTGATCGGTTATTTTCACCGTTCAGAAAACTATTTGGTAGCACCGATAAAAAGAAAAATCAAGAAGAAATAACAGAAATTTAGAAGGACTACATCCTAATTAAATATATTTGAATGAGTAAAAACAAACGGTTAAGTAAATTTGAGAATCTGGTTGTTGATTTAGTAAAAAACAGCCCGGATAACAAATTAACGCGGGAACAAATAATTAGCGTACTCCGCTTAGAAAGTAAAAAAGACGTTAAACGGTTAGATAAATCGTTAAACAGACTGGCGAATAATAATATGATAAACCGGGTAGATAATTATGTACTGCTGGGTAATAATAAAAAAGCCAAGGGAACCGGAAAACAAAGACAATCTTCTGTTTACGAGGGGAAAATAGATATTTCCGTACGTGGAACCGGATACGTAATTACGGAAGAACTGGATGATGATATTATGATTTCATCCCGGGATTTGGGCACCGCACTGAATGATGACCGGGTACGTGTAAAAATAACGGGCAGTAATAAAAGAGGGGGACAGCCGGCCGGTAAAATCTTAGATATTTTAGAACGTGGAAAAGAGTTTTATGTAGGCACACTCAAAAAAGTAAGTAAAGAAAATTACATTATTGAGTCAGATAAAAAATCGGCTCATACCAACTTTTTTGTATTACCGGAGTTTATTAAAAATGCTCAGCCAAACGACAAAGTAGTATTTGAGTTAGAAAATTGGGTTCACCCCAAAGCACTTCCGGAAGCTAAAATAACCTCTGTATTAGGTAAAGCGGGAACCAACGATGCCAACGTACTTTCTATTTTGGCTGAAAATGATATGGTGGCCGAGTTTCCCAAAAAAGTAGAAGATTACGCCAACCACATTCCGCATGATATTCCTAAAGAGGAATACAAAAAACGGCGCGACATCCGAGATGAAACCGTATTTACAATAGACCCTGCCGACGCCAAAGATTTTGATGATGCACTGAGCATTAAAAAGCTGAACAACGGCAACTTTTACCTGGGCGTGCATATTGCAGATGTAACCCACTACTTAACGCCAAAATCTGTGCTGGATGAAGAAGCATTTTCGCGTGGAACCAGCGTGTATTTGGTAGATCGGGTAATTCCGATGCTGCCCGAAGTGCTGAGTAACGGCGTATGCAGCCTTCGCCCCAACGAGGATAAGCTAACCTACAGCTGCTTCATGGAAATTGCACCGAATGGTAAGCTGGTTGACTATTCCATAGAAGAAACGGTAATTCACTCCAAACAGCGGCTCACTTACGAGCAGGCTCAACAAATTATAGAAGGGGAAAATCACCCCATTAAAACGGAAGTAAAGTTAGCAGAAAAACTGGCTAAAACATTGTTAGACAAACGCTTTAAAGAAGGCGCCATAGACTTTGACACACCCGAACCAAAATTTGTGCTGGATGATAATGGAAAGCCAATTAAGGTGATTCTTAAAGAAAGAATATTTGCACATCGCTTGATTGAAGAATGCATGCTGATGGCCAATAAAACGGTGGCGCAGCATATAGAAAACCTACGACAGCAGTCGGGTAAAAAGCGTTCGAAAGACTTATTCCCATTTTTCTACCGCGTGCATGATAAGCCGGACTTAGAAAAATTAGCAGGAATTGCGGAGCAGGTTAAACCAATCGGCATCAGGTTTGAGGTGGGCAATAACATCACCCCGAAAAAAATTAATGATTTGTTAAAACAGGTAGAAAATACCAGCTTAGAATACATCGTTAACGGGTTGATGCTGCGGGCGATGGCAAAAGCCGAATACTCGCCGGATAACGTTGGCCACTTCGGTTTAGGTTTTAAGCATTATGCACACTTTACCAGCCCTATTCGCCGTTACCCAGACGTAATTGTGCACCGCCTGCTTAAAGGCTACAATGCAGGAGCTCGCGTTTACACCCATAACCAGCTGAAGGAAGACGGTGAGCACTGCAGCGAACGGGAACGCGTAGCTGTTGAGGCCGAACGAGATTCTATAAAACTGAAGCAGGTTGAGTTTTTAAACTCAAAAATCGGTGAAAAGTTTGCTGGCGTTATCAGCGGTGTGATGGAAAGGGGAATTTTTATTACCCTGAAAGATATTTATTGTGAAGGTATGATTAGAATGAGCGACCTGAAAAATGATTATTTTGTTTATAATGAAAAACGACATGCTTTAGTTGGTAAAAAAAGCGGAAAGCAATATCAGCTTGGTGATGAAATTCGCGTTCGTGTAAAAAGTACTAACTTAGAAAAACGACAAATTGACTTTGCATTAGCCCGGTAATTTAAAATTATGGTTTTATGAAAGTGTATAATATTCCTGTTGCTATTTTAACTGCTGTACTGGCAATTTTTGCGGCGATTCCGGCTTCGGCGCAGTATTATTCTTTTGGTAAAAACCGCGTGCAATACGAGGATTTTGAATGGAGATACATCCAGAGTAAGCACTTTGATGTGTATTATTATGGAGAAAAAAACTATAAGCTGGCTGAATTTAGTGCAAAAAGTATTGAAGCAGCATACAAGCAAATAAGCGAAGATTTTAACCATGAAATCTCTAATCGCATTACGCTGATTGTGTATGATTCTCACAATGACTTCTCTCAAACCAACGTAGTAAACCTTCCTATAAGTGCGGAAGGCATTGGCGGCGTTACCGATAAGATGAAAAACCGGATGACGGTTCCGTTTACCGGTGACTATGCCGACTTCAGGCGAACCTTGCACCACGAGTTGGTACATGCCGTATTTAACGATATGTTTTATGGAGGAACCATTAACTCCATCATTCAAAATAATATTCAGCTTCAGTTTCCGCTTTGGTTTGAGGAGGGATTAGCCGAATACAGCGCCCTCGGCTGGGACACCAACACAGATATGTACATCCGGGATGCGGTAATTAATAATTATTTAGCTCCCATTCCGTATTTAAGCGGCTATTATGCGTACAGGGGCGGTCAGTCTCTTTGGAATTTTATTGCTGAAGAATATGGCAGGCAAAAAATAGGGGAAATCTTACAGCGAATTAAAACAACCCGAAGTGTAGAAGCCGGCCTGCAGCAGGCGCTGGGGCTTAACATTGAGGAGCTTTCGAATGTTTGGCAAGATGCGCTTCAAAAAAGATATTATCCGGAAGTAGCTGAACGCGAACGGGCAGATATGATTTCCAATCAGCTTACAAAAAGGGGAGACTTCGGTACCTATAATACCAGTCCGGCCATTTCTCCGCAGGGAGATAAAGTTGCCTTTATCACCAATAAACGCGGTTACTTTGATGTAGTTGCCATAAGTGCCATCGATGGTAAAAAACTGAAAACACTTATACGGGGTGAAGATAACCCTGAATTTGAGGAACTGAATATCCTCAACCCAAATATCACGTGGTCGCCAGACGGAAACTATATTGCACTTTCTACAAAATCGAAAGGCCATGATGATATTGCCATTATCAACTACAATACCGGAGAAATATCGAAGGTAAAGTTTCCGTACTTAGATGCTATTGCTTCTATTGCGTGGTCGCCAAACGGAAAGATGTTGGCTTTTGCCGCTAATGTGGGGCCTTATCAAGACATTTTTGTATATAATCTGGATTCGCAAAAACTAACAAATCTTACCGGCGATTTTTTCTCTGACCGCCAGCCGGCATGGAGTGCTGATTCTAAATATGTTTACTTTATATCGGACCGGGGAGAAAAAGTAGATTTACACACCCACACCTTAGAGCTGAATATGCTTGCAAATGAGAGTATGTATCAAACCGATTTATACCGGGTTGAATTGGGCAGCCGAAGAGCAACACAGCTTACCAATACACCGGAGTGGGATGAGTTAAACCCGCAAACAACCCGTGATGGCCGCTTGGTTTTTATTTCTGATGAAAATGGAATAAACAATATTTACGAATACGATTTAGAAACCCGAACTTCGGCCCCGCTTACCAATCTTCAAACCGGTGCTTCTCAAATTTCAATTAGCGGAGACGGTTCCCGAATTGTATTTAACTCTATTAATGAAGGCTTTTTAGATATATTTCTGCTCCGTACTCCCTTCAACAGAAAAAAAGAAGAAGCTCTCACCAAAAACTATTGGGCCAATCGCAGGGCAACGGAGAGCGAGGCAACCCGCGTGCCGGCTACGTTGTACGGAAGAAGTATGTTTGCACATGGTTTGGGACTGTCTGAGCCGGCTAAAGCTGAAGTGACTTCAGATTCCACAGGTATAGCCGCAAATGAAACAGAACAAGTACAAGAAGACAAAAAAGAAGAGCAAAAGCAGGAGCAGGCCGAAGATGAAGAAATAGACTTCAGGAATTATGTGTTCAGCACGGAAGTAATGGAAGATTCTACGCTGGTGCTTGAGGATATAGAAAATTTTTCGCCCGAAGATAATATCACAGAAGATGGACGCTATCAGCCCAAAAAGTACCGACTTCGATTTTCTACAGATATTTCCTACAATCCCACTTTTGTGGTTTCAACATACGGCTCGGCAGCACAAACCCAGCTTATAATCAGTGATTTGCTGGGAGATCACCAAATTGCACTGGGTACAAACTTTGTCTCTGATCTTCGTAATAGTGACTATTCTATTCAGTATGGATATTTGAAAAACCGAACCAACTGGTTCTTTTCCTATTTTCACACCTCCAGAAGGTATCAAACCATATTTGGTGAGCTTGTTAGGTTCCGAACCTTTGGCGGTGCGATGAATGTGCAGTATCCGTTTGATAAGTTTAAACGGATTGATTTCGGAATTTCAGCTATGGGCGTAACCCGCGATTATAACTCGGTAAGTGACCGTTTTGCAGGGATTTCCAACATTGGCTCTGCCGAACCGGATAACAGAAGAAGCGTTTTCTTAAATCCTGAAATTGTATTTACTAACGACCGCACAAAGCCGGGCTTTTTAACCCCAAGTGGCGGCAGGCGGTTTGCAATTGGTATTTCGGGAAGCCCCGGAGTAGGAGATAATGCACCCAGATTTGGATCTGTTTTAGGAGATATTCGCCAATATCTGGATTTAGGCCAGCGCTACACCATTGCTCTAAGAGCTTCCGGAGCCGCCTCGATAGGTCGTGATAAGCAAACCTATTTTTTAGGTGGACGCATGGGGTGGATAAATCAGCGCTACAGCAATAACGGACTTTCTTTCGATAAGCTCACCGACAGCTTTTTTACCGTTCCGGCACTTCCGGTTCGGGGCTATGCATATAACAGTATTTACGGAAGCAATTTTTCGCTGATTAACGCTGAGTTCAGATTTCCATTATTTGCAGCTGTGGTTCCCGGTGCCATTCCCATTCTCCCATTTTATAATATAACCGGTGCCGCTTTTATTGATGCCGGTACTGCTTGGGGGCAAACCATCAGATACGGATTGCTGGATGCCGGTAAAAATGAAATCATCAACGAGTCGGGGCTTGATTTTAGGGTAGCCAAAGAAAAGCTGAGCTCCTACGTTCAAACACCGGACGGACCTGTTGAATTTGAGGCACCATACTATGATGGAGACATTTTAATAGGAGCCGGTTTTGGATTACGAACCATCGTATTTGGCTTGCCACTAAGATACGACATCGGCTGGCCTTATGGTCGCGATGGCTTCAAGAAAAAAGCCATGCATTACTTCTCCATTGGTATTGATTTCTAAAGATTTGGATTCGTAAAATCTGCGGATTTTTTGAGACAAAAAGCAGCTTTTTAATATCCGGAAAAGTTTATCGCCCCGAAGTAAATACCTGAACCTGCAACAATCGCTGATGTCTGTACACCGGATCTTGAAAGTAAACAAAGCTGATATATTCTTGCTGCTGTCGCGTGATGGTATCACTGAGGGTGAGATCATCAATACCTGTGCTCCCCGCCTTCATCGCGTATTTATAAGTATATGTACCTTGTTTGACGAGAGCTTCAGCTTCCCAATATCCTGAATCCGGGTTATAGGCTAATTTGTTTCTCTCAGAAAGCAGCCATTGGTTGAAATCTCCCACCAAATATACGCCGTCATCTTTGGCAAACCGTCCGCCATCTTCAAACCGAAACCGGACGTTTACATAACGGGCATCATTTTTGGAAAGGGGAGAGCCGAAGGTAGTAAATTGGCCTACAGTTGGAGATGCGCTTAAGTTCAGTACGTCTTCCCGTAGAATAGCGAGTGGCGGTTTTCGTTGAGGCTGCCAGTCAAGTATTTTATAGTTTTCCAGTCCTAAGGTTTGGAGATTCAGGCTCAGAAAGTCGTAATTGGCGGCAAAGGCGCGTTCTGTGGAAAGGTGAAACTGAGTGCGATCTTCTTCCGAAAAATCATAGTTTTGTGATTGTTTGGCATCTCCCCAAAATCGGTTTTGAACAAAATAAAAGCTGAGATCAAATTCGGGGAATTCTATAAAATCCGGATAAATATATTCCGTGAAAGGCCGGTCGATGGCATTATATCTTCCTCCGGCGTTATATGTAGTTTCTACTTTTGATGCTATTTCACCGGCATTTTCTGTTACAAAAAACGGAAGCGAAAACAGCCTCACGCCTGATGAAAAATCAGATACATGCAGCATATAGTTTCCACTGACTTTAAACTGCACCTGATTGTTTGGAAACTCGGTTGAATATCGAAAATAGGTCGGCTCGGAAAGTTTATTTTTGATGCCGCCGCCCACAATAATTTCATTCATTCCATCTAAATACCAGTCAGGCGGAATATTACTTTCTTCCCAATTTTGATTGTAATGGGTGAAGGTAATTCTGAATTGTCCTGAAAGGTCTGAAAGTTCATCAAAAGAAAGCTTTAGCTTTTCATAAGAATTCAGCTGAATTATAGGAGGCGTTTGGCTGCCTGATTTCCGGTGAAGCTGAATGCTTTTAATGGTTTGCGGAGCGGGCAGCTGATTAGGAACCAAAGAGCGACTGATGAACTGCTGCCCCTGTAAAGATCCATTTTGTGAGGTAGTAACACTCGAGCCACAGCTGATAAAAACAGAGCTGACGGCTAATACAATAATAAATTTAAAACGCATAAATGCCTTTGAAAACAAAATGAGCAGGTCCGGTTAAAATAAGTTGTTGATAGGTTTTTGAAGCTTCATCAAATTGAAATGATGCCTGAAGCACTCCGCCTTTTACGTTTACTTCATAGTTTTTTTGAGAAGTATTTTTTCCGGCCTGGAAATGTGCGGCAACGGCAGTAGCAAGTGCTCCGGTTCCGCAGGCCAGCGTGAGATTTTCAACTCCTCTTTCATAAGTTTGCAGCCTGATTGAACGGTCATCCAGTGGAGCTGCAAAGTTAATATTAGCCCCCGGAGGATCTATTTCTTTATGATAGCGAAGTGAGCTTCCCACACTTACTAACGCTTCTTCATCATCCAGTTTCTTTTGGGATACAAACTTCACATAATGCTCCGTACCGGTATCCGCTTTTATTAATGTATGGCCATCAATATTCTGTTCTTCGGGAGTTACTTTCACGGGAAAATGAATACTGACCGTATTGGAATCTAATATTTCTGCCCGGTATATATTTTCGTGAACGTTAAAGCTCATCTTTTTTGGAAATCCTGCTTGATGGGCAAATAAAGCTAAACATCGGGCTCCATTTCCGCACATGCCGGCATCGCTGCCATCAGCATTTTTATACTTCATGGAGAAATCAAGTTCTTCTGAAGAAGCTTTCTCTAACGCTAAAACTCCATCTGCTCCAATGCCGAACTTTCTATCGCAAAGTGTGGGAGTGAGTTTTGTAAGTTCGTCTGGTGCTAATTCACCGCTGCGGTTATCAATTACAATAAAATCGTTACCGGCACCCTGCATTTTATGAAAGTTTAATTGCTGCATAAATCAGATTTGTGTTTCCATTAGAGTGATGCAGCCGGAATGTGTTTCCATTTTTCTTCATCCAAAATATAAGGATCTAATCCTCGCATAAGATTTGAGAATCGCAGTGAAATAACGGTGAAAATTACCTTCGCATTTCCATAACGGATTAGAGGAGGGCGGAATTCATCTAACATGGTAATCATTTCGTCAAGTCGGGCTTCGTCCAGCGCCTTCACAAACTTTTGGATGGATGGAAGCTGATCTATATTGGTAATTAACGCCTCATTCCCGGTAGCGCGATATACCATCAAGTCCCTGATATACATTTCAATCAGGTTGGTTAGTGATATCAACCCTTCAATATTATTTTCTTTGTTCCAGTCCTGAATCAGCGTAGTCAGGCCGTCCGCATCCTGGCTGTACGACATGCGCATGAACTCAACAACCGATGCCCTGTTTTTCTTGAGCCGCGAGATGTCAAAAAAGCGAGTCATGGCATAATTCCCGTTTGATACGCGTGCGAGGTAAGCAGCATCTTCGGGTGGTAATCCGTCCACTTCAATCAACCCTTGCTCAACATCCTTAACTTTTAAAGTGCTCAGCGGAATGTGTTGGCAGCGGGAAGTAATAGTGGGCAAAAGGCTCTCATAACTTTCTGTGGTTAAAATAAACATGAGCCGATCCGAAGGCTCTTCCAGCAGTTTCAAAAAGGCGTTGGCCGCTTCTTTACGCATAGTTTCAACCTGTGTAAGAATGACGACCACCCGACTTCCTTCGTTGGGTTTAAGCATGGATATCGGCTTTATATCTTCCCGGAAATAATCAATGGGGTAAAAGGGGATGAGGTTTTTAGATGAATCTTCATCCAGAGAAGGGCGCTCAGAAAAGCCAATAATTTCGTACGGATCTTTGGCCAGCAGTTCTAAACGACCGCGAAGTTGGCTTATGTGAGCAGAAGTTGGTTTAGGTATGAAAACATGAATATCAGGGTGAGTAAACCAGCTCGATTTTTTAGAGGTTTTATGTGCACCTAATTCGCTCAGGTTTTCTACGCCGTTGATGGCTTCAGCCAGTGCCAGCGCAAAGGCTGTTTTGCCTACGCCCGCCGGACCGGAAATCAGATAAGCATGACCGATGCGCTCAGAATCAAGCAGACGTTCTACCTGATTTTTGGCGCGCTGTTGTCCAATTATTCTTTTATTACCGAAATCTATGTTCATGTTATTCTTCCCAAATGTAGTCAAAAAGTATAATGCCGGCCGAGATGGTAACTCCCGCAAAGCCCACCAGAGCCGTGATATTATTCAAAGAACTGTCACCGCCGCTAACAAATGCCGTTTTGCTGATGTCTGCCAGCAGTAAAATTAAAGGCATAAAAAGCGGAATACTTAATACCGAAAAAATAGCTCCTTTTCTATCGGCTTGCGACACCACGGCGGCCGTCATGGTGGCAACGCCCGAAAGTCCCGCAGTGCCCACAAACAGCATCACCCCAAAAGCACTCCACGAATGTATGGCAAGATTCATCAAAAATATGTAGCCTGCAAAAGTTGCCGTATTGATGAATAAAGTGAACAAATAGTTGTAGAGTAATTTCCCTACATACACGCTGGTGCCGCGGGAGTAAATGCGCAGTAAATCAAAAGTTTTTTTATCCGTTTCGGCTATAAAGCTGCGGCTGAGCGCCGAAAGTGCCGCAAATAAAATGATAATCCAAACCAATCCGGATTTTGGGCCGGGTTCTAACTGATCGGCACGCAGCGTAAAAAGCACCAGCAGCATGGCGGCGGCCACAAAAGCCAGAACCATATTAAAAGCAAAGCGGGTACGCAGTTCTATGCGAACATCTTTCTTTAAAACCGTGAGTGTGCTACGTATCCATTGCATGGCCAAGTTTAAGGATTTTGAGGGGTTATTAACAGAATTTGTGAATGAAAGTTTAGGGCTGAATGTCTGGGTAAATCATTAAAAACCCTCCGAGCAATTCGAACACCGGAGGGTTTGGTTTTTAAAAACTCAATTGAAAATTGAAGTCAATAACAATCTAATTGGCAGTTGGTTTTAGCTTCATGGTACGCACTTCGCTTTCAGTGAAAAGTGTGGAGTCTTGATGGAGCCAGCGGTAGCGCCCGTCTAACCAAAGCTGAGTTTGGTCGCCATAGTAATCAGAAAGCGGGTTTCCGGATTGCCCGGTGGGGAGCACGCTCTTACTTTTTCGCATATCTGACAAATCTGAAATTCGTCGGATAGAAGCTCCCAACACCATATCAAACGGATTATTCCAGCTATACTGACCGTTATTAACGCTCATTCCGTGTCCGGTAACATTATAAGGTCCCCGGCTTAAAATGTTATTCACAATAAGCTTTAAAGCTTTTGATGCTCCCGGTGTTTCGGCCGCTTGGGTAAAAAATGGAGGTTTAAAGGTTAGCGTATGAAGCTGTTCCCATCTCCACTCAAAAGGCTCGCTGCCTAAGGAATCACTCAAAAATAAAATAGCATCCTGCATGCTTTTAACCACCATGTCTTCTTTTGTTTCTACCGAGTCGGTACTGACATCATCAAACAGAGAACTTTCGGTATTAAGCAGGCCGGTCAGGGTTCGTACAGGAATATTTTCGTGATTGATGAAGTTGGTGTAGGCCACCTTTCCAAAATCATCTTGCAGGGTGTTTTCGGAGAGCTTCATAAAAAAGACGTCAAAAATAGAAGCGGCCGTTGATTTTAAATCATACTCAAAATTCCAGTTCTCCAGATAAGAAATGGGGAGCTCAAAATTATATGCATCCTGATTTTTGATGATACTGAGAATTTCAGGAGTGATTTTAGCTGCAAAAGCTGAATAAGAATCGTTCTGAAGATTTTTGAATTCCTCATAACCCATTTTTTCAGAGGAAGTCAGTACCTGCTCAATTCGTTCTATGCGCGAAGGCGGCTCCCAAAACGTAGCGAGATAGTAGGGATAATTGTCAGTAGCTATTTTGTTATTGGCATTGGCAATCCAGCCTTTTTCGGGGTTGATAACGCGTGGCATTTTTTCGTGTGGAATGAAGTCCTGCCAGTCGTAAGAAGGATCCCAGCCTTTTCGCAACGTGATGGGATTTCCGGTGCGAATGGGAAGCTTTGCTACTGAGTGCATGGCAATATTTCCTTCCACATCGGCATACATAAAATTGAGCCCGGGCACGCCAAAAGTGGGCAGTGCGTCTTTATATTCCTGAAAGTTTTCAGCCCAATTTATTTCATACAGCGTTCTGAATTCGTTGGTGATTTCCTGCCCCGACCACTGCATAGAAATGAGCTTATCGCCCACAAGCTGCTGCTCCGGGTAAATATCAGAAATAACGGGACCGTGCTTGGTGTAGCGAATTTCAAAGGAGAGATCGTCGGCATCTTTTACTTTTATGATTTCTCTGATTTTTGAAAATGATTCGTAAACGGCGGTGCTGTCATTCAGAGAATCCACTACTACGCGACCTCGATCATTAGGATCCATTTGTTCGAGGAAAAAGTCGGTATCATCGCTCATCATGCTGGTGAAGGTCCACGCCATGTGGTCATTTTGGCCAATAATAACCGCAGGGACTCCCGCCAAGGTAGCTCCCGATATATTTTTGCCATTCAAATTCAAATGCACTTCATACCATTTTCCCGGCATATCGAGCCCAAGGTGCGGATCTCCCGCCAGCATCGGATATCCGGTTTCCGTTTTGCTGCCGTCTATCACCCAGGCGTTGCTGCCCACGTGCGTTCCTTCCATTTGCAGCAGCTCGCGCTTTTTAATTTCTTGCCGAAGCATGGGCATAAGAGAAGAATAACCGAGTGATTCGGAATCATCGAGTGAGGTGGGAGCATCATCCGGAAAATGAAGCTGAAGCTGCTCAAACTGAGATGCAGGGAGATGCTCTTTTAAATAACCGTAGGTTAATTCACTCCACCAGCCCATATTTAATTCCCAACCCATCAGTCGGCTTACGGCTAAGGAGCGAGCCGGACTCCATTCAATAGGTGAAATTTCTGTTAAAGAAAACTGCACCGGAAGTCGGTTAGCGTTATTTGCAATAAATGCGTTTACACCTTGAGAATAGGCTTCTAAAACTTCCAGTTCTTGGGGTGAAAGTGCTTTCTCCAGCTGCTGTGCAATTTTCCAGAAACCAAGCGTACGCTGGTATTTATCAAGCTGAATGAGATCTTCATCATCTCCGAAAAATTCGGCAAATCGACCTTCAGCGGCAATTTGCGAGAGCGTCATTTGCCACAAGCGATCTTGCGCGTGCACAAAACCCAGCGCGTAATATAAATCGGCCTCGTTATTGGCATAAATATGAGGAACGCCAAAATCATCCCAGTGAACGTCCACTTCATCGGTAAGGCCTTCCAACGAAATGTTTTGTTCATAGTCAGGTAGTGGTTTGTAGAAGGTCCAGTAAAAGGAAATGCCGGCAAACCCAATAATTAGAATCAGAAAAAATATTAAGAATTTTACAAAAGTATTCATACAAAAAATGGCTGATGGTTAGGCTTGAAATTACACAATCTGCGCTCGATATGAATCATGAATTTTCGAATATAAGCATAGTGTGCAGTCAATATTTTGATGGCAGGTCTGCAATAATTTATGTTTGATATAATATTATCGGTATTTAGCAATAGCTGAATGATTTTACGGTAACTTAAATTATATAAATGAGCATGAATCTAAAACGAGAAAAATGGAAGTAAATTCACACCAAATTACCCGCGAGCAGCTTGTGCAGCAGCTGGAAGGCGGGCAAGCTTATTTGAAAATTGAGGAATTGCTGGAGGAAATTGAATTTGAAGATCTTGGGAAGCGCCCGGCCGGACTTCCTTATTCTTTTTACGAGCAATTTTCGCATATCCGAGTAGCTCAGTACGATATTTTAGACTTCACCCGAAACAGCGATTACGAGCAGATGGTCTGGCCGGATGAGTACTGGCCGCTAACGGCTGAGCCGGAATCGGAAGAGGAGTGGGAACAACTGAAGAAGTCGTTTTTCAAAGAGCGGGATGAAGTGATGAATTTAATTTTAGATCATGCCAACGGGCTTAATAAGCCATTGGAGCATGGAGATGGAGAAACGCTGCTTCGGGAAGCGCTGCTGGTTTTACAGCACAATGCGTATCACACCGGTCAGCTGGCTATTATTTATCGGCTGCTGACAGCAGAATAATAGGTGTCCAACACTCAGTTTTAGTGTGGGTGAAATTGTTTTAAAATTCCCATCATGATAAGTAACTGAGCGGCGGCATAGGTTCCCATAATAAGAATACCGGCGTGACTGATGGGTGCCAGAAATTTATTTATGGCAATGAGCGCATCAGACAAAATAAAGATGAGTGAGCCAAAAAATACGAGCCGGAAGCTAAGGGTTGAAACGGTTTCTTTCCGATTTAACGCCATGGCCGACATGCTTAAAATAGCCATGGCATAAACGGAAACTGCTATTTTATGGGAGGTTCCCAGCACGGGAAAGAGCTGATATCCAAAAAGGATTCCCACCAATAAAAATACCGTTAGCCAATATGGATGCTTGCTCAAATAAGAAGCAGAAGGTTCAGAAGCTACAGATCTGTTGAAAGCAACGATATAACAAAGCTGTGAAATTAAAAAAGCAGAAAGTCCGGCCTCAAAAAAGAGCGGATTGGCGCCCGTAAACATCAGCAAAATATCTCCAAACCAGGAAAAGGTGAATGCCAGCAGCATCGCCTTGACGAGCTTATGAGGAATGCCTGCGGAACGGGACAGAAAGTAACCGGCAATCCAAACCATAATGAGTGGCTTGAAAATGTACTGCAGCCAGGGGATTTCCACATAAGCGTGCAAAATTGAACCACAAACAATAAAAGCGTAAAGCCCAATAGAGCGTTGTTTAATCATCCGGATTTCTAAAAGGAATGCTTTGCTAAACTTCGTAGCCTTCTTTAGCTAATATTTTTTTAATGCGCTCCACATGATCGCCCTGAATTTCTATGGTTTTGCCTTTAACGGTACCACCGGTGCCCAGCTGGGTTTTCAGCTTTTTCTCCAGCTTTTCAATTACGTCAGGATTGTGGGTAATACCACGAATTACAGAAACTTGTTTACCTTTTCGCCCTGCGGTTTCCATTTTTACGGTGACTTTCATAACAATGTATTTTTAAATTAAAAATTCTATGATTTACAACACCAATACAGCAGAAAGAATTGAGAATTGATAACTTATCATTTTCTCAGCTTTCCAAAGTTATTGGCTCTGTTATGCTAAAGATTAGCATGAAAATTTCAATGTCTCCGAAGAACCCATCAAGCATTAAAGCTTTTGAACACTGATTTACAAGGTAAGCGTTAGGATTGATGCAAAAAAATAAAAGCCTGCATTATTTAAATACAGGCTTTACATGTATCAATCAACTCGGTTAATTATTATTTGATCCGGGTTTTTTAGGGATGGTTTTTCTGCGAGTTCCACTAATTCCATCGTAAGTTGTAACATTTCCATTTGGAGCTGTTACTGAAATGAGAATAGTAAGGTCTGCCGGGTCGTTATTTTCATTATCAGTATCCCGGATTGAAAAACTAAATTCGGTAGCTTGCGGTCCTGGAAATAGGTTGTCACCCATTTTAAAATTACCAGACCCTGTGACTTCTATCCCATCACCAGCTTTGATACTTACTTCTGTGCCTGCAGGCATAGGATTTCCGTTCAAATCAGTGATGGTATAATCAAATGAAGCTCCACCATTAGGCTGCAGGTCAAAAGTAGTTGGAGTTGCAGAGATTAGAGCAGAATTTGTAGAAAACACCACATTAGCTGATTTTTCTATCATTACGTTATTCTCGTTGATAGTTTTGGCTGTGATTTTAGCCAAACCTTCTCTGCCTCCAAACGGCGTTCCTCCAACAGTTTCTGCTTCTGATGGGCGCGGATCACCTGAAATCAGTTTCACACTTACCCGACCTTGGTCATCCGTATGCCCAATTCCATTCCCTTCAATAATTCCGCCGGTAGTTTCAAAGTACACGGCGGTACCCGGCTTAACCGGATTACTGAATTTGTCCCCTACAATCACTTCAATAGTATTTTCAATGCCATTATAATCGTAGCCACCGAAATTATATTTAGTAGCCGCAATGCTAAAGTGATCAAGATCAGGAAAACCACCATGAATGGTAATGGCAACAGGTTTTGAGCGTAGGGTAAGCCCAATATCAGCTCTGGTGATGGTAGCTTGAAGCATGACCACACCTGCTTTATTTCCACTGAATAAATTAGAGGTTACGCGTCCGGTGGAATTAGTAGCTGCTTTTTCGGGAAGAACACCTTCGCCACCACCGGGTCCATTAATGATTTCAAAATCAACATCAACAGGATTGTCCATATTTAAAGGCCGGCCTGAGGAATCTTGTACTTGAAAAGTAAAAGCTGTATTAACAATTCCACCTGTTTCCTTAATGTTAATGGTTTCGCGCTGCACATTTTCTAAAATGAGTGACGCTGCACCCGCCGGAGGTCCCGAAACTCCACCACCTGTACCATTAATAGAAAGATCTTTATTAGTGGTAACCACACCGGATGGTGAAACTACTTGAATAATAATTTTTTCAGAGCCCGAAAAATTATCATTTGCTGTTACAGTAAAATTGAAATCAGTAATACCTGTTCCACCAGCCAGCTCATTGGAAAGCGTAACTTGGGTATCGCCGGAAAGTTGTAATCCGGTCCCGGTTGCAGTCACATTTATTTTTGTTCCTGCAGCCATTGGGTTAGCGTTGAGATCTAAAACGGTATAATCTATTGGGCTTGACTTACTTCCCGGAGACAACGTTAATTCATTAATTCCGGTACTAATATCAGCTTTTGAAGTCGAGAATATAAACGGTGTATTTTCAGATATTGTGTTTCCGTTTTTATCTGTGGTAGTTGCAGTAACTGTTCCTTTTCCATTTGCAGGACGTGGATTTCCGGCAAAAAGAGTGACTTCTGCATATCCGTCCTCATCTGTATGTCCTGTTCCTGATCCCTGAATTACACCACCATCTGTTTCAAAATATACGGCGGTTCCGGGTTTAACAGGGTTGCTAAACTCATCTCCTAATCGAACTTTATAGTTAATTTCTACTCCATTTCTGTTGAAGCCTTCAATATTAGTATCAGTCAGTGGTTCTAATGTGAAGTGATTTGCATCCGGAAACCCGCCATGTACGGTAACGGCTACGGGTTTAGATTTAATATTTGTTCCCACGATTTGAGCTTGGATCTGAACGACTCCGGCGGTATTTCCGGCATTCAGGTTTGAGGTAACGCGTCCTTGGGCATCGGTGGTAGCGGTGCTTGGAGTGATATTAGCTCCGCCCGGATTGGCCAGAATGGAGAAGGCTACCTCCGCCTGGCTTTGGGCGTCCAGATTACGTCCGGCCGAATCTTGTACCTGAAAGGTGAAAGACGTATTGGTAACACCGCCGGATTCAGCAATGTTAATCGTCTCGCTGCTCAGCGATACCAGCTCCATGGAAGCCGGGGCTTCGGGAGTGCCGGGAACTGAGCCGCCACCACCTTCACCAGAATCATTAGATGTTACCGTTATGAACTCTTTGGTAACTACCCCTGAAGGAGAAGTTACTGTAATAATTATGTTATCAGATCCGGTGAACTCTTCTTTAGCGGTTATACCGAATTTAAAGTTAGTAATATCATCTCCACCGGTTAACTCTTCCCCTAAAACGGTAGAAATTCGACCACTTAATGTAAGAGCTGCTTCTGTAGAAACTTCAATAGAGGTTTCGGGCGCCATGGGGTTGCCGTTTTTATCGGTAACCACATAGTTTAAGTCAATCTTTTCATTTTTTGTTATGCCAACCTCATCAGAAGTATTAATGATGGCTTTCGATGATGTAAGTAGCAAGTCAATAGATTGCGAAATATTTTGATCATTTTTATCAACGGTAGTAGCAGTTACAGTGGTGCTTCCGATGCCGGTTGGAGTGAAGTTGACCGTAGCACGCCCTGTTTCATTAGTATGTCCTTTTGCAGAGCCTTCTATAATATTGTTTGAGGTGCTGAAATAAACAGCAGTATTTGGTTTAACTGGATTACTAAACTCATCACCCAACTGAACACTAATAGGAATTTCAAGACCATTTTTGTACTCATGATTTACGCTGTTAGCAGTAATATGGAAATGTCCTGCATCAGGAAAACCACCGTGAATAGTAATGGCAACCGGTTCAGACGTGATAACAATATCCTTTCTTGGCGCATATTTTTGCGCATTTTGAGATGAAGGAACCATGCCTTTTTTCAAACTTTGCGTTCCGGAAAATTCATTTAAAGGAGTATGTTTTTGAGATTTGCTAAGGCTTTTTGATTCTGCATTAGCTGCTATTTTTGGAACAGTTCGTTCTATGCGTGCTTCAATTTTAACAACACCGGCGATATTGCCACTATTCAGAGATGCTTTTGCAAGTCCTTTTGCGTCTGTCCGTACTTTTTCAGGCGTAATGGATTCTCCTCCGCCCGGTCCGGAAGTAATTGAAAAGTGAACATCGACAGCGTGATCTATATCAAGACTATTTCCCGAGGAATCTTGAACTTCAAAGGTAATTAGTGAGCTTGTTTTTCCACCTGTTTCAGCTATGTGAATAGTTTCTTCGCTAATTTCAGAAAGCACAATTCTTGCAGCGCCTCCAGATGGACCGGAAGGTGTATCGTCGCCACCGCCTTCGCCATCATCACTACCGCCTTCTTCTCCGGTACTCAACTCAAAATTGAAACCGGTTACTTTATCTTTTGGGGTAACCTTTAACGGTTTTTGAACCTCTTGAAAGTTTGGTGCCGAAACAGTAAGTGTTAAATCTGTGATTTCAATAATTTCGAGTGCACCTAATGAATAGTTACCGGCACTATCTGTTCTTGTGAACGTATTGCTGAGCTCATCCGGAGAAGAGACTTGAACCAGAGCTTCAATAATAGGCTCTCGTGTTTGTTGATTTATTACTTTTCCCTGAATAATGACGCCACCATCATCGGATGACTTGCAGGAGTAAAAAGCCGTTGCAATGATAAAAGCCGAAATAGCAAAGAGAGAAAGTTTTCGCATAGTTTTTATTTTAAAGAGTAATTAGACACTATAATGTTACATTAGAATTTGAATCAAGCAACAAAAATTTTATAAATTGATAATCAGAATGCAGGAAATCCCCTCTAAGCATCTTAAAACTCTGAAAATTTGATATTAAATTAACTTAAAGTTTAGTGGCTAATTCCGGCTCGGGTACATGTTTCCATACAATGTAGGCCATAATAAGGATCATGAAGGTACCGATAAGGGTATTACTTAAATAGCCGTACTGTACATAAAAAGGTCCGGCAACGGAGCCGCCGACACCGTATCCCACCTGCCCGATGGCTACCAATAAACTCATTAAAGATCCCCGGTTATCGGATGAAATGAGCTGGGTTGACAGTGCCTGAAACGGACTTATACGCATAGCCACCAGCGCCATGGCAGCAAAAAACAAAGGGTAAGCAATCCAAAATTCCGTAACAAAGTAAGTGGTAACGGCCATAACCAGTGAGAGACCCAGACAAGAAGTAATAATAATATTTTTGCGCCCAATTTGGTCCGAAATTTTTCCTACAACGGGACCTGTAATTACGTTTGCAATTCCCCCTACAAAAAATAGGGATGCTATAGCTGTTCCACTCACGCCAAAAGTGTTTTCGAGCCAGGTGGGTAAGTAAACTATATATACCGAAATGCTTAAAAACATTACTAAATAAGAAAATGAAACAGCCCTCACGTCTGCGCGCCTGAGCAGCTCATAGTATTTGGTTAAAGCACCTTTTAAAGTAACCCTTTCGGCAGTAAGCTTAACGTTGGGTTGAGGGACTTTAAACAGGATAAGCACAAAGGTGAGCGCCATAATTGCACCAAACAGGGTGAATGGGGTGCGGAAGCCAAAAAGGTCAGCAAGCAGTGTTCCAATGGGGATGCCGAGAATCTGTCCCATAGCAATTCCGCTCATTACCCAGCCATTTGCCCAGCCTCTTTTTTCGTAGGGAAAATAATCACCCACATAAGCCACGGCTGCACCGCTAAGTACACCGCCGGCCATGCCTGCAAATGCACGAACTATTAGTAAGCCCGTAAAAGAGTCAACTAAAGCGTGCAAAATCAGAAAAAAAGAAATGCTGCCGGAGCCTATCAGTAAAACTTTTCGCCTCCCAATTTTGTCTGAAAGTGGACCGGTTATGATGGCAAAAAGCCCCACCATTACTGCGTAAATGGTAACGAGGCTGCCTAACGCCTGAAGTGGAGTGCCCAGTTGTTCATGAATGCGGGGCAAGATGGGAGAGATTATCATAACCTGACTGCTTGCTCCAAACACAAGCAGCCAAAGTGCAAAAATAATTACGGTGGGATTACCTTGCTGTGGTTTTGTCATATTAAAAATTTTCAGTCAAGATAGAATGACTCTCACAAAAAACCTCATAAAATATTATGCTTTCTTTAAGGTTCAGTTTTGGGCCTTGTTTAATTTCTTTTTGTATTTAAAATCTACGGCAGAAATAATGAGTTGACTGAGTTTACAGTAGATTTAAGCTCCTTAGTGAAAATAAAATTCTGACTGTTTTGTAATTAAAAAGTAGATTTTAGCATCTCAGAACAGTATTCTTGACCGGTCAAAAATTTGTTGATGTATTGATTGGGCTTATGGCAATGTAAATTCATTGTTTATGAGATGCCTAAACTTAGGTTTTTTTCATAAAATGTAGTTTATTGTAACAAATGGGGGCGAAGATGCTCTTTAGGTATGAACAGTCCGGAATCTTTTAAATCTTTCCACAGCTGGATTTACAAAGCCGGACAACAATTTTAAAATTACAGTAGTGATTTTTAAAAAACTTAGAAGTAGTTAGAAAAATATGGCACAGTTCAGGCTTAAAGCAGTTTCTCAAAAAGGTAAAATGGTTCAAACGGAGTTTGAAGCCGACAATAAAAAAGAAGCTCAGCAAAAAGTAGATAGGCTTTCCAAAACCAACGGGCTTAAAATTCAAGCCATTGAAGAGAAAAAAATGTACATGTATAAGGTACAACGTGGCGGTAAAGCTGTGGTTTCAGGAGAGCAGGAAGCTTACAGCAAAGAGGAACTGGAAAAAGCGCTGGTTAAACTGGGCTATAAGGTAAAAAGCATTAATAAAAAGCTTTTTGATTTTAAAGGAGGTGTTCCCCAGCAGGAGGTTGTGACCTTTATCAGGCTTTCGGCAGATTTGCTGAAGCAGGAATTGCCGTACGATGAAATCCTAAATCTGCTGTATGAGGATACCCAAAACAAACGGATGAAAGAGGTTATCAAAACCATACAAAAGGATCTTAAAGACGGTAAAGAGGGAACTGAGGTGTATGGCAAACACGAAGATGTATTTGGTAAGTTTGCCGCTTATATGCTCAGCGTGGCTTCTACTTCGGGTAATATGGCGCTGGTTTTTGAAAGTACGGCAAAGTTTATGGAGCGGGATGCAGATTTTAAGAAAAACCTGCGTCGCGCATTGATGATGCCAACAGTTACGGTACTTGCCGTTATTGGCGTGGTGCTTTTTTATGTAGGGTATATTTTCCCGGCTACAGCCGAAATGTTTGTGGAAATGAATATTAAACTGCCGCCTATGACCGCCGCCACCTTAGAGCTAAGCTACTGGCTGCGTGACAATTGGATAATTATTGTAATGTCTTTCGTAGTTCCAATTTCAGCGTTTATTTATTTCATTAAAACTCCCAAAGGAAAGCTGACATTAGATAAATACATAATCCATATTCCGGTAATTGGAGACTTGTTACACAAAACAAGTATTGAAATATTTTCGCGCGTATTTTATACGCTGTACAGCGGCTCGGGCCAAAATATTGAAGTAATTAAAGTATCGGCCGAGGCTTGCCGAAATAAGTACATGGAAAAACAAATTAAGGAGGTAGCCATCCGTAAGATGCTGAAGGATGGAGCCGGGCTCATCGAATCGATGGAGGCCGCCGGTGTTTTCACAAATACAGCCATCAGCCGTTTTCGCCTTGGAGCAGAATCAGGTGCGCTGCGCGAAAATGCCAAACAACTTGCTGAGTATTACGAAATTCAAACCACCTATAAAATGCAGTCTGTTATTGATATTATTAACCTCTTTATAAATTTATTTATTATGGTAGCACTAATTGGTATTACCGTAGTTTCGTCCGAAGCAGCCGTTATTCAGCCAAATTCAGGTATGTAGCTTTATTCAATGGGTAAAATAAATATTCGAAGACATATTGGAGATATCCTTGTAAACAAGGGTGTTATTACGGAAGAGCAGCTGCAGCAAGGGTTGTCTATACTTTCTGAAGAACCGTCTGAAAGCAATCGCCGGCTCGGGCAAATTCTATTTCAGGATTTAGGGTTGAACCGGCATCGGGTAATGAAGGAAATTGCCGATATCTATGCTTTTCGTGAAGTTTTACAAGGGGTTGAAGAAATTCCTGATGAAGTATTAGACCATATAAAAGAAAATGTGGAGGAGCTCCCTAAGGAAATTGTAGATGAATTGGTTCATCATAAAGCCGTTCCTTATCAAAAGACGCAGGATGCCATTGTAATAGCCGCTGCAGATCCTTCTGACCCCAACATTCAAAGCATTCTCAATAATATCAATTTCAAGCAAATGGAATTGGTGTATTGTAAATATGAGTCTATTGAGGAAATTCTGTCAAAAGTATATGAGCAGAAAAATGAGTTTCTGGATCTGCTCGAAGAAATCGACTACGAAGAGCCTGATTTAGACAAAGGTCAGGAAGAAATTGACGAAGAGGAAATTGATGCTGAAATCAACCAAAGTATGCTTAATTCTTTGGTTGAGGGGATGCTGGTAGAATCGGTGCGGCAGGGCGTCAGTGATATGCATATTGTACCCAGCTCGCCCACTACCACCGATATCCGATTTCGGTTAGATGGTAAATTGCAGCTTTGGTACCAACAAAAAAATGTAAAGCCGGAAGCTATTTCTGCGGTAATAAAAGACAAAACCCGAAACGTAGATCGCTTTGAGCGAGATGCATCTCAGGATGGTTTTATACAGCGCCAGATTGATGGAGTGGGCATCCGTTACCGCGTATCTATTATGCCCATTGTTGGAAAGCAATTTGACCGCAAGTTCGAATCAATTGTAATTCGGGTACTGGACGACAGAAACGTAATTCGTGATCTTGATAAACTGGGTTTGCAAAAGCAGGCAAAAGAGAATTTTATCAAATCTATCCAAAAGCCATCCGGTATTGTAATTATCACAGGCCCAACGGGTAGCGGTAAGTCAACCACGCTGGTTGCTGCTTTGTATTATGTAATTGATCCCACAAAAAACGTACTTACGGTGGAGGAACCGGTAGAGTATATAATTGAAGGTGCCCGGCAGCTTAAAATCAGTAATCACATGTCTTTCGATCAGTCGATGCGCGGTATTTTGCGGCATGACCCGGATATTGTGCTTGTGGGGGAGATTCGGGATTTAAAAACAGCCGAAATTGCCATTAAATTAGCCAATACCGGTCACTTAACCTTTTCAACCCTGCATACCAATGATGCCCCAAGTGCCATCTCACGATTGTATAAAATGGGGGTTGAGCCGTTTTTGATTGCAAATGCGGTAAATCTGGTGGTTGCACAGCGCCTTATTCGCAGGCTATGTAACGACTGTAAAGAGCAGTACGAACCTCACCCCACAACCGCCAAAGGCATTGGTTTTACGGAAGAGGAAATTAAAGAAACTACGTTTTATAAATCAGTGGGTTGTGATAAATGTAATGGTTCGGGTTACAAAGGCCGGGCAGGTATTCACGAAGCACTGTTTTTTTCAAAAGAAATTAAACAAATGATTTTAGATGCAGGTGGCGATATTGACGAAGGTGCTATTAAAGATTTAGCCGTAGAGCAGGGCATGTTGACCCTGCGAGGATCGGGACGTGAGCGTATTAAAGAAGGTATTACAAGTATTGATGAAATTATTGCCGTAACTATTGAAGATTAATACACGGAAAACTTGAAATTAAATATTAACTTGATGACTATACGTGAGTACAAGAAGTAACTATTACTGGGGCTTAATATGAATGCAAAAATGTCAAATTCCGGCGATGAATTAATGACAGATTACTTGAAAAAGTTTCTGAAAGAGCCGCCATTGCTTTTAAAGAATTTCCACTACGAGGACGTGCTGGAATTTCTTCAGTTAGGTAAGGAAGAAAGATATCTGTCTGATGAAATTGTTTTGAATGAATCAGAATATGTAAACTCGGCCTATTTGGTGGCAAACGGAAAAGTAAGTATATGGAAAGATAATATTCAGCTGGCCACTTTAGAAGAAGGTAATTTTTTAGGGGAAACCTTTCTATTCAGTAAAAATAACAGAATGGCAAAAGTTACTGCCGAAGATGACTGCGTTTTATTAAGGTACGAACGGTACGAAGTGCTCAATTTTTTCCGTAAAAAGCCGGAAAAACTTTTTAATATATTCACCAAAAATATCATCGAAATACAACAGCGTAAAATCAGTAATATGAATGTGCAGCTGCTTAATTTGAAAAAAAGATTACTGAATGATAGCAACTGGTAACACAATAGTTAATAATAGTTTAAGCCTTTAATTGCAGTAAATTTAAAATGGCTAAATGTAATTTTTTAAACTTTTTCGTAACAATTACCTCTCTCAATCATCCTTTATCTGTATTCAATCAATAAATTTGGCTTTACATGGAGTCGGTAAACATCTCTGCAAAACTTTCTAAGCTGGTAGATCCAATTCTTCAGCAGTTGCCATCCAACACCCGGGGCTTAGACCGCCATGTGCATTTGGGGGAAATTGTAGATAATCTGGAAGAAGCCCATAAAAATGAGCTCCGTGATATTTTAGACACCTTCCTGAAAAGGATGTTGAAAAACCAAGCTTCAGATATTGATTTAGGAGGTCCGGGCTGTAATGGAAGAGTGTGGTACCGTATTTTTGGAGATAAGAAGCCGGCTAAACGCCCAAATAATGTAACTTTAGACCAAACAAATGTACTGCTGCATAATATTATATTGCCCATGCAGCGTAAAAAGTTATTTGAAGATAAAAACTTAGACTTTTCTTATTCCATTCCCCTCAACCAAAATACTACGCAACGCTTTAGAGCCGATATGTATTTTGATTTAGAGCATCTGGCGCTAAACATGCGAAAGATTGACAATACTATTCGCCCGTTTAAAACCTTGGGAATGCATACGGAGGTGGCTAAAGCGCTGAGCCTTAAATATTATAAGTATGGGCTCACGCTAATTACGGGAATCACCGGTTCCGGAAAATCCTCAACGCTCGACACAGTAATTGATGCTAATAACCGAACTGTTGACTCACATATTGTAATTATTGCCAGTCCGGTAGAACTTATTCATAACCCTGTAAAATCAGTAGTTCGGCACCGTGAAGTAGGCAGAGATGTGCACTCATTTAAAGAAGGAGCCGTACAAGCGTTGCGCCAAGATCCCGATATTATTGTGATTGGTGAGCTTAGAGACCCTGAAACCATTATGACTGCTTTGGAAATTACAGATTCCGGGCACAAAACCTTCGGAACGCTTCATACCTCCTCAGCAATGGAAAGTATTGAACGTATTCTGGGTGAAGTTCCCACCGAAGAGCAAAACCGCGTTCGAACCCGCCTTGCCGATGTTTTAACCTGTGTAATCAGCCAGAAACTTGTACCCAGCTTAGACGGCAAAAGAGTGCTGGCTAAAGAAGTATTGCTTGTAAACACCTCGGTTCGGGCCGCCATCCGAAACAATAATATTGGCGAAATTTACCAGATGCTGATGGAAGGCAGTGAGCGCGGCATGAACACAATGGAGCAGGACTTAAAACGGCTGTACACCAATGGCGTAATCTCCAAAGAAAACGCACTCAATCACGCAAATAACAAAACCAAAATGGTTCAACTTTTAAGTGAAATTAATTACTAATTTCTTTCTATATGATTGCTAGTAAAACCTATACCGGTATTGTTGTTGACGATGACTTTCTGAAGATTGCCCGTATTAAAGTATCGGGTAAAAAAGTATCGTTGGTTAGCATAGATAAGGTTCGGTTGGTTGAGAACTTAAAAAATAAGAAAGAAACCATAAAAGCTGAGCCGGATGATGTTTTTGAAAGTATTGATGAAACTCTGGATGATGAAATTTCAGTTTTTGGCCTTGAGGAAGAAGATGAGGAGGAAGGGGACGCCTTAGATCTTGACAGCTTTGAGGACGATCTGGATGATCTCAGTTTTGATGATTTAGACAGTTCTGATGAGATTATTGATGCAGATATGGCCGATGAGACGGAAGCACCGGCATCTAACGAACTGCTGTTATATAATTTACTGACTTCTGCCGATGCCAAAAGAACCGATTTAGGGCTAAGCGTTCCCGTGGGTGAGGCCATTTACCAAATTCTGAAAGACGTTGATTTTTCAGATACCAAAAAGAAAGATCTTCAGGTTATAGTTGACGACCGCTTAGAAGCCCTGCACGGCGTGTCGAAAGCCGAAGATCACTACTCCTATTTTGTACGGGAAGACGGTGCATTGCTGCTGGCCTCTATTGATGACGAGCCTGAACTGCTGAAATTACTGAACCGAACCCGGGAAATTTATCGCGGTAAGTTATTTGTGAATGAAGTGCTGCCGGATGAAATGCTGCTTTTGGGATTGATAAGAGCAAATTACGAGCTCGAGGAAAATAGCATTACCGGCGTGGTTCAGTTAGGTGAAACTATCAGCCGTATTTTATTTTTAAGGGGCGATCAGCTTTGGATTGTATCTCCCATTATTACTGAAGGTATAAAGAACTCAAAGTTTTTAAATACCATTTTTTCTAAAATCCTGTTTCAGCTTGATACGGGAGAAGTACCCAGCTTAGATCGCCTTATCATCTGTAATAACTCGTTAGGCCGCCCTGCCATTGAGTTTTTTGAAGATCGTTTTCAAGATGTAGAAGTTTCAGAATTCGAGTTTTCTGAAGCTGTATTTGATGCCGAAGATATAAATCCGGATTCCATTCCTTCTTTCACCACAGCCATTGGTGCTGCTTGGGCTGCTTCAGGTTTCAAAAAAGAGAAATTCCCAAGCCTTTCCTTTTTACCGAATTATGTAATAGACCGTCAAAAAATATTTAAGCTGCAGTGGCACGGCTTTTTATTACTTCTTTTTATTTTACTTACTCCTATTGTATCCAATCACTTTTACACACAAAATGCGGCCGAAATTGATCGGATTGAAAATGAAGTTCGCTCCTTAGATCGCCAAACACAAGCCTTAGAACCTACGGTGCAGCAGTACAATAGAATAACAAACGAACTGGAGCAAATTCAAACCAAATTAGTATTGCTAAATGAATTGAACCAGGGAACGTTACGCTGGACAACCAACATGGATTTATTAAATAGCAGTGTACAGAAAGTAAATGCTATTTGGCTCACTTCTATGCAGCAGTTAAATGATGGAGAAGTAGAAATAAGCGGATATGCTACCTACAAAAACAGAATTCCTCAATTAGCCGATTATTTTAATAAGGCAACGCTTATAAATGTCAGAGCCGGCGAAATACGCGAGCAGGAGGTGTATGAGTATCAGTATGTAATTAAGGAGTTTTTTGAAAGTGAAGATGTTTATACGCCCCAAAGTGTACAAGGAATTGAAGAATTAATTCAGCCATAGGAGTCTATTGTCATACGCGGTTAGAAATACCATTATTTTATTAGTTACGCTTACCTTATTTGTGGGTGGTGCGTTTGCTTATATCAAGTTTTTTCAGCTTGCTGAGTTAGAAAGGCTGCAAACAACGGTTGCTGAAAAGCAAAAAGATTATAACAGCAAAAAAGCAACGAGTGATGCCTTCTCTGAACTGAACCAAACGTATCAGAAGGCGCGTTCTATCATCGATAATTCCGACAAATCGTTGTTTATAAGCCATAACCCGGATAAGATTTACGATTATTTGAACGATGTTAGCGGCAGCAGCACAAGTTCTAAAGTATATTTTGATTTCGCCTTTGTTGATGCAACCGCACACGATCAGTATGGCATTGTCCGCGCCGATATTAATGGCTATGGCGCTTATACTAACGTTATCAATTTCATTAACAAACTTGAGAACAGTCAGCTTTTAAATAAAATTACGAGGCTTTCTTTGGTTCCTCCCGGCGGAGCAACCTACGAAGAACTCACAGAAATAACCTTCAGCTTTACTTTAGAAAGTTACTACGAACGTATTCCTCTGCAGAGTGATGATTTTGCGACCGCATCGCGGCAGCTGGTGCTTAATGAAGACATTTCTACCTACAATCCATTTTACCCGTTAATACAGCCCGGCGTTCCTCCAAACGAGGATAATCTCATAAATGTAGAACGCAGCAGGCTTATTGGACTTGCCGGAAATCGAGTATTTTTGGTAGATCAGGGCGGAAATGTACAATCTTTGCGAAAACGAGATAAAGTATATCTCGGAGAATTAGAATCTATAGACCTACAAAGTAAATCTGTTACTTTTAATTTAAATAAAGGTGGTATTACGGAATTGGTAACCTTGGAGATAGAGCGATGAAACCCATGAATTCAGCAATGTACAAAACAGGTTTAATAGTATGCTTTCTTGCGGGACTTTTTCTCGGAATGAAACCCGCCACAAGTCAGGCTCAAATCGTAGATCCGTTTAAGCAGTATACCAATCCGGATGAAATTGTGGCTTTTAATAAAAGCACAACCTACAACGAAGCTATTGAAATCATAAATACGTTTGCCCAAGAGTATCAAAACAAATTTATAGTAGATAAATCGGCTTATAGCGGAACCATTGGGGTGAATTTGCCCGCTATGCACTGGAAAGATGCACTTGAATACATCATGCGTTTTAATAACTTAGAGCTGACTGAGCACGAAGAGTTTTATGAAATCACCGTGCCTCAGCCCAAGCAAACTACCGCCCGAAGAGCTGCTGATGCCCGAACGGGAGGCGCAGCGGGCGGAACAGACGCTAAGGTGAGCTCAGCAACTACCGAAACTCAGGAAGTGCGAATTAACGCCACTTTTTTTGAAGGAAATAAAAGAGCGCTTCAGGAAATTGGAATTGACTGGTCCACGCTAACCAGCGATGTACCTGCAAATTTAGGAGATTTTGTGGGAACTGATGGGAAGGAAACCGTTCCATCCACCGACTTTAACGATCAGTTTGTATCCGTGAATTCCTATAATGCCGCCAGTGTTTCGCAAAATGCCTTTAACGCATTGGTAAATATGGGCGAATTGGGTCCCGGCATACGAGTACAGGCGCTGTTCAGTGCGTTTGAAGCCGATAATTTAGGAAAAGTACTGGCTACACCCTCTATAAAAGTAGTTGATGGTGAGGAGGGTGAAATTCAAGTAGGACAAGATTTCTCTATTAAACAACAGGACATTGCCGGTAATGTGATTGACAACTTTGTGAGCACCGGAACCATTTTAACGGTAACACCGCAAATTATAAACCATGAGGACACTTCATTTGTGTATTTGGATTTGGAAGTAGAGCGTTCTACCGTACAACCGGATGTTATCAGTACCATTATCAACACGCAAAAAGCGCAAACATCGGCTATTCTGCTGGATGGAGAAGCTACCTATGTAGCCGGTTTATACAGAACTGAAGAGACTTCTGTACGCCGGGGAGTTCCAATTCTAAAAGATTTACCCGGCTGGTTTTTTGGCCTCAAATATCTGTTCGGATATAACTCTAAAGATTATTCGGAAAATGAGCTTATTATTATTGTAAGAGCAGAATTAGTTAAACCGGTTTCTGAACGAATTGCAGAACGCCTCAGCACAAAAAGAGATGTTCTTAATGCCACGCGCGACAACATGCGAACTGATTTGGATCAGGCTTTTGATAACAAATGGTATGTACCTGAAAAAGCAGAAGCGCCAAAGCCAATACCGGTAGAGGAACAAGTTGAGGAAACCGCTGAAGTTCCTGCTGAGGTGAAAGAAGTGCAAATAGATACCGCAGAAGTGATTGAGCCAAGCCCGGAAACAGAGCCGGAACTCACAAAGGAAGAAGAGGAAATTGCTAAAAACCTAACCATGCCGGTCACTAAACCCGAATTAATGGTTGTGGTTCCAAAAGCTTTTAATCTGGAAGAATATTTAGCTTATCAACAAAATAAGGAAGAAGAAAAAGCCGAGGCTACTGATCTTAAATATTTTGTAATCGGAGGCTCGTTTTTGGTTCCTTCCAATGCAGAAAACTTCAAAAAAACGTTAATTGAGCAAGGTTATAATCCCCAGATTCTGTTTCACCCACAGTCCGGATTTAATTACGTAGCCTACGAAGGATATGCTAACTTTAAAGAAGCCGTGCGAAGAACCTTGCAGGTAAGAGAAGACCTTAATCATGAAGCCTGGTTGTTCACTCTTAGAAATGGAAAATAGCATGCCTGTGCTTACCGCTTAGCCGGTGTGAGATTTTAGGTATTCAATAGAAATGCGGTTAAAATCGCGGGGGCGTTCTACATTACAAACGTGTCCACAGTCTTTAATAACCTCCAGGCTTGAGTTTTCGTGCTTATTCACAATTTGCTTAACGGGAGGGAGGAACATGTGGTCCTCACTGCCCATTATGTACAACATAGGCGTGTGTACTTCCTTTTCCTTAAAATATCTAAGCAGCGGATTTACTTCGTTCGTCATCTTAAACCAGCGTAAAAACTCCTTCTGATATAACTTTTTAGCCTCTCGTATAAACAGATTTCGAGATTTTGCGTGACGTTTTCGGGGCATAATAATCCATGCGAAAAGTTTATATAGCCACATATAGGGAATTACACGCTTAAAGAGGTGTCCTAAAGATACAAGAATGCGAGAGCGCACATTCAGACGGGTGATAGCGCCGCATAAAATAGAAGGCTTCACCCGCTCAGGTGCAATTTCAGCCAGCGTTCTGATAATGATGGTTCCTAAAGAAACGCCAATAAAATGTGCTTTTTCAATATTTAGGTGATCTAAAACCTCCAGAATGTCTTTGCTGATGAACTCGAAAGAGTAATCTTCCTCATAATATTTTTGCAGCAAATCTTTAGACTTTCCATGCCCACGAAGATCTACCATCAACACGTTAAAGTGTTTTTTAAAATCCTTGAGCTGATTGAACCAGATAGACGAACTTCCTCCCGCACCGTGTATAAAAACAACCCAATCTCGTTCTTCAGAAGATGAATATTCTTTATAATAAAGCATAGCTAAGATTACTGATAATTATCAACGTTGTAAATAGTATAGTAACGGATTCGGAAAGGCTGTATTAAATTTGTTTTAACCATTTGAAGTATATACAATATTGGCTGAATTTATTGTAATTATTGGGCATAAATAGAACTGAATTTCAAATAGAAATTATTAATTTACAGCATGAAAATTCTGCGGGCTACTACTAAATTACTGCTATTCCTTGCATCCACGCTGTTCATCTATTCGTTAATTATGCTTTGCTTTATAGGTGCACCGCTTGGCGTAAAATATCAAAAATACAGAGGTTATTTGCTACGTACCTGGGGAAAGTTATGCTGTAAAATATTGGGAATTGAAGTTGTAGTTAATAATACTCCACCAAAACCACCTTTTTTATTGGTGTCTAACCATTTGAGTTATGCAGATGTTTTTGTGCTTTTCTCTCAACTCAGATGCTTATTTGTAGCCAAAAGTGACGTGCAAACCTGGCCGCTTATAGGCTTTATTATTCGAACTTCCGGCATATTATTCATCGATCGTTCCCGAAGGAGTGATGTTAAACGGGTGAATGAACTGATCTCAAAAAATATAAATCAAAATCAGGGTATTATTTTATTCCCTGAAGGCACTACCAGTCCGGGGTATGAAATTCTTCCGCTGAAAACTTCGCTGTTGCAATATCCGGCCTCCGAAGAGTTTCCGGTTACTTATGCAACCGTATCATACCAAACAGGAGAAGACGAGAAGCCTGCTTACAAAACCATATGCTGGTGGGATGATACTCCCTTTTTTGAACATTTTCTGAAACTGTTAACGCTGAAAAAAGTAAAGGCATCCATACACTTCGGTTCAAAGAAAATTAGAAACAAAAACCGTAAAGAGCTGGCTAAACAACTTAAATCTGAAATGGAAAACGACTTTCAGAAAGTGGTTTCAAAGCAAGAATTCAATTCTAAACACGGCGAGTTTAAGCCTCTCATATCTTGATGTTTTAAAGCAATCGTTTGAATAATCTATTAAAAATCATATTACTATTGGTAGCATGCGTTACGGCTTGGGAAGCTGAGAGCGCTTTTGCCCATGTTGAAATAAACAGCCTTTCTGCCACACCTATTTCTTTTACTCTTCAAGATTCTGTTTTCTTTATTCCTCAGCAGCCTGACTCGCAACTAACCGGCAAAGACAGTCTTGAGAAGCTGGTGCCTTATTTAGACAAGGTTAACGCAGATTCAGAACATGAGCTTATTCTATTATATATGCTGCTTATTATGCTTGCAACTCTTTTTAGCGAAGATTTAGCCGCTATAGGGGCAGGTCTGATGGCAGCTCAGGGAATGATTCCATTTTGGCCGGCAGCAACAGCAACTGTACTGGGAATTTATGTGGGAGACTATTCGCTATATGCTGCCGGAAGAATTTTAGGTGATCGTATTTTTAAGGTGCCTCCGTTTAAATGGATGGTTACCAAAGAGCAGATATACCGAGCCGAAGCATGGTTTGCAAAAAAAGGTCCGGCTATTTTGGTAATCAGCCGTTTTATTCCCGGAAGCCGCCTTCCCGTATATTTAAGTGCCGGAATTCTGAAAACAAGCTTTTGGAAATTCTTTTTCTATTTCGGGGTAACCACACTTTTCTGGACTCCGGTTTTCGTTTGGCTTTCGGTTATTGCCGGCAATGAACTGCTGCGGTTTTATGAAGCTTATGAGCACCTGGCCCTGTGGATTATAGTGGGAGTCGTGCTCATATTTGGGGTGATAGTTCGCATTGTTTTACCTAAAGCCAAATCCAAGCTGGAAATAGAAGATTAGGTTTTACTTTCAGTACTCTTTTCAGGAAAGATTCATAAAACCCAAAACCCCGTCTGACCGCTGGAAATGCTTAGGCTGACAGAATACGCTTTGAAGCGGTCTGCCGGATGTTAATGGCAGGGAGGTTCAGGGAGCAGGGAGCAGTTTGCAGTGATCAGAATTGGTTGGTGAAGGCGTATTAGGCGTGGAATTGCAACGCTGACCATATCCACGAACACCTTCCGCATTTGTAGCGAACTACAAAAGGCGCCTTCCTCAAGGAAGGATTTTACCTGCTCGTTTTGGTAGTGTTGGCTTTAGCGAATTATTAAATTATTTCTATACAAATATAAGTCTCTCCTTGCAAAGGAGTCCCGACTTTCGGGAAGAGAGGTCGGGGTTTCGGCTTGAAATTCAGAATTACCTGAAAAGATACTTTTGTACTTTTAATAACTATTTGCCCTGTTCAATCGTCTGACGATCTGGAATCGTCGGACGAAATTTGGACTTTTCATGGCAATCCTGAACATCTTAAAATCCTGCTAATCCCGGTTCAAAACGAGATTACTGCTAAAGTCTTCGTTGCTTAACACCCCGAATCGCTTCAAACACCGGACAAGCAGAGGCTTACGCCAGTTACTTTTGGTCACTTTTGGCTGTGATGGTTTTAGCAAACTTACTTATTCATTAACACCCAGATATAAGTCTCTCCTTGAGGAGAGTGCAATTTATTCAACACCTCGTTGAATAAATTGCGAGAGGTGTTGGCGATGAGTGCTTGAAATCTTAGTGTCATTCACTTGGCTTAAACTCGCTCCTAAAAGAACATACCGTACCTACGGAGCGCCCCCCGGTTAACTGTTTGTATCATTCACCCAATAAAAAATCTTTAAGTGATTCAAAAGTATTTGGAAGCGGAATTGATTTCTTCTCTTTATCCTGAAACTCCAGAACGGGTTCTAATTTCATTCCAACTTCGGGCTCTACGGTTTCTTTGAATTTGTAGGGATGAGCCGTTTCTAAAAATATGCCGGTGGCGTTATTGTCATTCAGATATTCCTTCAGTCCCAAATATCCAATAGCGCCGTGCGGGTCTAAAATATAGTTGGTTTCGGTATAAGCAGCTTTTATAGCATTTCGGGTTTCTTCGTCTGTGTAGGTAAAGCCGCTGATTGCCTCGGACATTTTTTCGTGATCGTGCGCAAACAAATCAAGCATGCGGGCAAAGTTGCTTGGATCGCCCACGTCCATAGCGTTAGAAAGCGTTTGAACGCTGGGACGAGCCTTATATTCAGCCGTTTCCAGATATTCGGGAATGGTACTGTTAGCGTTTGAACATGCCAAAAAATGCGAAACAGGAAGTCCCATTTTTTGAGCAATCAAACCGGCAGAGAGATTTCCATAATTACCGCTGGGCACGGAAACTACCAGCTCTTGCTGATGATCTTCTGGAAGCTGAGCGAGTGCATGAAAGTAGTAAATGCTTTGAGGAAGCAGCCGCGCAATATTAATAGAATTAGCGGATGTAAGTGCTTTTTGTGAGCTGAGCTCATCATCCAAAAAAGCCTGCTTTACCATGCGTTGGCAATCATCAAAAGTGCCGTCTATTTCGAGCGCTGTGATGTTTTTTCCGAGCGTGGTCATTTGCTGTTCCTGAAATCGGCTTATTTTTCCGGAAGGGTAGAGGATGACTACATCAATATTCGGGACGTCAAAAAAGCCCTGAGCAACGGCGCTTCCGGTATCGCCGGAGGTGGCAACTAACACGGTCATGTTTTGGGAAGATTGTCGGCCGAAATAGCTTAACGTTCGCGCCAAAAATCGAGCGCCCACATCTTTAAAAGCAAAAGTGGGACCATGAAATAATTCCAGCGCGTATATCTCTTCCGAAACCTGCACCAGTGGAATTTCAAAACTCAGGGTTTCTTCTAAAATAGAGTGCAAATCTTTGGGAGGGATTTCTGCTCCCACAAAATACTGAAGAATTTCGAAGCCGATTTCCGGCAGAGATAATTCCGGCAGTCGCTCAAAAAAGGAGGACGGAAGTGAGGGAATATCTTCAGGCATAAATAAGCCGTTATCGGACGGGAGTCCTTGAAAAACGGCTTCCTGAAAGCTTGCTAACGAAGCTTTTCCTTTTGTGCTGTAATATTTCATGCTAAAACCTCAGCACCTTTTGGGTTGATGGCAGATACATAAACTTCATTTTGGAGTCCTTTCTCGTTATATAATTTTTTAAACGTATCAGCTACTTTTTCAGCGGCTTTTCGGCCTTCACACAGCGCAAAAATAGATGGCCCGGAGCCGGAAATGCTGCAGCCCAGAGCACCGTTTTCCAGCGCCTGCTGTTTGGCTTCTTTAAAATATGGAATGAGAATACCGCGAATAGGTTCAGCCACAATATCATGGAGCGATCTTCCAATCAGCCCAAAATCTGACTTTGCCAAACCGCTGACCAATCCGCCAACATTTCCCCATTGGGTAATGGCATCCTGAAGATCCAGCTGAGTGCGAAGCATCTTTTTGGCATCCGAAGTTTTAACTTCAATTTGGGGATGAACCACGGCTGCAAAAAGTTCTTCCGGATAATCCAGCATAATCACATCCAACGGCTCGTAACTGCGAACGAGCGTAAATCCGCCGAGCAGTGAAGGAGCCACATTATCGGCATGAGGAAGTCCGGAAGCCAGCCGTTCGCCTTCCATAGCAAATGGAATCAGCTCTTTTTTGGTGAATGGATTTCCAAGGATTTCATTCACCCCAAAAGCAGCAGCGGCCGAACTTGACGCACTGGAACCCAGTCCACTGCCGGGCTTTACCTTTTTGGTAAGCTCGAACTCAAGGCCAAAATCCGGCTGTTCTGTAGCATTTATCAAAGCTTGTGCTGCTACCGTAAGTACATTTTTTTTGGGATCTAAGGGGAGATCATCTGCCCCGTGAATGGCAGCAATATGAAGTCCGGGTTTTTCTGTTTTGGTGATGATGAGTTCGTCCCCAACATTATTGAGGGCAAAACCCATTATGTCGAAGCCGCAGGCTACATTAGCAACGGTGGCGGGCGCAAATACGCGAATTGATTTCATAATTAAGCAGATGCAATTTTCATGATGTCGGCGAATATTCCGGATGCGGTAACAGCGGCACCGGCACCCGCTCCTTTTACCACAAGCGGCTGTTCGCTGTATCGGTTAGTGTAAAATAAAACGATGTTATCTTTTCCTCCCAAGTTATAGAACGGATGATCGGAAGCAAACTGCTGAAGCCCGGTTTCCGATTTATTTGGGTTGAAAGTGGCTACATATTTCAATCGGTTTTGTTGGGATTGAGCATCTTTGAATAGCTCTTGGAAATGCTCTTCGTGTTCGTCCAAAGCATTATAAAAATCATCCAAACTGTCGGTTTCCATGCATTCTTTGGGGATGAAGCTGTTGTTGATGATATCGTCCAGTTCCATTTCAAACCCACTGACGCGCGCTAAAATCAGAATCTTTCGCATCACATCAACTCCACTTAAATCAACGCGCGGATCGGGTTCTGTGAATCCGGCTTCTTTGGCTGCTTTAACAACCTCGCTGAACTTTTGAGTGCCGTCATAATTATTGAAAATAAAGTTCAAAGTTCCCGAAAGTACGGCCTGAATTTCATGCACCTCATCCCCGCTTTTTATCAAATCGCTAAGGGTTGAAATGACCGGAAGTCCGGCTCCCACATTGGTTTCATACAAAAACTTAGCCTGGTAATTTATAGCCGAGTCAGTAAGTTGTTTAAATTTTTGATAGGAAGAAGAACAGGCAATTTTGTTAGGCGTTACTACCGAAATGCTTTTTTCAAGCACTTGCTGATAAAGCTCAGGAATATCCTCAGAAGCCGTAGAATCTATGAATACGCTGTTGCGCAGATTTAACGACTTCATTTTATCAACAAAATCAGAAGGTTGCATTTCCACGCCTTTTTCATCCAGCAGGTTTTCCCAGCTATCGAGAGGGATTCCTTTCTCATCAAAGTACATAGCTTTAGAATTGGCTAAACCGGTAATGCGTATGTTCAGATTATGCTTTTTAGCAAGGTATTCTTGTTGAGATTGGATTTGATCAATAAAAACCTTCCCAACATTTCCTACGCCTATCATAAAAAGATTCACCTTTTTAAGCTCCGATAAAAAGAAGCTTTCATGAATACTGTTCAAAGATTTACGAAGGTCGTTGCGGGCAATAACCACCGAAATGTTCAGCTCGGTAGAACCCTGAGCAATGGCTCTCACATTCACCCCGTTATGGCTAAGTGTTTCAAATAGCTTAGCGCTAACGCCCACCTGCTGTTTCATTTTTGAACCTACTAAAGCTACAATAGAGAGGTCAGTTTCTACATCGGGAGCATTTATTTTTCGGTTTTCAATTTCATACGAAAACTCATTAGAAATAGCTGCCCGTGCTTTTTCAACATCGTTGAGATCAATACCCACGGTGATGGAATGCTCTGAGGAGGCTTGCGTAATTAGAATCACATTTACTTCTGCGCGACTCAGTGATCCGAATAATCGGTATGAGATATTTGGGACGGCAATCATTCCGCTTCCGGTAACGGTGCAAAGAGCGATGTGCGAGATGCTGGAGGTTCCTTTTACCACATTGCCGTTTTCTTCTCCTTTACGGGAAATCAGGGTGCCTTCATCCTCAGGAGCAAAAGTATTTTTGACGTGAATAGGAATATCAGCATTCAGTGCGGGTTGAATTGAAGGCGGGTAAATCACCTTGGCGCCAAAGTGAGAAAGCTCCATAGCTTCTTCATACGAAAGGTGGCGAATAGGTCGGGCATTGGTAACTAAGCGCGGATCTGAAGTCATCATTCCGCTTACATCCGTCCAAATTTGCAGCGTATCTGCCGAGAGTGCTGAGGCAATGAGAGCGGCGGTATAATCGGAGCCGCCCCGGCCTAAAGTGGTGGTGGTATTATCATCTAAGCAGGAAGCCACAAAACCCGGACACACCGAAATAGCAGCGGGATTTTTAAAAGCATTCTGCAGGTTTTTATTGGTAATCGGCACATTCACCGATGCTTTGCCAAACCGGTTGTCTGTTTTAATGATGGTTTTGGTATCAACCAAAGAAGTGTCTAAACCGGTGCTTTTTAAATAGTGAGTGATAATGCGGGAGGAAAGGGCTTCTCCGTAGCTTAAAATTTGATCAAGCGAGCGGCTGGAAAGTTCACGAATGAGGAAAACTCCCCGGCAAATATCGTCCAAATCGTTAAGTAACAGTTTGGTTTCGGTGAGTGAAGCGCCCCTGTCCTGAACGGGAAGAAGTGCCGAACAAAGAGCAAGATGGCGTTCTTCCAGCTTGGATAAAATTTCTTTGTACTCCGGATTTCCGGCAGCGGCTAAGTCGGCACATTCCTGCAATAAATTGGTAGCGCCGCCCAGCGCCGATACTACAACAACCAGCTGCTGCTCTTTAGACTGCTCCTTAAGAATGCTCTGTACTTTTTTAATGCTTTGGGCTGTGGCTACAGAAGTTCCACCGAATTTTAATACTAACATGATAAATTATAGGTAGTTAATGACTTGTTTTACAACACTGAAATGGCAAATTGCCGGTGGGCGATATGTGCAAAAGAACCCCCTAAGGGGTTGTAATAATAATAGTAGTAATGGTTGTAAATATACCCATAGCCGTGCTCAAACCTTCGGAAAGAGCTTGGAAAGCGATGCTATGTACGGCAGAATTTTTCATGCCTTAAGTCTATTTCATTTCATCCTGAAAGTAAATAGAAAATTATAAATTCGTATAACTCATTATAAAACAGATGGAAAAGAAAAATGGTAGCGCTTTTATTTGAATCATTAAAAAGCAATTTTTCAAAATATAATGTTCTCATGAGAATAGGAGTGAAGGCTTGATACAGTTTGTAAGTCCTTGCAAAATTAATATTTCTTATTTTAGAATTCGTCATCCCGCACGCAGTGAATACGGAGATGCGGGATCTCCTTTTAAAGCCTAAAATCCCGTCTGACCGCTGGATATGATTAGGCTGAATGAATACTTTTTGGTGCGGTCTGACGGATGTAAATGGCAGCGAGGTTCAGTGAACAGGGAGCAGTTTGCAGTGATCAGAACTGGGTGGTAAGGTGGTATTGGGTGTGGAATTGCTATACGGCCGTATCCACTAACACCTTCCGCATGAGCAGCGAGCTGCATATGGCACCTTCCTCAAGGAAGGACTTTTTTCTTGGTTGTTTTTGGCTGTGATGGCTTTAGTAAACTTACTTGTTTTTATCATCCAAATGTAAGTCTCTCCTTGAGGAGAGTGCAATTTATTCAACACCTCGTTGAATAAATTGCGAGAGGTGTTGGCGGAGGATGTTTGAGATGTTTTTGTAGTACGCATGGCTTAAACTCTCCCCAAAAGAACATACCGCACCTACGGCGCGGGGTCTGAGTAGCTTTTTTGTTTGCAAACATACTGCTCTGATGGAGCAGTGCCCGTCCCATCGGGACGGTATGTTTGTATATGAGTGCAGGCTCCGCAAACCTGCCCCAGCGGGGCAGTACCGGATTTGTTATAAAAGATGAAAAGTGTAATTAAGGTGATCTGTTGTACTTTTTTTTACTCGCTCCCAACGACCCCGTTGGGAGTGCCATACAGAACCACCCGGTTCAAAAATGAACATATTGCTAAGGCGGACTTTGGTGAAGTCAGCGCTCACATTCCCCGAGATTGTTTCGGCTATTGGCATGGTGGGCGTGGTTACGCTTGTTTCCGCCTCGCAAAAGCTTTGCTTTTAACTCATTCCCAATAACTAACAACCACTCCCTACAAATCCAGGCTTCCTTGCTCGCCAATGGCCGGTATTTTTAAATCCGTATCCAGTTCTTCGTTTAGTTTTTTAATGAAGTGAGCCGCGAGTTGAGGGGATTCCTGCTCCACATTTTGGTGTACAAAAAAGTAGAGGTTTTCCAGTCCTTGATCTTTCCAAACCTTGAGCCGTTCAACCCAATCATCCAGTCGCTGATAATCGCTTTCATGGTTTGCGCCAACGTAGCGGATAAAAGCAGCGGGCGAGGTCATCCGCATGTCCATTAAATCCCGGCGTCCGGCCGTATCCACAAGCACGTTAGCCACATTATGTTCCTCAAAAAGCTGATACACCTGATTGGCTACGTGAGCATCGTTAAACCAGTCGGTGTGCCTGAGCTCGATGGCCAGCGGAATATCATCCGGCCAAATTTCAACCAGATGCTGCACGCGGTCAAAATCTTTAGGTTTGAAATCATCCCGAAGCTGAAGGAAAATCATTTCGAGCTTTTCTCCAAAACCACGCATCCCATGCAGATAATCTTCCAAAGAAGAGTCAATATTTTTGAGTCGCTTAAAATGACTGATACCATTCACCACTTTTGGAAAAAACTTAAAAGAATCTGGTGTTTTATTACTCCAGGTTTCTGCCTGTTCCGGTCCATACGTGCGGTAGTGGGTGGCATTCAGTTCAATGGAGTTAAATTGCCGGGCATAATAGGTGAGTTCATCTTTGGTGCCGCGCGGATAAAATCCCTTTAAATCCTTTCTGTTCCATTTGGCGCAGCCTACATACGCATCAAATCCGTTTCCGCCTTTTTGTTGCAATATTTTTTGGGTATCGTGGTGATCGACAGGTAAGGTAAAATCAATTTCAGCGGGATTACTGACTTTTCCGAATTTCATATATTTGTTATTGATTATTGGTTAGTTAGGGACAGCCAATATAATGAATAACCCATACTTTTTAGTAGTGATCTATTGCAATAAAGTGCTAAAGATTTCGTATATTGTAGGCAGTTCATTGACGTATTGGGGGTGTTCTGGATTCGACGGGTTGAGTATCACCGTTGGTTGCGTGTCGAGATTGTCCAATGATTCTCGTAACAACAATCATTATGGAACAAAAGTAATTGACAATAATTACTCATACCGCTTAGCAGCATAGACTGACTGAGCCGATCCGCCGGTTAAGTGCCTATCATTGCCGGCCCGATCGTCATACAAGATAGGATAGCGTTAAGGTGCTTTCTGTCGCTTTAACGTAAAACCATAACAGAATAGTTTGAAGTCGCTTAGGTACTGGGCTCGGCTTCAGGCGAATGTCAATCAGTGCCTACACATGTAGATGCTAACAGGTCTACCTTCTCGGACCGGGGTTCAACTCCCCGCACCTCCACAATACATTTTATACCAAAGCCGAAGTGTCTTTAAAGCGCTTCGGCTTTTTTTGTCCGTGAATTTTTTGGGTGATATTTTTCATGAATTAGATTATTTGCCTCAACACCGAGACCCATCCTTGTTCCTTCCCTAACGCGCAGGCGCGCCAAGGAAGGAGACGCTTTGGTTGGTTTGTGGGTTGGTTTTGCTGTAATACCGGAATTGATATTTTTTGGGCCTATTGTGGCCCAATTTGCAAAACTTCTTACCAACGCAACCATCACATTCATCTTAAATATCACACCCATCACAGTCCACAACGCGCGCAGGAGCTGCGCACGCTTCGAGGTTGTTTCATCAGAGTTTGTAAGGAGAACCTGCGAGCGTCCGGCGGTCCTCGCAGCGTTCGGGTTGAAAGCAAGTAAGCAGGCTGTCTGACAGCAGATTCAAAATCGCAGAGCCATCATCCGTTCATTTTGTTGATAAAAAGATAAACTCATTGATTAATTGGAAGGAACTGTTATTTTAGCAGGGTAGGGTACACGGTACAAATTCCCTCGCAATTACTGGGTACTATACGAACAGCTGTTCGGGTAACATCCCAAATAAACCGAAAAAGCAGGTATGTTGGTACTGAGCATAGGCAGTTCTCGTTCGTGCTAAAAATCTGTGTTTCGGATAATATTATGTTATGCTACTCCTTATGCAAAAATTTATCCTCATACTTATTACTTTTCTGTTAGCTGGCTGTAATAAAGAAATTTATGAAACGGGCTCTCATATTTTACTACCACCTCTAGAGGTGAAGTTTTCATCTATCGACTTTGATCCAAAATCAAAAGTAATAGTATTAAAAGGTGAAATTTTTGATGGATTTAAAAAACAAAGTCTTTACGATTTAGACTATTTAAAATATCACTCGGTGTTTGCAAGAATCGGCAAATATGATGGTATTAATAATGAATGGCAGGTGGAAAGAGTTGATTCAATTAATACTAAATATTTCACTATCACTGACACATTATCTGGTGATGAAGTATTGCAATTTTATGCATTTGCATATGAGCCAGATAAGTATGAAATCGGAAAATTAGTAGAAATATTTCAGTAGCATAACAAGCGCATCAACTGGGGACGCGGCCGCGGCGTTGGTTTCCGGTATTGCTTGTTAGGAAATTTTAGCCGTTTATTAATTCATAATCTCCGCGCCCGTTATGCGCAGGGTCGTTAGTGGGCTAAATAACTTAACCGTTAATCTTCATTTTTTTAATTAATACCTTGACTTGAATAAATAATTATGAAATAAATATTATGAACTACATAGAAAGAGTAGAAATATTAGGATTTTGGGGAGACAAAACTGTAGATATCTCATTCAAGGAAAAAGAAAACTTTCTTATTGGAGTAAATGGTTCTGGAAAAACTACAATAATAAATTTAATTGCAGCGACTCTTGAAGCTGATTTTTATACACTTGATCGTTTCCAGTTTGATAAGATAACTCTTCATTTGAGAAATAAAGAGGACAAAAGAAAAAAACCATTTATTGAAGTTATTAAAGAGGATAACTTAAAAACTCCGTATCAAAATATATTATTTAGGGTACAAAAAAGTCATAATGAAGAACCTTTTGAGTTATATCTAGATGATCTTGAGGAAGAACATCTTTATAGGTACTCAAGAGAGGAAATGTTTTATCGAATTCGCAATAAACAAGTTCACAATAAGGACCTATACTCCGTACTAAGTTCTTTGTTTAATGTTAATTGGCTTTCAATACACAGGTATAAAACAAACTTTAGAAGAAGAGAAGAAAGAAGCCATGAGTCTTTGGTTGACCAGAAGCTGAATGAATTTTCTAATAATTTATTAAAATATTTATCCCAACTAAATAGAAGGGCCGGTGAAGAAACTGATAAATTTCAAAAATTTATTTTCCTTTCTTTATTGTCAGAAGTTGGTATGGAACGACTACTAAGTAGTTCTGAAATAATTAATATTGAAAAAGAAAAGGAATCTCTATATCAAATTTTTGATCTATTTAAACTTGAAGAGAAAGAGTACAAGGGCAAGCTAGATAGTTATTTTAAATCTTATAAAAAAGCTGTTGACAATGTTACCAATAAAGATATCAAAGTAAGTGATATAGAATATTTGATAGGTATTAGAAGAATTCATTCTGTTGTTCAAGAGTGGAATAAATTAGTTAAAAAACAATCAGCTATATATAGATTCAAAGACACTTTTTTAGAGGTAATTAATGAACTATTAAAAAGAAAGGAATTAGTTATTGATGAAAAAAATGAGCTCAAAGTAAAAACGCAAAGCGGTAAAATTCTTTCATTGGAACAACTTTCTTCTGGAGAAAAACAGCTATTAATTATTCTTGGTGAAACCTTATTACAGCAATCAAATCCTCACATTTATATTGCTGATGAACCTGAATTATCACTTCATATAGATTGGCAGGAAAAGCTTGTGAGTAGTTTAAAGCAGTTAAATCCAAATTCCCAAATAATTTTTGCAACGCATTCACCAGATATTGTGAGCCACTTCGATAAATCTGTAATTAAAATTGAAAATCATATCGAAGATGGCTTTTAAGAGAACTGTATCTGGAATTGCGAATCAAAGTTTGTTCCACAATGTAGATTTTGTGGTTTTTGTAGAAGGTGGAACAAATAGCTTTTCAAAAGAGGAGGTAGAAGATAACAATTACAATGAAGAGTCAGACGATATAATATTCTGGGAACGAATTTTTGAGAAATATAAAACTAATGTAAGCTTAAAATTTAAAGCGGTAGGCTCAAAATCTACAGCAATTAAAATTGCCGAAGATATTGCAAAAAATAATATTTCGACAGCATATGTAGCAATGGACAAAGAGTTTGATGATATCATAGGCAAAAAGCTGAACTCTAAAAATGTCCTCTATACATATGGCTATAGTTGGGAAAATGATGCCCTAAGCAAAGATCTAATTAAGGAATTATTAGATGACCTAACGGCTAGATCAGTCGATAAATCACTTGTATACGAACCTTATCAAAATTTTATAAAAGACCTTAAAATAAGTGTCTATGCTGATGGTTATCAGTTTTCTAAATCTGATTCTTTCTTTCCGAGAAAGGGTTATATGAGGTGCATCAATTGTGATCTAAAAAAGCCTCCGAAATTAAAAAAAGACGAAATTGACAAACTTATTACTAAGTATAATTTAAATAAATCAACTCTTTATAGTTTTGGAAACAGACATTCAATAAATACAGAAAAACATTGCTATGGGCATCTTTTAGCTGATTTTTGTAGCCATCTTATTAGGTACATTCTTAAAAAGATATTCAAACTACAACCAGTAGATAAAGAAATAATAAAGCGATTAGTTCTAGGAAAGTTTATAAAGTTTTTTAGCAAGGACAAGGATCGGTATTATAATCAACTCTTTACCTAACTAATTAGGCCACTAACATCTTTAAAAAGGATAATGTCAAGGGCCTATAGTTTTCCCACCGTAGATGTTACGTTCTCATTAAATTGTTTCAGCATGCTACCTGTATGCACCTGCTAATGGCTTGGTTGGCATCCTTTAATAATCGTCGGACCATTTCAAAACTTGTTCGTACAGTTTAGCCCAATTCATTGGTCTGACGATAAATTTAACTTTTGCGAGGTGTGATTATGCAGAATCGTATTGGCTATGTAAACCGCCGAAGCAATCTCGGAAATGTGGTTGCCTATTTTATCAAGGGGTGTCTTGGTTCTATTTGCCTGCCCTCAACACCAAAACCCATCCTTATTCCTTACCTAATCCCGCTGTTGCGGGACCAAGGAAGGAGACGCTTTGGTGGAATTGTGAGTTGGTTCGCTGCAAAGCCGGGATTGACAGCTTTAGTGCCAATTATGGCTTTATCTGAAAACTTTCTCACCAACGCGTCCTCTTTCCTTGCGGCGGTAGCTAAGGTTTGGAAATTTATTTAGGTGAGCCGGAGCCCCGAGTTTCGGGATAAAGCCGAGACAGAGATAGGGTCTTGCCGGATTGGGAGAAATTGGTGATGCCCATCAGGAATTAAAAGAATAGAAAAGGTTTACAGGTAAGCCGGAGCCCCAAATCTCGGGATAAAGCCAAGACAGAGAAAGGTTTTTTTAATGGGCTAAGAACTTTATACCAATGGATTCACAGTATCTTTAATTTATTCGTGTACGAAGCGGAGTACAAAATTCAGATTTCGAGTGGGATCATCGGAAGAGAAAACAGGAGCTTTAGCTCTTTACTTTACAACTTCCGAATCTCCGCACTTCGAAATCTATGGCTTATTTTCTTTTGTGATCAGTAGTAGGTGCTGAAACCGAACATAATAGCTCCGTAGCGCTCATACGGATTGTTCATCACGTCTCTTTGCCACTGCTGCTTGTAGTTGATTCTAAATACCGTTTGGGAAGTGGGCCTAAAACTGATTGAAGGAGTAAACGCCCACAATTCATCCCCAATATTTGTTCCGGTTTGCCTGAACGTTCCCACGTTCCAGTCAACATGATCTACGCGCAGGGCTACGTTTAAGGTAGCATTTTCCCAGCCCATAAAGCTTGTGCGCAGTACGGGCTGAACTACATCAACGAAAAACCCAAACTGCTTATCGCCAAACTGCTGGGTGTAGGTTTCAGGGACATCCACCAAAACCTGAGCGGCTTCACCCACAATATAAGTACCTGTTTTTCGAATGGTAGTGTTGAAGTCGATGGCAAAAACATCCAGCCGCCTTTTATCGTCCAGCTGCATATCGTCTTCTTCGTACGTATTAAAAATTCCACCCATATAAGAGAAGCCGATTTCACCTATGTTTCTATTTTTGATGGCAAATTTACCGGTAAGTAGCGGTTCGCCGTTGTTGCTTTCTTCAAAACGTCCGGCATTTTGTTTGGAAGCCGGCAGAAAGGTTTTGTCTTCCTCATTGTCTATGATGCTGTCGTCAAAGCCGTTGGACAAGTAGGCTTCGTATCCGAAAATCCAGTTCCTTTTGTAGGTTTTGCCATAAATCCCAAATCCGGGATTCGACCATGTTGCAGGCAGCATATTTACGGCCATTTCGGGGCGATCTACAAATTCCCATTTGGTCCGTCGTGGTTTTCGTTGAAAGCTCCAATGGGATTCATAATAATTCCACCTCTGAAATTAAAAGCGGGGTGAATGGTAGCATCAAGGGCGGCAAATTCGATATTGATATCCTGCCCGCCTTCCTCAAACTCAATCTCCGACATAAACATAGTTAATCGCCGGGCTTGAAATGAGTAGCCTTCGTTTACGCCTTCTTCTCCATCGTAAATTACGTTAGCTTCCAAATAACCGCCCACCGCAACCGGCATTTTTTGGGCTGATAAAAATGGACGATCATACACTGCATCCATATTCATTTTGGTTGATGACGTGTCTTCGTCTGCCGTATTTTTGGCTGTTTGTTGAGCCCGGGCCATGCCGGAAAGCCCGATGTATAAAAATAGTGCTATAAATAATTTATGATAAGTAAACATAGATATTTTCGTTGTCAGAGTCGGTTTTAAAAAGGGTTAGGTTTTCTTCTGCGGGACCTTCTAATACCTGGCCTTCAATGCTAAATTCACTCCCGTGACAAGGGCATGAATAGATGCCGCCTCCCACGTTTAATTCGCATCCGCGGTGGGTACACTTCAGCAGAGAGGCGATATATTTTTCGTCTGTTTTGCGATACAGGCTTATTGGAAAACCTAATTCAGGAATATTCAGAAGCACATATTTTCTATAGCTTTCTTTGTCTTTTTTAACTTCAATAAACTCTGACTTTGAAACGATTAGAGTATTTTCGTCACGCTTCACTTCAGCATAATATATTGAAGCACAGGAGCTTAGAAATATGGAGGCGGTAGGGATGGCTAACATCGCGCAACCGCATTTTTTTAAAAATTCTCGACGTTCCATCTTACAGTGATTCTAAAAATTTAAGGATTTGCTCTCGCTCAGTATCAGAAAGCTGAACGTATTTGTTTTTGGACTCTTCAGCTTCTCCACCGTGCAGTCGAATGGCTTCATCAATGCTTCGGGCTCGCCCATCGTGCATTAAATATATTTCTCCACCTTGGGAGTCGGTAGACAGCCCCAGTCCCCATAAAGGAGCCGTTCTCCACTCGTAGGAATGTGCGTGACCTTCGGTATATCCATCATCCAGTTCAGGCCCCATATCGTGTAAAAGTAAATCGGTGTACGGGTAGAATTCCTTATGCGAAAGTGCTTCTATTTCCGAAAAGCCGGTTTTGAGTTTTGGAATGTGACAGGCCGCACAGGAAATGTCAACGAATATCTCTTTACCGGCTCGTACATCAGGATCGTTCTGATTTCTAGGCAGCGGTGCTTTTAGGGTTTTTAGGTAGAAAACCATGTCGTTTAAGGCTTTTCTGCTAATCTCAGGATCTTCCGGGAGTCCGCTGTACGGATCTATGGGATCATAAAAGGAAACAATGCCCATATCTTGGTTAAAGGCATCAACGGTTTGATGTAAGAGATCGTAAGTAATTGATTTCTTGCCAAAGCGGTGGATGTACATCCCGTTTTTTGGAATGCTGTTTGGTCTCTTCTGAACATAATCGGGTACAAAATTATAATGAGGACGTCCGCGGATATCATCCGTTCTTTGGGCATTTGCGTTAGCCATGGCTATGATGTCGGCATCCGGCACGGCATCTAAGAAACCTAAGCCGGTTACGGCCGGTGCTAAAAACTCGGAATAGGGAGCGCCATCGGGCAGCTTTTCCGGCTCATATCCGGGAATAGCTTTGTGCTGAAGCTGATTTCTTTTGTCTCCAACGGTTGCAAACGGGTTTCCACCGGCACTGTCCGATTGTCCAAACCGGATGAACTTGTTGAATGGATGGCCTTTTCCGTCTCCGGCATGACAGCTTACGCAACTGTTGCCAACAAAAATGGGACCCAAGCCTTTTTTAACGGTGAAAATTTCATCATTGAAAGTAATATCACCTTCCAAAAACTGTCGTTCTTCTTCGTAGCTGAGTCCTTCCATAGGGCCATCTAATAACTCGTTTTCTTCAGGTTCTTGGGGCAGTAGTGTTTCGCAAGCCATGGTAAACACCATTGCCATAACCAGCAAAAAAACGATGTTGAACCATGATTTTTTGAGGATTTCCATGTTTTAGGCTAAATATTTTTTTGTTCTAATTAATTATTTAGTCTAAGCAATAATAGTTTTAAATGGAGTCAACTTTAAAAAAGGAAATCCTGATTCCATTATGATTGGGAGCTATGAAATCGAGACTCAGAGAATTTGTTATTTGAAATAGCATGACACTGGAAGCCGGAGCTTCCGGGATGGAGTTACGCAGCCGAAGCTACGTAACCAGATTTAACGGAATTAATTTTAATTCCTGATTTCCGGATTCTAAATTCTTACTCCTCAATCTCTCCAACCAAAATGAGCTTAAAGCTGATAGAGAAAAGGATATATCAAAGCTGTATTCACCCCGAATTAAAACCAAACCTGAATATTAAATGAAGGCTGAATGCCTAAATCATATACGTTTACGGGTTGAGATGTGAGCCGACGCTGCCGCAGCGGAACGGACGTATCAATGGCCAAATTTAATTCGCGGTACCAGGTATTTTTCCTATCCAGCAGGTTATAAACGGATGCATTAATTTCAACCCGCGTTCCGCTCCAGTTTCCCTTGTATTCTATGCCGGCGTCTATGCGCTGATGCGAGTCTAACCGTTTTTGATCTTCTACCTGCAAAAAGTACAGCTTGTTTGGAGCTCCAGAAGTAAAAGTATGGCTCAAAAACGTGGTTATAGAAGGAATAATACGCACTTCTAAAGTTGAATTGAGGCTGTGTGTCCGATCCCAAATTCCGTAAAATTGATCACCGTTTAAGATATCCGGGTTTTGAAAAGTAGCTTTGGATAGGCTGTAAGAATTAGTTAATGAGAAATGTTTAAAACTGTTTTTTAATAAAAATTCGATTCCTTTTGCCTCACCGTCATTTTTGAAATGCCAGGGGGGAGCATCAAAATTATTGATTAGCGTTTGGGTGTTTACGTCGAACAGGCGGGCATATTCCAGATCTTTGTAGTAGCCTTCAACCTGAAAAAGTGTTTGATCGGTAATTCTGAAATAGGCACCTGCCGTATAATAATGGGAAGAAGTGGGAGGCTGCTCTTTAGTGCTTAATGTCCAAATATCTGGACTGCTTACGTTATAAAACGAAAGGCGATGCGTGAATTGAAAATTCCGGCTATAACCCGCACTGAATGAAATGGGAGCATCGGAAAACAGCTGAAGCTTAAGCCGTGGTGAATGGTACAAATAATTTCCGTTGGAATAATAATGCAGGCGCGAGCCGAGATACACATCCATCATCTCAAAAACACGCATATCAAGCTGAGCAAAAACATCTGCCAGGCCTGACTCGTAGGTGGTTAAAAACCCCGGCCGGTCGAACGATTCTTCAAAATATTCTCCCATAAAATATTGGAGTGATGCGCCAAAAGTCCAATCGGTGTTAGGGAGTGACAGGTCAAAGGTTTGATTGATTTTAAATTCGTTAAATACATTTCGGTTTGCTAACGGATAGGTGAAAACTTCAACCTGAGCGCCGTTTCTTTGAATGCGATTATATACAAAATCATCTTTACTGAATTCAGCATAATATATGCTTGCGGCGGCCATTGTGCTGCTGTATAACCGATTTGAAAGCGGTGTTTTAAAGGTGAGACTGGAGCTGAAATTACCCCATTGGTTGGATGTCTCAGCCGTCTGCTTTATGAATCGCAGCGCTCTATTTTCGGGCTTAAAGCCACGTACCAGCCGTTCGGCTTCCTGAGAAACTTTATCAGCTCCAAAATAAGCCCCGGCTATGAGTCGGCTTCCGTTTTTAAACTCGTAATATACTTTTCCGTGCAAATCCATAAAATGAGCATCATAATCGCCCGGAAATACCAGTTTAGATTCCAAACTGGAAGCGCCATTTTCGGAAAGATCGCTGGGTCGGTCAATATTCAATCCGTAAGCAATAAGCTCTTTGTTTTGAAACCAGTTCAGGGAGTTCATGTAAGAGGTTCGGCCCGAAAAAAGCCAGCTGACTTTACCGGGAATAATCGGCCCCTGCAGCGTGGCATTGAAGGCGGTGTTGCTCAATCCGGCCGAGGCCGAAATCTGATTTAACGAACCCGTTTTGGTTAACAACGAAATGGTTCCGCCGGGAGTGGAAGAAAACTGAGCCGGCGATACATCATAATAAAATCCGGAGGTTTGCAGCACGCTGGGATTGAAGCTGTCGAGCAGTCCAAAAAGGTGACTTTGGTTGTAGATGGTAATCCCATCAAGCAGAATACGCGTGGCATCGGCAGAGCTGCCGCGCACATGTACGCCGTTATTCAGCGCGGGCCCATTACTGACGGAGGGCAGCGCCTGCAGTGCTTTGGTGATGTTATTTTCCCCAAGTGGATTTAACACACCCGCATTCACAAAATTACGATACATACTGTCGGAGCCTGCGGGGTGATTAAAACCGGTGACAATAATATCATTCCCCTGAACCGCAGTGGGGGTGAGCCGGAGCGTAAGATCATTCATTACGGTGCGTTCCTGGATATTTAAGCTAATACGACCGGGCTTATAGCCAAGATAAGAGTAGTGAAGCGTCAGCTTTCCTGCGGGGAAGGCTTCATCAATATGAAAAACGCCGGAGGCATTACTGACCACTCCATTTTTGCCGGAGCCTTCATCCCAATAAACGGTTGCAAAGGGGAGACGTTCTCCGGTGGCGGCATCAACCAGCTGTCCGGACAGACTTACGCGCTGTCTGGCAGATGTTTTTTGGCGATAGAGTACAATTTGTTTACGGGAAGTATCGGCATTGACGGCTAATTTGTGAGGCGAAAGCTGCCGCTCTAACTGCTCGATGAAATTGGCAGAGGAAGCTTCAAAACTCAAAGTTATATCGATAACTTGAGCTTCTCGGTATAAAAATCGGTAGTCTTCTTCTTGCTCTAAGGTGTGAATGATTTGCAGTAGCGGCGTTTGGCTGAACTGATATTGGGCGTGAACCTGTTGACCGGTGCACAGCAATAAAATCAATCCGCCGATTATAGAGAAGCTTTTCCGAATCATTCGTTGTCTGAGTTGAATACATACGAATTTGGCCCGGTTTGAGTAAACGAGCCCTGCAGAACCAGCTCAAGGTCGCTGAGTACAGCCGGCAGCTCTCCTAACTGGATGGAGCCGCTCAAATTATTGGAAAGCACGCTTTGGGAGGCTTCAATACGAATATTAAACTGCTGCTGAAGCTCATCAAAAATAGCACGAACCGATTCATTTTTAAACACCAGCTCATTATTCATCCAGTCCGTGAATTCATGTTCTTCACTTTCTGAAACGGAAGGCGTTTCGGTTTCTTTATCAACAAAAGATGATTGTCCCGGTGCCAGTGTTACGGATTGCTTATTGCTTAAATTGGTGTACTGAATGCGACCTTCCTGTAAATAAACTTTAGAAACATCACCCCAGTCACTTACCATAAATTTAGTTCCTAAAACCTGTACTTCCGATAGTCCCGCTTTCACAGAAAATACCCGGTTGGGATTACTGATCACTTCAAAATAACCCTCACCGGTAAGCTGATATGTTGCTTTGTCCGGCTGATTTTCTATTTCATACAGTTTAGAATACGGTCGAAGCGTTACTTCCGAACCATCAGAAAGAGTTAGCGACTTTACGGTCATGAAGCTTTCCGCAACCAGGGTTTGAGAGGGCTGACTTTGATAAAAGAATACGCCAATAAAGGCCATCAAAAGTACCGCTGCCGCTACGGCATATTTGCGAACGGCCGGTGTGAAAGAAAGAATACGAGCAGGGCGTGATTGCGAAGTGCTGATGCTTCCGTCAATGGCATTCCAGAGCTCATCAGAACGAACGGGTTCGGCTTTAGCTTCCTCCAGAGTAAGATGCTCTTTAAAGGAAACGAGCTGTTCAAGAAAAGGATCGGAGGTTTTTTTTAGGGCACCAAAATCAGGCAAAGCATCCCCAATGTGGCGGGCAAGCTGCCGATCCGGATCTAAATGGGCGTTTTGGTCTTTGTCTGACATGGTTGATTGTATTAAAAATCAGGCAGCTTAGTTAGGTTAGCAAAAACTGCCTGATTTAATGTTAAATTAGTGTGATAAATTAATCATCATCGTCGGTGTCTGCGAATTCAAATTCAATTTCGTCAGCAAAAAACTCTGATTCATTTTGAGGATTTTTATATCCTTCTATATCGGCAATAACTTCATAACCGGCATCCAGAGCCCGGGCTACTTCTTCTAAGGTTTCCAATCCGTCATCACCGTCAATTTCTGTCCGCTCGGAGATGATTACCGTCAGTCCGTTGTCTAAGGCAACGGTGTTATTAACGGAATCTACGGATGTGACCACGGCTTCGAAATCATCTTCCTCATCCGAAACAAAGCCGGTTTTTAGATTCACTTTAAAAAACCGCTCCATCTTGGCAAATTTTAGAAGTGCAGAACCGTCGCCGGTCATTTCTATGGTGCCGTTTACAGTTTTGGAATTTTCTTGGCCATTGTTGCTCTTAAAAATACTCATTTCATACGTTAGCGTGCCGGTAACTCCTTGTGAAAGTGAGCGATTGGCTGCCACAGAATCTTTGTTAATTTGAATGTCTAAAAACTGGATATTATTTACGTACGAGCGCTGAAAGGTATCTCCGTTTTTAGTTACGCCATTGAATGTTCCGTTTCCGTAGTGGATGCCATCAAGGCTCAGAATGGGAGAGGCTGCGCTTACTCCCGCTATGGCAAAGGTATCTGCCCGGCTGAATTCTGAGCTGCGGAATCGGTTTACAGTGCTTCCTGTTTTTGAGGAAGTAAAGTCGATGGTTTCAATACGTTCTCGGTTTTTGCGGGGAGCGGCAATAAACTTTCCGCTTTCATCCGTAAAAATATAAGTGAGAACGGCAGAGAGACTTTTTTGGAAATGAGGTCGCTGAATTTCACGCTCAAAACTGACGGTGTGCATACCGGTTGCGCGATTGTAATCATATTGATAATTGCGTTCACTCCCACGGCCGGAATAATCATTGCGGTCATCGTCGTCGTCATCATCATCTCCTTTAAAGCGTGCCTGATTTTCAAAATTATCAGACGAAATATTGGCAAGTGCATCGTTCAGGCTGGAAAACAGGCCGTCGCTGTCGTCAGAAAGAGCCTGGCCCATAATCTGGCTGGCGGCTTCAATTTCTTCGGCGGTTAGCTGCTCATTTACAGGATCATCAGAAAAATCACTGAGCGTACATGCAGAAATAATGCTCGCTGAAACAAGTACGACCAGCAAGCTTTTTGGGATTTTATTAAATAGTGAGTTCATAATGGCAGATTAATTTTAGGGGTTCACTATTGTTACACGTTTAATTCAAGTTTCCCCTAATGAATGGTAAAACATTTTTTTGAATACACATAAAAAAACCCTGCTATCGGAAATGATAGCAGGGTTGGGATGATGCATGTTAGTGCTTAATCATCATCGGAGTCGTCATCATCTTCGTCATCGTCCGCATCATTATCGCCATGAGCTTCGAATGAATTTTCGATATTTTCAGCAATTTGCTCGTGATTTGCAGGATCGCTTGGATTCAGCATATTTCCGTTTGCATCCAGAAACCAGCTTGTTGGGTCAAAGAGAATTTCAACCGCTGCCGATTGTGTGTTTTCGGTGATTTCGATAACGGGATTCAGATCCAGCTCAATCTCAAAATCCTTATCAGTTCGGTACATAAACGGCTCGCCATCGTACACGCCTTTCACTACCATAGAATATTCCATATCTCCTTCATAAAAATCGAGATCGTCCGTATTTTTGCCGTCATTTTCAATTTCTAATTCAAATTCGTCGTAAATACCTTCAGGAACTTGCTGTGAAGTGAGCGTAAACGGACTTCCGTCTAAAGGAATATTTACGATCAAATTCTCCACTTCAAAATCGAGTGAATCATTTTCTAAGCTTTCCAGCTCCAGTTCTTCTACCATAAATTTAACTTCGGTAATGGAATCAACCGAAACGGCTTTCATGCGCTGGGGTGAATTTTGTACCTGCATGGTAACGGCTACTTTTTTGGAGGTGCTGCTGCCGGTATTGGTGGTATCGCATGCGGTTAAAGCAAAAAAGCTAAGTGCTACAATACTAAGGGCTTTAAGGTTGGCTAAATATCTCATGATGTTAGTTATTTTAGGTTAACAATTGAAAGTTGTATTGGCAGTTGCCAATGTTTGTTCTATTGTTATTACACACGAATTTTAGATTCCCCCTAAAAAGAATTATAAATAATTTTCAGCCGCTTCAGCCAGAGAGGAGCGAAGGTCTTTAAGAGCCAGCGTCATGTGATTTTCAATGGTTTTGACGGATACTTCCATAAATTCGGCAGCTTCTTTGTAAGAGAATTCTTGCATAAAACACAGCCGAAATACCTGTTGTCTTTTTTCCGGCATGGCATTGATGGCTTTTTTGAGCGCCTCATGTAACTCCCGCTGATTGATTTCTCCATCCGGCTCATAAGAAGCAGGTGATACGGCCACGTCCATTACTTCGTCATCGCGGCTGAATTTATCCGTATCCCGAAAAAGATTAAGCATGCGCGTATAAGCTATTTTGAACAGATAAGCGCGTAACGATTTAGATTCGTCTATCTTTGTGCGATGCTCCCAAACGTACACAAATGCTTTTTGGATGAGGTCTTCAGCCGCCTCTCTGGCCACTCCCCGCCGCGATAAATACCGGAATAACTCTGCGTGATGTGCATCAAAAAACTTCTTAAAAGCTTTTGAATCCCCATTTTTAATTTTTAAATAAATCTCGGAATCATTAGACTCACCGTCAATCGTGGCTCCTAATATCAGCAGTAATTGTAGTACGGTAATTTCCATAAGTTAAATCAGGGGTGAATTATTCTCTGATGAATAAGAATTAATGAATATGAAGACAAGCTTCTTTTTGATACTGCTACTTTTCATGTCCGCCGGTCGGCCAATTGAAAAAAGTGTGGAAGTATATAGAATTGAAGCAGAAAACGCATTGGAAATTCATGCGAAAAACTCCAATCCATATCCCGTTACTTTAGAGCTGAAGTTAGACATTAAAAACCTGAAATCGAACGAAAAACTACCTTATATAGGAGTGTTAGCTCCACATTCTGAAATCAAAATTATGCAGCTTGAGTATATAAACAAAAATGAAGGCTGGGATGTAAACGCATCCTACATTTATTACACAGGTGATATTTATGCCCGCCATAATGATTCTTTTGCGTATCGGCTGCCGTACCCAAAAGGAAAAGGATATACGGTTGATCAAGGATTTGGAGGGGAGTTTTCACATCAGGGTGCGCTGCAGCACGCATTGGATTTTAATATGCCTAACGGTTCCGAAATTTATGCCGCACGCGGAGGAACGGTAGTGATGATGAAGGAAGATTCCCGGCGAGGCGGAGATTCTGAAGACATGATGGAATTTGCAAACTTCATTACCATTCTGCACGATGACGGCACTTTTGCCGATTATGCTCATCTTAAATATAACGGGGTTGAAGTGAAGGTAGGACAAAAAGTACGTCCCGGCCAGCTTATCGGATATTCAGGTGCAACGGGTTTCGCCTCCGGACCGCATCTCCATTTTGTGGTAAAAAAAGCCAAACGCGGAGGCGGATTTATCTCCATTCCTGTTAAATTCACAACCCAAAGCGGCATCCAACAGCTGGAGGAAGGGAAGACTTATATTGGATATTAATGTGTGTTATCTCTGGTTTTGGCAAGAGAAAAAAAAGACTCTACAGTCTCATGAACATCTGAATAGTTCAAACTTTTAGTTTTCTCGCTGAGTTGCGCTGAGTGAAACGCTGAGTTTCGCTGAGATTTATGAAAACCAAACGTCAAGGGGGTGAATGATGGACATAGATTAATATGTCCTCGTTGTCCTCGTTGCTAAGCTCCGGCTTCCCATTATCTGTCCACTGGTTTTTGAATCGCAGATTTAAGTGGATTACGCTGATGGCGCGGATTTCATTTTAATCTTGTAAATTCGCTAATCCTGAAAATCCTAGTTAACAAATGGGTATTTGAACCAAGATTGGCCTGGATTTTTTGCTGGTAGTTAATCTTAATTTGAAGCCGGGTTTAGCAAAATCGGGTCTCCAAAACCTAACTGCTTTAAGCGCTCCATTTGGGTTTTTGCATCGCCCACAATCAGCCATATCATGCGATTTGGGTTAGCATAAGTACGTGCCAGCTCTTTGATTCTGTCTTGCGTGATATTTTCCACAATCTGCTCTCGCTCCTGAATATAGCCGGGCTGCCAGCCGTAGGTGCTTATTTTGCTCAGCATATTCAGCTTAGCGCGGGAGGTTTCGAAACTTCGTGCCGCACTTTTTTGAAGATAACTTTTGGTGTTTTTGAGATCTTCTTGCGAAAATGTTTCTGGATATTCTTCCAGTATTTCCTTTACCAGAGCTGCCGATTCATACGTAACATTTGTCCGAACGCCGCTGGAAATCATAAAAGGCCCGACCATATCGGTTCCTGAAAAACCGGAGCGAATTCCGTAGGTATAGCCCTTGCCTTCACGAAGCTCTTGCGTCAGGCGGGATGCAAAACCGCCGCCACCCAGCTTATAATTCATAATAACGGCAGGGTAATAATCTGCATCGGTTTCCGGCATGGCGAGGTAGCCAAAACGCAGTACCGACTGCTTGGCATTGGGTACATCATAAAAATAAACGGTCGATTCAGAAGGAGGAGTCGGTGTTTCAAATTCCGGGAAAGTGACGGTTTTTGAGTTCCAGCGCTTATTAATTCCGCTTAGCGAAGCTTTCACTTCTTTTTTATCTATTGCACCTACAACGTGCATGGTGGCAACAGAAGGGGAGAAGTAGGAATGATAATAGGCTTTCAAATCATCCATTGTGATGGCTTCCACACTTTCGGGCGTTCCCATGGGATTGTAGGAAAGAATGTGGTTCTCGCCATAAAGCAGTTTATTAAAAGTGTTTGCAGCAATGCTGTTTGGGTTTGCACTCTGCTGAGATAGAGAGCTTCTTATGCTTTGTTTGGCCAGCTCAAACTCACGCTCATCCCAGCGCGGTTCCAATAATATTTCTTCAACCAGCTGAAGCGTTTTTGTATAATTTCTTGCCAAACTGTTACCGCGAATGGTAATGCTTTGTCGGCCGGAGCTTACGCGAATGCTTGCGCCCAGCTCATCAATGGCGGCTTCCAGCTCTTGCGGTGTTTTTTGAGCTGTTCCTTTACTCATCAGCACAGCCAATAGGTTCGAAACTCCCGTTTTGGAGGTATTTTCGAGCATCAGTCCGCCTTTCAGGGAAATTTCAAATTCAACCAGTGGTAACTCATAATTCTCAATTCCGTAGATTTCTAATCCATTTTTAAGAGACGTTTCCCAAACTTCAGGTACATTCAGTTTTAGGTCATCACCGTAAGGCGGCTCAATCGAGCGGTCTATTTTTGAAGGCGTTTTTTCATAACTGCTTTCTTCGGGAAGGGTGAAGCTTTCGCCTTCAGCATTTTGCACGATTTCCTCTTCCTCAACCCGTGCAGGTTCTGAATCGCTAAGTGCAAGCTCAGGCTGACCTTTTGGTACAAACGCAGTGGCTACAAATGGCTTATTTTTGATATACGTATTATACACGCGCATAATATCTGCTTTAGTAACCGCCAGCGATTTCTGGATATCCTTGTTGATGTATCCCGGATCTCCTGCAAAAATATTGTACTGCGCCAGCTGAAAAGCTTTCCCCAAAACGCTGGAAAGTCCGCTGTAAAAACCGGTTTCAATTCCGGCTTTAATTCGGTCTAAATCGGACTGAGTGAAGCCTTCCTCCTCAAATTTTGCAAAAGCATCTGTTATGGCGCTTTCTACATCATTCAGCTCTGTATTTGGATAGGCACGAACTCTTAAATTGGCTTCTCCGGCCAGCTCCGAACTGCTGTTATACATAGAAACGTTGGAAGTCAGTTCCCGGTCTTCAACCAGCACCTGATAGAAAGGAGACTGCTTGCCATCTGTTAAAAGTCGGGCTAAAATATCCAGCGCATAGGAATCTTTGTGATACACTTCAACAGTGGGCCAAACCAGACGCAACTCAGGCAGGCGGGCAAAGTTATCTTCGTAATATTTCTTTTTGGTTGATGTGAGTCCGGCCGGAATGGGCTTCAGTTTCTCGATTTCTTCTCCACGGGGAATTTCATCAAAATATTTGTGAATCCATTTTTTAGCTTGTTCAGAATCAAAATCACCGGCTATAACCAGAGTGGCATTATTGGGAACGTACCAGCGGTTATAAAAATCTTTAACGTCTTGCAAGGTAGCATTTTGGAGATCTTCCAGCGAGCCAATTACCTGCCAGTTGTACGGGTGGCTTTTGGGATATAAATTCTTACCAATTACGTAGCCTGCATGGCCATAAGGTGCGTTATCTACGCGCTGTCTTTTTTCATTTTTCACCACTTGTTTCTCTTTGGCAAGCACCGCTTCGGTTACCGTATTGATGAAAAAGCCAAGCTTATCAGCTTCAGCCCAAATCATTTTTTCGAGCGCATCTTTAGGCACGGTTTGAAAGTAATTGGTGCGGTCTCTGCTGGTTGACCCGTTTGCACCGGAACCGCCAATTCGACTGCTCATTTCGTCCAATCCACCTTTGCCCAGGTTCTCGGATTCCAGAAACAGTAAATGCTCAAAAAGATGTGCAAATCCGGTTCGTCCTTCAATTTCTCGCGCCGAGCCTACATGAAAAGTGAGGGCAACGGCTACCACGGGATCAGAATCGTCTTTATGGAAAATCACTTCCAAGCCGTTATCAAGCGTGAATTTTTCATAATTGACGGAAAATTCTGCTTGTTGAGCCATTCCGTTGGGAACAGCCAGGGCAAACATAAATAGTAGCAGTAGAAGAGGGGAGAACCGATTTTTCATGGTGGTGAAATTAGATGACATACTTTATTGATTATTTCTGAATATAACAGCTGGTGCGTAATAGTTTTGTAAATCTTTCTTCCAACTTTCCATCAACAACACCATTTTTACATAAAAAAACCTCCTCCAAGATGGAAGAGGTTTTTAGAATCTGTTCATAAAAACAGAAAACGCTTAATCATTTTTCAACTGCTCTAACGCCAGCCGGATGGCGCGAGTAAGCTGAGGATCATTCCCTTTCAATCTGTCAGCAAAGGTATTAGCTACTTCTATATCGGGTTTAACGCCTGTTCGCTCCAGGTTTCGCTCATCATCCAGCGTGTAAACTCCCCACGATGGCAGGCGGTAAAAAGAACCGTCCACCAGGCCTTTTCCGGAGGTAAAAATAATCCAACGATAGGTTTCGGTTCCCACAATAGTTCCTAAATCCAGCGCTCTGAATCCGGCGGCTGTTACTTCGGCATCACTGAGCGACTGCTCATTAATTAGCAGAATAATGGGTTTGGAAGCCGGAGCAAAATTAGGCTGCGGAGCAAATTCACCATTTCGGTATTTCCATTTCAGGTAGGGCTTTTGCGACAGAAACTGCAGCACGGCATCATGCACGTTGCCACCGGTATTATAACGGAGATCAAAAATAAGAGCATCGCGCTGATAGGCTTCAGAAGTCATTTCAACTAAGAAATTCTCCAGCTCACCGCCCGACATATTTTTCATGTGCACATAAGCCACGCGCTTGTCGGTTTCCGTATCAACGGTTTGCTGATTTTTGTCCACCCACTCATCATACAATTTGCCTCGGGTTGAAAAGTAGGAAGCGGGATGAAGTTTAGTGGTGAAGGTATTGTTGCCACGCTGGAAGGTAAGGGAAACTTCTTCCGGCAAAGTTGGGCGATTAAAATAAGATTCCCGATTTTTTGAAGGATCTACTTTTTTACCATCCACAGCGGTGAGCACATCACCTTTCTGAATATCTTTTCCGGCTACATCAGCCGCTCCGTTTTTAACAACAGAGGCCACAGTGTAGGGATTTTCATCCCCAAACATCAGTCCTGTAGAAAGAGAAACGGTTGAGTAAAACTCTTTTTCTTCATCCCCAAAGGTGCTGAATCCCATGTGAGATGAATTTAACTCGCCCAGCATGTCGTTCATCATTCGCCTGAAATCAACACGATTGGTAACGGCCGGAAGATGTGTTTTGTAACGATCGCGAATGGCTTCCCAATCTAAACCGTGGAATGTTTCGTTATAGAAATTCTCCTCTATATTTGCCCAAAGCTCTTCAAACATCTGATTAAATTCAGCTCGCAAGTTACGTTTAAAGTCGAAAGAGGTGTTTATTTTCTTGGCTTTGGCTGCTTTTACATCAATCTCATAAATAGAGCACCGGCTCAGCCCATAAACGGAGCCGTCCACAGAAATAATGCCACTGGTTCTGTTTACGTTTTCAATTTGCTTGGTTTCGGGGCGTTCAAACGGCTGCAAAGCAGTTATAAAAAGTCCGGTTTTTCCTTCCTTGTGATTGCTCTGATACAGTACCTGCGTTTGGTCTTTATCCTGTATTATAAATGGACTGCTTTGGGAGCCAAATGTTTCCCCAATTCGCTCCAGTCGCTGCATTAACCCATCTTTTTGAATGGTGATGGATACTTTTTGAACATCAGTATTTTTATCTTTTTTGGAATCCTTTTCTTCAGATTTTTTTTTAAAAAGCTCATCAATTCGATCCGATTTATAAGGCGCATCAAATCGGTTCAGCGCCATGCGGTAGAGATCTGATTCGCCGCCACCGCGCGGATAAGAGGGCTGGGTTCTGGAAGATGAAAAGTAAATATATTTGCCATCGGGCGACCAAAACGGATTAGATTCTGAGACGCCGGTTTTGGTCAGATTGATGGTTTCTCCGGAAGCGATGTGGTAAGTGAAAACATCAAGCTCAAAATTTCTTCGAGCGGTGTACAGCACGTATTCGTCATTGGGTGAAAAGCGTGGTTTTTCATTCTGAAATCCCCAAAACTCATCTTCCTGAATGGTTTTTGTTTTGAAAGTTTTCATATCCATGAGCTTCAGCTTATTACGTCCGGCCAGATAAACGCCTTGCGAACGATCTGAATTCAATTCTAAATCCCGGTTGTTGTGCAGGTCGTCCGTAAGCTGCTTTTCACTGCCGGAACCATCAGCAGAAATAGTGTACCAGTTTTGGTATCCGTTTTTGGTTTGATTGAAAATAAGCGTGCGGTTATCGTTCAGCCATTTTACTTCCAAAACCCGCCCAAGCGAATTCGTTTCAATGTGCCGGATAAACTTTCCTTCCATATCACTCACAAACAATTCACCCCGGGAGGTAAAGGCCATTTTCTTTTTATCAGGAGATACGTCAAATGCCGCAATCTTATTTTCTACGTTAAAGCTTTGCGCCTTAGCCAGCGTGTTATTTTTGAAGATGGATACCGGCACTTTTCGGCTTTCTTGCGTATCCACGTTATAGGCAAACAGCTGATAATCTTTTTCAAAAACGATGACTTTCCCATTTGCGCTTACCTTGGGATTTGAAACAGATGTGCTAAAAGAAGTAAGCTGCTTTTTAGAGTGATTTCCGGTGAGCTGATACAAATTATATTCTCCGTTAAGCTCATCAGATACAAAATACAGGTTCCCATTTTCATCCATGGTAGGCCACATATCTTTTCCTTCCCAACGGGTGTGTTGGGTGAAGGTTTTGGTGTCGGTGTTATACGATTTGATATCCGGATTAAACGGTCCGCGATATTTTTTGCGCTGTGGTGAAAGAAAACTCTCCCATGATTCATTAAAAAAGAAGGTTTCTTCTTTAGGATGCTCAACCAAATTATGCACGTTGTTATGATAATGTCCGAATAGCCTGACCGGAGTTCCGCCCTCAATATCCACCTTGTAAACGCTGGTTCGGTTGTATCGATTAGAACGAAAATAAATGCTTTTAGAATCCCAGCTCCACGATTCAACCTGATCTTCGGCCTGATGAAAAGTGAGCTGCTTTATCGTTCCGCCCGCCAGCGGCATAATATAAACATCATCATTCCCAAACTGATTAGAGGTAAAAGCCAGCCACTTGCCGTCGGGAGAAATGGCTGCGGCCGTTTCTTCGCCATCCATTCCGGTTAACCGCATGGCCGTTCCGCCTGCAGCATCCACTTTCCACAGGTCGCTTTCATACGAGAATACTATGGTTTTAGCATCGGGAGAAATGGTTGGATTGGAGGTAAACTGAACATCTTGAGCGTTCAATATAAATGTACCCGGCAGTATAATCAGGAAAATAGAAAGGAAAAGAGAGATCGAATTTTTCACTATGTTCAAAAGGTTATTTTAAGTTCAATAAAGAGTAAAGAAACGGAACCTAAAAAGCCAAAGAATAAATGTTAATGCATTTAAAGAAGGCTTTTTAATACAATTATTTTTCCGGATTAATACCTTTTACGTTAAAACAGAATTAATCTTTGATTGATACCCGTATAGCTGACTATATTCGGGCGCTTTAGAATTTTCATTTTCTTAAACTATTCATGAATTTATTTTCGCTGTTAACACATACTACTGTACTTCCAAACTTTGAGATTGGCTCAAAAAAAGACCTGATTAATGCACTTGTAGATACTTTGGAAGATCAACTGGAATCTAAAGAGCAGGTAGAGGAGGTTCGTAATGCGGTGTTAGAACGGGAGTCCATAATGAGTACCGGTGTGGGAAAGGGACTCGCAATTCCGCATGCAAAAACAAAAGCCGTAGAAGAAAACCTGGCCGCTTTTGCACTTTTAAAAGAGCCCTTAGATTTTAACTCCATTGATAACGAACCGGTTCGCTTGGTTTTTTTACTGGTTGGCCCGGAATCAAACAACAGCCAGCACATTAAGCTGCTCAGCCGAATTTCCCGGCTAATGAACAGCGGCTCTTTTAGGGAAGAAATTCTCAGCTGTACCACTTCCGAAGAAATCTTAAATGCATTCCGTGTTGAGGAAGAGCGATATTTTATAAGTTAAATGAAAAAACTCCTGCGCATTTTTATTCTCGCAATATTTCTGTTCTCAGCAAATGGATCTGTTGCCCAAACGTTGAAGTCTGTTATTAAGGAAGCCCCGAATCAGGAAGCTTTTTGGTCGGTATCGGTTCGCAACCAAAAAGGGAAGGTAATAGAAAGCATCAATACGGATAAAATGATAGTTCCGGCTTCTAATCAAAAACTGCTTACCACGGCCGCCGTTCTTGATTATTTCGGGAGTGATTTTCGTTATCAAACATCCGTTTTTGGAGAGGGCGAGCTGCAAGACAGCACCTGGAACGGAAATGTTATATTGAAAGGAAGCGGAGACCCTACCATCAGCGGCGTTATGTACGAAGAAGACCGCTATTATGTATTTCGAGAGTTTCTGAATCAGCTTAAAAAGAAAGGAATTAAATCCATATCAGGCGATTTGATTGCCGAAATCAGCTATTTTGATTCCGATGTGTACCCCAAAGGGTGGAGCTGGTACGACATGTCTTTTTACTACAGCGTGCAAATCAGTCCGCTTTCCTTCAATGATAACACAGTTTTTTTAGAAGTTTTTGCGGAAGGAGAAATTGGAGATAAGCCGCGCATCAAATGGTTTCCGGACAGTACAGATTATGTGCAGTTTGTAAACGAACAGGTGATTACGCATCCGTCTTTAGAATATGACGAATATTACCGGCGTGATATGGGAGGGAACCGAATTCTGCTTGCCAGCAGCCTGCCACAGGGATATTACGAAACAGAGGCGCTTTCTGTAAATAATCCTGCCAAATATTTTTTGCACTCCTTTAAGCACTTTTTAAATACCAACGGTATAGAAGTACGGGGTGAAATTCAGGTGGCTGATGAAGCCCTTGATTACGATTCGGCCGTTGTGTTGGCCTCGCATCAATCCAAGCCGCTTTCGATGCTGGTTGAACGTATTAATAAGAAAAGCGACAATTTTTATGCAGAAATGTTGCTGAAAACGCTTTCAGCCGAAATAAGCAAACAGCCCGGTTCTTTTGAAGATGGAACCAAACAGGTACGATCATTTTTAGCTGATTTAGGAATTGACACGGCGTATGTGCAAATGCGCGACGGCTCCGGCTTAGCGGGCGGGAATTTCATCAAAACAGAGAGTTTCACGAAGCTGCTGCATGAAATGAAAGCCCATCCGGAATATGAATCTTTCGAAGCCAGCTTACCCATTGCCGGCGTAGATGGCTCTTTGTCGTATCGGATGAAAAACACGCCGCTGGCCAATAACTTCAGAGGAAAAACAGGTTTTGTTACAGCCGTGCGAACTTTAAGCGGTTATTTAACAACTAAATCGGGTAAGGAATTATCCATCAGTATAGCCACCAATCACTTTTTGGCCGATAAGCTGAGGCCCATAGATAGCGTACATGAACAGATTTTAGCTTATCTGTATGAAAAATATTGATTAGCTTTATCCATGCCTCATTCCAAAGCACATATTTTAGTAACGGATGATGAAAAAGCAATCCGAAATACGCTAAAGGAAATTCTGGAATTCGAAAATTATAGAGTTTCTACCGTAGAAAGTGGAAAGCAGACCTTAGAGTTTGTGAAAGAAAATGAAATTGACCTGCTGTTTTTGGACATTAAAATGCAGGGAATGGATGGGCTGGAAACGCTGCAGGCACTTCGTGAAGACGGACACGAATTTCCCGTTATTATGATTTCGGGCCACGGAACCATAGAGATTGCCGTAGAAGCCACTAAAATGGGTGCCTACGATTTTCTGGAAAAACCGCCGGATTTAAACCGATTGCTTATTTCGGTACGCAACGCGCTTTCAAAACAAACCCTGCAAAAAGAATACAAGCAGGTAAAAAAGAAGCTGCCCAAGGTGCCGGAAATTATTGGGGAAAGTAAAGCCATCAATAAAATAAAAACGCTGATAGAAAAGGTAGCCCCAACCCAATCGCGCGTGCTTATTACCGGCGAAAACGGAACCGGAAAAGAACTGGTGGCCAAATGGATACATGAAAAAAGCCCGAGACACAGCGGTCCTTTTATAGAAGTAAACTGCGCGGCCATTCCCGCCGATTTATTAGAAAGCGAGCTTTTTGGCCACGAAGAAGGTGCCTTTACCGGAGCAACCGGTCAGCGCATTGGAAAGTTTGAACAGGCTAAAGGCGGTACGCTTTTTTTGGATGAAATTGGAGATATGAGCATGGACGCTCAGGCCAAAGTACTGCGCGCGCTGCAGGAAAACTCTATCACGCGTGTGGGCGGAAATGAAGCCATTGCAACCGATGTGCGCATTTTAGCCGCTACCAATAAAAACCTGGAAGATGAAATAGAAGAAGGCAACTTTCGGGAAGATCTTTTTCATCGCATCAGCGTAATTCCCATTCATGTGCCAGCGCTCCGCGAACGTAAGGAAGACATTGCTTTAATTGCGCAAGGACATCTGGCTAATTTAAAGGAACAGGATATTAGCTTCTCGTCTGTTACTTTTACGGATGAAGCGCTGGAGGTGCTTCAGGAAAGAGAGTGGAGCGGTAACGTTAGGGAGCTTCAAAATGCGGTAGAACGGCTGGGGATTTTATCTTCCGACAACCAAATAACTGAAGAAACGGTGCGCGATGTGTTAAAAACTAAAAACCTGAAATCGGAAGATTTAAGCAAGCTTGCCGATGCCACGCACGATTTTCAGGATTTTAAAGAATCTGCAGAGCGTGTGTTTTTGGTAAAACAGTTAGAGAAAAATGATTGGAATATTTCTCAAACTGCGCAACATATTGGCATCCAGCGCAGCCACATGTACAACAAAATGAAAAAATATAACATAGAGCGATAGCATGAGTGCAGAACTTATTGACGGAAAAAAAGTAGCAGAATTAATTCGGGATC
>CAZDGU010000007.1:0-160017 GCA_964505215.1 uncultured Balneola sp.
CAACATAGCTGCTTGACTACTCTAACTTACTGTCCACTTTTTTGTTGCAAGTCCATTTAGCCCTTAGCGCGCAGACCCATCCTTGTTCCTTCCCTAACGCGCAAGCGCGCCAAGGAAGGAGACGTGTTGGTTGGTTTACAGGAGTCAGAATTCAGAATTCAGGACTCAGGATTGCCCTTGGTACCTCATGCTTTTAAAGTAACTCATAAGTCCACCAGTGCGTCCTCTTTCCTTGCGGCGTTAGCTAAAGATTGTGAAGTATTATCGATGAGCCGGAGGGAAAGAGGCAGAGAAAGGGTCCTGGTAGACAAGGAGGAATTGGTGATTTTAATCAGGAACTAAAAAGAATAGAAAGATTTACAGGCGTGCCGGAGCCCCGAAATTCGGGATAAAGTCGAGACAGAGATTTGGTTCTGTAAGAGTAGGAAACATCACCATTTTCCTTACCAAAATTAGCACGGGTGTATCCTTAATAATTTTCTTAGTTTTAGAGCACACTCATTTAACATTCACACAAAATAAATATGTTTCATCACTCCATTTTAGAAACGGTAGGAAATACCCCGCTTGTAAAGCTAAATCACGTTAACGGGAACTCTGATGGCACGTTGTTGGTCAAGGTTGAGTATTTCAATCCGGGACACAGTATTAAAGATCGTATTGCTATTAAAATGATTGATGTTGCCGAGAAAGAAGGCCTGCTGAAACCCGGGGGAACTATTATTGAAGGGACGTCCGGAAATACCGGAATGGGGCTGGCGCTGGTTGCCGTTACGCGTGGGTACAAGTGCATTTTCACCACTACCGACAAGCAGAGTAAATCTAAAGTGGATTTGCTGAAGGCGCTGGGAGCCGAGGTTATTGTATGCCCCACAAATGTGGATGCAGATCACCCCGACAGTTATTACTCGGTGGCGAAGCGATTAAGTGAGGAAATTGAAAACTCTTATTATCCAAATCAATACGATAACCTGAATAATACTCAGGCGCATTATGAAACTACCGGTCCGGAGATTTGGGAGCAGACCGAAGGTAAAATCACCCATTATGTAGCCGGGATGGGAACCGGAGGAACTATTTCGGGCGTGGGTAAATATCTGAAAGAGCAAAATCCGGATATAAAAGTTATTGGAATTGACAGCTACGGCTCGGTTTATAAAAAGTATTTTGAAACCGGTGAGTTTGATTTGAACGAAGTTAAACCCTACATGACGGAAGGCATTGGGGAAGACATCATTCCGAAAGCCATCAACTTCGATTATGTGGATGAAGTAATTCAGGTGAATGATGAAAACTCTGCACTGGTTACGCGGCGATTGGCCCGCGAAGAAGGCTTGCTGGTGGGATGGTCGAGCGGAGCTGCTGTGCATGGCGCGCTTAAGTATGTGCAAGAAAATCCTTTAGGAACGGATGATATTATGGTTATTATAATGCCCGACAGCGGATCCCGGTATCTTGGAAAAGTGTTCAACGATGAGTGGATGGAAGAGCAAGGATTTTTAGAAAACGAAGAGTAATTTTAAAGGAATTTATACAGAGGAGATAATTATTATGGACAAGAAAAATCAAACAATGAATCCCGGCCAAATGGAAATTGAGCTTAAGGAAGAAGAGGCCGCAGGAACGTATTCCAACTTAGTGATGATAACGCATTCGCCCTCCGAGTTTATCTTAGATTTTATTGCGGTGATGCCGGGCGTGCCCAAAGCCAAAGTGGTGAAACGAATGATTTTAACGCCCGACCACGCCAAGCGATTAGCCAGTGCTTTAAGTGATAATGTAGCCCGCTACGAGAAAGAGCACGGAGCTATCAATTCACAAGAAAAAGTGGATATGCACATGTACCGAGGTCCCCAGCCGGAAGCTTAGGTTGGTGATTGGGAGTTAGTTATTTGTTATTGGGTTTGTTTTAAAGGCTCACATTTCGTCCGATGTCACCGGCTGATTCGATGATTGAATAGGGGAGCTGCCTAAATCATTTTCAGGGGGCCGGGCTGCCCAATGGAATCCTCTATTTTAGAACTCGTACGGTTATAGATCAACGCGTTCTCCTCCTTGAGTTGGGTTGAAAACATATAAAAACTACTAAGCCAATAATCGGTTTATAATTTCATCCATGAGCACGGTGAGAGATGAAGATCCACAGCGATTAGAAATCACGCTACAGTCTGCCGTGATTGGCGATGGAGCACCAAAGGAAAAAGTGCTCACATACACCGAAAATGAGGTGGTTGCACCGGAATCAAGCGGTGAATTTGTTCCAATATATACCATACCGTTCAGCTGGCGAACGCATTTGCAGGTTGATCAATCCGGAAGCATTTATCTTGGTAAGTCAGATAGTTTACGGGTTCGAATTCTCAATTCAGATGGTCAACAACAAGCTATAATTAAAAACCGGGTTCGCTATCAGCCCGTGAATCCGCAGGATATCCAGGAACATGGTACAGAGCCTTCCAATCCCACTTATAAATTAATTCCGGATCATCATCCCGCATTTACTGAGTTCCGGGTAGATGATATCGGACGACCTTGGTTCAATCTTGGAAACTTAGAAAATGATATGAACACATGGGTAGTATTAAATAACGAGGGATTAATGGATTTATCTGTTGCTTTACCCGCCAGCTTCGATGTAAAGCACATTCGTGGACAAAACATCTATGGAATTAACTACAGCGACACCGGACGCCAAACCATAATGGTGTATTCCATATCCGATTTGAATTGAAACCCTTTTGCGAGGCGCTGCCCTGTAAAGCCACGCCCATTATCCCAACCGCCGAAGCAATCTCGGGAATATGACAGTTAACCTCATCAACGCACGCCGTGGAAATATTTTCATTTTGAACCGGGATTGGCCGGGATTTTGAGGATTTGCAGGATCTGCAAAACAAAGAAGTGCATCAGTGACTGTCAGCTGTTTAAATTCAATAAACACAAATGTATATCAACGCGTCCTCCTCCTTGGGAAGGAGGAGCCAGAGGAGGTCGGAATGGTGGAATCGAACTTAAATTCTTGAGTACGAAGTGATTTGCGATAGATCGAACAACCGATTTTTGATGGACGATTTATTGGGGTGTAGTTAATGGGAATTGGTTAATTGTTATTGGGTTTTTGGTTGGTTAAAAAATTTAGCCTTTAGCACGAGGACCCATCCTTGTTCCTTCCCTAACGCGCAAGCGCGCCAAGGAAGGAGACGCCTTGGTGGGGTGTGGGTTGGTTTTTGATGTAAATCCGGGATTGAAAGCTTTAAAATCAAATATGATATAATTTGCCAAATATCTCACTATCATCCTCGTTGCTAAGCTCCGGCTTAGCAATGCAATCCAGGAAGCTCCAGCTTCCTGTGGGCGTGAGTTGGGAACTGGCACAAGCGGTCGCCTGCGCTAGAGGTGGGCTTGTAGATTGTTTTAACAGCATGGGGTATTCTGCAACAGAATAAAGTAACGTGTACAATTCTGAGTCCTGATTTCTGACTCCTGTCTATCAATACGCAACCATCCGTATCATCTTAAACATCATATCCATCACAGTGGCCTGTTCAAGAGATAAAACACTATTACCGCCCGAATGAAATCACTTTAACGGGATCGGTGTTGGCGGCAACCCGGGCGGGGAACCAAGAGGCCAGGGCGGAGAGCAGGAGGGTGACGATTCCGGTGATTATAAAATCAAAAATATGAGGCTGAACGGGGGCGTAGCTCATGTAGTAATTTTCCTGAGAAAGAGGAATGATTTGATAATTGGTCTGTAAAAACCAAAAAAGCAGAGATATTCCAATTCCAATAAGCAGTCCGATTCCGGCTACCATCAATCCTTCCATCAGAAAAATGCGGCGAATAATGTACGATTTGCTGCCAAGGGTTTTCAATACGCCAATATCACGCGTTCGTTCCAGCACCATCATTAAAATGGCACCAATCAGGTTGAAGGCGGCTACAATAATCATCCCGCTTATGACCAGCGGAATCATGTTTTCTTGTAATTCAACCCAGGCAAAAATATTCCCAAATACGGAAAAAATGGTTTCGTTGTAGTAGGGGAAGGTAAGCTGTTCGGCCAGTTTATCTTTGAAGGGAATGATGTCCACATCATCCCGAAGGCGCAGTTCAACCCCGTTGGCTTCATGCTCCCCAAATTTAAAAAGCTGCCGTGCATGCGGACGGTGGACGAGCGCAAAAACTTCATCAAAACGATCAATTCCCGTTTCGTAAATGCCGGAAAGCCTAAATTGTTTTATTTCGGGAGAGTTGATGAGAGAAGGTATGCCATCAACCGTATAAACAGTGATAACGGAGCCGATTTTTGCCTGAAGTTCTCTGGCCAGTTGGGCACCCATCACAATGCCAGGCATTCCGGTGGAATCTCTGCTCAAATCAAAACTTCCTTCCGAAAGGTAGTGAGCTACGCCAAAATCAGGAACTTCTAAATCAACCCCTTTAAGCGTAGTTCCGGTAACAGCATCACGGGTTTGAATCATAACCTGTCCCTGAATCACAATTTGCTTGTGAACAATTTCAGGGTATTGATTCAGGTGATGGAAAACGGTATCAACCCGTTCTATGGGTTTATCGGTGAAGGTGGTTACGGTGACGTGCGGGGCAAAATCCATGATTTTACCGTTAATGGTGGCTTTAAAACCATGCACAATAGAAAGGGCAATGAGCAGGCCTGCCGAGCCAACCGCAATGCCGGCAATAGACATATACTTTATAAATGAAAGAAAGCCCGAACCTTTGCGGGAGCCTTTGAAATACCGTAAAGCCAGATACCATTCAAATTTCATAAACAGCCGCTGCTTAAGGGTTCGGGAATGTCCGGTTGATGCTCAATTGCGTGTTACTCCGGCTTCATTTGCGGGAAGAAAAGCACATCGCGAATTGAATCTGAGTTGGTCATAATCATGGCCAGTCTGTCAATTCCGATACCAATTCCGGCAGTAGGTGGCATGCCATATTCTAAGGCGCGCAGGAAGTCATCGTCAATAGTCATGGCTTCATCATCGCCATCAGCACGCAGGGCAGCTTGCTCTTCCAGTCGCTTCCGCTGATCGATAGGATCGTTCAGCTCGGAGTAGGCATTTGCAATTTCTTTTCCGTTACAAACGGCCTCAAACCGCTCTACCAATCCTTCTTTAGAACGATGTTTTTTAGTGAGCGGACTCATTTCAATTGGGTAATCAGTAATGAACGTGGGTTGAATGAGCTTTCCTTCCACAAAATCACCGAAAATTTCGTCAATAATTTTACCTTTACCGGCAGAGTCTTCTACTTCTACATGCAATTCTTTGGCAATAGCTTTTAGCTCATCCAGACTTTTGCCTTCCAGCTTTTTGCCGGTTTCTTTCTCAATGGCTTCTAAAATTGGAATACGCGGCCAGGGGGCTTTAAAGTCAATTTCATTTTCACCTACCTGAACCTTGGTAGTGCCATGCAGCTCAATGGCGATGGCTTCCAGCATTTTTTCGGTGAATTCCATCATCCAGTTATAATCTTTATATGCCACATACAGCTCAACCTGAGTAAATTCCGGATTATGAAAGCGGGAAAGTCCTTCATTCCTGAAATCTTTGGAAAACTCATACACGCCGTCAAACCCGCCTACAATCAGCCGTTTCAGGTACAGCTCGTTGGCAATTCTCAGATATAAATCCATATCCAGTGCGTTGTGGTGTGTAACAAAAGGCTTGGCTGCGGCTCCGCCATAAATGGGCTGAAGAATGGGCGTTTCCACCTCCAGATAGCCGCGCTCGTTCATTATGTTTCGCATGACCTGCACCATTTTAGTACGCTGCTTAAACACCTCCCGCACTTCAGGATTCACAATTAAATCTACATAGCGCATGCGGTAGCGCTGTTCTTTATCGGTGAAGGCATCGTGGGTAATCATTTCGCCGTCTTCATTTTCCACCTCTTTGGGAGTAGGAATGGGGCGAAGGGTTTTGGACAGAAATTCAAATTCCTGAGCGTGGATAGTAGTTTCGCCGGTGCGGGTTTTAAAAATAAAGCCTTTAATGCCGACAATATCACCGATATCTACCAGTTTTTTAAAAACGGTATTATACTCTTCAACGCCCACATCATCGCGACGGATATAAACCTGAATGGTACCCTCGGAATCCTGAAGATTGAAAAAAGAAGCCTTCCCCATAATTCGCCGGGTCATAACACGTCCGGCCACAGAAACAACGGGAGAGTCGGGATTGGTTTCCTCATCGCGGATTAATGCATCTTCGTTCTGTAAAATGTGTTTCGAAGTGTGGGTAATATCAAAAGAATAAGGATAAGGATTAACGCCTAACTCTTGAAGCTGTTGGAGTTTTTCTCGGCGAATTTCTTCTTGTTCAGAAAGGGATAATTCCTGCTCAGACATGTACTAAATTTGTAGTTGGGTTTGCGTTCAAATATAAGCCCTGAAAATACCGAATTATGCGGAGAGTTGTGGGGTGAATAATCAGGGTTAACAGTAAAACCTTAACAGAATGAAAAATATAAATTCTTGAATGTTTCAATGTTTCCGGTTTAAACATGCTTTAAATATACTTAAACCGAATTCATTTTGGGTAGCATCAACTTTTAAGTTGAAATTACAGTAATTCTACAGCCGATATGCGCAGCAGATAATATGGTTTACATTAAAATAAATGGGATGTGTTTCTGAACTTAGCAGAACTGCATATTCGGGCGTTTTTTAAATTAAATTTAATTTTAATTATTTGTTCTGCATCCATAGCTTAAATTATATAAGATATGCCAACGGGTGCTTTCTTATGGGTGAAAATTAAAAAACAATTAAACAATCAGGCAATGCAATTCTCAAAAACACTACTGGCTGTGCTTATTACGGGTACAGTTTTAACCGGGTGTGAAATACCCAAAAAGCCGGACTTCAGGACCTCTCAGAAGATTGAAGCTCCGATTTTGTTTGAAAAATCTTTTCAGTTTATGGGCGATTCTACCGCTCTGATTGATACCACCAGCTCCAGCTTTGATTCTCTGTTTACCGTTGACGGCGATAATTTTATCTCTCTCGGAAAAGAACAGGATTTCGATTTTGGAGATTTAAATGACGCCATACCCATTGTTAATGCAGATCCGGCTTCTTTCAGTTCAGCAGTTGGTGAAATTGAGCTGGGGGCTTTTTCATCCGGCGGGGGTAACTTGGGTACAGCTAACTTCCAGGAACTTACCGGACAGAACCCTAATCTTGTTCCGGCAGGAACACCCATCATCGCAGGTACTACTCCCAGTCCTGTTGAAATAGCCATAGGCGACAATACCGATTACTTTGTAAGCGCAACGGTGAAAAGCGGAGCACTTACCATTGGGGTTACCAATAATCTGGGTTTCGATATTTCAACTATTGATGTGGTGCTGTTTTCGGGAACTACGCAGGTGGGTTCAGTAACACTGAATAATGTAGATCACGGGCAAACCACTTCTGATGACATTGTGTTTGCAGAAGGAGATGTGCTTAGCAATATAAATGTTGAAGTTTCAGTTGCTTGGAATGCTCAAACTACCAAAGCCAATCCCGGCGAGCTGATTGTTGAAAATGCTGAGGGTAAAAACCTGATAGCTTCAGAAGTTGAAGCTGTAATTGAAGCTCAAACTTTCAAAACAAAGAATGTAACCAAGATTGACAGCGCCGATTTTAGATTTGATAAACCCGAACACTACATAGAATTGAAATCCGGTGAAATTGACATTAGTGCTATTCAAAACAGTATAGATCTAACCGTAGATACTCTAATAATATCTTTCCCCGGAATTAGAACGTCACCTTTTGGAGAAGGAGATTCTTTAGTGATTAAGTATAATGGCGCTACCGAAATAACCAGAAATGGCAACGCTCCACCCAGAACGGTAGATTTATCACAGCACCGCATATACGCTACCAATAATCAGCTGACTTATAATATTTATGCGAAAACTGAGAACACTCAAAAGGGGTCCGGTTCGCAAGCACGTGTTGTCACAGAGAACGACCAAGTCAGTTCTTCAATTTCAATTAATAACCTCAATATAAACAGGGCTAAAGGTAATATTGCAACCCAAACTGTATTGCTGAATGATGACGAGGACAGCGATGACCAGTTAGCATTATTCAATGATAATGAAGCAGAAATCACCGAAATAGACGGACTATCAGATCTTTCCAAGCAGCTGGATAATTTGGAGTTTACCAATCCAAAGCTGTCCATTAGTTACACCACAAACATAAGCGTACCTACAACTATTTACGGTGCTTTTGTGGGCACAAGCGGCTCCGGTAAAGAGGTGTACTTAAAAGGCCTTTCAGCTGAGCATAAAGTAGAAGCTGCAGACCCGATTTCCGGACTGAATAAAACAGCTGGAAATGCGCTGATTCCGGATGAAATGATTAAATTTTCACTGGAAGATAATACTGATGGAAATCTGATCGCGGCCGCTATAGAATTCGACAAAACCAACACAAATGTGGATGAATTCTTAAATAACCTTCCCAATGAAATTCGATTTATAGGTAAAGCAGTTATTAATGAAAGCGGACAAGAAGCTACCATTATAGACCCGCTGGAGTTTGAGCCAAAAATAAGTATTGATATTCCATTGGCTATAGAAACTCCACAAGCAGCTTCTTACACCGACACGGTAAAGCAGGATTTAGGAGATGTTCCTTCTCCGGAAAAGGGAGATTCAAGGAAAATTACTCAAGGTGTTATTGTAATCGATTATATCAACGGATTGCCTTTGGGCTTTGATTTGAACATCGGGCTTTTAGATACACTGAATCAGGAACTCTTTCAAATTCCGGCATCAAGTGATCCGGCCATCGTACTGTCGGCCTCAGAAGTTGACGCGGTAACTAAATTTGCCTCAACCCCTAAAGAAGGAAGTGTTAGAATTGCACTTTCAGAAAACCAGCTGAATCAGCTTTATAAAACCCGATTCCTGGAAATTTCTGCAGATTTACAAACTACCAGCAATGCCGAAGTGAAAATACGCTCTACGGATACCATAACGCTCTCGGTACGGGCAGATTTAACTATAGAAACTGAGGTAAAATAACATGAACTATACGCTAACTACATCTACCATGAAAAAGAGCGTTTTTGCATTTTTATTGATATTTGGATTATCAACTGCTGCCGCCTTCTCGCAATCAAGGCATTATACTTCGCAATCGGTTGCTATGGGAAGTGGCGGAACAGCCTATGTGGATGGCTTTAACGCCAACTTTCTAAATCCGGCAAACCTGATGTTAGACATGCATCGCGCCAACACAACAATTGGCTTCATGAGTGTGGGGGCGAAAGCAGGAGGAAGCTTAGCCAACGTGGCTTTGTGGAATAAATACTTAACCACTAATCAGCTTATTGCCGGCCAAACGCGGGAAAATATGCTTAGCGATTGGTTTGGAAGTAACGCTGCCAATGCCAGAGATGTCTCTGCCGGTTTTAGTATGGCTCCATTGGGAGTTTCGCACCGCAGGGCAAAACAGGCGTTTAGCTTTGCTTCAAGAATACGGGTGGCTCAAGACTTTTCCGTAAACAAGGGACTGGCTGAGCTGTATTTTTATGGGTTAGACAGTGATAAGTTCGCAAATCCTACTCCGGTTGACTTCAGCTCTAATACCGTTGCTTTTGCTGAAATTTCTGTTGGCTATGCTCGCCATTTAGATTTTTTACCTATTCCGGACCTGCTTTTTGCAAAAGACATTAAGCTGTTTGTTGGAGTAGCTCCAAAATATTTATATGGAGTATATACCACTAATTTAGACTTTAACTCTACCATTCAGGTTACCAAAGGTACGGGTAGTTCTCCTTCAACCATAAACCATAAGTTTAATTATAGCCTGCAAACTATTGGGGAAATCTCTCGCCAAATGCAGGCTTACGAAAGAGCACGTTCACAAGACAAAAATGCTAAATTTGAGGATTATGTGTTTCTTGAAGATGTTCCCAATGATTTTGGCAGCACACAGGCAAGCGGCTTTGGTCTCGATTTTGGCGGTACTTTAGAAATGGATGTATCAGCACTTCCAATTCCGTTATTCATTAAAAAAGACAAAACACTGCGTATTTCCATGTCTGTTACAGACCTCGGAAAGCTGAGCTACAATAAAGACGCCTCCAGCGTTTACGCCAACGGTGAGTTTACTTATAATGGAGCAGAGGATAAGGATGATATAAATTATTTCTTCGATAATCTGGCAGACAGTCTGCAAAATGATGTGTATGGAGATTTCAGTTCTAAAGAAATAAAGGAAATAACGTACAATCTGCCGGCTATGTATAATTTCGGAGCTTCTTTAGAAATGGGGAATCTGCTATTAGCCTTAGATTATGGCGTTGGCTTTAACAACAATAGCATCAATTCTTCCCGAAGCTTTATGAGCTTGGGAGTTCAATACCGATTGTTAGGATTCATTCCTTTACGCGTAGGAACACGAGTAGGAGGCTATTCTTCTACCGCATATTCTGCAGGAATTGGGCTTGATTTAGGATTCCTCGAATTTACAGTGGGCGCATCTAATGTGGCCAATTCAGAAAAATCGGGAAGCTCTGCAGGTGCTGCCTGGAGTGGATTAGTATTTAGATTCTAAACCGTTTTTCAATAGATACCTTTTGTGATTTTGCAGAGCAGTCAACCGGCTGTTCTGTAAATTACATTTTACACTGATTATAATCGGGCAATATCAAAAGCAGGAGGGAGTGCACCTTCCTGTAAAATGTGCTCAGCCAGCAGCTTTCCTACATAATCACTGTAAAGCAGTCCTTTTGAACCCAGTCCCGTAAAAACGTACATATTCTTGTGCTCGGGATGTTCACCAAGAACCGGTTTCTTATCGGGTGTGGAAGCTCGTACGCCGGCCCATTGGCCCGTAAGCTTGGCATCCTCAAACAAAACCGGATATACTTTTTGAAGACGATTAATCAAATAATCAACTCCTTCCTGATCCGGTTCTAAATGGCTGAAGTGATGCTCATAAGTACTTCCGGCCATAAATTCTGTATCCGAAATAGAAGCGATATAACCCAGTGCTGAAATGGAATAATCAAAATTAGCAGCTTCAGGAGATTGAAAAATAGCTACTTGTCCTTTTATAGGGTGAAGGGTCAGGAACTCCCAAAATGGAGATTTATGCGTATCAAATCCGGAGGCAAAAACAAGGGAGGTACAGTTCAGCTTTTTCCCGTTTGCAAAGTGAATTTCATAGCCTGAATCGGTGCAATTGACTTTATATTCTGCGTGTAATTGTACATGCAGCCCCCGGGTTTGAAGAAGCGCTGCCTTTGCCTTTAAATAAGCTTCTATGTTAACAGTAAGGCCTTTGGGAAGCCACATAGCTCCTTCAACAAAATGCAAATTTGGATGGTTTGACTCCATTTCGTGTTTGTCCAGCCAGGTGCACCATCCGTCGGGCCAGTCGCTTTCTGTTGCGGTGGTAAACATTCGCTTGGCCATTTTTTCGGTTTGAGCCGGACGAAGCACGCCGGTATTCACAAAAAGTTCTGTTTCGGCAGTTTGCTGAACTTCTTTTAAATCGGCTTCTACACCGGAAAGACACTGCTCGGCTTCCCACACTTTTTTACCGAATCTCCCCGTAGCGGGATTTACCAGCCCGAAGGGAGTGCCGGAAGCTCCGGATGCAATATCTTTTACGTCAATTACACAAACGGAAGCTCCGGAATTAAGCAAATGTTTGGAAACTCCCAATCCGGCTAAGCCGGCTCCTAAAACACAAAAATCAACTTGTTCAGGCAGGTTCAAATCACTCCATAATTTCAGAAGAAGTTACGAACTCCACACCCGCTTCCTTCATCTCCTGTACGGCTTTAACTACCGAGCCGTCTAAGTCAATTCCCTTAGAGGCATCTTCAACCACTTTAACCTTATAACCAAGCTTAACAGCATCCAGAGCGCTATATTTTACGCAGAAATCAGTGGCAATGCCTAAAACATATAACTCATCTACCTGCCGTTCCCGGAGAAATCCGTGAAGTCCGGTAACCGTTTCCTTATCGTTTTCAAAGAACGCCGAATACGAATCAATTTCTTTACGAAAGCCTTTTCTTATAATTAACTGCGTTTTTGTAGTGTCTAAATCGGGGTGAAATTGAACACCTTCAGTCCCGGCCACGCAGTGATCGGGCCATAAAACCTGCTCGCCATAGCTCATTTCTGTGGTTGAGTAGGGCTCTTTATCGGCATGATTTGAGGCAAAAGAAAGATGATCTGCCGGGTGATAATCTTGCGTTTGAATCACGCAATCAAACTGATGAATAAGTTTATTGGTAGGCGCTATAATTTCGTCTCCGGCCGGAACACCTAATGCTCCGCCCGGGCAAAAATCGTTTTGGATATCAACAAGAAGTAAAGCTTTCATTGATTAACTATTTTGAATGATGTTGTCTTTTAAATTTCTGAGATTATGACTGAGCCCCACTTTATACACATGGGGATTGTTAAAGCGTTTATGTTCTTCATTTAGTTCAGAAAGTCTTTTTTGGGCATACGCAGCGCTTTCTGTAACCGTTGGCGGGGTGATGGTAAGTTCTCCCTTATCAATTACTTTTTGCATTAGCTCTTCTTTTTTCAGTCCGTTAATCTTAGTTGAACGGTGCGAAATATAAGGGTGAACAATGGAACTGATCGCTTCCTCATCCTCTAAAACAATACCATCACTGTTAAAGGTGCCGTCTTCATTCACAAATCGAAGCAGCTTTTTAGAACCCGGAAGCGTAATCTTATCTTCATTATCCGAGATTTTAAGCGTAGGCTTTCCGTTTATAGAGCTGAGTTTATACACGCCGTCAAGGGCGGGATTATCGTACGAAGTAACCAGTTTAGTACCCACACCAAACAGGTCGATGGGTGCATTTTGCCCCTGTAAACTCTTAATCAGGTATTCATCAAGCTGGTTAGAAACGGCTATTTGCACATAATCTAAACCGGCCTCATCCAGCATAGTTCGGCTTTTACGGGAGAGATAGGCAAGGTCGCCGCTGTCTAAGCGAATGGCCTTTAGTTTATGCCCGTTTTTCTCCATTTCTTTAGCAACGGAAATGGCATTGGGAACGCCGCTTTTCAGCGTATCATATGTATCTACCAGCAACGTTGTGCTGTCAGGGTAGTAGCGCGCATAGGTACGAAAGGCTTCGATTTCATCTTCAAAAGCCTGAATCCAGGAATGCGCCATCGTGCCGCTGATTGGAATGCCGTACTGCTTGCCGGCCAATACGTTAGAGCTTGCTTGCAATCCTCCGATCATAGCCGCTTTGGATGCCTGAAGTCCGCCCAACCCCTGAGCGCGACGAAGTCCGAAGTCAAGCACCGGTTTGCCCTGCGCAGCCGATACAATTCGTGAAGCCTTAGTGGCTATAAGTGATTCAAAATTGAGGGTATTTAATAAAAGGGTTTCAATAATTTGGGTTTCTAAAACGGTGCCTGTTACACGCATTAGCGGCTCGTTGGGAAATACAATCTCGCCTTCCTTAACGGAGTAAATGGTTCCTTGAAACCGAAAATCTTTCAGGTAATCAATAAATGATTGCCGAAAACCTTGCTCTGCTAAATATTCAAGCTCTTCTTTTGTGAACCTGTAGTTCCGCATGGTATTCATGAAGTCAGCAAGCCCGGCAAAAACCACATAACCACCGTTAAAGGGGAGGCTGCGGAAGAAGTAATCAAAATGTGCGGTTTGTGTGTGGCGTCCCGATAGGAAGTATCCCTGGGCCATGGTCAGTTCGTAAAGGTCGGTGTAGAGGGCCGGTTTTTTTAGAATCATAAATTGAAAATAAAAAGGCTTTCGTTTACACAGAAAGCCAAATTTGAAATAATATCAGCAGTGAAAACCAAAAATCAGATGTCGTTAAAAGCTGTCAATCTGCAAACAAAATAATTTGACAGGTCTGCGATAAACTGTGGTAATCACTGCACGCGCTAAATTAAGAAATTACTTAACTAACCTCGAACTCTTCGTCTTTCGATGAATTTTTTGATTTTTTTGTTGCCAATCCAAACCTTACGATTAGTTTCAACATCTATCAACTCAAGGTTTACGGTGTAAAAAATAGCTATTTCTTCGCCTGTAATAGATTCATCTACAATAGAACTGATGTTTCCTATCATCATATAATCGGCTCCCAGCTCTTTGGCCATGGCTTTGGTGGTTTCGTAAGAGGCAAAGGCCTGCTGGTCCTCACGCTCTTCTCTGATTTGCTCGCGCTCTTCGCGGCTGGCCACAATGTGTACTTGTCCGCTATTTACAAACGCGCGCTCCATTTCTTTGGTGAATACTTCCGTGTCAATATGTTCCATCGTTTCGTTGCGTACGCGTCCAACTATGGCCACGGGGGCTTTGTTATTTCGCTGGGTGAATTGAGCCAGCCAGGGCTTAGAAACCGCATCGTTAATCATTTCTTCGGCAACCAGTCGGGCATCGGTATCATTCCAGCGGCCGGATAGGTCGGTTTGTCTATCGGGCGAAATTCGGCTTACTTTTTGAGAAGGTCCGCATGAAAGCAGCAGCAATGAAAGCAGGACAAGGGCGATATATTGTATTTTCATAATGTTGAGTCAGTTTTACGATGGTTCTTGTTTTGAAAGGTATTAAAATCTTGTTTGAATGTTAGCATGCACCCAAAAATTAGTTCCAGTAAATAGATTCGGCCAATTTTAGCGTTTCATTTTTGGAAACTTCAATCTGCCGCTCTTCTGTAAACAGCAGATTTCTGTTATGTCCGTAGTAATTAAAGCTGAGCTTATGCCGTCCGGGCGGAAGCTTTATAACTCGTGCATACGCTTTTCCGGGCATGGTTTGCCAGCTTCTTAAATCAGCTTTTTCGGTGGCTTCCTGGGCAACTTTGCCTACAATATTTGCAACAATTCCTAAGGTGCTGCTTTCTTTTGCAGCCGTTTTTTCCAGCTTTTTGGCGGCAATGGCTTTTAAAACTCCACGCACTATGGCCCGGGCATAAATAATGGGTTCTTTTACTTTATACACCTCTTTAGCCACCCAATCCATTTCTTCAATCAGGTGCAGACCAATAATTTCTGCATCATTTATCGTTACGGTAATGGAACTCACGGCCGTGTGAAAAGTGAGAAGAGTAGGCAATGAAATTTTCAAATAGCTGTCTATTTCAGCTAAATACAATCGAATATCCTGCTGCTCTTTGATGGGAGCACGACCCGAAAAAGCTTGAAGTAATATATTATAAGAGTTGGCTTGAGTGAGTTGCTGAAAGTGATGTTCGCTTTGCTGGGTTAATCCGGCTCCGGGCTTTTGATTGTGATATGCTTTTAAAAACTGCTCGTATTCAATTCGCGCGTCATCTGGCTTGCCGGTTTTGGCAAAAAGAATGGTGGAGAGATACCTTCCCAACGCGCTGTTTTCTACACTGGTAGATCCGGTTTTCCATTTGTTTTGAGAAGTTCCGGTGGTATCTGCCTTAGCCAGCGATTCTACCAGCCCGTTATATTTTTGCTCCAGTCGCTCCAGCTTATATGTTACGCGCCGGGTTTCTACCAGAGCGCTTTCCAGTTTGTTTTGATGAATGTAATTCAGACTTTTAAAAATATTGAGGTAAATATCCTCATAATCCTCGCCATCGTAAGCCAGGCTGTTATCATTCACCACAAAAGACTTGATAGCCCGGGAAACACTTTTAGTAAATAATTCATCAATTTGCAGTTCGGCTTGTGAGAAATACCGGCTGCTTTCTTCGTAATTATGTGCAAAGTGGTTAATCATTCCCTGCTCCAGGTTCAATAAAACGCGATCCTTTTTTTGATATACATTTTTCTTATCCAGCTTCTTTATCAGTTCGGCAGTGGTTTGATAATCGCCGGCGGCAAAAGAAGTGCGCACTTTATGTTGAGCGGTATCTAACTGATAGGCTGCACATCCGTTTATGAGAATAGCCAAAAACAGAAGGCTCTTAAACTTGAGCATGTGGATGTAATTAGATACTTCTATTCTGTTTCACCTGATATTTTTTACGCTTGAAAGGCCAATAAATATGAAATTTTAACCTTTTTCCCAACGCTAAAGTTATCGAGAAGTTACTCCGAAATTTAGTTCGGTTTTTGGTTTCACGCAGAGTTCTGCAGAGTTTAGTTGGGGCGCTGCGAAAATCAGCGATTCATCTGCGAGATTCTGAGAGAAATAGAATGTGGTCATTTCTACTTAATTATTATATAAACAATTTGATTTATAAACACTTAGCAGTTGTAGAATGAAAATTTTGGGGTAACTTATCTAAAGTTGTCATCTTTCAAGTTACGCTGTGCTATGGTTTTACATCAACAATTGCTTACGCTGTTTTAGGGTTGAAGTTTCCTACCGGTTTGAAGTTTTTATTAGCTTCTCGATTATAACTTTTAAGTACTTCGTAATGTTGTCCGTTATTTAATAAGAGTGCACACTTTTTTTTGGAGTGATTTTCATGCTATTTTGGTCGCAAGTATTCATTTACAGCTCGGGAAGGAGTCAAAACTCATCATAAATAAGCATACAAGATTTTAGCCGGATGCTTCTTATATTTTACCTCAAATTTTTAAACCGTAAGAGTCTGATTTGACTACATCATCCCATGTTTCCCTGCTTGTATTGAGCATTCTAACGGTGGCTTTAACATCATGCGCCACACCGATGGCCCCAACAGGCGGACCGGCAGATAAACAGGGCCCGCGCATTGAGTACACCATTCCTAAAACCGGTACAACTAATTTCAAAGATCAAACTTTTATTTTTCAGTTTGATGAATTTGTTAAGCGCTCATCGGTTCAGCGTGCAATCACCATTGAGCCTGATTTAGGCATTGAATACGATGTAAAGTGGAAGCGAAAGCAGATGCAGATTGTATTCCAAAAGCCATTCCCCGATTCTACTACCGTAATTGTAAAGCTGGGAACCGATATTTCTGATACCCGAAGCAATAAAATGGAAAACCCCATTACACTGGCTATTTCAACGGGAGATGAAATTGATGAGGGCGTAATTACGGGGAGAATTCTTTTTGCTGAAACCGGAAAATCAGCCCCGGATCAAAAAGTACTGCTTTACCGAACGCCCTTCGATTTGGAAGAAAAAGCGGCCTATCAGGCTCAAACCGATACCGGTGGCGTTTTCACGTTTTCATATTTAGCTGCCGGCAAGTACAAAGCTCTGCTGGTTGATGACAGAAACCGCAATAAAATATGGGACAAGAAAACCGAAGCGGCTTTTCCTTTTTCGGAAGATACGCTGACGGTAGCAAAGCAAAGTACAGACACTCTGGCTGTTTTATATACCGCGAGGGTTGATACTATTGCTCCCAGTTTGCAGGGAGTCGGGTTGTTTTCACAAAACAGAATGCGTCTTCGGTTCAGCGAAAATATAAAGCTGCAAGAAGAGGCAGAAGTAACGGTATTGGATTCTGCTGGCAGTATGTACGCCTCAGTCTATCCGCTTTATGTTCACCCCAAAGAACCATACGTACTTTTTGCCCAAAGTGAAAATCCTTTGTTAGAAACCAAAACCTATGGAATTAGCTTAACCGGCATTACCGATAACAGCGGAAATATAGCCGACAGCGCCAAGATAACCTTTACCGGAACGGCCCAGGAAGACACTACGCAGCAGCGCATCATCAGCACAAATAAATTGCCCGGATTGCTTCAGCGCCAGGCTTTTGAAGTCACCTATGCCGCGCCCATCTCACAACCGGAAATTATAGATTCGTTAGTGGTGATTGAAGGGCAGGTAGATTTTGACGACTGGCCGGAAGTGGAAACTCACCGAAATAAGCTGACGATAAGTCCACAAAAAGAATGGATTGCAGGTACCGATTATCAGTTTTTGGTGTGGAACCCGGTTACTAAACGGCGGGTGATGTACGAGCCGGAAGTTTGGGATTCCACTCAATACGGAGCCATCGAAATTAACATAGAATCGGCTGATTCCACGTCTCAGTATATTGTAGAGCTATTAGGTCAGCAGGGAGAAGAGTATGTGCTTCAGCAATTTAGCCAATCCGTAACGCTGAACGATTTGCCGCCACTCAGCTACACGCTCATTTTATTCAGAGACGAAAATGGCAACCAAAAATGGGATCGTGGAACGGTAATTCCTTTTCAAGCTCCGGAAAAATATTACGTACAGCGTAACGTGAAGGTGCAGCCGGGTTTTACTTCAGAAATACAAGTCTCTTTAGATTAACCTGAGACTTATGGGTGATATTTTTGTTTAAACCCCTGAGGATGGTAAATGTCTGTAATCCGCCAAAAGAACGATCGAAAATCGAGATTCAAATTCGTATCTTTTGGTACCGCTTCCAATTTCAAGAAATTTAATTATGTCAGTAGAAACGAAGTCTAAATCATCAAAGAAGAAATCTGTGGCAAACAAAAGTTCGGACATTCCGCAACCGTATCAATCAAAGCATAAAATTCGGTTTGTTACGGCCGCCAGTCTGTTTGACGGCCATGACGCCAGCATCAACATTATGCGCCGAATTCTGCAAAGCAGCGGGGCAGAGGTGGTTCATCTTGGGCACAATCGCTCGGTGCACGAAATTGTAAATTGCGCCATTCAGGAAGATGCTCAGGGCATTGCTATCAGCTCGTATCAGGGCGGACATGTGGAGTATTTCAAGTACATGATTCAGCTTTTGGAAGAAAATGGAGCCGGACACATTAAAGTATTTGGCGGCGGCGGCGGGGTGATAGCACCCGAAGAAATCGAAGACCTGCATAGTGCCGGTGTTGCTCACATATTTTCGGTAGAAGACGGAAGTGAAATGGGCTTGCAAGGCATGATTAATTATATGCTGGAAGCCTGCGATTATGATCCCATTGAGGTAGCCAAGCCGGACATAAAGAAAGTTAAAGAACGAGATAACGGACAGCTTGCACGGGCGCTCACGGCTATTGAAAACGAACACAGCCATGTACTTTCCTACCAGGACGGTAAGCTGATTGACGGCGATGAAAATGAAATTGAAATCGGCTCTAAAATCATTCCTCTGATTGGAATTACAGGAACGGGAGGAGCCGGAAAAAGCTCGCTGACGGATGAAATTGTACGTCGATTCCTAACCGAATTTGAAGACCTTACCATTGGTATTATTTCCGTTGATCCATCCAAAATTAAAACGGGCGGTGCGCTGCTGGGCGATAGAATTCGCATGAACAGCATTGACACTGAAAACGTATTTATGCGCAGTATGGCCACGAGAGCCTCAAATCGGGCTACGAGTAAAGGACTTTTAGGAGCCATTGAGTTATACAAAGCCGCCGGCTTCGATTTGATTATTGTGGAAACCTCCGGCATTGGACAAAGCGGAACCGAGATTGTAGAATACACCGATATTCCTATTTATGTGATGACCAGCGAATACGGAGCCGCCACTCAACTCGAAAAAATTAACATGCTGGATTTAGCAGAGTTAGTTGTGCTGAATAAATTTGAGAAAAAAGGCTCATTAGATGCGCTGCGAGACATCCGCAAGCAAATGATTCGAAATACCGGTCAGTGGCACGCCAAGCAGGAAGATATGCCGGTATATCCAACCATTGCGGCTCAGTTTAATGATGAAGGCGTGAATCGCCTGTTCAAAGCCATGGTTGATCGTATTAACGAGCGATATGAATTAGAATGGGAAACGGAATTATATACCAATCCCGAGCCCGCAGAAGATATTCAGGCTCAGGCCATCATTCCCGGAAAACGTGTTCGATATTTGTCGGAAATCTCGGAAAGCGTGCGCGATTATCACGCCTGGGCCGAAGAGCAGGCAGAAATAGCCTCCAAATTAGATCAGGTTTCAGGAACTATAAAGCAGCTGGAAAGCTGGAGTCCGGACGAAAAAGAGGAAATGCAGACTAAGCTTTCCAATATGCGCGATCATTGGCTCTCTAAGCTCGATTCGTTGCCAAAAAATATTATAGAAGGCTGGGATGAATTGTATGAAAGATATCAGCAGGATTATTTTGAAGTAGAAATTCGCGGCAGGAAATTTAAGAATCAGCTGTTTCGGGAATCGCTAAGCGGACTGAAAATTCCACGAGTAGCACTTCCCAAAACTAAGCATAAAGGCGAGCAGCTCAAGTTTGCGCTGAAAGAAAACCTGCCGGGATATTTCCCATTTACCGCCGGTGTTTTTCCGTTTAAAAGAGAAGGAGAAGACCCAACCCGCATGTTTGCAGGAGAAGGGACACCAGAGCGAACCAACAAGCGATTCCATTATGTGAGTGAGGGAATGCCCGCAGCACGACTTTCTACAGCCTTCGATTCCGTCACGCTGTATGGAGAAGATCCCGGCTATCGTCCCGATATTTATGGAAAAATTGGAAATTCAGGAGTAAGCATTTGTACGCTGGATGACATGAAAAAGCTGTATTCCGGCTTTGAGCTCACATCTCCCAAAACCTCCGTTTCGATGACTATCAACGGACCTGCGCCCATGATTCTGGCGATGTTTATGAACACGGCTATTGATCAGGAAGTGGAGCGATATCTGAAAAGTGAAGGGAAGTGGGAAGAAGCTCAGAAAAAAATTCAGGCTTATTTCAAAGAACGAGGAGTGAAGCAGCCGAAGTACAGTAATGAAATTCCTGATGGAAATGACGAATTTGGTTTGGCAACCTTAGGAATTACCGGAGATAATCTGGTGGATAAAGAAACCTATGAATCTATTAAGGAGAAAACGCTAAGTGTCGTTCGCGGAACGGTTCAGGCCGATATCCTAAAAGAAGATCAGGCTCAAAATACCTGTATTTTCTCAACCGAATTTGCTCTGAAAATGATGGGCGATATTCAAAGTTATTTCACTGAGCATAAAGTTCGGAACTACTATTCGGTTTCTATTTCGGGCTATCACATAGCGGAAGCGGGGGCTAATCCCATTACACAGGCTGCTTTCACCCTGGCCAATGGTTTCACCTTTGTGGAATACTATCTGGCACGTGGTTTAGAGGTAGATGATTTTGCCCACAACCTATCGTTTTTCTTCAGTAACGGACTGGATCCGGAATATGCGGTTATTGGTCGGGTTGCGCGCCGTATTTGGGCGGTAGCTATGAAAAACAGGTATGAAGCGAATGAGCGTTCTCAAAAGCTGAAGTATCATATTCAAACCAGTGGACGTTCGCTGCATGCGCAGGAGATTCAGTTTAATGATATTCGTACTACTTTGCAGGCGCTGTTGGCTATATATGATAACTGTAACTCGTTGCACACCAATGCTTATGACGAGGCAATTACCACGCCAACTGAAGAATCGGTTCGCCGGGCGCTGGCTATTCAGATGATTATAAATAAGGAGCTGGGTACTGCTAAAAATGAGAACATCAATCAGGGCTCGTACTTTTTGGAAGAGCTTACGGATTTGGTTGAAGAAGCCATTCTCACCGAGTTTGATCGAATTACCGAGCGTGGCGGAGTGTTAGGAGCTATGGAGAATATGTATCAGCGCGGTAAAATTCAGGATGAAAGTCTGTATTACGAATCGAAAAAGCACAGCGGTGAACTTCCCATTATTGGAGTGAATACATTCCAGAAAGAAGAAAATGGAGAAGGAGAAGAGGAGAAAAAGGTTGAACTCATCCGCTCTACCGAAACTGAGAAAAAGCAGCAAATTGAAAACCTGGAGCAGTTCTGGAAGCGTAATGAGCAAGATACAGCACAGGCGCTTGCACAGCTTAAAGAGGTGGCCCGCAATAACGGAAACCTGTTTGAAGAGCTGATGGAAACGGTTAAGGTTGCTTCCTTGGGACAAATTTCACACGCACTGTACGAAGTAGGTGGTCAGTATAGAAGAAATATGTAATCCACTGTAAGCAAGTGAATTAGCTCAATCAGATTAGCTATAAATATACACTGTTTCAGTAAGATCTCACTTTACCGGCAAGACTTCCTATCCGGCAGTTTCTTCATAATTGGATAGGAAGTATTCTCAGTTCACCCCGAAAAAATACATTCAATAAAGAGGGAGATTACGGTCTTTATTTATTCAGGATGTTGGTTTTGCGAATGAATTCCTTACTTTTCTCGAGATCACTTTCCGTAAAAAAGCTAACACCCACATATAAAAGCAGTGAAATAGAAATGCCAATAATGGCCTGTTTAGCCGAGGCAATTTCCCAGGCAATAGGCAGGTCGGCGCCAAGAGCTGCTATCAAATTATAGGTAGAAAAAAGAAGTCCGAACAGCATAGAAATGGTTGCAGCAACTGAGGTTCCTCTGGCCCAAAGAAAGCCTAATACCAGCGGAATAAAGGCCCCGGTGGTAAGAAAATCCGAGCCAATCCACGAAATGGTTAAAACCGATTGTATTCTCAAGGCTATCAAAAGAGCCGCTGCCGCCATAATGAAAGTAGAAATGCGGGCAATAGTTACACTGCGAGCAGCGCTGATTTTAGGGTTGATGTATCTTTGAAAGATATCTACCGTCAGTGAAAGCGCGCCCGTATTGATGAGAGAGTCCATGGTGGACATAATGGCTGCAATCAACCCAACAAAAAGCACTGCGCTTAAAACCGGGCTGGGTAAATTGCTGATCATATCCGGAACAATGCCGCTTTTGGGAACTGCATCGTACATCACAGAAGAAAACATGCCGGTGTAAGTCACCATCAGATACAAGGGAATGAAGGCAATAAAGCTGATAATCATCATCTTTCTGGCATCGGTGGCTTTTTTAGCCGCAGAAATACGTTGCCAAATATTAGCCTGAATCATCCAAGACGTGCCAAATGTAATTACGTAGGCTAAATTGTCTGCTACGTTGCTAAAGAAAGAGGTGTAGTTTGGATTGTTGGTAGTAGCCGCTGCAGCTTTTACTGCATCCAGGCCGCCGGATTGGCTACAAGTGAAAAAGAATAGAAAAATTCCGGTAAACAGGAAAAAAGTAAACTGAAGTAAGTCGGTGAGTACCACGCCTTTAAAACCGCCAAATAATGAATAAGTTAAAACAATAAGTGTACCAACAATGGCTCCGGTCGTGTAGCTCATATTGAAAAAAGCATGGAAAAACTTACCCACTACAATCACTTGAACAGAAGAGGCAATCACCATAAAAATGATAATGAAAACAGTAAGCAGTAAAGAAACGGTACTGTTGTAGCGCTGTTCCATCAACTGCGGCTGCGAAATGGTTCCAATATTCCGAATTCCTTTAGAAAACAAGAACATTAATGCTGTAGCTATTAAAACCGGAACGCCGTAAATCCAGAAAGAACTTAAGCCGTTATTATAGGCATGATCTACAAGGTCGATGGCCGAGCCGCCGCCCCACCAGGATGCTATAAATGTAATGGCGAGCAGCCACGCAGGGAGTTTTCGTGAGGCTAAAAAATAGTCCTCACTATCTTCACTTTTACGATTCCAAATGCCTACCGCAATTATTCCAATAAAGTAAAGGGCCAGAAACAGAATGGTAATAGTTGTGACCTGCATAGCTATTTATTTGCTTTAATTTGAATTTTCATAGTCGAGATGTGCGGATAGAACCACTTATTTGTAGGGCGGAGTGAGAACAAGCATAGGAAAGCAGAGGTCATTGAGCAGCGCAAAATACTTAGTGAAATTAGGTTTATGTGATGGAAAAACTTGTAAAGCAATCAATATCAGTGATTTGAAAGTTACCACTCGTAGGATTAATAAGCGTTGAACCTACCTACTTTGTACATAAAAAAACAATATAAAATTATCACCCTTTTAGTGGGTATTGGCAGGGATTTAAGAGATTCATCTGATGCCGTGGATTACGTTGTGTCCGGATTTTTGAAATACTAAAAGACGGAAAGCCTTCAACCCGCAAGCCAAAGATTTTGGAAGCGCTTCTATAATTTATTTGTTTCATTAGTGTATTTAAACTAAATTTGAAATGAATCAAATACATCAAACACAGTATTGAGTCTGAATGAAAAAAGAAGAGCTGATACATGAACTTATACAGGCGTATTCTGAAGCGTACGTAAAACTTGGCTACAGCTCGCTGATGGGCAAAATTGTGGCACTGCTTATTGCTTCACCCAAGCCGCTCAGCTTAGACGATATTTCAGAAAAGCTGCAAATGAGTAAAGGGCCCATCTCCCAAATATCCCGAAAGCTCAAAGATCATCAGCTGATTGAAAAAGTTTGGATTCCCGGCGAGCGCAAAGATTATTACAAAGCCACGGCCGATATTTTCGGGCAGGCTTTTGCTAATTATGCTGATTCAATGAAGAAAAATGCAGAGCTAGGCCTACGGTTCAATAATTTGGCAGAGGAGGTGGATATGCAGGACGAGCAGGTGCAGCATATTAAAAGCCGAATGAATGAAATGCAGCTTTTCTACAATAAAATGGAAGAGTTCAATAACGACTTTCTTTCAACCTGGAAAGCAGAACTAAAGCCAGATTTAACAGAAACTCCTCAAGCATAAATCTTCATCAATACTTTATGAGAAAAGAGTATGATACGTGTAAAATAAACATTTGAAAATTTTCAAACATACAAAACATTATGAATTATAAAGATCAAGTGATACTCATAACCGGTGGCGCTGCCGGAATAGGAAAAGCAACCGCGCAGGCTTTTAACAAACTGGGAGGAACCGTGGTGATTTGGGACCTCAACGAGGAAGCCGGTAAAGAGCTGGTAAATGAGTTTGGCAGCGGAAAATTTCAAAAAGTGGATGTTACCAACTTTAATGAGGTAGGAGAGGCCGTTGAAGAAATCATCAAAGAATACGGCCGTTTAGATGTGCTCATCAATAATGCCGGCATCACGATGGATAAAACGTTGAAGAAAATGGATCCGAAAACCTGGCAAAAAGTTATTGATGTGAATTTGACGGGCGTGTTCAACTGTACGCGGCAGGCGGTGCCGCACATGCTGGAAGCGCAGCAAGGCGTGATTCTGAACGCAAGTTCGGTAGTTGGTTTGTACGGTAATTTCGGCCAAACAAATTATGTGGCTACAAAGTCTGGCGTAATTGGGATGACTAAAACCTGGGCTCGCGAATTAGGCGGAAAAGGCATTCGTGTAAATGCGGTAGCTCCCGGTTTTATTGCCACGGAAATGGTGCAGCAAATGCCGGAAAAAGTGATTGATCACATGGTCTCCAAAACGCCTTTAGGCCGCATGGGTAAGCCGGAAGATATTGCAAATGCATATACCTTTTTAGCTTCTGAGCAGGCTGCTTTTATAACCGGAACCGTACTTAGCGTTGATGGAGGTATTATTTCATGAGAAATGCGCGCATCATAGGAACGGGGATGGCGGTGCCGGATAAGGTAATGCCGAACAGCTGGTTTAACGAGCGCTTAGGGGAAGATGTGGATACCTGGCTGCAGGAAAATCTGACCATAAAAGAGCGCCGCTGGATGACTGAAGGCGAGAAAATGAGCGACTTTATTGTGGAAGCCATCGAAAAAGCGCTGACCAAGGCTGAACTGAGTCCGGAAGAGATTGACTTACTGGTGGTTTCTACCGACACGCCCGAGTTTATCTCACCTTCTACGGCATCGGTAGTTTGTCACCGTGCAGGACTTAAAAACGCGGCCAGCTTTGATTTAAACACCGCTTGTGCCGGATTTGTAACGGCTACCGAAACGGCCGTCAACTTCATAAAAGCTGATACCCGATACACCAACGCATTAGTGGTGGGCGCGTATGGAATGAGCCGATACCTGAATTTGGATGACAAGAAAACAGTAACGCTTTTTGCTGACGGAGCTTCAGCGGCCGTATATCAAGCTACGGAGAGTGAAGTTTCTCACCATTTGTCGTCCGACATTCAAACCAAAGGGGAGTATAACGATTATATGGGCATTTATCATGGTGGTTCGGCTCACCCCGTGGATGAAGAAAGCATTGAGCAGAATATGCACAAGCTGGTTTTTGCCAAAAAATTTCCCAAAGAATTGAATCCGCTTATGTGGACCCAAATGATTAAAACCGTTGCCGAGCGCGGTGGGTTTGAGGTGAGCGAAATTAAGCGTGCTTTTATGACGCAGATTAACATTAACCAAATTCATGAAACCATGGATAATCTGGGGCTGCCTCGTGAAACGGCCACCACCATCATGAGTACGTACGGATATACCGGGTCGGCCGCAATTGGCATGGCGATGGATATTTCTGCCCGAAAAGGTGAGCTCGAAAAAGGAGATATCATTGTAATGATGGGCTCCGGAGGCGGACTAACCTTCGCCTGTAATGCATTCAGATGGTGAAATTAACATCCAAATAGGAATAATGACATGGAATTAGCATCGCAAGAATTAGTGGTTGCCGGTTGGGTTCTTATCAGCGTGTATGCGCTGGTAATCCTGTACTTTGTAATTAAAGGCGCCCGTAACGTCAAAAATATTGATGATTACGCCTTGGGAAGCGTGCTGTTTTCACCCTACGCGGTGGGACTTTCGCTGGCTGCTTCTATCACCAGCGCGGCTACCTTTATTATAAATCCGGGATTTGTGGCGCTGTATGGCATCAGCGGCATTCTTTCGATGGCTATTGCGCTGCCTATTGCTGCCTTGCTTTCACTCATTTTATTGACAAAAGGATTCCGAAAGCACGGCAAATTGGTAAAAGCACTCACCATGGCGCAGTGGATGGAAACCCGCTATAAAAGCAAGAAATTCGGAATTTTCTTCGCCTTCCTGTCCATGTTGATGATTACATTTATCGTGCTCATTAGCGTAGGGTTGACCAAAGTTCTGGCCAGCTCGCTGAACATTCCGGAGTTTTACGCATTGGTAGGTATAGTGGTATTTGTATTCGGTTACATGATGTACGGCGGCGCCAATTCCATGGTGTACACCAACACCATTCAGGCGCTTTTGATGCTGATTGTAGCCTTTATTTTACTCGGCTCCGGGTACGAGCACTTCAGTAATGGCGTTCATGGCTTTTTAGATAAATTAGCCGCCATCGATCCGAAACTTACCACCACAACCAACGATTCCAGCTTCTTATTCCGCGATTATTTTGAAATTTTTGTTGCGCAATTTATAGTGGGTATTGCCATCATTTGTCAGCCCCACATTCTCACTAAATCGCTGCTGCTAAAAAGTGATGACGACGTAAACAAATACCTCGCTACCGGTATTATCGTCCAATTTTTGTTTTTCTCGGTTGTAGCGGTAGGCTTATTTATTCGGCTCACTTTCCCGGACCTGACGGTGAACGGAGAAGCCATTCCGATGGATGGACTCGTTTCCGCTTATGTAGTCAGCGAGTTTCCCGTTTTTGTAGGGTTGATTTTGGTGATGGGTCTTATTTCAGCAGGATTATCCACGTTGGAGGGTTTAGTTCAAACCTTATCAACCACGGTAACCAAAGATATTTTACAGCCTCTTTTTGGTGATAAAATTGGGATGAACGGAGAGAAAGGAAACTCCGTATTCGTCAACAAAATTGTGATTGCAGCTATGGCCATTGCAACTATTGTTATTTCGTGGGATCAGATTGTAAATCCAAAATTAAGTGTAGGAATTTTTGCTCAAAATGGAGTGTATGCTTACTTCTCGGCTGCTTTTGTGCCCATTCTTTTTGGAATGTTTTTCAAAAATGTTTCTCTGAAGGCTGTTTTTTCCGCCTCTGTGGTAGCCGTGATTTCTCACTTCACCATGTATTACGCCATGCTGCCCGTTCCGTTCACAAAAGCCACCGGTGAGAATCCCGGTGTGGCCGCAGCGGTAGCCATTGTGCTTTCACTGGCAACGGTGTTACTAATTTCAGCCATAGAAGGGAAATCCCTGAAAACAGTAGAAGAAGTTCCCACTCCCGAAAGCCAAAAAGCGTGACATGAAGGCTATTAAATCAACATATCATTCCACGCAGCGTTTGCGTATTCATGCGCTGCAAAATCAGCTTCAGGCAGGCAGGGCAACGATTGTATTTCTGCATGGGAACGCTTCTTCATCCATTTTTTGGAAAGAGCTGATGACAAAAATGTCCGGTTCACACAACGTAATTGCCCCGGATTTACGTGGTTACGGAAAAACGGAAGACAAGCTGATTGATGCCACCAAAGGCTTCCGTGAGCAGGCCGAAGATGTGATTGGGTTGCTGAACATGCTGGGAATTGAGCGATTTCATATTGCAGGCCACAGCATGGGCGGCGGAGTGACATATGAACTCATCATAAATCATTCTTCTCAAATTCAAACCGCTGCATTCGTGAATCCGGTTTCGCCTTATGGTTTTGGCGGAACGAAAGGGGTGAAGGGTGAACCGATTTGGGATGATTTTGCAGGAACCGGAGCCGGAGCCGTTAATCCGGAATTTGTGCAGAGAATAAAAGAAAAGGATCGCTCTGAAGATGATCCAAATGCGAGTCCACGTGCCGTAATGAATGCTTTTTACTGGAAGCCGACGTTTAGAGCTCCCAATGAAGCTGAGCTTTTAGAAGGACTGTTGGAAGAGAAAATCGGAGATCAAAAATATCCCGGTGATTCGGTGAAATCAGCAAATTGGCCATTTTTTGCTCCCGGCATATTTGGCCCGGTCAATGCTGCTTCCCCAAAATATAATACTGATTTAGCCGAGCGACTTATTTCAACCCCGGAAAAACCAAAGCTATTATGGATTCGAGGCTCTGATGACCTCATTGTTTCTGACCAATCGCTGTTTGATATGGGCGTTTTAGGGAAAATGGGACTGATTCCCGGCTATCCGGGTGAGGAAGAATATCCGGCTCAACCCATGATAGCACAAACCCGGCACGTTTTGGAATCTTACCAAAAAGAAGGCGGAGAGTTTACAGAAACAGAAATCCCCGAAACCGGACATACGCCTTTTATAGAAAAACCGGAAGAGTTTTTAGACCAATTTTTAACGCACATAGCGAGGTAAAAGCATGAATGAAGCAAGCAAGCATATCGAAATTGACTGGATTAAACGATGGGCGCTGTATTCTCCCAATAACGTTGCGCTGAAAAGTGTAGAAGACGATTCGGAGCTTACGTATCAGGATTTTTACGAACGTATTTTGCGTACGGCCGCTTACCTGAGAGATGCCCAAAAGGTTGAAAAAGGAGACCGGGTGGCCGTGCTTTCCATCAACCGGATGGAATATGTGATTTTGTTTTTTGCCATTCAGCGAATTGGCGGAATTATGCTGCCTCTGAATTTCAGGCTGGCGGCTCCCGAAATTTCATATCAGCTGAAAGATGCCGATGCAAAGCTGCTGGTGTACGAGCAATCGTTTCAAGAAACGGTAGATAAGCTGGATGTAAAGCCGGATTCGTTCATCAATTTTGAAGACTCGGATGGACTTTCCGGGATCATGACTTCAACCCAAAAGCCGAAAGAAATTGAGCACGTTGGGGATTTTGAAGATGCCTGCATGATTTTATACACCTCCGGAACCACCGGACGGCCAAAAGGTGCCGTCATTACGCATAAAATGCTGTTTTGGAATTCTATCAACACGGGCTTGAGGCTGAATCTCACCCAAAATGATGTTTCCATTACGTTTGCGCCATTCTTTCACACGGGCGGATGGAATGTGCTGACCACGCCGCTGCTTCATCGCGGAGCTACGGTTTTACTGATGAAAAAGTTTGATGCTGATAAAATTCTCACTTTATGTGATGAAGAAGAAGTGAGCATCCTGTTTGGCGTTCCTACGATGATGGACATGATGTATCGTTCGGAGAAATTTGCATCAAGTTCACTCCAAACCGTACGATACGCCATTGTTGGAGGCGAACCCATGCCGCTTAATTTAATTGATGCCTGGCAGGAAAAAGGAATTCCGGTCCGCCAGGGATATGGGTTAACCGAGTTTGGGCCGAATGTGTTTTCATTAAATCAGGAAGATTCGAAGCGAAAAATTGGTTCCATCGGTTTTCCCAACTTTTATATAGACACCCGCGTAGTAGATAACCAAGGAAATGACGTTCCACAGGGTGAACTTGGCGAACTGATTTTAAAAGGTCCCGTTTGCATGAAAGAGTACTGGAATAATCCGGAAGAAACCGCCAAAACGGTAGTAAACGGCTGGATGCACACCGGCGACATCGTTCGGGTGGATGAGGAAGGATACTTTTATGTAATTGACCGAAAGAAAGAAATGTTCATCAGCGGTGCAGAAAATGTGTATCCCGCCGAGCTGGAGCATGTGTTCCGTACGCATCCGGCCATTCGGGATATTGCTGTAATTGGCGTTCCTGATGAAAAATGGGGAGAAAGCGGAAAGGCTTTCATCGTGTTAGAAGACGGAAAAACGGCTTCGGCCGAAGAGCTTCAGGAATGGGCCAGAGAACGTTTAGCCAAATTTAAAGTGCCTAAGCATTATGCATTTCTCAAAGAATTACCCACCAGCGACAGCGGTAAAATTCTAAAAAAATTATTGAAAGAGGATGGATAGATTATGAAAACTTCAGCCCTTTTAACCATTCATGATTTGGAAGTGAGCCAAAGAGCAGAGCTTGTCAGGGAAATTACCGCATCGGACGTTTATGCCTTTGCCGAGCTGACGGGAGATAAAAATCCCATTCACATGGATAAAGAATATGCCGAGCAAACATTCTTCAAACACCAAATAGCGCATGGCGCATTGCTGACCGGGTTTATTTCTGCGGTATTTGGAATGAAGCTCCCGGGCCCAGGAGCCATCTACCAAAAACAAGAACTCAGTTTTTTAAAGCCTGTCTATTTTGGAGATGAAATTACGGCATTTGTAGAAGTAGAAGAGATTGTCAAAGATAAAAACAGAGTCATTTTTAAGACCAGCTGCATCAATCAAAACGGTAAGATAGTTGCAGAAGGAGCTTCCGTTTTATTACCGGCAAAAAACTAAATAACAACCATCATTAAACAAAAATCAAAAGGTAAAAACCATGAAAAAGTTAATTTATAGTTTATTAGTAGTTGCATTAGCCCTTACCGGCTTTGCCTGTGGCTCAAGCTCAACAGGTGGCGACAAAGACGAAGTAGAAGCCATTGTAGGAAACTGGGTTTCTGAAGGCGCAGATAACGTGGCTATTGGTTTACAAATGTTAGCCAAAACAGCACGCATAGAAGCTACCTTCGAAAAAAATGACACCTACACGGTAGTTTCTACCGACAGTGCAGGTGCGGATGTAACCTTCACCGGAACGTTTCAATTAGGCGACGAGACCGATTCCGGAATCAGAACAATTACCCTTCAGCAAAACGAACCTACTTCTGTAGTTTCAGAAGGAATTTTCCAGATTGAAGGAAATACCATGACGTATGAAGTTATTCAAACCGAACCAAGTATTGGCGCAGAAGCCCCAACCGTAGAAGGTGGCTTTGGCAGCACCTTGGTAAACGGTGATGTAACCGGCGTTCTTTGGATTCAAAAATTCGAAAAGCAGTAAGCTTTACACGTTTGAAGTAAGTTCAACCAATAACCGGTTGAGCTTGCTTCTTTTTTGCTAACCTCATCAACATCTGATTAGGTATATCTAAAACCCACATTTTGTGAGGTTTATCTTCTATTTAAGTTTAAGTATGCAAACACAAGCTATTATGAAAAAAGCTACACTTGCTGTCTTATTTTTTATGCTGATTGGAGTAACGGCACAGGCCCAGCTTCGCAATCAAGACAGTAAAACTCTTACCCAAACTGAGGAGAAACAAAAAGAAAAGGAGCGCTTAGAAGATCCCATTCCTAAAGAACTTACATTTATAGGATACTCCTTTTTCAGAACTACGACTTCTAACATAACGCCCACAAATGATGTGCTGCAAGGTCAGGTTATTGGGCGGATGTTTGGGAGAAACTCTACAGAAACGGTGAACAGAACAGCGGTTTATACCGAGCAGCGTTTTGTGCCTCTATTCATTTACCAACCAAAAATTCTGGATGGTTTTGCCACCTTCAGAGGCCTGTTCAAAATTGACTATACCTGGGGTGATCAATCTTATGGCGTAGGAAATAACCGGGGCGGTGGATTGAGCGGCGGTCAGGTAAACTTGCAAACCCTGATGGCTAACGTAGATTTACGTCCCAAAGACAGCTGGTGGAACTTAGTGCTGGGAATGCAGCGCATTTTTGACAGTCCGCACGACCCAAATATTGAAGGACTGGATTTATTTCAAACCTCCGGCTACAAGCTTTCTTTTTGGGGAACGCAGGCCGTAGGAGCCAGCTGGTTTGCGCGACCGCATCAGGCTATAAAAGCACGATTGGGATTTTTCCAGCTTTGGGAAAATCAGGTAAGTCGCGACCAGGATGTATATATAACAATGGCGGATATTCTCACACTGCCTCACCCAAAATTAGAGTTAGGATTTAATGCCTGGTACCTGCGCGATACGGCAAGAGGAGCCGGCGGAGTTTCCATTTTGGGACAGGGCTTAACCAGTGCTCTGGCCGACTATAACGGTGCCACCCGAATTGATTTAGGCGGCAAAGATCAGCGCTACAAAGCCGATATTTTATGGTTAGGAACCAACGTGAACTGGAACCGTAATTTTGTACACGGTCCATTTCAATTTGATGCGTATGTAATTTCAAACTTAGGAAAGGTAAGTCCGGATGATCCGGCAAAAGAAGACATTAGCGTTTTTGGAACGAGCGCAAACGCGTCCTTTTCTTACCGGTATGGAATGACCAATAAAGACAAAATGTGGCTCGAAGTTTTAGCCACTACCGGCGATGCTGATGGTGCTCAAGACGGAACGCTAAACAGCGTGCTAACCGGAAACGTGTGGGGATCTCCAGTAGGTATTTACAGCGCGCATAAATCACTGCTGCTATTTCCCGATCCGCAGGTTGTGAGCCGATATTATTCTATGGTACACGATATTTCTAACATGGGATTGGGTGTAACCGGCGGCTCTGTAAACTTCATGAAAGCGCTGATTCCACATAAATTCAGCGCAAAAGTAGGAGGGGCGATTGCCTACAGTAATTTCAGTTTAGAAAATGGCGGACATCACATTGGGACAGAAATTAACGCCGAACTTAAATATGACTTAAAAGTATTTCTGACGCTTGGATTAAGCGGAGGCTACGCCATCACCGGCGATTTTTATGATGCGCCCTCAGCCACAGAGCAGGGAGTAAATCCCATTAATCCGTGGACGTTATTTATGTCGCTAAATTGGTTAATGTTTTAAAATGGTGAATGAAATGATGAAATTATTAAAAATCAGTATCGTAACGCTGCTTATAGCTTTTGTGCTTTCAGGCTGTGCCGGAATTCGTTATGCCGATAAAGAGCCGCTTCCATTCAAAGAAATCGATTATGGATTTCAGGTTGAATATTTAGAAGGCGAGCCAACCATAGCTTATATAGATGAAGGTGCCGGAGATCAAACCTTATTATTAGTTCACGGACTGGCAAGTAATGCCGGTTTTTGGAGATATAATATTGAGGCTTTGGCCGAAAATTACAGAGTTATAGCTGTGGATTTGCCCGGTTATGGAAAATCCTCAAAAGGAGATTATCCATACGGAATGAGCTATTACGCCTCACAAATTGAGCGATTTATAAACGAACTGAATCTCAAAAATGTGACCTACGTTGGTCATTCCATGGGCGGACAAATTGGCCTCACGCTGGCCATCAATTCTCCCCAGGCAATTGATGAATTAATACTGGCAGCACCGGCCGGAATTGAAAAATTTGATCGTGGAGAAGGCCAATGGTTAGCCAATGCTTTGACCATGGAAGGAACCGTAAAAGCAACGGAGCCGCAGGTGAGAGCTAATCTTTCCATAAACTTTTACCGGTGGAGTCCCGAGTTCGAATGGATGGTAGAAGAACGGGTGCGAATGGCCAAAACGGACGAAATGAAAGAATTCGCTTACGCGGTAGATCAATCCATTAAAGCCATGATTGCTGAACCGACCACAGATTATCTGGAGGAAATCACTCATCCAACCACCATTATTTATGGAAAATACGATGGTCTTATTCCCAACCGGTACCTCAACCCCGGCTTCCCGGCTGATGTATTTGAAACCGGAAATAAACTCATCCCAAACAGCAAGCTGGTAGAAATAGACAAAGCCGGCCACATGATTATGATCGAAAAGTCCGCTGCGTTTAATGAAGCGGTGCTGAACACACTGGAATAGCAACTAAATTTGTTGATCCAAAAACCCCTTATTTGTTTAGGCAGATAAGGGGTTTTTTATTATTTAGCTTTTGTCCGTACAAAAAAGGCTACGGCTGCGGTTGTAATTATTCCCATCATTAAAGAGCCAATTACACTTTGTGTGATATAGCTTTTGAGGTTAAAATAAGCCTCGGCTTCTGCTTGTGAAGAATGAAAGCCGCTTTCAACGGAATAGGCAATTACATTTGGGAAATATTCCGGGGTAATTACGGTAGAAATAATCCACTGTGTGAGTGGGGCAAAGGCTGTTATGATTAGCGTAATAATTAATCCTGAAATCAAGCCTTGTTTATAAGACATTCGCCCATTGTGGTCTATTTTCTTTTTCTCCTTTAAAGCAAACACGTACACTAATATTGCGGGAATAGCATACAAGTTGGTCAGATACATGTGCTTATCTATGTGGGTACTGTGCAGTCCTACCCATTTTTCTAAGAGCATCCATAGCAGAGACATTATTACAAATATTAGAGCCCATTTTATTTCGAGTTTAATTCTTGTCATACTTTGGTGTTAAATAGTGGGTGATTTCTTGCATCAATTCAACAAGTTTATTTTGGTTGATGCATGAGGTATTAAAGCAGAATAATTAATTCCGGCTTTTTTACCAACAAATTCTACTTATAGGTTCAATTATTTTTAGAAATCGAGTTTATGATAGCTGCTGACAAGAATTACTATTCACAATCAAGATTCTTGCTTTCATCCACCGGATAAAAAGGTTTGCTAATTACCCCTTCATCACTGAATAGCGAAGCTTTTGTTGAGTCTTGGAGTACTTCAGTAATGCGGGCAAATTGATGATTGATTGAAGCGCTGTCTTGCACTAATCGAATGCCGTGGCTGTAATCTGCATAAGCCGCAATGTGGCCGGCGTAAACCGGTTGAATAGGATGTCCATTTTTTTGATGCCAGCCGTAAATAACCACCCGCCGTGAAGAATGTCCGTAAATCTTATTGGAGATGATGACATCTTTTTTGTTTCCTGCTACCAGTTTTCCCAATGGATAAGTAATTAGAGAATCTTTCCGTTGTTTTTGCACCATTCTGCTGTGCTTCCACATTATTGGGATTGAGGTCATTTCAGGGCTTGGAGGAATTGGAGAAGGGGTTAGTTTCAGCGATGCATGTTCCCAAATCTGGTCAGCCATTAGCTTAGTAGGAAGGGTGAAGTCAATGGCGGTTGATATCTTCTGGGCCAGCGCAGGTGTCATAGGTATTGAGAAGTAATCACTGTTTGAACCAATGGCTAAATAATCGGGGAGTACAAAATAAGTTACTTTATAAGTTGAATCCTGAATGGTTTTAGAAAATGAAATAGGAATCAGCTTGCGCAGAAAGTCAGGTATATTCCCATTCAGTATTTCTTGGCAAATTTTGTTCTCCCGATCTGTTAAGCTGAAGTCTGCTACTCGGTCTTTAAAAGCACTGCCCGAAATAGCATCAGCTGCACGAGGAGGAACCGGAAGCTGCTGTGCATGCAGCATTGGAGAAATTGTCATTACAAAAAGCAATGTTGCAAATTTGGATACTGCTGAAATAGAGAAACGAGATCTCATTGAAATACGTATTTAAAAGAGGTGTGAACCGAGAGATTCAGTTAATATAAAAGTAAAAGGCGTTACCAAATCTTCCCACTCATTCTTGCGGAGTTTTGTGTGAATTGGAGGAGCTTTTTTTATAGACCGAAAAGCATTTCTAATGCCCAGTAATTTATCTAAATGTCTACCGCCGGTAGGATTGGCGTTTGTTTTATAAAGCCGCTCTTTACAATCGTTTGGGTACTCTTTGATGAGATATTTTAAAATTTCGATTCCTAAAAAAACAGGTCGGAGAGCCTGCTCATTCGTTACTTTTAAGCGTAAACCATGACAGACTTCACCTTCGTGGATACCCCAATCCGGCGTATATTTGGCAGTTGAAAAAGAAACACCGGGAATACTCAATGTTTCAAGGTGATTTTTGAAAGCAGCCGCATCAATCCAGGGAGCGCCTAAAACTTTGAAATCCAAATCGGTGCCTCTGCCTTCATTCACGTTGATGCCTTCCAGCAGACCCAAACCGGGATAAAGCAAAGCGGTTTCGGCATCCTTTATGGCAGGAGAGGTGGGAGTAAAGCTCCAGTTTTCCTTTTCAGAATAATCTTTTCTATTCCAATTGCAGACTTTAACAATCTCCAAGTCAAGGTTTTGAATATGGTTGTTTAAAAAGTAGTTGGCCAGTTCACCAAGCGTGCAGCTGTGCCGGATTGGGATGCTCCATCTTCCCAAAAAAGAAGTACAATCAGCTTCTAAAAGAGGACCTTCGGCTTTAGCTAAATCTCCGCTCAGTGGATTAGGTCTGTCCAGTATGATGAGTTTTTTGTCATGTTCGGCACAGGCTTCCATGATGTGAGTCATCGTCCACAGGTAGGTATAAAATCGACAACCCACGTCGGGAATATCAAAAATGACGGCATCTATATCTTGTACATCTTTTTCGGTAGGCGCCAGCTTATCAGCGTACAGACTGGTGACGGGTAACTGGGTCAGCTCATCGGTTTCATCAGAAACCCGCGCGCCATCGGCGGCATGTGCAGAAAGTCCGTGCTCCGGAGAAAACAGCTTCACGATGTTAAATCCCGCATTAATTAAAGCCACTCTCGACTTCACCCCAAAAGCATTCCGGGCCGCATCATTCGTTAACAGACCAAACCGAACATTTTTAAAATGATGAGCTGACTTACAAAATTCATCGACACCAAAAACTGTTCTTTTCATAATTACCTTTTAAATTTTAACAAGAATGCAATAAATGGCAACGATATTCTGCGTACCTGTGTTGGCGTAACTGCTATAACTTTCAATTTAGTAAGAAGTAATTTAATTTAACTGCGTTATTAACACTCAATGCTTTTCGGCTGTAAGATAAATTCTGCCATTTGTTTGGTGTCAGCCTCACGTCATACTTGTTGCAATAGTTTCGGATAAGTCTCTGCCTGCAATGTACCTCACGTAAAATAATTACCGCACTTTTTTCAGTTACGGCTAATAAATTTTAGCCATCTCATTTTTTAAAAGCACCGTTAAGTTTTATGTCCAAAATCACCAGAAGTAAACACTTTGTTGCTAACAAAGTAGTCTTTTTTGTTTCATTGGCATTAATCCTTTTGCTAATCGTTATTGGAGTGGCTTTTCCGGAAGCAATGAACGAAAAGTTAAGCAGTTTCAGGTTGTGGACATCAAATAAATTTGGATGGTTCTTTGTTCTCACCGTTAATATCATACTCATATTTTCGATTTATATAGCTTTTTCCAGGTTTGGTAAAATACGAATAGGCGGTCCTGATGCCCGGCCCACGTACAGTAAAGCCTCTTGGTTTGCCATGCTATTCAGTGCCGGAATGGGGATTGGCATTATGTTTTACAGTATTGGAGAGCCCGTTACACATTTTGGAGATCCACCGCGGCATGTTAACAATAGTCTTGAAGCCGCCAAACAAGCTATGGAGTTTACCAGTTTGCACTGGGGCTTGCATACATGGGCGATTTACGCTTTAGTTGGCCTGGCGCTGGCGTTTTTCGCCTATAATAAAAATCTTCCAATGACCTTCAGATCTGCATTTTATCCCTTTATAGGAGCTAAAATAAACGGGGGTTGGGGTGATTTAATTGATATCTTATCCGCATTGGCAACTGTATTTGGTTTGGCAACCTCCTTAGGCTTAGGGGTACTGCAGGTATCAGCAGGATTTGATTTTCTTTACGATTGGCAGGTCTCGCCAACGGCACAGATTGTTATAATTTTAGTAGTCATCGGAATTGCTACAATTTCAGTTTTCTTGGGGGTTGAGAAAGGAGTTAAAAATTTGAGTACGGCCAATATGTATATGGCTCTATTTCTCATTGTTTTTGTATTTGTGTTGGGACCAACTCTGCCAATTTTAAGAGGTTTTGTTGAAAATACCGGCTCCTATATTGCTAATTTGACCGACATCAGCACCTGGAATGAAATTTATACAAACTCCCATTGGCAAAATACCTGGACCATTTTTTATTGGGGATGGTGGATTGCCTGGTCGCCTTTTGTTGGAAGCTTTATTGCACAGATTTCAAGAGGGAGAACTGTAAAAGAATTTATGTTAGGAGTAGTCGTAGTTCCCTCCTTAGTTGCCATTTTCTGGATGAATGTATTTGGAGGGAGTGCCCTTGACATGATAATTGGCGGGGATTCTACCATGTTGCGTGCTGTTCAGGAAGATGTAACCTCATCGCTATTTATCTTTTTACAGAACTTTCCTTTAGTCGAATTTTCTTCACTTTTGGCTATAATTTTAGTTTTCTCATTTTTTATAACCTCATCAGACTCCGGTTCGTTAGTAATAAACACTATTACTGCCGGAACGGAAGGTGAAAATACGCCCGTTTGGCAGCGTGTTTTTTGGTCGTTTATGCAGGGGGGCGTTGCTATTGCTCTGCTGTTGAGTGGAGGTTTAGCTGCACTTCAAACCGGAGTAATAGCCGTGGGCTTACCTTTTGCAGTAGTTCTGCTGGTGCTCTGTTACAGTTTACATAAAGGATTGAAGGTGGAATATGAGAAGAACCGGAAAGCCCTGAAAGCAAAACAGGAAGAAAGTTATAAAGAAACCATTAACAGAATAGTCGAAGAAGAACAAAACAACGAATAATTATGCTTGTTTCAAAAGAACCTCTACACCTCCTTGTTGGCATCGACCTGTCTGAAATGGACCGTTATCTTTTCAACTATATCAATACCTTAGATCAGGTGTTAGATATTGAAAAAATTACATTTCTGCATAATATAAAAATAGGTGAATTACCGGCAGGAATGCTTTCAGCAGACAGGTTAGAAGAAATTAAAGGCAAAATAACCAGGAGAACCGAAAGGGAGATTAGTTTAGCGGAAGTCGCTCAACCATTTGATATTCAAGTAACTTCGGAACGTTTTTCCGAAACCAGTTTTACCAATATTTCTAAAAAACAGCAGTTTGATTTACTTGTTCTCGGGAATAAGCAGAATTTAAGAGGGAATGGGGCATTACTTCATAAATTAGTAAGATTATTTCCGGCACCCGTTTTATTGGTTCCTGAAACGTACAAAACTCCAATCAAAACAATAGTTCAGGCCATAACTTTTTCGAGATACACCGAGGGCATAGTCAACTGGGCTAACAGATTCAAAGAAAGCAAGCCCGTAGCTGAGATAAAAAAATTGCCGGTTAATGTTTCTAAGCTTTTTTACTATCCGCTTATGAGGCCGGCAGAAATCGAGAAGGTGACAAAAGCAGATATTCAAGCCAAAGAGAAAAAGTGGACTGAAAAATTTCCTGCTAATAAACCCCTTAAAGTCATATCGGCCGAAGATAAAGGAGTTGCAACTACTCTAAGCGGATATGCAATTCAACAGGAAGCTGATGTATTAATTCTTGGAATAAAGAGTGACTCCAAGATTAAAAATTTGTTTATAGGCAGCGTGGCAAATGAGTTGTTGGTAACGCCCACAGATATTTCTTTACTGTTTGTGAAGCCAATAAAAAGATGAAATTCTATTCAGCATTAATTGGCACTAATCAAATGCGAGAGTTTTTATCAGTTAACGACAGATTAAAAAACTGTTTTATTCGCTTAGATTGCTTTAAGATTATTTGGTGAGCACTCGTGGCCGATAGTAACAACAGAGTAAAATGAGCATTATTCACTTTACCCCGTTTCAGATTTAGGTTACTACTTTTATAAAGGCACAATGATGACTAACCAAAGTTAATTCCAAAGTCTAACTACTTAAAAACAACGGAACGGGGCTGTTCTTTACCAGCTCGTGCGTAACCGAGCCAAAGGTTAAACGTCGGATGGCAGATACTGAATGGGCGCCAAGCACAATTAAGTCGGCATCGGTATCCTTAACGTGATTTATAATATGCTTTCCGGCTCCGCCTTTTTCATCAAGCAGCAGCTGGTTTATTTTCTCATAGCCGTGGGCTTTTAAATACTCTTGGGCTTGGTTCATAATTAACCGGGCACGCTCAGTGGCTTCTTCCTTTTTGCGGTTGCAAGCATAAACCAAATCAAGCTCAATATCACTTCCAAATGGTTGCAGCTGAACAAACCATTGCATAGCATAAGCAGAGGCTTTGCTGCCGTCATGCGCAATTACCGCGCGGCGTATGGGACGGTATGAATCAGTAACCATTAGGGTGGGGCCGGCACCTTTTTTCACAATATTAGCTAAGGTTTTGGTTTCTATTTTAGGCCGGTTGTAAAAGAAGTGAGACTCTCTTCCAATAACCAATAAATCGTGATATTTAGAATCTTCTATAATGTGTTCGTGCGGAACTCCTTCATGCATAAACTTGGAATGATTCACCCCGGATTCTTCCACCATAGATTTAAAGTTTTTAAGCTGTTTTTCTGCAGCTTTTCTTGACTCCTCGGTTAAATTTTCTCTGAGCTCTTTGGCATAATGGATGGTTCCTATGCCGCCTCCGCCAACCGTGTCGCTAATGGCTTCTAAATCTACTACGGCGAGACCTGTGAGGCTTGCGTTATACCTTTCTGCCAGTTTTATGGCATATTTGGTGGCAATAGCTGTAATAATTTCTCGGTCAAGAGCTACTAAAATTCGTTTTAACATGGTGTCTTTGTTTTAATGTTTATGCTTTTGCTAAATATAATAAACTCTTTATTTCACATTCCCAACGAACTGAATGGGTTTTGCTATAGGAATGCCAATTCTAAATTATAGATTAAAGAAAGTTATTGAATTGATATAAGAGGGCAGGGGTTCTGCTGCGTCTAAATGATCAAATTATTCAGCACACAGTAATTAAAAAAGAAAATATGAGCAAAAAAAAGACCTCAAAAGAGGCCTTAAAATAAAAAACAGTGAAAATTGTAATTACTTTGCAGTAATCATTCCCTGAAGGCGTTGTGCTTCGGTTATTTGCATGCTTTGCGGGTAATCTTCTACAATGCGATTAGCTATTTCATTGGCCTTATCAGCATTTCCGGCTTTGTAATAAGCTTGTGCAGCTTCCAGCAGGTTTGCAGGAGTGGTTACATCATTTTTATCCCAATTAGATGCTTCCATAAACTTCTTGGCAGCAGCTGTGTAATTTTCGTTGGCTAACAATAACTTACCGTGAAAACTTAAAGGACCTACACCGAGAATTCCTTTGGGTACTTTAAATTCTTCCATGAATTCGAGTGCGTTTTCAATATCGCCAAGCTCAAAACTCGAAACGGCCGCATAAAAGCTGGCCATATTTCCGGCTTTAGTTCGCGGAAATTCGTCTGAAATTTGATCGAAGCCATAGGTCAGCTCAAAATCATCGCCGTACAGTGCATTTTCGTAATCTGCCTGCGAATAGTAATTTTCGGCTATCGAGAGCAACTGCTGAGCTTTTTGCTCCTGAGCTCCGGAGTAGTAGTTATAGCCTACTATGCCACCAATTACTACAATAAGCGCAATGGCTGCTGTAGTAATCATCGTCTTGTTTTCGTTGTAGTAAGCTGCTGCTCGATTGTAGTTATCAATTAGCGGATCGGATTCTAATTCTTCTTTTGAAAGCCGTTTTGACATAATTATTTGTTTGTAATAGCTGTTATTTTAAGGGGGTAAAAATAGGACTGTTTTAGGACTTCACAAAACATTAAAGTGATTCTAAAATCCCATCTTTTAATTCGAGTATAGTATCAGAGCGTTCTGCAATTTCTTTTTCGTGCGTAATCAGTAATACCGACACGCCCATGGTTTCCCGAAGCTCAAAAAGCTGATCCAAAATCAGGTTTGTATTATCAAGATCCAGGTTTCCGGTGGGTTCATCGGCTAAAATAACGCGGGGATTATTCATAAGCGCCCGTGCCATAGAAACCCGCTGCTGCTCGCCTCCGGAGAGTTGCGTAGGTCTGTGATCGGCGCGAGCTTCAATCCCAAAAATACCGAGCAGCTCGTGGGCTCTTTTAAAAGCCTTGTCTGTTGAGGTTCCTGCAATAAGGGCGGGCATCGCTACATTTTCAAGCGCATTAAATTCGGGCAGAAGATGATGGAACTGAAATACAAACCCGATATATTTATTTCTAAAATCAGCTAAATCATCGGCTTTATATCCTGAAATATTTTTACCGTCCCACAGCACCTCGCCGCTGTCTGCACGATCTAATCCTCCCAAAATATGCAACAGCGTACTTTTACCGCTTCCGCTTGAGCCGACAATAGCAGTAACAGAGCCCTCGTGAAGAACTAAATTCATTCCTTGCAAAACCTTAAGCTCGTCTTTGTCGGGACCGCCGGGAAAGCTTTTGTATAATTTTCTTGCTTCAAGTACGGTTTTAGCCTTTTCCATCAATCCTCAATAGAGTTTTTTAATCCGGGATAGATAATCGGTTCAATGTGCACACATTTCCCGGTTTCTACATCAACTTTAGCTAAAACACCATTTAGCTGATTATTCCCTTTGGCGGGCTGATATTTTTGGTGAACGCCGGTCATATATCGTTTTAAAGCTACCTTTCTGCTCATGCCAATGCAAGAGTCGAAAGAGCCGGTCATGCCGGCATCAGTCAGGTAGCCTAAGCCCTGCGGAAGAATTCGGGCATCGTTGGTTTGAACGTGCGTATGAGTACCCACCAGCACGGAAGCTTTTCCATCAACATGCCAGCCCATAGATATTTTTTCTGCTGTGGCTTCGGCGTGAAAGTCAATGAAAATGAGATTGGTTTCTTCCCTCATTTTTTCCAGCGCCCATTCTGCAGCTGTAAATGGATCATCAATGGCTTTCATAAAAGTGCGGCCTTGCAAATTCAGCACGCCAATTTTAACATTTTTATTTGGCACTTCGTGAATGCTAAAGCCGAGTCCGGCATTTCCCTTTGGGTAGTTAAGAGGGCGGAGGATGTGGTCGTGTTCGCGCATATAATCAAACACTTTCCATTTATCAAAGGAATGATCACCTCCTGTAACTACATGTACTCCAAGGTCTAATAAGTTTTTTATAATGTGCCGGTTGGTGCCAAATCCCTCGTGAGAGTTTTCGGCATTTGCAATCACAAAGTCGGCATTATATTTAGTAATTAAGCTGGGCAGAAAGGTGTTAACCATTTCAAGACCGGGCTCGCCAACAATGTCGCCAACAAAAAAAATGCTGATAGTATCAGCCAAAGTATGCTCCTGTTCGTTAGTGTGCTTTTATTCTTTAATTTCTTTCAGTAATCGGCTAAGGCTGTTGTTTACGCGCTCCATCAGCACTTCTTCACCTTCTTCGAGCTCGCTATTCAAACTGCGCGCTTCAAAAAGCTCTTCTGCAATGCTGAGTGCTGCCAGTACCATAACGGTAGATTCGGGCTGCTTTACCAATTGTGTGCGGTAGTTTTTAAAACGCTCATCCACAAATTTACAAATCCGAAGCATTGCTTCTTCTTGATGATCTTCTACCTTAAGCGGGTATTGCTTGCCCATTATGGAAACTCTAATCGATTTCATGAGTCAGCCCTCAAATGATGATTTATTTTGGTAATTAACCCTTCTACATGATTTCGCAAAGCCAGCCGTTCCGACTCTGTAATTGCAGAAAAGATGTCCGTTTGCTTTTCGTGTTCCTCTTCAAGTTTTGCCTTTAATCTGGCATTGTCTTTTTTTAATTCTCGAATTTGTTGCTTCAGGCCTTCCACTTCGGTGCCTACTTCATTCAGCAGCAATTTAAACGTTTCGTTTTGTTGTGAAAGCTTGTTCATATACCTACAACTTATCCTCTAAGTTTTGCAGAAAAATCTTTTTCTAATGATTTGATAACCTTCTTAATAATAGGTTCTACTTCTTTGATATTCAAGGTCTTGTTAGGATTTAAGAAGTTTAAGCGAAATGCCAGACTTTTGTTTCCTTCTCCTATAGATTCACCCTCAAATACATCAAATATCTCAATATTAAACAGCTGATCTCCGGCTTGTGCTTTGATTGACTGCATTATATCTCCCGCAGAAACTGCTTGGGAAACCGTAACAGCAAGGTCAAATTCAAACACCGGATACTTAACTACTTCTTTATACGTGTGTGGCGGAACAGCCTGCTGCATTTCTGCCAAGGCCGTAACGGATATTTCGGCTACAAAAGCTTCTTGTTCGAAATCGTATGCATCTTTCAGCTTCTCATTGGGAATATATAATGAACCTATTTTTTTGTCTTCCCAGCAATAATGAAGCGTATTCTCATCGGCTTCTTTAACTGAAATATAGTTCAGTAAATTCAGCTTTGTGAAAAATGCGTTTACTAATGCTTTTAAATCAAATATAGAGTAGGAGGTGGCTTCTTGCAGCCAGCTGTCGGTGTGTTTTAGCCCGCCTATGCCCAACATTACGTACACTTCTTCTTTAATTCCTTTGTAATACGTTCCTTCCTCATCTCTGTTAAAAACATGGCCTAATTCAAAAAACCGAATTCCCGTTCGCTTGCGGTTGAAGTTGTACGAGGCGGATTTCAAAAAGCCATGCAAAAGGGAAGGGCGCAGCGTGCTGTTGTCTTTATTTAAGGGGTGAAGTGCAGAAATCATGTCGTCTAACGACCCGTACAGGCTTGCATGATCTTCTGAAATAAGCGAGTTAGAATAAATTTCACGAAGCCCTAACTGCACACAAGTATTTCTGATTTTTTGGTTGAGCTGCTCCCAGGCATTGATGGGTTCAGACGAAACAAAAATACCGTGGTCCGGAGATGGAATGTTGTTGTAATCGAACAAGCGACCCACTTCTTCAATTAAATCTACTTCGCGCTCCAAATCGGGGCGGAAAGATGGAATTTCAAAGGTGATGGACTGTTCATCTCGTTCGGTTTCCACAAGTTCTAAGCCATTCAAAATTTCAGCAATATCAGATATTTCAAAATCGGTACCCAACAAACGATTTGTATAGCTTTTCCGAAGGGTTAACACTCGTTTTTCTGCTTTTGTGGGATGAACGTCAACCGTTTCATCTGCAATAGTTCCGCCTGCAACTTCAGCAATCAGCTGGGCAGCTCTTTCGGCAGAAAGTGCTTGCATGCCGGGATCAATTCCTCGTTCAAAACGATAAGAGGCATCGGTTTGAAGCGCCTGAGATTTAGCCGTTCTGCGTACCGAACCCGGATCAAAGTATGCACTTTCAATAAGAATATCGGTGGTTTCTTCATCCACCTCCGAATTTACGCCGCCCATTACGCCGGCAATAGCAACCGGACCTTCACCATCACAAATAAACAAGGTGCCCGGAGCACAAGTTCTTTTAACATGATCCAGCGTTTCAAATTCTATTTCCTCTTCAAAGTCTTTGACTACAATCTTCTTTCCGCGAATAGTTGCATAATCAAAAGCATGTAGCGGTTGTCCCAGCTCATACATCACATAATTAGTAACGTCAACCACGTTATTAACCGGGCGTACACCAATAGCTTTCAGGCGATTTTGCAGCCAGGCCGGAGACTCCTGAATGGTAACACCCCGAACCATTTTACCCACATAACGGTAGCATTTTTCGGCATTTTCAATTTCTATGGTGATGTCCTTGGAAGCAGCAGAGGACAAAGAATTCCCCTCTCTTAATGTTGCAACGTCTGCAATCTTATCCTCAAAAGGCTTTTTCAACTCAAGATTTAAGGCGGCAGCCAGGTCTCGTGCAACTCCCAAATGGCAGGTAGCATCCGGGCGGTTTGGGGTGATGGCAATGTCTATAATCGTATCTTGGTACAACTCAAATACTTCAGAAATGGGAGTGCCGGTTTTAAGGTCTTCGTTCAGTACCATAATACCGTCGTGGTCGGAACCGAGGCCGAGCTCATCTTCTGCACAAATCATGCCTTCCGAAACTATGCCTCTCAGCTTTGCTTTTTTAATTTTCAGCAAGCTTCCGTCATCCAGTTTAATAGGAAGGGTAGAACCAACTGTAGCAACGGGTACTTTTTGTCCTGCAGCTACATTTTTAGCGCCACATACAATTTGAGTTTTATGGTTGCCAAGATTTACATCACAAATTTGAAGTCGGTCAGCATTGGGATGTGGACGAACTTCGAGCACTTCGCCAACAATTACGCCATCCAGAGTGCTTCCATACTCCTCGATTTCTTCAACTTCGAGCCCGATTAGCGTTAGTTTGTCTGTAATTTCTTCCGGTGACTGTGAAAGGTCAATAAATTCTTTGAGCCAGTTATAAGATACGTTCATTTAGTTTTTTCGAGATCTTCAATTAGTAAAATAATTTGTTTTCTGAGTTTTGGAATATCTTTTTTTTTTTGATTGCTCCAAACTATGGCTTAATCATGGTCTGAATATCGATGAATGAGCCGATTCCTCATTCGGGCAGCACTTTTAATTTGGCAGAATAACTGCTTTCTGTCAATGGTTTGAGTAAGTTCTTAAAAGCTCTCTCAACCATGTTAAGTGCTCAATTTACAACAAACAGTGATTAATCATACAATCAGTTGAATTGTTTAAGGAACTGAATATCATTCTCATAAAAAGTACGAATGTCGCCTATGCCATGTCTTAAAATAGCAATGCGTTCTACGCCCATTCCCCAGGCAAAACCGGTATATTTTTCAGGATCTACGCCGGCGTGTTCAAACACGTTGGGATCTACCATTCCGGAGCCTAAAATTTCGAGCCATTTTCCATCTTTTTCTGATCCCCACCAAATATCCATTTCTAAGCTGGGCTCAGTAAATGGGAAAAACCCGGGGCGCAGACGGTATTTCACATCGGTTCCAAACATTAGCTTGGCAAACGTTATCAGCGTGTCTTTGAGGTCGGCCACGCTTACGTTTTCATCAACGTATAAAGCTTCAACCTGATGGAATAAAAAATATGATTTTGGAGAAACCGCTTCATTCCTATAAACTCGTCCGGGCATAATTGCACGGATAGGGGGCTTGGTATTTTCCATCAGTCGTATTTGAACCGGAGACGTGTGCGTGCGTAGAACTAAATCCTGAACATCGGGATCATCACTTTTCCGCACAAAGAAGGTATCCTGTTCATCGCGCGCGGGGTGATTAGGAGGGAAGTTGAGTGCTGTAAAGTTATGAAAGTCATCTTCAATTTCAGGTCCGTCTGCAATAGTAAAGCCCAGCCGATAAAATATACTTTTCATTTCCTCCAGCGTCTGGGTTAACGGATGCAGTGAGCCTATAGGAAATGATGGAGCGGTTAGTGTAATATCATCTTTTGCGCTGCGATGTTTTGTTTGAGCCTGTTCAAGCTTGGTTTTAGTATCCTTGAATTTTGACTCAGCCATCATTTTAGCGGTATTCATGGCCTTGCCAACTTCAGCGCGATCTTCTTTAGGAACCGACCCCATTTTTTTAAACATAGACTGAACCCGGCCATTTCTGGATAAGAACTGTAGCCGAAAATCTTCGAGCTGCTGTTCATTAGAAATTTCGAATTGCTGAATGGCTTGTTCTAAGGCTTTTATATCATCAAGCATGGGGCGCTTTGTAATTAGTTAGTTAGTGAGAACTCATTTACGCGTGGCGCAGGAATGAGAAAAATTCAAAAAGTAAGCATTTGGCGAGTAATCGCAAGTGCTTAAAATAAAAAAACCGACAAACCTTAAGAAAAAGATTTGCCGGTTTATACCGTTTAATTTAAACAATTAAGCAGTGGCTTCCTTAACAATTGCAGCAAACGTATCTGCATCGCGTACGGCTAAATCAGCAAGTACTTTCCGGTTAATTTCCATATTCTTTGTTTTCATCCCGTGGATGAGTTTAGAATAGGTAGTACCGTTCAGTCTTGCAGCCGCATTGATGCGGGTAATCCATAATCGACGGAAATTACGTTTACGATTTTTGCGATCGCGATATTGGTATAAAAGACCTTTTTCTACCGCATTTTTCGCAATGGTGTAAACGTTCTTACGCTTGCCCCAGTAACCTTTCGCTTGATTTATAATCTTTTTGCGACGGCGACGGGAAGCCACCAAATTTAATGATCGTGGCATTTTGTCGTTAGTTTAAAATGTTAATGTTTATTTATAAGGGATCTGTCGCTTGATAGACTTCTCATCGGCCTCGTGAACCAATGCGCCTCCTCTAAGCTGTCTCTTAGTTTTACTGCTTTTCTTAGTTAAAATATGACGTCTAAAAGCTTTTTTACGCTTAATTTTACCGGAACCGGTAACTCTAAACCGCTTTTTAGCGCCACTGTTCGTTTTCATTTTTGGCATGGAAATCCACCAACTTTTGTGAAAAATTAAAGTCTTATAAAGTAAGAAGAATTGTAAACGTAAGCAACGAAGGAATTAACTTTTAGAGGGAGATAACATCATTATCATTCGCCGGCCTTCCATATTAGGCTTGGTTTCTATTTTACCCACATCAGAAAGATCTTTTGCCAGTTGCAAAAGTAATAGTTCCCCTTTTTCGGTATAAAGCATATCCCGGCCTCTGAACTGCACGGTTGCTTTTACCTTATCGCCGCCTTCAAGAAATTCCCGGGCATGGCGTGTTTTAAATTCAAGATCGTGGTCGTCGGTATTAGGGCGAAAGCGAAGCTCTTTAACAGAAATGGTGTGCTGTTTTTTCTTTGCTTCTTTTTCCTTTTTCTTTTTCTCGTACATAAACTTCCCGTAATCAATCACTTTACATACGGGAGGCCGGGCTTTTGGGGCTACCTCTACGAGATCTAAATCGTAGGACGCTGCAATCTGGAGTGCGCGTTCTGACGTAGTAATTTCATGCTCATCATCCGGTTTTATAACCCGAACTTGTGCAGCATTGATTTCTTCATTAATTCGAGGACGATCCTCATTTTGGGGTCGTCTCTGATAGCTTCTTCTTGCGATAGTAAACCTCTGTGTTTAGTTAGTCTTTAGGTAATGCTTTGGTTTGAATTTCTTCATTTATTTCTGAAAGAAAATCAGAAAATTTGAAAGTTCCAACATCTCCTTTAGTATGGCGACGAATGGAAACTGTTTCTTCTTTAACTTCCTTTGCTCCTACAATTAACATATATGGAACCTTACTCGTTTCCGCATCACGAATTTTTCCTCCAATTTGTTCACTTCTGGAATCTAATTCTACGCGTACACCTAATTCATTCAGGCGCTCATAGCAGTATTCCGCATATGCATTTTGCTCATCGGATATGGGCAATATACGAACTTGTTCGGGAGACAACCACAGCGGGAAGTTTCCTGCAAAGTGTTCTATTAAAATACTGGTAAAACGTTCCATAGAACCAAAAGGAGCCCGGTGTATAATTACCGGCCGGTGTTTGCTGTTATCCGAGCCAACATAAGTTAAGTCAAAACGCTCGGGCATTACGTAATCTACCTGAACGGTTCCCAGTTGCCACTTGCGGCCAATGGCATCACGGATAATAAAGTCAATTTTTGGGCCGTAAAAACTGGCTTCGCCGGGAGCAACGGTGTAATCCAGTTCCATTTCATCGGCTACTTCGCGGATTTCTTTCTGTGCGCGGTCCCAATATTCATTGTCTCCACCGTATTTCTGATCATTGTCATCACGGTAAGAAAGTCGAATATCGACAGGCATGCCAAAGGTTTTAAATACAAACTGAGTTAGCTCAATTGTATTTCGAATTTCCTGTTTCAGTTGATCGTGCGTACAGTAAATATGAGCATCATCCTGGGTAAAACCTCTCACGCGCGAAAGCCCGCTCAGCTCACCGGATTGTTCGTAGCGATAAACCGTTCCAAATTCAGCCAGCCGCAGCGGTAAATCACGATAGCTGCGTAACTCGTTGGAGTAAATTCTGTGGTGATGCGGGCAGTTCATCGGCTTTAGCATATACTTGTCATCATCCACATCCATTGGGTTGAACTGGGAGTCTTTATAATAGGGGTAATGCCCGGATGTTTTATAAAGCTCAATATTTGCAATATGCGGGGTAATGACTTCTTTGTATCCGCGCTTCTTTTGTTCATCGCGCAAAAATGCCTCTAAAGTTCGGCGAAGAATGGTTCCATTTGGCAGCCACAATGGCAAGCCGCTGCCTACCATTTTATCAATCATATAAATACCCAGCTCTTTGCCCAGCTTGCGGTGGTCGCGCTTTTTAGCCTCTTCCATGCGGTGCAAATGCTCGGTAAGCATTTTTTGCTTGGGAAAGCTGATGCCGTAAATACGAGTCAGCTGTTTGCCTTCATTATCACCCCGCCAATAGGCGCCAGCCAGGCTGGTTAATTTAACGGCTTTTACTGAACCGGTGCTGGGAACGTGTGGTCCGCGGCATAAATCCGTAAAAGCTCCCTGCTTATAAAAAGTAATAGTACCGTCTTCTAAATCTTCAATCAGATCAACCTTGTACTCATTTCCTTTATCCTTATAAAAATCGAGAGCCTCTTGCTTGGAAACCTCTTTTCGGTTGAAGGAAGACTTCTTGCGAGCCATTTCAATAAATTTATCTTCAATCTCAGATAAGTCATCATTGGTAATTTGTTTATCCCCGAAGTCAATATCGTAATAAAAGCCGTTTTCTATAGGCGGACCAATTCCAAACTTTGCTTCCGGATACAATTCTTGCACCGCTTCGGCCAGCAGGTGAGCGGAAGAGTGCCAGAAAGTGTATTTTCCATCTTCGCTCTCCCAAGTGTTGATGGCAATGGTTGCATTTTCAGTAATTGGGCGGTCTAAATCTATAATTTCGCCGTTAACGGTTATGCTAAGTGCAGCACGCGCTAAACCGGATGAAATGGATTTTGCAACCTCAAAACCGGTTGTTCCTGATGAATATTGACGCTGCGTTCCGTCGGGTAGTGTTAGAGTGATTTTAGGGTCTGCCATTAAATGTCTAATTCTCAAAAATTCTTATAAGCCTGTAAGATAAAAAAATATAATGTGCCACACAGTCTTATTCCGGCTATTTATAAACTTTAAAAACAGTGGAAATGCTTGGGCAGAAGTGTGATATTCGTTTTGCAATTAATTCAATGATTTAATTTATATGAGTTTTTCCCGCGAAGAAAGCTTCTTCGATTTACAGCCTATGTTTATTTGTGAACAGGCTACCTTAAAAATCTTAGATGTTAACGCCGCTACCACTGCAGTATTAGGCTTTGAAAAAAAGAACCTTCTGAATAAAGAGCTAAATAAATTCGGGGAGAGAAGGTCGATGCAAGATTTAAAGGCGCACCTATCTTATAAAGACAATTCCCAAGTGGATGAGATTTGGAGTTTTAAGACACAAAAAGGGGGGTATGCTTATTTCCAGCTTTCAGCTCATTTGATAAACTATAAAGGCAAGCCGGCTAAGTTAATAGTTGCCCATGATTTTACCGAAACACTTGAGAAGAAGACGAAAAAGAGAAAGAAGAGACCCTTATCCAGTCAATTACAAATTCAAAACTATCCATTAGCAGAAATAGAATGGGATGCTAACCTGAATATTATCAGCTGGTCACCAAAGGCAGAACGGCTTTTCGGTTATAGCGAGGAAGCGGCCATGTCTGAGTCCAACCTGCTAAATAAGTTTGTGCATAAAGAAGATATTGAGTTTGTGAAAGGCCGGCTTGAACAAACATATAAACAACGTAAGAAAGACATTTCTGTTATTAACAGAAATATTACCCGAAATGGAGAGGTTATTTATTGCAAATGGAATAACTCTTTTCTGTATGATAAGAATGGGGAAGTTGCAGCTATCTACTCGTTAGTGCAGGATGTAACTGAGCATCAGCGGGCGCTAAACGATGCAAAGCGCAGCATGAAAAGCTATCAAGATTTATTTAATTCCATCAGCGATGCTATTTTTTTGTTGGACGAACATGGAATAATAGCCGAAGCCAACGACGGGCTTGAAAAGACGTTCGGTTATAAACGAAAAGAAGTGATTGGCAAGCCATATAAAGTGTTAGCAGCCCCCGGTAAGTATGACGAGGAGTTTTTGGGAGAATTGTTTGCACGTGTATTTGACGGCGAACCCAGTGATTTTGAAGGTTGGGGACGTAAGAAAAACGGAGAGGTTTTTCCTGCAGAATATCTTTTAAATACCAGCAATTATTTTGGTAAAAAAAAGATGATTGTAATAGCCCGTGATATATCTGATCGCAAACAGTCGGAGGAGGCATTAAAAGAACGGGAAGGTTTATTTACTAAACTATTTAATTCATCGCCCATTGGCATTACACTTTTAAACAAGCATCACGAAGTGGACATGGTGAATGATGGGTTCGAGCAGCTGTTTGGATATCGCGAACATGAATTAAAAGGACTGAAATTAGATCAGTTTATTGTTCCAAAAATGCGCCATAAAGAAGCGCAGGAGCTTTCAGAAAGTGCTAATGTACAAGAGGTTACCGAAAAACGTGTTCGGAAAGATGGCACCATCCTGGATGTTATAATCTACGCGGTACCCGTAGTGGTAGAGAAAAATGTTGTGGGTATTTACGGCATTTACATTGATATCACAACGCAGAAGAACACGGAAGAGCAGCTTCATAAATCATTAAAAGAAAAGGAAATGCTGCTTGCGGAAGTCCACCATCGGGTAAAAAATAACTTAGCTGTTATTACCGGCCTGTTAGAGCTTCAGTCTTACTCAGCCGGCAGCGAAAGTGCAAAACGCATTTTAAAAGACAGCCAAATGCGGATTAATTCCATTGCCATGGTACACGAAAAGCTGTATCAAAGTGAAGATTTTGCTGAAGTAAATATTGAACAATATTTTAAAGAGCTGACAGAAGTTATTCATAAAACAATGAACCGTAAGGAAACGAAAGTTCATATCGAACTTGATATCATGTCAGCAGAGCTGCCTATAACGCAGGCCATTCCTTGCGGACTTTTACTGAATGAAATACTCACTAACAGCTTCAAGCATGCATTTACAGGGAGAAAACAGGGCGAGGTGCGAGTCAGTTTTAAAAAATCCAACGGCCATATTCTCTTTACCATCAGAGATAATGGGATTGGAATGCCGGAAGATTTGGCCCGGAATTTAAGTGAATCGCTTGGGTTTACACTCATAAAAACCTTGGCGAGCCAGTTAGAAGCGAAGTTTGATTTTTATAACGATGAAGGAGCTGTTTTCAAGTTTAAGTTCAAAAAAAATAAGGCAAAAGCTTTGTAGCAGTAATTTTTCTGTACTTTTTACTCCGGAAACTTCCAGCCTGTGTAAAAACTCAAGACTTGAGAATAGACTCATTAATTTATTAGGAAAAATCCTCCAAGAATTTGCTAAAACAACCAGTTTCTCCTAACAAATTTAACTTTGCTTTCTCGACATAATACTTTTTACACAGGCTGTTCATTTCAGATTGAAATTACTTGAAATAAAAAAGGGCAATTTTTTAAAAAATGCCCTTGAATTATAGCGTGCGTTCTGGCAGATTCGAACTGCCGACCTCTACGATGTCAACGTAGCGCTCTAACCAACTGAGCTAAGAACGCAAAAGAAGAGAGCCTGAATATAGGGAGCTTTATGGGAGTATTACAAAAGCTGTTTTGGTTTATTTAGAGTAAAGTTATTTATATCTAACATCTCTATTTTCTTAGTTCTTATCCGATTTCGAAAGCATACCGATAATGGGAGGATGATTCAGATAAGTTGTTATTTGGGGATTTTATAAAATCACCCCAACAACAATGCACAATTGTTTTGGTAAAACCGTATCTTTGGCGCCCACAAAAATAGTTATTTGGCATGATTAATCGAAGACACGTACGAGAAACAGTTTTAAAAGCACTTTACGCACAGCAGCTTGGTAAACATTCTACTCAACACACGGTAGATACGCTTATTAAAAAAGCAGATTTTGCAAAAGATAAAGAGCTTCGTAGGTTTGCCGAAAAGCTGTTTTTTAACACCCTTGAGCATCAGGAGGAACTGGATGATGTAATTGTTGCCCACATCAAAAACTGGGATATCAATCGCTTGGCGCTCATTGATCGTTTGGTCTTAAAAATGGCTATTTGTGAGTTTATTTATTTTGATCAAATTCCTACCAAAGTAAGTATCAATGAAGCCATTGAATTGGTGAAAAAATATTCTACCGCAAAATCAGGTCGATTCATAAATGGAATTTTGGATGCAGCCTTGAGCGACTTAACAAAAAAAGAACGTATTAATAAAAAAGGACGAGGACTTATTCAAAAATCACTTGGAAATTAATACGATAGATGGCAACATATCGCAATATTATAGCTATAGGAGACATCCATGGCTGTGCACTCACGTTAAAGGAATTGTTACAAACACTTCAGCAAAGTTATGGAGACGAGTCAACCTATGTGTTTTTAGGTGATTATACCGACCGCGGTCCTCGTTCCAAACAGGTTATTGAGCAGCTGATTGAGTTTGATACAACACACAAATGTGTGTTTCTGAAAGGTAACCACGATGAAATGCTTTTGGATGCTATAGAAAATAATAAATGGGATTTGTGGCTTAATAACGGCGGCAATACCACGCTGCAGAGTTATGGTGCCAAGCCGTTTGATTTCAAACTTCCTGAAGCACACTACAATTTTCTTAAAAACACAAAGTTGTACTGGGAAACAGAATCCTATTTTTTTGTACACGGTGGACTTTCTCCCGATTTAACCATCGCAGAAAACCTTGAAAGTAAGTATGAACGCAGTCAATTTACCTGGCAGCGAGATCACATATATGCCAGGCGAAATAAGTGGGAGAAAACGGTGGTTTTTGGTCATACGCCGGTGCAAGAACCAATTGTTGAAAATAATATGTTGGGAATAGACACCGGCTGTGTGTATCAAAGAAGTGGCTTTGGAAGGCTGACGGCTGTTGCTTTACCGGAAATGAAATTTACTTATCAAAATTGTTTAGACTTTTAAAATTTTAAAACATACATATGAACTTAAGATGCGGAATTGTGGGTTTACCGAATGTTGGTAAATCTACTTTATTTAATGCCCTTAGTAACGCCGGTGCCGAATCGGCAAACTTTCCATTTTGTACTATAGATCCGAACGTGGGCATGGTGCCCGTACCGGACGAGCGCCTTCCTAAACTTGCCAAACTTGCCGAATCCAAAGAAACACTGCCTGCAACCATCGAGTTTGTGGACATTGCCGGCTTGGTGAAAGGCGCTTCAGAGGGAAAAGGAAAAGGAAATGAGTTTTTGTCTCACATCCGTGAGGTAGATTTAATTTTACACGTAGTTCGCTGTTTTGATGATGAAGATATTATTCACGTTGAGGGAGATATAGATCCGGAACGTGATATTCGTATTATTGAAGAAGAGCTTATTCTAAAAGATTTAGAAAGTGTTGAAAAACGGATTGAAAAGCTGAAAAAAGAATCCAAGGGAGGAGATAAAGCCAAAGCGGTACAACTGATTGTGGTACAAAAGCTTGCCGACCATTTGGGAGACGGAAATTCTGCCCGTACGTTTGAAGTTTCAGCAGAAGAACAAGAAGCTTATAAAGATTTATTTTTACTTTCTGCCAAACAGGTTTTATACGCCTGTAATGTAGGAGAGGAAGATTTAGAAACGGGAAACAAGCATGTAGAAACCGTGAAAAATATTGCGGCTGAGCACGATGATGAAGTGGTTATGTTTTGTGCAAAAATTGAAGCCGAAATTGCCGAACTGGATGATGAAGAAAAGGAAATGTTTCTGGAAGAATTGGGTGTGCCCAGTGCTGGATTAGACCGGCTGATTAAAGCGGCCTTTAAAGAGCTGGGGCTGATTACTTACTTTACAGTAGGCCCAAAAGAAGCGCGTGCGTGGACTATCAAAAAAGGTACCAAAGCTCCACAGGCGGCCGGCGTCATTCATACTGATTTTGAGAAAGGTTTTATCCGAGCTGAAACCATTGCTTTTTCTGATTATGAAGAGCTGGGTTCCGAAAAGGGAGCTCGCGAAGCCGGAAAAATGCGCCAGGAAGGCAAAGACTATGTAGTAGAAGATGGAGACGTGCTTCTCTTCCGTTTCAACGTATAAAGATAAAACAGTACGAGACTGACTCAATTCAACCAAACCTTCAAGGATTTAATACCCTTGAAGGTTTTTTATGAGCTTACTTTATTCCCGATTTCACTTTCTTTCACTTTTAAATCTCGTAGTAAATAGCGTTCTTTGAAACGGTTCTTAACCTTCTATCAAACCAACAAAACGCATGTCTTTGTTAAAACGCTGCTTTTATACTTTTGTAATAATACTATTCAGCTCATCTGCTGTTCTGTGGGCTCAATCCGATAAAAATGAGCTGCTGCTTATTCAAAACGGAAAAATTGTAAATGGAACCGGAGAACCTGCTTTTCGCGCCGATATTTTAATTGAAGGAGATCGCATCGCATTCATCGGCGAAATAAATGCAGACAGTCTGAAGCCGGATAGGGTTATCGATGCTACAGGACGAATAGTATCTCCCGGTTTTATTGATATGCATGCGCATGGAAATCCGCTTTCTCATCCTGAGTTTCAGAATTTTATTGCTATGGGTGTAACCACTATTGTGCTGGGACAAGACGGATCTTCCCCAACTCAAAAGCCGTTCTCAGAATGGTTTGAAGAGGTTCAAAAAGCTAATCCAAGCGTAAATATTGCGGCATTAGTCGGTCATGGTTCACTCCGTAGAATGGTCGATTTGGGAGAAGATAAAACAGTGCACATACGAGACTTAAATGCTATGGAGCAAAAGTTAGAGCAAAGCTTGAAGCAGGGTGCTTTCGGAATGAGTTTAGGCCTGGAATACGTGCCGGGTTTATATGCAGATTCTACTGAATTATCCCGATTAGCCAAAGTGGTTGGAAAATATGACGGCGTAATTATGAGCCACGTTCGCAGCGAGGATGATTCCCAAATAGAAGCTTCCTTGAATGAATTAGCCGGAATGGGAGCTTTTGCTCGCGTTCACGCCTCGCACCTGAAGGTGGTGTATGGAAAAGGAAAGGAGAGAGCACAGGAAATTTTGAATCAAATATCAGAATTTAATCGCTCCGGAATGGCATTTACGGCCGATACCTATCCCTATGAAGCCAGCTTTACCGGCATTGGAATTGTATTTCCAAAATGGGCTAAAACAACTGCCCAGTGGAAACAAGTGATGGCAGAAAACCCGGAATTACTGCGAGAGTTCCTACAGTCTAAAGTTAAGCAGCGAAATGGGGCGGATGCCATTCTATTCGGTACCGGGAAATATGCCGGACATACATTAGCTGAAGCTGCACAAAAAGAAGGTATTTCTCCGGTTGATTATTTATTGAAAATTGGTCCAAATGGAGCTTCAGCTGCTCATTTTGTAATGAATGAGGAACTGCAAGATAATATAGCCGTTTCGCCTGAAGTAATGATTAGTTCGGACGGAAGCCCAACGATGAGACACCCGCGCGGGTACGGCAGTTTTGCTAAAATAATTCGAAAATATGTAGTTGAGCAGCAGGCGCTTTTCATCGAGCAGGCCGTTCATAAAATGTCGGGATTATCGGCTCAAACCTTACAATTAGAAGATCGGGGGACGCTTGCCGTGGGTAAAAAAGCGGATGTTATTATTTTTGATCCGAATAATGTAAAAGACACGGCTACTTTTCCTAACCCGCATGAGCTTGCCGAGGGCTTTGAATGGGTGATTGTTAATGGAGAAATTGCAAAACAAGGCGATGAATTTGCTAATAAGAGAAGCGGAGTCGTTTTGAAAAAAAACACAGATTAAAAACTGCGATGATTTTTCTCTGACAACAGATATTTGAGAGGAAATCATTCTTCTTAAATGAAGAGGTTTTAGAGAGCAAAATTCTTAACAAAAGGAAGTTTTTAAATCGGGCTCAAGTTTCTAAATTTGATAGTATGAAATCAACGAACGTGTTTTCCATACAAACCACAAAAAAAGTACTATGAAAGGCGTTATCCTTGCCGGAGGAACCGGTTCAAGATTATATCCACTTACCAAAGTTACCAATAAACATCTTTTGCCCATTGGCGATAAACCCATGATTTATCACCCCATAGAAAAGCTGACGGGGGCAGGCATCACCGAAATTCTGATTGTAACAGGTACCGACCATATGGGAGATGTGGTAAACTTGTTAGGCTCCGGAAAAGATTTTGGATGTAAGTTCACCTATAAGGTACAGGATGAAGCGGGCGGGATTGCTCAGGCTCTCGGTTTAGCTGAAAACTTTGCGGGAACCGAGCCCATCACCGTAATTTTAGGTGATAATATTTTTGAGGATGAGCTCACCGAAGCCGTTAATAATTTTGCAGGAAAAGGCGCACAAATTTTGTTGAAAGAAGTCCCGGATCCCAAGCGCTACGGCGTGGCTGAGCTGGATGGAGAGCGCGTACTTTCTATTGAGGAAAAGCCGGATCATCCCAAATCGAATTATGCCGTAACGGGTGTTTATTTTTATGATAATCAGGTATTTGATTGCATAAAAACGCTGAAACCTTCGGGACGGGGTGAACTGGAGATTACGGATGTGAATAACTTCTACATTAAAGAAGGCCTGATGGCCAGTGCGCAAATGAAAGGCTGGTGGACGGATGCGGGAACGCCGGAATCATACCGAATTGCGAATGAATTAGTGCGGGAGTAGAAATGCGAGTTTTGGTTACCGGAGGCAGCGGTCAGCTTGGGCAGGAGTGGGTGCGATTTTTGAACCGTAAAGAGGTTGAGTTTATAGCTTTACCTTCTTCCGATTTAGATATTACAGATTTTAATGACACCAACCGGGTGTTAACGAATCTCCAGCCTGATTTAATTATAAACTGCGCCGCTTATACCAAAGTAGATAAGGCCGAAGAGCAGGCCGAACTCGCTTTTAAAGTGAATGCCGAAGCGGTGGAAAATCTGGCCTCTTATTGTAAATCTCATCACATAAAGCTGATTCATTATTCTACTGATTATGTGTTTTCGGGAAGCTTAGCCGATAGAGAGAAGCTCCCTGAAGGTTATCCGGAAGACTATCCAACTTCCCCCCAAAATGTATATGGAAAATCTAAATTAGCCGGTGAGCAGGCCATAATTGAATCGGAATGTGAGCATCTGATTGTTCGTATTTCGTGGCTTTGCGGAACTTTTGGGCATAATTTTGTGAAAACCATGCTGAAGTTAGGCAAAGAGCGCGACGAGCTGCAGGTGGTAAATGATCAGTTTGGAACGCCAACATTTGCAGAAAATGTGGTTGAAAATTGCTGGCAGCTTATCAAGAATAATGAGAGTGGTGTGTTTCATTTGAGCTCTCAGGAAGAAACCACCTGGTTTCATTTTGCGGAAGAGATTTTTAAGCAATCCGGTGTTGATGTGAAGCTCGTTCCGGTTGACAGTTCAGCTTTTCCGGCTAAGGCAAAGCGTCCGGCTTTTTCGCTGTTAAGTACTCAAAAAATTGCTAATATTTCCGGCGTTTCTCTCATCACCTGGAAACAAGGTTTACAGAAATTACTGACCGATCTACAAACTCATTCATGAATATTACTGACACCAAAATACCTGCCGTTAAATTAATTGAACCCACTGTTTTTGAAGATCGGCGGGGCTATTTTTTTGAATCTTACCGTAAATCTTTATTGCATGAGGCGGGAATCACAGCTGATTTTGTGCAGGATAATATCTCTAAATCATACCAAAACACGGTGCGTGGATTGCATTATCAAATTCAGCAGCCGCAAGCTAAATTGGTACAATGTATAAAAGGTGCTATTTTAGACGTAGCCGTTGATATTCGGGTTGATTCTCCCACTTTTGGAAAGCACGTAGCGTTCGAACTGTCAGAAGAAAACAAGCGAATGCTATTTGTGCCCGTTGGATTTGCTCACGGCTTTTCGGTTTTATCGGACGAAGCCATTTTTGCTTACAAATGTTCCGATTATTACTGCAAAGAAGGAGAGCGAGGCATCAGGTGGGATGATCTGGAAATTGAAATAAACTGGAGTGTTGAAAAACCTATTTTGTCTGATAAAGATCAAAAACTCCCATTACTTTCATCAATAAAAAAAGAGGACCTATTTTAATATGCGTGTTATTGTAACCGGGGGAGCCGGATTTATCGGTTCAAACCTAATTTTACGACTTTTTGAAGATCACCCCGATTGGGAAATCTTTAATATTGATAAGCTGACCTATGCCTCAGATCAATCGTACCTAAAACCGCTGAAAGAATCGGGCAGGTATTACTTCAGGAAGGTTGATTTAGTAAATCGGAACGAGCTGCATAAGGTAATGCAGACCTTCAAACCGCAGGGTGTTTTTCATTTGGCGGCCGAGTCTCACGTAGATAATTCCATTACGGGTCCGGAGCCGTTTATTCAGTCCAATATTGTAGGAACATTCAATATTTTGGAAGAATGCCGCCTGCTTTGGCAAGAAGATGAAGAAGCCTGGAAAAACAACCGTTTTGTACACGTTTCTACGGATGAAGTATATGGTGAGCTGGAAGATGAAGGCGCCTTTAATGAAGAAACACCGTATGCGCCAAATTCGCCTTATTCGGCTTCTAAAGCGGGGAGTGATTTCATTGTGCGCTCGTACTACAAAACCTACGGAATGAATGTAATTACCACGCACTGTTCCAATAATTACGGGCCGCATCAGCATGATGAAAAGCTGATTCCGGTAGTTATAAAAAATGCACTTAATCACAATCCGATTCCTGTTTACGGCAAAGGAGACAACGTGCGAGATTGGCTTTTTGTGCATAACCACTGTGATGCTTTAGACGTAGCTTTTCATAAAGGAAAGGCCGGCGAAACCTATACTATTGGCGGAAATAACGAGTGGAAAAATATAGATCTGGTTCGCAAAATTTGTGACATCCTGAATGAGGAAGTGGGCGAAGGACCGGAAGGAGATTACAAAAATCTGATCAGCTTTGTAACCGACCGCTTAGGCCACGATTATCGCTATGCGATTGATGCCTCAAAAATAAAGCGTGAGCTGGGCTGGGAAGCCTCTCAGGATTTTGACGGAATGCTGCGAGAAACCATTTTGTGGTATATAGATAAGTATCAAAAAGCAATATAAGCGTAAGCTTTGTTTGATTGCCGGTAATTAAAGCATCAAAATTGCTTCACATAAAATTTTTTAAATAAAACAGAACTCCATGAGTAAAAGAAACTATTGGTTAATGAAGTCGGAACCGGAAGATTACAGTATTGATGATCTGGAGAGAGATCAGGTTGAACCGTGGGACGGTATCCGTAATTATGAGGCCCGAAATACCATGCGCGACGATATGAAAATTGGAGATGGGATTTTATTTTACCACTCGCGAATTTCTCCACCCGAAATTGTGGGCACAATGGAAGTAGCCAGCGAGCCTTACCCTGACCACACGCAGTTTGATCCCGACTCAAAGTATTTTGACGAAAAAAGCAGTGAAGAAGACCCGCGCTGGCAACTGGTAGATGTTAAATTTACCCAAAAGTTTGATAAGCCGGTCACCCGAACGGCCATGAAAGAGGAACCGGAATTAGAAGACATGGTGATATTTAAGCGCATACGATTATCCATTACCCCGGTAACCGAAGCCGAGTGGATTAAAATTCACGAAATGGCGGGAGCTGAGATTAAATAACTCACATCAGGCAGATAATAATGGCTGGGTGCTGAGGTGCTAATCCATTTCTCAGTTCATTTTGGGCTGAAGGTTTTGAAATTTCAATTGTGTGAATAAACCGAATTAAATAGCTTCCAAAATGATTCAGGCCAAAAATATATCCAAATCTTACGGTAGCGCACCGGTGCTTCGGAATATCTCGCTTGAAGTTAACGAAGGCCAAACGCTTTCACTAATCGGCCCCAGCGGGTGCGGAAAGTCAACCCTGCTGCGCATTATAATGTGGCTGGTAAAGCCGGATTTAGGAGCGGTATTTTTGGAAGGTGAACAGATGACTGAGCAAAATAAGCTGCCTTTGCGCCGAAAAGTAGGATATGTAATTCAGCAGGGCGGACTTTTCCCTCATCTTACCGCTCGCCAAAACGTAGCACTGGTCACACAGTTCTTGGGCTGGGATAAAAAGCGAGAAAACAAACGGATTGAAGAACTGTGCGAGCTTACCAATATCTCTCCGGATTTATTGCTAAAAAAACCGGATCAGCTTTCGGGCGGACAGTCGCAGCGCATCGGTTTAATACGTGCGCTGATGCTAAATCCTGAAATTATGCTACTGGATGAGCCGCTGGGTTCCATCGATCCTTTAGTGCGCTATGAGCTGCAAAATGATTTAAAAGCCATTTTCAAAAAGCTCAACAAAACTGTATTGTTAGTCACCCACGATTTGGGTGAAGCCGCATTTTTAGGAGACACCATTGCGCTGATGCATTCCGGGAAAATCATCCAGCAGGGCAGTATTCAGGAAATCATGAATCGGCCTGCCAACGAATTTGTAGAACGATTTGTGAAAGCCCAGCGAAGTCCACTGGAGGAGCTGGAATGAAGTTGCAATTTTCGATTCTGAAGCCCTTCATTAATCACCCAAAAGCAGTCGCTTTAATTTGTAGTTTAGTCATTTTAGTGAACGGATTTTCTGTCCAATCACAGCCCGAAAAGCAGGTAACCGTAGGCTCAAAACTATTTACAGAATCTGTGATTTTGGGTGAAGTTTCCACTCAGCTTTTGCTCTCCAATGGAATTGAAGTGCAGTATTATGAGCAATTAGGCGGGACACGAATACTTTGGAATGCGCTTCGGGAAGGAGAAATAGACGTATATCCCGATTACTCAGGAACCGTGAGCCGCGAAATGCTGCAAAATCCATCCATCGGCACGTTAGCTGAGTTGAAAGAAGCGCTGGCAGCTATAGGAATTCGGACTACGCAGCCGCTCGGCTTCAATAATACGTACGCTTTGGGAATGTTGCGCAGCAAAGCACAAGAACTGGGCATTTCAACCATTTCCGATTTACGGGATTATCCGGAACTAAAGCACGGCTACAGTAATGAATTTTTAGACCGTGCGGATGGCTGGAAAGGACTCCGTGAAGTTTATAATCTACGGCCAAATAAAGTAACCGGTTTAGACCATGATTTAGCCTATCGCGGTTTAGAGGCGGGAAGTATTGATGTTATTGACCTGTATTCTACGGATGCTGAAATTGAATATTACGACATACAAGTGCTTACTGATGATCGTAACTTCTTTCCAGAATATGAGGCTATTCTGCTGTATCGTGAAGATTTGGCGGAGCGTAATGAGGAGGCCATTTCCATATTGGAACAGCTTTCGGGAAGATTTACGGAAGCGAAAATGAGTCATTTGAACGCACAGGTAAAACTGGAGGGCAAAAGCAGTAAAAAAGTAGCCGCTGATTTTATAGAACAAGAGTTTGGGGTGAAGTCGGAAGTGGTGATTTCCGGCTTGTGGTATCGGCTTTGGAAAAACACCCTTGGTCACCTTTATTTAGTGGGAATTTCGCTGGGATTAGCCATTTTGTTAGCCATTCCGCTGGGAATTGCTGCCGTAAAAATCCCGGTTTTAGAAACAGGCTTATTGGGACTGGTTGGAATTTTACAAACCATACCTTCACTGGCTTTATTGGTTTTCATGATTCCGTTATTTGGAATCGGTTCGCTGCCGGCCATGGCGGCTTTGTTCCTGTATAGCCTGCTTCCCATTGTCCGAAATACGCATGCGGGCATAAAAAATATTGCAGCCCCACTGATGGAATCTGCGCAGGCGCTGGGATTGCCAAATCGGCTCATTCTTCAAAAAATAGAGCTCCCGATGGCCATTCCCACCATTTTAGCAGGCATTAAAACATCAGCCGTTATCAATGTAGGAACGGCTACTTTAGGCGCACTGATTGGAGCCGGCGGTTACGGTCAGCCCATTCTAACAGGAATTCGCCTGGACGATATTTCCTTAATTTTAGAAGGAGCCATTCCTGCCGCCCTTTTAGCCCTGCTGGTACAAGGCTTCTTCGATTTAATTGAACGCAAGCTAACCGGGGAGTGAAATCCAAGGATGGGAATCGCAGATTAAGGAGATTACGCTGATGGCGTGGATTTGTTCTAATCCTGCTAATCTTGGTAATTTAATAAATCCCGGTTCAAACAGAAGGTGATAACCCTCGTTGCTAAGCTCTGGCTTAGCAACGCAGTCCATGAAGCTCCGGCTTCGAATTAGTTAACTGCCTTTTTCGGCAAACAAATAAAATCTATATAAAAACAAGCCAAGGGTGACGGAAGCTGTCATCCTTCATTTGTATATTCGGGCAAAACAAATCAACAAATCAACAAATTAATTAAGCGGTTATGGAATTTATTATTGGGTTAGTTGGAATTTTTATCGGTGCAGCTGCCGGTTTTGCCATTGCACACTTTAAAGCCAAAGGGGAGAGTTCAAGATGGGAGGAACGAAATCAGAACTTAAATAGTCAGCTTCAGGTAACGGAAGCGGAATTAGATCAGGTTCAACAAAAAAAAGAAGAAGAATTGGAACAGCTTCGCCTGCGTGCCAACGATTTAGATAAACAGCTGGCCGAACGAAATGCCGACTATAGAAACCTAAAGGAACGACTGGATGAGCAGAAAAAAGAGCTTGCTGAAATGCAAGAACAGTTGACTGTTCAATTTGAGAATCTGGCTAACAAGATTTTAGAGGAAAAGTCAGAGAAATTCACCAAACAGAATAAGGAGCAGATAGACCGGTTGCTGAATCCGCTGGGAGAGAAGCTGGAATCTTTCAAGAAAAAAGTAGAGGAAACTTATGATGATGAAAATCGCCAGCGAGCTACTTTAAAAGAGCAGATTAAGCAAATGGCAGAGCTGAATAAAACCATGAGTGAGGATGCCAAAAACCTGACCAAAGCGCTAAAAGGAGATTCTAAAGCACAGGGTAATTGGGGAGAAGTTATTCTTCAGCGAATATTGGAAAAGTCAGGATTAAGAAAAGACGAAGAATATTATACCGAGCAAAGTACCACACTGGATGATGGCCGCCGATTACGACCGGATGTGGTAGTGCGACTTCCTGAAGAAAAATATCTGATAGTGGATTCAAAGGTATCTCTGACAGCCTACGAGCGGTTCAGTTCTGCGGAAAGTGAAGCGGAGCAGGAGCTGGCCATAAAAGAACATATTTCTTCAATCCGCACGCATGTTAAAGGACTGAGCGAGAAAAACTATCATCACATCCATGAAGATAAAAGTCCCGATTTTGTGCTGCTTTTTATCCCCATTGAACCGGCTTTTGCACTGGCTCTACAAAATGATGATAATCTCTATTATACTGCTTTTGAAAACAATATTGTGATTGTGAGTCCATCTACGCTGTTGGCTACTCTTGCTACTATAGAAAGCATCTGGAAGCGTGAAAAACAAAGCCTGAATGCAAAAGAAATTGCCAGTCGGGGTGGGGAGTTGCTTGATAAATTCACTTCGTTTGTCCAAAGCTTTGAAAAAATAGGGGAGCGTATTGTACAGGCTCAAAAAAGTTATGATATAGCTTTAGGAAGACTGAGTGAGGGCCGGGGCAATTTAATACGTCAGGCAGAAATGCTGAAAGAGCTGGGAGCAGACAACACCAAAAAGTTACCCACCCATTTAAGTAATCGTGAAATCTCTGAGTGATGATGGTTTTTGTTTGAACTCGTTGTCTGCTCTCATTGCCAAGCTTCGGCTTCCCGTGAGATAATCCGGAGCCTGCCAGTTACTCGCATTTATGGTTTTTGAATGGCTGATTAAGGGGATTGCTCGGATGACGCGGATTCCTTCTCGTTATGAACGTCCCAGCCTGTGTAAAAACTCAAAGTTTGCGAATAGACTCATAAATTTATCAGGGAAAAATCCTCCAAGGATTTAGAATCCTTGGAGGATTTGCTGAAATAACCAGCTTCACCTAACAAATTTAACCTTTCTTTTTTTCTTCTCTTTATACTCGTTGCTAAGCTCAGGCTTAGCAATGCAGTCCCGGAAGCTCCGGCTTCCCGTGAGATAAGGCGACTAAAGAACATCATGCTTCAAAAAGTTAAGTACCGCATAGTTAATACTGTTTACGGCCTCTGTCATCACGGCAAAATCGAGGGTTTCTATGGTATCGGTAGGTTGGTGATAATGTGGATTTTTACCTTTACCGCTACCAATAATCATAGCAGCCGGATAGTTAAATCGCCAATAATTCCGATGATCAGACGGGCCGTTGTTTTTATAATCATCTGCAAAAGAAATCCGCCGAGAATTCATAGACGTGTCCTCTTTTAGCAAAGTAGAAATGGCCTTATTGAAATCGTCATATTTTCTGATACCCGACACAAAGAGATAGTAAACATCATCTTCTTTTTTTTCGTCAGGCATGCCATAATATCCAATCATTTCTAAAGCAATCATGCCGATAACATCCATGTTGTTTTCATGCATCGATTTGGCATGAATATAACTGCCCATCATATTCGTTTTAAAAAAAGGAGGCTCTTCCAAACAAAAAGCCACCAGATCTATGCCAAATGGAATAGTTGGGTAATCAGCAGAAAGCAGCCGCCCCAATTCCAATATAGCAGCCACTGAGCTGGCGTTGTCATCCGCACCGGGAATGTTTTTATACACATCATAATGTGCACCTACAATAAAGCGCTGTTTTTTTTCGGGCTGAAAAGAAGCAATAACATTTTCATAAATATTTCCTTTGGCATTCCAAGCCTGGCGCGATACGCAGAGGTCGGTTTTGCTGAATTGCTTATGAATATAGTCAGCGGCTGTTTGCAGGCTTTCCAAGTTTTTATAATTGCGGAACGGGCGAATAGAGGTGAGGAACTCCACGTGGTTATATAATCGGTTTTTATCAGCAGCCATTAACTATTTTTTAATTAAAACGTTAAACAATACAATTTTCTTTCTTTCGAAAACATTCAAACAAATAATCCCGCGACCTTGCAGTCAACTCCGCCTTAACCCCACGCTCTGAAAATTCTTACTCTTCTTACGGTGAACTGTACGGTCAATACTTCATTTTTGAATCGCAAATGTAAGGGAATTGGCAGCAGGAGAGTGGGGCACTTTTGTTCAGGTTGTTGGTGAAAGAACACTAAGCCTCGCACCGCGTAAACCCTAAATCTGCCTAAATACGTGATTTAATAAACAGGGATATTACCTGGCTATACACATCGGCACATCTTTACATATTCTGTCCACAAAACAGAAAAAAAGGTAATACCTATAGACACATCAAGCAGGCAAGAGTTTATGTTATAGTTTGTCAAAAAGAATCATGTTTGATCGTAAAAATAGAAACATGGTTGCTAAAACATTTAATAAGCATTAAGATCACCTAAGACAAGATATCTTAAATATAATTAATTGTTAATAATTGTTAATAAGTGTAAATAAAATATATTTATACATATAAAATTAAGTGTTTCTGGTCTTCAACTAAACTAAACCAACACAACTTTTAAATTCTATGAAGATAAAATCTACTATACTTATGCTTGTAGTGCTTACACTCTGTTTTAGAGTGGGGCCGGTAAAAGCTGAAGTAAATACTTTCGGTAATGATGCTTTTATGAATGAAGCAATTACTGTAGAAGGTATTGTAACGGACGAAGCTAATGAGCCACTCATTGGTGTTAATATAATGGTAAAGGGTACTAATCAAGGTACTGTAACAGATTCTGAAGGACAGTTTTCTCTGCCTAATGTGGATGAAGACGCGATATTAACTTTCTCATATATAGGTTTTCAGATTAAGGAAGTACCTGTAGAAGGAAGAGCATTTTTAACCGTTGTTCTTGTTGAAGATTTTGCCAGACTGGATGAAATTATTGTAACAGCATACGGTGAGGTAAAAAGGACTGACTTCACAGGTTCAGCTACTACAGTTACTGCTAAGAACTTAGACAAGCGCCCAATTTCAAACCCCCTTGTTGCTATACAGGGTTTAGGTACCGGTGTACAAACTACATCCCCAAGCGGAGCGCCAGGTTCTTCCCCTTCCATTAGAGTAAGAGGTATTGGTTCCTATTCTGCAAGTTCTTCAGCATTAATTGTTGTAGATGGTGTTGAGTACACCGGTGGCATGGCTAATATTAACCCGGAAGATGTTGAATCTATCACCGTATTGAAAGATGCAGCTACAATTGCATTATATGGTAGCCGTGGTGCAAACGGTGTTGTGATGATTACTACAAAAAAAGGACGAGCCGGTAAACAAGGAGAGCTTAACATTAAAGTACAATATGGTACGAATGTAAATGGAACTCCTGAATATAATAAGGTGGGTCCGGGCCAGTACTATGAGCTTATGTGGGAAGCATATAAAAACAGCTTAACTTTTGGTGGCAATAATGTGCCGGCGAACGTAGCTGCACAAATTGCCTCTGGTACGTTACCAAGAAACGCCAATGGGTTGATGGAATATAATGGAAATCAATTTGAAGACATTGTTCAGTTTTTAGGTAATTATAACGCATTTAACGTTCCAAATGATAAACTTGTGAGTGTAGAGGGTAAAATAAACCCTAATGCTCAGTTATTGTATGCAGATGACTTAAACTGGTTGGACCAAGCTTCCAAATCAGGAGCTCGTAAAGAATATGGAATTACTTACAGCGGGGGATCGGGACAAACTGATTATTATACTTCATTAAACTACTTAACAGAAGAGGGATGGGGTTTGAACTCCCAAATGGATCGTTTTTCCGGACGGCTGAAAGTAAACAGTGAAATTAAAGACTGGTTAAAGACCGGAGCTAATATTTTTGCAAACCAAAACGTGTACAAAAATGCCAGTACCGGTTCTTCAAGTATTGTAAACCCATTTTACTTTTCCAGAGGTATAGGACCAATTTACCCGGTACACCTTCATGATCCAACAACAGGTGATTTTATTCGGGATGAGAATGGCCAAAAAATATTTGATCTTGGTAATATGGTGGCCGACTATGGCTTAAGCCGTCCATACAACAGTGGCCGCCACGCGATCGCTGAAAACCTATGGAACTTAGACCGTAGCTCAAGAGACTTTATGGGAGCAAGGGTATATGTAGATATAATGCCTCTGCCATGGCTTACATTTACTACTACTTTTAACCCGGAAGTTACTAACCAAAGGTACGAAGATCACCAGAACACTATTGTAGGTGACGGTGCCCCGGCCGGTAGATATGCCCAGCGTTATAACAGACGTGTAGGGTACACTTTTAACCAAACACTGAATGCTGTACAGAGCTTTAAAGATCACAATATAACATTGCTTGTAGGGCACGAAAATGTCAGTAACAAGTATGAGTCTAATTTAGGACGCAGAACAGGAGAAGGTTTTTCTGATTTTTATTCCTTCAGCAACTTCTCCGATATCCTGACTCTTAGCTCTTCCTTGAGTGAATATACAATGGAAAGTTATTTTTCCAGGGCAAATTACAACTATGACAACAAGTACTATTTAAGTGCATCGATCAGGCGAGATGGTGATTCCAAGATGCCACCTGCAAATAGATGGGCTAATTTCTGGTCTGTTGGTGGTGCCTGGAGAATCGAAAAAGAATCTTTCTTCAACGTCGATTTCGTAAACCTGTTAAAGCTTAGAGCCTCTTACGGGCGCCTTGGCAATAACGCATTAGGCAGTATTGGAGTGTATCCATATCAGCCGGGATACGGTATTGGTGAAAATAACGCACAATATCCGGGTGTTCGTTTGGAAGAACTGGGAAGCCCTGATTTAAGATGGGAAGGACAGAGTCCACTCGATATTGGATTGGATTATACCTTATTCGATGGACGTATTGATGGTACTATAGACTATTACCACAGAAAAAGTGACGGACTTCTATTTACAGTAAGGCAGCCGTATCACAATGGAGGTACAACAGGCGGTTCATATTCTGTATATAAGAATGTTGGTGACATGATAAATGAAGGGCTTGAGTTTGCCATCAGAGGCGATATTATCAGAGGCCGTGATGTAAACTGGAGCTTAGGTTTTAACATTACTACCGTAGCCAATAAGATTACAAAAATGCCTAAAGAAACACCCGAAATTGTCTCATCTCCTTACAAACGTCAAGTAGGAACCTCCCTTTATGATTTCTACACACGTACTTATTATGGCGTAGATCCGGATAATGGAGCTGTACTGTATAAAGGAGTTGAAGATGGGGCCTATGATGCTACAAACCCTGATATTAAAATTGTTAATGGCGATACTCTGACATACGATCATAACCTGGCAAAGCAAGATTTTATTGGAAAATCAGCGCTTCCTAAAGCTTATGGTAGTATTGTTAACAATGTCTCATACAAAAATTTCAATTTTGAGTTTGTGCTAATGTACAGCCTTGGTGGATATGTAGTAGATAGCCGATACAGAAGCCTGATGAGTTCGGGACCAAGCAATGGGGCAGCTTTGCACAAGGACCTGTTGAATGGTTGGAGAAAACCAGGTGACAAAACAAATATCCCACGGATGGACCTGGATAAAACGGCTCCTTTTGGTGCTGCATCAGATCGGTTCATAACTAAATCGGATTATTTGAGCCTAAGTGCAGTTAATATCAGTTACCAAATTCCTGAATCAATTCAGCAAAGGGTATCACTAAAGAATGCTCGTGTTTATCTAAGTGCAGAAAACCTATGGTTTATCACTAAAAGAAAAGGGCTGAATACCTTAAGCGGACTCAGTTCATCTGCCGGAACGGGTAGTTATACCATGCCCAGGACGTTGAACGTGGGAATTAATTTTGGATTTTAAAATGGAAACAATAAAAGACATGAAAAAATTAAAGAATAAGTTAAGTTTTCTAAAAATTATAGCATTAGCTGCTGTAATGTCTGTAACAGCATGTTCCGACGACTTCTTATCAACGGTACCTACAAGTATCGTTTCTCCTGAGACTGTTTTTAAAACTACTGATAACGCTTATGCAGCTATTAATGGTATGCACAGGCAGTTATACCGTCAGTGGTACTCCAGGCAGTCTGAAGGCGGCCAAAGCGGTAACATGATTTATATGGAAGTGCTTGGTGAAGACTATGTGATGACAGCACGTGCAAACGGCTGGTTCATAAGTGAATATAAATGGGAAGGTCATCGTAATGCTAACTCATATATGGTGCGGTTTAATTATGGATTCTATTACTCTATGATTGGAAACGCCAATATGATAATTGCTAACATAGATAATGCTGAAGGCCCTACAGCCGATAAAAACTTCCTGAAAGCACAAGCTCTAACATACCGTGCATGGAGTTACTTCCAGATGGTGAGATTGTACGGTGAAAGATATGTTAAAGGCGGTAATAACGACGGCCTTGGGTTGTCTTTAATATTAGAGCCAACAGAGGGAGCTGTACCCAGAAACACAGTAGAAGAAGTCTATACTCAGATTAATAAAGACTTAGATGACGCAATTGCTTTATTTGGTAATGCAGTTCCCAGACCGGATAAATCTCACCTTAACATAAATGTAGCCAAAGGCGTTAAAGCAAGAGTAGCTCTTGAACAACAAGACTACGTAACAGCTGCAAAGTTTGCCAAAGAAGCCAGAGACGGCTTTCCAATGATGTCACAAAGTGAAGTTTTGGATGGTTTTTCCGATTATAGCAACCCGGAATGGATATGGGGAATACATCATAGAGATGATCAGCCCACTTATTTCTATTCTTTCTTTGCCTATCTTGGAAACTTTAGTTCCACAAACACACGTGGTAACCCAAAAGCTATCAACTCATGGTTGTACAATCAGATTTCCCCTACAGATGTAAGAAGTCAGCTTTGGGATCCAACCGGATCAGATACAAACTTCCCTAAAACAGCTAACGGAGTGCGTAAACCATATATGACAAGAAAGTTTATGCTTGATAATCCGGGTAACAGTAATGGTGACTTAGCTTTTATGAGAGCAGCTGAAATGGTGCTGATTGAAGCCGAAGCACTTGCACGCCAGAATGGTAAAGACAGCGAAGCTGCTGATGCCTTGTTTATATTGGCAAATGCCAGAGACAACAATTATACAAAATCTACGAACACAGGCAGCGATTTGATTGATGAAATATTGATTCAAAGAAGAATAGAACTCTGGGGCGAAGGCTTCCGTTTCTATGACTTGAAGAGATTAAATCAGCCATTAGACCGACAGGGCATTAATCACCAAGCCTCTCTGGCTGTTAAGATGTTTGAACCGGCAGGAACTAAAAATTGGCAATTCCTGATACCTCAATCAGAAATAGATTACACGTTGGGTGTAGTGAAACAAAACCCTCTGTAGTTTGAATAATTTATAATTCAAATAAAGCTTAATTAAAGGCGGATATTTTGATATCCGCCTTTTTTTTGGCCTATATGCAAGGTTAATGTCCTGCCTTTTAGTATTTCCAAAGATTCCTAAAAAAAGGTTTTATAGACTATAAAAAGGGAGAAATGGCAGCCACACGGTTAGAAGAGAGATTTCTGTATAGTTTTAGGTAAACAAGTATTAATATCGTGTGTTTCAAATTGAGGTGAAGAAGCACTAACAAGCATTTTTCTCGGGGCATAAGAAGGTGAGGAACTCCACGTGGTTATATAGCCGGTTTATATCAGCGGCCATTAACTATTTTTAATCAAAAAGTTAAACAAATTCGCACGTTTTTATTAAAGCTGGATTTTTAAAAACAGAATTAGATAGTAGTGCAGAATAAATACCTAAAAAGAGTAAAATATTATTGAAAGAAGTTTAGCATAATAGTTTCAGACTTTAATATCTTCTATTTAGTGTGGCAGAATTTAAGGTATTACAATGATTTGGCTTATTGCCGGGATCCGATTGAAGCAATAGAAATTCTCAATCATTTCATATTTAGTTAAGAGAGGGAGATTTTGTATATTTGTACTCAATCTAAATAGGCGTGCAAAACAGCTTCACAAAATCAATGAAAGGCTGTTTTTCAGGCGTAATCAAGAAGTAATAATTTAAAAACAAACCTAATGAGCGAAACGCAAGCGTTAGAATCGATGATTGGAGAAGAGTACAAGTATGGCTTTTCTACCGATGTTGAGTACGAAGAATTTCCCACGGGGATAAATGAAGATATCATCCGCGAGTTATCTGCTCGGAAAGAAGAACCTGAGTGGATGCTTGAATTCCGTTTGAAATCATACCGCAGTTGGAAAGAAATGGAAGAACCGGATTGGTTTAATGCGGAGTATAAAAAACCGGATTTTGATAATCTTCAGTTTTATTCGGCCCCTAAAAGCAGACCAAAAGTAGAATCTCTGGATGATGTGGATCCTGAAATTCGCAAAACCTATGACCGATTGGGCATTCCACTTCATGAACAAAAGCAGCTGGCAGGTGTAGCCGTAGATGCGGTGTTTGACAGCGTGTCTATCTTTACCACCTTTAAAGAAAAATTAGCCGAAGCCGGTGTGATTTTCTGCTCTATTTCGGAAGCCGTTCAGAAGCATCCCGAATTGGTGAAGAAGTACATGGGATCGGTAGTTCCGGCTCGTGATAACTTTTACGCAGCCTTAAACTCTGCCGTATTTTCCGATGGCTCTTTTTGCTATGTGCCTAAGGATACCATTTGTCCAATGGAGCTTTCAACCTATTTCAGAATTAACAATATGAACTCCGGGCAGTTTGAGCGTACGCTTATTATTGCAGAAGAAAATAGCCACGTGAGCTACCTGGAAGGTTGTACAGCACCAATGTATGACGAAAACCAGCTGCACGCTGCCGTTGTTGAACTGGTAGCTATGGATAATGCAGAAATTAAATATTCTACTATCCAAAACTGGTATTCCGGTGATGAAGACGGCGTTGGCGGTATTTATAACTTTGTAACCAAGCGTGGTGCGTGCCGAGGTAAAAACTCCAAAATTTCCTGGACTCAGCTCGAAACCGGCTCTGCTGTTACACTTAAATACCCAAGCGTAATTTTGCAGGGTGATAACTCAATCGGTGAGTTTTACTCAGTGGCTGTAACCACCAAAAAACAGCAGGCTGATACCGGTACAAAAATGATTCACCTTGGCAAAAACACCAAGAGTACCATTATATCTAAAGGTATTTCGGCCGGTGAGTCTAACAACAGCTACCGCGGTGAGGTGAAAATCTCCAAAAAAGCAGAGGGAGCACGAAACTATTCTGTGTGTGACTCTATGCTGATTGGACAAACCTGCGGAGCGCATACATTCCCATACATTTCATCAGAAAATGCAAGCTCCAGCGTTGAGCACGAAGCGTCAACCTCGCGAGTGGGTGAAGAGCAAATCTTTTACCTCATGCAGATGGGAATCAGCGAACAAGATGCCATTTCCATGATTGTGAATGGATTTGTGAAAGATGTACTAAAAGAGCTTCCGCTCGAATTTGCTGCAGAGGCAAACGCCCTGCTCGATATTAAACTGGAAGGTAGTGTAGGATAATCTTCCTAAAATTCATTCCCGGAACAGTTCCGGGGAATGAAGTTTCATTGTAAAAGAACTTTAAATCAAAAAAAGAAAAACAGATAACGTGTTAGAGATTAAAAACTTACATGCCTCGGTTGAAGGCGAAGATGAGCAAATTTTAAAAGGTGTGAACCTGACCATTAATAAGGGTGAAATTCACGCCATAATGGGCCCTAACGGAAGCGGTAAAAGTACGCTTGCCAAAGTGGTATCGGGTCACCCAGAATATGAAGTCACAGAAGGTGAGATTCTATTTGAAGGTGAAGAAATATCAGAACTGGATGCGGATGAGCGTGCTCACCTGGGCCTGTTCTTAGCATTCCAATATCCGGTAGAAGTACCCGGAATTACAAACCGAACGCTGCTTCGCGAGTCGTACAACACCATTGCACGCGTAAATGGCAAAGAAGAACTGGATCCCCTTGAGTTTGATGACTACCTGAAAGAGCGACTGGACGTCATTGATATGAAAGATGAGTTTCTGGAGCGTAGCATTAATACCGGTTTTTCAGGCGGTGAGAAAAAGAAAAACGAAGTATTCCAAATGGCGGTGCTGAATCCAAAATTAGCTTTTATGGATGAAACAGACTCCGGCTTGGACATTGACGCCCTGAAAGTTGTTTCGGACGGAATCAACAAAATTGCAAGCCCGGAAAAAGGCATTGTGTTAATTACTCACTATCAGCGACTGCTAAATTACATTACGCCCGACTTTGTGCACGTAATGATGGATGGTAAAATCGTAAAATCCGGTGATAAGACTCTTGCAATGGAGCTTGAAGAGCAGGGTTACGATTGGTTAGAAAAAGAATATTTGCTAAATGGAGAACCTCAGAAATGAGTATAGCTGTTAAAGAAAGAGAATTTATAACGAACTTTTTGGATGGAGATTTTGACAACTTTTCGGACCTCTCAGCCATTGGTGCGCTGAATAAAAGAGGAGCAGGAAAGATTGTAGAATTCCCCTTTCCAAACAAAAAGGACGAAGAATGGAGATTTACAGATCTTAGATCAATAAGCCGAAATCACTTTGTGCCACCTGCCAAAGCAGGAGCAGCAAATGCCGGCGATTTAAGCGAACATTACCTGCCGGAGGCTACCAACAGCCGCCTGGTTTTTGTAAACGGTGAGTTCGATGCTGAACGATCTTCAACTTCAGACATCCCTGAAAATGTAATTGTTGGCACCATAGCAGAACATTCAGATTCAGAAATTCTGAAAGAACATTTAGGCACCTACAATCCTTATTATGACAGGGATGACGATGTGTTTTCGGCACTGAATGATGCCAACTTCAGAAATGGAGCTTTTATTTACGTTCCTAAAGAAACAAAAGTAGAAGCACCCATCCATATTCTGAGTATTTTCACAGATGCTGAAAAACCTTTTTACGCCACACCTCGTGTTCTATTTGTGGGAGAAGCGTTTTCAAAATCTACTATTGTGGAAGAGCATATTGCGCTTACCGAAAATGAATACCTGAATATTCCGGTAAATGAATTTAAGCTGTTTGAAGGAGCTCATGTTCACCATGCGCGAATTCAGCGCGACAGCAAAAAAGCTACGCATATTTCCCGACCTATTGCGCACTTGGAAAAGCATGCTGAATATCATTCCTACACCATATGTTTAGGAGCCAAGCTGTTCCGAAACGACCCGCGTGTAGTGCAAAATGATGAAGAAGTAGATTTTACCATTGATGGTTTAGTACTGATTGACGGCGATCAAATTGCCGATACGCATTCAGCCATTGATCATCGTTTCTGCCACGCAAACAGTCACCAGCTGCATAAAGTAGTGGTGAACGATAAAGCACATTCTATTTTTAACGGAAAGATTTTTGTGCGAAAAGACGCTCAAAAAATTGACTCTTTCCAGGAAAACAGAAACCTGCTGCTATCGGATGACGGAACGGTTCACACCAAACCCCAGCTCGAAATTTTTGCTGATGATGTGCTTTGCTCACACGGAGCTACCATTGGTCAGCTGAGCGAAGAAGAGGTGTTTTACCTGCACAGCCGTGGCTTAACGAAGAAAAAAGCACGTGAACTGCTCGTGTACGCATTTACCCTCGAAAGTATTGCGAACATGGAAGTAGAATCGGTTCACAAGTTATTATTAGACGAAGTTATAAAGTTCACCAGCCGAGATGAAAAGCTCGCTGAAGTGGATCAGTAAAATATAGCTGAGCACAGTTGCGAAGAATCTTAACAACTTGTTAAGATTCTTCGCTAAAGCTCAGTGTTATCAAAGAGTTTATGAAAGAAACGCTGAGTAAAAATACCGCAAAAACCGGCATCGATTGGGAGGGAATCCGAAATCAATTTCCCACGCTCAATCAAAAAGTAAACGGGCAGCCGCTTGTATATTTAGACAGCGGCGCATCTGCACAGATGCCTCAATCTGTAATCAATCGGATTAATCATTATCATTCTTACGAGCACTCTAATGTGCATCGTGGAATTCATACCCTAAGCCAGCAGGCAACCGATGCGTTTGAAGCCGCCCGCACCAAAGTAAAAGATTTTATAAACGCCCGGCATTTAGAAGAAATTATTTATACCACCGGAACTACAGATTCCATAAATCTGGTGGCCAACAGTTACGGGCGTAAGTATTTTAAAGAAGGAGATGAAATCCTTCTTACTGAAATGGAACATCACGCCAATATTGTGCCCTGGCAAATTGTGGCAGAGGCAACGGGCGCTGTTATAAAAGTCGTTCCTTTATTAAAAAACGGTGAGCTGGATATGGAGCAATTCCATGAACTGCTATCCGAAAAAACCAAAATGGTTGCGGCCACGCACGTCTCTAATGCGTTAGGAACCGTGAACCCGGTTAAAGAAATGATTGATGCCGCTCACAAAGCGGATGCACCTATACTTATTGATGGAGCACAATCTATTGCCCATAGCGTGGTGGATGTTCAGGGACTGAATGCAGATTTTTATGCGTTCTCAGCCCATAAAATGTGCGGTCCAACCGGATTTGGAATTTTATATGGTAAAAAAGAGCTGCTGAATGAGATGCCGCCATACCGAGGTGGTGGCGATATGATTGATAAGGTAACGTTTGAGAAAACTACCTGGAACGACCTTCCTCATAAATTTGAAGCAGGTACGCCGCCCATTTCAGCCGGAGTAGGATTCGCTGAAACCATCAATTTCTTAAATGAAATTGGAATGGAACATATAGCGGAACGAGAGCATGAGTTGCTGGAATACGCAACAAATAAACTGACTGAAATAGAAGGGCTGAATATTATTGGAAATGCCCAAGCGAAAGCATCCGTTATTTCGTTCATGCTGGATGGAATTCACCCCACAGATGTGGGCACTATTTTAGATCAAAAAGGAATTGCCGTGCGTACCGGTCATCATTGTACGCAACCTGTGATGGACTATTATAATATTCCAGGAACCGTGCGGGCAACTATTTCATTTTACAATAATGAAGAAGATATTGACCGTTTGGCAGATGGAATTAACTACGTAAAAGAATTTTTCTAAACTAAATACAGTATCATGGCTAAAATTAAAGAAATAGAACGTACCCCTAACCCAGACGCCATGCGTTTTGTGCTGGCCGAACCTTTAACGCAAGGAACAACGCGCTCATTTGAAAATGCCGCTGAAGCCGAAGGAGATGAGCTGGCATCCGCTTTATTTGCCGTAGATAGCGTAATTAACGTCTATTACGTAGATAAATACATTACGGTAACCCAAGACGGATCCGCTGTTTGGTCTGAATTGCTCCGGAAACTGGCACCGCCAATTCGTGAAGCGGAAGCTATTTTACACGAAGAAGACGACTCTCACGTACACGAAAGTGCTGAAGTACGTGGCTCTGATGATCCTCGCCTAAAAGAAATAACACGAATGCTTGATGAACAAGTACGGCCTTATTTACTTGCCGATGGCGGTGGATTGAAAGTATTGGGATTGGAGCATAATCGCCTGAAAGTACATTATCAAGGTGCTTGCGGTACGTGCCCAACGGCTACTACCGGCACGCTGTATGCCATTGAAAGCATGGTAAGACGAATAGACCCTGAAATTCAGGTAATTTCAGTTTAAGCTGTTTTAAAACTATGGAACTTTCCATTACAAACAGAGCAACGGAACGCATACGCCAAATTCGGGAACAGCAAGAGGTTCCCGATGAGGCTATTTTACGCGTTGGTGTAGTAAGTGGCGGATGTTCCGGCTTAACCTACAATCTTGATTTTGATTCGGATGCTGAGGTTACAGAAAATGACAAATTGTTTGAAATTGAAGATTTAAAAATAATGATAGACATGCGCAGTTTTCTGTATTTAGCCGGAACAGAACTGGATTATACCGATGGTCTTAATGGCGAGGGGTTTCATTTTAAAAACCCTAATGCCAGCAGAACCTGTTCGTGCGGAGAATCTTTCTCCATTTAATTATTCATCCCTTTTGAGTTGCGGCTGCCTTTCTGCACTCATTAATCAATAATTTTTATTCCTATGGCCAAAGACGTTATAGTTAATAAAATTCAACAGAATACGAAGCTTATTACGTTAGACTTACAGGAGTTTAACGACCCAACTGCTGTTGAAGAGTTAGACATCAAGCAGTTTCTGTTTAAAGAGTTAATGCTGAAAGAGAAAGACTTTCGGAAATACGTAAAAGAATTTGACTGGAAGCAGTACGAAGGTAAATATTTGGCTGTTTATTGCAGTACAGATGCCATTATAGCCCCATGGGCTTGGATGCTGATTACTGCCCATGCTTCAGATTTCGCTAAAGAAGTATTTAAAGGAACCCCGGAAAATGTGAAACATCAGCTGTATGAGAGAGCAATGGAAAATTACGATTGGGATAAATATGAAGATAAGTTTGTACTGCTGAAAGGCTGTGGAAAAGTACACGTGCCTGATTCAATATATTTGTACGCTACAAATAAGCTTATGGGGAAAGCTAAAAAAATTATGTACGGTGAAGCCTGCTCTAACGTACCGGTTTGGCGCGGCTAAAGATTTTTCTTAGGCAAGGGGTTGAACCCATCCTCTTATTGGTGGGAAGCTTGTGTTTTGTGATTTCTCCACCGCCTCTTGTCAGAGTTTATGAATGAAGCAGTTAAAACAACCGGGTACTTTCGGGGAAACAAAATGATTGGTTACCTAAGCTAAAAACTCCTTAACTTTAGCCCATGCTAATTACATTTGAAGGAATAGACGGAAGCGGGAAATCAACACAAATTTCACTGCTTAAAGAAAAGTTATTAGAAATGGGTTATCGGGTTGAAGTGCTTCGGGAACCCGGCGGCACAGATGTTTCTGAAATGATTCGGGGAATGCTGCTGAATCCTGAGCTTGAAATTGACCCAATTACCGAGCTGCTGCTATTTTCCTCGGCACGCTCTCAGTTAGTAGCCGAAAAGGTAAAACCGCTGCTTAAAGAAAACGTAATGGTAATACTGGATCGCTTCTATGATTCGACTACCGCTTACCAAGGGTTTGGCCGAAACAGCCTGCCACTAAATGAAATTCAGCAAATAAATGAAATTGCTACTCACCATATTAAGCCGGATCTGACTTTTTATCTGCGCTTGAGTCTTCAAGAAGCCATTGAACGAACGCAAAGATTTGAGAAAGACAGAATGGAACGCTCAGGAAATGCATTTTTTGAAAGAGTATCTGAAGGCTTCGACCATTTGGCTTCAACCGAAGCGCGCTTTAAAACGATTGAGGGCGGGAGAGAGGCTTCAAAAGTGCATGAAGAAATCATGAAAGTTCTTCATAAACATCTTAAAAACATGAAGGATCGGGCTTAAATGCAGGTATTTGTAAATAGCGGGAGAATATAAGGCTCTAGTCATAAAAAATTTCAACATTTAACGTTAAAGAATATTGAGCCTTAAGCTTTTTATCCGTATTTTTAGAGCAATCTGGGTGAGTCCTGCCTTTTTTCATGACAACCAGTTCATCAAAAGAATACAATTCTAACGATCTAACTACCAAGTATTAAATTATGGCGCACGAAAGAATCGAAATTGATTTACCTCTTGCCAAAGTATATGAATTCCTAAGCAACCCATGTGATTTCCCTAAGTTCTTGGACCGCATAGACAAAGTAGAGAGAATAAATTCTCAAACTTTTGAATACCAAACCGTAATTGGCGGCGAAGAGTACAAATGGACAACCAATCTTATTGACAACTTACGGAATACACGTTTTGCTTGGATTACCATTAACGGTAACCTTAACCAAACCGGTACTATTCGCTTTACTCCATTAGATAATGGCGAAAGAACCCGTGTTGAGTTCTCTCTAAACTATCGGACATTTTTCGGTGATCCTGCTGAAGAGTTAGCTACTTTTATTGAAAACTCTGCCGAGCAATTAGCGAAAGATCTTCAAAAGTTTAAAGAACTTGTAGAAGGTGGAACTTTTAAAGAAGCTCCCCTTGGTTCCGAAAGCGAAAGTGAAGAAGCCGAAGAAGAAGTAACGGCATAAAGAATTAACAAATTCTGACTTATTTAATGCGCATCTTTTAGATGCGCATTTTTTTTGTCATTACTTTTAGTTTTATGGATTTAACCTCTTTTTTAAATACTGAATCGGCTCAAAAACCTCACTATCTGCTTATTGGCAGCCCCATAAGTCACAGTGTATCTCCGCTGATGCATAATACTGCACTTCAACATCATAACTTGCCCGGAGAATATCACGCCATTTCTGTTCGCAACAGTGAAATTACCTGGCTGCTTGCCCACTTTAATAATGATCTTTTTTTGGGTGCTAACATTACCATTCCTTATAAAGAACGGTTCATGGATGCGATGGATGAATTTGGTCCGGAAGCACAATCCATTCAAGCAATAAATACCATTGTTAAAAATAATGGCCGACTGATTGGGGAAAATACCGACGAATATGGATTTCGGGCACCACTGGAAGAAATGGAGCACGAGCTTGAAGGACAACGAGCCGTTATTTTTGGAACAGGCGGTGCAACCAAGGCCATCTCTTTTGCGCTACAGCAACTGGGAATCATGGAAATTGTAATGGTATCCAGGCGTCCGGCACGGTATAAGGAAGAGGAGGGCATTATCCGGTGTACTTATGATAATTGGGCGGCTTATGGTGAAGAAGCAGCGATTATTATAAATGCAACACCACTGGGAATGACTCCAAATACCGCAGCTTCACCCGTTCAGGAAGATGAAATAGAGCTATTGGCTGATAAAATTTGTTATGATGTGGTATATAATCCACAAGAAACTACTTTTCTGAAACAAGCAAAAAAAGTGGGAGGAATTCCGGTTGGCGGACTTGATATGCTGATTTATCAGGGCGCAAAATCATTCAAGTTATGGACCGGAAAAGAATTTCCTCTCGGACTCATAAAAATGAAACTGGACGATGTATTCCCCCATTAGAAATCTTCGACCAAAGTTATTGAACGATGGCAACATCTCCAGTTGGTTTTCGCTTAGAAATGCAGAAAATATAAACGAAGAGCGCGAAATTCCGGGATTGAATTTAGGACTCAATACCAATGAGGCAGAGGCTATTGTTATAAAAAACAGAGCAATATGGCTTCGAAGTATTCAGGTAGATCCCACTCAGGTGGCTTATGCAGTTCAGGTTCATAAAACAGAGGTGAAAGAAGTGACAAAAGCCGGAGTTTATGAACATACAGACGCTTTTGTAACAGTACAGCAAAATTTAGCCTTAGCTATTCAAGTGGCCGATTGCGCAGCAGTGCTATTTGGCGATTCGGACAATAAAGTAATAGGTGCTGCACACGCAGGCTGGCGAGGAGCAGTGGGAGAAATTGTGCCTAAAACGCTCCGGAAAATGACAAAACTGGGTGCTCAGCTTTCCCAAATTTCAGTATTTATAAGTCCCTGCATTTCTATGCAGAATTTTGAAGTTGGGGAAGAGGTAGCCAAATTATTTCCTGAGCGATTTGTAAACAGATCCGAATTCAGTAAACCACATGTAGATTTGCAAGGATTCATTCGGCATCAGCTTTTGTTGGAGGGAATTGACCCTCATCATATTGAAATTGAAGAAAGCTGCACACTCATCAATCCCAATTTCTTTTCATATCGCCGCCAGAAAGAAAAAAGCGGCAGGATGATGGGCATCATTAAATTAAATTGATTTATTCAAACCTTGAGAGTTAGCTACAGCCCCGGTTATTACGCTACTATTCCTGATGAACACGTGTTCCCGATGAAAAAATTCAGGGGACTTCATCAATATTTGCTTCAAAATCAGATTGTATTTGTAGAAGACGTCATAGAACCTTCTATGATTGATTTATCCGATTTAATGACTGTGCACACCCAGTCTTATGCTCAATCTGTTTGGGAAGGAACGCTTGACAGGAAGGAAGTCAGGCGAATGGGTTTACCTTGGTCTAAGTCGTTGGCTATTCGCTCCAGGTTAGCTGTTCAGGGAACTTTGAATACGGGTTTAATGGCTCTTCAAGATGGAATTGCGGGTAACTTGGCGGGAGGAACTCACCATGCCATGCCCGATTATGGCGAAGGTTTTTGTGTGTTTAATGATGTAGCCGTTGCTATTCGGGCTCTTCAACGTTCTAAATGGGTGAACAAAGTGTTAGTGATAGATTGTGATGTACATCAGGGAAATGGAACGGCTTTTATATTTAAAGACGATCCGGATGTTTTTACTTTCTCAATACACGGTGAAAATAATTATCCATTTAAAAAGCCGCCATCCGATTTAGATGTTGGTCTGCCGGATAACACCGAGGATGTAGCATATCATCGGGCACTAATTGATGCTTTAGATGAGATATGGTCTCGGTTCACCCCGGATTTAGTATTTTATTTAGGTGGAATTGATCCGCTGGAAACCGATCATCTCGGACGGCTATCACTCACCTTACAAGGATTGAGAAAGCGGGACAGAATTGTTTTAGAAAGCATCACCCAAAAAAATTACCCGTTAGCCTTATTACTCTCCGGCGGATATGCGCCTACATTACAAGAAACCGTAAGGGCGCATGCTCAAATGTATGAAGTGGCAAAAGAAATGGGCTTTTGAACAATCATTCACTAATTTTAAGCAGAACTAAAAAGTAAAGGATTTTGGATATACAAAAACTGGCTATTCTCGGCTCTACGGGCTCCATTGGAACGCAAGCTTTGGAGATTGTTAGGCAGCATCCCGAAAAGTTTCAAATAGTAGCACTTTCGGCTAATAAGAACTGGGAGCTGCTGGCTAAGCAGGCTGATGAGTTTAATCCAAAATTCATCGTAATTGGTAACGGGGCGCATTACCAAAGCCTTAAGCAAGCCACAAAAAACGCAGAAGTGCTTAGCGGTGCAGAACATCTGCCCAACATAGCGGCTTTGGAAGAAGTAGATGTTGTCCTGAATGCATTGGTCGGTTTTGCGGGATTTGAATCTACTTATGAAGCGGCAAAGGCGGGGAAGAGGATTGCGCTGGCCAATAAAGAATCGTTAGTGGTTGGGGGGAAGTTAATCACAGATGAAGTTGCAAAAACGAGCGCAGAATTAATCCCCGTTGATTCGGAGCACAGCGCCATGCTGCAGTGCCTGGCCGGCGAGAACATGTCGGATATTGAAAAAATTGTAATTACGGCCAGCGGTGGCCCTTTTCGTACATTCACCAAGCAGCAAATGAGAGATGTTACGGTAGAGCAGGCGCTAAAACATCCTAACTGGAGCATGGGGGCGAAAATAACCATCGACTCATCTACCATGATGAACAAAGGCTTAGAAATTATAGAAGCCCATTGGTTGTTCGATATTCCTGTTGAGAAGATAGAGCCGGTAATTCATCCCCAAAGCATCATTCATTCCATAGTCACTTTTGTGGACGGTTCCGGCAAGGCACAGCTGGGCCTGCCCGATATGAAGGTACCCATTATTTATGCGCTCAGTCATCCCGGCAGAATGAAATTAAAAACACCGAGGCTGGATTGGCAGCAGGCACAGCAGCTCAGTTTTGAGCCGGTTGACTACGAAAAATTCCCATGTGTAAAGCTTGCAATGGATAGTATTGGCCGGGGAAACTATGCGCCGGCCGTATTAAATGCAGCTAATGAAATTGCCGTAAGTCGATTTTTAAATAGAGAAATTAGTTATATTCACATCCCTGAAATTGTAGAAAAAAGTTTGGCTAAAATAGATTCAAGCGATAGTTTACAACCAGAGACGTTAAAAGAAATAGATAAAGAGACGCGCAATTATGCGAGCTTAATTATTACATAATTTATATGGATTGGTTTTTAAATTTATTAAATACGCTCCTCATTTTCGGTGGGGCTTTAATGATTTTAGTTTTTATACACGAACTCGGACACTTTTTAGCCGCTAAATTATTCGGTATGCGTGTTGAGCGCTTTTCCATTGGGTTTCCGCCTCGTGTGTGGGGGTTTCAAAAAGGAGATACAGATTACTGCATTGGAGCAACTCCTTTAGGCGGTTATGTTAAAATTTCTGGAATGATTGATGAAAGCATGGACACCGACCACTTAGCCAAAAAACCCGAAGATTGGGAATACCGAAGTAAACCGGTATGGCAGCGTGTTATTACTATTACCGCCGGCGTGATTTTCAATATGATCTTGGCCTTCTTCATCTATTTTGGGCTTACTTATACTCAAGGAAAAGCCGTGCTTCCGATTGACGAAACGGATGGAATTTATGTGTCAGAAACATCTATTTTACACGAAATTGGATTCGAAACCGGCGATAAAATTGTTGGTGTAAATGGGAGCCGGGTCAACTATTTTAATGATTTAGTTTCAGCCTCACAGCTTACGGCAGATAATTTGAATTACACGGTATTAAGAAACGGGAGTGAGGTACAAATTCCCGTTGCTTCACGCTACTTAGACAGCCTGCAAACGCGTGGATTTTTAGATCTCAGCCATGTACTGCCCAGTACCATTTCATCCGTTCCGGCGGGGCGGCCCGCTGCTGAGGCCGGACTAAAAGCCGGTGATAAAATTGTTTCAGCTAATGGAAATGATATCCTTTATTGGCTGCAGCTGGTTGAAATTATACAGCAGGCTGATACAGCAATTACATTTGGAGTACAGCGCGGAGATTCCTTGTTTTATGCATCTATCCTACCCGATCCGGAGACAAAAACCATTGGAGTAGCCGCTCCAAGTTTAGCAACTCTTGGTGCCAAGCGCATCGATTACGGCCTGTTTGAATCAATCGGAGAAGGATACGATCAAACCAAAGAGCAAACAGTAGGTATTTTGCAAGGCTTTGCCCGCATGATTACCGGTGATATTTCAGTCACCCAAAATTTGGGCGGCCCCATCGCTATTGCCAACATTACCCGCGAAGCAACCGACCAGGCCGGCTGGATTGGCTTTTGGAACATAACGGCATTACTTAGCATAACGCTGGCTATTTTGAACATTTTACCCATCCCGGCTTTAGACGGCGGCCACTTGGTATTTCTTATTTATGAAGGCATTACGCGGCGCGAGCCTTCAGAAAAAGTGCGAATGGTTGCTCAGCAAATTGGTTTTTTCATCATGATTGGATTGTTTATTTTTGTGATGTTTAACGATGCATTTAGGTATTTTGGATTATAAGATGCTTGCACGCGAAGGTTATTCAACCATACTTTTTGTTGTAGTAGTTTCTGCCTTAATAGCCGGTTTTGCCTATTATTTTTTACCTGACTGGATTGCCTATATATTATATACAGCCCTGGTAATTCTTACCGGATTAACCATTTATTTTTTTCGGGATCCTGAGCGTTTTCCTCCCGATGATGATTCGCTAATTCTTTCACCCGCTGATGGGAAAGTGGTTTTTGTTAAGGAAATTGAGGAAGATGTTTACCTGAAAGAGACAGCAACTCAAATCAGTATTTTCTTATCACCGCTGAATGTACATGTGAACCGAAATCCGGTTAGCGGCAAGCTGGAGTACCTGAAATATCATCCCGGCGAGTATTTAATGGCCTGGGCTGAGCAAGCCTCAGAGCTGAATGAGCGAGCCGATTTTGGCGTACTTCATCCCTCAAAAACAAAAATTTTCTTTCGTCAAATAACCGGGTTTTTAGCTCGAAGAATAGTCTATCATATTAAAGAAGGCGATGAACTGACGGCCGGAGAGCGTTTTGGAATTATGAAGTTTGGCTCGCGTATGGATGTAGTGGTTCCGGGCAACGTAGAAGTGAAAGTAAAACCCGGAGACACTACGGTAGCAGGCGAATCTATTTTGGGAGAAATTAAAGGATGAAATATCCTATTCAAAGAAAATACCATTCATTTAAACAGCGCAGAAAGCGGATAAAAGAAACCAAACCGCCCGTTAATAAAAAGATTGCGGTACCTAGCTTTTTTACGCTGATGAATCTTTTTAGCGGGTTTTTAGCCATTATTTCCATTGCAGACGGTGAGCTGGAACGCGGAGCCTGGCTGATTGCTTTAGCCGGCCTGTTTGATGTATTTGACGGATTGATGGCCCGCCTGGCCAACGCCACCAGCGACTTTGGCATTGAATTAGACTCCATCAGTGATATGGTTTCTTTTGGTGTGGCACCCGGCTTTTTAATTTACACCTGGAGCCTGTACGAGCTTGGCTTTTTGGGCGTGATGATAAGCGCTTTACCTCCTTTATGCGGTGCCGTACGCCTGGCCCGGTTTAACGTAAATGCACGGCTTATGCCCAGCCAAGACTTTTTTGTAGGCGTGCCCATTCCGGCTCAAGCCATCATTTTGGGAGCCTTTTTTCTGACATTTAAAGATTCGCTGGAGCTTTTTACCTTTTTGGATAATGGCGTTAATTCCGTACTGATTCCTTTTGTGGTGATTATTTCGTTCCTAATGGTAAGCACCCTGCCATTTGATAAAATTCCGAAATTTGACCGTGAAACCATTAAAAAACAGCGTGGAAAGTTTCTGCTTTTTGTGGGGTACCTGCTACTTATCCTGCTTTTTAAAGAATATGGTTTGATGGCCGTATTCACCATTTTTATGCTGAAAGGTATTTTAATAGGCGCCATCCAGTTTTTTACGGATGATTACGGCCCGGAAGGGGTTGATGAGTTTCAGGATTATAGCTGATTGGCTATAACATCGGCTATTTTTTGAGCTGCTGTTCCGTCTCCAAAAATAGAAGATGGATTTATCTGAACATTATTTTTAAGAATATGCGCTGCTTTAGACACAATTTTTTGAGTGTCTGAGCCGACTAACTCTCCCAAGCCTAACTCTATAAGTTCTTGTCGTTCGGTTTCGTTACGAAGCACCAGAACCGGTTTTCCTATGGCTGAAGCCTCTTCCTGAATTCCTCCCGAATCGGATAAAATAAGATCGGCTCTGTGCAAAATGTGAAGAAATGAGAGGTAATCAATCGGTTCGGTTTGAATGAAGCGATTGCCGGTAATTTCAGCAGATTCAATTGCTCGTAAAACGTTAGGATTTGGATGAGCCGGGAAAACAACTTTCACCCGCTCGTTTTGATCTAAAATCAGCTTAACAGCTGTAAATATGCGCTCCAAGGGTGTACCATGGTTTTCCCTTCGATGTGCCGTCAAAACGACAAGCTGATCCTTTTCAGTGATTTTAGAAAGGATGTCAGGCGCAGACTCCTCAAAAGTCTGGGACTTAGTGATGGCCTGCAAAGCATCCACCACCGTATTACCGGAAATGGTAATCTTGTCTTCCGGAATGCCTTCTTTTAGAAGATTTCCCTTATTTCGTAAAGTAGGAGCAAAGTGATGGTGCGCCAGATGTGTAATCTGCTTCCGGTTCATTTCTTCAGGAAACGGATTATAAGGGTTGTGGCTACGCAGTCCCGCCTCAACGTGCAGAACGGGAATTTGCAAATAAAAAGCCGCAAGAGCCGTAAGATAGGCCGTGGAAGTATCACCCTGAACAATCACAAAATCAGGATTGGCATCGGTGAGTGCGCTTTTTAATTTGGGAAGCAGTACTTGGGTCAATGAAAACAAATCCTGCCCGGGCTGCATGACGTCTAAATAAATATCCGGCCGAATGTTGAATAGAGAAAGGATAGGAGTGACCAGCTCGCGGTGCTGGCCGCTATGAAGTACCGTAGGTTGTGCAGTTTTTTGCAAAGCCTTAACAACAGGAGCCAGTTTTATAGCCTCAGGTCGGGTTCCAAATGCAACGAGTACCTTTTTCAATGTAATAATCTCCGATAATTTTCAGCAGTTAGTTTGGCAATGTTATCCCAGGTATAGTTTGTTAAAATGCGCTGCTTCAATTCAGGATTTCTCTTACCGTTTAAGGCTTTTTTAATGGCTTTTAAGAGAGATTCGGAAGAATTGGGATCGATGTATTGCGCAAAATTCCCAAAGTATTCTTTAGTACCGCCACGTTCGGTAATCACTACTTCGGCTCCTGCCAAGGCCGCTTCCATGGCTGCAATTCCGGGTGTTTCGAACAGCGATGGAAGCGCAAACACCTTTGCGGCAGCGTAAGCGGATGCCAGCAATTCAGAATTGTGAGGAAGTGTTTCAACAAGTGTTACGTTGCCGGACTTCTCGGCTAATTGCTTACACTTTTCTCCATATTCATCCTGAAAGAAAGAACCAATTATTACAACCGGTGCATCAATTTTGGGAGCTATCTCAAGAAGTTTTATTACATTTTTGCGAGGGGCTCCGGCTTGACCCACAAACAATACAAAATCCTGAAGGTTATATTTTTCAATGAAGAGGGCAGCGTCAGCTTTCTTAAAGTACTTTTCTACGCCATTGGGAATCACCGAAATATTCTTTTTAGGAACCGAGAAAGCCTCATGAATCAATTTACCTTCTGAGGCGGTGTTCGGGAAGTTCATTAAAGCCAAATTACACAGGCCGGCTCTAACGCTTAAGTCGGAATGAATTCCTTTGTTAAAAATGCGGATAAATTTTTCCATTTTTAGCGCTGCTTTTATCATCCCGGGTTTTTTGTTGTTGAAGAACACAGGGGAGAGCACTAAGGGGATTTCCATTTCGTGAAGGCGGCGCATCACTCCTTCGTTTTCGAGAGAAGCTCCAAATACGTGCACTAAATCGAGCTGTAGCTCACTTACATCTGCCCAAGGAGATAGCTGAACGGGTTCCACACCGTGATTGGAAATATGCGCCATAGTTTGCAGCGCCTGAGTACGCAAGCCTCCCCGAACCGCCGCAATACTCATGGGAGCAATGTAGCCAACTTTTATAATCGAATTCTGTTGTTCCAATCTAATAGTGAGGTTTTAAGGAGTGAGAATCGGTTAGATTTCAGTTCTTTAACTTGTTCAGGATTTGGAAGATAGGGTTTCGAATACTCAAATTTTGTGCTATTTGTGAGATTTACCACGTCTTCGGAAGTCTGCACTAAATGAAACTGATGATGCCCGGTTGAAACCTGCAGGTATTTTGAAGCATCCGAAGAATCTTCAATAAAAACCCGTCCGTCTTGCATTCGAGCCGTAAAGCTGAACGCATTCCTGCTTTCCCAAAATTGTGCAAACTGATGTAAGTTAAGTGGCTCAAACTTCATTTTATAAACATTCTTGAAGAGTTCATCAAATACAGAAAGTCCGGGCTGAAGCGGGTGATGATAGAGAAAAGCAGGCTGATAGCGAGCTCGTTTATTTTGGAGCACAAACTTAAAATAAGCCAGCATTTCATCAGCTGAATATCTTTTTCTACTCAAACTTCCCGTACAAATGGGGTGAACAGGAACTTGAATGGGAAGCTGTTCATTTTCGGGCTGCAGCGGTAAGCCGTCAAAGTAAAAAGTGAACTCAGAAGTGTATTTAAAGCTAAAGGATTCAAGTGATTTTCGTAAGGCTGCATTCCAGATTCCATACGGTGCGGTAAATCCGGTTGGGGTGAAGCCGGCTTGTTCTAAAAGTTGTTTTCCTTTCTGAATGTTCTGCTGCGTTTTTTTGTGTGATGAAGAGGTCCCGTGCTCATATCCGTGCAGTGCAATTTCCTGATGCTTGAAATCCTGAAATAAATCTAACCACTCCTCATGTGCCTCAACATGCAGAAACCACGTAGCCGGAATTTCATTTCTCTGAAGCACTTCATAAAGAGAAATAACGGACTGCTTATCCCCAAAATCGCTGTCAATTCGAAAGGAAAATGCGGGCTTGGGAGTTGGTGAAGCCCATTTCTCAATAAATGGCAGCTCTCTTTTAAAGTGAAGCTCTTTGAGAACAGTTCTGAACAATTCAGATAAACTATCTTTGGATACTTTACTTACAATTTCATCCGGAAAGGGGTGATGAGGACTGAAAAAACGCTTGCGATGATACCGCCGATCTTGCATTAAGGCGGTTATGGGAGCTCCAAAAAATGCAAGATTATGCTCTCTCGAAGACTGAATATCTATCAATCCTCCATAAAACCGCTGCGATGAATGCAGGCGAACCGGAGCGTACACATCAACATAAGGTACGTGAGCAAAAATAGAGTCGGCTTCGTCATTCACCAAAAAAGTGGAGTAAGCAGAAGTCGTGTTTCTTTTTGGGGTGAAAACAGCATGCACTCCCATTTCTAAAAGGCTTCCCTGCTGTTCCAGATATTCTTTTAAAGAAACTTTTTGTTGATCGTCCGGCTTTTTGTTCAGAATGATGACGCTGTAGTTTGTAGCCAATTCTTTTGAATAATCGACTTCTTCAACCCAAATGCCCAGCTGATGTATCAATCTGCGCCAGGCGACATCTAAATTCTGAATTCCTATGCAAAGTCGCTGATTCATTCTAGTATTTTTTTGCGAGTCCATGCTATGTGATCTTGTGTCAACGTACCGGTGGCCAAAATAACGATGACAAATATTACGGCTGCAATAGCGGCATTCAGTACCGGCATTAACGGGCTTAATATAAATAGGAAAAACAATAAAATAGCTGTGGAATAGCTTACCAGTAAAGGTTTCAAGTAATCAAAGGAAATGGTTTTTCTGAACCAGTGAAAGGTGAAGGCGGTAATAATAACCTCGGCCAAAGAAACGGAAAGGGCTACGTACAATGGGTTTCCTAAAAAGGCAAAAAACACCATCAGCACAATGGAGAGGGTGCCGCCTAAGGAGGTGGCCATGAAGTATTTTTTATCTTTATTGGTTGCAATCAGCCCAAAAGAAAACAGACTGTTCATAAAAGTAGCGGCAATCATTACCGATAAAACTTGCAGAAATATCACACTGCCGAGGTACTCATCCCCAAACAAAGTAGCGATGATTTGTTCGGCAGAAATGGCGGTAATCATAGCAATTAAAGCTCCGCCTGCTACAACCAACTTTAATACAATGTTTACGGCTTGCCGGGCTGATTCGGGATTGATGGTCCAAAGTGAAGCTAAATTGGGCAGCAGAAGGCTCACAAAAACACGATCAATCATCATGGCCAAAATCACGATTCGAAAAGCGGCTCCATACATGCCTGCATCTTCTAAGGTGAGGAATATTCCCAACAATATAGGCGGCAGCAGCGTAACAATTTGTGCAAAAAACTGTCCCAGTCCTAATATGGAAGCCGATTTTAGTAAATCCTGATATAATTGAATATTTCGGGACGGCAGCGTAAAGGGTTTGTCTCGTATTGCAAACGTACCCAACGTAAGTGCTGCCACCGAAACACCGGCTGTGTAGAGAATTGGCACCAAAGCAACATCGTCAACAGAGCGAATAAATATGAAGACGAGCAAGAAATACATCAGTCCGTTCACGGTTTTGGAAAGCGCGATTTTACCGAATTCCTGCTTTCCCGAATAAAACCATTCCAAAAGTGCCATATATGGAATGATGGAAAACAGATAGCCTAAAATTACCTGCTTTTTGGTCGTATCCATATCCATAAAAGAGATGATGATGGCAGAAAGAATTAAGACCATCAGACCTAAAAAAAGCTTGGTTCTGAAAATTTCAATCAGATGAAATATGCGTTTGGAAGGGATTTTAGCCGCTTCTCTGGCGCCAATGTGATTCAATCCCAAGTCAGACACCCACGTGGCATATCCTAATATGGAAATGGCAACGGTTATTAAGCCATAAAACTCGGCTCCTAATGTGCGCGCTAAATAAATGGAGGTGGCAAAAGAAAGTCCGCGCCCTACAACATCACCGATGGTAATCCAAAAGGCTTTTTCTTTTAGTTTGGCCACGTTAATTGGATTTTGTGTGTTTGATGAGCAGGCTCTTTAACTCTTTCTGATCAATGAAAAGATGAACATTGCTTTTTGTGTGTTCTTCAGAAAGACAGCCAATATCCGGAGCAATAACGGTTTTACCATAAGCTTTTGCCATATTATAGCCACCAGAAGACAAGATATTCCGATAGTTAAATACACAAATATCTGAAGCACTGAAGAACCATGAAACGTGAGCTTCGGGGATAAAATGAGGTATCATTATGAGACGCTCGCTTTGTTTTTGTAAACGCTCTAACTGACGATACAAATCCATATTTCCTTTCTTAACCGGACCCACAATCAATAGTTTACATTCGTGCTTTAAGCCAATCACCATTTCAGCCACTTTCTCTATCTGCTTATAACGGCTGATATTACCAAACATCAATAGGGTAGAACTATCACCTGAAAGATTGCAGCTATATTGTTTAAGCAAGTGCTGACGTGCTTCTTCAGCAGGAATAGGAGAGGGCGGAAACTCCGGATGAGGAACTATGTGAAACTTTTCAGGTGGAGATTCCAGCCGCCGGCTCATTATAGAAATCGCTTTATGGCAGTGCACGTGAAGCGCATCAGCCCAATCGGCCATTTTCTTGTGCAAATAGCGGTGCAGTTTTAAGTACCGTTGGTCGTGCGGAAATTCGTTGTGCAGCGTCCATACAATATTACCGCCCAACAGCCGGAATAAGTAAATGCATAACATTTTCCACGGCATGCCCATTAGCGCTCTCACATCCTGAAACTCCAGCCAGTGATAATGCAAAATTACATTTCGGTTAAACAGACCACCGCTAACCAGCTTAAAATGATTTAATATACTGATAGACCGGACATCATACTTATCACCCTCAATCAGCTTCTTATAAAGCAGGTAGCCGTAATCTGATTTTTTATAAGAATAGCGAATTAAGGGAACCACATAAATTATGCGTGCGTCTTTATTAACAGACGAATAAATATCATCAAGAGAAGCTGATTCCATGCCTGAACCCACAATCAAAATTTGTACTGAATACCAATAGAATGTACGGTTCCGTAGCCGGTATTAAAAGGAATTAACGCATAGTTGAAGGTAATAATATCGGTTGCAAAAGCGGCTCCGAACGAGACAGGACGTACGTTATTTTGTGTTTTGTAGCCACCGCTCAGTTCTAAAACTTCAGCAATTGAAAAAGAAAGCCCGAGATTAAAATAGGGATCGGAAGTGGAATAATCGGCGTAATCTTTATCGTCCGTTTCTTGCAGCGGATGTACATAATCGGCATAAGCAGCTACGGTGACAGGCAAATCATCATTTTTTGGCGGGTTGAAGGAAAACAAATCTGCCGAAATACCGGCTTTTGCATTGGTGGGAAGCGGAGTGGAATCCAGATTCAACTTGCCCATTTCCCCTAAATTGGAAACGGAAACTCCCGTACGGATCCGATTGTCTAAAAACTGACGAGCTATTCCTAAATTAAACGCATAGCCATTAGCTCGATAGGTGAAATTTTCTTCATTCAAATACTGAAAAGCCGCGCCTAACGCAAAATAGTTAAAATCATAAGCGTAAGCGGCCGCTATAGAAACGTATTGGATAGAAAACTCGCCACTGGGTGGACCCGGATTGTTTCGAGCTTCATAATCGTCGGCTCCGGAGGTGTAAAAGGCAAAAGCTACTGCCCGACGATCGTTCTTGAAATTCACCCCGCCAAATATATTGTTAATGTTGGCAATCCATAGCGAATAGCCTAAATCTATGGTAGAATACTCGTTCAAAGAAAGCAGAGCCGGATTGGAATAAATGGACGCAGCACCTTCAGAAATAGAAGTTGTGGCTTCGGCTTTGGACAGCGAATAGGGAGTGGGAGAAATGCCTAACATTTCGAACCCGCTGCCTTGTGCCATTAAGGTGGAGCTGAATAAAATAAGAATAAAGCTTAATAAACCGGTTTTCATAAGTTCAGTCGAAGTGAGAATACGTGCATATTTGAAATTCTATACGGTTCCATCACAAAAGCATAATCGATGGAGGGGGAAAATACATCAAAAGGAAGATGAATGGAAAATCCGCTGCTTAGCGACCAGCTGTCAAATTCGCTGGTTTCGGGAAGTTGCCATCCGCCGCGGAGCGTAAAACGTTCGTGCGCGTTCCAGGAAGCACCCAAACGCACCTGCGTGGATGAGGTGTTGATAGTTTTGTCGGTTTGAATTTGTGAAGGAACGCCCTGATCTACAAAAAGTTCGGAAACAGTGGTTTCGGAAGTATAAGCCTGAACTTCAAAATCACCTGAAACCGTGAACTTCTCAGCTTGCCAAGCCATTCCTAAAACAATACGCGTGGGAAAGTTATTAACCACATCACGACTCTGATCTAAATTGTATAAATTTTGAGCATTCCAGCTATAGTTGGCAAATAAATCTTTAACGGCCAGCCCAATGTTCAGGTTTGAATCGGTTTGATACAGAAAGCCGGCGTCAATGCCTATGGTCAACGCTTTGTCTAATTCGGGGTGATAGTCGGCCATGCTGAATTTAAGACCAATTCCGGCGTTCAGTTTATCACTCAACCGAATGCCAAAACTGCTGGAGAGCTGGTACTCATTCAAATCAAATACTTGGGTTGGATATCCGCTCACGGTACGGCCGTCAATGTCGGTTACGCCGGTTCGGAGTAAGTGAATCGAAATTCCTGCAGTCGGGGGCATCTGCAGCTGAACTCCCGTGCTCTGGAACACGCGGTCGAATTTTAATGCGCCTGCACTTACATCAATCTGCCGAGTTTCTGAGAAAAGCGCAGCTTGAGCCGGATTATAGTAAGCAAAAGAACCTTCGGAGCTGACGGCACTCATGGCGTTGCCCATGGCCATGCCGCGGGCGCTATATCCGATACGGTGAGAAGCACCTGCAAAGCCGCCATTTTGAGCATTTAAAAGAGCCGGGGCTAAACAAATCAGTGTAACTAAAGTGATATGTGTGATTGTGTTTTTAACCTTCATTAATCAACCACCAAAATTTTTCCATTCGTCTGTTTGCCACCGGTTTCTACCACATATATGTATGCGCCATTGGCTACTTTTCTGTTTTTTCCATCGTAACCGTCCCAAACGGCTTCGTACGTGCCGGGTGAGTAAGAACCGGTTTCCAGCTCGCGCACTAAATTCATTCCAAAATCAAAAATACGGATGGTTAAGTTTCCTTGTTTTTTCACCTCAAACTTCAGCCGAACAAATTCATGCTCGTTGGGCGAAAATGGATTCGGATAAGCATACGTGTTCACATCCCGGCCTTTTTGGTCAAAAATATTGCCGCCTTTAAGAGGAAAGTCAACGCGGGTAATTTCCCAATTATCAAATGTTTGGTTGGCTGTACAGCAGCTGTGGGAAGCAAGTCCGTCGCTGGTAGAAACCCAAATGCGTTTATTAGTTGGACTCACCGAATAAAATGTAGCAGATGATTTCAAAAAAGTATTCGGGCTTTTTATTTGGGGTGATTTCAGCCAGGTATCGCCGCCATCCGGAGAGATAAACAGGCCGCTGCTGCCGGCTGCAAAAGTGTATCCGTCTTTAAAATCCACGTCATTAATGCGCTCTCCAATTAGCATTTGCTTGAAGGTTTGTCCGCCGTCATCGGTGTAAACCAATCCTTGTTTTTGGGGCTGAGCTGTAATTCTGTTCGTAAACCAAATATTTCCGTTAGCCGGATTTTCTTTAATGGTAATAACCCACTCGCCCAGCAGGCCGTCCGAAGAGTTATTAAATCGAATATGTTTCCACGAAATACTGTCGATAGGAGCGGTGAGGGCATTTTGTGATACATTCACTCCACCGGCACTTCCAAACCACACGCGATTTTGAGAATCTATAAGTACGCCAAATCCTTTTAAATTATCATCCTGCACGGCGTTATATTTGTTGATGGAATCGGTGCAATTTCCCTGAGAATCTGCTTTTTGGCAGGTCTGCCAATAGTAGTTATTATTTTGCGGATCTAATTCTGATTCACTGATGGGAGGTAAAGCCACACGTTCCCAGCTTTCGCCAAAATCCCGGCTTCTCAATAATCCGGAAGCCCAGTTGGCTGAAAAAATGACATCACCTTTAAAATCTACGGCATAGGGCGGCGACTGCTCGGGCACGGTAATTCGTATGCGGTTGTAGGTTTGGCCGCCGTACACAAAAGTGGTATCGCCGCTGCCACGGGGATCTAATAAAAAGCTGATGTGTTGCCAGTTTTCGCCGCCGTCCGTGCTTTTGTAATATCCATAAGCGGCATGCACGGAACCTCCTTCAATTTCAGAAGAAAAACCAAGTCCGGCCAGAACGGTATCTTTACCAAGAGCCAGCGAAAAAACGCGGCCAATTCCATTGGTTACGCTGTCTGCGTTCAAAGGTGTAAACCATTCGGGGCGATTGTCAATATTTCTATTCAGGGCAGGGCTGATCCAAACCGTATCGCCATAGGCAGCAATGGTACTCACACCATTTTGGCGGATAGAATTAAATTGTGAATTAATAGGGCCGACAATTTGGGCAAAAGCTGATGAATAGGCACAAACGCAAATTATCAGAGTTCCTAAAAATGATTTCATACTAAACTTCAATTACTCTCTGATTTTGAATGTAGTTTTAACCGTATCGCTGTACAATCCGCCTTTGTCTCTGGCAAAAAACTCAATATTAAAATCACGATTTGGATTTTGATTTGTTTTCGTAACCGGCAGAGACCAGGTGAACACCGAATCGTTTGCAACAGCATCGCCAAAGGTAGATCCGTCATCATACATACGGAAAGGGGAGCCTTCTACTTCACCTGAAGTTGAGCTAATTACTCTTAGGAAAACACCTTCAATATTATCTTGGCCATCGGCATCGGTTACTTTTGCGGTAAATGTGGCGGGAATTTCACTGTTATCGGTAGGACGCGTGATGGTTCCGGGGCTGTCCGTTTCTAAAATCACCGGCCTTTCATTCGCAAAACCACGGATGGTTAAAGTAGATTCGGCGGAATTTCCCTTTCCTTCATCATTGTTTATAAACGCATGCACTTTATAGGTAGAAAACTCAGTGGTATTTGTTGAAACATTAAACTCGGCCGTATATTCATTATTCTGTGGGTTGAACTGAAACGGTCCTTCAGCAAAAAGCTCACCGCTACTTTCATCAACTATAGAAAATTGTGGAGTAACTGCATCGTCAATATTTTTGGCTTTTACAGTCATATGAACAGTAAGCGTGGTATCTGTAAATCCATCGGTATCCTTACTAAACTCAACGGAAGTAGGATTTATTTTAAAACCGGTGATGGATGGAATATCGGCCAGCGGATTATTTGGCGAGGTGGTAGAATCACACCCTAAAAATGCTCCGCCAAGAGTAGCTAATAAAACGCCGCAGATGAATAAGTGCTTCAAATTTGTGTGTTTTTGAAAGTGAATATCAATGGTAAGGATTCATGGTTCTTAAATCCAATGTGGATTCGATTTTTATTATCTCCGTAATCGGGGTGAATGCAGATTGGTAAAAATGTTTATTTGGGTGAAAGTTTTTTTCTTGTCGCCAGCTTTCGTTTCAGAAATGTGACAATTAGAGGTTAGTCTGTATTATCTGTTGGGAACCGGAGGTTCCGGCAGGCATTACGAACAGGACAGCCTGTGTGAAAAGTACCATGTTAAAAAAGCAGGGTTAAATTTGTTAGGGGAAACAGGTTATTTTAGCAAATCCTCCAAGGATTCTAAATCCTTGGAGGATTTTTTCTTAATAAGTTTAAGAGTCTATTCTCAAGTTTTGAGTTTTTACACAGGCTGGGCTGTTCGTAACGAGTATTACGAGTACTATAACCCTCAGAACCTGCTTTTATTTTAAGAGAAGGGAGGAGTAAAATCCCGGTCAACTTATGATGATTCACACATTAAATCCAAAATTCTAAAAAACAAAATTGCATCTGCTTACCGATGCTTTTATATTCGGCGCGTTATGAAAAATCAAAACGCTCATAGTATTTCTTGGTGGTGGCCTGTTATTGCATATAACAGTGGGCACGCTTTGTAAATGAGCGACTGAAAAGATTATCTATTTAAACCCACTGTTCTCTGAATGGTGGGTTTTTTTGTTTATAGTAATGGTTGCCAAAATAAATATATGGAACCATCTTTTTAACGATTATTGAAATGAATAAAGAACAATTTTTATCGCTTAGTGAAAATTATACGGCAATTCCGGTGTATAAAAGACTGCTGGCTGATGTGCTAACGCCGGTTTCTCTTTTTATGAATATCAGAGAAGGAGCCAAATTTCCGTTTTTGCTTGAGTCGGTAGAAGGCGGAGAGCAGCTGGCGCGGTATTCATTTATTGGTCGAAATCCCTATCAGGTGCTGAAGTTTGACGGACATCAAACCACACTTTCCAAAAATGGTGAGACCGAACTGATTAAGCATTCTTATTTTGATGAACTTAAAAAACTGACTACCGCTTATACCGAACCGGTTCTCCCCGAACTTCCCCGGTTAAAAGGCGGAGCCGTAGGATTTTCTGCTTACGATACCTTTCGTCTGGTTGAAGACCTGCCGGATGTTCCGGAAGATGATTTGAATCTGCCGGAAGCTATCTGGGCTTTTTACGATGAAATTTTTGCCTTCGATCATGTAAAACATCAGGTTATTTTAATTAAAACGGTTTTTGTTGAAGAGGAAGCCGATGCTGAAGAGGCATACGCTCAAGCTCAAAAAAGCCTGGATCAGATGGAAAAGGCCGCGCTGAATTCAAACTACCAAAGCCGGCCTTTCAGTATAGACACAGATTCTGTTCGCAGTAATATGGAGCAGGATTATTTTGAGGAAATTGTAGAAAAAGCGAAGAACTACATTTATGAAGGAGATATTTTTCAAGTAGTGCTTTCTCAGCGTTTTGAAGCCGATATGAGTGGTGATCCTTTTATGCTTTATCGCGCTTTACGCATGGTGAATCCTTCGCCGTATCTCTTTTATCTGGATTTTGAAGATTTCCAGCTTGTGGGTTCTTCCCCTGAAGTACTGGTGCGCGTGCATGAAGGAGAGACGCGAGTGCTGCCTATTGCAGGAACGCGTCCGCGCGGAAAAACGCACGCCGAAGATTTGGCACTGGAAGAAGATTTGAAAAACGATCCCAAAGAAGTAGCCGAGCACATTATGCTGGTAGATTTGGGTCGTAATGATTTATCACGAGTGTGCAAACCCGGCACGGTGGAAATGGAGCGAAATCAGGTGATTGAGCGTTACTCGCACGTAATGCACATTGTGAGTGATGTAGTTGGAGAGCTGGATGACAATCAAACTTCGGTTGATGCTCTTATGCAGTGCTTCCCCGCCGGAACGGTAAGCGGTGCTCCAAAAATTAGAGCCATGGAAATTATTGATGAGCTGGAATCTGCCAAGCGCGGAATTTATGCCGGAGCCGTAGGCTACTTCGATTTTTCCGGAAATATGGACACCTGTATTGCCATCCGAACCATGGTGGTTACCGGCAATAGAGCGTACATACAGGCAGGAGCCGGCATTGTGGCGGATAGCAATCCCGTAAAAGAATTCAAAGAAACTCAGGATAAGGCAGGTGCACTGGTTCAGGCGCTGAGCGTAGCTTTAGATATTGAATAGAAATTATAATGATAAAGTACAGAGGTTGAAGGCTTTTGAAAATTCACAAAACTGTTCCTCGGTGTTTTACATAGAATCAAAAAAATTAGCGAATAACTAAATCAACCCAATGAGCAAAACAAAAACCATACTTTCAGGTATTCAACCCTCCGGAAAACTGCATATCGGTAATTATTTTGGCGCAATTCGACAGCATATTGCCATGCAGGAAAAGGGTGAAGCCTTTTACTTTATCGCAAACTATCATTCACTCACTTCGCTTAATGATGGCGAGCTTTTACGCCAAAATACCATCGACGTAACGCTTGATTATCTAGCGCTGGGCTTAGATCCGGAAAAAGCTACTTTTTTTGCTCAGTCTGATGTGCCGCAAGTAACGGAACTGGCGTGGATTTTAGGAACATTATGCCCGGTTTCACTCATGGAAAAAGCCGTTGCTTACAAAGATAAAATTGCCTCCGGACTGAAACCCAATATCGGGCTTTTTACCTATCCCATTCTGCAGGCAGCCGATATTTTGATTTATCACTCCGATATTGTGCCGGTTGGGGAAGATCAAAAGCAGAATATTGAAATTACACGTGATTTAGCCGGGAAATTTAATCATACCTATCAGGGTGATTTTTTGAAGATACCGGAAGACCATATTGTGAAATCCGTAGCGGTTGTGCCGGGGATTGATGGCCGGAAAATGAGCAAGAGCTATGATAACACCATCAATATGTTTGCGGAAGGCAAGGAGTTGAAGAAAAGAGTGATGTCTATCAAAACGGACTCTGCGGCGCTTGAGGACCCAAAAGATCCGGAATCTGATAATGTATTTGCACTCATCAAACTGTTTGCTGAAGAAGATAAGCAGAACGAAATTGCTGAGAAGTACAGAGCCGGAGGGTATGGCTACGGTCATGCCAAAAAAGAATTACTGGCTATGATTGATGAATACTTTGCGGAGGCCCGTGAGCGGCGTAAAAAGCTGGCAGAAAACCTGGATTATGTGCACGATGTGCTCCGCGAAGGAAGCAAAAAAGCCAGAGAGCGAGCAGAATCTGTAATGGAACCCATCCGCAAGGTAACCGGAATAGTTCGCCATTTTTAGAATCATGTACTATCCAACATTAGCTCAATCATCAAACCTGAAAACTGTTAAACACCGCGCCTTGTGATTCTGATTATTGATAATTACGACTCCTTCACCTATAACCTTGTCCATTTAATTGCTGCTGAAACAGACGACTATAAAGTGATCCGAAACGACGCTATGACGGTGGATGAAGTGCGAGAACTGAAGCCTTCAAAAATACTTATTTCACCCGGACCGGGCCGCCCGCATGAGGCCGGAATTACGGAAGCCATCATCAGAGAATTGGGAAAAGAGACGCCTGTGTTAGGAATTTGTTTAGGACATCAGGCTATTGGAGAAGTGTTTGGAGCAAAAGTAGTTCATGCGCCTAAGTTAATGCACGGCAAGACATCACAGATTTCACACAATGGAGAAATGATATTTTCTGAAGCGGAAGAAAACTTTACAGCCACCCGTTATCACTCCTTGGTTTTAGACCCGGATTCCATGCCGGAAGAACTCCAAATTACTGCACGATCTGAGGACGGAGTGATACAGGGAGTTCGGCACAAAGAATATCCTATTCAAGGCATTCAATTTCATCCCGAAAGTATTTTAACTACCGAAGGGCCCAAACTAATTTCAAACTGGTTACAGCAATAATGGATTTAAAAAATATTCTTAATAAACTTTCTTTTTCTGAAGATTTGACGCAGGCAGAGGCCGAAGAAGCACTCTGCATGATTATGACAGGTAACGTATCGGAAGAGCAAATTGCGGCGTTTTTGACGGCTTTAAGGCTGAAGGGAGAATCGGTTGAAGAGCTTACGGCTTTCGTAAAAGTAATGCGAGACAAAGCCGTGAAAGTTGAGGTAGACGTAGAAGGTGCCATAGATTTGGTGGGAACCGGCGGCGATAAGTCAGGCACTTTTAATATATCCACGGCTTCATCTTTTATTACCGCTGCGGCCGGCGTTCCGGTGATTAAACACGGCAACAGAAGTGCCTCCAGCCAGTGCGGCAGTGCGGATGTGTTGGAACACTTGGGCGCCGCAATAGAGTTAGGAAAAGAGCAGGTGGAAGAGGTGTTTAATGAAATTGGGATGGCTTTTATGTTCGCGCCTATGTTTCATCCTGCCATGAAACACGTGATGCCCACGCGCCGTGAGCTGGGCTTTCGCACCTTTTTTAATATACTGGGCCCCATGGTAAATCCTGCCGGCGTGCAGCGTTATGTAATTGGAGCTTACAACAAAGAAGTAGCTAAAAAAATGGTGCATATTTTAGCTAATTTAGGAACCGATTTTGCCTACACATTTAACGCCCATGACGGACTTGATGAAGTGAGCTTAACCTCTCAGTCAGAAATTTTTGAACTGAAGGATAAAGTGGTTTCAACTTCTATTTTATTTGATCCACAATCAATTGGCTTTCAGAAGGTTAGCTTAGATGACCTGATGGGAGGTGAAAAAGAAATCAACGGCGAAATTCTCTTGAATATAATGGCCAATAAAGCCACGGAAGCACAGCAGAATATAGCTTTGTTGAACGCCTCATTTGCCATTCAGGCATCCGGTAAAACAGAATCTTTGATGGAAGCCAAAGAAATGGCTGAAGAAGCACTAAAATCCGGTAAAGCCCGCAAAATGCTAAACGATTTTATGGATGTTACCAACGATGTAATGGGCACTTTCAAATTCTAAAAAAGCAACAATCAAAAGCTTTGTTTGATGAGCACAAAATCAACGAATAGTATAATTTGTACGATTATTAATGAGTAACATTTTAGAAAAAATCACGAAACAAACGGCCGCCGATGTGGCCAAACGCAAACAAAAGGTTTCTTTTTCCGATTTCGATTCTTTTGAAGGATTTGAGAAAGAGCGAATATCCTTCAAGAAAGCATTAAAAAGTGAAAATCAGGTTTCTGTTATTTCGGAAGTTAAAAAAGCATCACCATCCAAGGGAATTATCCGTCCGGATTTTGATCCGGTTGATATTGCGCTGAGATACGAGGAGGGAGGCGCTTCCGCCATTTCTGTACTTACCGACCAACCTTTTTTTAAAGGTGATTTGAGCTATTTAGAAGCCATTTCAAAGCGTGTGGAGCTTCCGCTGTTGCGTAAAGATTTTATTATTGATCCCTATCAAATAAAAGAAGCCAAAGCTTTTGGTGCCGATGCGGTGCTGATTATTGTGGCCATTACGGAAGGAAATCAGCTTACGGAACTGCTGCACGCTTCCAAAGAATTTGGTTTAGACGCCCTGGTAGAATGCTACGACCAGCATGATTTTGATCGTCTGGATTTTGATGAAGTTGATATTCTGGGAGTGAATAACAGAGATTTGAAGAACTTTGAAGTAGATGTGCATCGTGGAGTTTCCATTCTGAAGCAGGCTCCGGAAGGAACCGTATTGGTTTCGGAAAGCGGACTTTCAAGCGGAAAGGATTTGGCTCTTTTAAGGAACGAAAACATTCATTCCGCACTTATTGGTGAATATTTTATGCGACAGGACGATCCGGGGCAGGCCGTGAAAGATTTGTTAAAACAGGCAGAAGAAGCTTTTAATCAACTCTAAAAATGAGCAGAGAAAACAATCAACCCAAAGTAAAAATTTGCGGCATTACTAATTTAGAAGATGCCCGCTTTGTAGCCGGTGCGCTGGTAGATTTTATGGGATTCATTTTTTACGATAAAAGTCCACGATATATTGAGCCTGCCAAAGCCGGAGCTATAAATAACTGGATTGAAGGCCCCAAAAAAGTGGGCGTTTTTGTAAATCAGCCGCTGAGTGATGTAAACCAAATTGCCAAAGAAACCGGACTCGATTATGTGCAGCTGCATGGAAATGAATCTGTGGAATATTGCGAGCTGATTGAGAAGCCGATTATCAAAGTCATTCACATAGAAGAAGAAACCGTGGGTTATTTGCTGAAGCATCAAATTGATGAGTACTCAAAAGTTGCTGATTTCATTCTGTTTGATACCAAAATTGCTAATCTGTGGGGAGGAACCGGAACTGCTTTTGACTGGTCTGTCCTCACTAAACTGGAGTTAGATATTCCATTTTTTCTGTCAGGCGGACTGAGCGCAGAAAATATCAATCAGGCTCTTGAAACGGTTCAACCATACGCGGTAGATGTTTCGAGCAGTTTAGAAGAAAAACCGGGCTTGAAAGACTTCGGTAAAATTGAAGCATTTATGGAAAATATTAACGCATCAGAGACCTAAATAGAATGTGCAGTAATTGCATAGGCAGCTGCTAAAACGCAACAAATTATGACTACAACAACCAGCACTAAAACCTATCAATTTCCCAATAACAGAGGTTATTACGGGGATTTTGGGGGGAAATTTGTACCCGAAATCTTAATTCCGGCTATTCAGGAACTGGAGGAAGAGTTTAAGTCAGCCAGAGAAGATGGATCCTTTAAAGAAGAATTCTCTGAGCTGCTGAACAAATATGTGGGTCGTCCGACAAAACTTACCTTCGCAAATAGACTTACGGAGCATTACGGGAAAGCAAAAATTTACCTGAAACGGGAAGATTTGTGCCATACCGGAGCTCACAAAATCAACAATGCGATTGGGCAGGTTTTACTGGCTCGGCGCATGGGCAAAAAGCGAATTATCGCAGAAACCGGAGCCGGACAGCACGGCGTGGCTACGGCAACCGCTTGCGCCAAATTTGGCTTAGATTGTATTGTATATATGGGCGAGGAAGACATGGTTCGCCAAAAGTTGAACGTGGACCGCATGCACCTTCTGGGTGCCGAAGTGCGAAGCGTAACCAGCGGCTCAAAAACCCTGAAAGATGCTACAAATGAAGCCATCCGTGACTGGGTGACCAATGTAGAAACTACTTTTTATATCATCGGCTCGGTGGTTGGCCCGCATCCATATCCTATGATGGTTCGGTATTTTCAGGAAGTGATTGGGAATGAGATGAAAGAACAGCTGCATAAAGCAGAAGGACGAAATCCTGATTATCTGCTCGCTTGCGTGGGCGGTGGCTCCAACGCCATCGGTTTTTTCTATCCGTTTTTAGAAGATGATTCGATACAAATTATTGGGATTGAAGCTGCCGGATTTGGCATAGATTCCGGAAAAACGGCGGCTACTATGGCCAAAGGAACTCCCGGCGTTTTGCATGGTACGCTTAGCTATTTATTGCAAAACCCGGAGGGACAAATTGAGCTGGCACATTCCATAAGTGCGGGACTGGATTATCCCGGAGTTGGTCCCGAACATGCTCATCTGAAGAAATCCGGTCGCGTTTCTTATCGCTCCATTACGGATGAAGAGGCCATGAATGCCGTTAAATTATTGTCTAAAACCGAAGGCATTATTCCGGCTTTGGAGAGCGCGCATGCATTTGCGTGGTTAGAGCAGCTGATGCCAACCACCACAGAAGATGAAATTGTAGTGGTGAATTTATCCGGCCGTGGCGATAAAGATATGGGCACTATTTCGGAGCATATTTAAAATCTATTTGTGAATCAATTTTTATGATAAGTATATGAGCAGAATAAAAGGCGTATTTCAAAACAAAAAGCCGAATGAAAAGGTAGCCAGTATTTTTATTACAGCCGGTTATCCAGACTTGGAGTCAACCGTTGACTTGGTACTTGGCTTTGAAAAAAATGGAATAGAAATGATTGAATTAGGCGTTCCATTCAGCGATCCGCTGGCCGATGGTCCTACTATTCAATATTCCAGTGATGTGGCCATTAGTAAAGGCATCAGCTTAGATAAAATTTTTGAGATGGTTTGTGAAATTCGAAAAAGCTCAGAAATCCCCGTTGTTTTAATGGGCTACATAAATCTGATTTTGCATTATGGCGTGTCTGATTTCACCCAAAAAGCAGCAGAAGCCGGCGTTGATGGACTAATCATTCCGGATATTCCCTTAGAAGAGAATGCAATTATTAAAGAACATGCGTCAGCCAATCAGCTGGATTTAATTCACTTAGTAGCGCCAAACACCTCGGATGAGCGCATGAAACTGGCCGATGAAAACTCTCAAGGATTTGTATATTGCGTGTCGGTAACGGGCGTGACCGGAGCGCGTGACGGCGAGGAAGTTTCTCAATCCGTTGACCGATTTATAGAACGCGTGCGTACAAATGTCACCAAAAATCCGGTTATGGTTGGCTTTGGGATAAAATCTCACACAGATGCAGTTCGTATCGCATCAAATGCCGATGGATTTATTGTGGGAAGCGCTTTAATTGATACCATCAAAAAGCACTATCCTAATGAAGGATGGCAATCTGAGGTTTTCTCCTTCGTTCATTCACTGAAATATGGAAATTAAACAATATACTATGCGACTGATTTTAGCTACTATAATAACTTCAACCTTTACTCTTTTCTTCATTTCCTGTGATGGCGACTATCGTCCGCTTGCCGAAGGAAATACCCGCGAGGTAGTTGTGGTGATGGATTCAACCCAATGGGAAAGTGAAACGGCAGAAGCAATCCGGGATGTATTTGGCAAATGGGTACTAACCGTGCCAAATGGCGAGCCTTTTTATGATTTACGTTTTACACATATAAAATCGCAACCACAGCTTGAGCGTATTAAAAGCCAAAAGAACATCATCTTTGCTGCGCCCATTGATGAAGAATCAAATGTAGGGCGGCAGGTTCGTGCTTTCCTGGACGATTCGATTGAAGAGCGAGTGAGACAAGGGGAGAGTTTTGCATTTCCGGTTGAAGATCAGTGGTTCAGGGACCAATACGTGCTGATATTAAGTTCTACTTCGGATGAGGAGTTGGCTGAAAAAATCAGAAATACGGAAAGCTCGCTGCTCAGCAATATGCTTGAAAAAGAACTGAAGCGATGGGAATATTTTGTGTACGAAAAGTATGAGCAAACTCAGCTTTCAGATTCTTTATGGGAAAATCATGGATTTAAAGTCCGCATTCAGCACGATTACGAAAAAAATATTGATACACTTAATTTTACCAGCTTCCGCCGCCCGCTTCCTCAAAACGACCGCTGGATGTGGACTTGGCACAAAGATGGAGTGAAAGATATTTCTTTTCTCGATGATGAGTGGATTATTGCAACTCGCGATTCTCTTTCTCGCGAGTACATAAAAGGAGCCCGGGATGATATGTATGTGCAAACCTACCAGAAAAATCCCGACCAGCGGCCAATAGTCACTAAAAGCTTTCAAAAAGGCCGCCTGATTGTATATGAAACGCTTGGCACCTGGTACATGGTAAATGGATTGATGGGCGGGCCGTTTGTGAATTTCACCTATTACGACCCTGATACCGACCGCTTGTTTATGGTTGATTATAATCAGTTTGCACCGGGCGTTCGTAAAAAGCTTCCGTTTGTGCGGCAGTTTAGAGCAATGGGGCGAACCTTTGAATCAGATTCAACCTGGACCGGAGCTGAAAAGTCTCAAAATCCAAGCTAACCGGCTCATTCTGCTTTAAGAAATTCATTAGCTGCGGGCGCTTTAAGTTGATTTTAAAATAGAGCCTGAATTCGATGTAGAAATTTGAATTCAGGCTTTTTTGGGGAAGAAAATAATCGTTTATATATGGAATGATGCTTATTTTGGATGATTATGAATAACACAGAAATAAAACACTCAGACAGCATCGCACAACTTTTTGGTGAGGCAGCCGAAAGCTATCACCAAGAAGCCATCATCCCCAAAAAAGTTTCAGAAGGACTGATTTCCTCGCTGCTTCCGTGGAGGGAAATTATTCCGGACGGCCCCATTCTTGAGATAGGATGCGGTACCGGCTTTTTAACCAAACAGCTGATTGAGCACTTCCCGGAACGGGAGTTTGTAATTACGGATGCCTCCCAAAAAATGCTTTCTTTTTGCGAGAATGCATTAAAAAAAGAAGGCTTACTTACCGATAAACACCGCTTTGAGCTGTTAGACGTCGACCATTTTTCTGCTGACGAGCCAGCTTACGCTATGGCAATCGCCAACTTTGTGCCACATTGGTTTAAAGATGCGGCTTTGGGTTTAGAACGAATTTCAGAAGCCATTAAACCTGAAGGTTTGTTATTATGCTCCTTTCCGGGAAATCATTCCTTTGAGCAGTGGTACGAACACTGCCTGGCGCTTGGGCTTCCTCACACCGCCAACGGACTGCCCGATGTGGAAGAGGTTGTGGTGAAATTATCTATGGGTCCGCTGCAAATAGATTATTACGAAAATGATATCATTCAGGAATTTGATTCTTCTTTAGAGTTCTTTCGCTATCTAAAAAACACAGGAGCCACCTATTGCAGAAAAGGCACCTCTTTAACTCCCAAGCAATTCAGGCTTCTGTTAAAGCATTGGGATAAAGAAGCTTCCGGAAAAGTTAAGATAAAGTGGCACACCGTTTACATTGCGGCTAAAAAGGATTGGGAGTGATTTTTTAGAATTAGCCTTGGTAACGAACGTCGCGTTCGTAACGTATGCCGGAACTTCCGGTTCCACTTAGATTATTATTTCTATTGTTGTTTGCAGTTCATTTATGCAAAGTTTTAAATAGGCCTGTTCTGAATCGGTGGTTCAGGTGGTATTCCCAACCGGGTGGTTGTGGAACGAGGGTGCGAGGGAGACTCGTTATTTAGGTTTTACTGTGATTTTACACTTCTGAACCGGAGGTTTGGGATGAGAAGTATCTATTCACAAATATTGAGTTTTTACACAGACTGAGGGGTTGGGGACAAGAAGGAGTAAAATCTGAAGAGCTTATTATTCCCTTCGCTCCTTGAAAAATGCTTTCAACAGATGCTCGCATTCCGGTTCCATGATGCCCTGGATAATTTCTACCTGATGGTTCAGTTTTTGATTGCTTGCAATGTTAAATACGCTTCCGCAACCACCGGCTTTGGCATCTGCTGCACCGAAAACCACGGTTTTTAACTTGCTCCAAACGGCTGCACCCGAACACATGGGGCAGGGTTCAAGCGTTACGTAAAGGGTACATTCGTTCAGATATTTCTCACCCAGCGTTTCACAAGCCGCTGAAATGGCCAGCATTTCGGCATGTGCGGTGGGATCATTCAGCCGCTGCACCTGATTGTATCCTTTGCCGATAATCTGTCCGTTATGCACTACAATAGCACCTACGGGAACTTCCCGCTCATCAAAAGCCTGCTCGGCCAGCATAAAAGCACGTGCCATAAATCGGTGATGTTTTTGCCATAGCGGAAGATCTGCTTTATTCATAGATATTTGTTTACTATTGTTGCCATTTATTACCTTGGCGCGAACTTAATCTTATTTGAATGAAAAAAGTAGAGCAAAGCATAAAAGATTTTATAGCCCAAACCATCCGAACCATTCCTGATTTTCCCAAACAGGGCATTCAGTTTAAAGACATCACCACGCTGCTGCAGGATAAAAGAGCGCTGGAGCTCACCTCTTACATGCTGGCTCAGCCTTTTCGCAATCAACCCGTTGATGTGGTGGTGGGATTGGAATCACGTGGATTTTTATTCGGAACGAACTTAGCGATGGAATTAAATGCGAGCTTTGTGCCTATTCGAAAGCCCGGCAAGCTCCCTGCTGAGACGCTTTCAGAAACCTATGAATTGGAATACGGAACCGATAGCCTCGAAATTCACAGTGATGCCATTTCAAAAGGAGACCGGGTAATTATACATGATGATTTGATAGCCACCGGTGGTACGGCATTGGCCGCTTCTAAACTGGTTGAGCGCTTGGGGGGAAATATTATAGGATATTCCTTCATACTGGAGCTTTCATTTTTGAAGGGCAGAAACATGCTTTTTCCCAACATTCCTGTTGAAAGTATTATTAAAGAGTAGGCGGAACATATTCTTTTCTTGAAGCTACAATTAACTGAACCAAAAAACAGTAATTGAGGACATAAAGATGAGACGCCAACAAATTTTTCCCGTTCTACTTTTGGCTGCTTTAATATTTGCAGGCACGGCTTGTAAAACATTTGTAGTCAAAAATGTTAATTATGCCCATCAAATTGAATCGGTGCTTACGCCCGACAGCGATGGCATTGTGCACGACAAACGACACGGAATTACCTTTAACGTGAAACCTTTCCAAAAGCAGGAATTCGGCGAGACTGATTCTACCGCTATTGAGGAAGTTCGGTTGATCAGAAATGATAAGGGCTTCTATTTTATTACCGCCAATCAGTTTAAACACGTTTACGTGATGAAACCGATTGAAAAAGGAATGAAGCTGGAGAAAAAGATTAAAGTTTCTGAGGAAGGAATAGCTAATCCTGCTTTTAATATGAGAGAGGGTATTGTACAGTTAGTAAAAGTGGAAGCCAATGAAATGGTGATGCTTAATGAAGAGGGCATCAAAAAACAGAAAGAAGATAACAAGGAGAAACAGTCATGAGAACCGCTACAAATTTATTCATAACCGTTTTGTTTTTGATGATTGGGGTGACCGGCATTCAGGCCCAAACTTCCGATTATCAAATAAAAAAGAACTTTGAGAAAGAATACGCACAGTTCAAAAACGATATTGAGCAAGCGATGACCGTTCAGGAAATTGACAGCCTGCGCCAGAAAATTAAAGACCTGGCCTATGCTCATGCCGAGCACGAGCAGCTACTGGATAATGCGCTTTATCCTGAAACCTACGAAAGCAGTATGGAAGAGCTTAAGCAACGCGCCCGTTCTGCCGAGCACAAGCTGCTGATCATTGAAAATCAGGATGAAAAGTTAGCCCAGCTTACAGACGAGCTTTCATCTTATAAGTCAGAAATTGCGCTGCTAAACAGCCGTACGGATTCTCTCCGAAATGCCATTCTTGCTTCTGAGAAAAGTGAAAGCGACCTGTCAAAATTGGTGGAGCGCTATCGTAAAAGCATGGAAGAGCGCGATGAGTTTGTGCTAACCATGATCGACTCTTTGTTCATTACGTATAAAGATTTACAGGGTGAAGCTTTAGCCAAATTCACTGAGAAAAATGCAACCAGACCGCTTCATAAAGAAGATAACCCGCTTAAAGTGATTCAGTCTGTTATTGATGAGAACATCCAGATACTGAAGTCGAACGACGGCTCCCTTCAAACCGAAGATTACCTGCGCATGCATGTAGTTCAAAGTCGCTTTTCGGAAGTTTGGAATCAGATTGGAACCGAGCTTGCGCAAATTTACGGAGCCAACAAATCCGAAAGCTGGAAATCTCGCATTGATGAAAAATTAGGCGACTGGAAAGCCAGTTCATCCAAAAACATGTGGGCTTCAATAGATACCTATCTGGAAGAGCATAACATTGAGCTGAGCGCTTTTGACAATAACGAAAGCTTCTACAAAGCCATAGACACATTTATAAGCGATGCCACGGATGCCAGCCGCGAAAAAGTAGTTACTAAAGAAAATTATAAAGAATTTGAATCTTTTTATGATTTCTGGAATGGCAAAATTAAAAGTGACTGGGGAAATTTGGTGCAAAAAGGCGAAGTACTTACCATGAGCCAAATTTCGAGTATTGACTCAGAGATGATGAGTTGGAAAGAGGAAGCCAAGCCCAAATCATTTTTGATTCCTATTCTGTTTGGCGTGAGCTTACTGGTTATCATTGGGTTGATTATCGTATTGGCTCGTAAGTAAAACCCATCATTTAGACTTCTTTGTAATCAAAAGCCGGCTTGTAAGTCGGCTTTTTTTGTTGGAGGATGTATTTGAGTGTTTGTTGTAATTTAATTGAACTATAGAATAACCAGTAAAGTTCGTACGAGCAATCTGGTTAGATTGGATATTGGGCTTTAACCCAAACGCTGCGAGGTCTTTTAGACGCTCGCAGGTTTTTCCAATTTGGCAAGAAAGTAACCTCGCAGCGTGCACAGCTCCTGCGAGCGTTATGGAATGATGAAGTTGTTGCTATATATTACCCCAAAAACTAAGGCAGGGAAGGGGATTATTCGGATTCTGCAATTTGGGAAGTAAATACCGAATATATCTGAATTTAGCATAGCTGGAGGCAGAGCCTCCGCGGAACGAGGGTAACGAGGATAACGGTGGGTATTACCATTCGGGACTCGATCTGACGGATTGCTCGTCTGATCGATGGATTGGATTTGGCTTAGGTTAGTCGAATCGAGCAAACGGTCAGGCGGCTTGGAGCCGGCAGACCGGGTGGGGACAAACCCAAGGAAGAACTTTTTTCTTGCTCGTTTAGAAAGTGTTGGTTTTATAGCAAATTATTGACTTTCCCTGTCCAAATCTAAGTCTCTCCTTGAGGAGAGGGCAATTCATTCAACACCTCGTTGATTGAATTGCGAGAGGTGTTGGCGGTGGATGGTTGAGATGTTTTGCCGCGCTCATGGTTTAAACTCTTTCCCAAAAGAACATATCGCACCTACGGCGCGGAGACTGTTTAGCTTTTTTTGTTTTTACAAACATACCGTCCCGATGGGACGGTATGTTTGTATCTTCAAGGCAAAGAATAATATTTTCGGAGCATCCACTCGGTACCTAAGAGCAGTAAAACCAGTGCAAACCAGAACAGAGAGCGAACGGGAAATGAGTAGTTTTCGACCCTTTCTGTGCGGCTGTTTAGCAACTGTGCGCTTTGCAGGCTGTCCCATAGAGCGTCTGCATTTTGGTATTCGAAAAAATTACCGCCCGAGTTAGTGGCAATGGAGCGCAACAGATCATCATTCCGAACGGTGTTGGTGAGCTCCGAACTGGAATTAGATACCATAAACTCCCCCGATTGTGTTTCTATAACCCGATTTCCTTTGCGAGCTGTAGCTTCGTAATGGTACATTCCTTCCGAAAGCCTGGGAAAGCTAAGCTGATAATTTCCATTACCGGCATTTCTCATATTAAAAGTACGCACAGGTTCACCATCTGATTTCATTTCTATTTCAATAATTCCATCATTTTCAGGCTCATCCCGCTCGTTTCTTAGGCTTCCATTCAGTGTAGGAGCCTCGGCTGTGGTAAATGTTTTTTTGGAAGGAGTCACCCGTAATTTTCTGTTATCAGGGTCGCTGGCCGTCCAGGAAATAAGGTTAGTAAACAGTTGATTCGTATAATTTTGTTGCGACGGATTTGGATTTCTCAGCAGCCTGAACCAGCCCCAGGGAAGTACGTGTCCGCGCCGCATATTTCCCTGTTCTGTTACCGCCAAAGCAGGAGCATCGGTATTCAACCCATCAAAAATAGTAGCATATAATGCAGTGCCCGATAATTCCGAAAGTTCAGCTCGCAGCGGACCGTATAGCGTGGGCAACTCCAATAAGTTCAGGGGAGGAAGTTCCATTACGGGCTGCTCTTCTTCATTAGCTAATTGCTCCAAATTCACCTTGGCAACCTGGTTAGATTTTGGAGTAATCAGCTCGATTCCGGCTTCCGATAATCCTCTTCCACTGCGCGGACTAAGCTCAAAAAACAGGGTAGGCGTGGAGCTCATCAAATTCAGCAGCACGGGAGGAATGCTCTCCGGAGGTGCTCCATGAATAATAATTAAGTTTGGATCCGGATTATCAGGCAGGTCTTCAATAAAACGGTTATTTCCTAACCAGGTTAGAGTGGTAAGTTCATTATTTTCATCATGCCGAATAACTGAACGCACCGCTTTTACATCGGGGTGAATTTCAAAAGCAATGTGTAATATTTTCACTTTACTGTCTAAAATATCGATCGGAAAGCGGTAGATGTTATTCTCTTCGGTCCATTCGCCCGGCAGCGGTTCTGCTGTAATTTCATACTGTTTCAAGCCGGTTTCTGTGGCTTCCAGCTCAAACTGTACTTTTTTAATTTGCCGATCGGTATCAAAAGTAATTTGTTTGGATTGAAGGGTTTCTCCCTCTGCCTTTAAAGAAACCGTAACCGTATTATTGGCATAACCTGACTGAGATAACTCGGCCTCGATGGCGTGCTTGGTGTTGGTATAGCCGGTGGAATTTGTTAACACATTTGCAACGGAAATGTCGCGCACAGTAGAGGTATCGCCAATGGCAATGGTGTATATCGGAATGACGGAGCCTGAGGCATCTACGGCAGGATTTCGGCCATAGGTGATAATGCCATCCGAGATGATGACAGCCGCCTGAACTTCTTCCTTCATTTCTAAAACAGAAGTCACAGGCTGGGAAAGATTGGTTTGATTTTCCGTTGCCATAATCGAATCGGGATGAATGTCGGCAATACGCTCACCCATAGAATAAAAGCTGACGTCCGCCCGGGTTTGATTAGCGAAGTCCAGCGTTTCTAACAGCTGATTATAGCTTTCAAGCCCTTGGTAATCGCCTTTTTGAATTCCAACACTTTCCGAATTATCCAAAAAAACAGCTAAACCGGGCTTGCGTTCCACTTGCTTGGATGAGTAAAAATAGGGATTAAGCAGTAACAGCAAAATCAGCACAAAAGCACTGCCCCTTAAGGCCATTAGCACGCCACGGGAAAGGGCCGGAATACTCTCAAACTTTCGATAGGATGCCCAGGCTAACGTCAGCAATAAAATAGCAATAACAATAACTAAGGCCGGAGAAACAATATGTTGAAAGCCTTGAAAGTCCACCGGTACTCCTTCAGTTAAGTGTTATTTTTGGTAAGCATATTAATGAGCTTTACGGTGGTAAATCCTTCGGCTTCAGCCGCGTAATTATTAACAATACGATGCCTTAAAACGGGAATAGCCAAAGCGGTAATATCTTCTTCAGTTACGTGATAACGTCCCTGAGAAAGTGCGCGTGCCTTTCCGCCTAAAATTAAATATTGTGAGGCTCTGGGACCGGCTCCCCAGCTCATGTACTTATTAATAAAATCGGGAGCCATGGGCGTATTCGGGCGCGTTTTGGAAACCAATTCAACAGCATAATCCAGCACGCTTTCCGGTACGGGAACTTCCCGCACTAAGTCTTGCAGCTCTTTAATTTTCTCTTTCGAAATCAAAGCCTGAATATCTGCTTTGTGATGGGCTGTGGTCTGGCTTACAATTTCTTTTTCCTCTTCCAAAGAAGGGTAATCAACCCAAAGATTAAACATAAATCGGTCGAGCTGGGCTTCAGGAAGGGGATAGGTTCCTTCTTGTTCAATAGGGTTTTGGGTTGCCAATACAAAAAACGGCGTGTCCAGATTATAGGTTTTACCTGCTGTGGTAACGCTGTATTCCTGCATGCCTTCTAAAAGAGCGGCCTGGGTTTTAGGAGGCGTTCGGTTAATTTCATCAGCCAGCACAATGTTGGCAAAAACCGGTCCCTTGATGAAGGTAAATTCCTTTCGTCCGGTATCTTTGTTTTCTTCAATAACCTCGGTTCCCGTTATATCGCCGGGCATAAGGTCGGGGGTGAATTGAATTCGACTGAAAGATAAGTTCAATGACTCAGCTAACGTTCTAATCAGCAATGTTTTAGCCAGTCCGGGCACGCCTACTAACACACAATGCCCTTTTGAGAATAAGCTGATTAGCAGCAGGTCAATAACATCTTCCTGCCCAATTACGGCCTTGTGGATTTCTTTTTTTATTTGATGAAATACTTCATGAAACTCATCGGCTAATTTTACCGCGTCCTTGTCGGCATTCATAAACTATTCTCCTTGGCAGGTATATCAATTTTGTATTCAATATAAATGTCATCTCGCAGCTCTTGCATCCATTTTTCCATTACGCGATACTGCTTTTGCTGCAATGCAATGGTTTTGATGCGCTCATAGTCTTGCTTCAGATTTGCGATATGTTCGGGAATTTGCCTATCGAGGCGAACAATGCGATAGGCTTTGGTATTCTTACTTTGTAAGGTAAACGATTTCGGTTCAGAAATATATCCTACTTCATCCATAAGCAGCACTATTCTGTACATTGCAGGATCTAAACGCGTGAGTGCAATCAGTCGCTCATTGCTTTGAGGATCAAATATTTTTCCGCCCAAGTTTGCAGTAGCCGGATCTTCACTTTGCTCACGTGCCACTTGTGCAAACGTGACGTCTTCATTGTTCATTATGCTGTCCCGAAGGGTGTTTAGCCGCTCAATAGCATATTCTTCATCCAGCTGTTCCGAATCTACCGTAATTAAAATATGGTTGGTTTCAATTTTATCGCCCACGCGTCGCTTCAGCTTTATAATATGATAGCCGAATTGAGATTCTACCACTTCAGAAATACCACCGGGCTGTAAAGCTGCCGCTGCTGCTGAATACTCCGAAACCAGGTCATTCAATGACATCAGCGGGAGCAAGCCACCATTTTTGCCGGTGTTTTTGTCATCACTGTGGCGCTTCGCCAGCTCTTCAATCGGTATATTATGCGTAATAATGGAATCTCGAAGCTGTTTAGCAAATTCAAAAGCGGCCTGTTTGGCGTTTTCTTTTGCTGGAGGAATAATCACAATTTGGGAAAGGGCTACCTGCTCCGGAATAGTAGGAAGGGAGTCGGTTGGAATTTTATTGAAGAATTCTTCCACCTCAGGACGTGTAATTTTGATAGACTGCACTTTTTGCTGCTGAACGCGGCTGGTAATAATTTGTTCGCGGAAGTCTTCTCTAAAATCAGCTTTTAACTGCAATAAAGACTTTCCAAAAGCCTGCTCCAACGCTTGCTCACTGCCGGCTTGTGCAATTAACTGCTGAATACGCTGATCCATTTGCAGCTCTACCTCATCATCAGAAACGGTGATGGAGTCAATTTCTGCTTTTTCGAGCAGCATATATTCCTCCACAGCCGATTCTAAAAAGTTATACCAAAGTTCTTTACTGAATTCAACAGGCTGGCCCTGAACGCGAGCCTGGCGCATATAATCAGCTACTCTTTGATCAATCTCTGACTTAAGAACAATATTGTCATTCACATGAGCAACAATTTGATCGGCTAACTGCTTAGAATTCTGGGCTTGAGAGGGCGTTATAAATAGTAAAGATATAAAAAGAAGGAGAACAGAGATGTAAGTATTATTCATCAGTAAGTTAATTCAATGAGGCAGTATCAGCTACTGCGCTATTCGTTTGTTTAGTAACGTTATAAATTTTGATTTCATTATTCGCTTGCCCCTGAAGATAAAGATTCTTTACGTATGTGTTGAAGGCTCTTTTGCGTTTCTCCAGCGTCAGCCATTCTTGAATTTGATCAATCAGCCAGTCTAAGTCGGGGTGATCGCCCTGTGGACGTTCAGCCATTAACTGCACAAAATGATACTCATTCCCGGAGCGATAAATAGGAGAGATTTCGGAGGGACCTATAATTTTCAGATACCTGTTAAGCATCGAAATCTCACCTCCGGCTGTTGATATGGGCCAAAAACGACCGGATTCTCGAATTTTCAAATCGGCATATTTCGAATATTCTTTAGCTACCGTTTCCCATTCTATGCCGCGCATCAAATCTCTTTTTGCATTTTCAGCATCGGCCCGGCTGGCAGCTACTAAATGCCGGTACTGCACATAGCGCTCATCTAAAGTGAATTTATCTTTGTGCTGCTGGTAGTAATTGCGAGCTTCCTGTTCGCTTACTTTTGTTTCGTTTTGAAGTTCAGTTATGATATAATCCTGAACCGACTGAAGTATAAACTCCTCCCGAATTCGAGCTAACTTTTGCTGAACCTGTTTTCTTTGGGTGAAGTTGAGCCGGTTTGCTTCCTGAAGAACAATATGCCGTCTAATCCACTCATCCCTGTAATTTAGGTAGGCAGAAAGGCTGTCTGCCTCAAAAATATGAGTTGGAATTTCAGCTCTTGCTTCTGCCCGGGTTAGCCGGTTATTGCCAACCTCGGCCAGTAAGGCAGAAGGAGTACCGGACTTTTTGGTACAAGAAGTAACAAAAAAGCCGGTGCACAGAAACACCATTAATAATATGTGTTTACTTGTTCTCAAGAATCCTTTTCAAAAGCCTTTTTTAGTTTCTTTTGGTCCGCTTTAATCTTGTAAGTGCGGCGGAGTTCTTCCAGCCAGGCCTGTTCTCTTTCGGGCTGATATTTAGAAAGCAAGCGGTTAAAGGCTTCCTCAAAAGTCATCCGGCGAGCGGGCAGCCGGTCTTCCAGCCAAAATACACCACGCAGTTTATTATAATCAAAATGCTCCGAAAAGCTTTGCTCTTTCATTTCAGCTAACCTGTCAAAAGGCTCTTCCGTAAAACTTGTGGTAGAATCGCTGGAAACTCCCAACCGTTCAACATGCTTTTTGAGACTGTCTAATTCAACGCCATCGTTAGCAAAAGCCTGAGCTTGTGTAAGAACAGAATCGTGGCGAGCCGTTAGCAAATAGTAATAAGGCCGCTCCGGATACTGATACTCAGAGATATTGGCCTCATAAATGGCGCGTAATTTAGTAGAATCTACCGTAGCTGCACTCCATACGTTATCATCATTGATATTATAAACCACCAGCCCGTTTAAGTAATTTTCTGACTGTTTCTCAAATTCAGGAAATTGCTTCATGGTTAACTCAATCACATGAGAGTCCACTGCAAACTGGGTAAAATCATCAAACCAATCGCGTCTATACTCTGCGGCATATCGTCGGCCATAATTATCACCAAGATATTGCTGATAGTCTTTTACCGAATACTTCTTTCCGTTAAAAGTAAATACAGTATTGTTGAGAATACGCTCAGGGACGGAGAGATCCGAAATAGCGGTACTGTCAAAACCGGCTAACCATTTCTCATAAGCAGCCAGCGAGGCCGTTTCGGTTGATGCATTAAATCTGTCTTTTAAGTAATCTACTGCAAATTGATTGCTTTCTTTGTAGTAAGGAGAGTTATTTAAGTTATTTCTCAGCGTTTTGTCCCGTTCTTCTTCAGAAGCGTAGGTTTCTACCGAATCAATTTTAAATATGTGATAACCATAAGGCGTTTTTGCAGGTGCTGAATAGGGCAGGGCAGGATCTTGTTGTACTATTGCATCTACAAAATCGGGAGCAAAATTAGCCTGATAACTCACCCAGCCAATACGCCCGTTGTTTCTTTTGGATGCTCCATCTTCGGTATAAGCGTTAAGCACTTGGTTCCAAACTTTACCGTTTTCAAGCTCCTCATAAGCCTCATGAATTTTATCGTAGGCGGTGGAGTCCGGGGTATCTCTCACAAAAATATGATTTACCAATCGAGCGGGAGTTCGGGGCCTTTTATCTTGCAGTAAAACAATGTGATAACCGAACTGGGTTTTGAATGGCTCCGAAATTTCTCCGACTTCCAGATTATAAGCCACATCTTCGTATTCAACAACGGTGCGCCCGGCTGAAATCCATGGAATGGCGCCGCCCATGCTGCGCCCGCGCTGGGTTGATGAGTACTTTTGGTTAACCTGCTCAAGGTCTACTCCATTTTCCATTTCCTGCTTTGCTTGCTTCAGCTTGGCGATAACTTCGTCCACTTCATCCTGCGGTGCTTCTTCATTAACAGCAATCAGAATATGGAAAGTTTTGAGTTCGAGATCTGCTCTTTTTTTATATTCATCAAAAGCAGCGGGTTTAATTTCTTGCTCTAACCAATGGGCATAAGCGGCTTGTTTTACATAGGTTGTATGTTCCTCAAGCAGGGTAGAGTCTTGATAATATCCCTGATCTTTGGCCGCTAACAGTTTTGCTTTATAATCCAGATAAATGGGAAGGAATTCTTCGAGATCTTTAAGAGTAGCAGATCCGGTTCTGTTTCCGCTGTTAAAATTCTCTTTTAACTCGGCATAGGTAACTTTTTGCTTACCTACTTTTCCAACCACGGTTTTGTCATTTTTTGATTGTCCTAACAATAAGGTTGGGAAGAATAACAGTAAAAACAAAACATAGAATGATCGATTATTTCTGTTCGTCATTTCAGTAATTAATTTTTTTCTTGATGATTTCAATTAAAAGAGCATTCCTGCAAAAGTAGCCGTCATTAAGTTAGCTAAGGTTCCGGCAAAAACAGCTTTAACACCGAATTTTGCCAGGTCAGCTTTACGGCTTGGTGCTAACCCGCCAATCCCGCCAATTTGAATGGCAATGGATGAAAAATTAGCAAACCCACACAACGCAAAAGTAGCCATTGCTATTGTTTTGGGTGAAATAGCAGCTGCACTTACATTTTCAGCCAGCTGAAGATAAGCTACAAACTCATTTAGCACAATTTTAGTACCCAACATTGAACCCATATTTATAGCATCGGCCCAGGGCACTCCAATAAGCCAGGCGATTGGCGCAAACAGGGTTCCCAATATCATTTCTATAGTCAGAGTTTCTCCCAATAAAGAGGTAATTCCAAGTACGTCGCTTCCCCAGCCTAAAATGCCGTTAAACATGGCTAAAAGTGCAATAAAGGCTAATAACATGGCACCTACATTCAGCGCAAGCTGGAGTCCGGTTCCGGCTCCCGTGGCGGCAGCGTCAATTCCGTTGGCATCGGTTTTTTCTACTTTCATAGAAACATCGCCTTTAGTAACCGGTTCTTTTTCCTCGGGATATAAAATTTTAGCAATTACTAAAGCGGCAGGGGCGGCCATTAAACTGGCTCCCAATAGTCGCTCGGCAAATAATTGCTGAGCCACGGCAATTTCCAATCCATTGGCTTCGGCAAAGGGCGTACCTAACATAGCTACGTAAGCGGCCATCACCCCGCCGGCAATGGTAGCCATTCCGCCGGTCATTACTACCATCAGCTCCGATTTGGTCATCTTTTTAATAAAGGGCTCAATTACAAGGGGAGCTTCGGTTTGTCCTACAAAAATATTTGATACTACCGAAAGCGTTTCTGCTCCGGAAGTTCCCAAAAGCTTTTGCATGCCTTTTGCAACCATCTTCACTATAAATTGCAGAATGCCGTAGTGATATAGCAGAGCCGTCAGTGATGCAAAAAATACAATGGTTGGAAGCACTTGAAACGCAAAAAATACACCTAAGCTGTCTTCATACTCGGGGCCGTGACCTAATCTCCCAAATATAAACGAGGCGCCTTCTGATGTATAATTTAAAACCACTACGAAAAAGCCGGCTACTTTTTTGAATAAAATCATGGGCCAGCCCAGCGGAGCCCAAAAAGCACCTAATACATCAGCCTTCAAAATAAAAATGGCTAACAAAAACTGAATACCGATACCGATACCCACTAATTTCCAATCTATTTTTTTACGATTGTTACTGAAAATGATTGCAAGGCCAAGCAGGCTTACAATTCCAATTACGCCACGTATGATATCCATTTATGTATGTTCTGTAGTTATTGATTCTTCGGTTTCTTTGGAATCCCCTGATTTATTTATCGCAGGATTTACAAAAGGTTTGATTGGACGGCCCCGCCTTTGATCTACCGGGGGGCGGAAGCAGTGCCGGGCGCGGGGTTCGTAGGCATCGTATTCGCCAACTAAAACCTGACCTTCTTTTTCTACCACGCGCTGCGAGTAGTGCGCCATGGTTCCGCTTTCTGCGCAAACGGCATGCAGTTTTGTTACATACTCGGCAACGGCTAATAAGTAGGGCATGGGGCCAAAGGGTTTTCCTTCAAAGTCCATGTCTAATCCCGCTATTATTACTCTTTTCCCATCGTTAGCCAGCGTGTTGGCTACATCAACCACACGATCATCAAAAAACTGTGCTTCATCAATACACACTACGCGGGCGTCGCCGGTAAGCAGAACAATTTGGTCGGCCGTATCTACTAATATGCTGGGTAATGCTGTTTCATTATGTGAAACCACTTCATTATCACTATAGCGTTTATCCAGAGCGGGTTTTACTACTACTACTTTTTGTCCGGCAATGTGAGCACGTTTTGCCCGGCGTATCAATTCCTCGGTTTTTCCGCTAAACATGCCGCCGCATACAACTTCAATCCAGCCAAATTCTCGAGGTGCTAACGAAGGTTCGTTAATCATTAAATTTCAGGTATAAATATTTTGGGTGTACCTTTTCATTTTGAGCTTGGAATATATCAGGCGAACAGCAGAAAAGGAAAAGCTAAATGAGAGTATTTTCAATTAATGATTATAACTCTGTTAATAGAGGAGTGAATGCGAGGCAAATATTTTTAGAGCTGACGGTTGCCGCACTTTTTAAAGCTTTGGTGCTCATATTTTCTAAACGCGCCTTTGCAAATAACGTATTTTAAAAATAATGGCTTTTAAAAAGAGCATTCTTCTAAATAGAAAGGCACAAATTCTGTTAAAAGAGGCTGTCGTTTAAATCTAAAACAAAGATGGATATACATTATATATCCTCTTATTTTGTGCAATAAATTTTTTGAAAACAAAAGGCGTCTGCTTCCGGTAGATTCCTTTTTTTATGTGCTAAAATTGAATACAATATGTATTGATATAAATATAAAGCAGAGATTATGAGCAAAAGACATTATCTGACACAAGAAGGCCACGACAAGCTGGAAGCTGAATTAAAAGAACTAAAAACGAAAGGACGTAAAGAAATATCAGAAGCTCTTTCGGAAGCGCGTGCCAAAGGGGATTTAAGTGAAAATGCAGAATATGATGCCGCTAAAGAGGCTCAGGGACATTTAGAAGACCGTATTACAAAACTTGAAGATGCGCGTGCAAATTCGCGTATTCTGGATAAAAAAGATTTAGATTTATCGAAAGTACGAGTACTGACAACCGTTACCATTTTGAATAAAAAAATGGGCAAAGAAATGAAATACACGCTGGTTTCTGCTAATGAAGCTGATTTTGCAGCCGGTAAAATTTCAGTCGAATCTCCTATAGGCGAGGCTTTGATGGGCCGGGAAATTGGAGAAACGGTAGAAGTAAAAGTTCCGGCCGGTATGTTAGAATTAGAAATAAAAAATATTGAAATCTAACACCATTCGATGAAAAAACTCATTGATGTATATCCATATAAAATAGAAGAAGGGCAGCCTTGGTTTTTACTGTTTAAGCGTTCTTCCAAAAAAATATATGGAAATCAATGGCGGATGGTGGGTGGTAAGCTGAAAAGCGGGGAAACCGGCTGGCAGGGTGCTTTAAGAGAGTTGAAAGAGGAAACCGGAATGATGCCCATAAATTTCTGGGCTATTCCTTCTGTCAATCAATTTTATGAAGCAAAAACGGATACAGTACATACCATTCCGGCTTTTGCTGCAGAATTAGAGAGCGGCGCAGATATTTTACTGAACGAGGAACACACCCACTATAAATGGGTACGTATTGACGAAGTTCAAACGTATATTAAGTGGCCCGAACAGCGCAGGCTAATGCATTTAACGCACGATATTTTAACCCATCAAGCCCTTGAAATTTTACCGGAGTGGATAATCGACATTTCTTAATAGCCTTGATTTTATTGTGGGCGCCTGTGCAGGCCATAGCACAACAAGGAGATTATAAGTTCGAGTTTGCCCCCGACCTTTGGTACAACAGTGTGGATGGCGTGCGCGTTGGCGCTCGTGTATTGGGTGAGGTGGAAGGTACTTTCAAAGACGGCCCGCATCGCCTGGATGCCGGAATTTGGCTGGGAACGCGGTTTCCGGATCTTCCCGTTTCCTACTTTATTTCTTTTACAGAGCCCATTCCGTCGCTCTCTTCTTATGCAAATGAAGCCAATATTTCAGCCCGCAGCAGTATCAGAACGGGATATAGCCATCACCAGCTTTCTTTTAATAAACGGTTTCAATCCGGCTTTAATGAGCTGAAATTTCGAGAAGTCTCTATTGCCTTAAGCCAAGAGAAATTAATTGACGCAGCCTATCGGCCGTATCCGGCACTGTGGCAAAATGAATGGAAAACGCTGGCCAGTGCAAATTTTTGGGTTAGCAGTGTGTTCGAAATTGGAAAATTTGATTTGATAGCGGATGTGGAGCATAATTTCGCATCTGCCTCGGGCATGTTTACAGTAGGTACGGTTGAGCTTAAGCAGCAGATAAAGCTTGGAAGTGCCTTTGAACTTCGCCTTCGTGGCTTTTCCGGGCTTACGAATAACGATGCTGCACCAGAATATTTATTCAGCGAGAGCTTCCGTCAGCCTGTGCATTGGCTGAATAATGGGGTAAGCCGAGCCAAAGGCACGCTGCCTCAAAACTGGCTTGAGGAAGGCCTTTTTCAGGTAGCCGGGGGAGCTAACTTGAGAGGATATACTAAACAAAGTTTTGAAAAACTGGCTGCAGGACAATTTCACCCCTACAATTTTGTGTCTTCTGTAAACGTGGAGTTTGAGTTTCCCAATCCTTTCCAGAGTATGCTAAATGCATCAATTTTGGGAGATTTTATAAAACTTCGATCGTATGCTTTTGCTGATGCTGGAAGTTTCTACCGAAAACAAGTAATCTTAACGCCAAACCTCACATCCAGCCTGCAAGAGCAAAAAGCAGATGCGGGATTAGGTATTCAATTTTCCATCAATATTCCGGATTATTTAGGCAAAGACCGGGGGTTTGCTTTACGCTACGAAATTCCTTTTTGGCTTTCCGATCCCGTAAATACAGAAGATTCTTTTAAATTTCGTAATTTAATCGGCATAGGAGCCGTAATCTCACTTTAATTCACTCATGAAAATACTTGTAATAAACTGTGGCAGTTCGTCTATTAAATACCAGCTCATTAATACAGAAAACAAAGATTGTTTGTGCAAAGGTCTTGTAGAACGTATTGGAGCCGTAACCTCTATCATAAAACAGGAATTTAAGGGCGAAAAACCTGTTAAAAAAACAATGGTTATTGAGCATCACGCCGCAGCACTCAAAACCATTATGGACTTATTAATTGCTGCCGATAATGATTATCTGGGCTCTCTGGATGAAATTGAAGCCGTTGGGCACCGTGTGGTGCATGGCGGGGAAACATTTAAAGATTCCGTACTTATTGATGAAGACGTTGAAGCCGTAATTCAAAGAGCTTTTGATATTGCGCCTTTGCATAATCCGCCTAATTTAGAGGGAATTCGTGCAGCCAAAAAGCATTTGCCAAACGTACCTCATGTTGCGGTTTTTGATACGGCTTTCCATCATTCCATTCCACAGGAAGCATTTTTATATGGAATACCTAATCGGTTATATCGCCGGTACAAAATCCGGAAATATGGTTTTCACGGAACCTCTCACTACTACGTGAGCCGGCAGCTTTATAAAATCTCTGATATTCCAAAAAACGGTTCAAAAATAATTACCTGTCATTTAGGAAACGGCTGCTCAATTACAGCAATTAAAGACGGTAACTCTATTGATACCAGCATGGGTTTTTCGCCGCTCGAAGGTTTGGTGATGGGAACAAGAAGCGGAGATATTGATCCCTCTATATTGTTCTACCTCATAGAGAAAGAAGAATTGTCTCTTGCCAATGTTCACGCGTTATTGAATAAACACAGCGGACTTTTAGGCCTCAGCGGATATGCAGCTGATATGCGAGATTTAATTGAAGAATCGGAAAGCGGTGACCGCAGAAGTACTGAAGCTATTGATGTATTTTGCTATCGGGCCAAGAAGTACATCGGCTCATACATTGCCGCTTTAAATGGGGTAGATGCTATTGTATTTACCGGTGGCATTGGAGAAAATTCGTCGTTTATCCGCTCTAAAATACTGGAGAACATGCAATATGCCGGAATACGAATAGATGAACATAAAAACGAACGCTTATCGGGAACAGACACTGCTATAAGCGCCGATGATTCTCAGGCGCAAGTGCACGTAATTCCAACTAACGAGGAATTAGTAATTGCAATTGATGCCGCTAAAATGGCAACAGCAGCCAAACAAACACCATGGGCATAAAGAAACTGTTCATTTTTTGCAGCAGTTTGCTAATAATGCTGACTGCCGGTGCATGCTCCAGTACGAACTGGGTTGTGATAAATGAACAGGCCAAAGATGTAAATGATTATGAACTTATAAATACCCGCTATTATTTAGATAGTAACAATGGCATTATTCCAAATCATCCGCTTATCCATTTTGAGTTAAAAGCGGTTGATACTTTTAGATATGCCAAGCGGGTTAAAACAGAGAGATACATTCAGCGATACCGTCCACGCTTGGACTTTTTACTGCTGGGCGCTGCCGGGGCCGGTCTTTCCTATTATGCGGCATTTTCTGACCAGCTGGTAAAGCAGCCATCCGACCTACAGCGCTATTCGCTTATAGGAGCCGGCACGTTGTTAACCGGACTTTCTTTCCTGAACATGAAGCAGGTTGGTGAACCCACTAAAACCGGAGAAACAAGATTATTGCGAAAAACCGGCAGTGTACTTGATGTGGACACAACCGTTGTTCGGCCTTACAACACCGAGGCTCCCTCTATTAAAATTCTTTATAAAGAACAGGAGCTGGCAAATCACCCCGAGTGGAGCTTCACAGATGGAAGCATAACGGTTAACTTAGCACAAGAAATTGATGCCGGTGCTTTTGATGAAAACCCAGATGAATTTATTCGCGTTGAAGCACGGTTTGACACTCTAACGCACGTTAGGGAAGTCCCCGTATCATCTATATTTGAGCAGTTTGTGGTCGTAAATACTCAAATTACTGCATTAAGAAATGCTCCCGAAGCCAATCCGGCTAACGTTTTAACCGATTTAGCAGAAGGCAGCCAGCTAAAGTTAGTCTCAAAAGAAGGAGATTACTACAAAGTACTGTATGGAATTTCGGAAACCTGGATAGCCGCCCGTGATGTTAACACCATTTGGCGTCCCTCGGAGTTCGCATCAGAGTTGTCGGTTATAGCCATTCCAAACGTTCCTTTTGGCAGTGTTGATATTGAACGGAATATTCCGGTTTTAGGCCTGGGAAGCGTAAATTCGTCAGCTTTTATTTTGTCTAATAATCAGTTTGAGGGTGATATTTCTGAACGAATTTATGGACAAAGAGACGCCCGGCTTATTCAGGAATACCTCATTCAAGGTTTAGGCGTGCGTTCTCCTCGCGTTATTAAAGCCATGAACGTGCACTCAGATAATATGACTAACCGAGCTTACGCTCGTTTGGTAAGCACCATGGGAGAGGAAAAGCAAAATTTGTACGTGTATATAAACGGATATGCCGAGATCAAAAACGATAAAGTATTGCTGGTTGGCAGTGCTCTGAATGATGACAATGAGCTCCGATATATTGATTTGAAAAAGCTGTTTACTGCCCTTTCTAAATTAAATACGGAGTCGATTATTGTTGTAGCTGATTTGGATTTTTTAAATGGTTCAGATACAGCAGCTCCGCTTCAAAAACTGGCCTCAGTTATTACGGATGAAAACCCGTCATCAGCGGTATTCTTTGGTGCCAAAGCGGGGCAGCGGTCAGGTATTTATTCATCCCAAACGGGCATTCAGAATCGCCACAGCATATTTACCTACTTTTTTGCGGATGCTTTAAAGCAGAAGAATACTTCTATGCAGCAAATTTATAACCACCTGCTGCGTAACGTTTCTTTTACTTCCCGAAGCTTATACGATCGCCCTCAAAACCCTCTTTTCTACGGAAATCAATCGCTTCAAATATTGAACTGATGGGGCTGCTGTTTATCTTTTTAAGCATCAGCTGTTCACTGGCTATTGCTCAAATTCTCAAGATTGCAGAAGGTCGCAAGCTGAATGTGCTCAAAATTTTGGTTGTAAATTATTTTGCCGGTTTTTTAATCAGCTATTACAGCTCTGATGAATTTTTAATTTTTCCAACTTCCGTTTCCTCTTTCGGACTTATAATTTTAGTACTTACCGCATTATTAGGCCTTCTTTTTATAGCCAACATGGTGGTGTACAGCAAATCCATACACCGGGTGGGAATGGGAGTGAGCATTGCAGCCATGCGTATGTCGCTTGTATTTCCTATTGCCGTCAGCTTATTTGCATTTGGCGAGAGCATCACCGGAATAAAATATATTGGCATTTTGCTGGCGTTAGGCTCTTTATTGCTGATGGTTCCTCGCATCAAAACCAAAAGTATTTCTGGCTTTTCGGACGCCTGGCTGCCCGTTCTCATATTTTTAATAACCGGAATTAGCGATTCCGGATTGAAGGTTTATCAACAGCTGTTTTCAGCACAATTTTCTGAAAGTGGGTTTATGTCGGCCGTGTTCTTTTTTGCTTTTATGATTGGATCCGGAATATTGATAAAACGAAAGGAATTTCATTTTACCTTCACAGAAATTGGTTATGGTATAGTCGCCGGCGTGGTAAACCTGTATTCCGCAATATTTTTACTGTACGCCCTGAAATTGATGCCCGGCTCCGTAGTATTCCCGCTCATAAATGTAAGTTTAGTAGTAGCAGGAACGCTCATAGGTATTGTGGTTTGGAAAGATAAACCCGTACTTAAACAGTGGATGGGCCTGGGTATCGCCTTAATTGCAATCATTTTATTACTAAAATAATGAACATTATTTCTGACATTCGAGAACGAGCAGCATCAACCCCCAAAACCATCGTATTTCCCAGATCTTCGGATGAACGGGTGATTAAAGCTGCTCAATTTTTACAGAGTGAAGGCCTGGTTAAGCCGCTATTAATTCATAATGAAGGTGCTACCATACCTGAAGACTTAACGGTAATAAATCCTGCTACAGATAATAACTTCAACAAATATGCACAGTTGTTTTTTGAGAGACGTAAACACAAAGGAATTTCAGAGGAAGATGCTGCTGAAATCATCCGGGATCCGCTGTTCTACGGTGCTGCTATGGTTGCAGCCGGAGATGCCGATGGAGCCGTAGCCGGTTCCGTTGCTACTACGGGAGATGTGCTTCGCGCCGCCATTCAAACCATTGGATTGAAGCCAAGCTCCAGCGTGGTTTCCAGCACTTTTTTAATGAGCTTCGAAGACGGACGTATTTTTACCTATGGCGACTGTGCCGTGGTTCCTTATCCGAATGCCGAACAGCTGGCTACTATTGCGGCAGATTCCGCTCAAACACATAAAAATATCACAGGAAAGAGCCCGAAAGTGGCTATGCTTTCATTTTCAACCCACGGAAGCGCGGCTCACGAGCGAATTGACCTGGTGAAAGAAGCATTGGAAATCGTAAAGCTGAAATTCCCCGATTTAGCTATCGACGGTGAACTTCAGTTCGACACCGCCTACGTGCCTGATATTGCCAAACGGAAAGCACCGGATTCTATAGTTGCCGGAGATGCGAATGTGTATATTTTTCCAAATCTTGATGCCGGAAATATTGCATACAAAATCACCGAACGGCTGGCCGGAGCCACCGCAACCGGTCCCATTATCCAAGGATTGGCAAAACCGATGATGGATCTGTCCAGAGGGTGCTCATGGGAAGATATTGTAAATACGGCTTGTGTTTCAGCTTTGATGAGTGAAGACTAACGCTCATTTTTGGAAAGGCTCATCCGGTAAAAAATCTGCAGATTTTTAGCACATAATTTTTACATACATCTATAGATTGCTATCTTGAGGTATGAAGAAATTTATTCTGCGAAACGATGAGCCGGCCAAACGTCCGGATGAATATGCCATTCCGTATGCTGATTTACTAAATGAGCAGCAGTTAAAAGCTGTTTTTCATGAAAATGGACCCGCATTAGTGGTGGCGGGAGCCGGAACCGGAAAAACGCGCACGCTGGTGCATCGCGTAGCTCGGTTGGTTGAAAGCGGCGTGCCGCCTTACGAAATTCTACTGCTCACATTTACGCGCCGAGCCGCTAAAGAAATGCTGAACCGCGCCAGTAATATTTTGGATGAGCGCTGCAAGCAAGTGCAGGGCGGAACGTTCCATTTCTATTGCAGCCTGTTACTGCACCGCCATGCTGAAGCTATCGGCTTTCCCTCCAATTTCACTATTATTGACACCGCCGATGCGCTGGAAGTGATTCAATTTGTTCGAACTGAGCTCAAGCTTCATCAAAAAAATAAACGCTTTCCCAATAAAAATACGCTTCTCAATATGATCAGTGCCGGCGTGAATAAGCATCTGGACTTACGCGTAGTTCTACAGGAGCAATTTCCACAATTTTTAGAACACGAAGATAAAATTCGGCAGGTGGCAGAAGGCTATGCCCTTTATAAAGAAAAGAACTTTGTAATGGACTTTGACGACCTTCTTATAAAAACCAGACAACTGCTTGCAGAGCATGAGGATATACGTATTAAAGTAGCATCCAAAAATCGGTTTGTTATGGTTGATGAGTTTCAGGATACCAACAAATTACAAGCCGAACTTACTCAGCTTTTTAGCAGTGTACACGGTAATGTAATGGCCGTTGGGGATGATGCTCAAAGTATTTATTCTTTTCGGGGAGCCGATCATCAAAATATCATGGATTTCCCCAATCGCTTTGAAGGTACTACGATTATTAAGCTGGAAGAAAATTACCGTTCTTCGCCTGAAATTCTGGAAGTGGCCAATAATTTATTGAAGCAAGCCAACTTTAAGTTTGATAAAGAACTTCATTCCAAAAAAGAGGAGGGAGAGCTACCGGCTTTAGTGCAATCGAATAGCGAACATGATCAGAGCAGATTTGTAACCCAAGCCGTGCTTCAGCTGCGCGAACAGGAAATGGAGCTGAATGAAATGGCTGTTTTATTTAGAAACGGACGTGATTCTTTTGATTTAGAAGTAGAGCTGAATCGAAAAAGCATTCCCTTTGTAAAATATGGAGGACAAAAATTCACGGAAGCCGCTCACATCAAAGACGTGCTGGCTCACGTTCGGGTGCTGGTAAATCCCATGGATACCATTGCGTGGAATCGCGTGCTTATGCTGCTGGATGGCATCGGCCCCAAAACCGCTCAGGATTTATTTGAATGGATTCGTTTGGCTAAAAACCCTTACGAGCTTAATTTATCGGGCACTACCAGTAAAGCTTACATCAAGCAGTTGAAACAGCTCAGTAAATTGCTGATAGAAATTAAAGAACAAGATCATGCTGTTTCCAAAGTAGTGGAGCTGATAGTGGAGTATTATCGTGACTTTTGCAAAAGCAGATATGATGATTACCCAAAGCGCCTTAAAGACTTAGAAGCTTTTGTTAACGTCTCTCAAAGTTTCATCTCATTAAGTAAAATGCTGGAAGAATTAGCGCTCGATCCAATCACCGCAACGGCGGTAGATACGGAACAAAAAACCAAAGAAGAAGCGCCTCTGATTCTCAGTACCATCCACTCTGCCAAGGGATTAGAATGGGAACATGTATTTATCATTCAGTGCTTAGATGGCATCATTCCATCGGCTTATTCGGTAGAAGACGAAGAGCAGCTGGACGAAGAGCTTCGGCTTTTGTACGTGGCGGCCACGCGGGCAAAAGAAATGCTGTATTTTTGCCATCCGGTACTGGCACAATCTGCTTACGGTGATTACTTTACGCAGCCTTCCCGATTTCTGCAAAACATGAACCGTGAGTTAGTGGAAGAATGGAAGCTGGTAGAGGAACAGCAGCAACAGCTGGATGAAAAATCTCAAAAGCAGCTACCCGAATAGGCATTTTAATCATCACCAAACTGACAAGATTTGTACAAATATATACTGGTTTTTCTTTTTTTAAGTTTTTCGGTTGAGCCGATTTTAGGGCAGGGTTTTAATAACTTCAGCGGTCGTAATCACCCCGAATTGAATTGGAAGGTTGCTGAAACCGAACATTTTAAGATAGCTTATCCACAGCGGATAGCCGGCATAGAACAGCAGGTTGCCGCTATTGCTGAAGAAACTTATGCTGCACTTTCTAAAAATCTGGAGGTAGAATTCGATTATAAAATCAGAATTTATCTATCGAATGAGGATGAAGTGAATAACGGCTTTGCTTTCCCTGCTTCGAAAGCCTACACCGATATTTGGGTGAATTTGAATGATTACAGCGAGATATGGACCGGAAGTGAAAAATGGCTGCGTAAAGTAGTAGCTCACGAGCTGGCGCATATATTTCATTTTGAAGCCGTTAAATCACCCATTGGATTGCTTCAATACGTATTCTCAAATCCAATTCCCAGCTTTTGGACGGAAGGATTAGCCCAGTACGAAACCGAACATTGGGATGCCCAGCGGGGAGATCGTTGGCTCCGAAAGGCGGTTTTTGATGATAATATGAATTATCAGAATGCAAATTCCATCGAAAATGGAAAATTGAGGTATGCGTTGGGGAATGCTCAATTACGCTATTTCACCGAAAAATATGGCGACAGTACGTTAGTTGAGCTCTTATCACACCGAAGCTCTGTTTTAGGAATTAAATATCATGATTTTTATTCGGCTTTTGATGAAGTAATTGATGGCGGTTATTCCTCTTTTTATGATGACTGGCGCAAGCATACGAACGTTTATTACAACACGCTGGCTTCCCAAATGGAACGGGTTGATAGCCTGAACGGAACTAAAATTCCGGTGGGCGGACAATTTTATTATGATGCGGCTTTGAGCCCAAACGACAGCCTGCTGGCCGTGCTTTCTCTGCAATCTATGAAACGGCCGGTTCGTCAGTTATCTATAATCACCACCGACTCTTCTCATCAAACCCACACTATTGCGGAAGGTGGAATAAACTCGGATTTGCAATGGATGAACGAGCATCAGCTGGTCTATTCCCGAACTGTGAGAGGGAAGAATTCTTCTTTAGTTAATGACCTATTTTTATATGATTTAGAAACTGACAAAGAACAACAAATTATCAAAAACAGGCGAGCTAAATTTCCGGCTAAGGGAGCCTCAGAAAATCAGCTGGTTTACGTGGTGAATGAAGGAGGGACCGGAAACTTATTTTCCTATGATTTATTAACGAAAAAGGAACAGCGCATAACGTCCTATTCGGGAGATGTGCAGCTGCTATGGCCGCTATGGATTCCCTCCAAAAATAAGTGGCTGGTGCATCAGTTTGATGAACAAGGGAACCGAAACCTTGTGCTCATTCACCCTAAAACAGGCCGGGAAAGCTTGATTGAAATTTCCAACCCGAACATAGATAATCGGAAGGCGATATTAAGTCCCGATGGAAACCAGATTGCGTATGTATCACTTCGGGATGAAGTCCCCAACGTGTTCTCCTACGATTTTGAAACCGAGAAAGAAACGCGACTCACCAACGTATTTACGGGCGCTGAGCTGTTTGGATGGGCCTCTGCTTTAGATACTTTGCAAACGCAGCAGCTGATTGTGAGCGCATCAGAATCGCGAAATAAAGACCAAATTTTTGCGGTTGAAGCGGGTAGAAATGTTTTTCATCCCGAACGGAAAGTACCGGAAAGCTACGCGAGCTGGCGTAAACATCGTCCGCCGCATATCATTCCTTCACAAATTTCACCGGATGGAACGCTAATTACAGATCGGTATTCGTATTCATCGGTTAGCAATATCACGCATTTGTTCTCTCTGGGTCTGCCGTACTATTCAACACCAAACGACTGGGGAGTTTTTGCCACCACAAACTGGATTGAGCCGTTAGCCAAGCACACGATAACGGCGGCCGGCGTGCTTTCCATTCCAAATACGGCTAAGAATTCCTACGGCTTTTTTAATTATTTGAATAATCAGCTGTATCCAACCCTTGCATTCTCGGTCTATAATATTCCCAATAATGCGCAGTTTTACGGGAGTGAATTTCTGATTGAAAATCAGACAGGAGCCACTGTTTCAGCTTTTTGGCCGCTGGATGCTTTGGAAGCTCCCTATCAATCCGGAAGTTTTTCAGTTGAGCTCAGCTATTATAACACGCATCCCTTTGGTAAAAACCGGTTCACCAACCAGCTATTTATTAAAAACCCTGTAAATGCTACTGTAGCAAGTTTGGGAGCATCCTGGCAGCTTAAAAAACAGCGTCCGTGGGCACAAAACAGCCTTCATCCCTTAGACGGTTACGGCATAAAAGTTGGAGTAAAATGGTCAGAAAAAGCCCTAAATGCGGATGTAAGATCTTTAACCACCGACCTTCAAGCCTTTGCAGTGCTGCCGGCTTTAGGTTTGCACCGAATATATGTGGAAGGGCGGTTTCAATCGCAATGGGGAAATGCTTTACCTCAGCAATACATTGGATTTTCGCGGTATGATAACATCAGCGTGGAACTTCCGGCAGAAATACCGCTATCCTTTTTTGGAGAAAATAATCGAGTTCGCGGATACAAATCATTCATAACGGGTGATAAAGTAGCTTTCGGAAGTTTGGAGTATCGAGTGCCATTAGTGTCTTCACTACAAACTCAAATTTTAGGCATGCTTAAGTTTGGCGGAGCATCTCTCTCATTATTTACCGACGGTGGAATTGTTGGCAACGCACTGTCTGAAACCGGTGAAACAGGAACCGTGTATCGATGGGGAGCCGGTGCAGAGCTTAAAAATAAGCTTACCCTTTTTGGTTTGAATGTAACGCACAGTTTGGGCATGGCTCAGCCTTCAAAAAAGCTGTTTACCGATTATGAACATGATTTTTATTATCGTGTAAAGGCTGTGGTACCTTTTTAAGAGAAGTTAGGATTCAGATTATTAGTTTTCCTCAGCCTGCTGCATGTATTTTCGTTGCAGGTACATATCTATGACAAGCCAAATAACAGGGTAAGGAGGGAATATTACAGCTAACACAATTTGCCAGGTGCTTCCTTTTTTGCGTCCGCCATCGTAGGGAAGGGCTATACCGGCTAAACCGGCCATCCAGAAAATAAAAAAGATAAATAGAAAAAATGCGGTGGCAAGGGCGCCGAAGAATCCAAGATTCTCATAAAAACTCTGAAGCATAGTTAATTAACTGCTGAATTATGCGTACATTTAATGATTGTTAATTTAAGAATCTAATATCTAAAATGCTTCCAGTAGTTTCTATTGTAGGACGACCTAATGTAGGTAAATCCACACTTTTTAATCGGCTTGTCGGCAAACGTAAAGCTATTGTTCACGATGAGTACGGGGTAACCCGAGACCGCCATTACGGTGAAACGTTCTGGAACGGACGCGATTTTACCGTTATTGACACCGGCGGATACCTCCCGAATGAAATGAATGTAATGGTGGTGGGCATTCGTGAACAGGTTCATATTGCGCTGGAAGAGTCGGATGTGATTTTATTTGTGGTTGATGTGAAAGACGGTATTAACACCTTAGATAAATCTGTGGCTAATCTGCTTCGTCAGCAAGATAAGCCGGTCGTTTTTGTTAGTAACAAAGCTGATAACGAAGAGCGACGAATGAACGCCTCTGAATTTTATGAATTAGGCTTTGAACATTTGTATCCGGTAAGCTCCATAAATGGAACAGGCACCGGTGAGCTGCTTGATAAAGTAGTAGAACTGTTTCCACCTAAAGCTAAGACCGAGCCGGAAGTAAAAGCACCGAAACTTGCCTTTGTAGGCCGCCCAAACGTTGGCAAAAGCAGTTTGTTTAACGCGCTGCTTAAAGATGAGCGAGCCATTGTAACAGACATTGCAGGAACTACCCGCGATTCTATCAACAGTGAGCTGGAGTATGATGGAAAAAACTACTTGTTGGTTGATACAGCCGGGCTAAGAAAGCGCACAAAGGTAAAAGAAAATATTGAGTTCTACAGTACAATCCGTACCGACAGAGCCATTCGCGAGTGTGATATCGCCATCTTACTGGTTGATGCCATGCAGGGATTTGATGCCCAGGATAAACGGGTAATTCGTGAGGCTGAGAAATTTAATAAAGGATTAATTATTGTACTTAATAAGTGGGATTTGGTACCCGAAAAAGACACTAACACAACCAGGGAATTTGAAAAATACATATACGGCTCTGTACCCCAGCTGTATTATGTGCCTATTGTAACAATTTCAGCACTTAATAAAACCCGAATTCACCGTGTGTTAGAAACTGCTCAGTTGGTAATTGAAGAGCGGAAGAAAGAAATTTCTACCAACGATTTGAATGAGTTTATTAAACACATGCTAACTGAAAAGCCGCTGCCAATGAAAAGGGGAAGGCAGCTAAAAATTACGTATGCTACACAGGTCAAATCCAATCCACCGGTATTTAAGTTTTTCATGAACAGCCCGCATGATTTACCTCCAAATTATCGCAGATTTATTGAAAGTAAGATAAGGGAACAGTTTGGTTTTGTTGGAGTTCCCATCACTATGATTTTCAGACAAAAGTAATTTGTTGGCACTAATTAATTATCTTTTGATGCTAACCTGACAATGGGTTATTTTGAATTAGTTTCTGTCTGTAAAAAATACGTTCTACAGTGCCTTGATATTAAATTCATAAGATAAATCCTTGCTTTACAGGATTTAGAAATATCGCAAAACTAAGACATTTGTTTGGTTCACATAATTAAACTTCAATAAAATGATTTAACCCCCGGCATGTACAGGCCGGCTTTAATTAATTATAAATGGAAATAAAGCAAAGTGAGATTAATTCTCTGATTGACGACGTTGCTTATCTTGAACACGAAACTGAAGCACTAAAATACGTTATTGATTCCGTACCATACGATGAGTCTCCTAAAAAGGGACGCTCTATTTCAGAAATTTTACTTTTCTTAGACCATTCTCAACAGAGTTATTATAGGAAAATAGTAGAAGATGCGGTGCAAAATATGCGCCCCATCAACCTAAATACCTATCCCGAACCGAGTACTACTTTCGAGAAAAATGAAGAGCTTACCGCAAATATTCAAAAATTACTTTATAAGCTTTCCAAACACCGGGTAGCCTTCATAAATTTCATTAAGGGCATTCAGCTAATTGACTGGGAGAGAGAGGTTAAGCAAGGGCGAGAAAGCATCACTTTGTATGAATTTGTAAACCAAATGGTACGCAAAGAGAGAAAAGCACTCAAAGAAATTGCTAACCTTGTGCAAAATTATCAGCAGAGAAATCAGGCTGAAGATGAGAGGGAAAGTCCAAAACCGGAAGCATCATGAACTCGGCTATGTGGGTAGATTTAGTATCTGCACTTTCATTTGGAACGGTCAGTTTTGCGTTAATTCGGGCATATATACAGCAGCAAAGCTTATACAATCTATATTTCAGCTTAGCTGCTGTAGTGATGATGATCCCGTATATATTCGATTTATTTGACCTGCCTTTTGTAGTAACTCTTTTTGAATGGGGAAAACTGATTGCTATTACTTTTTATATAAGCGGGCTTCTGGCTCTGATTAGAGATTCTAAACCTATATTTGCGCGTTTTCCATTTTATCTAACTTTGTTGCCTTTTGTAAGCTTTTTGTTTTTTCCTTTAATAATTGATTCTATTGTAATTAAAAATCTAATTAATGCAATTTATCAGGGTGGAGCTTTAATTGTAACTGCTTTGATTTTCTCCTTTAATGAAGCCAAGAAAAAGCGAAGACGATACTACATAATTGGCATAACCAGCGTATTTACAGCTTATTTGACCTATTGGCTAATCTTAAAAAGAACCCCAAGTACTCAATATGACTGGATTGCAGAAATATTATTAAGCATAGGAATTTTGTTCGTTACGTTTAGAATCATCCGGAATGATGAGATGAAACAATAAAGATTTAGATAGAACTACATACATGAAAAACGCGCCCGATTTTAAGTTAAAAGACACCGAAGGTAACACGGTGCAATTGAGTGATTATCAAGTTAGCAAAGCCGTAGTCCTTTTATTTTTTCCATTGGCATTTAGCAGCGTATGCACAAAAGAAGTATGCGCTACAAGAGATAACCTTAAGATTTATAACTCTTTAAATGCCGAAGTTATAGGAATTAGCGTTGACAGCTTTTTCTCTTTAAAAGCCTTTAAAGAAGCAAACAATTTAAACTTCACACTGCTGAGTGATTTCAACAAAGAAGTAAGTACTGCATACAACGTTTTGGACGAAGAATTCTTCGGTATGAAAGGAGTTTCAAAACGGGCAGTATTTCTAATTGATACCAATGGGAAAATAGTTCATCACGAAGTTTTAGAAGATGCCGGATTGATGCCGGACTTCTCAAAAGTACAGGAAAAGCTGATGTCCTTGTAACAAAACAAGAGAGATAGGCCGTTAGAATTAAAATATGAGATTAGGAATTTTGTTGTTTTGCTGAAATTCCTTTTGAGCAGGCAGAGTCATTTCAAAATTAAAGGGAAGTAAAGATGCAAACACCCAAACCGGTGTTAACAGTAGCAGCTGTATATCTAAATTCAGCTATAATCATAATGAGAGTGCTTCAATACATCAATCTATAAATAAGAGGGAACACCGGCCAACTATTTGATGACATTGATTTATTTTTGGTATATGAATTATCCCTACTTTACATAATATAAATTATAGGAATGATTTATATACTAAATTTGAGCCATAACGTATTCAGTCTATTGGTAAAGCAGCTTAGGCTTGCTCTCTATCAGTCCGTTTAGGTTTAATGCCCTTTTATGTCTAATAAAGTAATTAACATGAAATCACACGCTATTAAAAAGCCGGTTCTTACTTTATTCACGAAATACTATTGACTTGCATTCACTATTTAATTGATAATCACTTTATCACCCAATTTTCCCTGGATATAAAACGTACAAATTAGCATCACATTGACAGCTCGCCAAGCTTAGCCTCAGGCCGTTTATTTCTTTAAAAATGTGTCAATAATATTTTAAATTGATTCTCTTTTTAATCCAATTTCTACTTTAAAAAGCTGTATTATTACGGCATTGAAAAAACTAACTACAAAATTGTCTTTTATGGACATTGTTATCGTTGAAGACGACAAAGTACTTTCCCTTCTTTTAACCAAAATGGTTGAGAAATTAGATTATAACGTCCTGGATGTAATCACCAAAGGTCAAGATGCTATCGGCAGAATTGACGAACTCAGACCCAACCTCATCCTTATGGATATTATGCTTGAGGATAATATAGACGGTATTTCAGCAATGGTGGAATTACGTAAAAAAGGTATCAATATTCCTGTTGTTTACATCACAGGTAACTCAGATCCTTTGAATCGTGAGCGTGCTGAGGCAACGGATTACCTTGACTACCTCATTAAACCGGTGGGCTTTGAAGAGCTGAAAAGCACCATGCAATCGGTTAATGGTTCAAAAAAGTCCTGAGTTTATCACTAAATCTCAGGACTCCGTCAATTAATTAAATGTTAGCCTGCAAACGTTCGTTTAGTTACTATCCGCTTTACTTAGTTTGAACGATATTGGCAAGCTAAAGCGAACCTGAACGGGTTTTCCTCGCTGTCTGCCGGGTACAAACTGAGCTTTTTTAACAGCTTTAATGGCTTCTTCATCACAGCCGCCTCCAATGCCACGTACTACTACCGGGTCTTTTACGGTGCCGTCTGTTTGAATGATGAACTGAACAACAACACGTCCCTCAATTCCAGCCTTCATGGCCATTTCAGGATAAGTTATGTGTTTTTGAACGGAAGCTATTCCCCCAATCAATTCGGGCATTTGTTCTACCACAACAAACACTTCTTCTTCCTCTTCTTCTTGTTCAATTTCTACCGGTGGCGGAGGTGGCAGCTCCATTAATGAAGCGCCCAAATCCAGCTCGGCATCCAAATCAATGATTTCGCTTTCAATGATTTCATCGTTTGGTACGGCTACAGGAACTACCGGGCGCGGTGGCGGCGGTGCCTTCAGCTCTTGCTTGGTTTGTACTATTTCCTCTACATACACTTCTTCTTGCTGTTCAACTACCATTACTTCTCCCTTTTCGGAAGGTTTAATGGTTAATTTGGCAGCTGAAATGAAAATAAGCAGTGATAGTACAAAGCCTAATTCTAAACGGATTAAATATCCTTTTTTAAGATCGTTTTTTCGATTGATGATTTTTACCGGACCTCGCATAATTGCCTCCTTTATTTTTAGAAGTTGACAGATTATATCCAATATCTGTGAAGATTTAATGAAGCGCTTTTTTAACCTTCTATCAGCATATTACATCAATTAATTGTTTATTTAGCTTAAAATTATATCGCTTTTTCTGAGCAACTTGCTCCCCATCTGCATGAACTTTCATTTCCCGATTCAGCTTTACTTTTAATGTATGCTGTATTTTATGTACCTCTGTTAAGCCCGGCTTAAAAGAAAAGCCAAATGAAAGTTTTATAAACTCCCAAAAAAGCCGCCCTCTCGAAAATGCTTTAACTACAATCAATTCCACTACTCCATCACCCGATATCGATGTTGGAGAGATATTATATCTCCCTCCTTCTATTCGGCCATTTGCAATTGTTACCATCCAAACCTTTTTTGAATTCAATTCCTTTTCATCTACAGTTATTTGTGCTGTAAATGGTTTAGCATGAAATAATGCACGCAAGCCTCCTGCAAAATATTTTAGGGACTTTCTTTTGAAGAGAGACTGGGTCGCATAAAAATTAGTGAGTCCGTCAAGTCCAATTCCAAATGTATTCACAAACAGTCCGGCGTTACTTTCAATCACATCAATACTGCAGGTGTTACCCTTTTTCAGTATTTCAACATTTGTATGGAAATCAGCACTTAAATTGATCTGCTTGGCAAAGTCATTCCCGCTACCCAGTGGTAACACGCCCAAAACAGCTTTGGAGTTCATCAGTCCCCGCACCACACTATTTACGGTTCCATCACCCCCGCAAGCTATAATATGCGAATACCGGCTTGATTTCAGGCGCACAATCTCTCCTATGTCATCCTCTTCAGCTATGTATATAAAAGCAGAATCTTCAAAAATAGAAGCCAGCATGTGCTCTTTATCTTTGAAAAATACAGTTAGCTTAGGAGAACAGTTAATTATAAAACAATAGGAAAGTGAATTGCTCAATCGAAGTGTTTTACTTGTAATGAAAACCGACCTTTGGTGTCAGACCGTAACTTAATTTTATCAATAATAACATCCAGTGAGATGGCCCCATGAATCGCTACAATTTTGTTTCCGTTTTCAGAGATATGCTTTAACGGTTGTTGAATACGAAGAGGGTCTAATACAACAAGAATCAGCCGCTCCTCGCCGGCATAAAGTCGGTTAATTACCGCTTCTGCTTCGGCACCGGTAAAAGCGCGAATGTAGCCATCTTTCTCTAATGAGCCGGGACTGAATGAGCCGGACTCTGTTACGGCTTTCCATTCTTTTTGCTTAATCACGGAGAATAATAAATCTGTTTCCAAAATATTTTTATTTATTTGTTATATGAAAAATGTATAAGAGCATCACCCTTATTTACTACAGGGCAATTATTTAGCCCAATAACCATCCCATCATGCGGAGCTAATACACGGGAATTTAAATCTCCGTAAGGGTCTTTTATATAGCCCAACACCTGCCTTTTTGAAAAGGTATTTCCCAGCTCAGCTTTTGCAATAAATAAGCCCGCATATTTTGTGCGAATCCAGGTTGAATTGTTAAAAACCTTTGTTTGATTTGGCTCGGGGGCATCTGAAATCATGCCCAGGTGTTTCATTAGCCGCAACGCACCGTTTATTCCTTCCCGGATTCCGAAATCATCAAATCGAAGCGACTCACCGGTTTCATAAACCAAAATTTCCTTTCCTTTTTTGTGAACCGCACTCCGAAATGATTTAGAAATAAGGCCGGAATGCATCAATACGGGAGCTCCCATAGCCTCAGCTAACTCCTTGGCTTCTTTGAAATTAAAAGAACATCGCACTTGAGGATAGTTAGCTCGGGAAGCGCCACCGGTGTGGAAGTCAATACCGTAATCAATCTCCGGAATAATTTCATTCATAAGCGTGTGCGCCAATAATTTAGCCAATGAACCGCGCTTAGCTCCGGGAAAGCTGCGGTTGATGTCTTTACCATCGGGAAGTCCGCGCGAGTTTTGAATGAAACCGTAAATATTCACAATAGGGATCGCAATTACCGTTCCCTTTTCGGGAATAACCAGCTCGCGTTCAATCATGCGGCGAATAATTTCAACCCCATTAATTTCATCCCCGTGCAAGCCGCCGGTAAGCAGTAAAACCGGACCGTCTTCGGGTGCGCGGTACACTAAAACAGGTAAATCAATACTTGTATAGGTGGGTAGGCGAGCAATATTCAGGTTTATGGTTTGATGCTCCCCCAGCCCAATTTTCTGCTTATTAATAGTTATGTAATCAGGCATGCTTTTTAGCCTTTTTCTTGCGTGCCGGATTTTTTTGACGTTCTTCCACCGCTTTCTCTACGTATTTCACAATAACAGCGGCTATATCTTTTTGAGTTGTCTGTTCAATTCCTCTAAGTCCCGGTGATGAGTTTACTTCAAGAATTAACGGCCCGCGGTTTGATTGCAGCATATCTACCCCCGCAATTTGTAAATCCATGGCATGAGCGGCCGTCAGTGCTGCTTTTTTCTCTTCTTTAGTGAGCTTGATGAGCGTACCGGAGCCGCCTTGGTGCAAGTTGGAGCGGAATTCTCCTTCTTTGCCCTGCCTTTTCATAGCGCCAACTACTTTTCCATCTACAATAAATGCCCGGATATCAGCTCCCTTTGATTCAGGTATAAATTCCTGAACAATTACTCGTGCCTTCATGGCGTGAAAGGCCTCAATAATAGATTCTGCTCCTTTCTTTGTGCCACCCAGCACTACACCGTGACCTTGAGTTCCTTCCAGGAGTTTTACTATTATTGGAGCGCCCCCAACCGTTTCCACCAGCTTTTTAACCTCTTTCGAGTAGTTTGTAAAAGCTGTTTTAGGCAGCCCTACGCCTGAGCTGGCCAGCAGCTGAAGACTTCTAAGCTTATCACGAGAGCGAACCAGGGCTTGGGAGTGAACGGCTGAAAAAACCTCCATCATCTCAAACTGGCGAACTACGGCTGCTCCATAAAACGTAACAGAAGCACCGATACGCGGAATAATAGCGTCAAAATAATCAAGTTTTTTACTCTTGTAATATACCATCGGGCTGTCCTGCTCTATTAAAATATCGCACTTCAAATGGTCTATTACTTCAGCTTGGTGTCCACGGTCTTCGGCAGCTTCAACCAAGCGCTGTGTGGAGTAAAGAGTTGGGTTTCTTGATAGGATACCTATCTTCATTCTTTATTTTGTGTATTTAATTTTGAAAGATTTTTGTTAGATACATCAACCAGAAAGCCCCTTTTTTTTAGAAACTTTCTTCCTATTAAAAGGGGATATTTCATGGCAGAACGGTCGGCAAGAGAACATTCAATTTCATAAGATTTGCCAAAAAATTCGATATCCGTTTTTATAAAATAACGCAACTCTTTGGTGCCGTTAGAACTTTTCACCTCTCGTTGGTCGTGTAACGGTACTTCAATTTTCTGATCAGAATAAGCTTCGTGATCAGGATCAAGCAAATAAAAACTCACCCATGTTTTCCCGCCCTTTTCAAATGCCTGCACGTTGTGGCAGTGCAGGCTTGAGGTATAAGCTCCGGTATCAATTTTAGCATCCAGATTATAGAATCCCCATTCAGGTAAATGAACCTGTTCTGTACGGCCTATGATTTTATGATGCATTTTTTTCATGGGGTCAAAAATAACGGTTTTAGCGGTCTATTCCATTCTCAACCATATTTTATTTTTACTCGATGAAGCTTCAAAATTCATCTGATTTCTTAACAATGATTTGCCCGAACGGCATTAGGTCAAGGTTCTTAAAATTAATGATTTATTTCGGTAAATATTGAAATCATAAATCTCTGTCATTAGTTATAAATTCTCTTAATTTAATGGCTTGATTAAGAGCACGGTAAAACCATTCATTTAAAAAGCACCATTCCATGAAATCTTATTTTTATGCCATTGCTATTTTTGTTGCTGCATCATTCACGGCTTGCAGTACAACTCAAACCTTGCAAATTGAGGAAAATGCAACAACCCAAGCCACTTTATGGGTGCAAAACTCAGCCGAATTTAAAGCCTTGGCTACTCAAGCTTATGCCTCGGCCCTGCGCACGCTGCCTCTCCCGCTCAATGATTCTTTTTGGACGGCATCTCTGGTTCAGGCCGAAAATGAGGACTACATGCAGCTCCCTCCTGCTATTATTCTTGATATTGATGAAACCGTGCTCGACAACTCTCCTTTCCAGGCACGGCTGATTAAAGAAGGAAAATCATACAATACGGCCGACTGGAATGCCTGGTGTAACGAGGCGAATGCAAAAGCTATTCCGGGCGCTGTTGAGTTTACGCAATACGCTGCCGAGCAAGGAGTTGCTATCTTTTACGTAAGCAATCGCGAGTATGTTGTGGAAGACGCCACACGGCGTAATCTTATTAAAGAAGGCTTTCCGGTTTCCGATTCTTTAGACGTGATTTTGAGCAAAGGAGAGCAGCCGAACTGGACGTCATCTAAAGTGGAGCGCCGAAAGGAAATTGAGAAAAACTACCGTGTTATTATGTTAGTTGGGGATGATTTGAATGATTTTTTACCGGCTAAAGGATTTTCTCAACAAGAAAGAGATTCATTTGTTGAAAAATACAGTGATTATTTTGGCCGGAAGTGGATTTTTCTCCCCAACCCGCTCTACGGTTCCTGGGAACAAGCTCTTTATGGTGAGGATGGTAACTCAGGAGAAAATGCTCGCATGCAAATGTTGAATAAACGCCTGCATACAAAAGATAAATCCAAAAATTAATTCGAACATTTTATAGCATGACGGAACCCAAGCTCTTTATTAATATGGAAAAAGTTCGGGAAAATATTTCCCGAATGAGCGCTAAAGCAAACAATGCGGGCAGTGAATTTAGACCTCATTTTAAAACGCATCAGTCACTTCAGATTGGGCGTATTTTCAGGGAGTTTGATGTTTCAGGCATTACGGTTTCGTCTATAAAAATGGCTGAGTATTTTATTAATGACGGATGGAATGATGTTACCATTGCCTTCCCCGCCAATGTGTTAGCCACTTCAGCATACAATGAATTAGCAGCAAAAGCAGATCTTAAAACGCTGGTTATTTCTCCGGAAAGTGTTCATAAATTGGACGCCGGGTTAACCGAAAAACTGGGACTTTATATTGAAATTGATCCCGATTATGGAAGAAGCGGAGTTCCGGTTTCAGATTATGCTGCTATAGAGAAATTAATCGCTACTATAGAAAATTCTAAGCATTGTACTTTGTCCGGTTTTTATTGCCATGCCGGCCAGACTTATCCCGGTCGGTCTGAACAAAAAGTAGCTAAAACCGCTGAAGCTGTTTTACAAAAACTTGAACGATTACACCAACAATTTCCAGAACTCCCTATCTGCTTTGGCGATACCCCCTCTTGCAGCGTTCTGGATAATTTTGGACCCGTAACTCAACTTAGTCCCGGAAACTTTGTGTTTTATGATTGGATGCAGGTCCAAATTGGGGCGTGCACAGCCGATCAAATAGCGGTAGAGATGGTTTGTCCGGTAACAGCCGTATTTCCTAAACGGCAACAGGTTTTAATTCATGGCGGAGCCGTCCATTTCTCCAAAGAAGCTATAGAAGATAACGGACAGCTTAATTTTGGGAAACCTATTGGCAAATTTGAATCCAATCAAACGTATCTGAAAAGTGTTTCTCAAGAACATGGCCTTATTCAGTGCTCTGATGATGTTTTTTCATCAATTCAGGTGGGCGATGCAGTCCGGATCTTTCCTATTCACTCCTGCCTCACTGCGAATTTAATGAGAGCCTATCACACCGAAGAGGGTGCGATCATTGATCATATGAATGGGTGTTTTTAGTTTCTTTTAAATCAGATTTCCTATTCTGTTTCTAACGCTCTTTCCAGCGCCATACTCTATGCATGGGTGAAGAATTGTCTGTTCGATGCTGCTGGGTATTAATTAAACGTATACGCTCGGTGCAAATGTAAGACGTGATGCTGGCGGCTGCCACTACCGGAAAATGTGCACCTCCGGTAAGACTGATCAAAATTACGCTGGTGCTAATGGGCGTTTTGGTAACGCCCACGTTAACGGCGGCCATCAGTCCAATTATGGCCACAGGCATGGGAATGAAGTTCCGGCTGGCAAGTGAAATAGCAATACCGGCGGCAGCTCCTATAAAAAAGAGTGGAAATATAAAACCGCCTCTAAAACCACTGTGCAAAGTAAAACCAATAGAAAGCATTTTCACTAAAACCAGCAGTGCTAAAAGTCCGACAGCTCCCCAAAGACCGTACGTGACTTCCAGTTGAGAAATTCCGTTCAGCAAATCTACTATCTCAAATTCACTCCAAAAAAGCGGCGTGGTAATAAAGCTTTTGGGAATGGTGATAGCCAATAATCCTATTGCAAACCCACCTATAGTCGCTTTTAAAACAGGACTGTTTTTTATAAGGCTCATTATCTGTTCAATCCTTCTAAAGAGAATAATGAAAAGCACCGCCAAAATAGCACCAATCACTCCCATTCCAACTCCTTCAAAAACAGCCATCATAGACACATCAGATAGCGTGGGTAAATGGTATAATGCGCCTTCGTAGCCAATAAAAGCTCGAAATATTATAAATGCGCTTAGGGCAGAAATTACGGATGGAATCAGTGCCTCGTAGTACTCTAATCCTCGATTGTGCGGAATTTCTAAAGCAAAAAGTGCTCCGCCAATGGGGGCACCGAAAAAAGCACCCAATGCAGCCGCCATTCCGCAAAATGTGAAAGTGCGAATCAGATCTCCGTGCAGCTTTAACTTCTCTCCTAACTTGCTTGCCGAGCTGCCAATAAGCTGAACCAAAGGAGCTTCAGGTCCCGCGCTCCCGCCAAAAACAATACTGATGAGCGAGTTGGTAAACATGGATGGATTTTGTTTGTGATCCATTCGCCCTTGTTTAATATGGATATTGTTAACTACCGCTGAAATCTCCCCGGGATTCTGCAGCAGTTTAATGGAAATACCCACTAAAATTCCGCCGGCAGTTGTGAGCAACACTAAAGATAACTGATGAGCATAAGCAACACTAAATAATGAGTCTAACGCCGGCTTAACCACATCCCAAACTACATAAAGGCCGCCATTCAATACTAAGTAATAAATAGTAGCTATAACACCGCCCAATAAACCTATTAAAACAGCCCACAGCAGGGTTTGGCCATAAGGCATCAGTTTATGTTCGGTGGTACGGCCGGGTATTTTCAGCAGCTTCGGCAGTGAGTATTTCGGCATGAATTCCGATAATTTACTTTAATTGAAAACGTACAAAACTAATGATTAATAGCCCTAAACTCAGGTTATTTTTAAAAAGAAATAGAGTTCTTCGGATGCTCGGATTGGGGAGAGAAAAAATTCGGCTAAAATAAAACAGTGAACCCTATAGAACTTCCATACGAGCCGTAGATTTTTTTACTGACCTCCGCATAGAATACGCCTAATATTTTGGAAGCTGCAATGCCAAATTCGGCTTGCGTACTTGAGCCGGAGTTTGGGATAAGAGGCACTAAAGAGTCGTCATTATCTATAGTAGCTACCGTAAAAATTGTGGATAGCTGTATTCCGCTATGCCGGATAAAATTGATGGGAATGCTTCGGGTAAGTGAGCTGCCAAACTTGTATCTGAACTTGATCAGCGAGATCCTATTCCCTAAAGGTTCACGATAATTAACCGTATAAAACGGACGAAAGCGCACATAATCATCCACAACGTAGCCATTGTAGGTGAACAAGCGCTGATTTGGAGTTCCTGCATCCGCCGCACCTACAATAATATCTGTTTGGAAAAAATGGGATGAAAATACCGGCCAATAAAACTTCAATCCTAACCGATAGCGATTATAGTCGAAAGCACTGCCCCACTCGGTAATTCCTTTTTCGAGCACAGCATCAGCCAACCAGCCAAATTCGCGAATGTTGTAATCTCTCAAAAACTGAGTGCGTAAGTATTGGCGTGAATCGTGATGTAGCTGAACATATAAGCCGTTCATATTCCCATCAACAGCGGGATAATTGGGGTGATTGTTGGAATACTCATCGGGAGGCAAATCATCCCTGAAAAGAGAAATTGAGGAGGACGACATTAATTTTTCGTGCTGTTCTTGCACATAAAGCACGCGTAAAAAAGATTCTACCGCAAAGCGAAGTCTGAGTCCTGCTTCCCACCCTTTTCGCTCAAAATAGTTGTTTCCGGTAGTCCCGGTCGCCAGTGCAGCAAGCGTTTGGCGGGCTTCAAAAAAATCTAAGGGCGTGCGGTTGTATTCATAATCCTGATATTGCTGCACGGTTTGTTTGTAATAGCTGAATTCAGGTGCCGCAAAAAAATCACCCAAAAAATGATAGCCGCTCAACTTATAGCTCCACGCCTCATTGCCAAAACCGTAGCCACCAACGGCTCTGTAATCATAATCGGGGTGAACCGGAGTTCGTAATCCCAAGCCAAGATAATGTCCTTCAACCCGATTGTAATGATATATATGACTGAAGTTTGTTAAATAAAAGCGCTCCAGTTGATATGGAAGCCTGAAGAAAGCGCGCATGGCCGACATTCCCAATTTAACCGCTTTCTGCTCTTCTTCATGATTTTTTGCATCTTCCAATAACCCCGTGTTTTTGTTTGCACTTTTTACTGAAAGTGTGTCCCAGTAGATTGCTGTTTTCAGGTGAGCATCGGGTTTTATTCGAGTGGTATTCAGCTTTAAATTTTGTGCTTCCAATTGCTTTTGGTTTACAGAAAAGTTGCTCCAGGTCCATTCATCGTGATACCAAATACTTTCTTTAGAAATAAAGAAGTTTAGCGTGGCCGAAAGCTCAGTTTTTTCCGGAAGCCAGAAGTCGCCTTCCTTTTTGTAACTCTGCTGATACCGGAGATTAGAAATACTGAAGGTGCCGGTTTGGGTGTCGGTGTATTCATTCAGATAAACATCAATTCCTAAAATGACAGACTTTTCTTCATCATACCATATCTTTCCTTTAAAAAGAGGGCGATTATTTTTTTTGGGTTTGAAATATATCTCCACGGTACCTTCCGGCCAGCTGCTGTCTGCTTCTTCATTATAAAATTCATAGAAATCGGCAGCTTTCTGGGAAATAGGCCCAATTACAGTTATATCTTCCGACAAAATACTGAGCCTTACTTTATTCGCATTCAAATTAAGAGGTGCTCCGCCTGTTGAGAAGAAATCATACTCACTGAAAAAGTTTTCGCTTGCCCTATTTGCTTCCACCGTCTCAGAATAACGCTCCGGATTAGCCGTGTATTTAACGTTAGATTTTCGCTCCGAAAATGCAATCGGCTGCACATCTTTTGCTTCTAAGCTGTCATAATCAGTCTCTCCTTTTATTTTGCTGAGAATAGCCAGCTTATAAACATCAGCGCGGTAATTTTGTAAATTTGAATTTTGCTGATCCCGAAGCCGTGCCAGTTTCTGCACCTTCCGAGCCACACGGTTTGCGCTCACGGTTACATCCATTTGCATGCGTTTGGGCTGTAAATAAATTTCGCGAACCTCCCGCTTATTGGGCTGAATTTGAACCTGAATAACCGTATCGCGAAAAGAAAGAAAACGATAGCGGATATTAACCATTCCGGTATCAAGCTTAATGGAATATGAGCCGTCTGTTCTTGTGTAGGTGCCCTTATCCGTGCCTTCTACAATAATGTTGGCATAAGGCAGTGGTTCTGATGTTTCCGCATCATACACAAAGCCGGTAAGCGTTCCCTCTTGTGCCTGTAACAGAAAAGACCCGTTCAATAAAAACAAGAAAACGACAAAGCACCTTATAATCTTTTTATACCCGCCGTTTGTTTGTTTTTGCATGTACCTGAATTTTTATGACTGATGTATGTACTCTACACTACACCCGATTGTAACAACTGAATGGTTTTATGTTCCGAATCAATAGTGGCCTCTATGCCAACCGGGATGGTGATATTATTATCATCATGACTAATCATAGCTCCCGAAAATGCCGGGATATTCAACGGTTTGATGTAGCCATTTAACACCTGCTTCAGCGTTAAGCTATTCTCTCCGGCATCACAATCAGTGCACTTTCCAAAAACAAAGCCGGCAATTTCATCCAGAATTCCGGATAGCTTTAGCTGCATCATTAAACGGTCTATGCGATACACATTCTCTCCTACATCTTCTACATACAGAATGGCATCTTCAAAATCGGGCAAATAATCTGACCCAATCATAGAAACTAACACCGTTAAATTTCCACCCAGCATGCGGCCTGTTACAGTACCCGGATTTATCACAAAGGTGTTGTCGAACTCTGGTGGAACCGAATATTTTCTTTTCTTTCCTTTTTTAATGATGTCTTTAAATGCTTTTGTAGTCATATCGGTCCACTCAGATTTCCCTACCGGACCGTGAAAGCTGATTAAATCACTTTTCTCGTAAAAAGCCATGTGGAGTGAGGTTATATCGCTGAAGCCGCAAAATACTTTAGGATTTTCCTTAATCACCTGATAATCGAGCAGTGGTAAAATACGATTACATCCCCAGCCACCTCGAATACACATAATGCCATCTACTTCATCATCCTGAAACATGGTCATAACATCGCCGGCCCGCTCAGCATCGGTTCCTGCGAGGTAACCGTATTGCGTTCGCACGTGTTCGGCCAGCTTTAGGTTAAAACCTAAATTCTGGACATTTATTAACATCTCATCAAATTCAGAAGCATCGTAAATAGGGCTTGCCGGTGCCACTAATCCCAATGTATCGCCTTTTTTAAGGGCTTTAGGTCTGATTTTTTTCTCATCAGAAGCAGCCGCTGCTTCAGCCTGATTTGGATTGGAAAGAGAAAAAGCAGCGCCGCCAAAAGTGGCTAAAGCTGAAGTTCTGAGAAAGTCTTTACGTGTAAATGCCATAATTATTAGATTTTTTGATTGGGATAGTTAGCGATATAACTGTTCTTTTTCAATGATATTTAAAACAATGTTTGGAAGCAGTTCCTGAACCGATTTTCTCTTTGCTATGCGCTGTCTGATTTGAGTTGAAGAAATAGCAAGCGGCCGGTGTTCTACAAAATCAGTTTGTTTTAAAATATCTTCAGCAACGTGCAGGTGACTTACTCCGGGTCTTTTTGCAACCAAAAGCCGGCATTCTTTTATAATCTCTTTATAATGTTTCCAGGTATGGAATTCAGCCAGACTGTCTTCTCCCATGCAGTATTTAAAATGCTTTTCCGGGTGCTTTTCCTTTAAATAACGGATTGTGTGCACCGTATAAGAAGGCCGGGGAAGTTCATTTTCTATAGTAGAAATACGCACAGATTTACTTTCCGAAAAGGCAGCTTGCAGCATTTTAAGCCTCATGGCATAGCTTGCCGTGTTATTGTTGAGCTTATGCGGCGGGTTTGGTGTGAGCAAAATCCATAATTCGTCGATAAAACCTGATTTCAAAAAAGACGAAGCAATGGATACATGTCCGTTATGAACCGGATCAAATGTACCGCCAAATAAACCTATCCGCTGAGGCTGATGATTCATTAATTTTGAAATGAGTTCGCTACCTCTTTGTTCTTGCGGGCATCAGCTAATTTTTTAACCGCTTCATCATGATAGTTTTCCACCTCTGATCTGAACTTACTTTCCGGGAAAAGCTGTAGAAATTTCTCGTAATTATCTATAGACTTTTGATAGCGTTCGGCCTGCTTTTCAACCACACTGGCGTCTGCATACGCTATAAAAGTACGAATTTGATCTACCAAGGCGCGTTCTGCCCATTTTGATTCGGGATATTGGTCAATGGTTTTGTCCAGATAAATGGTAGCGGCTTCATATTGTTCGGTTCTCACATAAAACTGAGCTGCTTCATATGATTTTTTAGCTAACTTTTCGCGTAAATCATCAATTTTATCCGCTGCTTCCGGAACGCGCTCATGGTCAGGGTACCGATTATTGAACAGCTGAAACCGTTCGATAGCTTTTCGGGTCTGAGATTGATCTAACTTATATCTCGGGCTCAATTTATAATAACACATAGCCGCTTTGAACTCCATTTCAGGCCGTCGCTCATCCTGAGGATAGTAACTCACGTATCGGTCGTATTCCGAGGCTGCCAGTAAATATTGTTTGTCTTTATAATAGCTTTCCGCTAAATAATACTGTGCTTCCTGCCCATATTCGGTACCGCGACCCACACGAGTAACGGTATCAAATGCATTGGCTGCCTCTCCCCAATCACCTTCTTCATAAAAAGCCATTGCTTTTTCGTAGGCTACATCAACGGAATCTCCACGCTTAATAAGTTTATCATTATTACAGGCTTGGAACAGAAATAGAGAAGTAATTGCAAGTAGAAAAATTATACGCATGAAGTGTGGTTTAGCTGTTTTAGTGGTCACGATTTTGTAAGAAGATAAGAAGTTTTTCGAGCTCTTGTTGATATTCGGAAGATTCAAATTCATGAATTAATTCAAAGGCTTTGTTGTAATAGGCGGCAATTTCTTGGGCAACTTTATCTAAAACGCCCAATTCGGCAATTATCTGCAACACCGTTTGTACCTGTTCTTGTGTGCACTGCCGGTCTTGCAGCGTTTCTTTGATAATGCGTTTTTGCTCATCATCTGCCCGCTCTAACGCAAATATGGTCAGATATGTTTTCTTTCCTTCAAAAATATCTCCTCCGGCTCGTTTTCCAAACTTTTCGGGATCTGCCGTAGCATCCAAAAGATCATCCTGAATTTGAAAAGCCGTGCCCATAATCTGCCCCAATTCAGCAAGTTTTGCTCTTTTTTGGGGTGATGCGTGCCCGGCTAAAGCTCCAATTTCAAGGGCAGCGCTCAGCAAGGCGGCCGTCTTTCCTCTAATCATAGTCAGATATTCATCACGGCTGACTGCTTCTCGGTTCATAAATTCCATATCCAGCGCCTGTCCTTCACAAACCGTAATCGCTGCCGTAGAAAATACACGGTGAATAGCCGCAAACTCTTCTTTAGAATAAGCATCATCACTCCCATAAAAACCAAGCCGCTGATAAGCATCAGCAAACATCACGTCTCCCGAAAGAATGGCTATATCCTGATTCCACTTTTTATATACGCTGGGCTTACCGCGACGGGTGTCGGCCCGATCCATAATGTCATCATGCAGTAAAGTAAAATTGTGAAGTATTTCTATTGCTAAGGCTGCCGGCAAGGCTTGCTCAGCTTTACCCTTGCACATTCCGCAAGAAAGCAGCGTTAGCATCGGACGAATGCGCTTTCCGCCCACCGACAGTGCATAAGAATATGGCTGATACAGCGTTTCCGGCTTTTCGGGTAACTGAAGATCCTCAAGTGCGGATGCTAACCGACTTTGTAAGTGCTCGTAAAGATTTATAGTACTCAATGCTCTTTCTTAGATGAATAACCAACAGGTATTTTAAAAAATAAAGGGTTTTCTAAATCAGTAAAAAATATAAGGAAATTAGGGAATGAAGTTAGGCGCAATTCAAGCTCCGGCTTTAATCAAATGTGAGCGGCTTAATTCATTTATGCTCCGGCAGCCCAATAATAATAAAATGGTTTTAAGATCTTGTTTCCACTGTAGAAACAAGGTTTCCAGTCCTTCGTAGCCGTCATTTTTAATGGCTTTTATTACCGGTTGGGCAGATGCTGTAAAATGGGCTCCTAAACACAGTGCTTTTCCAATATCAAAAGCCGAGCGAATACCGCCGGAAGCAATCAGCTCGAAGCTGCGTTCCCATTCCAGCTTTGTAAGTTGCTGAAGACAATAAACAGTCGGAATTCCCCATTCGTCAAAACTGTGATTGGCTTTTGTGTTTGAAGTTCTGAAATTTTCGACCTTTGCCCAGCTGGTTCCTCCCGATCCTGAAATGTCAATCACCTTCACCCCCACATTTAGTAAACGGCGAGCCGTGTGTTCCGAAATCCCTGCTCCGGTTTCTTTTACTATTATGGGTAATTCTGTAGATTTTACTAACTGCTCGATGCCTGCTAAAATACCTTTAAAATTTCGGTCGCCTTCCGGCTGCATCATCTCCTGCAAAGGATTCAAATGAACAATTACAGCATTGGCCTCTATTGAATCAACAAGTTTGGTCATCTTATCAACCTCAAGTCCGCCAATAAGTTGCGCTCCTCCAATATTTGAAGCTATAAACGCATTTGGAGCTTTTTTACGAACCACAGAAAAGGTGGAAGTCAAAGAATCATCTTCTAACATTGCGCGCTGACTCCCCACTCCAAACGGCAAATTATACGTCTCGCAAAACTCTGCAATTACGGCATTAACCGGTCCGGCATCGCCATAGCCGCCGGTCATAGAAGAAATAAAAAGCGGAAAGGCGAATGTTCGTCCTAACAGCTCAGTTTCTGTTGAAATCTCACTTTCATTCACTTCGGGCAGTGCGTTGTGGTTGAACATAAATTGTTCAAAACCCGTAGCTCCTTTGTATTGCGTACCCTCGGTGACGGTAAGTTCTACATGATCTCTTTTCCTGTTTCTGATGTCTGTCATTCTTCTATAATGTAATTTGCCGAATTAAGCAGTGATTTTATCTAAAACGAGCCTCAATTTCATCCAGCGGTATGTAGCTGATGGTTGGTTTTTTAAGCGGATCTAAATACGGCTGCTCGCAGGCAAACAGCTGATCTACGAGACTTTCCATTTCCTGTTCCGACAGTTTTTTTCCTCGTGGAATGGCCGCCTTTGCTGCAAAGGCAATGGAAAGTTTTTCACGAGCTTCCAGCTTAATTCTCTGTCCCAGTTCCTGGTATTGGTGAAGCATTGAAATGAGGACTTCTTCCTCATTCCCAATTTCAATATCGGCGGGAACTCCATTTATCATGGCGGTATTTCCGCTCAACAGCTGCACCGAAAATCCCATACGCTGAATAATGGGATGCACCTCTTTAAGCAAGGTATAATCGGAAGCTGAAAGTTCTAACGTTTGGGCAAAAAGCAGCTGTTGCGTGCTGGGCAGCGCTTCTTCAGTTGCATTAATCGCTTTTTCAAAAATAATTCTCTTATGTGCCAGGTGCTGATCAATTACACACAATCCGGTGCGCGTTTGCGTGAGTATATAGGAGTTGTGAAGCTGCCAAAATCCTTTTTCCCGGGAAGCTCTTGCCTGTTCTTTCCTGCCTTCTGAAGGAGCCGATTGAGAGCCACTTAAAGGCTGAAAAGAGCTTGTTTCCGGATTTCGACTATATAATCTTTCACTGAATTCATCTCCGCGTCCGCCAATATTCGGGCTTTGTTTGTTAATACGAGACGGAATCTGAAATCCACCCCCATCCGATTTCTGCACAGCACCGGAAGAACCCGAAAAGCTGAATCCTGAATCAAATCCTTTTGGAGAGGAACTGCTCAAAAATGCGTCTTCGTCCTGTTGAATGGAAGGCACCTGAAAGTGCGTATTCAAAGCGCGATTCACCACCGAGCGGGCCAGCTGAATAACGCTACGCTCGTCCTCAAATTTCACTTCCATTTTAGAGGGATGCACGTTCACATCCACTTTGCCGGGGTGAATTTCAAAAAACAGAGCATAAAACGGATATTCGTTGTTTCGGGTCCATGCATCGTACAGGCTTAAAATAACATGCGTTAAATACCGATGTTGAAACGGCCTTCCGTTCACGAATAAAAACTGCTCTCCCCTGCTCTTTTTAGCCAATTTAGGATCTGAGGCAAAGCCATGAATATTCACGTAGCTGGTTTCTTCCTCAAACTCAATGAGACTGGCTTTATAGGAGCTCCCAAAAATCTGAGTTACGCGCTCTTTCAGTCCCTGCACCGGCAAGTCATATATAATGTCGCCGTCGGCTTCTACGTAAAAAGCAATATTGGTGTTAGCAAGAGCCGCATACTGGATGGTGCGAAGAATGTGCCTTAATTCAGTAACGTCCGTTTTCAAAAACTGACGGCGAGCCGGTACGTTGAAAAATAAATTCCGAATGGCAATGGTCGTTCCGTTATCAACAGCGGTGGGTTTGATTTCCTTTTCTTCTCCGCCCCAAACCGCAAATTCCCAGCCGTTTTCATCCTCAGCACGCTTGGTTTTTACGGTAACTTGCGAAACTGATGCAATTGAAGCCATCGCTTCACCCCGAAAGCCCAGGGTTCGAATGCGGAACAGGTCATCAACGGAACTAATTTTAGACGTTGCATGCCGCTCAAAGCACAGCGGCAGGTCTTCTTTACTCATTCCACAGCCGTTATCGGAAACCTGAATGAGTGTTTTACCGGCATTTTGAATCAAAATTTTGATTTGGTCGGCACCGGAATCGATGGAATTATCCAGCAGTTCTTTTACAACCGATGCCGGACGTTGAATAACCTCTCCGGCGGCAATTTTGTTACTGATTTCAGGGGGAAGCTGATGTATAATAGAATCACTGATACGGGTTTCGCTCAAGGCTAATAGTACTTCTTTTTAAAGGGATATTAAATAAACAACAATAGATAACAGCACCGCAAAAAACACAATACGGCTGAATTGAGCCGGACGTCGGCGCGTATGGGTTTCGAATTTTATACGTTTCCGGCGGTTCTCCTTTTCATCCTTTTCCGGGTCGTAATAGCGGAAAGGATAGTCGAATTTTTTGGGTTTGGGCCGAAAACCAAACATGGGCCTAATCATAATTATCCTCAAAATTTTGACTTTTACTGCATTTCAGTCTCGTTTTTAATATACAGAATATGCAGGGAGAATATCGAATATAGGATTCATATTATTGTGGGCTTCACTTCATCCCTCAAGCCCTCCAAATTCAGGCAGATTGCCTGTTCGTCAAAATTCTTAAAACAAATATGTTGAGTCAACATTCTGCTATAAAAAAGGATCTAATTTCAGTCTTTCGATTTTAAATTCGGTTAGTCTGTTATCAATTATTATTACGGTAATTACCGGTTTTTGCGGGGTGATTTGAGCATGGTTTCGATGTTCACTAAAATCACGGTTTACGGAATGTCTTTTGGCTGCAAAATTTGTAAACTTCAACCCCCGATTTTGAAGTCGGTTTTTAGTACACAAACTTCACATCTTAACTATTCACACTAACTTTTTATTAAAAATGAGCACTGATAAAGCCAAGATTTTTTACACCATCACCGATGAAGGGCCTTATTTGGCTACCCATTCTTTTCTGCCTATTGTTGAGGCTTATACCAAAGCCGCAGGAATTCACGTAGAAACCAAAGATATTTCCCTGGCCGGACGTATTCTCGCCAACTTTCCGGATTATCTTTCTGATGATCAAAAAGTTTCGGATGCTTTGGCTGAACTGGGAGACTTGGCTAAAAAACCGGAAGCAAATATCATTAAGCTTCCCAACATCAGTGCTTCCATTCCCCAGCTGGTAGCGGCTATTAAAGAGCTGCAGGCTCAGGGTTATAATCTGCCCGACTTCCCCGAAGAGCCCGCCACTGATAAGGAAAAGGAAATAAGAGCCCGCTACGATAAAGTAAAAGGCAGCGCGGTAAATCCCGTTTTGCGTGAAGGGAACTCTGACCGAAGAGCGCCTAAAGCTGTAAAAGAATTTGCGCGAAATAATCCGCACTCAATGGGAGAATGGGACTCCAATTCCAAATCACACGTGGCCAGTATGAGTGATAATGACTTCGCTTCCACCGAAAAATCCGTCACTTTTTCTCAGGATGATGACGTGCGCATCGAGTTTGTGGATGAAAACGGAGACGTGCAGGTATTAAAGGAAAGCACGCCCCTTTTGGAAGGAGAAATTATTGATGCGGCAGCCGTAAGTAAAAAAGCTCTGGTTGAATTTTTGGAAGAACAGGTGCAGGATGCCAAAGAGAAAAACGTGCTGTTTTCTCTTCACATGAAGGCAACAATGATGAAAGTGTCGGATCCAATTATTTTTGGCCATGCCGTCAAAGTATATTTCAAAGATGTATTCGAAAAACACGGCAATGTGCTTAAAGAAATTGGGGTTGATGCCAATAATGGCTTTGGCGATTTAGAAGCTAAAATTCAGCAGCTGCCCGAAGCTAAGCAGAAAGAAATTAAAGCCGATATCGAAAAATGCTACGAAAACGGCCCCGATTTAGCCATGGTAAATTCGCATAAAGGCATTACCAATCTGCACGTACCCAGCGATGTGATTATTGATGCTTCTATGCCGGCTATGATTCGCACTTCCGGTAAAATGTGGAATAAGAATGACGAAACGCAAGACACCAAAGCCGTTATTCCGGAAAGCAGCTACGCGGGCATTTATCAGGAAGTGATTGACTTTTGTAAAGAAAACGGAGCTTTTGATCCAACTACCATGGGCAGCGTTCCCAACGTGGGACTGATGGCCAAAAAAGCAGAAGAATACGGCTCGCACGATAAAACATTTGAAATTCCCGGCAGCGGCTCGGTGCGCGTGGTGAACAAAGCCGGAGAAACCGTGCTCGAACATTCCGTTGAAGAAGGCGATATCTGGCGCATGTGCCAAACCAAAGACGCTCCCGTTAAAAACTGGATAGGCCTGGCCGTACGCAGAGCACGGGAAACCGGAGATCCGGCTATTTTCTGGCTGGATGAAAACCGGGCACACGACGCCAAGCTCATCGAAAAGGTAAATAAGTATCTGCCTGAATTTGATACCGACGGATTGGATATTCAAATTATGAGCCCCGAAAAAGCCATGCGCTATTCGCTGGATCGCATTAAGGATGGAAAAGACACCATTTCCGTAACCGGAAACGTGCTGCGCGATTACCTCACCGACCTCTTCCCCATCTTAGAATTGGGAACCAGCGCCAAAATGCTATCCATTGTCCCGCTCATGAATGGCGGCGGCTTGTTTGAAACCGGAGCCGGCGGTTCAGCCCCAAAACACATTCAGCAGTTTTTGGATGAAGGACATTTGCGCTGGGATTCCTTGGGAGAATTTCTGGCACTGGCCGTTTCCTTAGATCACTTAGGCAAAACATTTGATAACAAGCGAGCCATATTATTGGGTGAAACCTTAGACACGGCCACTTCTGCTTATTTGCAAAATAATAAATCTCCTTCCCGCAAAGTGAACGAGCACGATAACCGCGGCTCTCATTTCTATTTAGCCATGTATTGGGCTGAAGCATTAGCCAATCAAACGGAAGATGCTGAACTGGCCGAGCGCTTTAAGTTGGTGGCAGAAAAGCTGGCAGCAAGCGAAGCTCAGATCAATAAAGAACTGATTGCAGCCCAAGGCTCACCTCAGGATATTGAAGGCTACTACTGGCCCAACCGCGAGCTGGTGTATAAATATATGCGTCCCAGCGAAAGCTTAAATGCAATTATTGAATCTGTGTAAAAACAGTCAGTACATAATCTTATATCAAAACCCGGCCTTTAGAGTCGGGTTTTTTGTGGTTTTAATGCAACCCAGATTAAATGAGCTGAAGCAACAAAACTCCAATGAATAATTGCTTAAAGCTCTAAATTTTCGATAGGACTTTTTACGTCTTTCAGAGATCGGGAAGATACGTGTGTATAAATCTGCGTAGTAGAAATATGCTTGTGACCTAACAGCTCTTGAATAAACCGAGTGTCGGTTCCATTATCCAGAAGATGCGTAGCAAAACTGTGGCGCAGTGTATGCGGTGTGGCTTTTTTAGTGATACCACACTGTTTTTTATGTCTCCTCATGAGCGTCTGGATAGACGAAGCTGAATATTGACCACCACCCTGCCCCTCAAATAAGAAATCGACCGGCCGGTACTCTTTTACATACTTCCGTAATAGCGACAATACTTTTTGTGATAAGATGGAGTAGCGATCTTTTTGCCCCTTTCCCTGCTCAATACGGATTTGCATACGATCAGAATCAATGTCCTTTACTTTTAAGTTCAAAATTTCTCCCACCCTTAAGCCTGCAGAATAGCACAGCGTAAAAATCGCTTTGTGTTTTAGGTTAGTGAATGAATTCAGCAATAGTTGTACTTCCTCAACAGATAATACCACCGGAATACGACTTGGCTTTTTCATTTTGATGTTAAAGTCGAAGTCAATGTCTTTTTGCAATACTTCTCCGTACAAAAATTTAACCGAAGCGAGTAACTGCTTCATGGTGGAGTAGCTGTAATCCATTTCTTTTTTGCAATAGTGAAAATACGTTCCCAGCACCTTGGGAGTGACTTCAGAAACATTATTAACTTTCAGATAATCTAAAAAAATTTGAAGACCGCTGAGGTAAGCACGCAGTGTGTTTTCACTATAGTTCTTAAGCGTAAGACGATGTTCGTATTTGGTTATTAAATCGGTTTTATTCATATTATCCTCACTATTTTAACAGTAACATGAATAAAACTTCCGCAGGAAGCAAGGATAACATGAATAGCATTGGTGATATGCTAATGTTGGCGGTAATTTGAAGAAACGATTAACAACGAAAAACATTCAAGAAAATGAAG
>CAZDGU010000008.1:0-131588 GCA_964505215.1 uncultured Balneola sp.
TTGGCGGACAGTGTATTGCTCCGAAAACCCGCACTACGCTTATACTTGACCGTTGTACCCCATTTAAAAAAAACGACTGAACACAATAAAAACGAAATAGTGAAGAATGACTGAAAAAGCTCAGAATAAGAATTTAAACCAAGCTAAATCCAATAAGAAGGATGAGTTCTACACACAACTAACCGATATTGAACGGGAATTAAAACATTACAGAAATCATTTTAAAGATAAAGTAGTTTACTGTAATTGTGATGACCCAAGGGTTAGTAATTTCTTTCATTATTTCTCTTACAACTTTGAAAAACTTGGCTTAAAAAGACTAATTGCAACTTGTTATAAAAACCAAGAAAGAGATTTGTTCAGTCAAAACAAATCTGAACAAGCAATTTACCTCGAATATACAGGCGATAAAAACGGAAACAATGTACCCGACCCTGAAGAAATCGGAATAATACCCTTAAAAGGCGATGGAGATTTTAGAAGTCAAGAAAGTATTGAACTTTTAAAACAGGCTGACATTGTTGTAACCAATCCCCCATTCTCACTTTTCCGAGAATACATTGAACAATTAATCGAATACGAAAAAGAATTTTTGATTATTGGTAATCAGAACGCTGTAACCTATAAAGAAGTTTTTGCCCATTTTAGAAATGACAAGGTTTGGTTAGGCTACAATAGTGGTGATATGGAATTTAAAGTTCCTGATTATTATGAACCAAGAGCAACAAGATACAGAAAAGACGAAAACGGTCAAAAATGGAGAAGTATGGGCAATATTTGTTGGTTCACTAATCTTGACATTTCAAAACGGCACGAAGACATTATTTTATACAAAAAATATACACCAGAAGAATATCCAAAATATGATAATTATGATGCGATTAATGTTGGAAGAGTTGCAGAAATCCCTATGAATTATAAAGGAGCTATGGGAGTACCAATTACGTTTTTAGATAAATACAACCCAAAACAATTTAAAATAATAAGTGCCAATGATATTAGGATTAATGAGAATATACCATATAAAGAACACGGTTTAATTAAAGATAAAGATGGCACTATTAATGGCAAACCAACTTATGTAAGAATAGTTATCAAAAACAAACGATTATGAACATAGAACTTAAAGAAATATCCATTGAAGAACTGACCGCCAATTATCAAGATAATGATGAAAACGGAGTTATTGGCTTTAATGGCAAATTAGATATTCGTCCACCTTATCAGCGTGAATTTATTTATAAACCTGCTCAACGAGATGCCGTAATTGATACCGTTACAAAAGATTTTCCACTAAATGTAATGTATTGGGCAGTTCGTGATGATGGAAATTTTGAAATTATTGACGGACAGCAAAGAACAATCTCAATTTGTCAGTTTGTACACGGAGATTTTGCCTTTAAAGGCCGCTACTTTCACAATTTACAACAAGACGAAAAAGAGCAAATCTTAAACTATAAACTAATGGTTTATTTCTGCTCGGGAACAGACAGCGAAAAATTGGAGTGGTTTAAAACCATCAATATTGCAGGAGAAGAACTCACCGCACAAGAATTAAGAAATGCTGTTTATTCCGGCTCGTGGGTAACAGATGCAAAACGCTATTTTTCTAAAAATGGTTGTCCGGCTTACGGAATCGGAAGCGATTATTTAAGCGGTTCGGCAATCCGACAAGACTATTTAGAAACGACCATAAAATGGATAAATAACGGAGAAATCGAAGCCTATATGGCTAAACATCAAAACGAGCCAAATGCAAATGAACTTTGGCTTTATTTTCAGAGTGTAATAAATTGGGTTCAAGCCGTTTTTCCCAACTATCGAAAAGAAATGAAAGGCATTGAATGGGGCGAACTTTACAACCAATACAAAAACCAAAACTTCGACTCTAAAAAGTTGGAAGAAGAAATTAAATCGTTGATGATTGACGATGACGTAACCAAGAAAAAAGGCATCTATTGGTACGTTTTAACAGGCAAAGAAAAGTATTTAAACATCCGTTCTTTTACCGACAATCAAAAACGAGAAGCTTACGAACGACAAGACGGAATTTGTGCGGTTTGTAAAGAGCATTTTGAACTTGCCGAAATGGAAGCCGACCATATTACACCGTGGCACGAAGGTGGAAAAACTTCGGCTGAAAACTGTCAGATGTTGTGTAGAGAAGATAATCGAAGAAAAAGCGGAAAATAAAAAAAACGGGGTACAACAACGGCTATAAGCAATTGGGGTTTAAGTGTTTAAATGAAAAACAGTAAATAAAATAAAGGTCAGTGCTAAACTGAAAAGTTAGGGTAAAAAATCCCCAACTGCTCATAGCCAAACCGTTATGCATTTATAGGAAACGTAAAAAAAAAAAAATGGCAAAAATAACTGTTCAAACTACTGTTAAATCAAACATAGATAAAGTTTGGAAATACTGGACAAAACCAGAGCACATCACGAATTGGAATTTTGCGACTGACGAATGGTGCTGTCCAAATGCTGAAAACGACCTTAAACCAAATGGCAAATTCTCTTGGCGAATGGAAGCGAAAGATGGAAGTATGGGATTTAACTTTACGGGAACCTATAACAAAATAATTGACAAGGAACTGATTTCGTACAAGATGTCGGACAGACGGAAAGTGGAGATTGAATTTTCGCAAAACGGAGATAAAGTAAGAGTACGCGAAACTTTTGACGCAGAGGGAACAAATACGGATGAGCAACAACGTGCTGGTTGGCAAGCAATACTTGAGAACTTCAAGAATTACGTGGAAACGGAGTAAATCATCAGAAAGTAGCGAGACTACCCAATACAATTCTGTAGCCGAGTAGATCAATGCTCAACCCGAATAGAGCAAAAAGGCACGGTTGGAACTTCAGAAATGATTCAAAAATTAAAACTAAATCTCTATAATTAATGGAAATCACATTAAAAGAAAAAGACAGTAAAGGTTTTGCTTTGGCAAGGAAAAACAATAACCGGGCAGGTATGATGACCTATTCCATTGCCGGAGAAAACCATATCATCATTGATCATACTGAAGTAGAATCTGAGTTCAGGGGTAAAGATGTAGGTAAACAAATGCTTTCTAAAATTGTAGAAATAGCGAGAGAAAAAAACATTAAAATCACCCCGCTTTGCCCATTTGCTAATGCAATGTTCAAAAAGAATGCAGAAATACGAGATGTTCTAAAAAAATAACCAATGGAAAAAATTAAGAAATACAAAAAAGGAGATTTTACGGTAGTTTGGAAACCGGCCAAATGCATTCACGCGGGAGTCTGTGTTAAAAAATTACCGGAAGTGTATAATCCAAAAGAGCGACCTTGGGTAAAACCGGAAAACGCATCGGTAGAAGCTTTAAAAAAGCAGATAGATGCGTGTCCTTCCGGAGCTTTAAGTTATGAGGGTGATTAATATAAGTGCCGTGTTCAGGTCATTACTGCAAATCACATTTATTCTATTATGATAAAAAGCATAGAAAAAAGTGAGAAACTTGAATCAAATGAAAGCCTTGAAAAAATATATCGGAAGTTTGAAAGTTTGATTTCGGAATTAAATAAAAAAGAAGTACCAGCCGGAATTTCAAAATCTATCAACCAAGAAATTGATACTGCAAACTCTATCATAGCTAACAGCAATGAGAAAATTAAAGGATTGAAGAAGATCTATTCTGGCATTTTAATTCTTGTCAGAAAAGAAATGGGTTTTGTTGGAAAGCAGTACTATAAAAATCTATGGATTAAAAGAGGACTCCTATTTTTTGGTGTGCCTTTATCTTTAGCTTTTTATATAGTATCTGAAAGTCCCGGACTTTTTGCAATTGGTATGGCAATGGGATTACCGATTGGAGCTGCTATCGGGGATAATAAAAGCAAAGTATCCAAGAATAATAATAAGCTACTGTACTTATAAAAATCATACCTGTAAGAATGGTTATTGAAATTATTTAAGAAAAGAACTCTTAAAAAACGTGAAAATCATCTTCAATTGAAAGCTTCCCAATAACATTCAAGGATCCAATGAAAAAGCATGGCAAGACCAAAAAATAAAACTGAATTGCTGGATTTGGCGGAAAAATTTCAGGCTCATTGAGATGAAGCTATAAAAACGGCAAATCTACCAAAATTGATGGATAGCTAAGCCCGATTTCACATCAACCCGAAGGTGGTATTTTGCGCCCAAACACCTCAAAAAATTATTCCCTGCTCTTTTAAACTTAAGGCCTGCATTTGTTATCTTCACCATCGAAAAAACAGAACAAATTTTTAAACTTATTCATGGCTGAACCTAAGAAAATCCTAATTACCTCTGCCCTGCCCTATGCTAACGGTCCCATTCACCTGGGACATCTTGCGGGCGCTTATCTCACTCCCGATTTTTACGCACGCTACAAGCGCAGAACCGATGCCAACGTGGTTTATATTTGCGGATCGGACGAGCACGGCGTGCCCATTACCATTGCAGCCGAAAAAGAAGGCGTAACTCCTCAGGATATAGTGGATCGCTATCACGGGATGAACAAAAAAGTGTTCGAAGATTTTGGCATTTCCTTTGATTATTACGGACGAACCAGCTCTGAAACCCATCGGGAAACCTCGCAGGAATTTTTCACGAATTTGTATGAAAAAGGGTTCTTCAAAAAGAAAACGGAAGAGCAGCTGTATGACCCTAAATCGGATATGTTTTTGCCCGACCGCTATGTAAAAGGAACCTGCCCGAATTGTGGCTATGAAGAAGCCTATGGCGATCAGTGCGAAAGCTGCGGGACTTCTCTTTCTCCCACCGAATTAATTAATCCCGTTAGTGCGCTCAGCGGTGAAAAGCCGGAGCTGAAAAAAACCGAGCACTGGTACATGCCGCTGGGCGATGCACAGCCCAAACTGGAAAAATGGATAGATACCCGGGAAGGATGGAAACCGAACGTTATGGGTCAGGTTAAAAGCTGGCTGAATGACGGATTGGCCGACCGCGCCGCCACCAGAGATTTAAGCTGGGGCGTTCCTGTTCCTTTAGAAGAAGCTGATGGGAAAGTGCTGTATGTTTGGTTTGATGCGCCCATCGGCTACGTTTCTGCCACCAAAGAATGGGCCGAACAGCAAGGGAAACCTGAGCTTTGGAAAGAATTCTGGCAGGATGAAAATACCGAGCTCTATCACTTTATAGGTAAAGATAACATCGTTTTTCACTGCATTATGTTTCCGGTTATTTTGATGGAGCACGGCGGTTATGTGTTGCCAAAAAATGTACCAGCCAACGAGTTTCTTAATTTAGAAGGACGAAAGCTATCTACCTCCAGAGGCTGGGCGGTTTGGCTGTATGAGTATTTGGAGGATTTTGAGCCGGATTTACTTCGCTATGCCTTAGGAACAACGCTTCCCGAGTCTAAAGATTCTGATTTTTCGTGGAAAGACTTCCAGAAACGCATAAATACCGAGCTGGCTGATGTGCTGGGTAATTTCACCAACCGCGCCCTCTCCTTCACCGTTAATTATGCGGAAGGCAAGGTGCCTGAGCTGATTGAGCCGTCTGAGCTGGATAAAGAAACGCTGGAAGCCATAGTCACTCAAAAAGATAAAGTTACAAAAGCCTATGAGAGCTTCAGGTTCAAAGAAGCCATATCTGAAACCATGAATCTGGCGCGAATTGGAAATCGGTATTTTACTGAAACCGAGCCTTGGAAAACGCGAAAAGATGATCCTGTTAAATGCGGAAATACGCTGCATGTGAGTCTGCAAATCAGTGCGGCTCTCTCCTGTTTGTTTGATCCTATACTTCCGGCGAAAATGAAGCATCTGAGAAATCAGTTTGGCATTCCGGATGATTTCAGCTGGGAGCAAATCACCCCTAATATGCTAAAAACCGGAGCTCCTGTTACTCAGGGCGAAATTCTATTTCAAAAAATTGAGGACGATATCATCGAAGAACAAATTCAGAAACTGCACGACAAAGCCGAAGCCGCCGATCCCAAGCCGGATGTCCCCGAAATTAAAGAAAACATTGATTTTGGAGATTTCATGAAGCTTGATTTACGAGCCGGTGAAATTATTTCAGCCACAAAAATTGAGAAATCAAACAAGCTGCTTCAGATTAAAGTAGATTTGGGATTAGAGGAACGCATCATTGTTTCGGGGATAGCCAAGCATTTTAATGTGGAAGAGCTGGCCGGACAAAAAGTAAGCGTTGTTGCCAATTTAGCTCCAAAAAAACTGATGGGCGTAGAAAGCAAAGGCATGATTTTAATGGCCGAAACTCCCGATGGTGATCTCAAATTTGTAGAAACCGATGCCGAACCAGGAAGTCCTATTACCTAACTTCCAATTGCAATTAAGGTCGCTTTAATTGACAGATAAAGCAGTACCATTAATGCCTGCCTGAATGCTATGAAAAATATCAGCCAATTATTATGCATGTTCACTCAAAAGAATTGAGCATTACAAAGCGTCTCGAAAACGCTCCTCTCGGTTATTCTGTGGATGAAGGTGAAACCACTTTTCGACTTTTTGCACCCAGAGCTACATTGGTTGAACTCATCATTTATGAAAAGTTTGAAGACCATGAGGGACGTTCATTTCCTTTAGAAAAGAATGAACATGGAATTTGGCAAACTCTCATTCCTGATACATTTTATGGGCAGTGGTTTGCCTATAAATTAGAAGGTAGGCAGGACGATTTGTTTTTTGAGTGTACTTCTTACCCCATTGCAGATCCGTACAGCAGGCACGTAACTTCTGTAAATCACCATCTGCAATTTCCAAAAACCAAAATAACAACGCCTCATCATTTTGACTGGGAGAACGATGACTTCACTCCGCCGAAAGACCCACGTGATTTAGTTATTTATGAAACGCATATTAAAGATCTGGTAGCTCACCCCTCTGCCCAAACAAACGTAAACGGCATTTATAATGACGTCAGAGAAGCGCGTGTTGGGGGAATACATCACTTAAAAGAATTAGGCGTGAATTCCGTTGAGTTTCTGCCATTACAGAAATTCGGATATTTTGAACCTCCCTTTGGGGAAGAAACCGAGTTTGGCGTTAAGAATACGTGGAACCCCTATGCGCGGAATTATTGGGGGTACATGACTTCCTTTTTTCTGGCACCGGAAACAATATATGCCTCGGATGGTAGCCTGGAACCCGGTGCTGTGATTGGCAAAACAGACCGAGCCAAAACGGAGCTGAAGCTGTTGGTAAGAGAGCTGCATAAGCAAGGGATTGCCGTTATTATGGATGTGGTGTATAATCATGCCTCCCACTATGATTTGAATCCGCTTAAATACACCGCTAAAAATCCTTATTTCCGTTTAGATGAAGGTGGAAATTATTTGAATGACAGCTGGACCGGAAATGATATAAATACCCGCTCGCCACAAGCCCGACAGCTTATTATTGAATCCATTAAGCACTGGATGATGGAATATCACATAGATGGATTTCGGTTTGATTTAGCCGGTATTTTAGACTGGGAAACCGTTGATTTAATTCAACAGGAGGCCCAAAAAATTAAGCCAAATGTACTGCTGATTGCAGAACCCTGGGGAGGCGAATATAAGCCCCAAGGATTTTCTGACCGGGGCTGGTCTTCCTGGAATGATGCGTACAGAAATGGGCTGAAAGGCTATCATCCCATTGATCATAAAGGTATTTTATTTGGTGAAACCGATCCCAATAAATCGCGCTTTGCCATAGAGAATTTTATTCGAGGCACCTTGCGTTCGGGAGAGCACGGTTTATTTAACAGCTCGGCACATTCCGTAAATTACCTGGAAAGCCACGATGGCTATACTTTAGGAGATTTTATCCGAATTGCTTTAAATCCCGCCTATATAGACCAAACCGTTACTGATAAAAAAGATCTCACAAAGCTCAGTGCTGAAGAAATGGACATCGCCAGGCTGGCGGCCCTTCTTCTTTTTGTATCTCAGGGCATTACCATGCTGCACGCCGGGCAAGAGTGGGCACGCTCAAAAGTGATTGAAGATCCGCACAATTTGGACCCTCAAAAAGGAAGATTAGATCGCGACAGTTATAATAAAGATGACGGAACCAACTGGCTGAATTTTGAGGAAATTAAAGAGAATGAAACTTTATACAACTACTATAAAGGGTTGATAGCGTTGAGATTAGCTTCTCCGGCACTGCGCAAATCTCTACCTGAAGATATCAATTTTAAAGTGTATAATGATCCGTTACATATTACATTTTCCATAGATGGAAAAAACACAGGCGATGACTACGATTACTTTGTATCATTGAACGCGAATAGACAAAAGGCACATTCTATTACGCTGCCCGATGGATACTGGGAAGTTGTTGCTACCCGAGAAAAGTCGGGAGTTGTAACTATAAAAAGTATTAAAGGAACAACAAAAATTCCCCAATCATCGGGAATCATTTTAAGAAAGTTGCGAGTGAGCAAACCTTAAAATATTTTAAGCTGAATTAATTCAATTATCCTTAAGGAGGAAAAACACTTGGCTGAGACAAGCACAACCGAACGCGGTTCATGGAATTCGAAACTTGGATTTATTCTTGCAGCTGCCGGTTCGGCGGTAGGATTAGGTAATATTTGGGGGTTTCCCACACAAGTAGCTTCCAATGGTGGTGCTGCTTTTTTAATTATATACCTGTTATGTTCGTTTTTAATAGGTTTTCCCGTTATGGTGGCCGAGCTTACAATTGGAAGAAGCACGGGCAAAAATCCGGTTGGTGCATTCAAAGCACTTTCAAGTAATAAATTCTTTCCTTTGGTAGGTTTATGGGGTGTTATTTGCGGCGTCATGATTCTCTCCTTTTATACCGTAATTGCGGGCTGGGCTTTTGGATACGCTTTTGAAGAAGTGTTTTACTTTTTTGCCGGATCTTCTTCTCTCCAAAACTTCTTTGGTGCCATTGGTTGGGAATCCTTTTCTCAAAGTATGAAGTGGATGGCCGATGCTTTAACCGATACCGGCTTTGGGTTGAAAAATGCTATTGTAGCATCTGTTTTTATGCTGGCTACCATTAAAATTATTACCGGCGGCGTTAGCGATGGAATAGAACGAGCCACCAAAGCCCTGATGCCCCTGCTAATTGGTATTCTGGTAATTATGATTGTGTATGTACTGTTTCAGCCCGGCAGCGGTGAGGGAATCCGAGAATACTTACTTCCTGATTTCAGCAAAGTAAACGCTGATCTGATATTTGCCGCAATGGGACAGGCTTTCTTCTCTCTTTCTTTAGGAATGGGTGCTTTAATAACCTACGGTTCATACCTCAATAAAAAAGAAAGCATTCCACAAGCTGCGGCGTTTGTTACTTTAGCTGATGTTGGTATCGCATTTTTGGCAGGGATGCTTATACTGCCCGCCATGTATTTGGCCCAAGCCAACGGCGTGCAAATTTTTGTGGATGGGCAGCTGGCTGACAGTACCACTTTGGTTTTTAACGTACTTCCCGCCCTGTTTCACAGCATGGGAGGTGTGGGCGTAGTATTTGGCGTAACCTTTTTCCTATTATTGAGTATGGCCGCCTTAACTTCTACTATTTCCTTACTGGAAGTGCCCGTAGCTTTTGCCATTGACGAATATGAAGTAACCCGTAAAAAAGCAGCTCGCTACATTGGATTGGGCATTTTGGCTGTATCTATCCTCATCGCCTTCTTCCCTGTTTTAATTGACTACTTTGTTATGGTATTTAATAACATCGGGCTTCCACTTGGCGGATTTCTCATTTGTATATTTATTGGATATGTATGGAAAACAGACAATGCCATTAATGAGATGGAATATGGATTTGCAGGCATCAGGCAAACACTATTTGTAAAAGTATGGCCTTTCTTTATTAAATTTATTTGCCCTGCAGCCATCTTATATACGCTTTTACAAACCCTGTACGAACTGATCTTTTGAATTAGGAATTAAAGCTTGTTATCCAAAAAGGCAGGTGCTATTTTTGGGTGATAATTTTCACACATTAAATCATCGAATGGCTAAAGTATCTACATCAGATTTCAGAAACGGAATGGTTCTGGACCTGAACAATGAACTCTACTCTATTACTGAATTCCAACACGTAAAGCCGGGAAAAGGCCCTGCTTTTGTACGTACAAAATTAAAAGGAATTGTTAACGGTAAAAATATAGAGAAAACATGGCGCTCTGGCGAAAAAGCCGAAGAAGTACGTGTAGAACAGCACGAGTATCAATATTTATATAATGATGGCGAACTGTTTTATCTAATGCATAACGAAACCTACGAGCAAATTCCTTTAAATGCCGCTCAGGTTGAGCGCCCTAATTATTTTGTGGAAGGCCAAACCTGCAAGGTGATGATAAATGCCGACGAAGAAAACATTTTATATGCCGAACCGCACGACCAAATTGATGTGGTCATCGAAAAAACAGATCCGGGTGTTAAAGGAGACACGGCCCAAGGCGGCAGTAAACCCGCTACTATAGCTTCGGGAGCAACTGTACAGGTACCTTTATTTATAAACGAAGGTGATAAAGTACGTGTTGACACCCATTCGGGAGAATATTTAGAACGAGCAAAATAAAAACTATCATGGACTTAAAACTCATTAAAAACATTTTAGACCTCATCGCAGAAAGTGATGTAAATGAAGTATCGCTGGAAGAAGGTGATTTTAAAATTAAAGTAAAAAAACAAGGTGAAGTACAGCAAGTAAGTTACTCTCAGCCGGCACCTGCACCCCAGCCGGCGGCGCCTGCTCCACAAGCTGCTGCAGCTCCAAAAACAGAAGAAGCAGCTGATTCAGCCTCTGCCAACCAGCCCGATGGAGAAACCGTTACTTCTCCTATTGTGGGTACATTTTATAAAGCCCCTTCGCCAGACTCGGATCCTTTCGTAAAAGTTGGCGACACTGTTTCAAAAGGCGATACGCTCTGCATTGTTGAAGCCATGAAGATAATGAATGAGATTGAGGCAGAATTCAGCGGAACTATTCAAAAGTTTTTAGTTGAAGACGGACAGCCTGTTGAATACGAACAGCCACTTTTTATCATTAAAAAAGACTAAACACTCTACATGTTTAAAAAAATACTGGTTGCTAACAGAGGTGAAATTGCACTGCGCATTATACGTACATGCCAGGAAATGGGCATCAAAACGGTTGCTGTTTACTCTACAGCCGATGCCGACAGCCTCCACGTTAAGTTTGCTGATGAAGCCGTTTGTATTGGACCGCCTGCAAGCAAAGACAGTTATTTAAAAATCCCAAGCATTTTAGCTGCTGCCGAAATCACCAATGCCGAAGCCATTCATCCCGGCTACGGTTTTTTAGCTGAAAATGCAGAATTTTCTCGCATCTGTCAGGAACACGACCTAAAATTTATTGGCCCTTCTCCGGAAGCTATTAATAAGATGGGCGACAAAGCTGTTGCCAAGGCCACTATGATCAGCAACAACGTTCCCGTTGTGCCCGGCAGTGATGGCGAAGTAGATAGCTTTGAAGAAGCCAAAAAGGTTTGTGAAGAAATTGGATTTCCGGTTATCATCAAAGCCTCAGCGGGTGGTGGCGGTCGCGGTATGCGCATGGTGATGAGCGAAGATGAGCTCGAGAAAAATTATAAAATGTGCCGTAACGAAGCTGAAACAGCTTTCAACAATCCCGCGGTATATATTGAGCGTTTTGTTGAAAATCCGCATCATGTGGAAATTCAGGTTTTATCCGATCAGCACGGAAATCATATTCACTTGGGTGAGCGAGACTGCTCGTTGCAGCGGCGTCACCAAAAAGTACTTGAAGAATCCCCCTCACCCCTAATGACCGAGGAACTGCGAGAGCGGATGGGAACGGCTGCCACCAATGCAGCCAGAGCAGCTAACTATGAGGGTGCCGGAACCGTTGAGTTTTTAGTAGATGATGATCACAATTTCTACTTCATGGAAATGAATACGCGTATTCAGGTAGAGCACCCCGTAACAGAAGAAGTTACAGGTATTGATCTTATTGAGCAGCAAATTAGAGTGGCAGCCGGCGAAGAACTGAAGCCGTTTGAACTGAACTTTAACACTCACTCTATAGAATGCCGGATAAATGCGGAAGATCCGGAGCATAATTTCCGTCCTTCTGCAGGAGAAATTACCGTATTTCACCCTCCCGGCGGCTTTGGTGTTCGGTTAGATACGCACGCTTACGAAGATTATCGCATTCCGCCTCACTACGACTCCATGATAGCCAAACTCATTGTTTGTGCACCCACACGCTTAGAGGCAATTAGCAAAATGAAGCGTGCGCTGCGCGAGTTTATTATTGAAGGCATTAAAACAACCATTCCCTATCACATTCAGCTTATGGATGATGAGAACTTTATTAATGGAAAGTTTGATACCAAATATTTAGAAAGGGAATTCAAATTCACACCTAAAGAACGTTAAACCATGAATTTACCAGAAGATTTAAAATACACCAAAGAACACGAGTGGATTAGAGATAACGGAGACGAGACGGTTACCATCGGTATTACCGATTTTGCCCAGAGCGAATTGGGTGATATTGTTTTTGTTGAATTGGAGCCGGAAGGAACCGAATTAGACGAAAATGACACCTTCGGTACGGTAGAAGCCGTTAAAACAGTTTCTGATCTCTTTGCACCCGTTGATGGTGAAATTATCGAAGTAAACGAAGCGCTTGAAGACGAGCCGGAATTAGTAAATGACGATCCATACGGCGAAGGCTGGATGGTAAAAGTAAAGCTATCCGATACCGATCAGCTTAACGACCTTCTAAGTGCCGAAGAGTACAAAGAAGTTATTGCATAGCAACTTATTTTATAACCTGACTGCTTTATTTCGGAGAGATTCGATCTTAAACGGTCAGGTTTTTTTTAATCCTTAAACTTATTATTCATTCAGCTTATGCACAGCCGACACACCGAATGGATTCTCATATTAGATTACGGTTCACAGTTTACCCAACTTATTGCACGGCGGCTTAGGGAGCTTCATGTTTATTGTGAAATTCACCCCTACAATGTTGATTTGAATGAAGTTTCTACCCCAAAACCGGGCGGTGTAATTCTTTCGGGAGGTCCAAAAAGCGTGAATGATGAAGACGCACCCGGCCTTCAACGAAACATATTTGATTGGGAAGTTCCTGTTTTAGGCATTTGCTACGGCCTGCAGCTTTTGGCACATGCCGAAATTCCCGGCTCGGTCCAAAAAGCAGAAAAGCGTGAATATGGCCGTGCTAACTTGATTATAGATCATTCCGAAGATCTGCTGGCTGATATAGAACAGAACCAAGTGGTTTGGATGAGTCACGGCGATCATATAAAAGAGCTTCCCCCTTCCTACCAAATAATCGGGCATACCGAAAATGCTGAAGTAGCGGCCGTTCGCCATAAGAGTAAAGAAATCTATGGTGTTCAGTTTCACCCCGAAGTTGCACACACAGAAATTGGAAAACAGTTGTTGAAGAATTTTGCCTATTCAATTTGCGGACTGGCCGGAGACTGGACTTCCGAATCCTTTATTGAAGAACAAATAGCTTCTATTCGCAAAAAAGTAGGCTCTGACAAAGTTTTATGCGCACTTTCCGGTGGCGTAGATTCAACCGTGGTTGCCACCCTTCTTCACAAAGCCTTAGGCGATCAGCTGCAGTGTATTTTTGTAGATAATGGTTTATTACGCAAAAATGAGTATAAATCTGTTTTAGATTTATACATTCAGGATTTACATTTACCGGTTCGCGGTGTGGATGCTTCAAACCTGTTTCTTTCGCGCTTAGATGGAATTTCAGATCCCGAAGAAAAGCGCAAAATTATTGGAAACACTTTTATTGATGTGTTCGAAAAAGAAGTTGGAAATGATAGTTCGGTCAAATATTTGGCACAGGGAACGCTCTATCCCGATGTAATTGAAAGCGTTTCATTTAAAGGACCTTCTGCTACCATAAAATCTCACCATAACGTGGGCGGACTTCCCGAAAAAATGAAGCTGGATTTAATAGAACCGGTTCGTGAATTATTTAAAGACGAAGTTCGGGAAGTTGGCAGAGCGATGGGTATTCCGGAGCATTTTATTTCCCGTCATCCCTTTCCGGGACCGGGTTTGGGTATTCGTGTACTCGGCGCCCTTTCAAAAGAACGCCTGAATATTTTGCGAGAGGCAGACTTCATTTTTATTGAAGAGCTCAAAAATAATAATCTGTATAACGAGGTTTGGCAAGCACTTGCTGTGCTGCTTCCCGTACAAAGCGTTGGCGTGATGGGAGACGAGCGCACCTATGAATTCACCATTGCGCTGCGGGCAGTTACCAGCATTGACGGAATGACGGCAGACTGGGCGCATCTCCCCTATCCTTTTCTTGCAAAAGTTTCTAATCGTATCATCAACGAAATTAATGGTATAAATCGCGTGGTTTATGATATTAGTTCAAAACCTCCCGCTACTATTGAGTGGGAATAATCGCAGAACTTTTTAGTTGTAAGCAGGTACCAATACTGTAACCAATGTAAATTTTTATGAAGCAATTAGTAACAACCTTTCTTTTCTTAATCACTCTTTCTTACGGAGTATTTGCTCAGTCTTTAGATACCGGTATTAAATTTTATGAAGAACAAAATTACGGAAGAGCTCTTCGTATTTTTGAAGATTTGGACTCGCCCACGGCTCATCTTTTTAGCGGTAAAAGCTACTTTGCACTCAATAATTATTTAAAGGCAAAGCACTATCTGAATATGGTTGAAAGAGAAACCGGCGAAGTTTATACAGAAGCACAATACACTAAAGCGCTGGCTGATTTTCAACTTAAAAACTACGCTTCAGCTTTAGATATTTTGCATGAAGTAAAAGATTTCTCGCGCAAGCCTTCCATCACCCGGGCTGCAAACAGTTTTTATAGAGATTTGGTAGAGTATTTAACATTAAGTCAGCGCTTTGAAGCGTTCAGAGCTTCAAAATATGACGCTGTAAGGTTTGATTTAGTGGAAGCCGGCGTTGGCTCTTTAGAGCTTAGCTCGGCCAGAGCATTATTTAATGCTTACAAACAAAGCGCAATCGGCCCTTATCCTGATAATTATGCCTCAGTTGAAGCACTTTTAAAAGATTCGGTGGCTTACAGCCAGCGCTACAATCCAAATACCTATCCCAAAGCGCCAAAAGGAATTGCTTACAATATAGGTGTGGCGCTGCCTGAGTTCAGTATTGAATCTCCGGAATTTGAAATATCTCAGCACATATATTTTGGCATTCAGCAGGCCGTGGAAAATTTCAACAGCCAAAACAGTGATGCAAAAGCTTTTCTAAGCTATCAAAATACCAAGGCTCAGGCGCATACGGCGTCCGGCGTAGCCAACGAGCTGGCCTGGAATCATAATGTAGATGCTATAATTGGTCCGCTATTTTCGGAAGTAGCCGTAGAAATGTCAAAATATGCAGAGAAGTACCAAACTCCCATGCTTACACCTTTGGCAAACTCCGACAGCTTAAATATTGACCTCAGCTATACGTTCCAACTGAATCCTACTTTCTCTGTTCAGGGAAAGAAAATGGCACAGTTTGCCATTAACCGGCTTGGCTATGATACATTGGCCGTGATAGCTGAACGCGGTTCATTGGGAGAGCCTTCTGCGATGGCTTTTCTGGATGAATCACGGAAGTTGGGTGCCGAAGTTTTATACTATTTTGTGGAAGATTTGAAATTACAAGGATACGATATCAACGAATACGTACAGCATTTTGATCCGGCTTATGATACTCTCACTAATTACAAAATAGATGCTGTTTATGCTCCATTTACCGGCAGCATTGCTGAAACACTCATAAGCTCATTGCTTACCAACCTGGAGGCTATGAATACCGGAATAACTATTCTTGGCTCGGAAGAATGGGAAACGGTGCAATTAGAGCGAAGAGGAGTTTCAAGAAATGCCATTTACTATACCAAAACGTTTGAACGCCAGCCCGGAAATACAGCCATTACAGAATTTGAAAGCGCCTTCCGCCTTCGATTTAACAGAGAGCCTAACCGATTTGCCTTTATTGGATACGATGCTGCCAATGCAGTTCTTGAAACTCTTAAAAAGGTTAAAAACCCGGCAAATTTAAAAGAAGGTTTAAAAAATCTAAATAACTACCGAGGGTTGATAACGGACATCAGCTTTAGAGAATCACACATAAATCAAGAAGTAAAAATTAAGCAACTTACTCGAAATTAAAGGTTGAACTTTTTGGGATGAACCGATGAAAGAAATCGGCGGAATTTCAGATCTATCAACTTTATTCACCACAACCTTTGTCCTTTCGACGGAAGGAATGAGCACAAAAGCGAATGAGTGGAGCGGAGAAGATTTTTGAGGGTTGAATTCAGCAATTTCTCTTCAAAAATCTCCACAAATCTCTCTGCTTCGTTTACTCCTATGCACTCGTAAAGCTCCACTCGAGATGATAAAACAAAAGGTGGTTAAGAATTAACAATCAAAAACCCAACCTAAAACCATTGAAAAATTACTTAGTTCCCGCTTCCTGCCTTAGTTCCTCTGCCTCTCGCTGACGTTTTATGCGGTATTGCCGGCGTAGCCACTTTCTCCATTTCTCGCTTTCCCGCTGATGTTCCTTAAAAGTTTCTGTAAAAACGTGGCCACCTTCCGGGTTAGCTACCATATACAAATAATTATGGTCATCGGGGTAGATAGCTGCTTTTATAGTTTCTAAACTGGGATTTGTAATAGGCCCGGGCGGCAAGCCATTATTCATATATGTATTGTAAGGGTGGTCAACTTGATAGTCTTTAAAAAGGAGTCGGCGCCTTTCCCCTACTGCAAAATTAACCGTTGGATCTGCCTGAAGTCTCATTCCTTTATTGAGCCGATTCCAATATAAACCGCTTATTTTTGTTTTTTCCTCACTGAACTTTGCTTCCCATTCTACAATAGAAGCTAAAGTCAGAGCCTCACCTACAGACAAGCCCAATTCCTTTGCATCGGCTCTCATTTTTGGGGTGAAGGATTCATCAAAATGATCCAATACTTTATTTATAAACTGTTTTGGGGAACTGGTCCAATAAACTAAATAGGTCTCAGGAAGCATACGTCCGAACAATTCCTCTTTAGATAAATCCTTTTCGGCTAAAAACATGCTGTCATTCAGTGCCGCCAACATAGCCGTGGAATCAAAACTAAGCCGGGAGGATGCAATTTCAGATAATCGAGAAGGCGTTAATCCGGGCAAAACCACAACGGAAACAGGATCTTGTATCCCTCTGGCCATTTTAGACAGCAATGCGTTGTACGAATAGTTACCCTCAAATTCATACCGACCTCTTCGAACCATTCTCCAGCCTAAAATTTTAGCCGCCCAGTTCATTTCTTCTTTGTCAATAGAAATCCCTTGTTTTTCAAGCACTTGCTGTAGTTCAGAAACAGTACTTCTCTCAGTAAGAATTATTTCTGTAGGCTCATTAAATTCCAGTGCAGAGCCGGAGCTAAGCCTTGTTAATCTGGAGCTTAAAACAGCGCCGAAAACAATTATAAACACAAGTATCCCGATAATAAATTCGGACTTTGAAACGGATATGTTGCTTTGCAGGTTCATTTGCACAAAGATACAAATTGTTGTTTAAAAGAGAAGCCCACTATCAAACATTTCAATCCTTAACGCAGTACAGATTTTGCAAAATATTGAGATAGTCATGTAACAATCTTTCAATTGCCACGTAGTACTTTCTGAAGAGCAAACGAGCTTTTGGTTGCTGTATAAGCACCAAATGCCCTAAAAGAAAAACCCGGATTTTGAACGATCCGGGTTTCTTTTTTTTAAACAGTTTTATAGCCAAAATGTTGGGTTCAAACACATTCAAAATAATAAGACTTGTTCATTACCCTCAATGGGCTTGGCTTGGTAACTTCAAACAGTAACAAGCCAGTTCTCACAGTGTTCAGGTCAGCTTATACGTTACAGGTAAGAGCGTACTTCTTTGGCTACTTTACGGTTATACTGAAACGTCATATCTTTGTGGTTTATCAAATCTACTATTGTTCCAATACCGCAAAGACCGCCGGTAAAAATGTACAGAATCCCCATCCCAATTTGGTTGAGTATTAAGCGATGCACTCCACCCAGTCCAAAAAAACCGAGCAGACAGGTTAGCAAAATAGTTTGAGGCTCTTTACGACGCGCTCTATATACGTTTGTGAATTTAGCTGCGTCCTCCTCACTGAGATCTGAAAAAAGTTTACCGATATATACTAATTCGTCCCCTTCAAGTTCGGGTAAATGATTGATTACGTTAGCCATTTTATATGCTCTTCTTTAGGTTTTTGTGTTCTGAGTATAAGTTTTTCCAAATGTGTATAATCCGGCCGCTTAAAATAACTATGGCGGCAGGTCCTGCTATGTGAGCCTCCAATGCAGCAGATACATCTCCGTGAAATGTGTAGGAAATAGAATGTCCTAATCCATCTCCCGGGCAAAATGGGATGCCAATCCAATTTAGTACGCACAGTGATGTACCTGCATTTTCGGGATTCATCAGCCCAAGCAAAAGTAAGCCTGTGCCAAGTACAACCCACTCTATATGTTTCTTAATGAAATGCATGAATGAACTTACGTTAAGACAAACCAAATGTTTCTATTATTTTTGAATCAGTTTTTTGGGGAAGTAGTACGAGATGCCAAAAAATACACGGTTAGAGCGGTACACTTTACTGGTAGAAAAATCGGTGCCTAAAGAGATTTCCCAAAAATTAGCGAACTGATGTTCAAATGCTGCTCTGCCTGACACATACATGCCATCTTTTTGTTCATGCTTGGCAAGAACTTCTGCCGTGAAGCGTGTTTTATAATCAAAATTAACAGGGTTTCGGTATTGCACATCAATCCCTACACCTTTTGAAAAATACTTATCCGGTGTGTAGTATGGAATGCCGCCGGTAAAACTGCGAGTAGCATCCGAATAGGAAGCTTCCGCTACCGGACGAAGCCTGAACTTACTTTCCATCAGTTCCAGAAATGCACGAAGCTGAGCCTCATATCGAAAAACGTTATTGGTGTAATATTTTCCTGAAGCTGAAGCAGCCGTGGATAACCATTTATTTTTAAACCAATAATCCTGACGGTATAACTGCAATCGGCTTTGGTAATAATTTTTCTTAATTGCGGTAGAAGTAAGTTCGGAACCGCCACTTAGCTCTATAGATGTGTATATCGAATCTTTAGAAAAACTCACCCCTACTTTCCCTTCCGGAACAAAGTCTTCCTCACCTGCCAATAACGATGCAACGGTTTGAAATTGAAAGCCTTTTTCGGGTTTCCTGTGAGAAAATTCATACCCTACTCCCTGATAGGTTAGCGCAGATAAATTTCTTGTGCCGGTATCTGAAAAGTTAAGGTATTCTGTTTTAATGGTATGATTATTGGTCCTTCGGTTACCAAAATCAGCAGAAATGCCGCCGCGTATAAAGCGGTTGTTAAAATTATCATCTTTATACTCACCGAATACGGATGCCTTAACACTTTCGTTTTTGCGATAATCTGCCTTCAGCTGCTGCTTTTGATTTTTTGTAAAAAATAAGGGATAGGATTTATAAAACTCTTTTTTCTCTTCATACCCTAAATACCTAATTTCATTTTTCATGAGGGTATCAGCTCTGAGGTTGCTATTTCTATGCTCCTGAAACAGCGGGTACATGACCTCGTCCTGCCTCGCTTTTATTTTAGAGTAAACTTCTTCTCCTAATTCAAAAACCGAGGCATAACCATAGTCTGTTTGTGCGTCAATATCCCGAATACCTAACGACTCTAAGGTAGCAGCTACAGCCCACGCACTGATGGGATTGCCTATTAACTCAAACACGCTGTCAGTAATCTCTTCTACCGCTTTTTGTTGCGAAATGCCATCGGCTATTGGCAATTGGTCAGCTTTGGGATTAAGCATAAACCTCCTCCTCTAAATGCTCCAGCAAATCAGCCACGGCTTTGGCCTTTATATTATGTTTCCATGGGTTTCTGGGTAGTTCCCTAAGCCGCTGATAGGATTCATAATAGGCATTAACTGATTTTTCGGTAGTGAAGGATAACAACACACGCTCTCGAGATTTTCTGCCATATTCTAAGCGTAAATCAGTGTCGGTTAGCAGTTTGATAACACCGTTGGCGATAGATTGTTCATCTCTTGGCTTACATAAAATTCCGCAACCTTCCAGTGCATCCCTGATTCCTCCCACATCGGTAGCCACAACGGGTCGGCCACAGCTCATAGATTCAATAACCGTATAGGGGAAGCCTTCTGAGATAGAAGTAAGTACCGAGATGTCCCCTTCATTAAAAATAGTGCTGGGCTGATCATGAAATCCCTCAAAATGAAACGTACTGCCAAGCTTTAGCTTTTTAATTAATGCCCTGCACTTTTTCACATACTCTTTATCCACTTCCAGGCTTCCAAAAACTTTAAATTGAACCTCCGGAATATGCTTTTTTACAATAGCGGCTGTACGAATCATGGTTTCAATATCTTTCAACGGAAAAATTTGAGCCACTGCAACTACAGTAGGAATATTACGATTCTTGGATGGTTTAGGAACGGGTTTAAATAAATCGGTATTTACCCCATTATAGATAGGAATAATATGTTCTTCTTTAGCCTCAAATCGCTTTTCCCAATCAGCGTTGGCCGTAGTAACCGGTGAAATTTGGTCTGCCGTATGATACACTGCACGGCTAACCAGAGTAGATAAATTAACCAAAAACCGTTTCGAAAAATATGGCATATCGGCCTGGCCTACGTTAATAAGTCGTTATCTCATATACACGCCATGGTCGGTTACCAAGCTTGGAATTCCGTATTCATACTTAGCAGCTATAGAAACTAATGCCGGAAAACCTGCTAATGTAGCATGTGTGAGGTCAGTTTTGGGTGAAACCGTTACCGCAACAGGCATTAAAAAGTGATATAGCCAACGCATTCCAAAAGTCAGATCAAGCACCCGTGGCTGCTCAGCAGAAGACAAATCTGATTCTTCATAATACGTAAAAATGGCTTCTTTAAACTCATCCCAAAGCAAAGTTTGCCTCATCGTTTGCTTATAATCATAGTGCTGGAAGTATTTCCAAAAGCCGTACAGTATTTCACTTATAAAAGTAACATCGCTATAAGGATTGAATAAAATTTTGATAAACTCATCAAATAGCGGCTTGAAGTATTTTTTTGTGGTAGCGTGGGTTGAACGTGCTTTTTTCTCTATTTGGTGTGAAAAAGAGCGCTGGCTGTCGTAATAATCGGAAGGTTCATCTACACCCCAAAGCGGGATATGAATAATATTTTTCACATTATGAGGCACCCGATACCGGGCTTCCACATACGGATTACCGGTAACAGCCATTATTTCAAAATCAACCTTACCATTCAGTTCGGTGCATAAAATATGCGACCAAGTAGAAACTCCTCCGCCACTGTAGGGATAGGAACCTTCGGTCTGGAATAATACATTTGGCCTTTTACGTTCCATAATTGGAGTAATTCTTTGATGCTCCTAAGTTGTTTATCATTTGCCTGTAGCTGTCAAAAATATATTCCCAGGTATGAAATTCACGAACTCGCTGATGGCGCTTTTCCACTTCTGATATAAACTTTGATTGCTGATTCCAAAGAGATTGTACCCGAAGGGCTATTTGTACAGGCTTTGTATCCGGGTTGAAGGTTAACCCAAACTTGTCTGTTAAATCTCCAACTTCAGGACCAACCGGTAATGCTTTATGCGCAAGAGCCTCTAACATTACTAAAGGCTGTGATTCGTTCAAGCTGGTTATACACAGAAAATCCAAATCCTGATAATAGTCTTTAGCGTTTTCATTCCAAATGCATTCTAATTGCGGATAATTTTCAGCTTTATCACGAACAGCTTTTTCAAGCTCTTTCTCGTTAGCCTCACAAATTATCATTCTGAATTTTGGCTTAAGCTCTAACGGCTTAAAAGCTTCCACGAGATCTAAAAATGCCAGGGGATTTTTCATAGCCGCACAGCGTCCAACCCAGCCAATAACAGGTTCTGAATTTCTTTTTTTATGACCTGTTAGCCATTCAGCCGGAATGCCATTTGGTATATAGGTACTGTCTGTTGCGCCCAACTGCTGCTGAAAGGGAATATTAACTTTTGAAACGGTAACCGTTTGTTTAGCAACTTTATATGTTCTTTCCGCCAGTTTTTTAAAAATAGATACCGTTTTTTCTTTACCGGAATGGTCCGTTGGAATTTTATATCCGCACTCCAGCGCAACGGCTCCCATTTCTACTTCTTTCCAGTAAATTGCGTGTTCTGTTAACAACATTGGCAGCTCACTGTCCTCAGAAATTTGTGCGCCAAGCCAACCCGCAAAACCGGTATTTGTTACATGAACAAGATTATTATCATCAATAAAAGGCTGCAGCTGACCGCTCACAGTCCCGTACCATTCTTGCATGGCGATGCCTGCATTTTCCGGAAGAGCCGGAGGCAAAATCCGTTCAAAATCTTTAACATTATCCGGGATGGGATAAAGCGACTTATGCGGATCCAACTCCTGAAACTCATCCGTAGCAATTTGTATAATAGAAAAGGAAAAGTCAGATAAGTGGGTTAAATATTGATACACCCATTCGCTTACCCCTCCCCGGTACCACGGATACGTTCCTTCAATTATTAGTAATACATTCATATTGGAGAGCTTATTTTAGCCATTTTGTTTAGCGTATAAACGATACAAAATAGAGCCGGACTGTTTTATAAGGCGCGAAACTAACTCATACTCGGTTGATGAAAACAGAACAGACCGTTTTAAGACTAAAATTCCGAACATAGTAGCCTGATCGGGGATATTCATATTATTCATCAATAAATCCCGTTCACTTACAGCAAATAGCGGTACTCCAATTTCAGCAGCCAACCCCTCCTTTTTCGAAAATTCTATAAAAAAGCCACGGTTTTCATTAAAAATATAATTACTTAAATATGGTTGGCGGCTTTCACGTAAAAAATCCACACTTTTCTCTTGAAGAATATCTCCGGCATTTGCTGGCTTTTGGCCGGTCTCGGTATGCAGAAGAAGAGTTTCAGATTGCCGGTCTTGAACACGCCAAAATCCAATGAAGTTGGTTTTCAGAATATTATTCAATCCGCTGCATAACGTAGCCACAGTTTTATGAAAGGAACCTGAAATAGCCGTTTCCATGAGTTTCATAACCAATTTGTCTTTTTTCTTGGTCATATTCTCATCTAAATCTGTTACCCTTACATCGGTAACTATTTTCATGCGAATAATTTCGAGCAGCTTCTGCCTATCGTTATTGATAATCTCTTTTTTGATGAAATCGGCTGCTCCTAAGTCGTAGGCTTTTTGCTCTTTTTCAACCGTTGGCAAGTTTGTCATAATCAAAACCGGAATTTTCTTCTTATGCTCATCCAGCCGTATGGATTCCAAAAATTCCAGCCCTGAAATACCGGGCATGTGTATGTCTGATAATATTAAATTGATTTCTGTCTCAGAAAGTATATCAATCGCTTCCTGTACGTTATGCGCATTATATACTACAAACTCTTTCTTAAGTATGTTCTTAAGCATGTAGTGTATGGGAGCGTCGTCATCAATTACTAAAACCTTAAAACTCATATAATTAATCTAATTTTTATTTATCGGCAGTTTAATAAAGAAGGTTGTGCCTTTATTTACTTCTGATTCTGCCCAAATTTTTCCGTTATGAAGTTCAACATAGATTCGCACAATATTTAACCCGAGGCCGGTTCCGGTTTCTCCATCGGTTCCTTTCCGGGATATTTTTTTTGTGTTTTCAAACAATAGAGGGAGCTTATCTTCAGGAATACCAATTCCGGTATCTCGCACGGTAATAAGAACCTCCTGCTGATTTTCCTTTACTTCAATCCATACTTTTCCGCCCGAAGGCGTAAATTTTAATGCGTTTGAAACTATGTTATTAACCACAATTTCTATTTTCTTGCGATCTGCTAACATAGTGATATCTTTCGGGTCCAGTAAATAAGCCAAGTTAATTTCTTTGGCCGTAGCTTTTGCCAAGTTTATAGAAATAACTCGCTTAATCAGCTCCGAAACAGCTATTTGTGAATAATTTAGCTGACCTGCATTTCTGTTCCTGGACTCAGTATCTAAAACTTCGAGCGCTAAATTCAATAAGTTAACACCGCTCTCCTCAATTACGGATAGCATGTGTTGTTGCTCTTCATCCGAAATTTCCAAACTGCTTCTCATTAGTTTTACTAAACCTATAATGCCGGTTAGCGGATTTTTAATGTCGTGACTCACCGTTCGTACTAATTCATCTTTCTCCCTATTCAACATGCTTAGGGTTTGCTCACGCTCTTGTAGAGTTTGAATGCGCTGATTAAGCTGTTTTTGTAAAAAACGAATATGTAAATGAGTTTTAATGCGAGCTAAAGTTTCTGCTTTTTGAATGGGTTTGGTAATGTAATCAACGCCACCATGTTTAAAAGCCTCAACTATATCTTTTGACTCTGACAATGAGCTTAGAAAAATAACGGGGATATCTTCCAAATCCTCGTTACGTTTTAACTCTTTGATTACCTCAAACCCGTTCATTTCGGGCATAATAATATCAAGCAATATGAGGTCCGGATTGTGTTCTCTGGCCAATTCTAATGCTTTTTCACCATTTGTTGCTTCAAGGAAACTGTACCCTTCTTTAGCCAATACATGAGTTAGCAAATGGAGATTTGTCGGTGTATCATCAACAAGTAAAAGTAAGCTGTCTTTAGCTTTTGGCGACATGTAAAAACGTTGTTACAGTAAATTGCAGTTTCTAAAAAGACCCACGTCAAGGTAGGCCTATTTCTTAAAACTGCTCAATTAAAATTCATTCATAAATGCAGTTTGGAATATGTCTGATGAATTTCCGGCAGATCAGCTGACATAACTCAATTCAAAATAAAGAGAATATATCAACCCAGCGCAAGTAGCATTCCCGGAAACTGTTTGCAGTTGAGGGGTTTGCGAATTACCTGAAAATAGAATATTGTTTGATTATCCGTTTTTAATTGAAATCCGAATTTGGTTTAATTAAATCACCGTAAAATAACTCACCTAAATTGTATTGATATGAAAACGTCCGATAAAATAAGAAGTTTGATTTTTTTCTCTGCCCTCTTTCTGTGCATAAGCGCCTTTTTGGCAAGCGGCTGTTCAAAAACAGAATCAAACCAATTAAGAGATTACTTCAACTATAATGAAGATGGCATTGAAACAGCCGGCGTAAGAATGATACCTATCAATACGCCTAAAGGTGAGTTTGAAGTTTGGACCAAGCGATTTGGGACCAATCCTGATGTTAAAATTCTGCTGCTGCATGGCGGCCCCGGAATGACACACGAGTATTTTGAAGCCGTTGAGACTTTTTTTCAAAGGGAAGGCTATGAGTTTTATTTATACGACCAGCTGGGTTCTTATTACAGCGATCAACCTACCGACACTTCACTTTGGAATATTGAACGGTTTGTGGATGAAGTGGATCAGGTTCGAAAAGCTATTGGCGGAGATGAATCTAACTTTTATATCATCGGTAATTCCTGGGGTGGTTTATTAGGCATGGAATATGCTTTAAAACATCAGGACCAAATGAAAGGATTAGTTGTTGCCAACATGATGGCTAATATTGAAGAATATAACGTATATGCCGAAAAGCTTTCAAGTGAGCTTCCCACCGACATACTGAAGGAAATAAAAGCATTTGAGGAAATGGGAGACTTTAAGGATCCAAGATATATGGAGCTGTTATTAGAACATTATTATCCTAAGCATGTGTGCCGGCTGGATGAGTGGCCGGATGCTGTTCTCCGTGCCTTCGAGCATGGCAACGACCAAATCTACAATTTAATGCAAGGCCCCAGTGAAATGGGCATTATTGGCGATGCCGTACTGGCCGATTGGGACATTAAGCCCAGGCTAAAAAACATTTCTGTTCCTACTTTAATGGTTGGCGCCAAATACGATACCATGGATCCAAAAGCCATGGAAGAACAAAGCAAAATGGTGCAAAACGGCCGGTATTTATATTGTCCAAACGGAAGCCATTTGGCTATGTGGGATGATCAGGAAGTATTTATGAATGGCGTCATCAGCTTTATTAACGATGTGGATGAAGGAAGTTTCTAATTAGAAACATCAACTTGGAAGAAAGTATGAGGCGTGCTTTCATCCTAATCACTCCTCCTTAACGATTTATAAAACAGTTTTTTAAAAACTCAGCTAATAATCAAAGTCATCCATCAGTTCGATAGGCTCTTTTGGCATGGCTAAAGAAAGTACAAAATAAACCAAAAAGCTTGTTCCCCAGCCTACAAAGCCAAGTGCTACAAAGGCAAAACGGACCACGGTTGAACTTATGCCAAAGTATTTTGCCAAGCCGCCACAAACGCCTGCCCATTTTTTATCTGTACGGGATTTCATCAGTTTTTTAGATTCCCGATAGCCATAATTATTGATGTTGTAAGCCGACCCAAATCCCTCCTCCACTTTATCATCCAGTGCATTTGACAAAGTAGAAGCCGAGCCGGTTGATGAATATTCTACATTTTCAGCCCCGGGTATATCAGAATACCCCGAAATATCTGCTTTTGCTTTCTTAGCTTGTTTTTTCTGAGCTTTTTTAAACTTTCGGGTTCGTTTTCGGTCTCCCACTAAATAGCCGAAGCCCACCAATGTAATCAGCCCGCCTCCAATTATGGGCAAGGCGCCAATCATACTTTCTACAAAGCCGCCCAAGCCTTCACCAATAGGAAATCCGATTGAATGTACTAAAAATGACATGGCAATAAAGAGCATAGCCATGCCCGAAATAGTGGCTATATTCCAAATGCTTTTTCCGGTTTCTTTTTCTTCTTCAACCATAAATTCTTGCAGAGTTGTGTTTAAATCTGCATCACTGAATCCAAGTGAAGAGGCCGTAGTACTTTGGGAAGATTGTTTTGTTTTAAATTGATTAGCCATAATAATTTTGTTTTGAATACAAGCATACCCTACGCATAATGTAAGGCATTGTTACACAAAAATAAGTTCCTCCTCAGAAACTAAAATATCTAAGGGGACATCAAACTCTTCAGAGGGAATATGGTCAAATATAAACCGATAAAATACGGCGCCGACTTTTAAAGCAGTTGTTTGCTCTAAAAAACGATCATAAAACCCTTTTCCATATCCAAGGCGATTTCCCTTTCTATCGCCGGCGGCCATGGGTACTATAATTAATTCAATCTCTTCCGGATTTGTAGGTGTGCAAATTTCAGGTTCACGAACGCCCCATTTATTTTCTTTCAAATCATCCGTTGAGCTGATTTCACAATGGATAAGCGTTCCTTTTTGAAACTCTGTTACCGGAACAATCACCCTTTTACCAATTTCCAGCAGCTTTTGAATAAGCAAATCGGTTCGTACTTCCCTCCTCTTATTCATAGACACATATACGTGTACCGTTTGCGCTTTTTTTAAAAAGTCAGCGTTTAAGAGAGATTGAGTAATTTTTTCAGATTTGCTCCGCCATTCACTTTCACTCATTTGGCTGCGTTCACTTAAAACACGAGCCCGAAGTTCAGCTTTTTTGCGGCGGAGACTTTTCATATTTCTATGATATGATGACAGCTTAAATCCATGCCCTCTTTCTCAATTTGAGCAAGCAGTTTTGACCAAATATCCAATCCATACTTATTCATAAAGTAAATGGGAGAAACCGCTCGTTCCTGCAAACCGCCATCCGGAAATAAATTTACTTTTATTTTCTCAATCCGGTTAATCTGCACTTTTTCTTGCTGCTTTATAGAGCGATAAACACGGCCTTTTAGTCTATCCAGCTCGTTTTCGAAACCGGCAACCGTTTTCCCGACCGTTCCTTCTAAAGTTGGGTCTATTTCCTGAATAACCTGCAAGGGGTTTTCCGCGGCAGCTTCCAGCTTTTCTTTCCATGCGCTAAAAACGGGTTCAATATCTATGGTATCCGACTTTTCGATGAACTCAGCTTCTAAATCTTCCATTCGCTTCTCATACTCAGATAATTTGAAAGGAAGTTTTTCAATAATCCTTGAAATTCCGGACTCCACCAAAGTGCCACAAATTCGGGGAAATATTACCGGCATGTTAAGCTCAAACTCTTCATACAGCTTTTTCATTTGAGCGTAATACGACACTTCGCCCGGTCCGGCCACATAACCCAAAGTCGGTAATAGCTGATCTTGAATAATGGGACGAAGAAATACATTGGGAGAAAACTGCTCCGGATTTTGGTTGATGTTTTCAACCAACTCTTCTTTTGTCCACTTTTTCTCCTCAGCCGACCACATGTTATTTTCTTTGTGAATTTTAACACGCTTTCGTTTTTCAGTCAGATAGAAAAGATTGGAATCCCCGTTTGCCACTTGGCGGTGGAAGTCTTTTTCAAGTGCGGCACTTTGTTTTTCAATAGCTTCAAAAACAGCGCCTTCATCCATTATGCTTTTAGCAAATGCGGGTGCCAGCAACTGTTTGACAGACTTAAAATTACTCCCTGCAATCAGCAATCCTTCATCGGCAAACCACTCATTAATCAATCCGGCAAAAGCTTGAACATGCGAATTTCCCGATTTGTAGAGCGCGTCAATTTGTTGCCATAAATTCTCAGAAAAATCAGTATCCGGAAGCAGCTCTTTAACTTGATTTTTAAACTGCTCAATATCATCGGTAATAAGCTCCTCGGCTACCGGCTTTCCGGTTCCGGTTTCAGAAAGATGTACTTTTTTAAAATCGGAATGAGTGGTAATTCCGGCCCATGAAATCTCCTCAAAATCATGATCTTCATCTGCCAGCCAAAAAACCGGCACAACCGGCCGGCCTGTTTTCTTTTCAAAATTACGCGCCGCAATAATAGCCGTAATGGTTTTATAAACCGTGTACATGGGGCCGCCAAGTACACCAAGCTGCTGCCCCGTAACTACTACCAAGGCATTATCTTGAGCTAATTTTTGGCGCTGATTCTGCTGGCTCTCTTCAATTCCCAGCTGTTTGTGATATTCTTGCAGAGCCAACAGGTATTCATTTTTAAAAAAACCCGAGGCAGTTGCGGTGCCGTTCTCTAAAATCTTTTGCTCGTCAAGCGGGTTATGCTCAAAAAAAAGTTCAAGATTCCGGTACTGTGATAAATAGGTGTTAAAAAGTATTGGGTAAGACAGTTCCTCAAAGGAACATTCCGATATATTCAAAGTTATCCTTTCATTTTAGCTATTCGGTCGCGGATTTTTGCCGCTTTTTCGTAATTCTCAGTTTCGATAGCTGTATTTAATTCTTTTTCTAATTTCTCCAGTTGAGACAACCCTTTTTGTCCGGCAGAAGCCTCATCAGCATCTAAAGTTCGCTCCAGGGTTTTTGAAGCCTGTTCTGTTTGTATTCCGGCTTCGTTTAATACTTTTTCGCTCACGTAAATAGGCGCTTTAAACCGTACGGCCAAAGCAATAGCATCGCTTGGCCTGGCGTCCAGTTCTATAGATTTATTTTCGCGTTCATATATAATTTGAGCAAAAAAAGTACCCTCAGATAAGTCATTAATAAAAACCTGGCTGATTTCAGCATCAAAGCTAAGGGCAAAGTTTTTCAATAAATCATGAGTCATGGGGCGTGGCGGCTTGATATTCTCCAGCTCTAAAGCAATCGCTTGCGCCTCAAAAGAGCCAATTATAATGGGTAAACGATGATCTCCATCCGCTTCCGTTAAGATTAATGCGTATGCACCGCCACTGCTTGGGCTGGTTGAAAGCCCCAATATTTCCATTAATACTTTAGTCAATGTTCCACCTTAAATTGCTTTTAGTAATTAATCCTAAAGGTAAGGAATTTTAGATAAGTCTTAAACTTACCTGTAGCTCAAGTAACTGCAATTAAACCGGAAAAGTTTGAGCTAATTCAATTTTGTCGAAAATCTTCAACCTAACCGATCAAATATCACTAAAGTAGGTTTTGGGTGAACATTTTATGCATCCTTTATTTTGAAATGAGCTTAGCTGAATACGGCTAAAGCGTTCCTATTTGAATTTTTATTCATTCACGTCAGTAACTTTTAAGGTTCACTTCAGTACAACAGCCTCACCTGAACATGCGATATAATTAATCTTCAATCCGCATTATTCTGGTTGAAGGAAATTTGCGTAAACAACTCTATCGTTTTCAGTGAATACTCCTTACTTCACAAGAGCTAAAAACCAAACCCAAGTTATTATGAAAGCTTATAAAATTATATTACTGCTACTCCTTTTTTTCTCTATAACCTCTTGTATTGTCCATGAAGAAAAAGTAGAAGGAACAGCAGATACGGTATATTCCAGCACCATCACCATTCTGGAGTCTGACTTTGTAAATGAAGATGAGTACGTAACCGTAGCCGAGTATGGCTGGGATAATCTGGATGAAGAAATGGTTGATTACGGCTTGGTTTTAGGCTACATCAAATTCAAAGGTACCACAGCCTGGCACGCCCTTCCCTACGCTGTGCCTTACGAAAATGATTTGGTGAACCTTCGGTACTTTTTTGACATTAATAACTTCAGCTTAGTGCTGGAAGGTGAAGTTCCCTATCAAACCCGCGATAATGCCGCTATTTTCCATGGCGATGTACTCCGCATCATCGCCATCCCGCCTACTCAAATAATTAGAGCTAAAGGATTTAACTATCGGAACTATAATCAGGTAATAGAGTATTACAACATTGATAAGTAAAGACCATTAATTTTAATTTAAACAGGTTAATCAGATGAATATTCAGAAACTGTCAATTTCACTCTTAGTACTAACCGTTATTTTTGGCATTAATGCACATGCTCAATCAACTCCCGAAACAGGCAGCTGGGGCTTACGGGCAAATGTAACAGGCCAGGCTTCTATTGAAGTCCCTTACATGCTCAACGTGTCTTTTTCGCTGGCGCCTTTTGTTGGGGTGAATGCTACCGAAGATCAATCCACAAACTTTTCTGTAGGAATTCGTCCGCGTTATTATATGGACATGAACAGCGCAGTAGCTACTTATTTTACAGGAACGCTTGGGTTTTCCAATACCTCGTTTAGCAATTCTAATACCTCAATAACAGATTTTACGTTAGGTGTTGGTTATGGAGCCGAATATTTCTTCTCCGAGAAGTTCAGCGTCAGTGCCGATGCAAACCTAAACAGCCGCTTTGGTGACAGCGCCACCAATTTGGCCACTGTAGCCCGGGTTTCAGCTTCTGTTTATTTCTAAACAACGGCACATTTAGTATTTTTCAAAAGCCATCCAAAACCGGATGGCTTTTTTTGTTTCATCTGATCAATAATCGTTTATATTATCAAGGGTATTAAATTAAGCAGGACCTTTTGCACCATTAACGGTTTTAAATTATTTAAACCCACTCTTGTAGATGAATATTAATGAGTCTTTAAATGTTTTCGAAGAAGCGCCATCCCCCATGTGCGTGCTCGACGCTTTCTCACCCGAGTTTAAGATTCTGAAAGTAAACAAAGCCTATTCTCAAACCGTATTCAACAATTCTGATTCATATCATGAAAAGCCTTTTTTCGAGCTATTTTCAAGTATTCAAACGGAGGTTAATGAGGCAGAATTGAACAGGCTCAAACAGTCTTTCCAAAAGGTTATTTCCTCGGGACAAAAGGATGAAATTTCTGGTTTGAAAGTTGAAAGAGAAAATAAAAGCAATCACCTTTCTGAGCAGTACTGGAAAGTTGTTAATACGCCTGTTTTCGATGATCAAGAAAAAGTAAAGTACATTATTCACTCTATTTTTGATATCACTGCCGAGTATTTGAACGATAGGAATAACCGTATTATACTCGAAAATACCCCTGAAGCATTCATGATTGTAGATCTTTCACTGAATCTCATTAACTGCAATGCTACTTTTAAAAGGAAGTTTGAAAATGTATTTGGGTTTGAAGCACCTATTGGATTTAATGTATTAGACTTTGTTAGACCTGAACGGAAAAAAATAGTAGAAACAAATTTTCAAAATGCTTTAAAAGGAGAAACTGTCAAGGATATGCTGAGTTTTAAGGGCATAGACGGCACCGACCTCTTTATTAAAGCTATTCACAAACCAATTTATGATGCAACGGGACATGCTTTCGGGGTATTTGTATCTATGCAGGATGTTACCGAAAAGCAAAAAGTAAAGGAAAGGTTAAAAGCAGAAGAAGCGCGTTTTCAAGCCCTGGTGGAATCAGGAAATGATATTATTATCGTTTTTAACGAAACATTACGGCCAAAATATATCTCTCCTTCTATGCAGGGCATATTGGGATATACAAAAGAAGAGGCGTACAGTCTCGACATGATGCAAATAGTTCACCCCGAAGACCAGGCACATGTTGAAGAAGAGCTTCATCAATCCATCCAACAACCGGGAAATACCATATTTGTTACTCCGGCCAGAATGAAACACAAAAATGGTAGCTGGAGATGGTTTGACGGTACCATTACAAATATGCTACACAACCCGGAAATTCGGGGCATTGTAGATAATTTTAAAGATATAACGGTAAAAGTTGAAACCGAGCAAAAGCTAAAAGAAGCTAAAGATAAGCTGGAGTCTTTAATAGAAAGTATAGAGGGCATAATATGGGAATCAGAAGCTGATACTCTCGAACTTAACTATGTAAGCACAAAGGTGGAACAAATACTGGGCCACAGCCAGAAACAATGGCTTCAGGAAAAAAACTTTTGGAAAAATAACATCCACCCTGATGACAAAAGCAGAGTTCTAAACACGATTCGTTCTAAGATAAATAAAAACAAAATCCACGAGCTTGAGTACCGTATTAAGAAAGCTAATGGTGAATATATTTGGGTGCGCGATGTAATAACCGTCATACCAAAAAATGATGGACCGGATATACTGCGTGGTATAATTATTGACATTAATCAGCAAAAAAAGCTTTCTAATTTATTAGAAGAAGCGTATCGAATTGCGAAAATTGGAAACTGGGAATACAATATTAAGGAAGACAACTTATTCTGGTCCGACTTTATGTACGAGCTGCATGAGTTCCCTAAGCACATGAAGCCCAAAATTGAACATGTTCTTGGGTTTTACGAAGCAATACATAATAGCGAAAACGTTACAGAAAGAATAAATAAAGCGTTTATCGGTGGAGCTACTTTCGACAAGGAATTGGAATTAACAACTCCAAAAGAAAATAAAAAATGGGTACGGACGGTAGGTACACCTGAAGTGGTTGACGGTAAATGCATTCGTGTATTCGGCAGCAGCCAGGACATAACCGATCGGGTAACCGCACAACATGAGCTGAAAGAAGCCGAAGAAAAGCTCCGCAATGTGGTTGAGCACAGCACCAATATGTTTTACACCCACAATATTGATGGCGTATTAACCTACGTGAGTCCCCAATCCACCTATTTTTTGGGATGTAAACCCGAAGAAGCCAAAAGAAGATGGATGGAATTTGTTACAGACCATCCTCAAAACGAGTTAGGCATACAACTAACCCAAAAAACCATTGCTACCGGAGAAATTCAGCAGGCTTATGAGCTTCAGCTGAAAACAGCGGATAATCGTATTATTTGGGTTGAAGTAAATGAAGCACCACTTCTTGAAAATGGTAAAACAACGGCCATTGTAGGTTCTTTGACTGATATAACCGAACGCAAAAAATATGAGACCCAGCTAAAAGAAAGCATTGAACGCTATAATTACGTTACCAAAGCCACCCGGGATGCCATTTATGACTGGGATATTAAGACTAATAAAGTGATTTGGGGAGAAGGATTGAAAAACTTGTTTGGCTATGATCCTGAGACTTTTAGTGAAATTGAAAATGCATGGGATAAACACATTCATCCCGAAGATTTTGAAGAATTCAGGATGATACTCAATCAAGCTCTTGAAAATAAATCAAAACAACGGTGGGTGCACGAATACCGTTTTAAAAAAGCCAATGGCGCCTTCACTTACGTGAGCGAAACGGGATACATAATCAGAGATAATAAAGGAAATGCTTCGCGTATGATTGGTACCATTCGGGATGTTTCGGAAGCAGTTGCCGCAAAGAATGAAATAAAAGCCTCTCTCTCTGAAAAAGAAACCTTGCTTTCTGAAATTCATCATCGGGTTAAGAATAACCTGGCGGTGGTTTCCGGGATGATGCAGCTTCAGGCCTTTGAAGAAGAAGACACTCAGCTTCAGGCTAAACTGTTTGACAGCGTTGCTCGCATTAAAACCATGGCTACGGTGCATGAATTATTGTATCAATCCAGAAGTTTTTCTAAACTCGAATTTTCTGATACCGTACAAAAATTAGTTCAGAACATCTCCCAAACCCTTCAGCCTGCCTCCAATATAAAAATGGAAATGCATTGTGATAGTATTAAGCTGAACATCAGCCAGGCTATACCGGCTTCATTAATCATTAATGAAGTGCTAACCAATACCTATAAGCACGCGTTTAATGGGCAAGCTGATGGAACCATTACTTTCCATTTACAGAAAAAAGGGAAACAGATATTTATTCAGATAAAAGATGATGGCGTGGGCTTCCCTCCTGACTTTAACCCTGAAAGCAGCCCCTCATTAGGTTTTCACCTGATTAAAGTACTTAGTGAACAAATTCAGGCTTCATACACCTACAAAAATAATGAAGCCGGAACGCTGTTTGAGCTTTCTTTCACAAAAATTCTTTCCAAATAGCCTTATTACATACCTCGGAATTTGTGAAAAGTATGAAGGAATCCGGCTTTGATTGCATACATTTTGCCCCTAATTTCAGTGCTCTATAAAAACCGCTTAAAACACTTTTAAAATGAGTATTAAAGAGAAATTAATGGCGCGCAGCAATACTGCCTGTGAATTATGTGGCTCCGATAATCAGCTTACCGCTTATACCCTTGCTCCGGCATCAACAGCTTCTGAAGATGATTCTGTATTAGTCTGCCAAACCTGCCTTAGCCAAATAGAAAGCGAGGATAAAATGGATAGCACCCACTGGCGGTGCTTAAATGAAAGCATGTGGAGCACAGTGCCTGCCGTACAGGTTTTAGCCTGGAGAGTCTTAGACCGGCTGCGTTCGGAAGGCCAAGGCTGGGCAATGGAATTGTTGGATATGTTATATTTGGATGATGAAACTATGAAATGGGCAAAGTCAGCAAGTCTGATTCCAAAAACTGAAGAAGAAAGTTCAGCTGAACATACCGCTAAACACTTAGACGCTCATGGCGCCGAACTCGAAGATGGCGATACTGTGGTACTGATTAAAGACCTGAATGTAAAAGGGGCAGGCTTTACCGCTAAAAGAGGAACCGCTGTGCGGCGTATTTCATTGGTTCATGACAATCCTGAGCAGATAGAAGGACGTGTAGAAGGCCAGCAAATTGTGATTCTTACTCAGTTTGTAAAGAAATCAAATTAGACGAAACAATGCCCCAACCCTATTATGCCGATCAGGTTTTTAAAGGAATTGATTTTACCAATGAAGAGTTTGAAATGGCAGACTATGAGTTTTGTCGGTTCATAAATTGTCAGTTTCCAAAAGTAAATATATCTGAATGTGTTTTTATTGAATGTGAGTTTGAAGGTTGCGACATAAGCATGGCCAATTTGGCCGGAACGGCTTTTAGAGACGTTAAGTTTACCGAATGCAAGCTTATGGGACTTCAGTTCGACCAATGCAATGCTTTTGGATTTTCAGTGAAGTTTAATTCTTGCAACCTAAATCTGTCTTCCTTTTTCCAGGTTAAAATGGCCGGAACTGAGCTAATAAATTGCAGTTTGCAGGAGGTTGATTTTAGCCGTGCCGTGCTCAGTAAAGCAACATTCGATAATTGTGATCTGCTCCGCGTTGTTTTTGACGGAACAAAACTTCTAAAAGCAGATTTCAGAAGCGCCTATAATTTTATAATAGATCCTGAAAGCAATCAAATACAAGGTGCTAAATTTGCACTGCAAGGCCTGCCCGGGTTACTGCAAAAGTATGGAATTGTAGTAGAATGAAGCTTTAAACACACGAACCTTTCATTTAGCATAGGAGTGAATATTTCACATATATGCCAATTAAGCCCTTCAGGCCCCGACCTACTCATAAACAAACTGTCTCATCCCTTATTCCGTCCTAAAGTTTTTAACTTTTTTAACGATAAAACATTACTGTGAAACAGTATTTAACTGTTCAGAGAAAACCAATAACAAACATTAGTTCATTATCACAAAAGAATTATTTAACTTTTTTTATTTTAACGGTGTTTTCCAACTAAAAAATGTATGGGTACTACGCCAAACCTAATAGCTTCCTCTCCTTTTGCCTTTGCAGCCCATAAACGGACTGAAGGTCAAGCCGGTGCAACTCAAAATTTTATTTTTTCTGAAGCAAATGACAAGTTTGAGAAATTAATAGGAATCTCAAAAAATCAGCTTATTGGCCAACCTTTTACAAAGGTATTAGATATAGCAGATTCGCAGACAAAGGCCCTTTTACAGCACTACATAACATGCTTTGAAACACAACCAAAAGCTGTTTCATACTTTTACGATGAAAGGTCCGGACAAATGTTGCGTTTTCAATGCTGGGTTACCGATGCGGGAGAAGCCGGGGTTATGATTACAGAAGCCGACCAGCAGCAATCTCAAGCTATGGACGATTCTTTTTTACATGAGGTTTTTAAGAACATTGCGCACAGCGTATTTATTGTAGAAGTAAAACCCGATGGAACTTTCTGCTTTAAAGATTTTAATAAAACCTTCCTTTTCTACACCCAAAAAAGCCGGGAGCAATTACAGAATAAAAACATTGAAGATGTTTTTTCTAAAGAAATAGCAGATCATCTTTCGCTCCGTTACCAAAAATGTTTAATAGTGGGCAAACAAATTACATACGAGGAGGAAATTAACTTCAAGAAAAAAGGAACAAAGCATTTTTTAACCTCCCTCACCCCCATTAAAAATAATTCAGAAGTTATTACTCATTTGGTAGGCAGTTCTGTTGAAATAACCGAACGTGTTGAGGCTAAAAAGATTCTACAACTTAGTGAAGAAAAGTACCGGAATTTCATTCAGAACAGCAGCGAAGGAATCTATATGTTCGAGTTCATCAAACCGATGGATATTACTTTGTCTTTAGATGAGCAAATAAATTACATTTTTAAAAATGGGTATTTTGGCGCCTGTAACGAAATGATGGCCAAAATGTATGGCTATGAAGACAACAGCGGAATTCTTGGAAAGAAGCTGGGCACTTTTTTTGGAGCTGAAGAAATAACGATGAATACAGACTTTTTAAAAAGCATCATTTCTTCCAATTATTCAGTAAAAGACAAGCTGACTGTTGAGTTTGACAGGTACGGAGAAACCAAATACTTCATGAATAATGTGTCCGGCGTAGTTGAAAACAATAAGCTGGTTCGGGTTTGGGCAACCCAAAAAGATGTTACTTCAGAGGTGTTGGCTAAAACAAAGCTGCAGCAAAATCAAAAATTACTCTCTGCAACATTAAGGTCTATTGGGGATGGAGTGATTTCTTGCGATAGGCATGGCCACATTCTAAGCATTAATAAAATGGCCGAAAAGTTAACCGGTTGGAGTTCTGACGAGGCTAAAAACAAAACAATTGATGAAGTTTTTAACATATACAATGCCGAAACTGAAGAGAAAGCCGTAAGTCCTGTCAAAAAAGCATTAGAGGAAGGAACTACGGTAGGGTTGGCAAATCATACGCTGTTGGTCTCAAAATCGGGAGAGAAATTTCAGATTGCAGACAGCTGTGCTCCTATTCATGATGAGCAAAATAATATTATTGGTTGTGTGTTGGTATTCCGCGATGTAACTGAAGAATACAAAAACAAGCAGGCGCTGCGTAACAGTGAAAAACGATTTAGAGCATTAACACAAAATGTGCCCGGCGTAATATATATGTGTGAGATTGATGAACCTTACATCCCGGTGTTCATAAACAAGCAAATCTTAACCTTAACCGGCCATAGTGCAGATGATTTTATGCGGGGTAATATTCTATTTTCAGATTTATATCACCCGGATGATGCCAAATGGATTCCTGATAAGGTTAAGCAGGCAGTGGATAAAGGCGAGGCCTTTAAGCTAACCTATCGCATGAAGCATAAGAATGGCGACTGGCGATGGGTTTTAGAACACGGTATTGGGGTATATGCTGAAAACGGAGACATAAAGTATCTGGAAGGATATATCGCAGACATTACTGATCAAAAAGAAGCTGAAAACATCGCTTATAAAGCAGCGCAGCAGCTTGCCTTTCACATAGAAAACTCTCCCCTCGCCGTAGTTACTTTTGACAAAACGGGCGCCATAAGCCAATGGTCGAAAAGTGCTGAAAAACTATTCGGATGGAAAGAAAAAGAGGTAATTCAAAAAGATTTATTAAAGCCTCATTTTGTCCACGAAGAAGACTTGCCCCAGGTAAAACAAACCATGAACAGCCTCATTAATGGGCTTGAGCAGCGGAATTACTCCGAGAATAGAAATCTTACTAAAAATGGAAAAGAATTATATTGCGAATGGTACAATTCGGCAATGTTTGATCAAAATGGAGAAATCGTTTCAATATTTTCTCTTGTTCATGACGTTTCCGGTAGATATAAATATGAGAAAGCATTAAAAGACTCTCTTAGAGAAAAGAAAACACTGCTGGCAGAAATTCATCATCGTGTTAAAAATAACCTGGCCGTAGTTTCAGCTATGATGCAGCTTCAGGCCTTTCAAGCAGATAATGAATTGCTTCAGGAAAAACTTTACGACAGTGTATTTCGCATTAAAACCATGGCATCGGTTCACGAGCTTTTATATCAATCAAACGACTTCTCTAATCTTGATTTTTCGGATACCATCACCAAACTCATTCAAAACGTATCAGAAACTTTGCGTGCATCCACTGAAATTAATATGAATATTGAGGTTGAGCATATAAATCTCACAATAAACAAAGCCATTCCTGTTTCACTTATTATTAATGAGGTTATCACAAACATCTATAAACATGCATTCGTTAATAAAAACAGTGGCTCTATTAACTACAAGTGTTTGGAAGAAAATGGCACGGTTAAACTAACAATTCAGGATGACGGAGCCGGTATTGATAAAGTAAAAGCTGAGTCGGGCTTATCGTTAGGAATGCACCTAATCAAAGAGCTCACACAGCAAGTGAATGGAACGTTTGAATATGAAAAAAACAATCCGGGTACGGTTTTTCGGCTTTCATTCCCGAAGAAATAAAAGCCGAATTACCGGTCACTTTAAACCTGAATTTTATTAACTCAGCATTAAATTAATGCTCAAAAAGTGCAGGAAATTTACCCAGGTTCAGTAATTCCGCCATCTTTCTTCCAAAATAAATGTTTTCTCTCCAACCCATAAATTGCTCGGCTTGCGGACCGTACGCTAATACAGGAACAGGCGTTCCGGTGTGATAATTGGTTGTCCAGTAAATTTGGAGTGAATCTCCTTTTGCTATTTCTTTTTGAAGCGTCATCCCCCCCGTTTCATGATCGGCGGTTAGCACCACTAAGGTTTCACCGTCTTTTTGGGCAAAATCGAGCGCAGCTTTTACTGCACCGTCAAAATCACGAACTTCGCGAATTACATATTCAGCATCGTTTCCATGTCCGCCCCAATCAATTTGGCTTCCTTCAACCATCAAAAAGAAACCTTTATCATTTTGGCTGAGTACTTCCAATGCCTTTTCTGTCATTTTAGCTGAAGAAGGTTCTCCTTCTACCCGCTCAAAGCCATCTTTTGCAAAAAGACCCAGCATTTTATCCGCTTTTGCTGCTTCAAGATCCTGCTCATTAAATAGCAGCTGATATCCGGCTTGCTCAAATTCACCCATTAAATTTCGGCCGTCTTTGCGTTCATCGGCAGAGAAAAATTTAGTTCCTCCTCCTAAAAATACATCAACATTTGCGTCCAAAAACTGAGCGGCTATTTCATCCTGCATGCTTCTCTTTTCAACATGGGCTGCAAAACTGGCCGGCGTTGCGTGCGTTACCGATGAAGTGGCCACCAAACCGGTGCTCAATCCGCTTTCTACAGCCAGCTCTAAAATAGTTTTGCAGGGTTGAATGTCATCATCTACACCAATAGCGCCATTGTAGGTTTTCAGTCCGCACGAATACGCGGTGGCTCCGGCGGCAGAATCTGTAATTAAGTTATCGGATGAATACGTTTTGGAGAATCCGGTTACGGGCATGGTTTGCATGTGTAACCTGCCGGCAGCTCCTACGGTTGCATATTGCCCGGCCGTAATTTGTGCAATACCGGTACCGTCGCCAATCATAAAAATTATGTTTTTAACTTTCTTTCCTTTTACAAGAGGCAATATTTCGGGTGCATCTGTTTTAGAAGTAACCACTCCGATATTTTCCGTTTTACCCTCATTTGATTGGGCATAAGCGGTAGTAGTAAAAGCAATCAGAGCTAAAATAATTAGTTTTTTCATGGGTTGATTTACTTGAATTTAGAATGATTTATAATAATCTGATTTTGATATTTGGGTAGTAAAACTCTTAAGAGAAAAACGCCTTTATTAATCCCCAAAGCCCTTTAGCAGGCTTGGGAGCACGTTGATTTCGCTTGGTAGCTTTTTTGATACGCTCAGCCGGAATAACAGGTTCTTCCGGTCTTGATTTTTTCTGAGCCTGCGGCTTAGTGGCTCTTCGGGATTTCTGCTGCTGTTTTCGTTCTGTTTTAGAGGAATCCTTTTTAGTAGTATCTGTTTTTTTGATGTTTTCTTTCAACACTACATCAACACTGTCCAGATTCTCCACTTTTTTATTGGCAGCTTCAATTTCTTTTTTGGTAAGCTCTTTCGATTCCGGCTTAGCGGCTTTCTCAGCTTTGGAACTGCTTTTAGGCTTAGCCTGCTTTTTGGGTGATGGCTTCTCTGATTTCTGAGAAGGTTTGGGCCGCCTGCTTTTTGAAGACTTTTCATCTCCAATCTTTTTGATTTCAAGCTGATCTCCCACTTTTTGCTGTATAGCTTCAAAAGCCCGGCGGTCTTTTTTATTTACAAAAGTGATGGCGGTGCCGGTTTTGTCATATCGTCCGGTTCGGCCAATACGGTGCACATAGTCTTCAACGGCACGGGGCACATCATAATTTATAATCAGCGATATGTTATCAATATCTATACCGCGAGCCAGCACATCGGTGGCTACAATAACGGGAACTTCTCCGCTTTTAAAAGCATGCAAAGCCTTATTACGCTCGTCTTGATCGCGATCACCATGGATGCTTCCGGCCTTAATGCCTTTTTTCACCAACAGGCGCTCCAGCTGATCGGTTCCCCTTTTGGTTGCACAAAAAATGATGCACGACTCCCATGGTAACTCATCAAGCACCTGCTGTACCAAGCCCAGCTTTTCTTTTTGATTAACAAAGTAGGCCTGCTGCTCAATACTTCCCGATGGTTTCTCTATGGCTATTTCTACCTTCTCAGGATTTTTCATGAATTGATTAGCCAGGTTTTTAATTTCGTTGGGCATAGTTGCAGAAAAAAGCAGTGTTTGCCGCTCTTTTGGAAGCATTTTTATGATTTTTGTCACATCCGGGAAAAAACCCATGTCCAACATTCTGTCTGCCTCATCCAGCACCAAATATTTGATGCTGGTAAAATCTATATCCAGTACCTTGCTTTGGTCTATGAGCCGGCCGGGTGTGGCTACTATAATATCAACCCCCGAGCGAATGGCCTTGGCCTGCTGCGAAAAGTCAGCTCCACCAATTACATTTGCCGAAGAAATACCGGTATGATAACCGAGTGCAAAAATTTGTTCATCAATTTGTTGGGCAAGCTCTCGGGTGGGTGACAAAATGAGCGCTTGGGTTCGTTCCGAAGGATTCTCAAGAATATGCTGTAAAATAGGGATTACAAAAGCACCCGTTTTTCCGGTTCCGGTTTGCGCGGCCCCAATAATGTCTTTTTTTTCTAAAATAACGGGTATGGTTTGCTCTTGTATAGGAGTTGGTTCAGTATATCCTATGTCCCTTAACCCGGCTTGTAGTTCGTCTTTTAAGTTAAAATCGTTAAATGTCAATGTATTCGTCTGTATTGAAATTTCTTTGAAGTGAACAATATACACAGAAGACGGATTATTTATTCCACTTTGCCACGATTTGCCCTATTTTGTAGGGATATAATTGACTACTAATAAATTTCAAAACATCAAAAAGTTACTTATGACACTTAATAAATTATTTCTAAGTGCCCTATTAGGCGTTTCAATGCTTGTTTCGGCCTGTAATCAAGCACAAATGGGAACTCCCAAAGCTGATCTTTCAACAAAGCTTGACAGCGTGAGTTACGCACTCGGCTACCAAAACGGAACTTTTCTTGGGCGTGAAGGCGTGCAGGAAATAGATATGAATAACTACAATGCCGGAATGCAAACCGGCCTGTCATCCGAAGATGGAGTATTGACTGAAGAACAAATTATGGCTGTTACTAATTCTTATCTGCAAGAATTAGCTGAGCAGCGCAGCCAGGCGAATATTGATAAAGGCGAAAAGTTTTTGGCTGAAAACTTGAAAAAAGAGGGAGTAAAAGAAACCGAATCAGGCCTGCAATACAAAGTGATTGAAGAAGGCGACGGCGCATCTCCCACTGCCGAAAGTAACGTAAAGGTAAATTATGAAGGAAGACTGCTAAACGGCGAAGTATTTGACAGCTCGTACGAGCGAGGTCAGCCGGCAGAATTCCCTCTAAATCGTGTAATTCCCGGCTGGACCGAAGGCGTACAGCTAATGAAGGAAGGTGCTACCTACGAGTTTTACATTCCTTCTGAGCTTGCTTACGGAAGCCGTGGCCCTCAGGGAAGTCCGATTGGTCCAAATTCTACGCTTATTTTTAAAGTAGAACTTCTGGAAGTTAAAGACGCTCCGGCTAACTAAGTTAGCACTCGCAACTTAGCGTTTATATTTTACGCATATAAAAAGCCCGATGAATATTATTCACCGGGCTTTTCTTTTTGTGAAGTTTAATTCTAAGAAGCAAGATTAACTAAAAACATAATCTGTGTAACTGCTTCTATTTCGGCGTTTGTGCCTTCAGAAAGATTACTTTGCACAACTCCTTCAATGTTAGTGAAGAAGTCTGTGTAAATATTGAGTACGCTATCGAGATTGAGCATACCTGATAATGCACTTTCGAATTCAGACTTAGCTCCACTCTCGGCGTTAATTTCACTGTCAATGGTTAGTATTACTGAAGCATTAAATGATGCATCATTCTCCATTGCAGTTTTCACTTCTTCGTGATAGCTCTCAAAAGCAGCTTCTATATCAGCTTTTACACCGGCTCCGGCATTTATTGCAGTACGTAATTCTGTTCCTGCGTTAATAATGGCCTGCGTGGTGCTTTCCTCCATATTAGCAGCTTCAGCTTCGGCCTGTACGGCTAAATCAATAGCAATGGCTGCAATTAATGAAGTTTGCTTTCTTGTTTCATTCTTAACATCCGACGAAACGGTTGCCATACTGTTAACAGCCATTCGGGCCCAGATATCTAACACTTCAGCTGCTTCAGAAGCTGTTAAACCGGCATTTATGTATGCATTTGCTGTAGATTCTACAAATACGTCATACGCTTCTGAACGGGCCTCTGCACTGGCAGTTGCCGCCAATTCAGATTCTAAACGAAGCTGTGCTTCGGCAAGCAGTTCGTATGTTTTTTTAAGTTTTGCTTCAGACTTATTCTGAAAGCGCTCACTGTAAAACTCAACTCTTGCTTCTGCCGACTTAACTAAAGCAGCCGCTACCGTTTCTGTTGCCATTAGCTGCCCATTTATTTCCGAAGCTATCTCGGCAGTTACTACGGCTTCGATATCAGATTTTTGCACGATATCTGCTTTAGCTGAAGAAACTATTTCTGTGTACACAGCCGACTCCGCCGTTGTTTCACTATTTAATGGTTTTAGCTGAATGGTATTACCATTTTCTGCGGCAGCTGTAAGGAACCCTTTCCACTCTGTTCCTTCTTTTTCAGCAACAATAAGTATGTGTTGGGCAGACTCAACATCTACATCCAGGGTAAATTCACCTGATGCATTGGTTTGAGTTTCTGCACCTTTAATGGTTTCTATGGAACCATTTGCCGTTACTTTTGCGGCGGTAACAACTGCACCTTCTACGTTAGTTACAGCTGCTTTTTGTTTCTGACTGTTACCCTCAACTGAACCGTTGATGGTTGCACTTCCGGAATCGGATGAATTTGTTGAACATCCAAATCCTGCGAATGCCATAATTATAATTATTAATGAAGCTCTCATTCGATGTATTATTCTCATCTTGAAGTTGATTTATTCATGTTCATTCACATTTTAGAGCTATGAGAATGGATTGTTCCAAATTATAACCTCACCAACAATCAGATAGAATTAACAAGTATGATGAGCAAAATCTAAAGTATTCTTAATGCTTATTAAGAATATCTAAAGGAACTTTACGAATTAGATTCGGATATTTAGAAAAGAAAAAAGGGAAAAACGGCTATCAACCGCTTTCCCCTGATACGTTGGCTTTTGGGGTACAAAATTTTTTCCCGATGCTATTAAGTGCTGTATAGATTGATAATAATACTTTGTTCCAAAAAATTTTTATTAATTTTTAGCGGTCCCAAATCTTCTTCCTCACACCGCTTTTTCGGGAAACAGAACGGCGGATAGTTTGTCTTAAAATTCTTTCCTCTGCTACTATAAGAGTATCTCGGCGGGCTCTTGTTACACTTGTGTATAAAATTTCTTTAGAAAGAATTGTGTTTATTACAGTTGGGAGAAATATTGCAATTTCATCAAATTCCGAACCCTGACTTTTGTGAATAGTAATGCCAAATGCGGGCTCATAATCCGTTAATCGTGATGTTGAGATGGCTGCAGCGTGTTCTCCCTCAAATGTGACCGTTCCCTCATCTCTATCCGTTTGGTTATACAAACCAATTTCTCCATTTCTCAGCTTCAACAAGGCATTATTACGCGTTGCCATCACTAAACGTCCGGGAAACCATTCATCCCCGATTGTGTAACCCTTCGCCTGCTTTATCATACGCTCGGCCTGCCGGTTTATCTGCTCTACACCCAAAGGACCTTTCCGTACTGCACACAAAATTTTTCGAGTATTTGACTGGGCTAACCTATTCTCCCCATCGGCACTCATATAGTTATGGTGATGCTGAACAGCATATTCTTTAATCACCTGATGCACCAATTTCGCTCCGGGTTTCTGCCAGCGAATATCTTTGTACGTAGAATCATTCAGAATAGAGATGGCAGCTTCATCATCTCCCCTGTTTACCGCTTGGGCAAATTTCCCAATTCCGCTTTGCTCATCAAACCGATAGCTTTTAGTTAGAAACACAATGCTATCGTTTATGGCAGGTTTTTGGGGTGATTGTTTTTCAGGTTCTAACTCAATCCCGGACAGCTGTTTAGTTATTTCCTTTGAAAAAGAGTTATCTCCGGCACATAAATCACCCAAAATAGAGCCGGCCTCAACCGATGAAAGCTGGTCTTTATCACCCAGAATAATCAGCTTTGTAGCCGGCGAAAGTGCCCGAAGCAGGTGAATCCAAAGGGTGATATCCAGCATGGAAGCTTCATCAATAATCACAAGATCGTACGGTAGCGGATTTTTTTCGTTGAATGAAAACTTGCTGCCCCTGTAATTAGCTCCCAGTAATTTGTGAATGGTTTGTGCTTTATCTGGAATTTGAGCTACATCTTTGATGTCTTCCTGTAAACGGTTTTTCCCCGCAGTTATTGACTCTGTCAGCCTTCGCGCCGCTTTTCCGGTGGGAGCCGCAAGAGCCAGCCGAAGCTTTTTATCTGAATTAGCCAGCATGTGGGCCGTAATAATATTTAGCACCGTAAAGGTTTTCCCTGTTCCGGGTCCACCCGAAATAATAACCAGATTTTTTAGAAAGCTAAGCTGAACAGCCACATGCTGCCAGTTGGTTTCAAATAAATCATTGGCCGGAGCCGTAACTTTTCGGATTGCTTTACTTTCCTGTTCACTAACCGAATTGGTTTTTTCAGCTTTGGCAGAAATACGCTCGCAAAGCTCTTCCTCATACTTCCAAAAGCGTTGAAGATAAAGTCGGCCTTCTTCCAGTATCAGCGGCTTTAGTTCATCACCTGCACTCACCAGCGAGCTTTCACGCAACGCCAAAAGCCATTCTTCCTTCAGTTTTTGGGTGATTTCAACCTTCGTTTCCGGCTCATTAAACAAATACTGCTCATCCCAATGCTGAATATCTAAGCAAACGTGTCCGTTTAGTTGAGCATAAATGCACATGGCAGCAGCCAGTAAAACGCGTTCATCTACCTCAGGGTCCAGTTGTTGCAAAAGCTTGGGAAACTGCACTTCAGCTTCGGTTATCCAGCCATTTTCTTTCCACCGTTCCAGTTGTGTTAGCAAATTCATCAGGCGTCTCCCTTTTTAACATACTCATCCATGCTTTTAATAAGCTCCCAATCCGGTTTATCAAAAAACAATCCGCTGCCGGGTTCTTCCGGATTCACCCCCCGAAGGAAATAATAAAACACGCCGCCAAAGTGCTGCTCATAATTATAATCAGGCAGCTTTTGTTTCAAAAAACGATGCAGCGCAAGCGTATAAATATGATACTGCAAATCAAATCCGGCTTCGGTTACCGCTTGGGAAAGTTGTGGCTGAGCATAATCCTCAAAACTGTTTCCTAAGTGATTAGATTTATAATCCAGTATATAAAATTTGCCTTCATACTTGAAAATCAGGTCAATAAAGCCTTTCATAAATCCAGATAATTGCTCTGCGTTTATTCCGAAATCTGTTTCCTTTCTAATGAGCTTCCACAATGGCTCTGCAGCTAAATTATGAACCGGAAAAAAGAATTCCATTTCTTTTAACACTTCCTTTTCCGAAAGCATGGAGAGAGAAAGTTCTGAAGTCCCAAATGGGTGTCTTAAACTCTTTATAATCCATTGATGCACAACATCTTGCCATTCCTCATCAAAAGAGTAATAAGCTAAATTTTCGGTTACAATTTCTTGTAAATTTTGGGGTGAAGAAAACGAAACATCTTCAAAAACCTGATGCAAACAAGAACCCGCATCCGCTCCTTTTGGAAATCCAAATTGGTTTAATCCTGTGCTTTCCTCCGTGTTAAAATCAATCATTTCATCCGCAAACCGATTGTCCGAATCACCTTTCACACTTTTAGAAAGTAAGGTGTAACTGAGCATTCTGGGATATTGATATAAATCATTCCGGCTGAAATCAAGAGCTCGTAAATCCTTTGAATCCAAATCAGATCGGGCTTGTATAACGGAAGATTCTTCTCTGAAGGGATGAACTTCTGCATAGTTAAAGGAAGCCAATTTCTCTTTTACGAGTTCAAAATTCGGCCGCTTTTGGTTGCTTTGGAGGATGGAACCCAAGGGCGAAAATTCCAATGCTTTGTAGCATGGCACAAACACATAGCAAGCCGAAACCGCCCTCGTAAGCGCCACGTAAGCCAGCCGAACCTCTTCCGCCATTTCCTGAACATGAGCAGTATCAATAAATGCTTGTTTTTTGGGGTGATTTAATCCCTTGCTAATATCAATGTGGATGTTTCTGTCTTGGTAGAATGAAAACACTTTTGCTGATTCCGGCTTTTGGGGCTTGGAAGTATCTTCCCACAAAAAAGGAGCAAAAACAATAGGATATTGTAATCCTTTAGAAGCATGAATGGTTGAAATTTGCACAAGATCTTCATCGCTTTCTAACCTGAGCTCTTCCTCATCCGAACCCGAAGAATCTTGGTTCAGTCGTTCAAAAAACCACTTTAATAAAGTTTTTCCATAAAACTGATGCTCCCGCTGTGCCTTCGAAAGCAACTCTGACAAGTGAAATAGATTAGCTGTTCGTCGTTCTGCATTTTTGCGCATGGCTATTTTCTGCTGTACATCAAACCGAACAATCAGCTCATTAATAGCTGCTTCAATTCCTTTAAATTCCCATTTCTCTTTAATGATTGAAAAATGATGTACGAGTGAAGCCCATTCTTTTTCACTCTCTGATACAGCTAATATTTCTTCTGCTGAAAACCCTAACAAATTGGTAGCCAGCGCAGTACGGATTCCTGCCTCATAGCTTATTTTGTAAACAGCACTTAAAATTCTAAATAACTCCTCGGCTTCTTTAGTGGCAAATACGCTGGTGCGAGACTTCAGCACGCTTTTTATTCCACGCTTGCGCAATGCGGCCTGAATGTCTTCCCCCTGATATAAATTGCGTACTAAAACAGCAATGTCTTTTTCCTGCACATTTTTGCCGTCAATGCTGTACGAACCACTGAGCAGTTCTGATATTTCGTTGCAAACTCCGTTATACACATCATCTGTCACTGCATTTTTAGGGGAAGGCTTTTCTTTCTCTATTAACCGAAACTGTAAAGGAGTTACCGCTTCACCCGTATCATTAATTAACTGCTTATCATCTGTTTTGCTTGCAGGAAATTCAACCTGATTAAACGATAACTTTTCAATCAAAAATGGATTGGAGGAAGTGGAAAAAAGCTCATTAACACCTTCAATCAATCCTTTATTAGAACGGTAATTTTCTTTTAAGTGATAGGATTGATTTTCTGACACGTCCGAGCGAGCGGCTAAATAGGTGAAAATATCAGCCCCGCGAAAGCTATAAATAGCCTGCTTGGGATCACCAATCATAAACAGTGCCGTCTCAGGATTTTGATGGTATAGATGACGCAAAATTCCGTATTGAATAGGGTCTGTATCCTGGAACTCATCAACCAATCCTATGGGATATTTTTGGGATATTGTCTTGGATAATTTCCCGGAAGAATCATTCCTTAGTCCTTTCTCCACTAATTCTAACAACCCATTGTAGCTGATGTAATTGCGCCTTTCTTTTATCTCTTTAAATTTTTGTTTTACAAAAGTAATAGACTCCTTTATAAAGGCCGGCTTCAGCAGCTTAAATTGTTCAGTCAATTCAATAAAAGCATCCATAATTTCAAAAAACTGAAAGTGCGGAACCTGATAACTTTTCTTGCTCCCTCTTTCTTTCATATAACTGCCAAAACGATGTAAACGATCTGATATTTGAATGGTGGGCTCATCAGAATTCAGCCATTCTTGTAGTATCTCCCAGTCGGGTTTTCTTTTACTTTTTTGGAAAGCATTTCCATTCAAATCACCCTCAAAATACACTTCCTCAAAAGCTTCTTTTTCATTCTCCCAAACAGCTTTGGCTTGATTAAAAACTTCGTTCCACTCGCCTATTTTTTCTAATAAGCGACCGGTACTTAATTCCGAAGGTTCAACCTTGGCATTGGGGTGGTTCAGAACTTTTTTGAGTACGGACTGAAGTTCATCCGGACCAAAACCTATATCCGTGAGAAAATTGAGCAGAAACTGTTGCTCTTCAGTATCTCCGGCATCCAAGAGGCAGGCTCTCCAGTAGTCATCAATTACGTCTTGAAGCAGCTCAGACTCATCGGTCAAAAGCTCAAAATTGGCAGGGACTTCAAACTGAATACTGTATTCGGTGAGTAACCGTGTACAAAAGCCATGAATAGTAAAAACAGCTGCTTCATCGAAGGTTTCTATGGCCTTTTCCAGCTTTTCTGTTGCATTGGAATATGGCTGATTGAGTAGCTGTTTCAAGAAGGAATCGTCCCCGGCTTCGCCTGTTTGCAGGGCATCTAAAGAACTTTTCAATCTATTTCTGAGCCGTAGCTTGAGTTCTGCCGTTGCGGCTTCGGTAAAAGTCATAACCAGCAGCTGAGAAGGCTCTAAGTTCTTCTCAATAATCATGCGCACGTACAGCGACTCAATCGTGTACGTTTTTCCGGTTCCCGCACTGGCTTCTACCAAGCTGGTTCCTTCTAAAGGCGCCTGAAATACATCAATGGGCTTACTCATTCTTCTTCCTCCACAGCCGCTAAGAATGGCAGCCAGAACGCAGCCGCGTTATCCTGAAAGGCCTGCATAGCCAATGGATCTCTGTCTCGCCACAAAAGCGCATTGAAGTAATCGTTCGACTCCGCATATTGATTGTACTTTTCGTGATACTCCCATTTTCCGTATGCTTTTTTGAGCGCTTCTTCCGAGTCTTTTTTCTTTTCATATACCTTGGCATATTCACGTGATGTTTCCGGGAAAAAAGCTGACTTCACTAATGCCGATTCTTCATTAAACCATCTCAGAAAGTCTGAAATCAGCTCTTTTGGGTTATCCGGCTCATTCAGCTTTAATATCTTCACGCCTTCTTTTTCTTTTGAGATGAATACGCTTTTACTCACGCCGCTTCCACACGCTGCTAATAAAAGATGCTTGAGCCAGTGCACCGTTTCATGCGAGGCCCTGCGACTTCCCACCCGATAAGAAATCAGTGTATTTTGATAAATCCCTGATATATTTCCGACCACTGTACCGTACGGAGTTTCCAGTTCTATATCTATATGTTGCTCCTCGCTTTTGAGGTATTCCTTTACCGTGGCTATTAATTCATCCACTTCTTGTTTTTCGGATTGAAATTCTTTCTCACCCACCATTTCAGCAGGTAATAAATCTGCATTTTTTGCATACGTGAAAACCTTAGAATCAGATGAACCGGCCGCAATTTTTTCAAACATAAAGTTCCCCAAATGATACCGCTCTAAACTGTTTAAACTAAATGGTTCTCTATCGGTTATGGTAGAAAAATCACTGTAGTTACTAATATCTAATTCATTCCTTAGCATATACTTAGCCGGATAACTGAAAAATGAAATTAAACTTGATACAGCAACTTCTTTTTGCTCTTTTTCTCCATTTGTTAATCGTTTTTCTTCTTGAAGGAATGGGACAGCTTCATCTATTTGCTGCTGTATAATTTGAGCCAGCTTTAAATTTTCTTGAGAATAGGAATATAGTTTTTTGTCGCCTTTAAAATACTGAGCATTAAATGGATGCAGCTTATGTGTGATTACCTCCATTTCCCAGTTTCCATTCATTTTATCTAAAAATTGCTGAACCAAAATGGAAGGCAATCGCTTAGAATTGCTTTGCTGATCTTGCCCTAAATAACTGACATTTAGCTGTCCGGAAGCCGCAAGCAGCGTTTCATAAAACAAAAAAGTATCATCTTCTTTTTGAATTCTATCACCCGGTTGGGGATTTGCATAAATCAGGTCGAATTCTGGCCTGACCGCCTTTCGGGGGAAAACGCCTTCATTCAACCCTAAAACACCCACAAACTCAAACGGCACTGAGCGATATGGAATGTAGGAGCTTACTGTTACTCCCTGCCCGAATCGGCCGGAGGCAGAGCTCGTGTTATCAAATTGCTCAATCAGCCAGTTTTTAACGGTTTGATAAGCTATTTCTACTTCCGCTTCAGCATATCCGACTTGTTCACCCAGTTTATTCAGCGTTTTATTAATCCCAAGTACGGCTTTTTCTTGATGAGAGCTTGTCATAAAGTCGGCTACGACCTGTCCTGCAAAGTTAATCCAGCCGCTTACGGTGTGCTTTTTTTGAGCAGCTTGCTCAGCCGTAATCAAAGCGTGTATGAAAGCTCTGAATTTTGAAACCAGCTGCATATCATCCGTTGAGGAAATATCGGAAAATGGAACAAGGCCGTTGTACACCTGAAGTTCATCCGGTTCCATAGAAAAGCCAAGCAGCATTTGGTTCACGGCTTTTTGCAAGCTAAAAATAGCGTTGAAGGAATTTCCAAGCCCTCTAAATACTTTATTTTCAATAATCCATTCTTCCAGTGTATCTAAATCATCATCAGTAAATTCAAACTTTTGCTTAATGGGTTGAAGGTGTAGAATCTCAACTATTTCGCTGGTTTTATAGGAAGTTGTAAAAAGCTTAAGCAGCTTAATTAACGTAAATGCAGCTGACTGACGATAATTTCCTGAAAGATTTGCTACCGGAATGGCCTGCTCATTTTCATTATGCTCAAAAACAGATTCAATTTGGGATGCATATTTTTCGGCATCCGGCACCATCAGCAGCACGTTCTCCGGCCCACTTTCGGGGTGGTGCTCAAAATAATGCAACAGCTGATCTTTTAACACCTGCACCTCCCGCCTGATGTTGTGGCAAGAATGCACCTTCAGCTCCGGAAATGAAAAAGGCTTGTCAGACCCCACCTCATTCCATTGAGATGGCGTCTCGTTTTCTGACAGCACATTTTGCAATAGCGCAAGCTGTTCGGTATAGGAGTGGCTCCAATCTTTAAGCAGATTTCTCACCGACTCCGGCAGCGAAAGCTCCTCTTCCTCCACGTGTTTTGAGAAAAAATGAATCTCAATTTCCTTCCCTAACGCTGCCATAAGCTGCATAAAGGGTTTGCTGATATGAGAGAGACCAAATGCCCACAAACGGCGAGGGAGCTTTTTTAGAAACGCATCATCTCTCTTCATCCAATCTAAAAGCTGCCCAAAAGCCTCAGAGCGGCTGGGAATATTAGCTGCGCCCTTATTTTGTTGCCACTTTTCATCCAGCCGATTCCAGATAATGGACTGCCACTTTTCATCTTTATGCTTGGTCACCAATCTTTTTTGCAACCAGGCACTCATCATTTCCGGGCGATATACCTGATACTGATCAAAATTATCAGCAAGTTGCGTACACAGCTGAAGTCGTTTTTTGGGTGAATCCGTTTCTACATTGTAGTATGGAATTTGCCGGAGCAGCTCTTTTTCTGTGCTAAAAAGTTCAAACAATGCCCACTGCATTCCGGTCAAATCACTGGGTAAATATTGGGGAATATCGTTGTTGCCAAGCCGGTATAACGTCCACAGAAATTCGGAAGGGAAAATGAATTTAAAGTTTCCGGCAATTCCCTCGCTTTTAGCCACCTGAAGCTGCAGCCACTCTTTAATTTCATTGTTTTGAACAATCACCCATTGCGGTTCCAATGGTGATTCATGATCACTTTGGAGACGAGAAAATTCCTCTGCTAAGCTTTGTAAAGATGTAGATGTATATAATGTTACCATAGCTTTTTAAATGTGAAGGCTTATTATAAGAAAAGCTCTTCCCATTTTTGCGCTTACTTATTGTTTTTCTTCATGCTTTACGGAGTTTGCGAGCATTTCATTAACAATTGCAGAGTAAGAAGTTTCTCTTGCATCAGCTATGGCTTTTATCCGATTAACCAGAGGTTCCTCCAGATAATAACTTACGGTAAGTTTATTCACCTTTTTAGGCTCTTCTATCTGCTCGGGGGAATGATCTGACTTCTCTTCTGTTGAAGGTGAAATAAAGTCGAACGAAGCATGGCGGCGCATGCTGTACGAGAGCGGATTATGACCAAGGCTTTTTTTCTTACTCATAAATTAGCGACCTAATGGCCATTTTTAATTTCTTTAGCTAAGGCAAAATAATCCTGGGCACCTGCACTTTTCCCATCATACTCAAAAATTGTTTTATGATGGCTGGGAGCCTCTGCCAGAGCCACATTATCTCGTATAATGGTTTTAAAAACTTTACGACCAAAATAATCTTTAATATGCCCTACTACCTCTTTATTCAGATTTTTACGGCCATCATACAGCGTACAAATAATACCGCCTACTTCCAGTTTATTATTAAGTCGTTGCTGCACTACCTTCACTAAATCAAGCAGTTTAGAAAGCCCATGCAAAGCAAGATATTCTGATTGTAACACTATAAAAATATCCTCTACTGCCGTAAAAGCATTCAGGGTAAGTAAACCTAAATTTGGCGGACAGTCAATAAGCAAATAATCATAATCCTGATCATTTATTTGCGCAATCACATTTTTCAGTAAACCTTCGCGGGCAGGCTCGCTGGCCAGCTCCAGCTCAGCTCCCGAAAGCTCTAACGATGATGGAATGAAATCAAAGCCATTATGCTCAATTATTATATCTTGCACTTTTACCTCGCCTTTTAAAGCATGATAAATCGTTTTTTCGAGTCTGTGCGAATGTGTGCGAAGCGAATAGGTTAAATTTGCCTGCGGATCTAAATCTATCAGCAATACTTTTTTACCCAACTTTGCCAAGCCGGCTCCTAAGTTAATGGTTGTGGTTGTTTTACCAACTCCGCCTTTTTGATTTGTAAGTGCTATTGTTTTCATAAATAATTTAGTGCAAATAATTGTTTGTCAAAAAGCTATGCAAAACCATGTTTTGCGTTTCCGAAGATTAAAACCACACGGTAAATCGGTGATTTAGGATCTTTCTTTTATAAAAGGAGTAACTCAATGCCTGATTGTTACAATAAAATTACTTTTACGAATATTCCAATAGAACTTTATAATTATTTGGGCATAAAAGCGGTATTACATTTCTTTAATAAACCGTATCTTAGCCTTATTGTTAACTAAAAATAGGAATCATGAGATTCTACAGCCGAAAAATAATTAAACCCGAAGATTTGAATGCGCATGGCACCCTTTTTGGCGGTGTGGTGCTGAGCTGGATTGATGAAGAAGCCGCTATTTTTGTTTTGTGCCAATTGGGTAAAGGCAACATTGTAACCAAATACATGTCTGAAATTAACTTTGTGAATTCGGCTAAGCTGGGTGAAGTTATTGAAATTGGTATGGAAACTGTTAAATTTGGCCGTACATCCATCACCGTAAAATGTTTGGTGCGCAACAAGTTTTCCAAAGAACCGATCATTAGTATAGACCAAATAGTATTTGTTCATCTGGATGAATTTGGAAAACCTTCACCCCATTACATAACTGAACCCGTAAACCAATAGGTACTTGTTTGAGCAGCAATAATCACTCCTTAGTTGACTTTTCTTCCCTTTCTGAAATGCTTTATGGAGAAGAAAAATTTATCAGCGAGTTTGCCGAAGCTGCCATTACTTCCTTTAGCGAGTTTAGAGATCATTATTCTAAATTTTTATTGAACCGGGATGAAGAAAATTTTCGAAAAGCAGGGCATAAAATAAAGCCCGTAGCTCAGATGTTAGGACTTCAGCAAATTATAGACGAGTATGAGCACGCTAAGCAACTGCTTTGGGATAAGCGCCCAAAAAAAGAGTTAGAAAAATCCTCAAATAAAATTCAGGAAATCTGCACTAAAGTAATAGCCGAATTAGAAGAAAAAAAATAGTTAATTATACACATGAATGTATTAGTAACCGGGGGTGCCGGCTATATCGGCAGCCATACTGTTTTAGAGCTTTTAAAAGAAAATAACCAAGTTATTGTAGTTGACAACCTCTCTAACAGCAGCGAAGAAGCGTTAAAACGGGTAAAAGATATAACAGGAAAAGATCTTCTTTTCTACGAAACGGATCTGCTTAATAAAGAAGAGCTAAACGATATTTTTGAGCGCCACCAAGTTGATTCGGTCATCCACTTTGCCGGCTTTAAAGCCGTTGGCGAGTCTGTCGATATACCTCTTAAATATTACGATAATAATATTACCGGTACGCTTAACTTGTGTGAAGTGATGAAGAAACATAACGTTAAGAATATGGTTTTTTCATCTTCTGCAACTGTTTATGGAGATCCTGAATCGGTGCCAATAACAGAAGACTTTCCGCTTTCGGCTACCAATCCTTATGGCAGAACTAAGCTTTTTATTGAGTACATACTTAAAGACCTGTACGTTGCCGACTCTTCCTGGAATATTGCGCTACTTAGATATTTCAACCCGGTTGGCGCGCATAAAAGCGGCTTAATTGGAGAGGATCCAAACGACATTCCTAATAATCTCATACCCTATATTTCTCAGGTAGCCGTTGGAAAACTGGAGCAGCTCTCTGTTTTTGGTGATGATTACGCTACGCCTGATGGCACCGGAGTGCGCGATTATATTCACGTTGTAGATTTAGCCTTAGGTCACCTTAAAGCTTTGGAAATACTAAACTCCAAACCGGGCTTGGTAACCTACAATTTAGGAACCGGAAAGGGTTCAAGCGTATTAGATATGGTTAGAGCCTTTGAAAAAGCTTCCGGAAAAAAAGTACCGTTTAAAATAGCCCCCCGCCGTGCCGGAGATATTGCCCAGTGCTATGCCGACCCAACTAAAGCAGAACAAGAGCTAAACTGGACAGCAAAACGCGGCATTGAGGAAATGTGTGAAGACACCTGGAGATGGCAGTCTCAAAACCCGGAAGGTTATACCCGCTAATTAAGGGTCAAATCAAACTTCTTTTATTTTAATATTACCTATTAATTAAGAATAATTGTTCTGCCATAGTTTTTCCATAGCAATTAAAAAGCCCTATAAATCATTGACTTACAGGGCTTAAAAGTACCAAAGGAGGGACTCGAACCCTCACTCCCGAAGGAACGCGATTTTGAGTCGCGCGCGTCTACCAATTCCGCCACTTTGGCTTTATCGAAGGTGCAAAAGATAAGGCTACCGGCCCGTAAATAACAAAGGCATTTTAATATTTTTCTACAGCGGGCATAACCTGTATAAACCGCCTAAATTGTATTTCACGATAATATCTTATTCATAAAATGGTCGTTTAAGAAAAACTTTTGTTTCAATCCTGGGCAGGGTTTAAATAGACAGCGTTCCATGCTTTTTCATTTTTCAAAAAACAGAAGCATCATAATTTTAGCCAAGCTATTCTGACTTCACAGCCTCGTCATCCCTACAATATCCTTCAATAAAGTTGTTTTATTTTCACCTCCTGTAGTTTCCTTAAAGTCTTTCTGGCTATTACTATAAATAACATTTAGAAAGCATCAAAGCTCTATAAATCAAGGTAATAATGGAGGGAATTATTTAGAAATGACCTTTAATTACTCCTTTAGTTAGAAAAATCTAAAGCAATTTGTAACAATCAATCATCTCAGGTCTCTTATATTATAAACACCAACAAATGGATAATGTCATGGTTAAGTATCTATTTTTAGGATTATCGGTTGTAGCAGGCTTTATTATGTATCAAGCTTTTCCTGTTCGGCACGGCCCGGGTGTTGTAGCAGCAGAAGCCCCGACCATTAAGCGTGTAAGCTGGCAGAAACCCATTACTTTCAAGGGAGCCACCCTGACCCCACAAAAAGTGATTTCCGGTGAGGTGCGGGTAATAAGGTATAAAAGATATCTGTTTGATAGACTTTCACGATACACCCCCACTGATGTTTTGGTTGGCTGGAATGAATTATCTGACGAGCGAAACTTAGATCATATTTATCCCAAATTAGGAAATCGTTCTTTCGAAATAGATTTTGTTCGACTTCCATTAAAATTGTCCACTATATATCAAAAAACTGACTTGTGGCACCTCATCCCTTCTACTACGGCAATAGATAAACGTATCAAAACATTGCGTAACGGTCATATCATAAAAATAAAAGGATTGCTGGTTAACATAGAACACAATATGGATTTCGATTATATCACTAATCAAGTGATTTCTGATCAAAAAGCTTCTGAAGGTTTTGCCATTTGGGTTGAAGAATTTCAGATATTATAATTTTAAAATATTTGTGTTGATTGTATTACGCTCAAAAATTATTTTCTATACGATGTGTAGGTAAAGTTTTTCCTATAAGCGTAATTATTAAATAAAAAATCGGGATAACATGTCAGATAAAAAAAAGGGTACAGTAAAATGGTTTCATAACACTAAAGGTTATGGCTTTATAAGTACAGAAAACGGTGAAGATGCTTTTGTTCATTATTCAGAAATTCAAGCCGAGGGCTTTAAAAAACTCCGCCGCGGTGAAGAGGTTGAATTTTTGTTGGATGACGGAGATAAAGGCTTGCACGCCAAAGAAGTAGTTTCACTGAACCCTGAAAATGAACACTTAGAAGATACCTAAATGAAGTGGCTTAAAGATGTCTATTTAGATCTTGTTGTATTACTGTTAATTGCCTTATTTGCCGTTTATACAAGCTCAGTTTTTGAGATAATTCTGTGGGTTTATACCGCACTGTTACTGCTTAGCAAAGTACTTACTTTTGTTATGCCTTCTTTACAGAAAAAAGCTAATAAAACAAGCGCCCCCCCCTTCTTTTATCATGTTATTTATGCGCTCACAGTGGCAATATTTTTATATATTACGAAGTATTATTTGGCCGGAGCTTGGCTGGTTATATGGATTTTATCTATCGTCAGTTTTGCAAAAACCAAAAAGAATTAATCAACTGTAACCCTTATTGTATTTGTGAAGCTATCGGCCCTGTTCTATTCTGTAGGTATTTTTTCAATTATAGTCTTTTCTACTCCGCAGGTGCAGGCGCAAAATCATCGCGGCCATAGCACACATTCTATTCCTGCTCAAATATCTGTTTGGGGGGGATACTCATTCCAGTCTATACGCTTTTTGGGAAAAACACCCGACTCACAAACCCAAATTTTTGGTTTAGGATATCAAAAGCCATTAAAAGAATATTCCCATAACAGGCTTTTATGGTACACGGCAGACCTTATTCCCTACGTCCATTACCAGTATCCCAAAAGAGACGAAAACAATCGCTTTGTTTCAAGAACCGGCTTTGGACTATCGCCCATTGGTTTTGCACTTACTCAGAGAAATCCCGGCCGCATCTCTCCTTTTATAAGAACCACAGGAGGAGTTATGTACATGGAAAGCAATTTCCCTACCGACAGATCAAGACGTTTTAACTTCACCTTTGATATTACTTTAGGTGGCAATATCCACTTTCCACCGGTTGGATTTCTGACTTTAGGATACAAATTTCACCATATTTCAAATGCCGAAACCGGATCTGAAAATCCGGGTTTAGATTCTAACTTTCTCTTTTTAAAACTTTCATTTCATTAATATTATGAGTATTTCAGCAACTATCACTACTTCTAAAGGAACTATTAACATTCAATTATTTGATGAGCGAGCTCCTAAAACCGTAGCTAATTTTGTGAATTTAGCTACTCGCGGCTTTTATGACGGACTTACCTTTCATCGTGTTATTCCGGACTTTATGATTCAAGGCGGATGTCCGGATGGCGACGGTCGTGGCGGCCCTGGTTATAGATTTGAGGATGAATTTCATGAGGAATTAATACACGACGAGCCCGGTAAACTTTCTATGGCAAACGCAGGACCAAACACCAACGGAAGCCAGTTTTTCATCACCCATGTGCCTACCGCCTGGTTAGACGGAAAGCACGCTGTTTTTGGCAGTGTGAAATCAGACGAAGACCAACAAGTGGTCAATTCCATTGATGCAGGTGATACCATCACCTCAATAACTTTTGAAGGCAACGTAGAGGAATTACTCAATGCAGTTGATGTTGTCCAAAATTGGAATGATATGCTGGATGAAAATCACCCAAACCTAAAGCCTGCGCTGGTTTAATGATTTAGAAACAAATCTTCCAAACCGGTTAAACTTTTTTGAAATCGCTTCGTAATGCATGTGAAACTCAATCACACACATATCACCATTATGAAGCGATTTTTTTCTTTTTTGTTGTTAACGCTGTCAGCGATTCTGTTATCCTCCTCAGTTTTTGCCCAGGATTACAATCAAAAATCAGACTTAAAATATCGTAAATGGCGAGTTACACTCTTCCCTCCTTTAAGCACCAACGGCATAGAAGCTCCTAATTATACCGCTCGTTATTCTGTTAATATTCTTGGGGGATACCATGGCGGATTGGACGGCGGCGAAATTGGAGGGTTAATCAATTACAATAAGCATTACACAAACGGTGTGCAGTTATCCGGAGTAGCTAATGCCACAGGCGGAAATATGGCGGGTGTTAACATTTCCGGAGGTGTGAATTTCTCATCAGCTTCCATGTCGGGTATTCAGATTTCGGGATTATCCAATATTTCGGGCCATGATTTGGAAGGCATTCAAATGGCCGGCTTGTTTAACTTAGCTAATCGAAATTCAAGCGGTTTGCAATTCAGTGGGCTTACAAATGTTGCTCAAGGTAATATTGAGGGTCTTCAGGGTGCAGGACTCGTAAACGCTTCTTTGGGAAGTATAAGTGGTTTGCAGGCATCCGGTATTGCAAACATGGCTCGAAATGATGTGGAAGGCCTTCAAGCAGCAGGAATTTTAAACTTTGCCGGAGGAAATATTTCCGGATTACAGGCTGCAGGTGCCGCCAACATTGCCGTACATAATATTGAAGGATTGATGGCAGCCGGTGCAGTGAACGTATCACTTAAAAATGCCAGTGGCTTGTTTGCATCCGGCTTAATGAATGTGGCAAATAACGTAGAAGGTGTTGTTTTTGCCGGAGGTGCTAATATTGCCAACAACTTAACAGGTATCCAAATAGCAGGATTGCTAAACGCTTCTGAAAAAGCAACGGGTGTACAAGTTGGACTCATTAACGTAGCAAAAGAATTTCAAGGAGTTCCAGTGGGGTTCATCAGCTTTTATGGAAATGGCCGTAAAAATATTGATGCCCGCTTTTCGGACGGTGGTTTTACGGATATAGGAATCACCTTAGGAACGCATCGCGTGTACAACTCCCTGCTTCTTGGCTACAATACCTTGCTAAATAGAGACGTATATCGATTTGGGCTTGCCGTTGGGCTTGAGAAAAACATCTCGGATTCTTTTAAAAATTGGGAAAGCGAAAGCGTTTTTGTGAATCAGGAGTTTGCGGTTACGCATCAATTTGAAGAAAAATGGTCGGATAAATTAAATCTTATTTACTCCTACAAATTCCTGTTGGGAAAACGTTTTAACAGTGGCTTATCAATGTATGCAGGTCCCTCTCTTAATGCGCAAATAAGCCGGGTACAAGGTTCTGAAGATTACACTTGGTGGAGTTTTTGGTCGCCCACAAGAAAAGGAAGAATCTACCGGTTCTGGGTTGGTTTCACGGCCGGTATCCGTTTATTTAAGCAAAAATCAATGCCCCGCTTCAGCGAAGAATTCAGTGATTGGGATGTGAAATGGTAAATACACCGTTTTTATTTCTACTTTATTTTAATGCTTACCAAAGCATTCGGTTAAAGTACTTGGTATCATAAATAGCTATCGTATAGCCTCGGACAGCAAATAATAATAACCACACTTTTTGATATGTCTCACAAATCAACTCTTTTGCACAAAGCTGAGTTCAACCCTAAAATGAAACAGTATTTAATGTGGACAGGCATTTTGATTTGTACCGTTTCAATGGTCTTGATTCCACTAATTCCACTTTGGGCAATTTTTGGCACAATTTATCTTAACAAATACTTTTCGCGGCTTGAATGTGAACTCACTACACGTTCCTTGAGGTTCAAAAAAGGCTATATTTTTCATACCGAACGAACCATTCCACTTGACAAAATTCAGGACCTCACCTTTAAAGAAGGTCCGTTGCTGAAGTATTTTGGAATCAGCAAGCTGTCTGTAGAAACAGCCGGTGGTTCAGCTCAAGGAACGGCTGACCTCTCGCTAATTGGTATTATCAATGCAGGAGATTTTCGAAGCCTGGTTTTAGAACAGCGAGATAAAGTGACCGATAATAAAACCACACATTCAACAGAATCTGACGCCGATAGCTCTCTTCAAGTTTTGGTTGAAATCAGGGATTCTCTAAAGCGGATAGAAGAGAAACTATCTAAGTAATTATCGGGTTTTCCCAAATGGAAAACTCAATGATAACATCCGTGTGAATGAATATTTCTATTATAGGTGCCGGCTTGGGAGGACTTTCTGCCGCTGCATTACTGGCGGCCAAAGGCCACAAGGTTCAGGTTTTTGAAAAAAATGAGCAAGCGGGTGGCAAAATGGGGCAAATTCACGCAGAGGGATTTCGTTTTGATACCGGGCCCAGCCTGCTCACTATGCCTTTCGTTTTTGAGCGACTTTTTAATGAATGCGGTGCAGATTTCTATGATTATTTAGAACTTGCCCCTCTTCATCCTCTTTGCAGATATTTTTATTCGGATGGAACCATTTTTAACAGCTATTTCGATCGTTCCAAAACTCAAAAAGAATTATCTCAAATAGCTCCAAGTGATGTTAAAGCCTATGATGAATTCCTGAATTACTCAGCTGATTTATATAAAAAAACAGCTGATGCTTTTATTTTCAATCCACTGTACGCGTTAGAAGATTTAAGGAAGTTAGATTTTCTCAGCTTTTTTGGAATTGATGCCTTTAATACTGTAAGCGAAAGAATAGATAACACCTTCAGCTCGCCTTATTTGCGGCAGTTTTTTAAACGGTTCACTACCTACAACGGCTCCTCTCCTTTTCAAGCTCCGGCTACGCTCAATGTTATTCCCCATGTGGAAATTAATCAGGGTGGATTTTATGTAAAAGGCGGATTATATCAAGTAGCTCAAGCTCTCCAAAGGTTGGCAGAGAAGAACGGAGCAGTTTTTCATTTTAATGAAGAAATTGATGGTATTTTAGTTGAAGACGGAAAAGCAAAAGGGGTGAAATTAACCTCGGGCTCTACCGTTCCTGCTCAGCTTGTAATCTCAAACAGCGATGCTACAGAAACGGTAACCGAACTGTTGCCGGATGATGCCATTTCTTCCCGGAAAAAAAGGAACTCAGCCAATATTGAGCCTTCCTGTTCCGGCTTTGTACTGCTGTTGGGTATTGATAAAACCTATCCTCAATTAACTCATCACAACATCTTTTTTTCGAAAGATTATGAGCGGGAGTTCACCCAAATTTTCCGGGATAAAGTAATGCCGGATGATCCCACTATTTATATAGCAGATACATCACACACAGATCGCAGCCATGCGCCGCCCGGGGGCTCCAATCTCTTTATTTTAGTGAATGCGCCCTACCTTTCATCTCAATATTCGTGGAACAAGCATGCTGAGAGCTATGGCGAGCAGGTAATTACTGAATTGGAAAAACGTGGATTGAAGGAGCTCAGTAATCACATTCAGTATAAAAAAATCATCACCCCAAAAGACTTTTACACTCGCTACAAATCTAACAAAGGCAGTATATATGGAACTTCTTCCAATAGTAAATTTTCAGCCTTTATGCGCCCTCGCAATAAGTCGCGTGCGGTGGAGAAGCTGTACTTGGTAGGCGGTTCCGTTCATCCGGGGGGTGGAATTCCGTTAGTGGTTCAGTCAGTACTAAATGCATCAGCGTTAATTGAAAGATATGAAAGCTAAATTCGGGAAGAAGTTATTCGGCAGCTTCTTCCTGCTCTACATCTAAGTTTATGACTTCTACGTTGTGCAGGTTCCCATCCATTATTTGAAAACGAATGATGGTCCTTTGGGTCTGAAAACCTTGCTTTCCGGCAGCACCCGGATTCATATACAGCATTTTATTGAGGTTAGAATCGCGTGAAATACGTAAAATATGAGAGTGCCCACAAATAAATAAATCGGGTGGATTCTGGCTCATCTCCTCCCGAATAGGAATGCAATAACGACCGGGAATTCCGCCAATATGGGTCATCCAAACATCCAGTCCCCCCTTCTCAAACCGCTGATGGAGTGGAAATTGCTGACGAATATCTTCCCCATCAATATTTCCATACACGCCAATTAAAGGCGCAATTTCCCTAAGCTGTTCAGCTACCGCCAACGTACCAAAGTCACCGGCATGCCAAATTTCATCACAGTCCTTAAAATACTCTCCAACTTGTGGATCGAGATAACCATGAGTATCTGAAATTAGCCCTATTTTGATCATACTTTTTGTATCATCTTACCTTTGCAATTATAACTGAACAAGTAACTACTTTTTCTAATTTCTTCCAATATAAATTATAACATTCACGAAACTCTATTCATTCGTTGACCAGCTTTAGCATCATCATAGTAACCTGGAATGGACTTGAACATCTCAAGAATTATTTACCTTCTGTAGCTGAAACTGATTACCCAAGTTACGAAATTATTATTGCGGATAATGCCTCATCTGACGGCACCAAACAATGGGTGGAATCCCATTTCCCGGACATTAAAATAGCCGCTTTTGATGATAATTACGGCTACTGCGGTGGAAATAACCGGGCCGTTCCTTTTGCCAAAAATGACGTGCTTGTGTTTTTAAATAATGATGTGAAGGTAGATAAAAACTGGCTGTACGGCTTAAATAAAGCCTTAGAAAAAGATGACGTTGCAGCGGCTCAACCCAAAGTAAAATCATTGAAAGAACCTACCTACTTTGAGTATGCAGGTGCAGCCGGCGGCTTTATTGACAAGTTTGGCTACCCTTTTTGCCGGGGACGGATTTTCGATGATGTGGAAGCGGACAATGGCCAATACGATGACGAAACAGATATTTTCTGGGCATCCGGTGCGGCTCTCGCTATCCATAAAAATATATTTACAGACTGCGGCGGTTTTGATGAAAGTTTTGAATTCCACATGGAAGAAATAGACCTTTGCTGGCGGCTCCAAAACCAAGGCTACCGTATTGGCTATGCACCAGAAAGCGTGGTTTATCATTTAGGAGGTGGCTCGCTGCCCATGGGTTCGCCCCGTAAAGTGTATTATAATTTCCGCAACAGCTTATTTATGCTCTGGAAAAATTACTCAACCGCTTCATTACTTACTCGCTTCCCCACTCGTATATTGTTGGACATAGTTGCTGCCTTTAAAGCATTATTATCCGGAAATCTCCGGGAATTTGGAGCCGTGGTAAAAGCACATATGCATTTTTTAGGCGGACTCAAAAAAGTACATCAAAAGCGAAAAGTTTTACGGAAAGAAATCACCCGAGCACAAAACCCGCGCACAATGATGAACCTCAGCATTGTTTGGAATTATTACCTGAAGGGCATAACTGTTTTTTCTGAACTCATAAATAAGAAAAGCTAATTGCACTGCATGATTTCGCAGGATTACAAAAATTTAGAGTAATTTAATTTTAGTGAAATTATTTATAAAAAGGCACTATAAAACCGTTATTTTAAATTTGATGCGATCTCAAAATCGCCTATAACTTCCGTAATTTATTCTCATAAACTGTTAGATGATATTTGCCGTTTCGCTCCCTTTCTTAAATGAAATTGTTATCCTTTTTCTGATTAGCGTGCTCATCGCTTACATCAGTTACAAAATAAAATTAGTACCTATTGCGGGTTTTTTAATTGCCGGAATTGTGATTGGTCCAAACGCACTTGCGCTGGTACAGGATCAAGAATTAGTAAACATGATGGCTGAAATTGGCATTATTTTGTTACTGTTTACCATCGGTATAGAATTTAGCTTGGAAAAGCTTGCGCGCATTAGGAACGCCATTTTTGTGGGAGGCGGTTTGCAAGTTCTACTAAGTATTGCGGCCGTTGCCTGTGTCTTATTTTTTCTGGATGTAAGCTGGGAAGTGGGAATATACACCGGTTTTTTAGTGGCGTTAAGCTCTACAGCTATTGTACTTGGCTTGTTTAGTGAACAGGGGAAAACAGACACTCCTGTTGGACGCTTATCTTTGGCCGTGCTCATTTTTCAGGATTTAGCCATTATCGCCATGGTACTGCTCATTCCTATTTTATCCGGGCAAAGCGAGTCGGCTCTCGATTTATTTATTGTTCTTGGTAAAGCCGGCCTGCTCATTGCCATTGTAGTTGTAGCCGCACGCAAAATAGTACCCTGGATATTAGAAAAAGTAGCCCAAACACGTCGCCAAGAATTATTCATATTAACAGTAATGGCAATTTGTTTTGGAACTGCAGCGCTTACCAATTTAGCTAATGTCAGCCTTGCATTAGGGGCATTTTTAGCCGGACTTGTGGTGAGCGAAAGCCACTACAGTGATTTAGCCATGAGTGAGATTTTACCGTTAAAAACCATTTTTAACGCTGTTTTCTTTGTTTCAGTAGGTATGTTGTTAGATATCAGCTACGTCATAAATAATCCGCTGTTGTTGTTAGCGGTAGCCGCAGGCGTATTAGTTTTGAAGTTTGTAATGGGCTCCATCAGCTTGCTTACCCTGGGCTATCCGGTACGGATTGCAGCGGCATCAGGTATTGTTTTAGCTCAAATTGGGGAATTTTCTTTTGTGCTGGAACGTGCGGGCCGCGCAGCCGGTCTTTCCCCGGCAGGTCTCGGCGAAGCCGGTTCACAAATTTTTATTGCAGTTTCTGTTTTACTGATGCTGCTTACCCCCTTGTTTTTACAAGCAAGCCCTAAAATCGGAAACGTTCTCTCCAAAACACCGCTACGCAAAATTGGGGAACACCGAGTGGATAAATCGGAAGCCGAGCAGCATAAACATCTCGAAAATCATGTTATTGTAGTAGGTTATGGACCCGCCGGACGAAATCTGACGCAAGTACTTAAAGATTCCGGCATTCCATTTATCGTGATTGAAATGAACCCACGATCGGTAAATGAAATGCGCAGCCAGGGAATTCCGGCTATTTTCGGTGATGCGGCCCGTCCTCACATTTTGGAAAATGCGCAGGTGATGAAGGCCAAATTATGCGTAATTGCCATCAATGATCCTCAAATCAGCCCAAGAATTATTAAGCTTGCCACATATTTGAATCCAACTATTCAAACCATAGTGCGTACGCGTTACCTTTCAGAAGCCGAATTTCTGGAACAAGCCGGTGCCGATATTGTAGTTCCCGAAGAAATGGAAACTACCGTCCGGCTATTTTCGAATGTGTTGAAAGCATATATGGTTCCGGATAAAGAAATTCAAAAGTACGTACGTGAAATTCGTGCTGAAGATTATGAAATAATGCGTGGAAGTATTCAGGAAGCTCATCTCATGGTACTTCAGGGACTGGATGATGAAGGACTGCATACGCGTGCGGTAGTTGTGCGTGAAGGCTCTTTTGCTGCAGGCAAAAGTTTAGGAGAGTTAATGCTCCGCAATCGCTTTCAAATTACTGTATTAACGGTAACCCGGGGTAAAAACAACTTTGGAAATCCGGCCGGCGAGTTTACCCTAAAACCCGGAGACCGTTTGGTTATGGTTGGCCAAGCCGAACGTTTTGCAGAAGCAGCCCGCGTGTTTAGAAAACAAGAAGATGATTTGCTTGACTTTGAAGCCTTTACTCCAAGTTAGTGCAATTCCAAAATTACTGCCAAGCACCTAAAACCAAACCCATTAAAGTAAAAACGATAATCCAGTACGCTCCATTTAAAATGATGTAGCTCCAGGATTTTTGCTCAAATAGCGCATTCACTCCAAGAGCAGTAGTAACCCACCCGGCACCTGTTAAAAAGCCATAAAAAGCACCGGTTCCTGCATTTACATTTGAAGAAGCTTCCGGATCACCGTAAAAAAACATGGCCAAACAAAACGCCATAACAAATTGAAATACAAAGGTTCCAATAAATATTTTTGGCATATTCCCATTTGCAATTTCTTCTGAGCTTAAGCCCGTCAACACCATCCATTTTTTTCCAAATAATGGCCCATACCATAAAAACCCAATTGCAAATCCAACCAAAGCTGCCGCTAAAACAGCTAACCAATTAATAGACTCTATACCCATAACCTTCACCTTTTTTTGTAATGATTGTTTAACTGTCAAGGGCACTGCACTAATCCGACATCCAATTAACAAAATTAAAATATTTGGTACAACAAATTTATTTTTTAGGCGACAATTAGAATCAAGCTTTTGCTTAAGATTTCTTACCTTCCAACTAAATACATTAGAAGCTGAATTTTAGTATGAATTACCCAGATTTTAACCAAACTATTCCTATCGATCATGTTGGCGTAGAAGAACGTGTTTCTCGCCTGAACAAACGCAGTATTAAAAAAGACTCAAAAGTTCAGGCTCTGAAATTAGCACTAAGCATGATTGACCTCACTACCTTAGAAGGTAAAGACTCTCCCGGAAAGGTGGAGCAACTGTGCCTTAAAGCCAAACAACCGCACGCTGCCATGCCGGATTTACCTACCGTAGCCGCCGTTTGCGTGTATCCAAGTATGGTAAGTGTGGCAAAAAAAGCGTTGAAAGGTACTGATATTAATGTGGCCAGTGTGGCTACGGCTTTCCCCAGCGGGCAGGCTCCCCTCTCCATGCGTTTAGAGGATACCAAATATGCGGTTGCAGAAGGTGCAGATGAGGTGGATATGGTTATCAGCCGCGGAGCTTTTTTGAAGGGTGAATTCAGCCTTGTATTTGATGAAATTGCCGCCGTTAAAGAAGCCTGCGGTAAGGCTCATTTGAAAGTTATTTTGGAAACCGGCGAATTACATACCTACGAAAACGTACGTAAAGCCAGCGACATTGCGATGTATGCCGGCGCCGATTTCATTAAAACTTCTACCGGTAAAATGAGTCCGGCAGCTACCCAGCCCGTCACTTTAGTAATGCTGGAAGCCATCAGGGATTTTTATTACGAAACCGGGAAAATGATTGGCATGAAACCGGCAGGCGGAATTCGCAAGGCCAAACAAGCCATCCAATATTTAGTTATTGTAAAAGAAACGCTGGGTGCCGATTGGTTAAACAATGAATATTTCCGCTTTGGCGCAAGCTCGCTTACAAATGATTTGCTGATGCAAATTGTGAAGCAGCAAACCGGCCATTACCAGTCTCTCGATTATTTCAGTAACGATTAAGCAGAGCAACACCACTAACGAATTTCAATAAAGTATCTATTATGTCTGAGAATTCAACCACAACAGAAGCTCCTTATAAACCAACCTCACCTAACTCAAAGTTAGATTTCCAATCCGTTTGGGAATATGCACCGGCTCCCGAAAGTACCGACTTTGCTCAGGTTGATGAACAATACAATCTTTTTATTGGGGGGAAGTTTATAAAGCCCTCCAAAGGCCGTTATTTCAAAAGCACAAATCCTGCTACGGGTGAAGTGGTAAGCGAGTTTGCCGAGGCCACCCAAAAAGATATAGATAAAGCCGTAAAAGCAGCACGGAAAGCTTATAAAGGCACCTGGTCACAGATTTCAGCTAAAGAAAGAGGAAAGTATATTTACCGGCTTGCCCGCATGATTCAGGAACGAGCTCGTGAATTCGCCGTTCTGGAGTCGATTGATGGCGGAAAGCCTATACGCGAATCACGCGATATTGATGTACCGCTGGCTGCCGCTTATTTCTTTTATTATGCCGGGTGGGCCGACAAACTCGAGTACGCATTTCCGGGTACAAAACCTGAATCGCTGGGCGTTTGTGGACAAATCATTCCGTGGAACTTCCCGCTTTTAATGCTTGCATGGAAAATTGCGCCTGCTCTTGCTTGTGGCAATACCGTAGTGTTGAAACCGGCTGAAACAACTTCCCTGACCGCTCTCAAGTTCGCCGAATTGGTACGAGATTGCGGTCTCCCCGATGGCGTGGTAAATATTGTAACCGGAGCCGGACAAACGGGCGCAGAAATCGTAAATCATAAAGATGTTGATAAAATTGCTTTTACCGGCTCAACGAAAGTGGGTAAAATCATTCAGAAATCTTTAGCCGGAAAGGATAAAAAATATACGCTGGAGTTAGGTGGCAAAGGAGCGCTCATTATTTTTGAAGACGCGCCTATAGACCAAGCCGTGGAAGGCATCATAAATGCCATTTACTTTAACCAAGGCCACGTTTGCTGTGCCGGCTCACGACTGTTGGTGCAGGAAGGCGTAGCTGACAAAGTAATTGCAAAGCTCAAAGACCGACTGGAAACACTTATTGTAAGTGATCCCTTAGATAAAAATACCGATATCGGAGCCATTAACTCTAAACAACAGTTTGAAACCGTAAATAAATACCTGGAGCTGGGAGTGAATGAAGGCGCTGATATTTATCAAAGTAAGTGCGACATTCCTGAAAACGGATATTTCATTCGTCCTACTTTATTTACTAATGTATCACAATCAAACCGCGTGGTTCAGGAAGAAATTTTCGGTCCCGTACTTACCGTACAAACCTTCCGCACGGCTGATGAAGGCATTGAAAAAGCTAATAATACCCCGTACGGACTTGCCAGCGGAGTTTGGACAGACAAAGGATCCAAGATTTTCCAAATGGGAAGTAAAATGCGTTCCGGAGTAGTTTGGGCAAATACATTTAATAAGTTTGATCCTACCTCTCCTTTTGGCGGATATAAAGAAAGTGGCGTAGGTCGCGAAGGCGGACTTCATGGACTCTCAGCCTATCTAAACATTTAATTTCAAGAATATATCACAATGTCTGATACCAGAATTGATGTAAAAAAAACTTATAAAATGTATATCGGCGGGGACTTTCCACGCAGCGAGTCCGGCCGAACTTACAAAGTAACAAACAGTGACGGAGACCTGATAGCAAATGCATGCCGAGGCACGCGTAAAGACTTCAGAAATGCCGTTGTAACCGCACGGGGAGCCGTAAATGGATGGAGCAGCCGAAGTGCCTACAATCGAAGCCAAATTTTGTATCGCATTGCAGAAATGCTGGAAGATCGCCGCGAGCAATTTATGAGAGAGCTTGGCCCCATTGGTTTTAGTACAGCCGAAGCGGAAGCCGACATCAATGCCTCTATTGACCGTCTTATTTATTATGCCGGCTGGGCCGATAAATATCAGCAGGTATTTGGTACCGTAAACCCGGTTGCAAGTGCTCACTTTAATTTCAGTATGCTTGAGCCTATGGGCGTGATTGCTGCTTTTGCACCCGAGAAAAGCCCCTTATTAGGCTTAGTATCAACCATTGCTCCAATTATTGTGGGTGGAAACACCTGTGTAGTGCTGGCATCCGAAGAACATCCCCTTCCGGCCATCAGTTTTGCAGAAGTGTTAAACTCTTCTGACGTGCCCGGAGGCGTGGTAAATATCCTTACCGGTTTCCGTGAAGAATTAGCGGAACATTTTAGCACTCACATGGATGTAAATGCAATGATTTACAGTGATGCACTTCCTCAGGAAATGAAGAAACTGATTGATGAAAATGCTTCTGTAAATGTAAAACGAATTGTAAAGAAAACCATTACCGATTGGTATGCCGATGAGGCTCAATCACCTTATTTTATTACCAATTTTCAGGAAACAAAAACAACCTGGCATCCTGTAGGATTTTAAGCCCATGAAGTATTTCACTTTAGTTAGTCTCTTAATTTTTTCAATAAGCTGCTCAAGTTCCGAAAAAGCAGTAAATGACGTATTAGAAGAAGCTAAAGAGAACTACTTAGAAAGTAACGACATCGCGATATCATATTCTCATTTAGCCGATCTTCGTACCTCCCTTTCTGATTCCTATTCACACCGTGAAAATAAAATTCCTGAATCTTTTGATCGGGTTCGGGTTGAAGAAAAGGTAGAACAAAACTTATTTGAAGGTTACAGAGTCCAAATTTATTCAGGCCAAAGCGTTGCTTTTGCAGACAGCATGGCCGCAAGGTTTCGTGTTTGGGCCGATACCACCGTGGCAAATTATCTGCCGGAAACATACGTGCTTTTTCGCCCTCCCTTCTATCGCGTTCATGTAGGAGATTTCCACCATCGAACCAAAGCCATACGATTTTCGAATATGGTGCAGCGCTATTTTAAGGATGCGTGGGTAGTTTATGATCAGGTTAATCCATCAAAAGTACCCGCAGATACGATGAAGATTGAATCTAAGTTCTAAGTAAATATTTTTTTAGCTTCTTGTAGATTTAACGACAGTATGCTATTTATTAATAGCTGAAAAAGACCACAACTTTTTAGTTATTATTACGAACAAGCAATCAAGTTGCATGATACATGATATGATTGTGAATCATCAGATAAATTGCGAGTTGGAGCTGATGCAGCATGTATAACTTTTAAAATGATACTCTCCGTCTCGCTAATTGTCTGCTGTAAAAAAATACTGTTACCAAAAACTTAGAAGTTAGATTGCATTGGCACTAAAAAATGAAGCTCAATCGGGCTACGGCACAAAGAAATTTTATCAGGAATATGTTTCGGGGATGAGCCGTGAACGCTTCTCAAAAGAACTCTCCGCTGATACTGAACGGCTGAAATTAGTCTATAAAGAAGCCGTCGAAGACATTGAGCGGCAGCAGGGACAGCAGCTTCCGGGGCACATTAAATTCCTGCGGCTTTTCTCTGATCTTACCCAACGCCTGAACCCAACCCGAAGGCTTATATTTGGTTTAGGCGCTGCAAGTTTTGTAGCGTACTATGTGCTTAGCTTTTTGGGGATTTTGAGGTATTTTTTAATCGGAGACTTACTCTTACCGTTTAGTTTCCTGAGCATGTTTATGCTGCTGCTTATTGAACTTTTAGAAAAATCGGATGTGCAGCAAGAAATTGAATTAGCCCGGGAAATTCAGCTCAGCCTGCTTCCTGAATCTTCCATAAATAAAGAAAACCTGGAAGTGTACTCCTTCGCTCACACCGCAAAAGAAGTAGGCGGCGATTATCTGGATATTATTGAAACTGCCCAAGGTACTTATGTGATTATTGCTGATGTGTCCGGGAAAGGGCTTAGTGCAGCTCTGTATATGGTTCGGCTGCAGGCACTGGTTAATCTCATTGTAGAGAGAGATCATCCATCTCCCAAAGAGTTGTTTTTACAGTTAAACAACTACATTAAAAGTAATAGTAAAGACAAAACCTTTGTTACGGGTTGTGCCGCTTTTTTCCCCTCAAATGCCGATTATTTTGAATATATCCGTGCCGGCCAAAATATTCCTATTCTATTTCAAAAAGAAAAAGACAGAACATATAAACTACACGCAAACGGTTTTGCTTTGGGAATGACCACCACCAAACTGTTGGAAAAAAACCTGGAGGTCAAAAAAATCAAGTTTCAACCCGGTGACTCTGTACTCTTTTACACCGATGGACTTAATGAAGCCAGAAATGAGCATGGTGATGAATACGGCGAAAAGCGTGTTGAATCACTCATGGAAATTTACGGTTCCCTTCATGCCAAAACCATTGTTCAAAAGGTTCAATCTTCTTTAGAAGCATTCATCGGCAACGTAAGCCCTTTAGATGATGTTACATTTACCTGTATCCATCGGCCTAATTAAGCACATTAATTCATCAAGCCAACTGCCGAGTTCAAGATGATATCCTATAAAAAAATTTGTTTTGAAATAGAAAAGCCCCAATAAATGAGGCTTTCATATAGCAGAATTTTAAGTTAAAGCTCTTAATATTTGGGAAGAGCTTGGTGAATTATTTCTGTTTTAAAACAGCTTCCACCACAGCTTCAGTCGTTATTCCAAAATGCCGGTACAGTTCTTCATAAGGAGCTGAATCTCCAAAGCTGTTAATTCCAATAGAAGTGCCGTTACCAACATATCGCTCCCACCCAAAAGTAGAACCGGCTTCAATAGAAACTCTGTTTGGTACAGATTTTGGAAATACGGAGTCTTTGTATTCATCGCTTTGTTTTTCAAATAACTCCCAGCTTGGCATGCTAACCACGCGTGCGTCAATACCTTGCTTCAGAAGCTCGGCACGAGCCTCTACAGCAAACTGCAGCTCAGATCCAGTTCCTATCAGAATGGCATCCGGTGTTTCTTTCTCAGAATCAGCGTATATGTAGGCACCTTTTTGAACCAAATTGGCTGCATTTTCAACCGTTCTGTTAAGTGTTGGTAAGTTTTGGCGGGTTAATACCAACAAGCTTGGTCCGGATGTATTTTCCAGAGCCGCTTTCCATGCATACGCAGTTTCATTAGCGTCAGCAGGACGCAGAACAGTTGTATTTGGCATAGCTCTCAAGCTTGCTAAATGCTCTACAGGCTGGTGCGTGGGTCCATCTTCTCCCAAACCAATACTATCGTGCGTCAGTACAAAAATAGAAGGTACATTCATCAGCGCAGCCAGGCGAATTGAAGGCCGCATATAATCCGTAAACACAAAAAATGTAGCGCCGTAGGAATACATGCCACCGTGCAGCATCATTCCATTTACAGCCGCCGCCATTCCGTGTTCACGAACGCCAAAGTGAACCGTTCGGCCGGTTGGTCCATCAACAATAAATGAGCCGTCACCTTCAATATCCGTTTTAGTACTTCCGGCTAAATCAGCTGAGCCCCCAAATAAGTTTGGAATCACATCTTTAATTGCATTAATCACTTTTCCGGATGCAGCTCTGGTAGCCATTCCTGTTGCATCTTCTTCAAAAACAGGAAGAGCATCACTCAGTTCAGGAGAAAGTTCTCCCTGAATCCAAGACTGGAATGAATCAGCTTCTTTATCATATTTTTTCTTGTACTCTGCGAGCTGAGCATTCCAAGACGTTTCGGCTTTTTGGCCTTTTTCAACTTCTTCTCTGAATTTTGAAAGTGCTTCGTCAGGAATATAAAACTGTGCGTCCGGATCCCAGCCATAAGCTTCTTTAGTTAACTTAATTTCCTCTTCTCCAAGGGGTGAACCATGTGAAGTTTCACTCCCCTGTTTATTTGGGCTTCCATATCCAATATGCGTTTTGCAAATAATTAGTGAGGGTTTATCAGTAACGCTTTGAGCTTCTTCAATTGCTGAAGAAATCTCATCATGATTGTGGCCGTCAATCTCCACCACATGCCAGTTGTATGATTCAAATCTTTGTGTTGCATCTTCCGTAAAGGCAAGGTCGGTAGAGCCTTCGATGGTGATTTTGTTGGAGTCGTAGAGGTAAATTAGCTTTCCAAGGCCCATGTGCCCGGCCATAGAAGCCGACTCATGCGAAATGCCTTCCATCAGATCTCCATCACTCACAATGGCGTAGGTAAAATGATCAACTACCTTGGCGTCAGGCTTATTGAATTTACCTGCTAAAAAATGTTCGGCCATTGCCATTCCAACTCCGGTTCCAAAACCCTGGCCAAGCGGTCCGGTTGTAGTTTCTACGCCGGGTGTTATGCCGTATTCGGGATGACCGGGAGTTTTACTTCCCATTTGCCTGAAGTTTTTAATTTCGTCTAAGCTTAAATCGTATCCGGTTAAGTGAAGCAGGCTGTAAATAAGCATTGAACCGTGTCCGGCCGATAAAATGAATCGGTCTCTGTCAAACCAGTCCGGATTTTTGGGATTATGTTTTAAATACTTTGTCCACAGTACATAAGCTACATCTGCCATTCCCATTGGCATTCCCGGATGGCCGGAATTAGCTTTTTGTACCGCATCTATCGAAAGAGTTCTTATGGTATTTACACAGAGCTGATCAAGCTTAGAAGCAGGCATTTATTCGTTTTTTAGAATGAGTAATTGAATCAATTTTTATAAGGAATTACAACAGCCTCAAAGATAGCAAAAGCCCTTTATGTATAAAAACAGAATCACATGAATTTAAGTAGGATAAGAAAATACATTCCATAAAAAAACCACGCTGTTTTTAGCAGCGTGGCTATAAAATAGGTTGTACAAGAAATTATGGAGCTGAAGAATCACACTTCAGTTCATATTCCATTTTATGCTGAGCAGGAGATTTGAAAGAGCCATATAAGGCATTAGTAAACGCATCACAAGCAGCAGATTTATTTCCTAATGTTTGCTGTGCGTAGCCCAACTCAAAATAGATTTTAGCTTTATCAGTTTTACCGCCTCTTTCATACTTAAGAGCAGTATTGGCATACTCAACAGCTTTATCATAATTACCTGATTTATTGCTTGCTTCAGCCAAGCGATAATAGGCATTAGCTGATTCAGCATCATATAATAACGCTTTTTCGAGCATTTCTATGGCTTTTTGAGTATTTCCTTCTTGTGTAGCCAAGGTACCTACGGCTAATAACTCGGAATGTGCATCTCGTCGAGAGGCATTGGCTACCTTCGATTGGTCAGTCCTTTCTGCAATACTAATGGCCTGGTCGTACCATTTCAGCATTTCATCGATACCCTGATCAATAATACCATCCTGGTCAGTATCATTTACTTTTTTGAAAATTTTTGCTTTTTGGTGATATGCCAGCGCATAATTTGAATTCATATTCATAGCCTGATCAATAGCTTCATCGGCTTTATCGTACTCAGCCTGTCTATAATACAAATCAGATTTTCTCTTGTATAATTGTGGTATTGCTCCTTTTGCAGTAGGCACATATTTGTTGTCATTATACTCCTCACTAACCGAAATCACGTTCTGAAATGCATCAACAGCTGCTTCAAGTGTTTCCATATCAGGGGTGCGCTGGAAGGCTTTATAAGCCGTAAGTGCTTTTCCATAGTACATTTTGGGGATTTGCCCCTCAGCATTCCCTTTAATGTCTTCCCCTTCGGGCCCTAATTGTTCGGCTATTGAAATTGCTTGTTCAAAAGAAGAAATAGCTGCATCATAATTATCACTCCGGGCTTCTTCTAAACCTTTGTTATATAAACTTACGGCGTCGGTTCGGCTCTGAGCAAAAACACTGGATGCTACCATTGCCAGTAATATTGCTATTGAATGTATTTTAAAAACCTTCATATCTGATATTTTTGTGTTGGTTAGTTGCAGCGCCGAATTTAATAAAAATTGACACTGAAATTAAATTTATAACTGCTTTTTTAACGAATTAGTATATTTTAAAACTTCAGAACCTATCTGCTTGTTCCAATTTTAAAAGCTAAAATTAGGCATTGGCTCCTTTTTACTGTAAAAATCACATATTATTTGGACAGCTTCATCGGTTGAGTCTGTTACATGGAACAGGTCAACATCTTTTTCTGAGATGGTTCCCCATTCAACCATGGTATTTTTAATCCAGTCAATAAGGCCATTCCAGTATTCACTTCCAAATAGAATAATAGGGATTTGTGCACTCTTTCGGGTTTGTATAAGCGTTAAGCTTTCGAACAATTCGTCTAAAGTTCCAAAACCGCCCGGAAATACAATAAAACTCTGTGCATACTTCACAAACATTACCTTTCGCACAAAAAAGTAATTAAAGTTAATAGCTAAATCAGGGTTTACATATTTGTTTATGCCCTGCTCAAACGGAAGATTTATACCTAAGCCTACCGATTTCCCTTCAGCTATTTCTGCTCCTTTGTTGGCAGCTTCCATAATGCCGGGCCCACCTCCGGTAATTACTCCAAAACCCTTTCGGGTAATTTTGGCGGCCGTTTCTACTGCCAGTTCATAATATTTATCATCCTGATTTGTGCGAGCAGAGCCAAAAATGGATATACACGGGCCAATTTGATAGAGCTTGTCATAGCCCTCTACAAATTCACCCATTATTTTAAAAATACTCCAAAGATCTTTGTTATTGCCACTGTCTTTCGGTTCTTTTTGAAATTCTCTTTGTTCTTTTTTCATCAACATACTTCTACTTCTAAAAATTAACTGATATCGTCATTAAAGGGGCGTGATTGGTGCCTTTAGCTGCCCATAATTCGGGTTTTAATTGTGCTCTTAGGGATAAATCGTCAGAGACATCGAAAGACCTTAAATGCGCAAATACGTAGGCATCAATTGCATTTAAAGCGTATGAAAGCCCAATAAACACATACACTAAATCACGTCTGTTTCTATAAAAGTTTCTGTTTTGCTTGAGGGAGCTTAAGTTAGCATTTTGTGAGATGTAATTCGGCGTAGGGCCAAATTTAAAATCGTTGGGTGTTTGCGGGTTAAGATTATAAAATGCTGCTCTATAATCATGATATTGTTTGTGTAAGTGAATGCTGTAATAGGTTAGCCCACCCAGCAAACCGTAAACTATAGGCACCTTCCATGCTTGTTTATTGGTTACTTGCCCCCAGCCCGGAATCAGTAACGATCTTTTTAATACTTTATTTGGGTCGGGATATTCATTATTCAAGCCTGATGAATTATCCAATGACTGCTGTAAAGAGTAGTTTTGAGGCAGAAACGTCTGCTGATTAATTCTTGATTGTGCGTTTACATGAATGCAAAAAGCTATACTCAAAAAAAAGAGAATGCTAACCAAGCGAATCAAAAATATTAAGCAGTCGTTCCAGATCCTCATCCGAATAGTATTCAATCCTGATTTCCCCACCTTTTTTCTTTGGTTTTACATTTACCTTAGTACTGAATGTTTGCCTTAGGCGGGCTGAAATATCCTCATAAAAAGGATTTGGGCTATCTTTTGGGCCTTTATTTTTCTTTTTAGCACCGGCAGCCTTCATTATATCGCGTACTGCATCTTCAATCTGCCGAACCGACAAGCCTTTGGTAATTACCCGATCCAAAATTTCTTTTTGAACGTCAGCGTCTTCAATACTGATAAGCGCCCTGGCATGCCCCATCGAAATTTGATTTGATTTCAGTGCTGATTGTATAAAATCGGGTAAATTAAGCAGCCGAAGCATATTGGTTACGGTAGAGCGGTTTTTCCCCACTCGTTCTGCAACCTCTGCTTGTGTATAATCAAATTCTTCCAGTAAGCGCTTATAGCCCAGTGCTACTTCCAGCGGATTTAGCTCTTCGCGCTGTATATTTTCGATAAGGGCAAATGCCATGCTTTGCTCATCGTCTGCTTCCCGAATAAAAGCGGGTATTTCCTTCAATCCGGCAAGTTTAGCGGCTCTCAGCCGGCGCTCACCGCTTATCAGCTCAAAACGTTTTTCGCCAATATAACGGACGGTAATGGGCTGAATGAGTCCGTGCTTTTTAATAGATGAGCCAAGCTCATCCAGCTTTTCTTCGTTAAATTCTTTACGGGGCTGGTGCGGGTTTTTCCGGATATGATCTACCGGTACAAAAAGAACGATATTTACCCGGTCTTCAGGTTTGGCTAAGCTTTTTTCTACACCTTCTTTACCTTCCTTTTCTTTTGCCTGTGCATCTTCATCCTGATACTCAGGGAAGAAGGCTCCTAACCCTCGGCCTAATACTTTTTTTGTAGCCATAATGTAATTTTAATCTTAATCGGTAAGAACCGGACTGTTCTTGAATAGTTTCTTATTTCTCTTGATGATTTCGCGAGCTAACGCCAAGTAGTTTTTTGCACCAATACTTGTTGAATCATACAGTAAAGCAGGTTTACCAAAACTCGGGGCTTCTGCAAGGCGCACATTTCTGGCAATAACAGACTTAAACACCCGATCATCGAAATACCGCTTAACTTCATCAGCTACCTGATTGGAAAGCCGGGTGCGCGTATCATACATGGTCAGTAGTACTCCTTCTATGTCTAAATCAGGATTTAAATGCTGGCGTACTATTTTTATGGTATTCAGCAGCTGTCCAAGTCCTTCAAGTGCAAAATACTCGCACTGAACGGGAATTACGATAGAATCGGAGGCCGTTAGCGCATTAATGGTTAGCAAGCCTAAGGAGGGCGGACAGTCAATAATCACAAAATCATATTTATCTCGCACACTTTGGATTGCTTTTTTAAGGATACGCTCGCGCTGCTCGCGGTCAATCATTTCAATTTCAGCCCCAACCAAATTGATATGTGCAGGTACTACATCTAAATAATCAAGCTCGGTTTGCCGGATGGTCTCATCAATATCAACGCTTCCTATCAGAATTTCATAAACAGAGTTAGTAACTGTTTTAGAATCAATACCCAATCCACTGGTGGTATTACTCTGCGGATCAATGTCAATTACTAAAGTCGGGTGTTCTACGGCAGCTAAGCTTGCTGCTAAGTTAATGGCCGTAGTTGTTTTTCCTACTCCGCCTTTCTGATTGGCAATTGAAATAACTTTTCCCATTAAAACCTGCTATATGATTTTAGTTTTTAGATAAATCTAATATAAAGCGAGGTGTGCTGCTATACAAAAATACTTATGCACATAATGAGGCACAGTTTTCCACATTTTACAGCCAATCGCTTAATTCAGACCTCTTTAATTGGGTGAGCCGGTTAGTAAAATATCACCCGGCGAAGTTGGGTTTACGGTGGGATCGTTTACCAGCTCCAGCTTATTAAAACTGTTATTGAAGTCTTTTTGTGAGCCGGCTGTTTGATTGGTCAATTGGTATTGATCTGTAGAGTATCGCAAAATTTCGTTACGATCAACCCAAGGCTTAACCTCTTCAGAGTTTACCTGAGGTTCGGCAGATTGTACCGCCTTAGTGGAGCCGGTATAGTAATAGTAGCCGCCGGAAAGCACAAACAGCACCAGCGCTGCAGCCACAGCCTTCCTGAATATTATGTAACTTTTACGCGAAGAATTTACTCTTTGTTTTTGTAGCTGTTTAGCGTCATCTACTATTTGTTGGGTTAATGTTTGGGGAGGATTTTTAGGAGAAAGCTCTGAGAGCCGTCGGTTTGTGGCTCTCAAACTTTCCACCTCAATTAACAGGTTTTCATCCTCACGCATTAATTGTTCAAATTCCAGTTCTTCCGAAGGGTCCATTTCCTTCATCAGATACCGAATAGCTTTTAGTTCATCCTTGTGCATGTTTTAGCTCTTCTTCTCGTTCAGCTTCAAAGTGTTTTCGAAGGTTTATGAGTGCATATCTCATTCGGCCTAAGGCCGTGTTGATAGATACATCTGTAAGTTCTGCAATTTCTTTAAAAGGCATTTCGTAATAGTGCCTTAACAAAACTACCGAGCGCTGTTCTTCAGGAAGTTTAGCGATATGCTTCATGAGGCTCGACCGAGTTTCACTCTCAATCATTTGCTCATCCGCATCTATCACGCTTTCATCTTCCATCCGATCAAAATAATCGGTTGAAGAATCCTCATCGCTCCATCCACTAACGTCGATGTAACGCTTTTGTTTTCTTAAATAATCAATTGTTGCATTATGCGCAATTCGCATCACCCAGGCAATCCATTTGCCTTGTTCGTTGTAAGTATCATCCATTTTGGTGATGACTTTGGTGAAGGTAGTTTGGAATAAATCGTTGGCTATTTCCGGATTCATCACCATGCTGAAAATGTATGAATATATTTTTTGCTGGTGCCGGTTCATCAGTTCATTAAATGCAGACTCATCCGCATTTTTACGAAACTTTCGCACAAGCTCTCTGTCCTTCAGCTCTTTATAATTGGGTTTCTCTACGTGTCTTTTAATTAATTTCATAATAATACACCCTAAATTTTGGGTTAAGCTCTTCAGCATTAGTACTGAAACATCTGCTAATATGTTTCAATAACATCATGTTGGTTGCGAGCGTTTATTACCGTTATACATCAGTGCTGCGCTTATGTTAATACGGCTGAACAGGTATTCAAATCACATATTGATGTTAGTCTGTTATTATTTTCTTGATGCTGAAATTTCACAATGTGTTATTGATGGCATTGCGCTCATATTTTAGTAAAAATTACCGAAAATAATTGAAAATATTTTCAGCCGTTTTCCTTCCTACTATTACTTCCAGTTCATCTTCAGATTTGGATTTAATGTTCTTCACAGAACCAAACTCTTTTAATAATTTTTGAGCCGTCTTTTCTCCGATTCCGGATATTTCCAAAAGCTCTGTTTTAACGGTTCGATTGCTTCTTTTTTGGCGATGAAAGTTAATGGCAAAACGATGAGCCTCATCCCTTGCCTGCTGCAGCAATTTAAGAGCTGATGATTTTTTTGGAATCATAATCGGATCTGACATTCCCGGTAAAAACACCTCTTCCAAACGCTTCGCTAATCCAATTATATCACATTCGCCATAAAAGTCGATTTCTTTGAGTGCTTCTACGGCAGAACTTAGCTGACCTTTACCTCCATCCACAATAATCAAATCCGGAATGTGTGAGCCTTCCTTCATAACCCGAGAATATCGGCGCGTGAGTATTTCTTTCATGGAGGCAAAATCATCGGACCCCACTACTGTTTTTATGTTGAACCGTTTGTACTCGCTTTTGCGGGGTTTGGCATCCACAAAGCTAACCATAGAAGCAACCGGATCGCTGCCTTGTAGATTTGAGTTATCAAAACATTCGATTCTTCTGGGAAGTCGGTCTAATTTTAGATGCTCTTTTAATTCTTTTACCGCGTGTGGAATCCGATTGCGCTCGGCTTTTTCTTTTTCCAGCGCGCGTTCGTTTAAATGCAACCTTGCATTTGCTTCTGCCATTTTAATGAGTTGCTTTTTCTCTCCAATTTGCGGCACATGAAACGGCACTATCTTTCCTCGTTCTTGCTGCAAATATTGCTCCAGTGGTTCTGAATTTGGTATTTCACGGCTCAAATAAACCTCATCGGGAATGGCTGCCTGGTACTGGCCCGTATAATAATCTACCACAAACGACTGCAGCATCTCTCCCATTTTCAGGCCATCAATGTTTTTGAGGAACCGATGAAATTTACCAATCATTTTACCTTCTCGCACTTTAAATAATACGCCGCAGGCCTCTCCAATCTCAGCATCTTTTAGGATGGCAAATACATCCCGATCTACTTTTTGTGATACCACCATTTTCATACGTTGGCTGTAGTGTTCTACGGCTTCCAGGCTGTCGCGCAGCTGTGCGGCTTCTTCAAAAGCCAGCGCATCAGAAGCAATCTGCATTTCTTCTTTCAGCTCGCGCATCAGCTGGTCGGTTTTACCATTTAACATGCGCTCTACTTTTTTGATGGTGGTTTGATAGGCTTCATCATCCCAGTCGCCCGAACAATTTTCCAGATAATCATCAAAACATGAGTGCCAGTTTGGAACTCCGCGTGTTTTATCGATGGTTTTTTGAGAGACGGCGCATGTGCACAGCCCAAAAGCTTTTCGGATAGATTCGAGCATCCGTCGCATGGCTCCTACGCGATCGTACGGACCAAAATATTTACTCCCATCCTTCAACACGGTTCGGGTTGGAAACACGCGGGGTTTGGGTTCGTCGGTAATGCAGATGTACGGATAGGATTTATCATCCCGATACATAATATTATATCGGGGTTGATACCGCTTGATGAGATTATTCTCCAAAATCAGAGCTTCCGCTTCAGAATCTGTGACAAAAACCTCGATATCATCAATTTTAGATACCATGGTTTTTATGCGTCCATCAGCCGGCCGCGATTCCTGGAAATAGGAACGAACCCGATTTCTGAGCCTTTTTGCCTTCCCCACATACAATTCTGTTCCGGAGGAATCTCTGTAAATATACACGCCCGGAGAGGTGGGCAAATTGGCTACTTTTTCGGAGAGTTTTACTTGTCCTTCATTGCTCATATCCTTGAAGATAACAGTTTTTTGGATACAGACTTGAGATTTAAATCGCTAAGCAGTTCCCATAACTTGTTTTCTGATCAATGCTCAGAAAATAGTCTTTTACTTTCAATTCAAAACCTTTTTAATAAAAGAGTTCGGTGCTTTTGCTTCTTTGTTTGTGAAATAAAGCGTATCTGTCTTATGGTCATTGAACTGAATTAAAGATACATCCGATGATTCTTTTAATAGCTCTCCTCCACTTGTTGTCAACATAAAGCTCACCGGGTTTCCGTCTTCTCCTGTTAAATTTTTCATAAACTTAATGCCAATATTTTCATCTTCCATACAATACAGTCCCCAAATCCAAGAAGCTGCTCCATATTTTTTAATCGTTTCATTAGGGTTATTTGAACTTTCTACCTTCTCCATAACTGAAAATAATTCAGATTGGATAACTTTGTTGCCGATCAGCCCTCCTTCATAATCAAAGTAAAAGAGCTTCGGAAGCATCGAGTGAGATGCAATAATTCTACCTCCACAAGATATGGCATACGTTGACTCCGCAAGTGTTAATGGCTGCATAGCATACTCTTTTGGATCCAAAGGCAATGGGAATATCTTTTTATGAACAACCATATCTTCAGGATCAAAAAGATAAAGCAAGTAGTAATCTTCAGCTGTATAATTACTGCCGGTTAAAAGAACTTTTCCATTTGGCAGTAGCAAACTTTTATTAAGACGGGTTATTTTTGTTGAGACTATATCGATTACTTCTCCAGAGATTGAAAATTTGGTAATCCGGCCATTAAATTCTGTTACCAAAATACTTCCATTAGGAAGCCTTACTGCTGATGTTGGCTGGCTTAAGTCTCCCGGACCATATCCTTTTCTCCCAAAAAAGGATAAAAGTTTTCCATTTCTGTTATAAATAAGCACGCGTGACTGAGCTTTATCAATAACAAATATTGTATCATTTTCAATATTTTGAATTTGAACATCTCCACTCCATAAAACATCATTGGTTTCTTCGAAAGTAAGAGTGTCTATCGTTTTAAATAATTGAGCGCAAAGTTTATAGTTTGGAAGTAAAACGAAAATTAATAGCGCCAAGTATAGCTTTTTCATTGAAATGCTTTAATTATCTTTTTCTTAAACTAATCTTCAAAAAATATAAATCAAAGGCATTCATTACATATTGACTGTACCAAAGTAATGAGCATCAATTTGTGTAAAGCATAATTCAATGTTTCCACATGTTTTACTTACAAGGAGACTTGCCGGAATGAAGAAAAGTAGCTCACTTCTAACTATGCTGTATTTAATCATAGATTAGACGCTTATTCGCATAGTATTTTTCATATAAAATCATGCAATTAGAACAAAGGCCTAACTGCATGATTTAATTTCTGATTACTTACCCATTTCATTTTCAGGGATTAGCTCTCCTTTGTCTTTCACATAATGATCCAGCCATTCAACCCATCGCGTCCAACGGTCAAAAACTATTTCTTTTGCTCCGGTGTGATGTGCTGAATACGGATACATGTGCATAGATGCCGGTTTACCCATTGCGTTTAAGGCATGAAACATACGCCATGAGTTTTCGGGCCAGGTTCCTGTGTTTTGGTCATCCGCACCGTGATACATCAGCAGCGCTCCATCCAGCCGATCAGCCCAAAAGATAGGCGACATTTGCAAATAGCGAGATTGCGCGCGCCACAAATCACTTCGTTCCCGCTGGAAACCCATGGGAGTTAACGTTCGGTTATAAGCGCCATTCCCGGCTATTCCGGCTTTAAAAAAGGAAGTTTGAATCATGGCATGTACGGTACCAAAAGCTCCATAGCTGTGCCCTCCAATTGCAATGCGCTCACGATCAACATAGCCTTTGGCTGTTATACTGTCTATAACAACCGTACTGTTTTGTTGAACACTCCAAATAAAACCGTCATTCGGAGTGCCTCTTTCCGAAGAAATGGGCCAGTCTGCTTTTACAACGGCGTATCCTTTTTTGGTGAAAATTTCTACATCTCTTTGTGGCCAGCCGTGTTGTACGCGAGAATATGTATTTTTATTAAATCTTCTCTGCGATTTGTCATACGCTTCCTGATCGTCATACTCTCTCGGATAGTGCCAAATTAGTGCCGGCAGCGGTTTTCCATCCCAATTTTGCGGTAAAATCACTTCAACCCAAAACTCAAAACCATCGGCACGCTGCACCTTAAAGCGCTTGCGCGGTGCTTGCGAAATGGCCGTATTGTAATCTTTATTATTCGTTAATTTAGCTGTGTTATCTGAATTCAGATTCACCAGCCAGGAATCCGGATACATTTCCGCTGACTGCCGGCTCACAACAATCTCATTAAAATCGTCATCCAAAACTGCTGTAAAGCTTTCATAAACATCAGCAGGACTTTGATAAACCTGCGATTTCTCTGCCGTTTGAATTTCAACCCGATCTATAAATAAGCGGGGTGATTGCTCTTGAGGGTTTTCGTCATACTGCATTCCCGAAAAGAATACGCTTTTCTCATCAGAGCTTAACTGCACTACGGGAATACCCATATTACCGGTTTTGGTTACTAAGCGGCCCGGATTTTTATAAAAATCTTCCGTGTTATACGTATAAATTGAATAGGAAGAATCAGGATAGACTGCCAGCAGCTGCTCCTTATTTTTAGATTTGCTTTCTTTGACGAAAAACAGCTCGGACTCTTCGGTGTAGGAAACGGACAGAATATTAGTTTTTGAAGTATATAACACCTCTTCACTTCCCTCGTTAAACGGAGGTATCCACTTTACAACCTGATATTCTTTATTGTTTTCTTTTTCTGTTGTTTGTGTGGAATCGGCATTTTCCTCCTCTTTTTGAGGTTTTAGAATCATGCTTAACCCTTCCCCATCAGGCCGCCATGTAATGGTACTCCGTCCAAAATCTTCTACAGGCTTATGGTCAGGTATTCTTGTGCTCGCCTCACTTTTTTGCAGCGTTGTCAGTGCTTTTCCGTCCAAATCCCAGATTTCCTTTGTCCACGCAAATGCATAAACAGGCACAATGTAGGAAAAAGGTTTTTGCAGACTTTCTACAATAGAATATTCACCCGATGGAGCAACATCTATATTTCGAATCATAGCAGGCTCGCCAATAGTTCTAACTCTCTTATTCGACACGTTAATTCTGGCAAACTGTCCGGTTATATAATACTCCAGCAAGTCGGCTTCGGTAGTTCCCTCTAAAAGAGTTTTATACGTTGGAACCCGATTTTCGTCAGCGGTTGTCATTCGTATCTGAGGCAAATCAACCTTAGGCTCTTGAGGCTCAGGACCTCGCTTTTTGGGTACCAACACGGTAAATATATACTTGCTATCAGCCGACCACTCAAAAGTTGTATTTAATGTGGCCAAAACCGGTTCTTTTGTTAAACGGGTTGATTTTCCATTGCTCATGTTTGCAATATAAATATGCGTTGCGTCCTCAAAATGGGCGAAATAAGCAATCTCAGAACCATCAGGCGACCATTTAGCGTGACTTAAATGTGCATTTTTCGGTGTTTGAACCGGTTTCTTACTTCCTGTTTTTGCATCAATAAATTCAAACCCATCGGCTGTTCTCATGCTGGATGAACTCGGCATTTGAGTAGTAAAAGTACGATTTCGATTTGCTTTAGGGTCAATTTGTAAACCACCAAGGTTGTACCATTTTTTGGCATAATCTACAATGGGCGATAATCCTTTCAGGCCATTCAGCGAATAGTGTATAAAATATTCCTTATTGGGTGATAAATCAGATAAGGAAATGATATTCTCGTACCGAGGCGACATCACCTCTTCTAAAATATCTTCCGAAGGCGTTAAGTACTGCTCTCGCAGATTATCCGGCGTATTTTGAGCGCATAGAATTTGGGGAGCCCCGCCAATTAGTATTATCAGGAAAAGTGTAAGTACGTTTTTTAATGATAGCGTTTTCATAAAGCTTGTATTCCGGTTTATCTGTAATCCAACATTTTTGGTTTGAATTATTCAAGGGATAAAATTGCATGTAAACACATCCCTCAAACACCCAAATTCTGTCAACTATTTTGGTTGATAGCCTGCTTTTAATGTCGTCCAAAGGAATGAAGTTTAAAAGTTTAAGTTTGTTAATTTTTCCTTTCTGTTCACCATTTTCTTTGCTCGTAAACCAACACGCTATTGATATTTATAATCCTTAGTTTTGGAGGTATGAAAACGACACAAACCCATCCCAACATCCCCATTATTTACGAAGACAATCACTTACTGGTGATTGATAAACCCGCCGGCGTACTTTCACAAGAAGATCACAGCGGAGATCAGGATGTTCTGAATCTTTGCAAGCAGTACATCAAAAAAGAATACAACAAGCCGGGGAATGTGTATCTGGGATTGGTTCATCGGCTCGATCGTCCGGTTAGCGGGGTGATGGTGTTGGCAAAAACCTCGAAAGCAGCTTCCCGCCTCTCCTATCAAATACGAAAGCGGACTATGAAAAAAACCTACTGGGCTTTAGTTCATGGAATGGCTCCGGTTTATGGAAAACACGTACATTTTCTTGAAAAAGATAATCGAACCAATACCGTAAAAGCGCATAAATCGCCCAAAGGAAAAGCTAAAGAATCCAGATTGGAATTCATAACCATCAAACAAAATGCAAACTTCAGTGTGGTAGAAGTGGATTTAATTACCGGGCGACCTCACCAAATCAGGGTTCAGTTTGCCAAAGAAGGAACTCCGCTTTGGGGTGATCACAAATATGGAGCTCCCGGAAATAATCGAAATAAAGACATTGCTCTCAGAGCCGTAAAGCTGGAGCTGGAGCATCCCACCAAAAAAGAGCTGATGTTTCTTAAAGCCCCAAAACCTCAGGGCGAACCGTGGAATATGTTTGATTATTAGTCTCAATTTCCGGTTGGGAAGCAAAAGTCGGAGCTAAAAATCAGAATCACCAAGCTCAATTTCTGAAAGCAGAGAATCTAAATGCAGCTTCATGGAATCTCGAATAGTAGCGAAGTCAAGGGAATCCATCGCTGTTTTTCGCCTTAAAGTATCCGTTTGAACACTGTCTGTTTGGGCAGGTTTGGGCTTTGGCAGGTAAGCAACTCCACTTATCTGCTGCATGTTACGCAATATCCAGCGGCTGCGTTTTTTAACGTAGGCGGAGGCCGGAACGGGCTCAATTCTATGCGGACTGGGAAGTACTGTTATCATTCGCGCGGCTTCTTTGGGCGTTAATTCGGCGGGTTTTTTATGATAGTAAAAGTCCGTTGCGGTAGAAATTCCGTACATACCGGGACCAAATTCAGCAATGTTAAAATACATTTCCAAAATCCGATCTTTAGTCCAGAACAACTCAATTAAAACAGTAAGCGCGGCCTCTACTCCTTTTCGGAGATATGATTTTGCAGGAACTAAAAATAAATTCTTAGCCACTTGTTGGCTTATAGTGCTGGCGCCGCGCACTCTTTGGCCTTTTTCTTGCTCTTCCATTGCTTTCTTAATGGCTTCCAAATCAAGTCCCCAATGTGTATAAAAACGCTGGTCTTCGGAGGCAATAAGTGCCAGTTTTAAGTGCTCGGGGATTTCTTGGATGGGCGTCCAGTGCTCGTTCAGGCTATAGCGTTCCTTGCCTAATGCTTCCCAGTTTTCTTGCAGGGTGAAGGCCGTAAAAGGCGGATTTACCCATCTCAGCATAAGTACCAGCAGGCAAAGCCAGAACGACCAAACAGAAATCACCCCGAATATGATTTTCGGATAATAGCTCCATGATGATTGATGACTGCGATATTCCGTTTTTTCCATTCGTCCAAAGTATCTTGCTTTAAAGCTGAAACTGACAAAGGGTGATTTTGTTTCTAAAATGGGGATGTTGTATTGAAATGAATCCTTCAATAATAAAAATGACTGACTGCACTCAGCCCCTCATTTATTGAACCACAAATTTGCACGGATTTATGGATTTCGCGGATAAGCAATACTCTGCTTTAAATCTCCCAACAACCCGGACACCAAAAAATCCGTGCCATCCGAGCAATCCCCTTAATCCACGATTCAAAAATCAAAAATGTAAGTAGCCGGCAGACTTCAGTTCATATCTCGGGAAGCCGGAGCTTAGCTACGAGGGTGAGAAATACTTGAAGTTAATAATGCCCTTTTGCTGAAAGGATGAATATTTTATTTTTAGTAACTTCATAAATTAAACGGTGTTCTTTATTAATCCGTCTCGACCAGCATCCAGCCAATTCATACTTTAACGGCTCCGGTTTACCAATTCCTTTAAAAGGGCTTTTTTGAATAGATTCTATAAGTCTGCGAATTTTTTTTAAGAGATCACTTCTTCCAGCTTTTTTAAAATAAGCAATGTCTTCTTGAGCTTGAAGAGTGTACTCAACTACTCTTTCCATATATCATCCAAGGCAATCTGCACGGTTTTTTCTTCTCTTATTTGTTGCCTGCTTTTCTGGATTTTAGCAATAAAGTCCGGATCATAGGTACTTTCCTCAAATCTGATTTTGAGAGCCTTCATAAAAGCTTTTAGCGCCTTTAATTCTTCCGCTGTCTCTGGATGAGCTATAAGTGTGTTTTGCGTTTTCATAATGAGTTACATTCGTTTAATAGCGGCTTTTGAAAGGTTTACTGATTAGAGTATCCGTTACGCTAAATAATTTACATCTAATAAAAACATATTAAAAATTTGAAAAATACACCAATAGAGCGCTTTATTAATACGTTTGGACAAGAAAAGTATTTCCCATTCCGGATGTACTTTTCTTATAAATAACATGCTGAATTTCTAAAATCCTTCAACCCTCTTTAATCCGCGATTCAAAAACTAAAAATATAAGTAACCAGCAGACTTCAGTTCATGCCTCAGGAAGCCGGAGCTTAGCAACGAGGTAAAGCTTAGCAACGGGCTTAAGCATGACAAGAGCTGTCCACTGTCCACTGTTAACTGTATCCTGATCACTGTTTAAATCACTGTTCAAAAAGGCGATCCCATTCTACCATTATGCATCTGTTTTTTACATAATGTAGCTTGTGCTTCTTCGCTAATTGTTCGGCTTCAGGTGATGAGACTTCTAACTGAGTCCAAATGGTGGGTTTTTGTTTGGTTTTCTTGTTCCAGGTTACTACCTGACGCACAGCATCGGCCGTGTAATCGGAGTTTCGGAACACATTCACAATATCTATTGTAGTAGTTTCAGGGATATCGGCCAATAAATCGTAGCATTTCTCCCCGTTAATAACTTCTACATGTGGATTTACCGGAATAACAGTAAAACCTTTCTCTTGTAAAAAACGGGCTGCATAGTTACTTGTTCTGTACTCATTGGGTGAGCAGCCGATGATTGCGATAGTTTTAGCTTTTTTCAGTACTTGATGAAGTTCTTCAGAATCATTAATCATCTTAATAGGTGTTTGCAATACTCATGTATGCTCAAAATTACATATCTTTATGGCATTAATTCAAAACTCAAAAAACACACATTTATTTTGCCAAAAGTAAAAAACGGTGACACCGTAAAAGTCCACTACACCGGAAAATTAGAAGACGGATCCATTTTTGATACTTCTGAGTCCAGAGATCCACTTGAGATAACACTTGGACAGGGCCAGTTAATTCCCGGTTTTGAAAATGCAGTTGTGGGATTAGAAGTCGGCGATAAGACAACCGCTAATATTGAATCGGCCGAAGCTTATGGTGAACGCCGTGATGACTTAGAGGTTACTGTTGAACGTGCACAGCTTCCTGAAGATATTGAGCCTGAAGTTGGAATGCAGCTACAATTAAATCAACCAAACGGACAGCCTGTACCGGTTCAAATCACAAAAGTTGAAGAGGAAAACATCGTTATTGATGCAAATCATCCTCTGGCAGGCAAAGACCTGACCTTTGATATTGAATTGGTTGAAATCGTAAACTGATTTTCGCTTATTCAAACCATTTATATGGAGTTCTTCATTGAGGAACTCCATTTTTTATATCTCTTATTTAGATCTAACCTATTTAACGTGAGTTCGATATAAGGATATTAAAAAAGCAGCAATTGGTTGGTATCGATGAATGATTTTTTGAGACTGGGTTTTTTCTCGGTAAAATGGTAGGCAATGAGTCCGGAGAACAGGTTGGTAAAGAAGTTTTTGGGGCTTCGGTGCCGGGAATGTTCAATCTGAAAGATGTTCTTAAGCTGGTCAATGATGGTTTCACAAATAGCTCGTTTGCGTAGCATAATCGCATCATGCATGGGTGTAAGAAGCTTGGTTTTCATGTTCTTGCGAAGCTTGGTAACCAAATGAATCCCCTGGAAGAATAAGTCTTCAAACAGCGCTTTGGAGATATAGCCTTTGTCCCCAAAGAGCTTGCCAAATAGTTTTTCGACAAACCCGGAATGTTTGAGCGGGGTCCGGTCATCGGTGTTTGCCGGAGTCAGCATCACGTCAATAATATGGCCGGTGTCACTGGTCACCAGATGCAGCTTGAATCCATAGAACCACCCAATCGAACATTGTCCGCGGCTGGCCAGCCCATCGAAGACCTTATGGGAGTGGATCCGCCGGTTATGACATACCCGTAGCGGGGTAGAATCAATAAAACTGATGCCGGTGCAAGATCCGGTGGCTTGGGTTTTGAGGTAGAGGGCCAGCGGAATCATGGTCTGCGAGCACAACTCCACCATCCGTGTATAGCTGACCACATCCGGAAATAAACAGGTAAGCTGGCGGCAGACATAATCGGTGTAGAATTTTTTGAAGGTGCGGATCCCTGACAGGTGAAACAGCACCTGCAGGGTCATTACTTCGCTGAGCGAAAGGCGACAGGGTTTGATGCGTTGGGCACCGCTGGTGAGTAGATGCCGGTTCCAGGCGGGAAGGAATTGTTGACAAAAATCATCAATGGAACAGAAAATTTGTGTAATTTTGGAGTGGGCGATCATGGCAGTATTGATTAGTTATATGTAAGATTATCAACACTTTAATATACTAATTAATCTGCTTTTTCGCCCATTTTTATACCCATTTCTTATCTCGAACTCACGTTATTTATATTTTATGGCCGATTTCTCGCGGAAAAGCACCATTTCTATCACCTGTCCCAAGCGCATCACTCCCTTTTTGAAAAATGAACTTACCGAGCTGGGATTTCCCATTCTAAAACAGCGCCATGCCGGCATAGAAACTGAAGGAAGTCTCACAGATTGCATGAAGCTGAACCTGATGCTGCGCACGGCCCATCGCGTACACTATCGGTTAAAAGATTTCAGAGCTCCAAATGCTGAAGAACTCTACAATCAGCTGGTTACTATTCCGTGGGAAAATTATATAGACAAGCACGGCTATGTGAGCGTAACTTCCTTTATTAAAAATAAGACGGTTACCAACACCCAGTTTGCGAACCTGAAAGTAAAGGACGCTATTGTTGATCGCATCCGTAAGAAAACCGGCTCACGCCCCGATTCCGGTCCTAATTTGAATAAAACGGTAATCTTCATTTTTTGGAAAAATGACCGGGCTCAAATTTATTTAGACACTTCGGGTGAATCCATTTCTCGCCGTGGCTACCGAACAGCCAGCCACACCGCCCCCATGCAAGAAACACTGGCCTCCGCATTAATTTTAGCCAGTAAGTGGAAACCCGGGCAACATTTCGTAAATCCCATGTGCGGAACCGGAACTATAGCTATTGAAGCCGCATTGCAAGCACTGCATAAAGCCCCGGGACTGCTGCGCCCAAATTATGGAATTAAGCACATTTTGGGGTTCAACGAGGAAGAATGGAATGATTTACGGTCGGATTTGAAAAATAAATCTCAAAAAGATTTTGAAGGCCGTATTATTGCCACCGACCATGATATAAGAGCGATAGACGCCACCCGTAAAAACGCTCGCACCGCAGGAGTCGATCATCTGATAGAAGTAAAGAAATGCGATTTCAGCGAAACGGAAATTCCAAGTGGTGAGCCGGGCGTTATTATGTTAAATCCGCCTTATGGAGACCGCATTGGGAATGAGAAAAAGCTGGAACCAACTTACGAGGGCATTGGTGACTTTTTTAAACAAGAAGCCACCGGCTGGTGGGGATACGTATTTACCGGGAATTTTGATTTAGCTAAAAAAATTGGCCTTAGAACCAATCAGCGCATCGAATTTTATAACTCTACCATAGATGCCCGACTGCTGGAATATGAGCTTTATTAATTTCTGATAAGCTCCGCTCCTGCCCAGGTTTTCTTTAAGCAGATTACTTCCTGTTTTTTTCTTCAATCCACCGGCTCATAAACTTGGTGCTTTGCGCGGTGTGATGCTGAAGCAAAACGCCCATAAAGTTCTGCAAACGATGTTCTTCAAGTTCACCCAACAAGGAGTGAATACGTTCTAATAATCGCCCGGCATGTTCCTGTTTGTTGTATAAAGAGTTGATGATGGGAAGGGCTTTTTGCTGAGCATCACTCCAGCTTTGCTTGTAGTTGTACAGCTCCACCGCCTGTTTTACGAACTCTTTGGGGTGATTTGCGACCGCTCCCGGCCAGGGATGATTTCCATGCATAGCTTCCGCCCCAATCTGAGTGGTAACGCTCGGCGTGCCACACTGCATGGCTTCAATCAGCTTTCCTTTAAGTCCGGCTCCAAAGCGAATAGGCGCTAACAGTACTCTGGCTTTTTCCACAACCTGCGAGGCGCTTTCTGCTCTTCCCTTCACCAAAAACCCCTGAGATGTATTATGCAGCTGCTCTACCTTTTGAGAAGCATAAGCTCCGTAAATATGCAGTTCAGCATCGGCAAGTTGTTGGCGAATTTGAGGCCATATATCTTCTTTTAAATACAGCACCGCATTCCAATTCGGCTCATGCAAAAAATTCCCAATAGATATAAAGTGAGCTCTTTCCTCAAATTTCGGACGATTTTTCAGATCCTCCAGCTTCAAGCCATCAAGCATGAAAGGAAGATAAAACAGCAGCTCTTTATTCACCCCAAATGTAGTTTGTAAAAGCTCCATCTCTTTTTTTGAGATAATCAGAGATAAATCACAACGCAAAATTGAAGCTATTTCCCGTTTAGCCGTTTCATTAAAGAGATCTGCGGTTTCTACGGGTTTCCCTTTTTTCCAGGCAGCTTGGCGTGCTATTCTAAGACTATGGAGATCTTCGGTGTCTAATATTCGGAGCGCATTGGGTACCTGCTCTGCAACGCGCCAGCCAAACTGCTCTTCCGTCATAAAGCGATCAAAAAGCACCAAATCCGGATTTAGATTTTTTACAAAAACATCAAAAGAAGCATCATTTAGCTGAATATTTTTTGTGTCAACTTTCAATGATTTTAAGTCGGCTGCATATTCGCTTTCTGCAGCAGCGGTGGCAAAAGTAACGCTCCATTTTTGTGATAAAAAGGTATCTATCAGCTCCATCATGCGCGTACCGGCCGCTGAGGATTCAGGCTCGGGCCACACTTTCCCGATAATTAAAACTTTCAGTGGATTCATGTTCATTATTACAAGCCGAGCTTTATGTTTATAGGTATTTCGTTTTTGCTGACCGAAAGTTATCAAAAAATAGCTGCCAATCTTAACCCGAAGTATTCAGACTTACTTTTATCGAAAGTCTATAATTAAAGGAAGAAATTAATAGGTATTCATTCATTCTGATTGTTTGAACTAAAGAACTCATCTAACCTGTAGCATGGTAAATCTATTTTTTATAAATTTATTTTATGCTTTTTATAAATTAATATTTACACTCCGCTTATTTAAAAAACCATATCACTTTACAATTATTACCCTGCCTTTAATTACAGCTATTTTGGGATGCTTGGCTGTTTAGCTCTAAATAAAAAAGCCAATGAAAACCTTCTCTTTATGCCTTACCGCCTGCTTTATCTTGTTAATGACCGGATTACAGTATCAGGCTTAAGCCCAAGTTGAAAATGATGAAAATGCTGATCAAATGTATTTAGTCATTAAAAATGGTGGCACTCGTTACATCTGTAAAATAATTTCCAGAGATGCACGCGAAGTGCTGATTGAAACCAAGGAATTAGGGCAGATTGTAATTCCTATGCACGAGATTAAAGAAATCCGGATGCTAAAAGATGAAGAAGTAAATGATGCCGGAGATTTGAGGCTTAAATCTGCCTTTGCCACCCGGTATTACTTTTCATCCAATGCCCGTCCAATCAGTAAAGGAGATAATTATATTATTTGGAATTTATACGGACCGGACATCCAGTTTGGAGTGGGTGAAAACTTCGGTGTTGGCCTGTTAACTACCTGGTTCGGCTCTCCTATTGTCGGATCGCTGAAGTACAGTGTTTTCCAACATGAAAAATTAAGTGTGGCATTAGGAAGTTTAGTAGGTACAGGCTCTTGAGCCACTCCGGAATATGGATTTGCACTTCCTTTTGGCGCCATTTCTTTGGGTGAAGCTGAAAAAAACCTGACCCTTTCTGTGGGGCACGGATTAGCCTATGGCGATGGCCAAAGCTCAGGAAATACCTTGATTTCAATTGCCGGAATGAACCGATTCAGTCCAAGAGTGAGTTTTGTGATAGACTCTTTCATTGTAACCGGAAAATACACAGCGGCTATAATTATCCCGGCCATCAGGCTTCATTCAAAGCCTAATAAAGCGTTCCAAATTGGCTTTGCAGGCATTGCTGCCGAGGGAGAATTAATTCCAATTCCGTTTCCATTCATTCAATGGTATAGAACTTTATAAGTAATACATACTTATGGCCGTAAAGCTTTTACAAAAGTAGCAGCTGTAACTGCGGTGGCAATTTGATTCACACTTTAATAATCACACTTTAATAAAATTAAAGTGTGAATTATTTTAGGGATAAATTCAGTCAAAGCCTGATCTACTTTTTTCGAATGAGCGTAAGTCCGTCCCGGATGGGCAGCAGTACCTGCTCTACCCTGTCATCTTCTGCTACTTTTTTGTTGAATTCGTCAAGTGCTTCAGACTTTGGATCTTTTGGGTTGAGCACAGTTCCATCCCAAAGCACATTATCTACGGCCATCAAGCCATTTTTTGCGAGTTTAGGAAGTATCGTTTCAAAATAAAAAGAATAGCTGATCTTGTCTGCATCCAGAAAAACCAAGTCAAATGGTCCTTCAATTGTGTTCAGAAGCTCATGAGCATTTCCCTTTATAAGCTGAATTTTACCATGCTTGTCAAACATATTAAAATGCTTTTCGGCCAGTTTTTGAAAAAGCCTATTCATTTCTATGGTCACTACTTTTCCATCTTTTGGCAAAGCTTCAGCTATCATAATGGCAGAATAACCGGTAAATGTGCCTACTTCCAAAACTCTCTTTGCCCCGCTGACAGATACCAACATTTTAAGCAGCTGCCCAACCAGATTTCCGCTCAGCATGTCTATAAATTCCAGTTCTGAATCGGATGAGGCAATTAATTGTTTAATATCCGGTGATTCGGGAGTAGTCATTTCAAGTGCATATTCCTGAACTTCTTTGTTTGTGATATTAACTGCCGGATTGTGTCTGTTTTTTTTCATGTTTGAAAGATAACATACTACCTTGCATCAACTCCAATTAAAAATAAGAACCTTGGAATTTATCCCCGCAAAAGAATCGCGAGTTTACATACGGTTTTTCTACCATTGCACACGGTTATTGATGCGTAGAAGATTTAAGAACGTTTGGCTGAAGCAGGAATACCATCCTTCCAAAACTTCCAAGACCGTCTATTTCCTGAATCACAATTTCTGGTGGGACGGATTGATTCCTCTGTTTCTAAATGAGCATTTATTCAAGCAACAGGCACGAGCACTTATGGAGGATAAGCAGATGAAGAAGCATAAATTCTTTCAAAAAATAGGTGCCTTTTCAATCAACTTGGAAGAACCAAAATCGAACCTAATTTCGTTGCGATATGCGCTGAAATCTTTGGAACGCCCGAACGCCGGTTTGTTTATTTATCCGGAAGGAAAACTCACACCCGCCTCCGATTCACCCCCAAATTTTAAAGGCGGACTTGCCTGGCTATATCAAAAAACAGAGGGCATAGATTTTGTTCCCATCCACATTTATTCTCACTTTTTCCGAGGCAGCAAACCTGAATTATACTTTTCTGTCGGGAAAAAAATAAATTCCAATAAAACATTGAACAGCAAGGAATTAACTGCTTTATTTGAAAATGAAGTTCATCAACTGAATTTAGAAGTTAGAAAAACAGCCGGATTAAGTGACCAAAACTTCAAATGTGTGCTCTAAAAATTGGCGCTATTTCCACGTCCACGGGTACATGAGAGGTGATTTTTGAACCCAATGCGCTTTTTCATCCTTGTACTGAAGTCGCATGTTAACCAGCGGCCAAAACAGCTTCTTATAAATATTATTCGGATAAATATATTCTGAAATACCCTGTGCCCCAACAGCTTGACCATTATAATTGATTATTGAATTACCTAAAAAACGTTGGTAAAAAGGACCGTTATCAATCTTGCGTACATTATCAATGTTTACAATAACTTGCGAAGACTCTAATTCAATATTTAATGCAGAATGAAGTCCAAATATACTTTTTCCAAATTCATTGAGATTTGCATCGGAAAATGCCTGTTCTAAGCTTCCATTTTGGTCGTCAATCAGCCAGCCTTCAAACTGTTTTTGGTCATGCTTCTGCATCAGATAATACACCAAGGTAAAGCCCTCAAAATGAAACCTTCCCCAGTACCAATCTCTGAAATTATTTTTCATTGGCTCGTCTCCCCTGTTGTGATCGTGGTATCCGGTTCCTGAAAAACTCCAACTTCCGGTCTTATTTTTTTTTGAAGAAATCACAAGACTTCCGTTTACTTTATGCTTGGGAGAAATCAGATTCCAAAGGTGATTTTCATCTTGCTGGTTGTTCAGTAAATCGGGAGCAGAGAGCCTGCCCTCTCCTTTCAAGTTTAAAATCAGCTCAAATCCCGAATCCAATTTCTGGTTGATGTTCAGTTCAAATTTTATTTTGTCAGGTTCACCCAAAACATATTTTACATAATCATCTCCAATACATAATTGAATGCTTTCTTCCGATTCCTTCCATTTAAAATCACCGGGGCCATATTCCAAAAAACTGTAATAAATAGGTTCATCCCCTTCATACACCGAAATGCTAATAGCCGGAAATATGCGCTTCGGCTTTTCAAAAGATTGCAGATTTTTTATATAGCGAGGCGAGAATGGATTATTTCGATAGAAAATAATGACATAGCTGATATTGGACTGCGAATCCATTCCATCAAAATACCACCATTCATAGCCACCCGGAGCCTGTTCGAAATCCGGAGGTATTTGCTTAAAATCAGTGGAAATGTTCATACAATATAATTGGTTGGTTAGGCACAGCTAACACGCGCCTTTAGGCCTTTCGTTCAATGTATATATTCTTACTCATTACTGCCGGTTATCTTTGCTACACGTTTATTGTGTTTGCAAAAAATGGCCTGGAATTCACCTCCCTTTCTAAGCTTCCATCCTTCTCTCTGCGAAATGGAACGGCACCTTTAGTAAGCATTTGCATACCCGCCCGAAATGAAGAACAAACCATAGACCGCTGCCTAACTTCTGTGCTAAAGCAAGATTATCCGAATTTTGAAATTTTAGTTCTTAATGATGGCTCAGCTGACAGAACGGCCAATATTCTGGATGAATTTTCAGGTATTATCGCAAATTTTCATCACCTGACAGGAGAGCCAAAACCCAGCGGCTGGCTTGGCAAACCCTGGGCGTGCCATCAGCTTGGAAAGCATGCTAAAGGCGATTATCTGTTTTTTATGGATGCCGACACCTGGCTGGACGATACCGCAGTTAGCAAAGCGGTACAGGCCCTGCATCAGTCTGATGCTATTACCGTGTGGCCAAAACAACATCTGCATACTTTCTGGGAAAAAGTGGTTATTCCACACATTTATTTTGGCTTATACACGCTTTTACCGGCCGCTTATGTACGCCAAACTCCGAATTGGATTCCCAAATCATTCCGTAAATCTATGGGTTCTAAATTTGCTGCAGCCTGTGGGCAGTTTATTGCTTTTAGCAGGCCGGCATATCAAGAAATCGATGGCCATGCATCCGTAAAAAACAAGGTAGTGGAAGATGTAGAGCTTGCAAAAGTATTGAAAAGCCATCAGTTAACACTGACTATGTATGATGGGGTGAAATCGGTACACTGCCGGATGTATGAAACACATGCACAGATTTTTGCAGGATTTAGAAAGAACTTTTTTGCTGGATTTAATTACAATTTTCTCCCCTTTACTGCTATGGCCGTACTGCAGTTTATAGTTTACATTTTGCCCTTCTTTTTCCTGATTTTTGGAGATCCGCTCGCTCAAACACTCTCATTTTTGTTGATTGGAATTTTCATGATTCAGCGCTGGCTTCTTGACCTTAAATTTGGATGGGATCTCCGGTATAGCTTTCTTCATCCTTTAGGCATTATTTGGTTCGAAGCATTAGGAATCCGATGTATTTTAGATTATCTAACAGGAACCAAAACCCAATGGAAAGGCCGTGATGTTTGATTTTCCTTCATGCGGTCTTCACTAAGATTCATTTTCTTTTTAGCAGATTCATAGACATATTTACGCACATGAAAGAATTGGTGGATAAATATCTGAAATATCTGGAAGTGGAGCGAAATGCCTCCAGCCATACTGTTATTTCGTATGAAAATGATTTGAATACTTTTCTTCAGTTTACGGCGCGCTCAAACAGCCTGGAAATCAGTGAGATTACCGCAGGTGAAATCACCCGACTTCACATCCGCCTATGGCTTGGCGAGCTGTCGGAACAGGGATTGGCAAAAACTTCCATTGCCCGAAAAGTAGCTGCCTTACGCTCCTTTTTTAAATACTGCTTTAAACGCGGACATATCGAAAGAAACCCGGCACACCTGCTGGTAGTTCCTAAAAAAGAGCAACCGCTTCCCAAAACAGCCACTCTTGAAGATATTTCGCGAATGATGGAAGCCGTGCCCATGGATACGGTAAAAGGCATCCAAGACCGGGCAATCTTAGAATTATTTTACGCCACCGGGATGCGGTTAAGCGAGCTCACTTCTCTTAATCTCACCGATATTGATTTGAACCAAAATCAGGTTACCATTCACGGAAAAGGAAACAAACAGCGCATTGTACCGTTGGGTAAAACAGTTACTGATATCTTAATTGAATTTAGAAAACAAAGAACTCAACTATACGGAGATAAAACCGACAGTGATGCCCGAAAAGCACTTTTTATTGCACCCAGCGGACAGCGAATGTACGACCGAGCCGTCCGCTATACTGTAGAAAAATATTTGAAGAAAACAAGTGAAGTCACCCAAAAAAGTCCACATGTTTTGCGCCACAGCTTTGCTACACATATGTTGGATAATGGAGCAGACATACGGATTATAAAAGAGTTTTTGGGCCATGCCAACCTTGCTGCAACGCAGGTCTATACGCATACCAGCATGGAAAGGCTGAAGAACGTATATCAGCAAGCCCATCCACGTGCAAAATCATAATTTATACACATACCAATAACTATAATTAAGGAGTAGATATGAAAACCACATTCACCGCACGCCATTTTGAAGCAAGTGCTGATTTACAACAATACTGCCGAGACAGTGTTCAAAAACTGGAGCAATTTTATGACCGAATAATAATGTGTGATATAGTCCTGCAGCCTACTCCCTCTGATGAGAACCCACAGCAGGCCGAGATTATCGTTAAAGTACCACGCAAGGTGCTTAAAGCACAAGAAGCAGCGGCCTCTTACGAGCAAGCCGTACACAACGCGGTAGAGACGCTAAGCCGTCAGTTGAAAAAATATAAAGACAAAATGCAGACCACCCATTAATCCTTAAATATGCCATTTACCCCGCAACCTCCCATTCCGCGTAAAGAAAAAATTACGGTAGAATATCTGGTAGAAAGACTACGAGATCGCGTTAATATTAACATAGAGGCGTGTATCTCGGAGCATTGTGCCGGAAACCGTTACGTTGTTGAGGCCGACCTGCACAGGCCCGGACTGGCGCTTGCGGGGTATATTAAATTATTTACCTACCAGCGAATCCAAATTATTGGAAATACGGAAACCCAATTTTTAGAAAAAATGAGTTCCGACAAGCAGCTGGAATCGTTTAGAAAAATCACCCAATTTGATATTCCCGTTATTTTCTTAACAGATGGCAATCAACTTCCCAAACATCTGCTGGAGGCAGCCAGAGAAGCGGAGATCCCCATTTACTCTACCAAGCTGGAAACCACTCGCTTTATGTATATTCTGCGGGATTTTCTGGAAGATCAGTTTGCCATTCAAACCATGGTGCACGGCTCCATGATGGATGTGTACGGTATTGGTATTCTCGTAGCCGGAAAGTCAGGAATTGGCAAAAGTGAAGTAGCGCTCGATTTGGTAGAACGAGGTCACCGCCTGGTAGCTGATGACGTTGTTATGCTTACCAAGAAAAATAATATTTTGATGTCTTCAGCCACAGAAATGAGCAAGCATCTGATGGAAATTCGCGGATTAGGCATTGTGGATGTGATGTCTATGTTTGGAATTCGTTCAATCCGCTACCAGAAACGCCTTGAAGTAGTGTTAGAGCTTACCCTTTGGGACGAAGCTCAAGATGTAGAGCGAACCGGTTTAAATCATGATTCCGTAGAAATATTAGGGTTAGATATTCCGCTCATCCATCTCCCCATCACTCCCGGTAAAAATATTACTGTAATTGCTGAAGTTATAGCTATGAATCATCTGTTAAAACACTATGGTTATGACCCGGCTAAAGCTTTTCAAGATCGGATAAAATCAACTATTAGCAGTAAAAGCAAAGGACACCACTCTATGCCCAAAAGAGCCATTGAATATTTTGAAGGTGATATGGAATAATAAATTATTTTGTAACATTAGAGTTCCGGCTTACTCTTTGTATTGTGAAGGTCAGGTTATTATATTTGGCAAGTTTTTCAATAAGGTTAGTTTATGGCTATAAAAAATCACTACTACTACGACGAAGCAAAATGCGAATTTGTACCCATTAAATATAACCGTATTGAACAGGTTATATATAACTTATCTATCTGGATACTGTCGGGCGTTGTGCTTACCGGAATTGGTATTATCTTACTTTCTACCTACATCGGAACACCGGCTGAGCTGGCATTGAAAGCAGAAAATGAGGCTCTCTACAATCAGCTTGAAACCACAAAGGGAGCTTTAGAATCATTAGATTCTCAGATTTCAGAAATTGCACAAAAAGACAATGAAGTCTATCGCTCTGTGCTGGGTATGGAAAAAATATCGTACGAGGAGCGCCAGGCAGGTGTGGGAGGCTCTAACCCATACGGTAAGTTTGATGTATATTCAGAACCTACTTCTGAGCTGTTAAAGTGGACCTCTTCAAAAGTAGATAACTTAGAGCGCAGAATAGGCATTCAAAAGCTCAGCTTTGAAGAAATTAAAAGCCAATACAATGTGAATAAAGAAAAAATGAGCCACGTGCCAGCTATTAAGCCAACTTCAGGAATTCTGCTTAGTGGTTTTGGGATGCGCCACCATCCTATTCTTAAATACCCGCGTCCACACAACGGGCTCGACTTCCGTGCTGATATTGGAGACCCGGTTTTAGTTACCGGAAATGGAAAAATTAAATTTGCGGGCAGAAAAAGCACCTTAGGTTTAGTGGTAATAGTAGATCACGATTTTGGATACGAAACCTTATATGCCCACCTTTCGGGAATAGTTAAAGGAATAAAAAAAGGAGCCAAGGTTGAGCGAGGTCAGCAAATTGGTATGGCCGGTGATTCAGGTCTTTCAGAAGGACCGCACTTGCATTACGAGGTGCATTACAAAGGCGACCCGGTTGATCCTATTTATTACTTATTTGCCGATACTTCCCCCGAAGAATACGCTATGTTTAAAGAGATTTCTGAGACTAATAAAAACTCTTTAGACTAAAAACCGATTTTTGGTTTCAGAGCCTGCATAGTTAGAGTTTGTGCAGGCTTTTTTCGTTTTATTATTTCAAATCAACCTGCTCGAACTCATGAAATATCTGCTTCTCTTTATCTTGGCCTTTTCTTCCTTCATCTCCCCTGCATTTGCCCAACAAACGCTTACTGCAGTGCAAGATGAGCATATAAATCAACTAATAACAAAGGCTGCAAGCAGCTCTCTGGCTTGGGAGCGCCTCACCTACATGGCAGATACTTTTGGGCCTCGCTTCAGCGGTTCTGAAAATTTGGAGCATGCGCTGGATTGGATTATGGAAACCATGAAAGAAGATGGGTTTGATAAAGTATGGGCGCAACCGGTTATGGTGCCCCATTGGGTTCGGAATGAGGAATCAGCTGCTCTCATTTCACCCCGAAAAAAGAAGCTGCCGATGCTGAGTATGGGAGGAAGTGTTGCAACCCCAAAAGATGGAATTACGGCGGAAGTAGTAGTTGTTAAAAGCTTTGATGAGTTAGAGGCCGTGAAGGAGCAGGTAAAGGGAAAAATAGTGCTCTATAATGCTGCATTCACTTCCTATAGCAGAACGGTGCAGTACCGAATGAACGGTGCTATTGAAGCGGCTAAACTCGGAGCCGTTGCAAGTATTATTCGCTCTGTTACGCCATTTTCGATCCAAACACCGCATACCGGAACCATGAATTATGAGGACGGCGTCAAAAAAATTCCACACGCGGCTATTACCGTAGAAGATGCCCAAATGATTCAGCGATTGTACGACAGAGGTGAAACCATTCGCATACATTTATCCATGAATGCCCAAACTTTGCCGGATGTAGAATCCAGAAACGTCATTGCTGAAATAAAAGGCTCAGAATATCCGGATGAAATTATTGTAATGGGCGGACATATTGATTCCTGGGATGTTGGCCAGGGCGTGATGGACGATGGCGGCGGAAGCTTAGCCGCATGGGAAGCATTGCGATTAATGAAAGAGCTTGGAATCAGGCCTAAACGAACCGTGCGGGTGGTACTTTGGGCCAACGAAGAAAATGGGCTGCGTGGCGCTAATGAGTATTTTCGATGGGTAAAAGAGGAAGAGAAGTCATTAGAAAATCATGTACTGGCTATGGAGTCGGATGCCGGAGTTTTCAAGCCTGTGGGCTTTGGTTTTTCGGGAAGTGATGAAGCTTTTCAAATATTGACGGAAATTGGCAAAAGCTTAGCTCCAATTGAATCCGGAAAAGTAACCAAAGGAGGAGGAGGCGCCGATATTGGCCCGCTTATGCAGGCCGGCGTGCCGGGTATGGGCTTAGTGGTAGATGGAACCCGCTACTTTTGGTATCACCACACTGCAGCCGATACCATGGATAAACTGGATAAAGATGAGTTTAATGCTTGCATTGCAACCATGGCGGTATTCGCTTATGGCGTAGCCGATTTAGAAATACGCTTGCCGAGATAGAAAATGGAACCCGTTAATATTTATGGGGACTAAGTAAATAATTTCTCTTATCTAAACAGAAGCAATGCAGTGTCTGTAATGTTTTTTGGGGATTCTACTCCCACATACCGGCTTTGTCCTTTAGACTATTACCCATCTAAAAGAGAGAAGTTGTGTGTTCATACTTTTACAGGCCTGCATGCTTACTTCCACTACCTTTGATCAGGACAGATACTTAATCAAATCTCCATAAAATTCACTTGACCCCAGAAAACATACGAGCTTAATCTTCACACCGGCTGTTGCCAAACGTGCCTGGCGAATTATTCAGTCATACTGCTGAGAAATGCTTTTTCTATTTGCTCGCCCGCCTTGACTGACTTTTTTAACCAACGGTAAGTAAGATCTTCCTGCTCCACTTCGCTAAGCTGCCAATCAATTTCGGAGCTTTTGAGGCGTCGGGTCAGGTTATACAGGCAAATGGCAACACTTACCGAAATGTTAAAGCTCTCGCTAAAGCCTGCCATGGGAATACGTACAAAACCATCGGCAAGCTCACTTACGGTATCACTGATGCCATCAAGTTCAGTTCCAAATACCAGCGCGGTTTTACGGTCGAGAGATAAATCGTTGAGATTAATATCATCTTTATGCGGACTGGTGGCTATTATTGAATAACCCTTCTGTTTTAAATGCCTTAGACAGGTTTCGGTATTGTTTTCTTCAGGGGCATTATATCGCTGAAGGCTGAGCCAACGGTCGGCTCCAATGGTTACTTGCGAGGAAGCCTCAAACTGATTTCTATTCTCTATAATGTGAACATCCTGAATACCAAAACCATCGCAGCTCCGGAGCACAGCGCTGGCATTATGAGGCTGGTAAATATCTTCCATTACCACGGTAAGATAGCGCGTTCGCTTAGCAGCAACTTCAACCAGCTTGTTCCATCGTTCGGGGGTAGCAAATGTTTTTAAATGCTCGATTAATGCTTTTCTATGAGATTGGTGCATGCTATAAAAATGAAAAGCCCCGGTATCTAACATACACGAGGCTTTTATTCAAACTATTGAAAATTATTTACATTGAAAGGTAAATCCTTTTTTGCGGATTGTTTCAATGTAATCTACTTCTGTGTGTTCCCGTATTTTCTTTCTTAAATAGCTTATGTACACATTTATATAATTGGTTTGAGTATCGAAATGAATATCCCACACCTTTTCAGCCAGTTCTTCTTGTGTAATTACCCGGTTTTTATTTTTCAGGAAATAAACCAGTAGATTGAACTCATTATTGGTGAGCTGTACAAGTTCGTTGTTAATTTGAAACTCTCTCTTCAGCAAATCTACCTTTAGCTCGCCACAGGTAAGCTTCTGCTCTCCGCTGGCTTCACTTCTGCGGTTAATCGCATCCATACGAGCAATGAGCTCTTCGGTATTAAAAGGCTTAGTCAGGTAATCATCCGCACCTACTTTTAAACACTTTACTTTTACGTCAGTGTCCTGTTCTCCGGAAAGAATTAATACAGGTGTGGTAATGTTTTTGTCGCGAATATTTTTACAAACCTCATAACCGTCACCATCGGGCAACCCAAGGTCTAAAATAATCATGTCAAAGTTACCTTCTACAGCACTTTTTTCACCTTCAGTAGCCGTATCAGCGGTAGAAACTGATTTCCCATTGTGTTCGAGTACGGCCTTGACTAAAGTACGAACTGACGGGTCGTCTTCAATTACAAGTATATTCATTATCGGTATGAGTTTTGTAAATCTTTATTTTTTGTAAGCGTAATGAATTCTCTTATGCATTACAAGAGCTAAGTTAAAATAACTTAACAAACATTAGAAAAAAAGAATGAGTTAATTTCACTTCATTCATCGTAGCCTGTTTTTAATAACCACTTTCTGGTTTCCTCTAACTGAGCCTTACTCAGTTTATGATTTCCTTCAGTAAGCTGAAACGTTGCGTTAAATCCTTCTTTTTGCAACTCTTTAACTACTTTTTGCTGAGGCTCTGGATAAACGGAAGTATCATTTTTTCCATGCAAAGCCAATATGTTTAAGTGCCTTGCCTGTGCTCGTTTGTTCTCAAAAGCTTCCGCTTTAATTCTGCCGCCAATTACGACCAAATCATTTACGTGCTTCCACCTTGAGAAAGCAAAATAGCCGCCCAGATATCCGCCCATCGAATAACCGATTACACAAATTCTGTTGGCATCAATAACTTCCAGCAAGCCGTCCACCACTTCTTGAATAAACTCGGATGCTAATTCCATAGACTTTAGAAATTGTTCCTGATCTCCATCATACAAATACCAGGCACTTCCCCATTCAGAAACCGATCGTTTTCGGCTAAAAATGGGATAGGGTGCCTGCAGAAGTAAATGATATGCTTTTACATTCAACAATAGAGTTATCTTTTTTTCGAGATACGCTATGTTTTGGTTATACCCATGTAAATAAATAATCAATGGTTTGTTCCCGGAATCTCCGCTTTCAATCAGCTTATACGGAACTTCAATTTTAAAGGAGGTTTTTCCTGAAGACAGAACGGTGTGCATGGAAACGCAATTTTTGAGAAAAGTTTAGAAATGAAATGAATAGAATATTTGTGGGCTGAGGCGGTTGTTTTAATGTTATCTAAATGAGTTAAAAACGTGCCCATATATTAAACAGGCTATCTAAAGGAGATCTTTTTCTAACCACCGCTAACACTGCCAACCCGATAATAATGACGTACATAACCGGATTTAACACGGAAAATACAGTATGTAAAAACCCTCCGGTAACGTAATTCACGCCCATGCGTACAGCAAAGTAAAAGCCAAAACCCAAGAAGAGTGTCCCAAAAAAGTTAATCAGACCAATCACATAGGGATTCTTATTTTTATACAATGCTTCCTGAGCTTCTTGCCGTCGGTGCTCCAGCTCTAAATCTTTGTGGAGCTCATTCTCGAACTCTTTCTGCTTTAGCTTTCGTTGAGTGTTATTTTCATTCTTCATAAAAGTATTCAATCATATTTCCATCCGGATCAGCTACAAATAAAAAGCGGCCTTTCTTCCGGTTAGCCGGCCCGCTCATAATCGTTACTTCTTTTTCACGAAAATACTTAGCCAGCTCATCTACCTGTTCCGGGCTGTCCACATAAAAGCCAAAATGATCTACCCGAAAGTCTCTGGAGGTTGGGTCATAACTGGTTTCGGCTTCCACAATTACCAGCGTATCTTTTTCGCCTACTTTGTACACCGCCATGCTTTGGCCCATAGTTTTAACCAGCTCAAAGCCTAAAATATCACCATAAAACTCTTTGGAGGCATCAATTCGGTTCACTCTTATGGTAATGTGATTTAATCCGGTAGGTTTAAAATTCATAGTCGGTTATTAAGTATCATGGTTTAATTTGTGTGGCTAACTTACAACGCAAAGCTCTAAAACAAAACTTAAAATTTGGTTCTGCAATAGCCTTTAAAAAGTAATATTATTGGGCTTTGCAATAGCCATTAATCTTTAATCTTCAGAGCCCCTCACCGGATTTAGCCTAACGCTCTGCCTAAACACATCCACCGTGTCCACATTATTTATAGTAGCTACGCCCATAGGCAACCTCAACGACTTCTCTCCCCGTGCGGTAGAGGTGTTAAAATCGGTGGATTATATTGCTTGTGAAGACACCCGGACTTCCGGCCACCTTTTGCAGCATTTTCAAATTGACAAGCCTACGTTTTCATTTCATCAGCATAACGAGCATCGCAAAGTGAAGCATGTAATGAATATTTTAGATGCTCAGCAAAATGTAGCACTTATCAGTGATGCCGGAATGCCGGGAATTTCCGATCCCGGATTTTTAGCCATTCGAGCCGCTCAAAATGCCGGGCATACCGTGAGCGTGATTCCCGGTCCCGATGCCGCCACAACCGCACTTGTAGCCAGCGGCCTCCCCTCCGACCGTTATATATTTGAAGGATTTCTCCCCCACAAAAAAGGACGCCAAAAAAGATTAGGGCAGCTGGCAAAAGACGAGCGAACCATTGTTATTTATGAAAGCCCCAATCGTCTGCTTAAGCTTTTAGGCGAACTGGAAACACATTTTGAGCCTGAACGGTTAGCAGCCGTAGCCCGCGAACTCACAAAAAAGTTTGAAGAAGTACAGCGCGGCACAATAACAGAACTTAAAAACGAGTTTGAAGAACGCGATTCCATTAAAGGTGAAATTGTAGTTATTGTCTCAGGAAAAGGTTACTCAGAATGAATATATACCGATTTTTAGAAAATAAATGGGCTTTGTCCATTTCGGCCGGAGTTTTACTCGGTCTCAGCTTCCCTCCTTTTAATATTGCTTTTTTAGCTTTTCCGGCCTTTATATTTCTCTTACGCCTTGCCGATATCAGCAGCTCTTACAAACAGCTGGCTTATTACAGCTACGGTGGTTTTGTAGTGTGGAATATTATTGGCACTTACTGGCTCACTTTTGCCAGCTTACCTGCCGGCATTGCTGCTATTTTAGCAAACAGCGTGATTATGACTATCCCACTGTGCATGGCAGCATTCTTTGCCAGAAGAATCAAATCTCCTTATCTCATCGCTTTTTTACAGGCCGCTGCCTGGGTCAGCTACGAGTTTTTGCATCACCACTGGGATCTTTCCTGGACGTGGTTAACAATCGGCAATGCCTGGGCAAATTATACCGTTGCCATTCAATATATTTCTGTAACCGGCTATTTGGGAATCTCATTTTGGGTACTGTTAACGGCTGCTTTAGCCTATCAGGCATTCACCCAAAAAAGCCGAACGCTATTATATGCAACAACCGGCGTTTTTTTAATCTTCCCGATATTGTCGTTTGTTTTGTATGATGGAGATGCAGCTACAATTTCGTCATCCGATACAACCGAAGTTGCCATCATTCAGCCCAACCACGATTCCTATCAAGATTATGGCGGAATGGAGAATCTAAGTGAAGTGGTAGATAGCTTACTTTCATTAACCAAGCGCACGCTGCAGCCTTCAACAGACTTGGTTATTTGGCCCGAAAATGCTATTGATGGCTACATTTATGCCGAATCTTACACCGCCAACCGAATTGCTGATTCTGCTAAAACATGGAACGTAAACCTCATAATTGGCAGCGGACTGATTAAAACCTATCCCGAAGATTCTGAAGGATTATTTCGGGGCGTGCTAAAGGCATATCCTCATCAAGGGCAGCCCTATAACATATTTAATGCAGCGCTTTTTATAGCCAAAGACGGAACCGTTAGCGACTACGAAAAAGCAAATCTGGTGCCTATTGTAGAACGCGTTCCATTTCTGGAAACGCTCTCTGCTTTGGATGTTTTTAATTGGGTGAATTGGGGAGCTATTGGCGGATTTGGAAAAGGGAAAGAGCCCAAAATGATTGAAACACAAGCCTTTACGGCACCCGGACTGATTTGTTATGATTCGGTTTATCCCTCCTGGATTCGCCATTTCGTGCAAAATGATGCTACTTTTTTAACCATTATTACCAACGATGGCTGGTGGGGAAATACCAGCGGGCACCTTCAGCATTTTGCTTATGCACGGCTGCGTGCCATCGAGTTTAACCGCTGGATTGCCCGAAGCGCAAATAACGGTATTTCCGGAATTATTGCGCCCAACGGAAAAGTTGTTCAAAAAACGCAGTATTGGGTCCGAACCGGCGTTACAGGAATCGTGCAAAACTTATATTCCCAAACTTTTTATACTCGCTTTGGAGACTGGCTGGCGTATTTATGCTTGCTTATGAGCATTCCCGGCTGGATTTATCTTCGGTTCTTTAAAAAGTGATTTTTTTTCAAGAATCTAAAGCTGGCTTTCTAAAGTAGTTTTATTGGGGTGAATTTCACACCACTCTTGCAGTGTCGTTACTATTAAAAATATATCATACATATTTAGATGAAAAAAACCTGACAGGTTTCAAACTAAATAGCTGTAAAAATCCATCATGGATTCAAACCTGTCAGGTATACGAGCGCAAAGGAAGTCGGTACTAATTAATAGATACCGGAATTAGAACTAAGAAATAATTTCCACCTCGTTGCGAACGTCTCGTTCGCAATGCATGCAGGAACCTCCGGTTCCCAACAGATAAAACAGACTATTCTATAATCTTTTGGTTTTGAATCTGAGTCAGGCAAGCATCTCTCCGGCCATACCGGCTACGCCCGTCGGAGCTCAAAGTCCTCATCACGCTCCATAGATTTCTCGGCTACGTTTGCCCGCCGGGGCCGGCCAAAGCTCCGCTCGAAAGGACAAGTAAAATGGAATAATTAGATCGGTTGCATCATTCAATTATTCTCTTGCCAAAGCTTTGAAAAGCATCACCCCAAAAAAACTAAGCCCGAACGCTTAACGCGACTGAATGGCAATTCTGAAGTTGAACCGAATTTCGTGATTGGTTCTGGGCGGGAAGGCGGATGATTTCGGCGTGATTTTAGTGAGCGTGTACTCAAAATTAGAAGAAACCGTTTGAGAGAATCGATATCCAATTACCACAGAGCCATTAATTCGGTTCTGTCCGGTTATAAAAGGCTCCGTGAATTCATATTGGCTTGCATCCGGAATTACGTTTGGATCGCTGAGCACCTCATCAATATCCTGGCTTAAATAGAACTTCTTTTCCGTATCGTTGGCAAATCCACCGTTGATGGAAACATCAATATTATTTTTAATTTTTGGGAAAAACGGAATAGTAACCCTCTTAAACGTGTAATTAACGGTGGCGGTCATTCCTTTCGAATTACGCTCGGTTACCGTTCGGCTCGAAAGTGCCAAGCTCGATGTTTTACTCTTTTCATAACTGATTTGCGTGCGTAAATCTGATTTCCACGTTACATTCAGCTGGGCTAATGGGGAAAAACGCTGCTCCACATTAATAGAAGTCGGCTCATACGGTTCCTTTACATTAATAACGCTGAATGAGCCAATATTTGACGGGCTTTGCTCTCCCACCAGCGTATTCAAATTCCAGCCCATTCGGTAGCTTCCGTTGTAGCTGTGCGTCAGGGTGGCTGCGCGCATGGCATTTCCAATAAATGGAATTAAATCGTGCACGCCCGACCACGTAACCCGCCAGTTTGGTTTGGGTATTGGGGTGAATCCTTTTTCGCCAATGGCGCCTTTATTTCCACCCAAATAAGCCTTTCGGAAGTCTTCTTCCATCGTATTACGGTTCAGCACAATGCGCCCGTCACCGTTTCCGCCATCCTGCGGCTTATCACTGATGGTGCCCGTAGTTTTATCCATATCTGCAAAAGCCGTGTTCAGCTGCCGCTTATATAAATCTCCGTATCCTTTCCCAAAGGCCCAAACCGATGAATTTATGGTTCCGCTGGATGATAACGTAGAGCTGAAATCACCGGCCGATGTGAGCGAAATGGTGTTAGTTGTGCGCTCATCCCACTTAGTTGACCAGCTTAAATCTACGCTGAAATTATCGAACAGATTCAGCTTGGTTCCCATCGTGATGTTATCCGAGTAGGTATTGTCTTTGGGAAGGTTAATCGCACTTCCGGTTGGGCTTTCTTGAATTAGCTGAGAGCGCGGCAGCTCTTCATCAAAACCAAGGCGGTAAGCAAAGGGTGGCGAAAAGTTGGAGGAAGTCTGCTCATTGAAGGCATAAAATATCTGCGAATCTCCCCTATAACCCGCCTGATTCGAGGTTTTATTTTTGTTATAAGCCAGATCTATACTTTGCATACTGAAAAGAGCCAGCACCACTTTACGGCCAAAGTACTGCGCGTCTTTCATCAAATCGGGACGGACCGTTTCCTCACCCTCACCGGAGCTTTTCTTTGACTTTTGGCGCTCTCTTTTTTCCTGAGTATCGGCTTTTTTCATTTTTTCAAAAAAGTCGAGCCGGTCCAGCAGGCTTCCTACTCCTAATTTCAGCGTATGGTCTAACCTGAAGCTGTTTGAAACTCCTGAACCCAAGCCCGAACCGCTTGGGCTGTTCGTCCATCCAAAACCGCCGCTGTACGAGGCCGAATAGTTCAGCCAATCTAATCCTTCAATTTTATTAAGCGGTGGGCGCCAGCTGGCTGTATAGGTTTCCTGATAATTGGAACGCCGCGCCGACAGGCTATCGGTTATTAAGTTGTTGAGCACCTTAAAAGTAGGTGTAAGTTGGTAGCTGGAGCTATCTACATCAAAACCGGTTTTATTGATATTTTGACGACCTGCATCTGATAGATCATAATTGGTTGAGGTACGGAATGAAATGGGGATTGAGGGCGTTAGGTTGTAATTCAGCCCAAAAGATGATTTCTGATTAAACGTATGGCTTTGCTGCAGCGGTTGTGCGCGTTCATTCCCATTAACGTCCAGCTCTGTTCGCCTTCTCCTCTCGCTATATGAGCGGTTTAAATTAGCCGATGCCGTAACGGAAGAAGGCATGTAGCCCAAACGTAAATCAGAAAAAACATTCAAAACCGGTACATTATCCATAAATCCAAGCGGCTGCCACAACTTTACATTATTAAAAGTGAGGTTGTACTGAACGGAAGCATTGTAATTCCAGTCATCCTGAAACTGAATTTCCGGATTTTTTGAATGCCCTTCATTATATACATAGCTAAGGCGCGTATTATCGATCGTGTATTGCGCTAACTTACTCTTAGAATTTTTCTTGGAAACGTTAGATACGTTCACAGAAAAGTTATCCCGAACGGTTTCAATTTCATTTAAACGCTGATTGATTTGTGCTTTTTTCTGCGACTCCGTCAGGTTTTCATTCTCGTTGGTGGCGTTGATAAAATCCTGCGTTCGAATATCTCCCTGATTTGGCAGAAACTTAGGGGTTGAAATGTTTTTTCGGGTTGAAACGGTAACCGGAAAGCTCCATCCAAATCTGGCAGGCGTTAGCTTATGTAAATTAACGGTAGAACTGAGATCATAGCCAATTTGATCGGCCACGCTGCGGGTTCCCAGGCGAGACTCCAGCGAGCCGAAGCCCGTAGTAGTTCGGGTTATGTTGGTATTAAAAGTGGCAAAATCAGCAAATTTGAAGCTGGCGTTGGCATTGGCCTTCCATCCTTTTTCGTTATCAAAGCCGGAAACTCTGAGCTCATTCAGCCAGAAAGTAGCATTCAGGCTGGGCGTTCCCGGCGAGCTCACATCGGCCGGATCATGTGGATTTTGAATTCCCAGTCCTATTTCTGAAACCCGCCCTAAAGATGGATTTCCTTTAATGGCCACTACGGCTCCTTCCACCGCTTTATCTGCCTCAGGGTCCAACTCTATTTCAAACCGTTGGCTTTGCTCAGCCATACTCTGCTGATCGCGCAACTGCTTTAATTTGTTGAAGGCGGCCAGTACAATATTCATGCTGTTTTGTTCGTAGAGCCAAACTTCCTGAGCATCAATTTCTAAGTTCCCGCCGCCGTCAACGCTGTATTTAGAATATGGAAAATTAGGATCTGATGGCGTTACAGGCTGGCGGTATTCGTAATAATTTGCGTTCAAGTCGTTGCCTAAACGCAATACCAGCTCAGCATGCTCTCGCTCCACTTTCCCGGTTCCGTAGCCCTCGCCGTGCACAAACATGCGCATGTTCGAGTAATTGAGCAGATTAAGTCCGCCGGGATATACTTTTTTAATCATTTGAATTTCTCCCGGTCCCAAGTTTTCAACATCCAGGGCAATAGACTGCTCATTGGCCAGTGTTTGCACCTGCATACCTCTATTTAGTGCACGAATAGAACCCTCCGGCTGGCGGTATGGAACCGGCTTGCGATTAGCATTCTCCTCAATATTAATGGTAGAAACACGGAAGTCGCCCGTTGTATTTTGGGTTTCATCTATGTTATCCACTTTTCTCCACTGGCTTCCAATAAACTCCAGCGTGGCAAAACGCAGCGTAAACGGTTTCTTATAACCCGACATCCACATTCTGATGTGACTGATGTTCTGAAAGCCTTCAATTTCACCCACTTTACGTGTAAACTCTGAAAGCGGAATTCGGACCAAATGCCAGCGGTCTGTTTGCTTATCGCCCGGCACTTTATCTACTATAAACGTACCCTGGCTGCCAATTTCCAGCTTATTAAAATCTGCCGGATTTAACTCAATTTCATACTGATAATAATTATTGTTGGTTTCTACGTTGGCGCGGCTCACCAAACCTTCAGTATCCGGGCGAGGTGTGATCGCTCTTTTATCTCCACCGGCTTCAGGCGTGTTGCCTTCATGGTAGCCCATCACTCTGTAAAAACGTTCGTGCAGCGGAAGCTCCTGAACCTGAGATTCCCCATAAAAAACGTAATCATCATTTGATGGATCGGCTAAAATAGATTGAAATTCCGGGCTGTTTTCGCCGTAAGCCGTACGCATCGAATCCACAAATTCGGCAAATAAAACCGTTTCTACTTTTTGATCATCAAAGCCATTTGAGCTGGGAACGCCATCAAAACCTACATCTTCGAAAGCACGGTTCACATTAGAAAACTGCCCTTGAGGCGCCGTTGGGTTGGCAGGCAGATAAGAACGCGCATTGGCACCAAAGTTATCTATCTCTAAATTTTTGAGATTATTCGCCAGGCCGTCTTCCGTATTCAAATCAAAGTTAGGCACTACGTCTTCCGAAATAGTTCCAATATCAATATAAATGGTGCCGTTGTAGTCCGTTATGTCACCGGCCTCAGGATCTTTTCCATCCGGCAGAATTGGCTGCACCCAAAATTGAATAAACTCAATATTATTTTGCGTGAGGTCTTCCTGTCCCGAAGGCAATACCGCTGTCATTCCGCCCCATTGATTCTCCGGCTCATTCTCCAGTTTATTCTTTAAATCAAGATTGTAATTATACTGCCCTCTTTTAGTGGGATTATAATGCACATCCAGCGTGGTGATTACTTCATCCTGAACGGTATTGGTTTCACGACCCGGAAATACATCTTCCGTCAGCACCACCTGAGATTCAGGCGTTGATCTGGAACCTCCCAACACGCTGGAAATATTACGCGGAATGCTGTACCACGAGAACTTACTTCGTAAATCAGACCGGTCTATTTTAGATTCTATGGAATTATCGAGCTGCATGGTGGGATTACTGAAAAACGGCTGATCAGGGAAATAGCCCGGAATAGCTGCCGGTGCCGCTGCTAAATGCCAGCGGGTTGGGCTGGTGAAAGAAATACTGAGCTCAGCACCTTCAAAATCATCAATAAAAGACAATCCATTTTCTTCATCACTATACAGGTTTCCTTTATCTACCGCATCGCGCACGGCTTTGGTTTGAGAAACTCCCGGACGAAGTTGCGCAAATTCACCGCTTATACTAATGTTAGACTCTGCCTTGGTTTGAAGTAAAGGAATTCGGTCAATAAAACGGGTTAGCCAGGGAGTGTCAAATTTCGCGTTGGCATCAACCCCAAGTACGGTATTACTGATGGACTCATTTCCGATTCTGATTTTGTCTGACAGCGGCTGTTCATTTAGCCTAAAATACGTTCCGCCAATGCTGATATCATCGTTAATTTCATATTCGGCACGCAAACCCGTAAAGTTCTTTTGGCCAATGGCATTCAGCTGATTACTCTCATACTCAATACGAATATCTTGTCCGGCAGCCAGATACTGCTCGCTTAAAATGGTAATGGTTCCAAACGAATAATCTACCTCGTAATCCACTCCCTCGGTTAATTGGTTACCATTTGCAAATACCTTCACAGAGCCTTCTACCAAACTGAAATCCAGCGCAAAGTTTCCGGAAACTCCACCCTTCGATGTTCCCTCAATTTTATAGAAAGTGTTCTTAGGACTTTTATCAGCCGTATTTTGCTTTTCCGTGTACAGCTCTTTGTATGAAAGAGAGCTGATTAGAGAATCTGAGGCAGATGTAGCTTCCAGCAGATCCTCAATTCTTTGTCCGAAAGGTTCTAAATATGGAAATAGAATAGTTCCATTACGCGGATCAAGAGTAATTCCTGAAAAGTCAATTAAGTTATCGGGGCTGATGGCACCTGCCGTGTTGGTTCTGTCCAGACCAAGATCTTCCAGCAGCGGTTTGTCCCGGTTAGGTAAGTTGGTATCGTCCACATTGCCGCTGGTAAATTTAATATCCAGTTCCAGTCCGTCTTGCGTTAAGTTAGATACGCCCAGCGAATAGACGTTTCGCATGGTCAGCGGCCAGGCTTTTAGATTAGGCGTGGGATTATTACCTCTCAGCAGCTTCAAATAGGTAAGGCCGGAAGATTGGGGTGAAATGTCTCCAATTTCGATGGGCTGGTCGCCCTCTCCCGGCACCGGCTGACGGACAAAAGACACTGCTAAATACGCTCCGGAACTCAGCGTTCTGTTTAAACTTATATAACCCAGCGTTTTGTTAATGGTGTAGTCGGCACCTTCCTGCAAAGGTCGAAAATACCCGTTGTAGTAATCATTTCCTGACACGTTAAAAGTATCGGCCGAGGCGCTGGTATTACTGCGATTGGCTGCCAACGCAGCTTCCGAAATAGAGTCAAAATCGGGATGAGGTAATGCATAGCTATTTCCATTTTTAACCACTCCCAAATCTACAAAAGCGGCGGCCCGAATGGCTTCCGGGTCGGTTGTATTTATTTTAGGTTCCGAAATCCACACTTTTAAATCTGAAATTTGATAAGCCTGAGAAATCTGCTGGGGATTCGAAACATTGGCTTCAAACTGCTGGCGGTTATAGAAATCAATAAAAAAGTGGCGGTTATTTTGGTACTCCACCGGGCGGATAGAAAAGCGTGTTTCCTGCGCACCGCCTTTAATGGTTTGGGTTTCACTTTCCCCCTTCTGCTGCGAAACTACCGAGGTAAGCTTCAGCGAACCCAGCTCAGCAATCGACTTAATTCCAAAAAGAGAAGCACCACCACGAATCAGCGAGTTTCCGGTTTCCATAGAAACGTTCCCCATTTCAATCCGTTTGATAATCTCATCTTCATAACCTTCATATACAATGCTCAGGCGGTTCTGGAAATCAAACGTTCGCTCCGTATCCCAGTCGGTGGCAATTGTTAGTTTATCCCCGATGGTTCCCTGAATATTCAGCTGCAAGTTCTGGTTGAAGGTAGGGTCAACTCTGTGCTGCAGGTCGGGCTCAATGGTCGGGTCATCTACATTTTGGATAGAAACACCCACATTCATATTTGCCGCTCCGTTTACTCTCAGGTTCACCTCCGGTTTTCCAAAAATGGTGGTAAACACGGATGATTGCCCGCCCGGAATTTGCAAGCTGAAGTCGAGCAGACCCTTTTGCTGCTGGGTTTCCTTTTTTCCTTCCTCAACCAGCTTATGTCTGATTTCTTTTACTTGCTGAGCTTTTCGATACCGGCTGAATTCATCAAAATTAAACACCTGAGGCACTCCCACTTCAATCCCGTCAATGGTATGCGTAAGCGAGTAGGTGTCGGATGAATCCCAGGTAGTTTTATAAGACTCTTTAGGAAGGCTGATATAATAAAGTTTACCCGGTTTTACGCTCTTAGTGCTGCTCACAACGGCATCCGTTGCCCGATAGATAAACTTCACCCCTTCAAGTGTGCTGTCGGGTTCACTCACCGTTTTAACAGTATCGGCAGTGTTTTGGCCAAACGCACCTACAAGTACTAACCCATTCATCAAACACGCAAATGGCAGATAAAAAACTAACTTAATAAAAGAATGCACCGGTTAATATGAAGTGACTCGGTTTTAATTAGAATCTGTAGCGTTGACTGATAGGCAGTTTTATTTTATTTGTTAAAATTTGTAGATGATAAGTTGCGGTCGATAATACTATATATTTGAATATCTTGAAAGTTTAAAAACACAAACTGTCTTTTATTTTATAAACTTAAAATGGCTATTTTTTAAGACATTTAGAAAAACAGCGTTTAAATAAACCATTCTTCGAAACCCTGTGTAAAATAAAAAGTACCCGGCCAACAGCAAACATTCTGCACTTTGATTAATAAATTACAAATTGATTTACTGAAAAGGCACGTTAGTCCCTTTCTCTTCTGCTTTTTTACGCTGATGTTTCTGCTGTTGATGCAGTTTTTAATTCTACAGATAGATAATCTGATTGGCAAAGACATTCCGCTGCTCATTATAATTGAGCTGATTATTACCAACCTGGCTTATATGGTAGTTTTAGCTGCACCCATGGCCGTACTGGTAGCCACTTTAATGGCTTTTGGAAAGTTTTCTGAACTGAATGAACTTACCGCCCTGCGCGCTTCCGGCATCAACCCGATGAAAATAATACGGCCGGTACTGATGGCTTCGGCTTTATTATTTGTGGGATTGGCTTGGTTCTCTAACAACGTACTGCCCGAAGCCAACCAAAAAGCCCGTTCCCTATTTATTGACATTCGCCTTAAAAAACCGGGATTTGAGCTAAAACCCAATATCTTTTATGACGGGATTGAAGGCTATACGTTCTTAGTAAAACATATTGACAGCGAAACGGACAGCTTGTATGATGTCACCCTCTTCCAAAAGCCCGAAAAAAATAAAGACCGCGCATACATTGTGGCTAAAAAAGGCTTGCTGGTAAGTAAGGGCGAGCAGGCTCTGACGCTACATTTAATTGACGGCCACAGCCTGAAGTTTTCCAGAAACCGACAAAAGGAAAATGAGCGCATGCTTGAACGAAATGCATTCGACAAACATATTTTGACGCTCGATCTCTCCGACCTCTCCTTCATGCGCTCCGACCCGGCCAACCGAAACCGAAGCGACCGCACCATGAGCAGCCGCGCCATGATTGCCGTGGTGGACTCTCTTTATAAGGAAATTGGAGTGCAGCGCTCGTACATCGGCTCAAACCAAACGCTGTATCCGGCAGATTCTAAAAGCAGACAAGAATCATATTTTAATCCCAATCAGCTGCTGCCCGACAGCATCAGTCAGGTTCCGGCTGTAGAAAGTCCGTACTTAATTACTAATACCTTCGAAAAAGCAGGTATTCAGGAGAGATTTGTGGAAGAATCTATCCGGCAAATTAAAGAATACAGAAGCGAAGTGGCCTCGGTTCAGTCCAACATAAGCTGGCGCGAAAAACGCATTGCAAGCTATCTGGTAGAAATTCACAAAAAACTATCCATACCCTTTGCATGCGTTGTTTTTATACTGTTTGGAGCTCCCGTGGGCATCATGACTCGGCGCGGAAACTTCGGTTATGCCGCCATCATAAGTACGGTTGTTTTAACGTTTTATTGGGTATCGTTAATTCAGGGCGAAAAACTGGCCGACCGCCTGTTCATCTCTCCTTTTGTGGGAATGTGGACCTTTAATGTAGTGTTAACCATAGCTGGAATTTACCTGATTGTACGGCTGGCTACAGGATTCCAAATCACCAAAATATTTTCCCATCGTGATTAAACATTTCGACCGCTATATCTTTCTCCGGCTTCTGAGCATCACGGCTTTTGTACTGCTGATGCTGATTTTCATTTATATCATGATTGACTTCTCTGAAAACAGTGATGATTTTAGCGATCAGGGAGCAAAAATGGCGGATATTTTCATGAACTATTATCTAAATTATATCCCTGAAATGTGCCGTCTGGTGTTTCCGGTTGCCGTATTTATAGCCTGCTTATTTTTAACCGGTCAGCTTTCCGATCGGCTTGAAATTATTGCTTTAAAAGCGGCCGGCGTTAGCTTGTACCGACTGATTGTGCCCTACCTGCTGTTTGCGGGATTATGTGCAGCCGGCATTAGTTTGTTAGATGCTTATGTAATTCCCAAAGCCAATGCCGAGCGGATTGCTTTTGAGGAGAAATACCTGCGCAGTAAAACTGAAAAGATTGACCGCAGCGATATTTATCGCCACCCTTCTGCCGATACCAAACTACAGGTCAACTATTTTGACAGTCAGCAAAATATCGCCTATCGCGTGCGTTTTGTTCAGTTTGATGAACAGCAAATCATAAAAAGCACTACTGCAAATCGCATGCAATGGGTTGATTCGACCCAAAGCTGGTCGCTCGAAAACGTGATTGAGCTCAGTTTTAACGAAAAAGGATATACGGAAGAAAACTACACCTCAAAAGATACCACCATAAATATTTTTCCGCGTGATTTAGCCCGAACAACTTCTGATATTTATCAGCTTACCTATGCCGAGGCGGCCGATTATATTGCATCCATCAAGCGGAGCGGTGCCGGGGGCGTTGGAATGCCGCAGGTACAGTTTTATGGGAGAATAGCGTATCCGTTTTCCATCATCGTTGTTATAATTGTGGGCTTTGCCTTTGCCAGCGTGCGCAGGCGAGGCGGCAAAGGCGCGTATTTAGCAGCCGGACTCACTATCAGCTTCCTGTACCTGGCCTTCATGAAAATAATTGAGCCTTTCGGCTATTACGGTGCCCTTCCCACCTGGGTAGCCGCCACGCTCCCCCATATATTCTTCTTCATCGTAGGAATTGGTTTGCTGGTTGAGGCGAAGAAGTAGGTTGTGTTGATAATATCCTGGAATCCCTGGTTTAAAAAGAGAGTATTGCCGCGTTTTATCGTTGGTGAAGTTTGCTATCAGCTATCAGCTATCAGCTATCAGCTATCAGCTATCAGCTATCAGCTATCAGCTAAAGCTGCGATAATGAGTAGCCAATTTCCAATAACTATTTCCTAAATAAACTGTGATGGGTGTGATGGTTAAGATGAATGTGATGGTGATAGATAGGAGTCAGAGTTCAGAAATCAGGACTCAGAATTACACTTGTTACTCTACTCTGTTGCAGAGCACCTCAGGCTTGATCTAAACTGACAGTATTTCTTATTCCAACAGGACCCTTTCTCTGTCTCGGCTATATCCGGAATTCCGGGCTCCAGCTCAACGATAATACTTCCCAAACCTTAGCTAAAGCCGCAAGGAAAGAGGACGCGTTGTTTGAGAACTATGCAAGTAATACCAAAGAAGCACTAAAAACTGATCCCTGTTTACTGCAAACTGATCACTGAAAAATCTCACCAAAGCGTCTCCTTCCTTGGTCCCAGAACAGCGGGATTAGGGAAGGAACAAGAATGGGTCCGCGTGCCAAAGGCAAAAAAGCTGATACAAGCAAAAATCCATCAACAAATAACTAATTTCCAATTCCTATTCTCCGACTATCAAAAATTTACAACTAATGATTTGCAGAAACCGTTCTAAAAAAGTTACTTTATCGGTTCAACATTCTCACCGATTATTCTCACTCACACATAAACCTATTTTGAAAACATCCCTCCTGCGCTGCACTTTTATTTTAGCATTTTTTACTCTTTTAAATCTAAACCTAAATGCTCAAAATCCGGAAGAACGAATTTATCGGATGATAGATGAAGTTTCTACAAATAACCTGATAGAGCATATTCAAACTCTTGAAGATGCAGGCGGAACCCGAAGCCGAATTGCCTTCACTCCGGGAGTGGACAGCGCCGCTAAGTATATTAAAAACGTGCTCGACACCTATTCCGGACTCACTTCTGTAGAGCTGGATACCTTTTACATTTCATCGGCTGTTTCGCCTTATGACACGAAGCCGCAGATTAACGTGGTGGCAACTATTGAAGGCCAAACGAATCCCGAAAAGATATTTGTGATTGGAGCTCACCTTGATGCCACCGCCGATCGCGACAAAAACTGGACCGAAAATAACTGGGACACTATTGAAGCTCCGGGCGCTGATGACAATGCAACCGGAATTGCCTCTATTCTGGAAATAGCACGCATCATGTCTGATAAAAGTATTGGTTTTGAGAATGACTTCACCATAAAATTAGTAGCATTTGGAGCCGAAGAAAGAGGCAGTAGCTCATACAGTTACTCCGGAAATCACCATGGCAGTATGCATTTTGCAAATCGGCTTTTTAGTGAGGGAAAAGAAATGATAGGCATGGTTTCTATGGATATGATTGGCTTTAATTTGAACTATGATTATGCCTCTATTGTGAAGCAAGAGTACCTGAAGGCGCAATCCATTACTTTAGGTGAGAAGTTTTATGAGGCTAATCAGAATTTTTCTATTGGGTTGATTACCAACGCCCCTCCCTTTGCAACCGGAACGTATAGCGACCATCAGTCCTTTTCTGATATTAACATTCCGGCCATCCTTATCATCGAAAATGCGCCATGGAGAAGTAATAATTACTATCAGGCAAATCCCTATTATCATACCTCCGACGATTCTTTTGAGACGGTAAATATAAATCTGGTGAAGAAAATCACTCAGCTCAATCTTGCTGCCATGGCTTCGTATAATGGCGTTACTACAGCTACAGAGCCTGAAAATGAGGTGTTAGCCAATCAAATACAGTTAAGTCAAAATTACCCCAATCCTTTCAACCCAAGCACCGTCATCAAATATCATTTAGAGAAGCCCGGTTCCGTTACTTTAAAAGTGTATAACATGCTGGGGCGTGAAGTTGCCACGCTTGTGAATAAAAATAAATCAGCCGGAACGCATCAGGTTGTTTTTGATGCAAGCACCGTTGGAAAAGAGCTTTCCAGTGGAATTTATCTATATCAGCTGCAAACATCCGGTGCTTTACTTACACGAAAAATGACGCTTATTAAGTAGAGTGGTTTTAGGGGTGAAAGTCCCTTATAGAATATTCCACAAGCAAAGCCCAAACAATAAAAGAGATTATTGCTGGGTGGAACAGAAATGTTCGGAACAAAAAATAGCAGTTATTCAGTCAAAGACTCTAAAATAGCTTTTGGCCGTTTTTGAGCAATGCGTAAAAGTACTTTTGCCGGCCCTTGAGGTTTTCGCCTACCTTGTTCCCAATTTCTAAGAGTACCTATACTAATACCAAGTAAAGCGGAGAACTCCTGTTGAGTCATCTTATATTTTTCACGTATCGCAACTACATCCGGTTCCTCAATATTGAATTGTCGAGTAGCTTTAGTTTGACCTTTTTTGATTTTACCGGCTTGATCAATGCTTTCGAGCAGTTCATTAAACATTTCTTTATTCATGATAATTTTTCCTCCACAAGTGATTTCAACTGTTTAATCTGATCAGCAGATAAATCATCTTTTTTACTTTTAGGATATGCAATAACTCAAGTTGTTGCCCCTCACCTTAAAGCTGAAATTACAGCTTCTATGAAAGCGGATTGATGTACATAATATGCGTTGCCGGTGGCGTTTTCCCATGTACTTTGTGTGGCAATTATCAGTTCTTCAGCCGGGTTTACGTAAATGAGCTGGCCATAAATGCCCATTGCGGCGTAGGAGCCGTTCTCAAACAGCCACCAGAGATATCCGTAGTTATCGGCACTTTTGGAAGGTTGGGTTGATAACTGCATCCAATTCTTTGGAAGGGAACTTGAGCCATCGGGCAGTTTGCCGTTCCTCATGGCGAATAATCCAAGCCGGCCATAATCTCGTAAGGTTGCGCTAAAACAGCATCCACCGGTTTGAACGCCATCCTCGTAAGTCATCCAATTGGCATCGTATTCCATACCAAAAGGCTGCCATATTTTCTTTTCCAGATAGGTTGAAAGATCTTCACCAACAGCAGCAGCTACAGCGGCTCCCAGCAGATTTGCTTCTGCATCGTTGTAATTGAACGTCTCCCCTGCTTTGGCATAGCGATTTTTGCTTCCCAGAAATACGGTGAGTTCCTCCATCGTCATTTCTCTCGCTTGCATCCAGTCAGATTCCTCCTCACTGAGGCCCCATTCCACACCAGATGACATCCGAAGCAGATTCTCGATAGTTACCTGTTGGTATGATGTTCCTTTAAGCACCGGCAAATAATCAATGATTTTATCCTTCGTGCTTGAAATGTAGCCGTCAGCGATGGCAGCTCCAACCAGCAGAGATAGCACTGATTTAGTCACAGACATAGAGCCCCAACGGGTTTTTTGTGAGTTGCCTGAGGCATAAGTCTCCAAAACAATTTCACCGGATTTAAGGACAAGCAAACCTGTAATGTTGTTGTGCAGGATGAAGTCATTGATGTCATAATTTTTATAAAGCGGAAAGAAAACCGGATGCAGCCGGTAATTCCAAACCCGATACTGCAATCCTGATAGAGTTTCAGCACTTTGGGGTAAAGCAAAAACATCTGCTCCGTGATGAACCGTACGGGTAGTATAAATACGGTCATGATTTCTGAATCCTGCCACTTTTTGTTGGGGCGACCAAGCTTCTACTTCCTCCCAATCCATCCGATCTGTACTCGATTGCAGATAGGTTTCGTCTTGAGCCGGATCTACAAAAGCGGCCCCCGTCATGGCTTCGGAAGAATCAAGAAATAACTGCAAAAGAGCCAAAAAAACTAAAATCCCAATTGGGAGAAAGTAGAACACCTTTTTGCGGTGGTTTTTCGTTTTCATAGGCTAAGGATGCTTCGTTGAGATAAGCGAGGGAGCTAGGGGTGATTTCAAGAAAAAGGTAAATAAAGCAGGTTTAGAAACCAACAGGATGGACGACTCTTAACTTTGATTTTTTATAATGGTTTTAATCTTCGTTTTTAAATCTGGGATTTCCCGTTGAGTTACTACCCAAATCATACTTAGCGTGACTCCAAAATATTCATGAATAATAATATCTCTCATTCCAGCAATCTTACGCCAGGGAACGTCAACATATTCATCTCGAATTTCATCGGAAATATGTTTTTCGGAGTTGTGGTAAAATTCGTTTTCATTCACTCCATCCAGATATTTTTCAATTTTCCCGATACTCTCTAAAATATCTTGAAGATAAACATCCGGCTTGCGTTTGCTCATATAATGGGCACTTCTTCTTTAAGAATATCTTTTTTAAGAGCAGGCTTTAGGGAATCGTACTCAACGAGATCTACTTTCATATCGAGCACGTCTTCTAATTCTTGTTGGATACCGACGAAGTCTAATAAACTAATTTTCCGATCAATTTTCACCAACAAATCAACATCATTTGTTTCAGGTTCACCGCGTGCTGCAGAACCAAATACACCGGCTTTCTTAATCCCATATTTTTTCAGTATAGGCCCGACTTTCTTTTTGATGTGTTCTAATTTTGCCATGACACAAAAGCTATTTAGTTAATTCAACAACAATATAACAAAGTAAGTGAGAACGAGATAACAAAAATGTAGTTATCAACCTAAAAGCACTATCACGACCTTGCATTTAACTGACCACGCTATTAGAGATAAAACTGTCCAATAATTCCCTCTTCTCACAACCACCCGGTTCAGAACATCAGAAAGCTCATAAAAAACCTTGCATGAGTAAACCTCAAACAACAAAAAGCAAGCTGAGTGGATCCGGAGGTTTGAGCAGGTTTTACTAACGGGATAGTTGTGACAAGAAAATACAAATAGAATTATTTTGGATTATTCATGCACAATACATAACCTATCAGTAATATTATGCAATGAATAACGTATATATTATAATATATGGGCCTAATTCCTGATTTTAATACACAAGGATTATTGCCACCTGGTGATTATGAAGTAACATTTGATGAGCTTAGGAACTCAATCTTAGTTCATGGTCCAGATACCGGAGGCTCTAAGAATTGGGACAGTAAATGGCGTTTAACACTGATCGATAATTGTGAGAAACTGGTAACCCAATTGTATCAGATTGGTATTACTGATGTTTATTTGAATGGCTCTTTTGTAGAACAGAAAGATCATCCAAATGATATTGATGGTTATTTTGAATGTGATTTTTCAAAGTTTATCAGTGGTCATGTTCAAAATGAATTTAATAAAATAGACAAGCATAAGGTATGGACCTGGAATAAAGATGAAAGAAAAGCTTACAGAGGATATGTCAAGAAACAATTACCTATGTGGCATATTTACAGAGTGGAGCTCTATCCTCATTATGGCAACTTAGCAGGAATTACAGATAAGCATGGTAACCAAATGACTTTCCCTGCAGCCTTTCGATGTAAAAGGTCTAATGGTGCAGCTAAAAGAATAGTGAAAGTCGTATCATAAAACTACATAACGGAGCTAATTATGATTACAACTGATACTGAATACAAACGAGCTTTAGAACGTCTTGAAAATGACCTTGAAACCATTGCAAAACAAAAAGAAAAGCTTGTTGAAATGGATTTAAGTAAAGAAGAGATAGACCGTGCTCTTCAGCCTTTACTGTCTTTCCATGAGCAATTAAAAGAAGAAGTTGAGGGATATGAACGCCTAAAACGAGGAGATTTTGGCACACTTCATAGCCTAAGCGGTATTGGGCGATGGTTAATAGGCTTTAGAATTGCTAAAGGTTGGACCCAAACTGAATTAGCAAAACGACTGAATGTCAGTCAAGCACAAGTTTCAAAAGATGAAAGCAATGAATATCATGGGGTTTCATTAGAAAAAGCACAACGAATTTTAGATGTTTTTGATACTAAAATAAAAGTTGAGGTGGAAGAACCGTTTCCATTTGAAGAAACTTCTCGACTGGAATATGCCTAAAACAATACTTGAGAGACAAAATACATGAGTCCTCTCCTCGCTTACAACCATCCGTTGTTAAACACCGTAAAGCCGTTGAAGTTTACTTAAGCAAACCTCAACACATTAACGGTTCGGGCAGGCACAAATGAGACATTCGTGACAAGTATGAATTATACACTCTTATCAACGTCCTTTTAAAAGAGGTTCATCTGCCAATTACAGCTGATAGTAGAAGTAAAGATTAATCATTGCGATAAAACCACCAAAATAAGTGCCTGCAAAAACCCAGTAGCGTTTTGGATTTTCTGCTTTATCAATTAAGCCTCCAAAGTGTATTGTTTTCTTTGTGAAAAGTTGAAGAAGCAGCATACAAAGAAAAAACCCAGCTGAAATTCCCAACAAAAAGTTAATCATAGGTTATTTTAAAAATGTGTATTTAAAGACCCTGCGTATAATCGGCCGGAATATAATCTGGTTGAAATAGCGAAATTAATTCCAAATTTACAAGTCTCTCATCACCAACCTCCCGGCTCAAAACATCGTAAAGCCATTTGCATTAGCGAGCCTCAAACAACACATAGAAAAATTAGCTAATTGGAACCGGAGATTCCGGCAGTCATTACAAGGAGGATGTATAAATTGGCTCATCAAACAAAAAAAGCCCAACAAGTTTCCTTGTCGGGCTTTGTGGTATAAAGTTTTGGAGGGGGTTAGTTCAGTACTGAATCTACTTCTTCCCATTCCATGTCAAAGGCTTCTGCTACAAACGGATACACGATGGTTCCGTTGGCAATGTTCAGGCCTTTTAGCAACTCTTTGTTTTCTTTCAGCGCCTTTTTCCAGCCTTTATTGGCCAGCTGTGCAGCAAATGGTAGCGTTACGTTGGTAAGTCCCATAGTTGAGGTGTAAGGTACAGCGCCCGGCATGTTTGCTACGGAATAATGCACCACGCCATCAATAGTATAAACAGGATCTTGGTGCGTGGTTGGTTTTGAGGTTTCAAAACAGCCGCCTTGGTCAATGGCTACATCAACCAGCACCGCTCCGGGTCTCATTTCTTTCAGCATGTCGCGGGTAATTAATTTCGGGGCTTTGGCTCCGGGAATCAGTACCGCACCGATAATCATATCTACCGTTGGCAGCATTTTGCGGATGTTGCCTTCCGAAGAAAACATGGTAGTTACATTTTTGGCCATCACGTCGTCCAGGTAGCGCAGGCGAGCCATATTAATATCCATTATGGTGGTTTTGGCTCCCATACCGGCTGCAATTTTAGCCGCATTCACGCCAACAATTCCGCCACCAAGCACCAGTACGTTGGCCGGAGGAACGCCGGGAATTCCACCCATTAACACGCCCAGGCCGCCTTTGGGCTTTTCCAGATAAATGGCGCCTTCCTGAGCGGCCATGCGTCCTGCCACTTCACTCATAGGCACCAGCAGCGGTAGCGAGCCGTCTGCTTTTTCTACCGTTTCGTAGGCAATGGCAATACATTTTGAGTCAACCACGGCTTTGGTTAGGGCTTCATCCGCTGCAAAGTGGAAAAAGGTAAAGATAATCTGCCCTTCTCTCATCCGGGGATATTCTTCGGCAATGGGCTCCTTCACTTTCATAATCATTTCGGCTTCTTCCCAAAGCTCATCCACATCATCAACTATGGTGGCACCGGCATCTATGTATTGCTGGTCGCTGAAGGCACTTCCAACTCCGGCACTTTTTTGAACCAATACTTCATGTCCGTTACTCTTTAATTGAACTGCGCCTCCGGGCGTAAGTGCAACCCTGTTTTCGTGGGTTTTAATTTCTTTAGGAACTCCGATTATCATGATAAAAAACGTTTAGTTATACGGTTATTATGGAGCGGTTAAGGTAGCTATTTTTAAACAAAACTGGCTAATGTTATTTGTGAATTCGTGTAAGCTTTTGCTAAAAAGTGAATCATTGGTTTTAAACCGCTTCCTGCTCATTTCTTTTTGTTATTTAATGTTAAAACCCTACACTTTTGCTTCTTAAATCCTACTTTCAATCACTTCAATTTTTCGGATAACCTAATCAAATCTCTTTATTTTCTCCTAAGTCATTCTTTTCCGTATTCTTTGCGTTGCTGCTGCTGGGCGGATGTTCTTCCTCAAAGCAAACGGCTTCCAAAGCTTCCAAATCCCCTTCAAGCAGCTTCAGTAAATCCAACAATGGAATGAAGCCGTATAACCAAGTCATCACCAATAAAGCTGAAACCGATGAGGGTTTATTTGGCGTGCACTGGGTTGATGAAAAACTTTACTACGAAGTCCCGGATTCTCTTTTGAACCGCGAAATGTTATGGGTGAGCCGAATGGCTGAAGTTCCTTCTAACTTTTTCGGATTTTACTCGGGAGGCTCTAAAGCCGCTGAACAGGTACTGACTTTTGAACGTCAGCGCGATCAGATTTTACTGCGAAAGCAGTCGTATAACGCCGTGGCTAACGATACGCTTCCTATTTATCAATCCGTAAAAGCTAATAACTTCGCTCCTATTATTGCCGCTTTTCCAATTAAAGCCATCGGGAGGGACTCAAATTCGGTGGTTATAGAAATGACGGATTTTTTCACCTCCGATATTGAAGCCATCAGCGGAGCTCCCAGCTTTTTGCGTAAACAATATCAGGTTCGCCGGCTGGATGGTAATCGTACCTATATAGAATCAGCCAAAAGCTTTCCGGAAAATATTGAAGTGCGTCATGTGCTTACTTTTAATGCGGGAAATCCTCCTTCGGGCGGAGATAACGGCACGCTATCCATGCGTATGAGCCAGTCTATGGTATTGTTACCTAAGCAGCCGATGCGTCCGCGATACGAAGATTACCGCGTGGGCTGGTTTACCGTAAATCAAATTGATTATGGCTCGGATGCTCAAAAAGCAGAGACCAAAAGCTATATCCGCCGCTGGCGTTTAGAACCAAAAGACCCGCAAGCCTATGCCCGGGGCGAACTGGTGGAGCCGGTTAAACCAATTGTGTATTATCTGGATCCTGCCACTCCCACAAAATACGTTCCGTATATAAAACAGGGAATTTTAGACTGGAATGAAGCTTTTGAAGAAGCCGGTTTCAAAAATGCGGTGGTTGCAAAAGAAGCTCCTTCGCCTGAGGAAGATCCTGATTGGAGTCCTGAAGATATTCGATATTCTACGGTTCGATGGGTGGCCAGCACCATCCGGAATGCGGTTGGACCAAGCGTGAGCGATCCGCGAACGGGGGAAATTATTGAAAGTGATATAGTTTGGTATCACAACCACATGCGCTCGTACAGAAACCGACTGATGATTGAAACCGGAGCTGCCAATCCCGCTGCCCGAAAGCTCCAGCTGGATGATGATTTAATTGGCGAAACCATGCGTCGGGTTATTTCTCATGAAATTGGTCACGCCATCGGCTTGCCGCATAATATGCAGTCCAGCTCGGCCTATCCGGTAGATTCTCTGCGCTCGGGCTCCTTCACCCAAAAATATGGCATTGCTACTACCATTATGGAATATGCCCGCCAGAATTATATTGCTCAGCCCGGCGATGAAAACATTCGGTTCATCCGGAAAATCGGCCCGTATGATAAATACTCCGTAAACTGGGGCTACCGCGTAATCCCTGATGCGGAAACTCCCGAAGACGAAGTGCCGGTTTTAAATCGCTGGATTGAAGAAAAAGCAGACGATCCTATTTACCGATTCGCCTCTTCCTCCGGCTGGGACCCTTCAGCCCAAACCGAAGATTTGTCCGACGATCCCGTGCAGGCCAGTACCTACGGACTGATGAACTTAAAACGCGTAGTTCCAAATCTTATAGAATGGACCTCTACGCCCGAAAAAGGCTACGACGATTTACAAGAAATTTATGGAGAACTCGTATCCCAGTGGGCGCGCTATGCCGGACATGTTGCCACCAATGTGGGCGGAATGTACCAAAGCCGTAAAAGCTCTGATCAGCCGGGAGTGCTATACACGCCTGTGCCAAAAAGCTATCAAAAGAAAGCCGTTGATTTCGTCAATGAACACGTATTTTCAACTCCTGACTGGCTGTTGGATAAAGAAATACTGCGCCGAATTGAACATGCCGGAGCGCTGGACAGAGTGATAAGCGTACAGGCCCAAATTACCCATAAAGAAGGTGATGTGGATAAAAGGCAGGGACTTTTAGGACGCTGGGAAGAAGCCTTTGTTAACGATTTATTGAAAGAAGCGGGCGGCTTGCGCACCTTTTCAGAAATATAGACAACAAACCGCCTCCGCTTTTTATTAATAATACGCGGAATAACATTCTGTTCACCTTACAAAATGAGTTAAGACTCACGGGCATCACCGAACCGGATGCATCTTTAATAGTGGATGATAAATCCATTTCTGTAAGCAAAAATGGACGCTTTTCATTTAATAAAACAGACATTTCCACCGACCAATTTCTTTCAATTTCGGCCATAGATGCTTCGGAGAATAAAACAGAAATACAGCTTCGGGTTATACAGCTTACTGAGCAAGTGTTGTACAAATTGCAATTTCAAGGAGCCGAAGGTAATTCTGTTCTCACGGCTACAGATCCGGTAATTACCGTTTCGGGCATGGCCTATCCGGGTTTAGAAGTGCAGCTAAACCTGACCGATGTACAAAAAAATGTTAAAACAGATTCTAAAGGACGCTGGGGTATTACCTTTCCTGCCGTAAAAGGACAGCTCACTATCTCTTTTAAAGATGCTTATAACGGGAAGGCCTATCTCTCTAAAACTTATACCATTGGAGTGAAGTCATGAAAATGATATCGCGTTTAATTTTATGTATTGCTCTTATTTTTTACTGGAGTGTTAACGTACTCGCACAAGACGTCTATTTATCTATCTCGGGTAAACAAACACCCTTCGACAGTGGCGACCAAATTCACCAGTATGAGTTCTGGGTGAAGCCCGCAAGCAATGCAGCTCCCGGAAATATTCAAATTTATGACGCCGGCTTAGGCGGAGCAGTAGATCTTTTCCGTGATAATGAGCTCATTACCAAAACCACTTTTTCTATTTTTAACTTTGATGATGTGTACACTTTCAGTGAAGTGGACTTGCAACAAAAAAGTGGACAGTAAGTTAGAGTAGTCAAGCAGCTATGTTG